>CABJBM010000017.1 GCA_902363835.1 Lachnospiraceae bacterium
CTTGTTGTTTGGTTCGTATACAATTGCTTGTATTCGTTCTGAAATTTTCTCATTCAAAGCCATCAAACATGGCTTGTTTTATTAGAATTTTCAGGGTTTTACATACTGTTCAATCTTCTGTTTTCAAGGTGCTTTTTCTGTGTTACTGTCGCAGCAGCAACTTTTATAGGTTATCATAACTGGTTGTTTTTGTCAACCACTTTTTAATTTTTCTTCAAAACTTTCTCATCGATCATCGATGTGTTTTAGAAGAAGTTTTGCCGCCTTTTTCAGCGGCGAGTTATATCATACCAAAGCCAACGACAAAAGTCAACAATTATTTTACATTGTTTTTGATAATTTATTTTATTGAAAATACACCCCCGATAAAGCACACCGGCCACATGGAAATGTCAAAAACAGCCATGGATCATAATTACCTTGTAAAGGTTAAAACCAATGCTAAGTTTTGTTTTCCTGCGCCCTTTTTATTCTGCTGTAAAACTATTACACCATAGGTATTAAAAAAAAGGAAAACAGACAGCATACTCCTCACAAACACAGAAACCCGTCTGCAAATCAAGCCTTGAAGTCTCCTTAAAAACTGAATCTGTTTTCTTTCTCCCACCTTTAGTAACTGTTTTACGTTAATAATAATCTGTTTTTTAAATTAAGTAACCAAAAGATCAACTATTATATTATATTTAGGATGCGATTTGCCGATATAAAGGTATAGCCGATTTGTAAATAAGAAGGAGGTGTTCCTATGACGCGTCTTGGAGCAAAGATCCCGGTATCCCGTAATTTAATGCCTGGCAATCTGCATGACTGATTATCTTCAGCCATAAATCTTCCAAAGAATACAACCTCAAAAAGAACAGGCAGGGCGATCTGCTTTATAAAGGCTCAAGATTAATTTCATCCGATCGTATATATATAAGAATGGATGACCAGAACCCGG
This sequence comes from Lachnospiraceae bacterium, assembly GCA_902363835.1. Taxonomy (GTDB): domain Bacteria; phylum Bacillota; class Clostridia; order Lachnospirales; family Lachnospiraceae; genus Lacrimispora. The sequence goes on from CABJBM010000017.1 coordinate 941, forward strand.
AGCCAGCTTTCCTTTAATCGGAAAACTGAACAGCGTCATATCCTGATGCCTGTTGGCCAAAGCCAAAGAAGCCATGGAAAATCAGCCAATTACTTGCATACAGGGAAAATAGCAGGTATTTTTAATGTTAGGGGAAGAAAATGAAAGAAAAAACTAAAAAAGGACTCTTTAGCCTTTTTCAAAATGTAAGACGTTCTGCGGAACCTTTGGAGAAATCCATTACAACTGATGTTGCTTCATCTGAAGAAGCTGAAAATGAAGATATTATAAAAACAGCCTCCGATCCAATGGAACAAAAAGACTCTGCCGCAACAACCCTGCCTTCCGAAACTGAACCAAAAGCTCCCTCCCCTTCTTTTATATGGGAGTCATCCGATGATCCGCTTATTGTACGGATCAACGAAGAAGCATTATACGGTGAATGCGCTCAGTTCTCCAGTAAAATGAATTCATTATCCAATGCCTTAAAAAGGACAGCTGAAGCTGCAGATGAACCTCAGCCAAAGGCAGCCCAGGCTCATCTGTATATCTCGGATGATAAAATGGCAGCATGGATTTATGTGATTCCCCCATTTAATGGCGGTGAAGACATAAAGGAAGAAGATTTGAAATCCATTTTAAATAAAGAGCGTGTATCCACCGGAATCATGGAGGAGGCCTTAAAAACAGTCATTAAAGAGCAGATTTATGACCAGGCGGTGCTGGTTGCAAAAGGTATCCTGGCGCGTAACGGAATCGACGGTTCTATTAAAGACCATTATAAACGGACTCTGAAGCTTGAATTTAAGGAAGACGAAAACGGAGCTGTTGACTATAAAAAACTAAATAATATTCAGTCCGTCAAGGAAGGGGAGGTAATCAGCACAATTACTCTTGCTGTTCCGGGAGAAAATGGTATGACCATAACCGGCCGGCCATACCCCTGCTCCATCAAGGGTACTAACGTTCCCGTTCCTTCAGGCCGCAATACTGTACTTACGGAAGACCGGACCTTGCTTATTTCTCAGAAAACAGGCCATGTAACATTTGCCAATGGAAAATTCCAGGTAGATCCTATTCTTAAGATCAATGGCAATATTGATAATAGTACAGGAAACCTGGATTATGACGGGGATATATTGATTACCGGAGATGTAAGGAATGGTTTTTCAGTGAAAGCTACCGGAAGGATTGACATTCGCGGTTCCGTAGAGGGAGCCCAGATAACGGCCATTGGAGCCATTACCATTGCCAGCGGCATGTCAGGAAACGGCCGGGGCGCTTTAACCTCTGACTCTGATGTGAAATGCCGTTACTTAGAGCACTGCACAGTCAGTGCAAAAGGCAATGTGTATGCAGAAAGCATTATTAACTCCAAAATAGAAAGCGGCCAGGATATTATCGTAACCTCCGGTATGGGCGTCATTATCGGCGGCTCTCTCCTGGCCTCCAACAGCATCAATGCCCGCATCATTGGTTCTAAAGTACGGCGGCTTGTTACGGAACTGATCATTGCCAATATTCCCAAAAATGTGGAAGAAGCAGCTCGTCTTACCAGGGAGCTGGAACAGCTCCATCATAACATGTCGGAAGTAAGAAAGAATATCACCTATCTTGAGACCACCCAAAGACAGGATAAACAGCTGCTCCTGGATAGCTTAAAGCAGGCTTCCGCTTATTTAAACCTTCGGGAGCAGGAGATCACAAACCGGTTGGGTGAAATAACGGAAAACGACAGGGAACAGTCCGGAGTGATCAACTGCCAGCAGCTGCTCCCGGTTGTCCGCATCAAAATCGGCTCTTCCAGCCTTCTGGTTCAGGAAGAGTATTCCAAAAGCATCATTTATAAAAACAGCGAAGGTGAAATCATCATCGGAAGTAATTAGACCAGAAGGAGGGAAGCTGCAATGAAAAAAACAATTATGATTGTCGATGATTCAATTGTAATGCGCAATGAGATAGAACAATTATTGAAAGGAACTAATTTTGATGTAATCTATCAGTGCAGAAGCGGGGAAGAGGCTTTGGAAGCCTTTGAGAGAGAAAGGCCCGACATTGTGACCATGGATATCATAATGCCTGGAATCGATGGCATCGAAGCTTCCAAACGTCTGTTGGAGCATCATCCGGAAGCAGGAATTATTATTATCAGTTCTCTTGTCTATGACAAAACACTGCAGATGGTGCGGGAACTGGGCCCATCTGTTCCCTTTGTTTTCAAGCCCATTAAAAAATCCTATTTTATCGAAGCCTTGGTAAAAGTCAGTGACAAGATATCTAAAAGGTGAGATTCACCCATTAAGAATGTTTTATACATAACTGGAATAATATGCTATTTATTATTACATGAGAAAAGCCTGATGAAAACCGGTTAATCCGGATTTCCATCAGGCTTTTTCTTTTTACAAATTGAAGATAGATCCATCCGCTGAATCATCAGAATCAAATTGACCGGAAATACGGGAGGAAGCCATCTGCATCCGAAGCTTCATCAGTTCAATCAAATAGAGATAATCAGATTTCTCCGGTACAAGGCTTCCATTTTCTTCTTCCCAGGATTGGCCTGTTAAATATTCCAGGGCATTTGATATGTTTGATCCATACCCTGAGGTTTCAGAATCTCCTGCGCCCATATAATTCTTAACCTTCTTTACATACTCCTGTGTTTCCTTAAATGGAGGAATTCCACCGTACTTGCTCACATTGTTGCTGCCGGCATTATAAGCTGCCAGAGTCAGGTCCACATTTCCATTATACCGTTCCAGATTTTCTCTTAAATATTTGGCGCCCCCCATGATGTTGCTTCTGGCATCATAAGGATCGTCCACTCCCAAGGATCTGGCAGTGGCAGGCATCAGCTGCATCACTCCTGCTGCCCCCTTCTTTGAAGTGGCAGACGGATTAAAATTCGATTCTGCCTTGGCAACCGCCTTCAGCAGCTTTTCGGAAACACCATATTTTTTAGCAGCCTCTGTAAATATGGCCTCCAGGTTTTCCGGCGCCTTTACTGCTGATTTTAAAATCTGTTTAAAATTCCCCTTGGCAGATGAAGCTGCCGTATATTCTGTCTGCCCGGTCTTTGTGTTCGCAAGCGCAGACAGCCTTATCTGGTCTATTGTAGCCAAAATTCAATCCTCCCGTCAATTTCTGACTTTTACGAAACCCATTTTCCTGAAGCATCAACCCAATAACCACCTACATTCGTGCTGCTTGCCATACTGCCGTCCGGGTTTAAGTAATACCAGATTCCCGGCTGGGGCTGTATCCAGCCTGTCAGCATCTCTCCTCCGCCCGGATTTAAATAATACCATTTCCCGTTGACAAACTGCCAGCCTGTAAGCAATTTTCCATCCTTGGGATTTAAATAGTACCATCTTTGGCCTGACAGGAGCCAGCCTGTCTGGTAAATTCCGTTTCCATCAAAATAATACCAGTCGTTTAATATCTGCTTCCAGGAATTCCTTGGGATCCCGCCGTCTTCCTGCTTATAGGTATTTCCTTTCCAGGTGCCTGATGTATCGCCGTCATATTCCATAATGGTATCATCGGAAGTGACATAATCCCCTTCCTTCATATATTTGCGGTCATCGGCAGAATAGCCCATTGCCCGGACTTCATAGTAGTAAACAGCATCCTTATCCATGTATTCAGAAAGATCCACCGTATTAGTCTCCACGGAAATACGCTTTTTCAGCTTGTCATCCGCATACAGGGCAACCTGATACCCTGTGGCAAATTCCACCTTTTCCCACACGGCCTTTGTCTTTTTGCTGTCGCTCCATCCGGCTCTCCCTGTTTTTCCCAGGATTACCACAGGAACATAATCCACCTTAACTTCCAGAGTATAATTATCCAGGGACTTGGCCGATACAAATTTGGCCCCTGTGAGCTTGCACTCCGACCTGTTGTAGGCTTTCGCAAATATCATGGTGTCTGACGTTAAAATCACGCTGGCCCGTTCATTCTTTGCTGCCTTCCATTTGCTGATGTCCCGGTTCCAGATGACCTCTTTTACCGACACTCCGGCAGTCGTTACAGAAATCCCAGGCATCAGAATTTCTTCATTCCCATACTGGCTGTCAAACTTAAGATTCAGGCTTCGAATCACTATGGAATCGTCGCCATAGGATTTTATGGCCGGCAGACATGTCAGCGCCGCTGTGAATACAGCCAAGAACAAAGAATACAGTTTTCTTCTCTTCTCTCTCATCATTGTACCCACACTCCATCCTCGTTCACCGGAAATCCTCCGATCACCGTATTAACTGCCATGGTGCCATCCTGATTAAAATAGCGCCACAATCCGTCGATCTTTTGCCAGCCTGTTACCATGGCTCCGTCTTCCCCGGTAAAATATGTATATCCGTTCCGGATAATCCAGCCCTTTAGCATGGCTCCCTCCAGGTTTCCTGATACGGTATTTAAATAATACCATCTTCCCACCTGGTTGATCCAGCCCTGCTGCATGGCTCCCTGACTGTTAAAATAATAATAATAGCCGTCTATGACCTGCCAGTCCGTTGCAGCGGCGCCCATAGGGGCTTCATAGCCGTTGTCCGGGTAGAAATAATACCATGTACCGTTAATTTTATTCCAGCCGGTCACCATGGCTCCATTGGAACCCATGTAATAGATATCGGAATCCAGAATAAGCCAGCCGGTTACCATCTTCCCTTCCTGGTCAAACCGGTACCACACATTATCAAGCACCAGCCAGGAATTAGACTGAACCGTTCCATCGGCATACCGGTAGTACCACACTCCTGACTGCTGGTCCCAGCCTTCCTTTACCCCTGTGCCATTTCCTGTTCCGGCAGCCGTATCCGATTCCTTCCCTGTTCCATCGGATACATCCCGGTCCCTGATAATCAGTTCGTCGGATTCCACCCAGTTGCTTTTCTTTCCATTCTTCAGTTCATCCTGTTTATAGGGAACGGAGCGGATCTTGTAAGAATAAGTTCCTTCCTCTGTCATATAGGGATAGAAATTATAGGTGGTTGCCTTTACCTGTTCCTTTTTTAAAATAATCTTTTTTCCGCAATAAAGCCATAATTCATAGGCTCCTGAAGTGTTATCTCCCTTGGACCAGACGGCCTGGCCAAGCCTTGTATCCTTCCAGCCCACATCTTCCGGTTCCGCGTACAGGCCTTTGACCGGTTTTGTCCTTAAGGTCACAATGATATCGCTGCCCTTGCGTTTTGCACTGACATAGGAACCTCCCGTGATTTTCATCTTGGAAGCCTCATAAGAGGATTTAAAATAAGCGTCGTATTCATCGGAGGGGGTGAGAGTCACATTCATCCTGGGTTCTTCCCCTACCGTAATGTCTTTTGAAGTGGAAGTAACCCACTCCGCTTCTCTGACAGTGTATCTTTTATCGCCGGACGTCACATAACAGTCCCCGCTGGTTTTGTCAATCTGTATATCAGGCAAACGGTCCCCTGCCTCAATATTAAGTACCACTTTGATGCTGATTGAATTGATAGCCTCTGTTGCCATTGCTTTTTCAGGAAACAGACACAGACATAAAGCTGCAATTACGGCTATTGCCAATCCCCTCTTTTGTTGTTTCATGTAATCGCTCCTTTTAACTAATACACCTTTGCTTTGATTTATAGATTTCAATAGTAAGGTTTCTCCATAGACAAATGCTATGTTTTTTTAACCTTTATCTGCTCCAGAAGCAGGAATTTTCCAAGCACTGCTTCCTGATGGGAGGTCAGATCAAGAAAATGTCCGCCGTACCGGTAAAAATGCTTTCCATTCTCACCAGACCGGTCATTCTTCCAGAGAATACAGCCCTTTAGCCTGACGCAGCCAAAATTCGTATCCAAAAGGAACGAAAAATATCCTCCCTCTTTCAGCTCTTTTTCGGACTCAAATCCTATGCCGCCTGCGCTGATATTTTTTATGGCTGCGTTAATATGTATCAGATTTTCGTCATCGCCGGTCACTTCCAGCACCACCGGAAGCTCAATCCCGACTTTTGTATCATGACGCCTTTCCAGTTCTTCTATCCGTTTCATGACCCGGCAGGAAAGCTTGTAGAATGGTTTTCCCTCCAGCTTCTCCTTTTCATACAGCCGGCATTTGCAGGTGACAAGTCCCTGTACGCCGTCATAAAACACAATGATCGTATCAGCGCTTATTTTACGCACATCTTCTTCCCGGATGACAAGCCCTATTCGCTCCTTATGGGAATCAACCACTTCCACTTCTGCAAGAAGATTACCGGAAAAAGAGCAAATACAGGCTTTTTTACACTCAGTAAACATCTCCTTATTCCTCCAGTTCTTCGTTTATTAAAAGCAGTTAAAATTCCAATTGTCCAGGTATAAGCAATTATAGTGTCTTTCTCCTTTTAAGCTGTTCAAGAAAAGTAAATCTTCTGACCGTGGATTCCTGATAGGATGTCATATCAAAGAAGCGGCAGCCATACCGGTAACGGGGCGGCTCATTTTCCTCTGATAGTTTTTTCACCCATAGAATACTGGCTTTAAGTCTGGTACGGCCGGTGTCGGTTTTAAACAGAAAGGAAAAAATCTGTGATTCCTTTAATTCCTCAGCTGATTCAAGTCCGATTCCTCCTGCACTTATATTTTTTATTTTGGCAGCTATATGCGTAACCTTTCCATCCGCATCCGCAGTCTCTAAGGTGACCGGAAACGAAACCCTGACTTTAAGATCACGTCGCCTTTGCTCTATACCGATCAGTTTATCAATTTCACAGGGAACCTTATAGATCGCATTTCCAATATTTCCGATTTCGTCTCCATTGATTTTTACCCTTCCTGACAAACGGCATTTACATGTAACAAGCCCCTGAACAGCGTCATAAAATACGATCACAGATTCTGTGTTTACCTTATCCATATCTTTTTCTTCAAAAATCAGCCCCATACTGTCCTTATGGGAATCCACTACCTTCACTTCTGCGATAAAGACACCATCCAAGGTAAAAACACTTGCTTTTTCACATTCAATCAACATAACCTACTCCACCGTTTCTTCTTTTATTATTTCCTCTTCCTCTACTTCTTTTATATGCTCCGGCTCCGGTTTTTCTGCTGAACCAGGCACATAATCCAGGAAATAAAGATAGATATCCACAATTGCCTGATATAATTCCTCCGGCACCTGGCTCCCAAGCTCAAGCTGGGTCAAAATGGTTGCCAGAGAATTATCTTCATAAACGGGGATACCGCTTTCATTGGCAGTTTCTATTATTTTCTCCGCCATATACCCCATACCGGAGGCCACAATAACCGGAGCAGAATTCTTCGCATCATCATATTTCAATGCCACCGCTTTTTTATTTAACGTATTTCTAAATTCTGACATCGACTGAATTCTTCCTTTCCTGAATTTTAGGAAATACCTCTATGGGTGAGGTGGGTCCGCCCCCTGCCTGGAGGTATATGTTGTCCGCCCGGAAGTGATGCCGGTCAAGGATACTTTTAATTCCCTTATGGATATTGGCCTCTGATTTTTGCATCTTTTCCGGATAGTAAAGCTGAAGAGAGGCCGCATTGTCCCCATAAAAAAGCAGCAGCTTAAACTGTCCCAATTCCCTGATATCGAATTTAACGAAAATTCTGACCTTATGCTTCGCCCCTGCCTGGGTGCTGCTTCCCTCCTCATCAGGATCGATCCACATTTCGGAGAACAGCTTCCGCCCGTCTACATTCATGGGGAATGCCAGATGCAAAAGGGGCATATAAACGCTTTCATTTAAAACCATGGATTGAAGCATGTTCTGAAACATCTGCTTATTCTCAAGACCGGTACCGCCACTCACGCCGGTTTTTAAAAAATCAACGAACTTTTCCGCCCATTGGTTTTTCCCTGCCGCCTGCTCTAGGTCCACCTGATTTAAAAGTTCATTGAACTGCTCCATTGTTGTGGATCCGAAAAATTTACGAAATCCCTGATAACCCGTCAGCCTGGAAAAAGACTGTAAAACCTCTTCCCTGTTCCCATTTTCATATCTGGCTATCAATACCGTTAAAAGAGATATCTTATCCCGAATGGTGCCCATATCGTGATTCATGGCAATATAGCGGCCCAGAAAGGGGAGAAGCTTTTCCTTTAGCAGCGCGCTGTTATGGGAAGTCTGTCCTCCAGGCGCAGATAAATCCAGCTCCTTGAGAAATGCCTCTATCTGCTCTCTCGTCTGCTTGAAAACATAGGACTCCATATCCTTTACTGTATTAAATATATCATGAAGTATATGCTTACCGGAAGACATATCGTTAAACTTCCTGACAAAATTTAAAACTTCTGCCTTTAAATCCACAGAAGTTGTTTCTGCCATTACATTGCGGAGCTGGTCAAAAATGCCTCCGTTAAAGCGGACTGCTGACTCGGCCTGCTCCTTTAAAAATGGCAGGAGCTCCTCGGCCTGCATCTGGGTTGCTTCAAAAAAGGAAGCGATCTTCTGCGCAGCTTCCTCTCCCATGACTCCCCCTGACAGCAATTCTTCACCCTGAAAAAAAATATCCGTGAATATTTTGGAAAGGTCCGGTACATTTTTTACCAGGTTGAGAAACGCGCCGAAATTTGACCCATACTGGAATGCCAGCTGCTGTTCCCCGTTTCCTCCGGAGTCAGTCCGGTTATCCCCTCTCGTCACTTTTGACGGATCTACAGGATTCTGGATCTGTACTCCCTGACCTGCCTGTGGATTGTTTTTGATCGTTGAATTATCATATCCGGAAAGCGGTGTTGTAACTTTCAAAATGTCTGCCATACTATGCCTCCATTTAACTGGTATTTTACATATTTTTTCGAAAGGTTATTTAATTTACTATTATTTTTTATCCAACCATACCGATAAATAGATATATACTAAACTAAATAAGGCGGTGTAAATATTATGGATAACGGCATGGAAAATATGCTTGATATGTATCTCTTTGAAACCAATTCTCTTCTGGAGCAATTGGACGAACTGCTGATAGAAGCCGAAAAGGCTGGAGATTTTACAGTGGATGACGTGAACGAAATCTTTCGTATCATGCACACCGTAAAGGGCTCTTCTGCTATGATGGAGTTCACTTCCCTGATGCAGATTGCCCACCATATTGAAGACTTATTCTTTTTTATCCGTGAGAACGGTCTGGACTCCCTGGACATTTCCCACAAAAGCACCCTTTTTGACTTAATGTTCCGTTCTACCGATATGCTCCGTGCTGAAGTTTCAAAAGTAGAAAACAATGAGCCACTTAGTGATAATGTCGACAATCTGACTCAGGAAATTAATAGTTTCCTGAAAAAAATCAGTAAGGATAAAAATCAGGCCGGAAGCAAAGAAAAAAGCCCGAAAGCTCCTGAACACCAGGAAGCACAAAAGCCTGCTGCCTCCTTTGCCCCGGAAATCCCGGCTGTAAACTTAAATGAAATCCGGATGGATCTGGCGGAATGTCCTGATGATAAGGCTCCTTTCTTCTTAAGGATCTTCTATGACGAAGGCTGCGGAATGGAAAACCTTCGTGCATTTATGCTTATAAGCACATTAAAAGACTCCGGACTGGAATTCAACTTTTATCCGGAAGATGTGGAAACCAACAGCCAGAGCTGCAGCACCATCATTGAAAAGGGCTTTTTCCTGACCTTTGACTCCCGCAAGGATGCGGACATGGCAATCTCCCAGATCAATAACTTAAATAATATCCGTTCCTATGAGCTCATTGAAAATGTCCACGCCAAAGCACCCCGGTCAGCAGAAGCCCAGAACGCTCAGATCTCTTCCGCGGCCTCTGACCATGAAAGCGCCGGAACCCCCAGCACTCCTGCTGCAAGCGCCGGACACCAGATGCCCAGCAAACAGAACTTAATCAGCGTGAATTTAACAAAGCTGGATAACCTGGTTGCCATTGTAGGTGAGATCGTCATTACGGAATCCATGGTGACCTCATCTCCTGAGATCCAGAACTTAAAGAACTTAGACAGCTTTTTAAAGGCTACCAGACAGCTTCGCAAGCTGACCGATGACCTTCAGGATATTGTCATGTCCCTGCGCATGGTGCCCATATCCGGCGTGTTCCAGAAAATGAACCGGATCGTCCGGGATATGAAGCAAAAGCTTAAAAAGGATGTGCGCCTGACCATCATCGGCGAGAACACGGAAGTGGATAAATCCATTGTGGACAGCATTGGTGATCCCATCATGCATATTGTCCGCAATTCCATGGACCATGGAATTGAGGAGACTGCCGCAGAACGTATTGCCGCCGGAAAAAATCCTCAGGGAGAGCTGATTCTTTCCGCCAGCCATACTACCAACGAAGTGATTATCTCCATCAGTGACGACGGACGGGGCGTTGACCCTGTGGGAGTTCTGGCAAAAGCAAAGAAAAACGGGATTCTCACAAAGCCGGAAAGCGAATACACTCATAAAGAAATCCTGGCCCTCCTTCTTGCTCCCGGTTTTTCCACCAATGAAGTGGTTACCGAATTTTCCGGCCGCGGCGTGGGCATGGATGTGGTCAAGAAAAATGTTGAGAACATTGGCGGCACCATCACCATTACCAGCGAATTAGGCAAGGGCATGTGCACCACCTTAAAAATCCCCCTTACCATGGCCATTGTGGACGGCATGGAAATTTCAGTTGGAAAATCCGTCTTTACCATCCCGATTGCCAACATCCGCCAGTCCTTTAAGGTAAAAAATGAAGATGTGATCTATGATACCGAAGGCAACGAGATCATCCGGTGCATGAACCAGTTCTACCCCATCATCCGCATTCACAGGCTTTATAACATTGAAACGGAGATCACCAGCATTGAGGATGGAATTCTCGTGTGGGTGGAATCCGGCGACAAATCCTATTGCCTTTTCGTAGACGACCTTTTAGGAGAACAGCAGGTGGTTGTGAAACCTCTTCCTGTATACTTAAACAGCTTCAACATCAAGGATTCCGGAATCAGCGGATGCACCATTTTGGGCGACGGCAATATCAGCATCATATTAGACGTTTTAAATCTGTATGCTGCAGCACATAATCAATACTAATTTGGGAATTGGAGGAATACAAATGTCAGCAGAGAATACAAAAACAGCGATGTCTGGTGCGGATAGTTTTACATCGGAAGACTTTATTTCCGGCGGATCAGAAGCCATGGAGCGTTACTTAACCTTTCGTACAGATAACCTGATCTTTGGTGTAAGCACCAATTATATCATTGAGATCATCACCAACCATGCCATCACCCCCATGCCTATGATGCCTAACTATGTAAAGGGAATCATCAACTTAAGAGGCCAGATCGTGCCCATCATTGATATCCGCTTAAGACTTGGCAAACCGGCCATTGAATACACCAATACCACCTGCGTCATTGTTCTCAATGTGGATTCCGTTTTCATCGGAGTCATTGTGGATGCCGTGGAGCAGGTTCTGGATATTGATTATTCCAGCATTTCCCCGGTTCCCGCCAATAACCGGGAAGATCTGGTAAGCGGTATGATATCCATGCCGGACAATCACGTTGTCCTGCTTCTGGATTGTGAAACTTTAGTTAATAACTCATAAAGGACGACTTTTTATGCTAACACTTTCGCAGCAAGACTTTACACGGCTGGTTCAGTTTGTGAAAAAAAATTATGGAATTGATTTGTCAAAAAAGATGCAGCTGATCATGGGACGGTTGTCAAACACCATCATCTCCTTAGGATATACCTCCTTTACGGATTACATTGACCATATCATCTCATCCAAGAACCCGGCTGACTTAGAAGTCATGTTAAATAAGCTTACAACGAATTACACCTATTTCATGAGGGAAGAAGCCCATTTTAAATTCTTCCGGGACACCATACTCCCTTATCTGTTAAGCACAAAGAAAAATAAGGTCTTAAGCATATGGAGCGCCGGCTGCTCTTCCGGTGAAGAGCCTTACACCATTTCAATGATCATCAAGGAAACCCTGGGGGCGCAGGCCGCCCTCTGGGATACCCGGGTTCTGGCCACCGACATTTCCCAGAATGCCTTAAGGGCTGCAAGGGAGGCAGTATACGATGAGGATTCCCTGAAAAATCTCTCTCCTGCCTGGAAATCCAAATATTTTGTTAAAACTTCGGAACAGGGTATCTATTCCGTAGCACCTGCAATAAAATCAAATGTAATTTTTCAAACCTTCAACCTAATGGACCCCATTCACTTCCGGCTTAAATTTGACGTTATTTTTTGCAGAAATGTAATGATTTATTTTGATCAGAGTACCAAGGACGCGCTGATCCAGCGCTTCTATGACGCCACCGCGCCGGGAGGCTATCTTCTCATTGGACATTCAGAAACCATTAATAAGGAAAAGACACCTTATAAGTACTTAATGCCCGCAACATACCGAAAAGAATAATCTGTGTAATATAAAATCTATTTGCTGGCGTTTTGTCACCGCAAATGGATTTTATATTACACAGATTTATAATTAAATATCAGGAATATGTAAAGTATTTTGCATCTGACTGTATGCGCTTTTATTATCCGCATAGAATGGAGTAGATTATGAACGAAAAAATCCGAGTTTTTGTAGTAGATGATTCCCTGCTGTTTCGCAAGGTGCTGATCGATAACCTATCCCAGAATCCAAATATAGAAGTTGTTGGGTATGCCATTGACGCCTTTGATGCAGAACGAAAGATACCATCCTTAAAGCCCGATGTGGTCACTGTTGACGTGGAAATGCCCCGGTTAAACGGCATTGACTTTGTAAAAAAGCTTTTGCCTAAATATCCGGTTCCGGTCATCCTGGTATCATCCCTTAATTTAAATGTGTTTGAGGCTCTTTCTGCCGGAGCCGTGGATTTTGTAAGAAAACCCGACATGTCGGCCAGCAACTCCGCCAGCATCTTTATAAACACATTAATAAGCAAGATATTCATCGCTTCCCGGGCCAGAATCAGGGTGCCTGCATCAGCTCCCTCCCCCCTTGCTTCCCAGAAACCTATTGGCAGCGGAAGACCTTTCAGCTTAAATGCCGGCAATACCATTATTGCCATAGGCGCTTCTACGGGAGGAACGGAAGCTACGCTTCAGGTTTTAAAGGAACTCCCTCCTGACACTCCCGGTATTGTAGTTACCCAGCATATGCCGGAAGGTTTTACAAAAATGTATGCAGACCGTTTAAACAACTTATGCCGGATGCATGTAAAAGAGGCCCAGACAGGGGATGTGGTGGAAAGAGGCCAGGTGCTCATTGCCCCCGGCGACTTACAGATGAAAGTGGTCCGGACAGGAAGCCGTTACACCGTAAGCTGCTTTGCCGGAGAAAAGGTCAGCGGACACCGCCCCTCTGTTGATGTGCTGTTTCAGTCCGTAGCCGATACGGCCGGAGCCTCCTCAGTGGGAATCATTATGACCGGCATGGGACGTGACGGAGCTGACGGACTTCTTAAAATGAAGAAAAAAGGTGCTTTTACCATCGGCCAGGATGCGGAAAGCTGTGTTGTCTATGGAATGCCAATGGTGGCCTATAATATTGGAGCCGTTACCGTCCAGGCCTCCTGCTCCAATATTTCCAATGTGCTGCTAAAGCATTTATATACCCTTTAATTTAAGAAATTACACGTTCAAAAGTTAATATTTTTTTCAAAGTGACGATATTATAAATGTAGCGAAGAAACAACTGCATTTTTCAGCTCTTAGAAAGGAGTAATTCCATGCGTATTTCATCGAACTATTTCAATACGCTGTACAATACATCCATGATACGACAAAATCAGGATCAGTCCGGAATCAATGCTTCGGAATCCTCAAAAAACAATTATGATGAAATCACCATAACTTCCGCTTCTTTGGAGGCAATGGATTCCAAGTTTGCAGCCGCCTTAAAAAATCTCCTCACAAAAGAAGTAAAGCAGCCCTCTTCCGGAGAAAAGCTGGACAGCTTAAAGCAAAGGATCAACGATGGAACTTACCAGGTAGATGCCAATAAGATTGCTGAAAGGATTCTTTTATACAAAGGAGCAGATTTCCATGAATGAATTTATTGCTGTAATTGAGGATTTGATCCAATTGTTTCAGGAACTGGTTCACATTGAACAGGCAAAGCTGGATGCCGCGGCAAAGAACAGGATCACTCATGTGGAGGATTGCATGAATCAGGAGCAGGCCGCTATTTTAAAGCTGAGAGGCCTTGATAAAAAACGGGAAACTTACCAGGAGCAGCTTGGCTACAAGGATCATACATTTCAGCAGATTCTCTCAAAAACATCGGGAGCAGAGCATAATCAGTTAAAAACACTTTTTGATTCACTCTCCCATCAGGTCCGCCAGTTTCAGGAGATAAACGAAAGCGCCCGCTCCATGATTGAAATAAATCTTCACATGATAAATAAAGAGCTTAACAATTCCCAAAATGTCATAACTACAGATAAAGCGAAATGGGAGGGATTATTATGACACGATCGACGTTCTCCGGTTTTACCATCGCCCAGCTGGCCATGAGTGCCAGCCAGCGTGCCCTTGACGTAACCGGACAGAATATAGCAAATATCAATACAAAGGGTTACACCAAACAGCAGGTGGATCTTGTCAGCCTTAATCTAAAAGGCGGCGATGTGGTAAGCACAGGCCCCGGTTCCAAAATCGGTTATGGCGTTGAGATCACGGGGATCTCTCAGATACGTGATCCTTTTCTTGATGTACAGTACCGGAACCAGATCGCAAAGGTAGGCTCTGCCGATGCTCGTCAGGGAACTCTGGATCAGTTGGCTGATATCTTTGACGAAACAGATAAAGAAGCCTTAAAAAAGGCCCTCACCGATTTAAGCAGCAGCTTAGACAAGCTGTCTTCCAACGCAAATAACAGTGAATTTGACAGCATTGTCCGTTCCAGATGCCAGGTTCTTTTAAATTATATCCATCAAAAAGCTGAGGATTTACACAGTGTCAGGGAAGAAACCATCAGCGGTCTGGAAAAGACAGATATCCCAACGGTAAACGGTCTGCTTTCCGATATCGGAGAATTAAATGACGCCATCTGGAAAAGCCAGGTCCTCGGCAATCCTGCCCTTGAGCTTCAGGATCAAAGGAACTTAAAATTGGATGAACTGGCCTCCTACCTTCCAATCAGCGTCTCCTACAAGGAAGTGTCCATATCCAATGGTTCAAGGCTTAGTTATCCGGTAGTCAAATTCACCGGCTCTGACGGAATGGCATACAATTTAACCGCAGGCGAGCATGGAGAAAATTTCGCCTCCCTTTCCTTTGAACGGAACAAAGGCTCTGACGGCAATTACGATGGAAGTATCTCCATATCACTCATTCCTGCCAGTGATTTTTCTGCTAACACTGATGTCACCCCTTTGAAAACAGATATTACCAATTACCTCAAGGACGGCACTTTAAAAGGTCTGGTGGATGTGTTAAATAAATCCGGAGAACTGGACAATCCTGCAACTGATTACAGAGGAATCGGCTACTATGAAAAATCCTTTGATGCCTTTGTACAGACCTTTGCCCAGACATTCAACAAGCTGAATACAAATACAGTTCCTTATACAGGAGCTGCTTCAGTCCCCACCACAGGAGCCCCTAAAGAATTAACCAGTTCCGGTTCCGAAAAAGCAGAATACAGTTTAAGCTTTTTAAATTCAACAGGAAATTTCTTAAATAAGGAAAAAATAATAATAAACGGCCAAACCTATACATTTGGCGACGGCACAGGCGGTACCATTGCAATTGGATCCAATCTGGAGAGCAGCTTGGTAAATCTGGCAACCCGGCTGAATGCTGATGCTCCCGATATGACGGTAAACGGCGGGGTTACTGCCGGTGCCTGGGCTTATCAGGCCAGCTCGGGAAAGCTTACCTGGACCAGCAATGCTCCTTTGGCAGCTGGCACTGAAATTACCGGCAGCAGCATAAAAGCAGCGGATGGATCAGACTTTTCTCTCACCTACAAAGCAGATCCCCTTAATATTAAAAATTTTGATTTATTTAAGACCTCTGACGGCAGCAAGATTTTTACGGCAGGCAACATTAAAATCTCTGATGATTGGATGAATAACACCATACATATTATTGCCTCTCACGACGAGAATGCCGGCTCAACTGCCAATGACAACATTATTAAGATGATAAAATCTCTGACTGAGGAAAGAGATTTTAAATATGAATATACTTATCTGGATAATAACGGCAAACCGCAGAACGGGTCTATTACTTATTACAACGGAAACTTCTCCCAGTGCTATTCCAACTTAGAAAACATACAGGGTATTGACAGTTCCGCCAATAAAGCGATCTTAACTAATCATGTATCTGTTCTTAAGCAGACTGCCAACAGTAAGGATGCCGTATCCGGAGTTTCTCTGGATGAAGAGGGAATCAGCCTTATGCAGTATCAAAGGTCTTATACGGCTGCCGCACGCCTTATGACCACTCTTGATGAAGTATTGAACGTTTTAATCAACAGCACAGGCATTGTCGGCAGATAGGAGGTAATATAATGAGAATTACGACGAATGCGATTTTAAGAGATTATAAGAGCAATCTTGCAACCACAATAGATAATCTGAATCTGTCCAGAACCCATGTTATGACCCAGCGCAGTTTTAACAGCGTGGCGGAAGATCCTGCATCAGCAGCCCGCGCCTCTCAGCTTCACCGTAAATATTACAAAGTTCAGGATAACTTAAGCATGCTGACGGATATTCAGTCCCGTCAGGATGGACAGGAAAGCGCTCTTACCCAGGTATCCAATATCATTAAGACAATCAGTGAGGATTACAACGTACAGGCCATGAGCGGCGATAAGCAGACACCGGAAACAAGACAAACCTTTGCTTCCGCCATACGCCAATATCAAAAATCCATGGTTTTAAGCCTTAACGCTACCTACGAAGATACCTTCTTATTTGCAGGATCTGACGGAAAGAATGTTCCTTTTGAACTGTCTGCCGATAATAAAACACTTACCTACCGGGGAATCAATGTAGATGCCGCTCAGAATACTTCTGATTATGCCTCCCTTACCAACTTATCCAATGAAAAACTTTACGTTGACTTAGGCATGGGGCTGTCTCTTGATGATGCCGGTCAGGTAGTGCCCTCCAGCGCATTTAACATCGCTCTTCCCGGCATAAAAGCAATCGGATACGGGAAAGACAAGGATGGAATGAGCAATAATGCAATTGTTTTGGCCGGTCAGCTGGCTGATGCACTGGAAGCAGAAAACTTTGATTCAGAAGCTTATGGAAAACTTATGAATAAATTTAAGGACGTAAGTTCAAACATAATGAATGGAATTACCGATCTGGGAGTTAAATCAGAATTCCTGACCACAACAAAGGACCGGTTAGAGAATGCCGATATTTCTCTGCAGGAGCAAATGGAAAAGGTAGAAGGAATTGACACTGCAGCTGCAATTACTGACTATATGTGGAATCAGTACGCCTATAATGCAGCTTTAAAGGTTGGAACCAGCATTCTGTCACCATCTTTTATTGATTTTATGCGATAAGTATGATTGGAGGAGTCTTATATGGAACGATTGCTTAGAATAACAACCATACCTCTTAAGTATGAATTAAAAATTCAAAAAGCCAGGTTAGAATACAAGCGCTCAACTACTGAACTCCAGATCAACAGGGAAAAAGGGGACATGTCTATCGAGAGCCATCCCACTAATCTGCGAATTGACACTTATCATGCGCGTAATTCTGTTTGTCCAACCACTATGGAGAGCGTTCGTCAGTCCGCCTCTTACGGAAAGGCTGCCGCATCAGAAGCTACCGCAAACTATGCAGAGGAGGGTGCGCTATTGTTAGATCCCAGAATTTCCAACCCGCTTGACCAGATTATCAGCCAGCGTGCTCAAATGCCCACAGGGGAATTTGGCTTACAATTTCTTCCTACCACAGGCCCTGATATTGAGTGGTCTGATCCTGATTTAAATATTAAATATCAAATGGATAAGCTGAGTTTTGATTTGAAAGTTGCAAATGGGGATTTTGAATTTATTCCAGGCAAGATTGAGTTATCAATCACTCAAATGCCTGACGTGCAAATTGAATATATCGGCAAGCCGATTTATGTTCCCCCCAGTGCTGCTAATTTTTTTAACCACACACCGGTAGATGTGCTTGCTTAATCCTATACTCTGGGAGGTATTTATGGAAATCCAAACACAATATTTCGGAACTATTTCCTGTTCCGAACAAGAATTGATACACTTTTCCGATGGATTATTTGGTTTTACCCATTTGAAGAATTATGTTCCACTAGCCTTTCAGGAAAACAGCGATGCTTTCATTTGTCTTCAATCGGTAGAGGATTTCAGCGTATCCTTTATCCTCATGAATCCATTCCAGTTATATGCCGATTATGCCCCTTCCTTATCGGAGGAGGACAAAAAGCTTTTAGACGTATCTCAAGGGGAGGATTCAGTATCTTACTATGTTATATGCGTCATCCATGATTCCATGGATCACAGCACCGTAAACTTAAAATGTCCTATTGCTGTAAATGTTGAAAATCGTGAAGCCAGACAGGTGATCCTGGATAACCCACTGTATCAGTTTCGACATCTGATTAAAGATTTCGTAAAAAAGGGGGATTAGGATGCTTATACTTCAAAGAAAAAAGGAGCAGTCACTCACCATTGGAGACAATATCTGCATAACCGTTCTGGATATTGGAAACGATTGGGTAAAGCTGGCCATTGATGCGCCAAGAGACGTATCAATCCTGCGCACGGAGTTAATAGAAGCGGCCTCTGCAAATCAGGAGGCAGCCTCCGTTCCCCTCAGTGCCGGGTCAATATCCAAAATCAAAGATTTAATCAACGAACATAAAAACAGCGGAAATACCTGATTTACTTCGGTATTTCCGCTGTTTTATTCTTCATCTGTTCCCTATCCGCTTTGTCCAAAGGTTGATCAGCCATATGCTCCATTTCTTTTTCCTGCTTCTTCAGCTTTTTATTTTTTATCCGGGAATCAAGGCTCTTAAAAAAAGGAATGGATCTTACGGCATACCGCCCAAGGCGCAGGACCCAGAAAAGCGGCAGAAGAACCCCTCTTTTTCCCAGTGACGGGTAGATGGTTTCCATGTATCTTTTGTCAGGAAACAGCCATTTCATTACTTTTTTAATATTTTCTGACCTTCTGTCTCTGGCATAACAGTCTGCAACTGTTTTAATCAACGGAAGAAATTGGGAACTGATCTCCCGTCCATCTGATCCCTTGGTGAAAATATAAGACTCCATGGCTTCATAAATCTCTGTATTTTCAATACCCGCTCCTGTACCAAACCAACGGAGTATAAGGTATTCAAGCTTCTCAGCAAATTCTGCGATCTTAAGTTTTTTTAATTTTTCATATATATATGGCCAGGAAAAAACTTCCGCATTTTTTTTGTAAAACACCCAAAAATCCATGATCTGATTCAAGCTGATTTCTCCCCTGGCATAGGAATCTGTCAACCGGCTCATGAGAAAGAGATACTGGTCATCAGGAGTGATTTCCCTTACGTGCTTGAAGCCTTTTCTTCGTGGTACCCCCGCCAGCAGGCTCTTAAAATACTTTCGCATGGGCCTGCTGAAAAACATGCTTTGATTATAACATAAGACCCTGATCCCAGGAATCCGGTAGTATAAACTTCCACGCTCCTCTATCTGGCGTTCCTCAAAATCCACATCCTCCAGCATCTTTCTGATTAACCACCCATTTTTTTTATCCGTACCAATCTCAATGAATCTTCTGCAGCACATTTCTTCAATGGGATAGCATTTTACAATATCAGAATATCTTAAAACAAAACAGTTGATCTTATTTCGTTCCAAAAGGGACAGCACCTGCTTTTCCCCTATTCTCAACCGTTCAGTTCGGTGAACTGCTTCCAGGTATTTATCAAAAAAGCGCTGACGTATGGCCTGAGGAATGCTTTCATTCAACCCCATGATTCCATAATAAACGGCATGAGCCACATTATGATAATCGGCCAGGCGAAACATCTTTTCCCAATCCGGCTGACGCAGCATCTCAGGATAAGGCTTTTGATTCAATATCGCTGACAGTAATGTTATTAAATACCGTTCTTCATATCCTTTACTCATTCATTTTTCCATCCTCAACCAACCGGCCAGATCATGCTGCCGGCAATTCAATATCTATTTATTTTATATATCGGTTTTTTTATAATAATCTTAACTTTACCGGATGTTCGTTCGATAACTATTGTAGACATGAAACTAATATCTTTATTACAGAAAAGGTAAATTAAGTGAGCAGAATGTATTCTATCCTATTTAAAACCCTATTCTTAGCCGTTGTTCCGTTTACCACGTTTTTTTCAACCAACGGTCAAATCAGCGGAGAGGCTGCCGCTATTTCTTATGTACCCGCAGAGATAAACTCCGAGCCTGCCGCAGACGAAATTCCTCAGGAAGGGAAATACGATGTCATGCTTGACAGTGCATGCGGCCCGCTTACGTATTATAACCAACGGGATACCAGATGGGGTGACTTTCTCTATGGGGGAAAAGATCCTCTTTCCACTTATGGCTGCGGGCCTACGGTCATGGCCATGCTGATCACCAGCCTTACCGGCAACCAGGTTCTCCCAACTGACGTAGCCACTTGGGCCGCCCAGAACAACAGCTGGTGCCCCGGCGAAGGTTCCTACCACAGGTTAATCGCTGACAGCGCTTCCGCCTATGGACTTAGAGCCACACCTCTGAAAGATTATACTGCCCAGGGACTGCAGAATGCTTTGGATTCCGGACATCTGGTCGTTGCTCTCATGAAAAAAGGCCATTTTACCCAGCAGGGGCATTTTATTATAATTACCCGCTCAATGGGGGAAGGAAAGTTTCGGATCGCTGACCCTAATAATTACGATAACACAAAATTTGACTGGGATTCTTCTTTGATTTTCCAAGAATTAAATTACCGGTCTGGGAACGGGGGGCCTTTGTGGATTATCAGCCTCCCGGATTCCCCTTATTAAAGGTTGTAGTAAGAATCTTTTCCGGCCAGGCGGGTGCTGATATGACGGTCCATCTCAATCACCCGTTTCAGTACCAATTGTAAGCTCTTTCCTCTTTCCACAAGCTTCCCGGCCACAGGGCCGGCAGACTTATGGTCATCATTTCCTCTCAGCCAATCCCTGACCTGGTCTGCTTCCGAAGAAGGCAGGGCTGACACAAGGCATTTTATGTTTCTTTCATGAATATCTGCTTTATACATTTCCTCCTGGCGCATTCCCAGAAGGAGCTGAACTGAAGTTCGGTCATTTCGGGATAAGGCTTCCCCAATTTCCTGAGTAATGCGCTGAATTTCCACAATACATTGATATTTGCCTTGCATTTCTTTTAGAATCTCAATCAGCATTGAATCGTCCATGTCATCCCCCAATTCCACATACTTAAAAATTAAAACGGCCTGGGAGGAATGCTTCCTCCCCTCCAGGCCGGATTGTTAACTGTTTAACCGCTGAGCCTCTTTAAAAGCATCACGCAAATCAATAATCAAGGGCCTGACCTCTTCGATCACATCCGAATTTCTTCCAGCCCTTATCCGGCTAAACTCATACAGAAAAAAATCATACATCCGTCTTAGTTCAGCACTGATCTCATAATTATAATTCAAGGTATCCTTTAAATAAGTGACAATATCCACCGCCCGCTGAACAGACTGTTCGAAAAGTTCATAATCTTCCTTTTCCAATGCAAGCTCTGCCCGAGTCAGGCGTTTAAGTAATTCATCATAGAGAAGATTAAGCATTTCCCCTGGAGTCATTGTATTAACTGTCTGTTCTTTATAATGCTGGTATCCGTATGAAGCCATGATCTACACCGCCATTTCTTATGAACCGATTGAGCTCAGCCAGCTGCTTTGGGAATTCATTTGTGAAATCAATGATTCCAAAGTAGTGAACTGCTTCACATATCGGTCTGTTTCTGTTGCTAACTGATCTTGCAAACGGTCTATGTAATCGGTAATGCTGTTAATACTCTTTTGAAGATAATTGGATATAATGCTGGTAGGCGCATAAATGGAGCCGGCCTTTTCAATCAATATACCCTTGGTAGCACCTGTGGTGGCAGCATACTTATCAGTAATTGAAGTAAGACGAGCCATAACTCCGCCCTTTTCCCCTGTAGTGGTATCTGCAGTCTTGGTAAATAATTTTTGTAAATCTTCTGCATTGGATTCAAGAGCTGCGCGGAACTTTGTTTCATCAAATACCAGTTTTCCGTTATCTTCATAATTGGTGCTTGTGGAGATCCCGAAAGACTCCAGCATGGCTTTATCTTCAGAACCACTTTCAAAAATGAAACGCATACTGTCGGAAAGGCCTCTTAAATCAGAGTCATTGAAAAGCATTCCTGCCTTTGCCTTTTCTTCCCATTTGGTAATCTGATCTTCTGTCATTTCCTTTTTCTGTTCATCTGTCAGAGGCTCATAACTCCTGTTTGGTTTTGTAGTAACCTCAGTATTTACTAATTTAATGATTTCATTGTAGTCTTTGATCATATCGGATATGGCAGATACGATCTTATCAGAGTCGGTTTTGGCATTGAATTTGACAGAATTCGCAGCATCCTGGGAATAGAAGCCGCCGGAGGCTTTTACAAGCGTCCCGTTCTCTGTCTTTACATACTCACCGTCACCAGCCTCTGTTCCCTCCTTGGTATAACGCTTTGTAGTATCGTCAACCTTTAAATAACTCCCGTCATCTGCTTTTACATATGTTCCGTTTGTGTCGTCCTTTTTATATCCAAAAGTACCGTTTACAGTAATATTTAATCCATCCAGATCAAAGGAATTGCTGCCCCGCACCAGGTCAACAACCTCATCAGAGCCTGCATATTTCACTCCAATAACAGCATCCTGACCTTTAGTAACGGTATAATCCACATCTTTTTCTCCAAACAAGAGCGCTGCATCACTGCCGCCTAAATCTATAGCTCCAGCGGCTCCGCCTGCCGTAGATATAATGGAAAACTTGTCTGCATTCATCATATAACTCATGGTGACTCCCGCATCGGAAGAGTTCACCTTACTGATCATATCATTAAGAGTACTGTTGTAGGAAAGCCCCTTAATATCAACTCCATTAATCGTAAGTTTCAGCTCTCTGTCGCTCACGTAAGTTCCCATAGCCGTCTTCAAGTCGCCGGCTGTTGCAGCACCCTCTGCCTCAAAATGATCAATTGCCTCATACACACTGCTTAAAACCGTGTCCGATAATTGAGAATAGTTAGATGAAATCAACTTCTTTAATGCAGCCGCATCTGTTCCATCTGTAACTTTACTTCCAAGTTTATCGATCAACTCCAATGCCTTTACTGATCCTGAAAAATAAGTGGTTTCGTAATCATCTAATTTGGATCCAAGTCCAGCTGCAATTCCCTTTAATCCGGAATCTATAAGAGAAGCAGAAAGATTTAAACGATTTGACTCCCCATACTCTACTTTTAAAGCTCCTGTTTTGCCAATTACTCCTGTATCAGCGGAGGATATGGACAATATGGAGGAATTATCAGCTGTATTGGTGGCAGGATTCATGGTTTCAAATTTCAACTGATAACCGCCGTTTTCCGCCTGAACTCCAACCTTAATTCTGCCTGTTCCAAACGCCTTATCCAGCTTCTTTTCCAGATCAGCTGCAATGGCCTCTAAAGATGTTTTATCATCACTGCCAATCATTCCCTGTATCTCAGCCGCACTGCCAAATTGTATGGATTTAGTGGTTCCATTATAAGTAAAGCTGATATTTTTTCCTCCTACCCGATCTGCAAAAGACTTAGATTCAAAAAAATTCTGCGTCCTGCCCATCAGTTCAGGTGATAAGCCTGAGGGAGCGATAGTCTTATCATCTTCAGTCAAGCTGTCGAAATCCTCTATACCAAGAGCTTTCAGCGCCGCTGTACTTCCTCCTGCAAGCTGGATGGTATTCCCGGCTTTGTCAGTTGATTTAAAATTCAGTTTAAAGGCAGTACCCAGCGGGTCGTCTTTTGATAACGCCTGATCTGGATCTGAGGGATTATTCGCCTCCACCTTAATCACATCCGCCAATGTCATTCCGTCTCCAATGGAAACATTCTTAAGAGCTCTGGTGATGGATTCCTGAGCTTTCACACCGTTGGAATAATCATAGGTAAAGCCGTCTTTTGTCGTACCGCTGCTCAAGGAAATGCTATAGGTTTTATTGCCATATTTAAAGGAAAGGCTCTGCCCTTCCAGAGTGCTGACATCCTCTGTTCCTAAGTTAATACTGCCTGTTGCAAGCAGCTGATCAGATACTGCTCCAATGGAGGACATACTGGCATCCTTTGCCAATTGCTTCACATCAACAATGGACATGGAATCCGCAAGGGAAGAGCTTCCTGATACGCTGATATACTTACTGTTTTCCCCAATTGCCGTAATGCTGCTTTTTGCCCAAAAGCTGGGACTGGAAATGTTGGTGGACTGGTTGACATATGATGTATACTTCTGTGCAAACTCCACAAGCTTGGTGCTGATCGAGCGATAAGCCTCCTGCTTCCATAAGTAAGTCTGCTGCTGCTTTTGCTGCTTTGCAATCTTAGCCCTTGTGGCAGTGGTCATTCCCTGAATCAGAGTATCCCTGTCCAGGCCGCTGACAAGGCCGCCGTAACCCCGGATAGAAGAGACGCTGCTAATGCTGCTTGAAATCGATGCCATATAGAACTCCTTTCTAAATATGTACACAGACCAATTTTCGTCAAAAATCGGTTTTTTTATTGTTTTCGCTATACTTATTTATCGACATATTGTATACTTAAGATAATAGTATTATCTCAATTTATGAATGGAGGAAACGAAGTTGTCAACTGTAATTGCTATCACAAATCAAAAAGGCGGCGTAGGCAAAACCACCACTTCCTGCTCCCTTGCCTGCGGTCTGGCCATGAATCATAAAAGAGTTCTGGCAGTGGACTTGGATCCGCAGGGTAATTTAGGCTTCAGCCTTGGACTTGAAATCGAATCCTGCGCTACCATATACGAAGTCCTAAAAGGAACCGCTACCCTTCAGGAGGCAATCCGGTCTTCAAAATACTGTGATGTAATATCTTCCAACATTCTCCTAAGCAGCGCAGAGCTGGAATTTTCAGGGAAGCAGAGAGAATGCATGCTGAAAAACATCCTTTCAACTGTTGCCGGTTATTATGATTACATTATTATTGATACTCCTCCTGCACTGAACATCCTCACCGTCAATGCATATGCGGCGGCAGATTATTTAATAATTCCCATGGTTCCGGAAATTTTAAGCCTGTTAGGGGTTTCCCAGATCAAGGAGACGATCAATACGGTCCGCTCCTCCGTAAATCCGGATCTGGTCGTTCTTGGAATCCTGCTTAACAAATATAACCCCAGAACACTTCTTTCAAGAGAAGTAAAGGAGATGGCACAAAACATTGCAGCCCAGATCGGCACTGCCGTATTCAACACCCATATCCGGTCCAGTGTCTCCGTTGCGGAAGCACCTGCTCAGGGAGAAAGCCTTCTGGATTATGCGCCCCGTTCCAATCCTGCCTTAGACTATAAGGCACTGGTTGCGGAAGTGTTAGAACGGATTAAACAGCGCAAGAATTAATGACCTGGAGAGGAGCTTAAGCAATGGCAAGAAAAAGCAGTAAAACAGCCCACGTTATGAATTTGTTGGCTGGTGATGATACCGAACCCCAAAAATCAGAGGCTGCAAAGGAAAATATTGCGGCCAGTCTCACACCGGAAAAGGGCGGAACCATTAAAGAATTGACCGTTTTGGCCCAGCAGGCCTCTATTCAGACGCAGGACGCACCATTAACCCCATCCCCGATTTCCATTATTGATATGTCTTCTTCAGCACCTGATCCTGTTGCGGAATTAATAAAGCAGCAGCTGGAGGAGGAGGAAAACAGCGGGGAAGATTTATCATCCTCAGAACCGGAAATACCCAATCATCCGCCTTCCCCTTCTTCAAAAGAAGAAGATCCCAGGCCGGAAGACTCTCCTTCACAGGAAAAACAGTCCCAGAAAGAAATGCCTTCTGACGAAACTCCCCCATCTGAGGCGCCAGACTCCAAGGTCTTAGATTACCGGTACTTAAATGTCATGGAATATGTGGTAAAAAGCAGGGCAAAGGAATACATGGGTAAATTTGACGTATGCCAGTGTGACCGCTGCGTCGCTGACGTAACAGCCCTGTCCCTGACCAACCTTCCGCCTAAATACATTGTTGTGGAACCACCTTCCGCATCTCCGCTTTTAAACTATTATTCCAACCGTTTTTCCCAGCTGATCATTGTGGAACTGACAAAAGCCTGTTCCATTGTAAAAGAAAACCCACACCATTAGGCGTGGGCTTTTTCTTCTTCATTTTCCGATTCCTGGGATGCACTGTTTGTAAGGCCTTTCCATATCTCATTTACGGCTTCAACACAATCCATATATGTTTGTGCCAGCAGGCCGGAAGGAATGCCTAATTGATCTGCCAGAGCCTTCACATTTTTCCATTCCGCCTTTTCATAGCTCAGGATGAGCTTATAGAGCGTTCCGCAAATACCTTCCTGTCTTATGAGCGCATCTTTTATTTCCTGGGCTACAGGCACTTCTTCCAGTATTTCCTCCAAAGGAGCATCGATCATATACTGCAGGGTAGAGAACATTCCCATCATGTAAACCTCAGACCGGATAATGGGAAGGCCCTGTACATGGTCGGAAAGAGCCATGGCATAATTTGCCCGAAGGAAAGACACCTTCATGGTGGCTTCCAGGGATTCATCATTATCAAAATCATTATTAAAGCTTAAGAGATATACCCACTGCTTTAACTGGCTGATACCCATGGTTACCAACGCCTGACGTATGGAAGATACTCTCCGGCGCAAAGCAAAGTAAGCGGAATTGACAATCTTAAGAAGCGCATAACTTAAGGCAGCATCACGCTTTATGATTTCTTCTATCTGTTCGATATCAGGCTCATCCTTTGATATCTCAACAACCAGCTGGAAGAAGTTTCCTTCCAGGAATTCCATGCGGTTTACCTTTTTTGCCATTGCCTCTGCAACATAGCTTCCTTCCGCAAAGTCAGCTCCAATTTCCAGGGCCAGATCATAATCTTCCTTTGTATTGACTCCGGTTGCAATGCACTTCTTATCAAAGCCTTTCATGGTATTAATAAGATTCGTCAGAGAAATACGGTCTTTTGCATTCTGCTTATTCCTGATATCAATCTTTATGTAAGTGGCAAAATCCAGCATGGCAAAATATTTGGGGGAAAACTGAAAATCGTTAATGGCAAAAATATAACCTTCTGCCCGGTATTTCCTGATTATGGTAGGTGACAGGGGATGGATCATCACATGGTCTTCAATTTGAATTACCATTTTCTCCCTGTCAAAAATCTTTGGTGTGTTACGAAATAGCAAAGAAGGAGTAAATGTTACAAAGGTGAGCTTATCACGGAAAATGCTTTCCGTATTTTGCATCAGAAAACCTGCAATGGTATCAGCCGCAGCTACATCAGAACTGCTGTAAAGCGAGTCATAATCTTTCTGAAACAATATCTCATAGCCGATAATCCTGTCCTCCTTCAGTGCCTTAATGGGCTGCCGGGTGACATACTTATCCATTCTTTTCCCTCCTCTGAAGCAAATGATCGATTACTTCAACCAAATGGCCGATCTCCGGTTTGCTTAACTGTTCATCAGCACCTAACTGCTTTCCTTTGATCATTAATTCCTGGTTGATCATGGAAGAAAAAATAACCAGAGGTATGTGCCTTAAGTTCTTATCTTCTTTCACCAGCTTGGTCAGACGGTGTCCATCCATTTCCGGCATTTCAATATCAGTAATGATCAGGCCTACCTTTTTATCCAGATCAGAGTCTGACCGGATCTGAAGCAAATAATTCCATGCCTCCTGGCCGTTGTTTTTAAAGGTCAGATTGTTATAACCGGCTTTTTTCAGTGCTGCTTCTATCATTTTTGACAGAAGGATGGAATCTTCTGCAATGAGGATGGGACTGTCGATTGTCTCTCTTTGTCCCAGCCGGTTGAGTTCATCCAGCTGGATCCCTGTTTCAGGCGCAATGTCCGCCACGATCTTTTCAAAGTCCAGAATGGTAACTAAGTCAGAGCCGCACTGGGCAATTCCTGTTGCAACGCCTTCCTCTCCGCGGCTTATGGTATCATCCGGCTTCTGTATATTCTTCCATGAGATACGGCTGATTCCAACGACGCTGTGAACCCGGAACGCAATGTGCAGCTTGTTGAAATTCGTGATAATGAATAAGTCCTTACTCTGTTTTTCCGTTGCTTTCCCGGTCAGGTAATAAGGAAGGTCAATCACGGTAAGAAGAATGTCTCTCGGCTTAAAAATACCTTCTACGGAAGGGTGGGCATGAGGGATGGGCTTCACCTTATCTGACATCATAATTTCGCGTACTTTGGCAACATTAATTCCATACAATTCACCGTAAATGGTAAATTCCATTATTTCAATCTCATTGGTTCCTGACTCTAATAAAATATCTGTTTCTGCCATAGCTCTTCTCCTTTATCCCAATATAATCCAGCAAAAACATCTGCCTAATAAAATATCGGCATAATTCTACCGGTTCATAATGTTTACAAAACAATTTCCGCTCTGCCGTAAGTCCGAATTTTCACCATCCCGGTGCTCACATCAAAGGTCATGGTCCGTGCATAGTTTTCTCCCACGTCCGCGGCTGCAAGACGAACTCCCTCTGAGTGAAGAATCTGTTTCACACTGACAATATTACGGGCACCAATATTTCCAAGTGTGCTGTTTCCCTGTAATTCGAACATTTTAGCCCCCCCGGCAATTTTAGCGATCAGTCTGGGTTTTCTGGCTCCCATTATTTCAATCTTTCGAAACGTTTCCGCAAGCCCTGTATCCGCATATTTAAATATATTTCCATCTCCCGTTCCAAAGACCTCAGGGAGCATAATATGCACAAGAGCTCCCAGCTTGATCATGGGATCGTACAGGCTGATTCCAATACAGGAACCAAGTGCATAGGTAATCAGAATGCCCTCTTGCCTGGCAAACTTCATGTCTGCAATTCCAACCGTTAATTGTTTATCCATTGACTATCCCCAGCTTTTCCATTAAAAAGTTCAATGACTGTATATCCGGCATCATCAGCAAATCACTATGGAGTACCTTGCCTCCTATTACAAACTGGCCGCTGATCATCATCATTTTATCTGTCTGATAGCCAAATTCTACCATTGGCACGCTTAAAATACCGCCCAGCATATTAACGGCTATATCAGGAACCGACAAATTGATCGTAACATCACAAAGCGAGGACATGGCGTTTACATAAGAGGAGATGATGATATTTCCGATCTCCTCCAGCGCTGAAGTTTCCAAAACATTCAGCTGGTAATAATCTTCAATGTTCTGCTGCATAACACTGGTTAAGACCTCATTAATAAAATCCAGCTTCAGAATAAACAGCATTAATCCATTAATCTCACCGGTCATCTTGACCAGAATAGCGGCTACAATTTCTTCCGGATCTCCCAGATATTTAATGGCTTCATTATAACCCAGGATCTTTACATCCGGAAGTGTCATGCGAACAGTTTTCCCTAACATGGAGGACAGCGCGGTGGCCGAATTTCCTGTGCCTATGCTGCCGATTTCCCTGATAAGATCCAAACCCAAACTATTCATTTCATCGTAACGCGTTATTTTCATGATATCGCCCTCTTTCTTCACTACTCACGGTATTTACCGCAGAGAATTTATTGTCGACTCAACCTCATCGGAAGTCTTCACCATCTTAAGTGCATAGGAATAAGCTCTCTGTGCCTCGATCATCCTGGTCATCTCCTGGGCAAAATCCACGCCGGACTCCTCTAAGGCTCCCTTTACTACCTTGGCTTTTTCAAGCAGAATCGGCTCTCCGTTTTTTGCAGTTACCGTGTAAATATTGTCTCCCTGGCTCTCAATACCATCCCTTCTTGCAAAGGTATACACTCCTATTGCCCTGGGATCGTGCTCCCCTTCTTCCAATTCCGTTTCTTCCTCTTCTTCCTCAGCCTCATTTTCCGGATATGTGGCCGGTTTTACATCATAGGAAATCTCTTCCTGGTTCATATTGAGAACTCTTTTGTTGTCTGAATTCACCAGATAAAACTTGTCCTCCATCCGTGACAGCTGAAAACGTCCGTCACGGGAATAGGAAATTTCACCGGTAACAGGATCCTTTAACATGAAAAAGCCTTCTCCTGCAATGGCATAATCATGTTCAAGCCCTGTTTCCTTATAAGTCATGACAGAAAAATCCGTCTTTGACTGGTCAACCTTTGTTCCGCTTCCTGATTGCGCTCCCCCCTGCCCCTGGGTGTTTCTCATCTCAGCATGCACCAGATCCGAAAAAGCACTGTACTGGGCCTTAAAGCCTACGGTATTCACATTTGCCACATTGTTAGAAACTATATTCAGCTTTGTCTGCTGGCCCATAGCCCCCAAAACGCCTATGTAAAATGACTGATCCATTGATCCTTCCTCCCTTATACTCTGCCTATGTCGCTTACAATCCTGCCCATAAGCTGGTCATACATCTTGAGCATCTGCGCAGCACTTTGGGAAGCCCTCTGGCTGCTCATCATGGCGGTCATCTCTTCAATGGGATCAATGTTGGAGCGTTCAATCGCTTTCCATTGGACTCCGCCGTTTACCGCAGTTGCTTCCGCTGTGGTTGTAAATGCACCGTTATCCCCTTTAACAAGCTGGGTATAGTCTGCAAAATCCACTACCCCGATCTTTCCTAAAAGGATTGGTTCCGCATCTTCCGAATCCCCGCCGTCTTCGTCGGTTCCCAGGCCTTTTAAGGGTTCTTCATAAATATTGCCTAATTTATCAACAGTAATATGGTCAGTGGGAAGCTCTATGGGGTTTCCGTCTTCTCCTAGTACCCGGCCCATGGAAGATAAGCAGAGATATCCATCAGCATCCAGGCGGAAGGAACCATTTCTGGTATAAAGATGATTTCCATTTGAATCCTCAATGGCAAAAAATCCGGGCTTTGTCAGGGCAAAGTCTAAGTTTCCTCCCGTCTCCTCCACGGTTCCCTGATCATAAGATGTTTTCGTGGCTCTGGCGGCGCGGATCATGGATACGGATCCAATCTCCACAGGATTGGTTTTATCCCTGTTGCCGTTTCTGTAAAGCATCTCATCCTTAAAAGTGGTGCTGACCAGCTTGTCCGACTTGTAGCCCGGAGTGCTGACATTGACCATATTGTTGCTGATCACATTTAAATTCCGATTCTGGTACAGCATTCCTGATGCCAGATTATAAAATCCATGAAACATAGAGTTTTGCCCCTTTCCTATTTCCCATTTATAAAACCGGTCAGATACAGCTTCAGCTTTTGAATCGCATTGGAATGAATCTGTGAAATTCTCGGCTCGCTGACATTCATGACCTGTGCAATCTCTTTCATATTTAATTCGTCCATATAATACAGTGAAATAACCTTTTGCTCATTTTCCTTTAAATTATTTATTGCCTGTACCAGAATCTGTTTAAACTCTTCCTGGAGATAATGATCTTCTGGCTGTTCATTTTCATTGACTGCCGGAAGCTGCACTGTTTTTTTATTGTCACTTCCTGCCTCCAGAACCATATCCAGAGACAGAACACTGTAAACATTGGTTTTGCCAAGGGCTTCCTGGTATTTCTCCAGGCTGATATTCATATAATCTGCGGTTTCCTTTGGAGAAGGAAAACGCCCAAGCCGGTTGCACAATTCCATCACAGCGTTATCCAGTTCCTTGGCATTCTTTCTCACGCTTCTTGGAATCCAGTCCTGCTTCCGCGCCATATCAATGATCATGCCACGGATCCTCTTGGAAATATAAGTTTCAAATTTAACGTTCATTTCCGGATCAAATTTCTCAATTCCACTCATAATGATCAGCACGCCTTCATTGACAATATCCTCCACCTGGGCAAAGCTCAAATACACATCCCGCATCTGAATGGAAATACTTCTGACCATATACATATAGCGCATGACCAGCTCATGCTTCATCTTGATATCTTTTGTCCGCTTATATTTAATTAATAAATCTTCATTCGTATATTGGGTGAAATCCTGTTCCATTCCGACTAACACCGCCTTTCTGACACAATACCCTGTCAAATGGTGATATTTCCAACTGCCTGAATCTGAATATTATTTGCAATCTCATTAAATGAAAGTACGTACACATTAGGATAGAACTGTTCAATCAAACGGTAAAAATAAAGTCTGACAACCTGGCTTGTAAGAATGACCGGCTTTTGATCCAAGTCGCTGAACTTTTTGATCTGCTCACCCAGCTGACTGATCACAGACTGCATCACATCCGGACTGAGGGCCAGATAAACTCCCTGTTCTCCCTTTGCCATGCTTCCGATAATATTTTTTTCCAGCTCCGCATCCAGAGTAAGAACCTTCATCTGACCTCCGTCACAGAACATCCTTGTTATGGTCCTCTTTAAGGCGATTCTGATATTTTCAGTAATTACATCCATATCCCTGGTCGTTGGAATCGAGTCTACAATGGTTCCCAGTATCGTCTCCATATCCTTGACCGGTACGCCTTCCTTTAAAAGATTGTTGAGAATTTTTTGAAAGCTGCTGTAAGTAAACTGGTTTGGAAACAGCTCATCAACTAATTCTGCGGAATGCTTTTTGACGTTTTCCAACAGCTGCATGACCTCCTGACGCCCTAACAATTCATAGGCGTGCTGTCTGATGGTTTCAGACAGATGGGTCAGCATAACGGAAAGAGGATCAATAACCGTGTATCCGTAAATTTCCGCCATTTCCTTGTTTTCAGGACGGATCCATTTACTTGGGATTCCATAAGCAGGCTCCACTGTTTCGATTCCGTCAACCTCTCCGGAAAGACCGGGAGGTTCAAGCGCCAGGTAATAGTCAACCAGAATCTCCCCCCTGGCCACTTCTTCCCCTCTGATCTTAATAATATACTGATTGGTGTTTAAGCTTGAGCTGTCCCTCAGTCTGACAGAGGGGATGACAAATCCCATATCCTGGGCATATTGCCTTCTGAAAATGACGATCCGGTTAATCATCTTGCCGCCGCTGTTTTCATCTATTAATGGAATCAGGCTGTAGCCGAATTCCATTTCTATAGGCTCCACATTAATGAGCGAATATACATTGTTTACATCCCGGTAATAGGATTCTTCATCTGCCACAGGCTGAGCGCTCTCTTCCATCATGGAAGCTGCCGCAATTTCCTGGTTTCTCACTGCCGCCTGCCTTACCTTCTGCTGCAGACGGTATCCCACAGTCACCAGCGCAACAGCCATAATCGCCAGCTGAAACTTCGGCATTCCAGGAACCAGCATGAGAACGAACATGACAAAACCGGTGATCATAATAGCCTTAGGCTGAGCCAGGAACTGAGCGGAAACGTCTTCATTCAAGCTGCCTTCTGAAACAGCTCTGGTAACGATCATACCTGTGGCTGTGGAGATCAAAAGGGCAGGAAGCTGAGAAACAAGTCCGTCACCCACCGTTGCTATGGAATAAACGGTCAAAACCTCATTAAAAGGCATATTTGACTGCACCATACCAATGATGGTTCCGCCGATAAAGTTAATGGCGGTAACAATTATGGACATGATGGCGTCTCCCTTTACAAACTTGGTAGCACCATCCATGGCTCCGTAAAAATCCGCTTCTTTCTGAATCTTATACCGCCTTATTTTGGCTTCCTGTTCATTGACCAGGCCTGAGCTTAAATCCGCATCAATAGCCATCTGCTTTCCCGGCATTGCATCCAGAGTAAATCTGGCCGCAACCTCTGATACACGCTCCGTACCTTTTGTAATAACAAGGAAGTTTACTAATACCAGGATCAGGAATATGATAAAACCAACGACTATATTT
The DNA here is from genome assembly GCA_902363835.1 of Lachnospiraceae bacterium. GTDB lineage: Bacteria > Bacillota > Clostridia > Lachnospirales > Lachnospiraceae > Lacrimispora. The sequence continues at coordinate 34,831 of CABJBM010000017.1, forward strand.
CCCTGCAATACGAAATCACCAAAAGCCTTGATCACCTGGCCGGATGATCCCTGGTGGGATAAGATGTTACGTGTAGTAGATACATTTAACCCTAAACGCAGGAGGGTGGTAACCAAAAGCAGAGCCGGAAAAATGGAAAATTCCAATGGCTCTCTTATGTTCATGGTTATCAATAAGATTATCATGGAAAGAGAAATATTTATGATAATCATTACATCCAATAAGAATGGAGGCAATGGGATAATCAACAGAAGTACAATCGTAATAACAAAAATTACTACGGAATTTTTCAGTAAATTCTTCATTCTTTTACACCATTTCTTTCAAGTATCTCTGCCGCTCTCATCTATTCTATAATCTTGTTATTCATACGGTATACGTAAACAAGAATTTCAGCGACCGTGCCGTAGTATTCCGGCGGGATCTCAGCCCCCACCTTGGTGCCGGCGTAAATTCCTCTGGCTAAGGGCTTATTTTCAAGCACATACACCCCATGTTCCTCACCTACCGCTACAATTCTGAGAGCCAGTTCATCCTGGCCTTTTGCCACAAGTACAGGCGCGCTGTCCTTTTCAATATCATACCGCAATGCCACCGCGTAATGGGTAGGATTACGCACGATCACATCTGCAGTCGGGACCGCCTGCATCATTCTGGAACGGGCACGTTCCCTCTGAATGTTACGGATCCTTCCCTTGATTTCAGGGTTTCCTTCCGTCTGCTTGTATTCTTCCTTTAATTCCTGCTTTGACATCTTGATCTGGCGTTCAAAATCCCACCACTGGTAAAAATAGTCAAATCCGGCAATCGCCAGAAATATGATGGAAACCTTTACGATCATTTCGAGAATGGCGCTCAGCACATAAACCGCTGAATCCTGAAGCTCCATGTCAATGGTCCTTGCCACCGCTCTTAAATCCCCTTTAATGATCTGGTAAAGGATCAGAATCAAAATTGTGATTTTTATCATGCTTTTTAACAGCTCCACAAGGCTTTTGGCCGACAGGATATTCTTGATTCCCTGAAGCGGATTAAGCCGGTTAAATTTGGGAGCCATATTACTTTTGGTAAAAAGAAACCTTGTCTGAACTCCTGTGGCAACCACTGCCAGCAGGACAGAAAACAGAAGAATGGGAAGAGAAGCCTTTGCAACAGCTTCCACCGTATCCATATATGCCTTTGTGGTATAATCGGACAGCGTCTCCACCGACGGTGCCAGGCTTATATACTTTATCATATAATTCCGCAAGGTTTTGTACATGAAAGGAAATAACAGCTTCAGCATCATGAATATGCCAAGAAGTGAAGCAACCATTACCACATCCTTACTGACGGCAACATGGCCTTTCTTTCGTTCATCCTTCCGTTTTTTGGGTGTGGCTTTCTCGGTTTTTGAATCACCTGCCATTGCCGTTCATCACATCCTTTCCTCTTTTCCGGACAGGGCCCGCCCAGATTTAGAGCCTGACCCGCTTTATCGGTCACCGGGCTTCAAGGCATACCCGCAGGGTATTTGCTTAAGGCTTACATAAGCCTGATCATACTCTGGACCGTAAGAAGCATCTGGTTTACTACATCTCCCAAATAATCTGACATGGGAGAAAACAGGAAAAGCAGCATAAGGAGCCCAATTATGAGCTTGGCCTGTATGTTCACAACAAACACGTTGATCTGAGGAATCATTTTCATCAGGATTCCCACCGCTATTTCCGTTATAAATTCGATTGCTATAATAGGAAATGAAAACTTAATGGCCATGATTATACACTGAATGAATACTTCAATCATCGCCCATGCTACTTTTGTTCCTAAAACCACCTGCCCATATGGAACTGTCTCCGCTGATTTAATAAGCAGCTTGATGAGAGCCAGATGTCCATCCACCGCAAAGAAAAGAAGAATGAAATAGACATTCCAAAGTCCTCCGGTAACAGCGACCTGGGCATTGCTCTGAGGGTCATAAATCGTTGCCATGGACAATCCCATCTGGAAATCTATGACAGAACCTGCAAAGGTGATGACCATGAGAAACAAATCCATAACAAACCCAATGACATAGCCCATCATAAATTCTTTTAACATCAATACTGCAAATTCTATGGAATTAACCGGTTCCGGCACCTGGGCTGATGAAAAAGAATAGATCAGGAGGGTAAATACCATGACCATTCCGCCCTTTACAACATTGGGAATATTCCTTCTTCCCAAAATCGGATTCAGCAGGATAAAGCCCGACAGCCTCATGAAAATCAGGGAAAACAGCATCATTTGTCCTATATCCGGCATTTAAACGTTCCTTTCCCTCTATCCTAACATGGTGCTGAAAATATGTATGGTAAAATCGCATAGAGTATCCATCATATTGCTCCCCATTATCAAAAGGATCAGCCCTATGACAATCAGTTTTGGAACAAAGGTAATGGTCTGCTCATGTATCTGTGTGGCGGCCTGCAGGATAGAAATAATAACACCGATTATCATACTCACCACCAGCACCGGACCAGCCAGCTTCACTGCCAGCCCAAACATTTCATACATCAAACTGCTAAGCGCAACTTCCGTCATATCCTATCCTCCCGTCAGTAATGAAAACTCTTAACCAGACTTGTGAACAAAAGCTCCCAGCCATTTACTGTTACAAATAAAAGCAATTTAAACGGAAGGGAAATCATAGCCGGAGGAAGCATGACCATACCCATGGACATCAGGGTACTTGATACAACAATATCCACCAGCATAAATGGCAGAAAGATCATAAAACCGGCCGTAAATGCTCTTTTTAACTCGGAGGTCATAAATGACGGAATTACCACTGTCATTGGAAGGTCCTCGATGTTTTCCGGCATATCCGTATTTGACATGTCAACAAAAAGATTCAGGGTCGTCTTTTCTGTCTGCTTCAGCATAAATCTCTTCATGGGAACCTGAGCCCGTTTCAAGGCCTCTCCCTGGCTGATTTCCTCCTTAATATACGGCTGGTAAGCGTTGGTATTCACATCCTTTATTACAGGATCCATAATAAATAAGGTCAAAAACAGTGCAATTCCTACGAGCACCATATTGGGAGGAGTCTGCTGGATTCCCAAAGCATTTCTGGTAAACGACAAGATAATGACAATCCTGGTAAAGGATGTCATCATCACTAATATAGAAGGCAGCAATGAAATGATGGTCAGAATGAGAAAAAGCTCCAGGGTTGGCACCCTTCCTCCGTTTATATTAACCAAGGCATCTGTATTCATTCCATTCCTCCTCACACATCTTTCTTGTGTCTGTCTGTGTATTTCTTTAATATGTTTTTAAAATTCTCGTATCCATCTGCTCCAAAAGAAGGAGGCGCAGCTGTTTCTTTGGGAACTTCCTCTTCAGAAAGCTCCGCAAGCAGAGTAATTTGAGAAGAGGCAATACCAATCAGATAATAGCGGCTTCCAGCGCGGATAACCGCCACTGCTTTATCCTGTCCAAGGGGAAGCCTGTCCAGCATCTGCATACAGGTCCCACCCCGCTTCATTCCGATCCCATTTCCAAGGCTTTTTGTAAATAAATGACTCAGATATAGAATCAAAACGGTAAGAATCAGCACCGATGCCAGACTAATGATACTGCTCAAATACAGCCACTTCCTCTCTACTCTGCGTTCTTCTTCGTAATTTCTGTAATACGAATACCGAAATTATCATCAACGACAACCACATCACCTTTCGCAATACACCGGCCATTTACATATAAATCCACCTGATCGCCGGCCAGCTTATCCAGAATCACCAAAGAACCCTTGGTAAATTCAAGAATTTCCTTTACCAGCTTTCTGGTTCTGCCGATCTCAACAGATACCTCAAGAGGTACACCCATGATTAATTCCCGGTTTTCCTCCTGCTCTTCATAGCTTACATCGCCTTCCCGCAGGTTGTTCTGGGGAATCGGCTTAACATTAATGGTCTTGGGTTCCTGAACTTCTTTCTTTTGAGCACTTTGCTGTCCATTGTTCTGCAGCTGCAGGATCATCTGCTGCATCTGCTGCATCATTTGCTGCTGCATCTGCATCTGCTGCATCATCTGCTGCATTGCCATCTGGTCGGTTTCAGACATATGACCAGTGGGCGCCAAAGCCGGAGCCGGCTTCTGTTCTGCTTTCGGAGGCTCTGGAGCCATGCTGCCTGCCAAAAGCTTCTCGATCTCCTCCTGGGACAGAATACCACCTGTGGGCCGGGCCGGTTCCGGAGCTTTTTGAGGCTCTGGGGCCGGTTGTGTCTGTGCGCTGCCCGCTATCAGCCTTTCGATCTCCTCCTGAGACAGAATTCCTCCCCCTGACATGGAAGGGGCCGGGGCCGGCACTGGAGCCGGGACCGGTGTCGGCATTGGGGCTGGTTCCGGAATGGAATCCTGAACCTCGTTCTCCTGAGGGAAAAATCCTCCAACCAATTCCTTTGCAAGGCTTGGAGGCATTACATTAATAAACTCACTTTCCAGCTGATCCGCAATCTTTAATGTGAACCCCACGACTACCATAAGTTTTTCATTATGGTAATATTTATTTTTGAAATCATCAATATCCCCAACCTCAAAGGAAGTAGGAGTTGAAATATTAACGGTCTTACTCAGGAATTCAGACAGAGCCGTTGCAGATGAGCCCATCATCTGATTCATGACCTCACAAATCGCACTGATATTCAGTTCATTCAGCTCGAACTCTTCCTCCGGGGTTTCCATCCCCATCAGCATATCTACAATTACTTTTACATCATGTCTCTTTAAAAGCATGAGATTACTTCCGCTAAGTCCTTCTATATAAGTAATCTCCACTCCTATTGCCGGTTCCAGATTTGAAATTTCAAATTCATCTTTTGATAAAACTTTAACCACCGGTGTGGTAATATCAACTCTGGAATTGAGCATGGTAGATACTGCAGTGGCTGAGGCTCCCAGGCTTATATTCAGTATTTCACCTATGGCATCAATCTCAAATGCGCTAAAATTCTTCGAATCCATACAACTCTTCTCCCTCTATACTCATTTAGCCCTCTATGCCATATCGCGCCTTATTTCCCGATTTCCAATGCCTTGGAAGCCATCATCTTTATCGCATTAAATGCAGTTATGTTGGCTTCATAAGACCTGGTTGCGGACATACTGTCCACAGTCTCCTTAATCAGATCCACATTGGGCATCTGCACATAGCCATTTTCATCTGCATCCGGATGTTCCGGGCTGTAGACGGACTTGAAGGGACTGGCATCTTCCACGACCTGTGAAACCCTGACGCCCCCGTTACTTTGCTGCCGGCCTAAACCAGCCGCATTCATCAGGACCCTCCGGAAATTATTTTCACTTCTGGCTTCAAGAACTACCATCTTTCTCCGGTAAGGGCCACCGGCTTCTGTCCTTGTAGTATCAATATTTGCAATGTTCTCCGATGCAATGTCCAGCCGAAGACGCTGTGCTGTCATTGCCGACGCACTGATGTTCATAGAACTTAAGAACGACATATGTACCCTCCTCTAGCGTAAGATCTAGCCGATGATACCTGTGACTGTTTTCAGTATACGGTCTGGCTTAAAAGGCTTCACAATAAAGTCTTTTGCGCCGGATTTGATTGCTTCGATTACCATGCTCTCCTGTCCCATAGCAGAGCACATAACAACTGCTGCATTGGGTGATTTTGCCCTGATTAACTTTAAAGCTTCCAGCCCATCCATATTCGGCATGGTGATGTCCATGATCACAAGGTCCGGATTGATTTCAGAAAACATCTGTACTGCCTGTGCCCCATCGGAAGCCTCGTACAGATCGGTATACCCGTTCTTTGTCAGGGTATCCTTAATCATCATTCTCATAAACGCCGCATCATCTACTAATAATATTTTCGCCATTTCTTTGCATCTCCTTTTATTATCCTTAATTCTTTATGTAATCCCTGACTCAGTTTTCACCGGTCTGGTAATTTCCTTTTTCAACATTTTCAACATGGTCCTCGATCCGAACCGCCACGTTCCGTTTATGGACACCCAACTGGCCTCTGAACCATGGCTGGCCTTCCACATACAGCTGTACGTTCGAATCCTTTGGAGTGCCTAAATTAACGACATCTCCCACATGAAGATTGTATACATCATCAAGGGTAATCACCGCTTCTCCTACCTGAGCACGAACCTGCAGGTCAGAAGCCTTAATGCTGTTCATGATTTCCTGCTTATTGTCCTGGCTGTTGGCCTCATCCCCCATGGCGCTGTGCTTCCGTTTATCCATGATGTCAAAAATATTCATGAGTAAATTTCCCGGAATGCATACATTAAGTCTTCCTGAACACTCTTTCATATCCACATCAATCACCACGATCACAATGGTTTCATCCACGCCGATTTCCTGAAACATACTTGGATTTTCTTCCAGTCTGTCCAGTTCAAAATTCAGATTGATATAGCTGGACCACGAATCCTTTAACGCACCAATAATATATTGGATCACTCTCCGGTACAATACGATCTCAATTTCCGTATAAGTATAAGATGCGTCAACAGTAATATCATCTCCCACGCCTCCAAGCATCCGGTCAATAAGGCTTAACATCAGTGTCATACTGACGTTGATCAAAAGCGGAGGATTCTTGGAACTGTCCGGCAGCGTTACATTGACAAGGGTGAGAACATCATTGTCACTAAGAGCATTGCCGAATTCATAATATCTTTGTTCCTCCACAGTAACCACTGACAATTCGCTGGATGTGCGGAATAAACTATTGATCTGGGAGCCTGCAATTCTGGAATAATTATCAAAAATGCTTTTTAATATTTTAAGTTTATCTTTTGTAAACTTTTTCGGACTGTAAAAATCATACTTCCTGTATTTTATTTCGCTTTCTTTCTTTTCAATGTCTTCAATAGGCTCATCTGTTCCCTGGAGAGAATTGAGCAGCGCGTCAATCTGACTTTGAGATAATATTTCAGCCATCTGTTTCACTCCCGCTAATTATTTAATTGCCTGTTTCTTCCCGATTGTTATAATACACCTGGTTGTAGTATTCCTCCAGGGATTTCTCTACCGTATCATTCTTGGTTATCAGGATTTCCACACGGCGGTTTTGGGCCCGTCCTTCTTCCGTACCAAACTGGGCAATCGGACGGAACTGTCCAAAGCTTATGCCCACCAGCTTTTCCGGGGAAACTGCATTCTTGATTTGGAGATAGATAATAACTTCCGCGGAACGCTGTGCAGACAGCATTCTGTCATTACGAATATTATTAGGCCTTTCCGGGCTGCCCTGGGATGTATGCCCTAATACCTGAACCTCTTTTATTGAATTATTTGCCTGTGACATGGCAGCGGCAAATTGATCAAGAACATCCTTTCCCTCCTGCCGCAAAACCGAACTGTCTCCATCGAAAAACACTTTATCACGAAATGAAATGAATGTGAAGCCATCCCCCTGGGTAATTTCTACAGAATCCTGCATATTTCGATCCTCAACAACCTTTTTCAAAACCAGATACAGTTCATTAAAATCTGTTACTCCACCCCCGTCAGTGGGAACATTACCAGTCAATTGCCCGTCGCCTTCCGTTACCTTGGCATCCAGAACGACCTGATCCGATCCTTCCAGAGCGCTGGGATTAAAGCTTTGCACCAGCAGCCTCCATTTGGTCTGGTCAACGGAGGACATAGAATACAGAAGGACAAAAAAGCACAGCAACAATGTAACCATGTCTCCATATGTATCCATCCAGCTTCCAAGCTCTTCCGGCTTCTTATCTTTCTTTATCATATAACCACCTGTTTCCCTGTTTTAAGTAACTGCCCTTGATCCAGAAGAGCTTATGATGGCGAAGCGTCTTCTTTTCCGACACTGCCGGCTTTTTTCTTCATAATCTTATTCTGTTGCCCCTGGGACAGATAAGACAATAGCTTTTCTTCCAGATATTTGGGATTATCTCCTGCCTGGATGGACAGTACTCCTTCAATGATGATTTGTTTATACAACATTTCCTCATCATTTCGGATACGAAGCTTTTTTGCCATGGGGCCGAACAGCAAATGGGCTAAAACACAGCCATAAAATGTGGTAATCAGGGCAACCGACATGTCGGCTCCCAGACTGTTTGCGCCTCCCCCATCCATATTCATACTTTTCAACATATTAACAAGTCCCACTAAAGTACCGATCATACCAAAAGCCGGAGCCACTGAGGTTCCTTTTTCATACATGCTGACATCCTGATCATGGCGCTCAGACATGGCCGCCACCTCACTCTCCAGCATTTCCCTGATCTTTTCCGCATCCATTGCATCCACGATCAGCATAACACTTTGCTTAAGAAAGGGGTCTTTAATTCCGTTCGCCTGTTCCTCTAAGACTAAAAGTCCTTTTTTTCTGGCTGTTTTAGCCATGTCCACCAAGGTATCAATGACCTTTTCCGCATTGTATCTTTGGGGACTGAGCATGATTCCAATATGTTTTGGAACCTGTGCAAGAACTTTAAATGGGTAACTGGCGATCAAAGCTGCCATAGTACCTCCAACAACGATGATAACACTGGGTATGTCAACGAAATTTCCGATTTTCTGCAACCCGATTCCATAAATAATCAAAACAGTTCCCAATACCCAGCCGACAATCAACGATACATCCATGAATAACCTCCCATAGCCCAGGTAATGCCTGGATTAAACTTTCATTCTCTGCGCACATGCATATATTCGGGCATTATACTCAATCACTCGGTTGATGATCTCATCTACACTTTCTTTTACCACATAGTGCTTTCCGCTGACCAATATTATATTTGATTCCGGGATGGTTTCAACCCTTTCAATTTGTCCGCAGTTTATTACAAACTCCTCGTCATTCAGTCTTGTAAGACGAATCATAGTTTTCTATCACTCCTTAAGTCTGGGGAGGCGGCAGAAGCCTCCCCGAATCAATGTAAAAGCATATTATTAACGCTTCATATTAACTAATTCGTCTAACATCTGATCTGTTACCGTAATGATCTTTGAGTTTGCCTGAAACCCTCTCTGAGTGGTGATCATTTCGGTCATTTCCGTGGCAAGATCAACCTTTGCCTGCTCTAAATAATTACCAAGGATACGTCCTTCCGTACCTCCGCCCTCATAGACGCTTACATTACCTGTATTGGCACCAAGGGTATAATAATAGCCGCTGTCCTTTTCAAGACCGCCTGTATTTTGTACACCGGCCAGGGCAATCTTTCCGATGGTAATGGTAGTCCCTTCATCTGAGGTTCCCACCACAGTACCATCTGTCTGAATTTTATAATTTGTAAGCGATGCCAAAGTGTCATCTGCCGAAGCGTTGCCTACCGCTGTGGAAGTAGCCGAATTCTGAGCGGTTGCCAGGGTCTTTTCTGCGTTTTCAACCGTTGTTTTAGCCGCAGTCACCTTTGCCTCCGCAGCATCCACTGCCTGTTTTGCGGAATCACGCAGGCCTTCCGGAGATTTGTCCTCAATTTTTGACAATTCTTCCTGTATTTTATCCAATGCGGACTTTGTTGTGGTATAGGCTGTTTTCTTTGTATCATAATCAGGGTCTGTGGAAGGATCTGACATAATATAAGCCGTATATGCCGTTGTGTAAGCTGTAACAGCATCATTTAGCTCCGTTACTTTCGTCGCAGCCAAAGGAGTTGCTTTACGGACACTGGCCTGGGCTACGATAAATGCACTGTTTGCCTGGTCATAAGCTGTCTTTGCTGCAAGATAATCCGTCTTTGCAGTTGTATTATCCTTGTCTTCCAGCCATATGCGGTAAGCATCATCCATGGCAGTCTTTTTTGTATCCAGGTCAGTCTTATATCCGGCAATACCGGCGGCAGTATATGCGCTGGTATACTTATCATTAGCCACAATATAAGCATCTCTTGCATTTCCCAGTTCCACACTCATGGCATTAAATAATGCTCTCGCCTCTTCCAGCTTCTTCTTTGCATCAGCAATTTTATCCGTGGCGCCTTTATTGCTTAAACCTGCCATATCGGACTTTGTAGGAATTTTAAGAGGGGTCAGGGCCGTGGTATCAAAGCTGGAGCCGGTCAAGTCCCCGGTTCTTGTAAAGCCATACACATAATTACCTGAATCATCTGTCAGATAACCGTTGCCATCCACCTGAAACTTACCGACTCTGGAAAGATACAATCCGCTTGATTTAAGCGCATCCTCTTCGCCCAGAGGAAGACTTCCGCCGTTAATCATCGGACCAACGATGAAAAAGCCGGTGCCGTCGATCATACAATCCAGACCATTGGCAGACGGAGCCATACCTCCCTTGGTAAAGTCATAAGTAATGGAACCTGTAGTAACTCCATATCCTATCTGTCCCGCATTGGTACCGCCATAACCTCCGGTCTGGGTGCTTCCGCCTGAACTGGAAGATGTGGTCTGGTACATGGTGTCCTTAAAAGACATGCTTGCTGCCTTATATCCCCATGTATTAACATTAGCTATATTGTTACCGATGATATCCATTTTTGACTGGTGAGCCCTAAGGCCTGCCACACCAGCGAACATTGATTTGACCATACGATATGTATTCCTTTCTTCTGTATAATTACCATCCTTCCGCAGTCAATCGGACATGCAGGAAAAGCCTCCATAAATGGTCCAGCTATAATAAGATGGCGCTGTCAATATTGGTAAAAATGTTTTCCTTCATTTCGCTTCCTGACATGGTCGTTACAACCGTGTTGTTTGGAACATTCACAATAAACGCTCCCTTCTCACTGATAATAACCACATCCTTTGCACCTTTTAGCCTGGCCTTTTCCACTGCGGACTGTAAGTCATTTAAAAATGGCTCTGACATCTCAATTCCGCGCTGGTTGACCCGTTCTGCCGCATGCCGGGAAAACTGAAGTTCGTCCTTGCTTCCAATACGGTTCTTCAGTATATCGCCGAAGCTGTTGCCGCACTGGGATACAGCTGCCGCATTCCGCAGTTTCAGCTGCCTGACGTCTTCATATTGGTTTACTTTGTTTATCATAGTTCCTCACCTCCGTCTCCCTCAGCAATGTTCTACTGATTCGTGTCCGTGCCGGTATTGGTATCAACATTTGGATCAGTGCCGGTGTCAGTCTCTTTGTCAGGATCCGTCTCTTTATCAGGATCCGTCTCCTCAACAGGAGCATGTCCCTTTTCATAAACAGACATAACATTGGCAATGGAATACCCGGTCTTATCATCATCGTTGATGTAGAGTGTGGGAACACCGCTGAAAATATCCACTCTTGTTACCGTGCCGTTGAGTTTTTTTATCTGACCGGTTTTATCTGTGGTGGCAAGCATTACTTCTTTGCCCATCATGGAAGTTCCATAGTTAATGGTATTGATCTGGGAAAAATCCTCCATGGCGGTAGAGAAATTATTCATTGCCTGCATCATGGCGATCTGAGTCATCTGGGTCATCATCTCTGAGTTGTCCATGGGATTTGACATGTCCTGATTTTGAAGCTGTGCAGCCAGAAGCTTAAAAAAGCCGTCTGTCGTCAGCTCACCGCCGCTTGAAGTTGTGGAGTTGCTTGTAAGCGCGTTTATAAGAGAACTATAGTTGTTCACGGAACTTACATCTGACATTTTTCTCTCCTTATCTATGGTGTTTCGTTGTCTTCTGTACCGCCGGTTTCAAAGATTCCAAGTCTCAGCTTTTGAATGAAATCTTCATGGCTTTCTTCTTTCCTGTTTTCATGCTGGGGCTGGTGCTGTTCCTGTCCGCCGCCCTGTTCCTTCTGATTGTTCAGATAATCAGCTCCCTGCTTGTCCACAAAAATCTGAATCGGACGTTCCAAATTGTTTTCCAGGATCGTCCCTAATTCTCCGGCTGACTGGGATAACAGTTTTAAGGTTCTGCTCTCTGAACACAAAACAGATACGCTGATCTGACTGTCCTCATAAGAAATCCTGATTCGGATCTTGCCCAGATTATGAGGCTCCAGCTGTATATCCAGTTCTTTGCTGCCTGCATGAATCTGATTTAAAATCTGCTGGGACAGTTTTGTCTCCAATCCTTCCAGATTTTCAGCATTTACCGTAGTAGAAACGGCCTCATCCTTTCCGGACTTAATATGGAGCAAATGATTGGGTTCATAAGAGCTTTCCCGGATGATTCCCGGATCTTTTTCCGGTTTCTTTTCGTCTTTTTCAGTAAAAGCCGGTTTCTCCTCTGTTTTTCCCCTTTGCACAGACACAACTGATTCTTCCTCGTTTCTCACAGGAGCCTCAGACGCCCCTTTGAGCTGCATGGTTCCCAGAATATTCTCTTTGCCTGCCTGGTCAGAACCAGACCCATCAGTCTGTCCTAAAATTTCCGGATCCAAAGATTCCTTGTGACCAGTTGATTCCTTGTGATCTGCTTTTATCAGCATTCCGGTCTTATCTGCCAGACCTGTGTCATGCGTCTTTCCCTCTGCTTCCGGTAAAAGAGCCGTTGCTGCAGCTTCCTTAAATACAGACTCCTGTCCGGACTTTTCCGATAAATTCTGAAACCGGAGCTGATTCAATGTCTGGAACGGATCCATGACCTGTACCTTTTCGCCTTCATCCGGCATTACTCCCTGAACATTGTCTGTTACAGGACCTTCCGCCAGCTTCTGGACCAGCCCCTGTCCCATCAGCCGGAGCATATCTCCCGGATTCTGCGCTTCCACCGTACCGGCGGCTGCCAGGGCTGCCGCAGTTTCAGCCGCCGCACCTTCTGCAATATTTCCAGAATCCTTAGCTTCTTCATTCCCGCCGTCTTTTTTCTGATTCTTGCTTTTCAGCATTGTTCTGAAACCGGAAAATCCATCAACTGCCTTTTCTTCCTTTTTCCGGGCGCCCGGCATCTGCCTGGTCAATAAGTCTATGCTGCTGTTTTTCACTTCTGCCATCTTTTCCCTCCTTTCCTTTTATAGGCATACGCCATCTTATTTTCTATGGTAAACTGCCAAAGTCTGTTTCTCCGGCAGGATCACCTGTTGTTACGGACTGACATGGTATTGGAAACAAACTCCTCAATGAACAGCTCTTCACTGCGCTGTGCCTCTTTGTTATACAGGGTCAGTTTTTTCTCTTTTAATTTTTCAATAGAGGCTTTCTCTTTCCTGGCCTCTACCACCTGGGAACGCTTCTGCTCTTCTTTCCTTTTAAGCGTCAGCAATACCCCCTGTTCCGCCAGTATCTTCTTCCCCATATGAGTGATATAGGCTTCATATTCGCGCATGGCATTGATGGAGATTCCTGTCTGCGTCTCTTCCTTAAACTTTGCACAGGCAGCATTTCTCTGGTCAGCCATCATATTGATCTTATTCTCCTGCTGCGCTACCTTGGCCAATATTTGAGCATGTTCGCTTTTTAAATTGTCCAAAACCTGATCCTTGTAATTTAAAACAGTATCAAGAGGAAAGTTAAACTTTTTCATCTCCATCCTCCTTTTCAGCGCTTACGCTAAAATCGATTTCATCTTAACCAATATATTTTCATAAGTGTCATTTTCCTGGATCCCCTGGCACAGGAACTGGTTGACCCTGTCAATTCTGGCAATAGCCAAATCCAGTTTGGGATTGGTGCCGCTTTTATAGGCACCGATTGAAATCAAATCTTCGTTTTTTTCATAAATACTTAAAATATCCCTGATTTCCGAAGCGAGTTTTCGGTGTTCCTCGGACACAATGTTAGTCATCAGTCGGGAAATACTGGCACTTACATCAATGGCCGGGAAATGGTTTGCATTTGCCAGCTTTCTGCTTAAAACGATGTGACCATCCACAATACCCCGCACAGTATCCGCAATGGGTTCATTGGTATCATCGCCTTCCACCAGAACCGTATAAATTCCTGTAATGGAGCCTTCCCCAAAATTACCGCTTCGTTCCAAAAGCTTGGGAAACTCAGCGTAAATGGAAGGAGTATAACCTCTTGCTACCGGCGGCTCCCCTATAGCAAGGCCTATTTCTCTCTGAGCCATGGCAAACCTGGTCAGAGAGTCCATCATCAGCAGCACGTCCTTGCCCTGATTTTTAAAATATTCCGCTATGGTGGTTGCCACCAGGGGGCACTTCATACGAAGCATGGCAGGCTGATCCGATGTGGCTACCACCAGAACAGACCGTTCCATTCCTTCCGGCCCTAAGTCCTTTTCTATAAACTCCCTGACCTCTCGTCCTCGCTCGCCTACAAGGGCCACCACATTTATGTCGGCTTTGACGTTTCTGGCAATCATTCCCAAAAGGGTACTTTTACCAACGCCGCTGCCTGCAAAAATTCCAATACGCTGTCCTTTTCCAATGGTATTCATACCATCAATGGCCTTAACCCCAAATTCCAGCTTGTCCGTAATTGGCGGACGGGTCAAAGGATTGATATAGGGATTTTCCACATAATAATACCTTGAAGAATCAAAGGGACCTTTTCCATCCATTGGATCTCCCTTTGCATCTATGATCCGGCCCCTTAGAAAGTCTCCCACCGGAATCTTTAAACGGCGTTTCGTATTGCGCACAAAACTGCCTGCGGCAATTCCATTCATATTTTCATAGGCCATGAGCTGAATTTTATCGTCTTTAAACCCCACCACTTCTACGGGTATCTGCTCTTTCCTGTCTTCGTTATAAATATAGGCAATGTCCCCGATACTGGCCTTTCCGCCGGAGGCTTCCATAGACATCCCCACAATATTTTCAATCTTTCCGATATGGTCAATGGTCTCCGTTTTCATAATGAGATCAGACAGCTCTTTAAACATGGGGATTCCTCCTGTTACAGTCTCGCGTTATTGAGAATGCCCTTTATATTTTCTATCTGGGTATTCACGCTGACGTCAATAATCTCTTCCGGCAGTTCGATGATACAGGTACCATCCTCCGCATGATCCATGGCAATAATCTTGATATTTCCTGAAATGTGGGACAGTTCGTTTAATAATCCCGCATCTCCCTGTATCATCATTCCTGCATCCTTTTGTGAAACATAGATTTTCACCCACTGAGTCTTTTTCAGCTTGCCGGCAGCGGCGGCGATCATCCGCTTGATGATCTCTCCGCTGGATTTCAGACTGGTCTGAATGATCTTTTCCGCTATGGTCAGGGTGATTTTCTTTAAATCATCCATGTACCTTTCCAGAATTTTATCCTTCTCTTCTGTAACACGCTCGATGGTGGCTTTCATGGCAGCCTGGAATTCTTCGATCTGAAGATCCAGTTCCGCCTTGTGATCCTCATAAGCTTTTTTGTAGCCTTCTGAAAATCCCGCGTCATAGCCCTCCTGATGTCCTGCTTCCTTTGCCTCAGCACGGATTGTTTCCGCCTCTTCTCTGGCCTTATCCGTAATCTCAGCGGACACCTTTATGGCATTTTCATAATATACCTCGGCAGCCTGAAGGTATTCCTCCTCAGCTTTATCCAGGAACTGCTCCAGCTTTTGCTCTCCCTCTTCGTTGTGTTTCTGTTCTTCGGTTTTTGGTTTCACCATAATATCTTCAAACGCCTGGTCAAATCCATACTTCAGAACACGGTCTGAAAGCTGCGCGCCCTTAATAATATTAGACAATAATATCATCCTTTCCGCCCTTGCTGATGATCAGCTCGCCTTCTTCCTCCAGGCGCCTGATGATACCAACGATTCTCTGCTGAGCCTCTTCAACATCTCTTAAGCGGACATTAACCGTAACCTCCATATCAGACTGAATGCTGTCCTTCATACGGGTAGACATATTGGTGAAGATAACATCCGCAATCTGTTTATTTGCATTCTTAAGTGCATAAACCATATCCTTCATATCGCACTCGCGGATAAAACGCTGGATGGAGCGGTTGTCCATAGTAATAATGTCTTCGAATACGAACATTTTCTTGCGGATGGTATCTGCCAGTTCCGCATCCTTTCTGCCCAATTCGTCGAAGATAAGTTTTTCGTTTCCCCTGTCCATATGGTTCATAACGTTTGCAATATAATCAACACCGCCGACTGTAGTGTAATCGGTGGTAAGAATACCGGAGAATTTCTTCTTTATCTCACTTTCCACAAGCCTTATGGCCTCAGGAGATGCGCTTTCCATCCTGGCGATGGATTCCACCACCCGAAAACGTTTTTCAGGCGGAAGTTCCGCAATAAGCTGAGCCGCCATCTCTTCATTTGTATAGGAAAGAACCAAGGCAATCGTCTGCGCCCTCTCATGCTGCAGTACTGAAATCAGGTTCTTTGTATCGCTCTTACGGATGAAGCCAAAGGATCTGGACTTTAAGGACTGAGTCACCTTTTGAAGCAAAGTGTTTGCCGTACTTTCCCCAAATGCCTTTTCTAATACTGTTCTTGCATATTCCAGACCGCCGTCTGTAACCACCTTCTGTGTCAGGCAGGTCTTATAAAAATCATCCAGCACCGCTTCCGTGGCATCAGCTTCCACATGCCCAAGCTTTGCCACCTCAACGGTTAATTTTTCAATTTCTTCCTCACTCAGATACTTATATATTTTGGAAGCTTTATCCACACCGAGTGAAACAATAACTATTGCCGCTTTTTGTTCAGGCGTTAAGTTAGTTGTCATTATTGTTTCCTCCGTTCAACCATGTTTTCAACAGCTGGGCCGATATCTCAGGATTCTGTTCTGCAAATTCACGGACGCTTTCACGCAGCTCTGCACCTCTGTCCTCCTCGGGAACCAGGATCTCTTTTTCCCCTTCTTCCTGTCCTTCTGATCGTTCCGGGAAAGCAGGAACATCTTCCTGGCTGTCTCTTATGGCTCCCGTATCGCCCATATCTTTCATAAGAGCCTTTTTCTTTCTCCTATGTCTCACTGCAAGAATTATAATTAACAGGAGAATAAACACTCCGGCAAGTGCGGCGATCAAAATCCACTGATTAACAACAATGCCTTTTGTTCCGACCTCCACAGGAGTTTCCGGATTCTTCGGAACATCAACAGTATAGAAAGGTGCTGCAACAGCAGTGATTTTCTCCGCCCGGTCTGCCTGGGCAATGCCTGCCGCATTACCTGCTAAATTCCGGATATCATCAACCGTCAGGGTTCCGAAACCGTTACCATTCACGATTACAGAAACCGTCAGATTTTCCAGAGTGCCGGGATTTACCTGTCCCTGCTCTTTGATCTGATTTAAAAGATACTTTCTGTTTAAACTGCTGGAACCATAGGCATTATTATCCCCGGTGGTCCCCCCTGCATTATACTGGGGGATATCTGCATTGGCCTCTGACCCGGCCACTCCGGAAGCAGTCTGCCCATCCCCTGAATATTCCCTGTATATGGATTCCTCGGAAGTAAGGCCTGTCTTATCTTTTTCATCAATCTTTTCCGGTACATTGTATACAGTGCTCTCCCGGATCAGCTTTTCCATATTCACAGTGCCCTTTACGGATACCCGCACATTTCCATTTCCATACACAGGCCCAAGAACATTCATTACCTTTGCTGCAATCTGGTCTTCAATGAGCTTTGCAATCTCCTCACCGGCCTTTCCGGAATTCATATCGTCATCCCCGGAATCGGTGGTAACCTCTTTTCCATTTCCGTCAAAAACAGAAACATTGGTGATGACCATTCCCGGAATACTTCTTGATATAAGAAGCTGGATGGATTTGGCCTGTTCCTCTGTGGGAGAACCTCCGTCTTTCATAACGACAACAGCCTGGGCGCTCGCTTCCTGCGTATTATCATCGGATAATGCGTATTTGGAAGTTTCTCCCAGGGCTATGGTAACATACGCTTCCTGCACCCCATCAAACAGCTGGATCGTAGACCCAATTCTTGTTTCCAAATCATAAAGCTTAAAGGTCTGACGGTCTGAGTCGGTCGTCATAAGGTTGACATTGTTCTTAAATACGTCATATGTAAAGCCGCTTTTAGGGTATCCCTCAGATACCAGCTTTGCCTTGGTCATATCCATCTGGGCTGACGGCACCAGAATATCACCATTATGATATTGATAGTCAACTTTATCTTCTTGTAGCTTACCTATTATTTGTTTTGCTTCTTCACTGCCAACGCCTGTAAACATGACATCATACGGTTTTTCCCGCATAGACAGTGCCATAATTACCGCGCCGGCCACAACAGCCACGCCTACAACAGCAGCAATAATAATCTTCTTTGCTTTGTCACTTAATTTATTTAAAAATCCTTTAATATTTTCCATCGTGCCTGTCCGCCCCGTTATCTATCTTATATATTAATTCTTATCATCTCATTATAAGCCTCCAGCGCCTTATTCCTAAGTGCTGTCAAAAGCTCCGCTGATAACTGGGCCTTCGCTGCCGCTGCCGGTACTGTATGGGCATCATCAATCTGCCCTGTGGATAACAGATACTCCTGCATTGTCAGATTCTCATCCGTGCTCCTGACATTTTGAATCGCTTCCTTAAATATATCCTGAAACATGGAACTTCCGGCCTGCCCGGTCGTTACCTTCCTCTCATTTCCTATGCCCGCAATGGAACTTATGGGAACCATTGGCGTTATAAACATCTGCTGCATCATATGTACCTCCTGTTTTAGCCTTTAATAATCGTACGAAGCCTGCTTATCTCACTGTTGAAAGCATTTATCTCATATTGGTACTGAAGGGTAGTTCTCGCCAGTTCCACATTCTCCACATCCGTATTGACGTTGTTCCCATCCATTCTGGCTGATTCATCATGAGTATTTTTGACAAAGTATCTGGAACCTCTGATAATATCACTGATATCCCCAGAAGTGCCCTCTCTTCCTGCCATCAGACGCCTGCGGAACTCATCTTCAAAAGTTACATATTGGGCTTTATATCCAGGAGTGTCCCCATTGGCAATGTTGTTCATGGTTATCCGCTGCTTTGACCACAGATAATCCAAGGTTTTCTCCGCCATGGAAATGTTGTTTCCAAATATTGAATTCATGTACTATTCCTCACTTTTATCACTTCCGGCAAAACGCCTGGAACGTGTATTATAGCTGTATGATAACCGGATAATAGTTAAATATCGACAGCCTTTTCCCAAAAACGATTTTTTTTTGTAATTTTTTCTACCTTATTTTACATTTTATTACATACAATGTCAAGAAAGTTCTGCCACTATAAAGGGGATTCTTAGGCCATTTTAAGCAGTAACCCCCGTTGACCCTTGATTTATCTCACTTTTTCTGGGAAATGAGTGTAAATTATTTCCAGTCAGGGGGGAAATATTGGGGGACTTTTAGTCCTTTTTAAGCTCTATTAGCTGTTTTTTATTGTCCTGTTCTATAATATTCGTTGACTTTCCATGTTTTTTCGTTATATTTCTTCTTATTTCAATTAATTTGTTACTGACGCTGTAACTTTTTGCAAAAAATGGCGAATTTTGTTGATTGGTGTCTTTTTCCATTATACATTTAAGGTGGGGGTTTGTAAAGAAGATAGAAAAGGGGGAAAATTATAACTCGATACGTTATTATCTGAGACCTCACTTTGAGAGATTTTTTCTAAAAAATCCGGCTGACAAGAATATTTGCTGCGTTTAATATACAATGATATGCAAAATTATTAAGCAAATACATAGGATAAATAGTTTATACCAAGCCCAATCCCTCTTCCGCAATGATCTACTAATTAGCTCTAGTTTTTCTAGAGTCACAAAGATGGGTAAGATATCTCATAGATGAACTTTTTCATCCTTATATCATGTATCTTTAAGCAGCAGAGTTCCTATTACGTATTACAAAGTCATCATGATTATCTATTAAATGCTCTTCTGCCACATTATTTACTATCGACTTTCTTTTAATTGTATATACTTGTTTTAGCATCTTTTAATACTTAAAAGTATCAAAACGAATAACTAAAGATGAATCAAAAATATACGTATTGTCCTCTACTCCCACTGATAATATAAAAGCCGGATGAGATATTAAGCAATCTCATCCGGCGGTGGCCCTGATAACAAATTAGCTAAGATTTCCGTATGGTTACTGGTAAAGAAAAAATAAATAGCAAATAAAAGTAAATCTTTAAATTTATATTAATAAACAGTTATTTATTTGATATTTGCTGCTATGGCAATGCTAAGAGAATCTCCAATTGGTATCATCATTAATGGTTTCCCTATATACTTTTCAAAATCATACACTGCTGTTTTTACATTAGGATAGTCTTGTGCAAAAAAATCATGTATCAAAATAATGCTTTCCGGAACCATTTTATCCCAGAAAAATTTTAATCCTTCCAGTGTCGGCTGATACAAATCAAGATCCAGATTCACAAAACAAAATCTGTCTTTAATCCCTTTTCCTGTTTCAGGAAAATAGCCTTTTCGAATAACACATTTTTCCGGATGACTCATTTTACTCATAACTAACTCTTCAGAAGTTGCGCTGTAATGTCCTCTCTCGGCTACCGATCTTTCTCTTTGATTGTCAATCTCTACATCTGTTACTGGAAAACCTTCAAAGGTGTCAAAGAGATAAAGTATTCTATCAGGAAAATGCTGGTTAAGAACAGCCGCAAAATCTCCCCTGAAAACACCTGCTTCAGCAATATTTCCTTGGATATTCCGATTGTATATAAGATTGGCATAATCCTTAAGCCAGTTAACTCTTGCCTGTACATGAGGAACAGGCAGGACCTCTATTTTTGATTTATCATCCCCAAGTATTTCTTCCAATTGGCACCTTACCTCATTGGCAAAAGCATTGGCAATAACCACCTTATCAAAACAAAGATCCTTAATTGTTTCGGGCCCCATTACCGGAATACCTTCTAATATTGTTCCATGCTTGTTTTTATCATTATCAATAAAACAAACAACTTCATTTTCTTCAGAAATCTTTAAAAACTCGTTACAATACCTTTTCCCCAAAACACCTGCCCCGAATATCAAAACTTTCATCAAAAACATCCCTCCAAAGTCTGTAATATCACCGGTTAATACCTTTGCATTTATTATTCCTTTAGCATCAATTTATGACGGCATCTCTAAAACACCTAGAAGTTTAAGTAGATTATCTCTTTCTCTAGCAGAACCATCTATTAAATCAATAACAACATCCTTTGTTCCTTTTCATATATGGAGTTTATCTAAATATTGGTTTATCCGTACCATATAATACTTTTACCTGGTAATAATCTGCATATCCAATCCACCGCACCATTTTTTCAGCTCTTGTTGCCACAAAAAAATCCGCACTTGCAAAGAGGCCTCGTTCATCATCTCCTTCTATACCTTCTTGAATTGTAACGTCCGAATCATGATCTTCATATTGTGACAGGTAATTTATAAGAATACTAGTTTTTCCTGCTTTTACACATTCGGGAATGAGATATAAAATAAGCTCTTTATTCGGTCGAGGAACAGAAAAATACTCATCTAACACTTTTTTCCACAGAGGAAAAGGGCTTAACATATCCGGAATGAACAATACAGTTGGATGCTCAGTAGCTTTTGTAAATGGTATTACCTTTCCCCAATCTTCTCTGGCTTTGAAAATATGCTTTTTCGTAAACTCTTCAATGGAAAGGTAAAAATCATTTTTAAAGCGATTTAAATCATCCAAATGCCAATTCCACCATGCAATTTCCAGCAATTCCTTTCTTTGTTCCTCTTCAAAGCGATACCCTATTATTCTGGCCGGATTCCCTCCTACAATGGCAAAGGGTGGTACATCTTTTGTCACCATTGATTCCGCCGCAACTACAGCTCCATCATGAATTCTTACACCGCTAATAATAGTGGCACCATGACCTATCCAAACATCGTTTCCTACAAAAATAGAACCTTTACGAGGCACTCTGCGTTCAACCTTTGTTTGATCCATAAAAGATACGCTGCCCTGAATCAATGAGTGGTAATCATGATTTAAATCTACAATAAAGGTTATTCTTTCAGCCAATGAACAGTATTTTCCCAAATGAATGCAATGCACTCCAGATTCTAAGTCAAAATTAATACCACTTTGAATCTCTAATCCTACAATATAACTATCTGTATCAAGAGAAATCAATGGAAACGGCTCCCCATCTTGAGAAAGTTTCGCTTGAAAAGTTGATAATTCCTTAATTTCTTTCGGGTTACAGCTAATGGTATTAATCATCTTATCTTTTCCTTTCCATTATGCCCTTGACCGTAAAATAAAAGCTTTTTATATTGCATCTATTGAATCTTCCTTTTTATTATCAATTTCCACATCTACTGCCAAGAATCCTTTTTATCGTTGTTCTCTGTCTGCTCTTGCCACTATCAATAAAATAAACAGCCTCATCTTTTTCATTTATCCAAAAAAATCGGAATACTTTCCATATCGCAGCAATAACATAGCCAATAATCGGCCTTTCTACTTAGATAATACTGCATAACAAACCGTCTCGATCGAAAGATCTGTATAATGCCTAAAATAAAGTAAGTAGTTGGGATTCATCTTCCAGATTAAAAGGGGAACCTCCACCATATCTTGATCAGAATGGTAAACACAAATCGCAAGTTTAGGATTGTATTTTTGAATAATATGTTCAGCTCCTCGTAATGCCGCGCGTTCGGCCCCTTCAACGTCCATCTTAATATACGTAACCGGAGCCTCTTTTAATATACTATCAAGAGAATCCACTTCCACACTTATTGTTCCATTATCATCAACATAAGATGATGGTCCTAATGAACTAGAAAAATTTAATGTTGCTGCTGTATCACTAAGTCCCAACTGATAACAATGAACAAATGGACAGCGCTCAGTTGACTCCCTTAACAATGAAAAGTTCTTCGGGTCTGGCTCAAAGGAGTGAATTGCCTTGCAAACACCTCCTGGACATTTTTTAACAAAGTTCTCAACTGTATCGCCACAAAAGGCTCCCCCATCTACAAATACTTCCTCATGGCTAATAAGGAGCGGAATGTCTTCCGGGTCCGGAAAATATGTACTCTCAATTGGCTGAACAATTTCTGACAGCAAATTTGAATTCCTGTACATTCTATAGTTAATAACTGCTTCAAATGTCCTTTTCGACAGATCATCTGCCAGATGATCATATATATACCGTATTTTTTCTTCTTGTGACTTATAATATTTAGCAGTATCGCTTCCTTCATTATAAATATCCAGGCAATAAATCTTTTGGGGAGGAATAGGTAAACTCTTTAATTGTGCTGACATTGCTCCAAAATGGCTGGCTGCTAAAATCAGTACATTATAATGGGAATATATTTTTGAAAGATCATTGGGAGAAATAACTTTATAGCCAAAGAACTTCCTTCCTTGCTTGTTTGTATCATTATCACATAAATATTCAGGTTTCATGTTCAATTTATTGAAAAAGGGCTCAAGAACCTGTATCTTGTTCCAGCCGAATAAAACTGTTGGTTTTTTTGATGCATTAATCTCAGATATGATCTGATCTCTAAACTCCTTCTGTTTTAAGGCATATTCATAATGAATTTCCATAAGATCCTCCCTTTTGCAGCCACTCTTTTATAGGAATTTCGGGCTCCCAGCCTAAAAAGTTTCGGCTTTTTTCAATATCCGCATAAAAATCAACTGAGAACGGGTTGTTATCATTAAATGTAAGCTGTGTAATCAAATCCTTTTTTCCCATTGCCTCCGCTATAAATGTTAAAATATCTGAAACAGGTACGGATACTCCGTATCCAATATTTAATATTTCTTCATCCGTTTTCACTTCAACCGCTTTTACAAATGCCCGTGCTACATCCCATACGTGAACAAAGTCATTCCGATTACCAGCCCCTTTCAATAATGGAACTTTACCTTCAGAAAGTTCTTTTTTTATGTATGGAATTAAAGAACCTTCTCTTTGACCGGGTCCATATACATAAAAAAGTCGTAACCAGTTAAAATGGATACCAGACTCCCTACAAAATGCATGAGCAATCATACGAAAAGCATTCTTAGTTGCTTTAAAATGATTCGAGTCATCTAACGCCCAGCCTTCATTCACCCTTCCGTGAGGCAATCTGTATTCCCAGCAACTACCAGAAACAATTAACTGGCCAATTTCCAGATAACGGCATAATTTCAATACATTAAATCCATATGTCAAATTTCTTTGAGACATTTCAAAGGAATAGTCTGGAATTCCTTCCCAAGCCAAATGAATACATGCTTTTATTTGACAACCAGCAAGTACCTGTTTAAGTAATTCCAATTCAGATAAGTTTCCCTTAACAACCTTTTCATTATCGTATGGTTGAAAATCCTCGCCAGGATTCCTACATAGGGATATAATTCCATATCCACTTTCATGCAAACATCTTCTGACATGGTTTCCAATAAAGCCGGAAGCTCCTGTAAGCAATATATTTTTCATTCTTTGTTTTCTCTCTCTATGATAAAATCAACAACCTGTTGCAGCAAAAGATTATGTATGGATTCTACTATCCCATAGTGTTTGATAGGAACATATATATTCATATCTCCCAGCTGCCTACTCTGATTATCCAATGTGAAGCCAGATAAGGTCAAAACTTTCATTTCCTTTTTCTTAGCGGTTTGAATTGCATTAATAATATTAGTTGAATTTCCAGAGCTACTGATAGTGACCAACAAATCATCTTTATTTCCCAGTAATCCGAGAGGATTGGAAAATGTATGTTCATAACCAAAATCATTTCCCATACACGTAATAAGAGGAGCGTGAAGAAGATTTACCGTACGCATCCTCCCATTTTTCAAAAAATCTGCTGTTGCATGTTCAGCAATAGCACAACTTCCACCATTTCCTACGAAAAATATTTGCCTAACATTTTCCTTTGCATTTTGGAACAAGTCTAACACATGAGAAAAGGCCATTTCAAAATCCATCGTTTCCATTTCCTCATTCTTTTTCACAGTATACTCTGTATTTTGCAAAACTTCATAAAACTTCTCCAGGTATTCTTTGTACATTGGAAACCTCCTCTTGCATTTTACCTTTGCACTCTGATAAAATGATCTTTTCAATATACTGTTACAGATACACTTGTCGTAGCTTTTCTATGTTTGTATCAATTATATCTGAATCCGCAAAATTCTCTATCAGCTTACAGTCTTTACATTTTGGAAAGACTTTCCCATTCCTTAGAATACTATTCCTTATAAATTTTAGCCTTTTACCATTCCATATATGATAAAGAGTTTCATTTCTGATATCTCCGATGACAAGGTCACTTTCATTCCTATCTTGAGTATTACAGCACGCTTCTATAGTTCCATCTGCATTCACTGCCAATAAAAAAAGTGGCTGAGGGCAATATTCTGTATTTTTATAATCAATTTCATTACCAAAGGTGTCCTGAGTTGTTATCAGTCCTGAATAATCTACGTTTTTAAATACTTCATAAATATTATCAATGGAAACGTAATCTGCAATTGGAGCAAATAACTCAAAAAACCTTTCGGTTTGATTATTCAAGGCAAATCGATAGGCCTTAGCAAATACTTCCGTATTCCTTTCACGACTTTGAGCAAAAAAATATTGAATATTTTCAATAAACTTTTCATAATCAATTGTAATTCCTGCGTATCTTAAGTAATCATCAGCTGAAATTCCCTGAATATCAAGCAAAACACTATCGATGCCTCCAGACTGCATGATTTTATCAGTTCTTTCAGGTGTCAGAAGTACCCCATTGGAAAATAGTATAATTTTTTCAAAATAGCCGCTTTCATTTGCATACTTTATCATATCTTCCAGTCTTGGATTTATTAAAGGCTCACCCAAGCCACACAATTTCAACACTTTTATTTTTCTATCAAACTGTTTACAGCCATCTACTAATTTCTTAAATATGTTATATTCCATATTCCGAGGAAGAAATTTTTGTTTTTCCTTCTGGCATTTATCCAGTGACTGCAAGCAATAGCAGCATCTCAAATTACAAGAAGAACTTATTTCCACATTAATTGTTAAAGGAGTACTAAGCGGCAGAATTTCAGTCAGCTTTTCCCGACGCTGCTTGCTTCTCCACATTGTCCTTTTTTCTTCCATACTTTATTTCCCTTCTCATTTAATCACTAATATAAATAATTCTACTTCCTTGCGGTTCAAATTTAATTGAAACTTCCTTATAATCCGACAATGCGATCTTAACTTCTGCCTTATGTATTGCTGGTACAAGTAACATTAAAAAGCCACCACCACCAGCTCCCAAAATTTTACCTCCCAATGCCCCTGCCATAGTGGCCCTTTGATACATATCATCAATTTCAGGATTACTGATTTTGCTGGCTAATTGCTTTTTCATTTTCCATGATTCATTAAGCAAAAGACCAATCTCCTCAATATTATTTGAATTCAGCATGCTTTGTACCCGATCCGTTAATTCCACCATTTGATCCAGAATTTTCTCACGGGCAGGAATATTCTCTTTCTGCTCTGCAAGTACTGTGGATGATTGACGGGTTACACCCGTATAGAAAAAGAGAAGGCTATCCTCTAATTTCTTTTTCGTCTCCTTTTGACAGATAATCGGGTCTACAAAAACTGAATCATCTCTGTTAAACTGATAGCGGCTCAGCCCACCATACGCTACGGCATACTGATCCTGCTTTCCTATGGGGTTTTTCAAAATGTCAATTTCTATTTGACAGGCTTGTCTAGCTAACTGTTCGGCTGGCACGTATTTCCCTGTAAAAGCATAAAGCGCGTTCAATACCCCCACAGCAAGAGAGCTTGAAGAAGCAAGTCCAACTCCTACCGATCCCAGGGGAATATCTGCCATATATACAATTTCAATTCCTTTGCTGATTCCTACAATTTTTAAAGCTTCTCTAATAATATTATGTTCCAGCTTTTCCACATCATCCACAATTTCTGTTTTCCAATAGCTGACGCGTATCAGATCATCAAACTTTTTATTTACTGTGATATATGTGTACATATTAATGGCAGTACTGATAACTGCCCCATACCCCAAACTGCTGTTCTCATAATAACCTGCCAGATCTGTTCCACCGCCAAATAGAGATGCCCTCATAGGTGTTCTTGAAATTATCATTGGTTTTTACCTCCCCATAACTTAACAATTTTCTCCATATATAAATGGGCTTTCAAATTCATCAAAGGAAGGCAAGCTGGCATCTTTATCCGTTATAATGGGATTTCTTATAGAAAAATCGATTCCAAGGCTGTCCCAGCGGACGCCTTCATCATAATCCGGCATATATTTTGAGCCCAACTGATACAACACCTTTGTATTGTCTCTCTTGATCAAATGCGCATTAGCAATTCCTTCAGGTATATAAAGAAGTTTTCTTTCCACCTCATTCATAGAAATACAGATTACCTTCCCATAAGTAGGAGAGCCCTTTCTCAAATCCACTGAGTAATTATCCCATTCCCCGCAGAGACAGTAATATAACTTACACTGGGTATAGGGAGGTCTTTGATAATGAAATCCGCGGATAACATTTTTATGAAGGTTGGTCGTAATCATGGTTTCACCAAAATCACATTTAAGCCCTTTTTCCAGGAATGTTTCCTTATGAAACGTCTTCATATTGCTCCCTCTTTCATCCTGATGGTAATGAGGTTTTACAATATAAAGTCCTGAAATCTGAGTTTCTTCAAATGTAAATGCCATAATTATCCCTCCCATTTCGGTGCAAAATCATTTCCGGTCTGAATAAATGCACTTTTCTTATTCCAATTAGCAAAAGAGGCCTGATAGCAATTCTTACATGGCAAATCCATATCAGATCCATTTACCCGTTTACGAAAATCCTGATACTCTTCTGAGTTCCACATTTCATCAAAAGAGGCATATTTACTAATATGAAATAACTTTCTGGAAGTGGACATACAGGAGCGTACATATCCATCTGATCCAAGGAAAAAATCACGCCATCCGGTATAGCATTCCTTATGTAGAAAATCACCAGCAGAATCCTCTCCCTGAATACACGGCAGCTTTACTTCGATTCCTAATTCTTCTCCAAGCTTTTCTGCTTCTGCAAAGATTTCCTGAAGTTCCTGCTGTTTTCCATACAGACTTTCGTCCACCATTCTTTCATCAAATGCTGTTAAATAAACTCCTTTTACTTCCTGAAGTCCAAGTTCATGACCTAAACGGACATATTGGGGAAATTCCCTGAAATTGCTCTCCATCATGGTCATTACAATACTTAAATAAGGATAATCTACCCCTCTTCTTCTCTTTTCTTCTGAAATATCTTTTAATGCACTGGTAATGGAGTCAAAGTCTGCTCCTGCACGGATTTGGTTATTTGTTTCCGCACAAGCCCCATCCAGACTAATAGTCAGCAACTCCACCTCATTGTTAAATATATCCTCTTTTAATTCTTTCAGCCTTGTACCATTGGTACAGAAAAACTTTCTCAGACTATGCTCCTTCGCCCATTTAAGAAAATCACTAAATTGGGGATGCAATGTGGGTTCTCCCCAACCAAGCAAAGTCACTTCTTCAATTTTCTCCGCCGCCGGCTCTAATAGCTGAAGCCACTCCTTGTTAAATAATGTAGGCTTAAATTCTACAGAACTGCGCCCACACATTTTGCAATGAATGTTGCAGGCACTTGTCATCTCCAATACAATCCGTCTGGGATAGGATTGTAACAATGTTTTACCTGAAAGCGCTTCTTCTCTGTTTATCTGGCTATTTTCTCTCTGTACTTCTGACAATTCTCCGATATCTTTTAAATCCAGTGTTTTGGCTCTGATCAAACTCATTTTTTTCTACTCCTTCACTTACATTTTAGACTATCCGGAGTTGAAAGCGTCATTCGGAAACTTCCTGTAGATACTTAACAACCTGCTTTTTCAAACTATTTTCCTCTGTTACTTGCATTACCTTCCGGCAACCGGCAGCCTTTCCCGCTTCCAGATCTCTTTCATCATCCCCAAATAAAACACAATTTGATAAATCCAGGGATAAATCCCGCTGTGCCTGAAACAATAACCCTGGCTTTGGCTTTCTGCAAAAACAACCGTCATTCCATCCATGAGTACAGACATATATCCCATCTATCTGGATTCCTTCAAAGGACAAATCTTTCTGCATTTTTTCATGAATCTGTTTTAATGTCTCTTCTGTCAGATAACCCCTTGCAATTCCCGGCTGATTGGTAACTAAAATCAGGGTATATCCATTCTTTTTCAATAGTTTAAGTGCTTCGATGGCTCCATCCAGCCATACAAACTGATCCGGGGAAACTATATACTCCCCTTTTGACGCCCTTACATTTAATGTGCCGTCACGATCCAAAAAAACAATTTTCTTAGGGCTAAAAAACTCTTTCGCCAAACGAATACGGTCCCAAGAGCCAACACTGTAATAACGATGTTCCACTTTAAATGCGTATAAAAGTCCACGATCTGCTAAAGGCGAATAAATGGCCTTTTCAAAATTGACATTGGAATCCGGCAGCATATTCAATACATCTTTGCGAACCAGAGCGTAACCAATATCAACCATTGAAAGACCTTCTTGGATCCTGCTTTTATCGTAGACGGTTATCTTTCCCGTTTCATCTGCACAGAGATTATTCTTTGTGTAGAAATCTCTATTGGCATAAGCGGTAATTTGTACCAATGCTTTAGAAGAAAAAAACTTCTTTTCTGCCTCCTCTAAATCCATAGGACAATAATTATCACAGTACATAAGCAAGAAATGACCTTTTATCAATGGTTCGGCATGTTTTAATCTGGCACCGGTATCATATT
This sequence comes from Lachnospiraceae bacterium, assembly GCA_902363835.1. Classification (GTDB taxonomy): domain Bacteria; phylum Bacillota; class Clostridia; order Lachnospirales; family Lachnospiraceae; genus Lacrimispora. Next base: position 64,440 of record CABJBM010000017.1, read on the forward strand.
CCGACGGTGTGATATCATATGTGACACGCAGCCCATACGCTGAGCCATCGCCCACAAACTCCTGTATTACCTGAGGCAGATAACCAAGAAGAAGAAGTACTTCTTTTATGCCGAATTCTTTAATTTGACGTAAAAGATAGTCCAAAAATGGGCGCCCCTCAAACTCATACATTGGCTTTGGTTTCGTATCAGTAAATGGCTGCAAACGAGTTCCATAGCCACCCGCCAATATTACAGCTTGTGAAATCATGCGTTCTTTCAATTTTCTTGTCCCTCTATGTAAATTATATTTTAGTCATGGTAAACCAAAAAGTTTCTGCCATTAACCTCTGCAGGCATTCGTCGGTTTGCATTTTCTTTTCTATACTGTTTTTAATATAAGTAATATCCGAAGTCCCTAACTGATACTGCCTCATGGTAATCCCATCAATCTGACACTGATTTTCCAATATGGCTTTTAGTGTTTCCAATGAAATGTTATACGAAAATTGAGAATTATAAATACTTCTGTCTCCCAGAATATTCAGATATTCATAAAAACTAAACGTATTATAAAGGGGAATTATAATCTGAGCTTCTTTTTTTGCCAGGCTAAGCAAATCATTTATTATCTTTTGTGGCTCGTTATACATGTTGATAGGATGCCCCAAGACAATATAATCATAAAAATTCTCCGGTAAATTATCACGCAAAAATTCCTGTCTGTCACAAGCTACAATATCTTCACATATGGTCTTTAAATCTGTTTGATACCTTGCATCTTGTGTAAAAGCCGACAGTTTTGCATCATAACAGCCGAACTCTCTAATTTTATTTTTTATATCCAGAATTGGGGTTCCGCATTTCACATCAATCCCTAATATTTTGATGTTTTTCTTTTCCCTTGTTTTCCTTATATATTTTGCAGCATCTATTATGTAGTTGTTGACATCCTCCCAAGCATCAATTTCATGATATTTTTCTTGAAAATTCTTTCTTCCGTTTTCCAAAGAGTGTTGGAAATCCTCTACCTTCTTATCTTCCAGATTTCTGTAATCATGATCGTGATAGACCCAAACATCTCCTGCCAAAACAACTTTATAACCTGACCTTCTTATGCGAAAAGATAGATCATCATCGCTATAATCATGATAAAATCCACAGTCAAAAAAAGGATAGCCAACCGCAAGGAGTACTTCTTTTTTTAGCAATGTAAGAATCGTAACAAGGCGAAGCCTTTCCTGCCATTTAGACGGATCTGATTGATTATAATTACGGGCCTTCTCCATCATATCGTTATAATCACCAAAGTCTATTTTGACTTCCTGTAAATTGCTTACATTAGAAGAAGCTGCACAAACCATTCCTATTTTTTCATCGGACTGAGCGCATAACAACATATTTTTAAGCCAGTTTGGAGTAACAATAACATCATTTGGGACTAGAACAAAATATCTACCTAATTCAACCACACTATTTATAGTAAGAGCAAGCTGAAGTCCCGCATTCTTCTTAATACTTATAATTCTTTTATTTTCGCATATAACACCTTTAAAGTATTCTAATGTTCCATCTGTAGAGCCATTATCAATTAAAACTAGTTGATAATCAATATTTATTGTATTTTCTATAATGCTTTCTATGCACCGTCTTGTCTTTTCCAGGCGGTTGTATGCGATCACCATAATACTTACATAAACCCTGTTTACTTGATAATGAATATCTGACATTGACTTTCTTGCTTGGAAAAGTGTATCTCCAGATAGCTTAAACGTACCCTGAATATTATCAATATAAGTAATTTGATTCTCTGCCACGTTTTCTATTTCCTTTCATTTTCACAATATACAATATAAATACTGTTTGATACTCCCAGAGAACAACAAACTTCAAGCATGATATTAAATTGCATATAACACAAAATTTGTCGGAATCAAATCTCCCCCATAATAGCGCAAATAGAATTTATAATCAGGATTCATTTCCGCCACTATTTTAGGTATCTGTATCACATCCTCAAAGTTGTGATATAGTGCAACGATTAAATTAGGACTTTCCAATTTTATATGATTTTCTGCTCCCGCCAAAACCTGGTCTTCACATCCATTGACGTCAATTTTCAAAATATTGATTGTTTCAGTCATATCCAAGTCAAGAGATTCGGTCCTAACTGGTATATTCCCCTTATCAGAGGAAATATAGGCCATAATGGGATCATCGTCGCTTGTATTAAGAAACTTTTCCCCTTGAACTGAATCAAGCCCTATTGGTCGTACCCGAACGTTTTCAAATCCCTTGAAATTCTCTTCCAGCTTTCTCACTGAAACCTCATTGGGTTCATAGCAGATGATCTCCCTGTAGTCTTTCCCATAGGTTTTGATATAATTAAGGCTGGTATCTCCAAAATAAGCACCGGCATCCACAAAAACCTTTCCTCTCCCTTCTGGGATAAGGTCCAGATCATAATAATCATCCTGTGTTTTTTTTACCCGAGAAAGCCTGTCTGTATCTAAAAAGATCCAGTTTTTCAAAATTGCTGTAAGCACCTTTTTTGACTGGTAATCCGACAGCTTCTGATAAAACCATAAAAGGTCCTTCCTGTTATTTTTCACACAGGCAATTCTTCTCTCCAATGGTTTGTAATCATTTTCTTCCGGTTTTATTTGTCCCCAAAGTTGGAAACGAGAAAAGTTTTCCACGTAAGCATCTACTACTCCACCGCCGTAAGTCTTGTTTAAATCAAAAAGCCTGCTTTGGAAAAGGTCTATCATTTCAGAAATTTCTTTTGAACCAACCTCTTTTATAAAATCCAAATACTCCTGATCCAATTTATTCTTGCATTCAAACCCAGGAAACTCTTCGTTGCCCCCTTCCTCTAAACTAGAATAAGCCGGTGACTGATTCTGGCTTAAAAGTTCCTTTTCTTCCGAAGACAGCAGATCATAAATCCGCCCTTCTAAAGCAGAAAAATAAGATAGCTTAGAGGCTTTTAACAAGAAAAAGCGGTCCTTTGCAGAAGAAAGATTATAAAGCTTAGATAAAAATCCAAAGGTAGCGTGAGCTGATTCCTCTTCCCCTGCCTCCTTTTTTAAAAGGAGCAGAATATCTTTTAACACAGCTTCCTGATAAGGATCCGCCCTTAATGCCAGAACCCCGTACCGAATCATATCCGAAGGCTGACCCAGTTTTTTATAGGACAGGAAAACTTTCTGGTATACATTGGGGAGGTCCCCCGTAATAGTCAGGTTGCTGATTATTCGGCGCTGATCCAGAAATGAAAGTGCCAGTTCCAGATAAAACCGTCCCTTCTCATCTTCTCCCTGCTGGTAAAACCAGAATCCCAGCCAATATTCCAGATCCGGGGAAGTACATCCATGATCTTTGGCCTTTTGATAAATGAAGAGAATTTCTTTCTCCCCTTCCCACCGGATGATGTACTTGATCCTGAGCAGATTACAAAAGGTCGCATCTTTCCTGTCTTCCATAACAGACTCTCCCATATGCTCCATCACTCGACTGTAAGCAGACTCAGCCTCCTCAAACTTCCCCTCTGCCAAAAAGGTATCTCCCAGATAGGACCACATATTATAATCTTCCGGATCCCGTTTTACTTCCTGTTCCAGCAAAGAGAGATTACGGTTTATCTTTCCCGTTTCCTTATAGGCTGTAGCCGCATAACCAGTATGGTAGATAGTAAGCAGATCCGTTGCGTCAAGAGTGATAATCTTCTTACTCTCGGCATGGGAAAGCTGTTCATGAATTCGATTCTCGTAACGGATCAGCGGAGTATTCTTAAAGATCCGGCTCTGCATGGCAGTAGAAAATACTTTTCCCGTATCATCCAGGTTAGCCAGCATAGCTCTTACAATCTGAGGTCTTTCCAATGGGGAAAATTGCTTCTCAAATCCCTTTAATAAATGTGGAATCTTCTTGGCATCCTCTTCAGAAAAATACTCATCTGCATCCAGAAACGCAATCCACTCCCCTTTTGCCTGCTCCAGAGCAAAATTCTTGGCAGCAGAAAAATCATTGTTCCAAGGAAAATGAAATACTTTTGCCCCCATCTCCTCCGCGATCTGGACAGTTTGGTCAGAGGAACCGGTATCCACAACAATTTGCTCGCAGACAATCCCCTTTCCCCAGCTCAAAGCGCGTCGGATATTCTTCTCTTCATTTTTAACAATCATACACTGGGAAAGCCGAACTGCAGACTTCATAGCAAAAATCCTCCTGATTTACGATAAAATGACCCCCGGAAGAAAATTCTTCCGGGGGAAATGAAAGAGACAATTACCGTAATAACTGTAATACTCCCTGAGGAAGCTGATTTGCCTGAGCAAGCATAGCCTGGGAAGACTGCACAAGGATATTGTTCTTTGTATAGTTCATCATTTCCTGAGCCATGTCAACGTCACGAATACGGCTCTCGGCTGCTGTCATATTCTCAGAGGTTACACCTAAGTTATTGATAGTATGCTCCAAACGGTTCTGTAAAGCACCTAAGTCACCACGGGTGGAAGATACGGTATTAATAGCGTCCTTAATCACCTTTAAGGCAGTAGACGCACCGCTTTGAGTACTTAAGTCAACCCCGTCAATTCCCAAGGATTTAGAACTCATACTCTTGACACTTACTGTCAGCTTATTAAAGTCATCAGCCGTATCACCAATCTGCAATGTCAGACCCGTACCATCGCCTTTGGCATTAGGATCTGCCACTGGTGATGCTTTTCCTGTATATTTGCCTACAAGACCAAGTACAAGTTCATCTGCTTGATCCCCACTGGCTGTAGCAGTAAATTCAATCTTACCCAGACCGGCCTCCGTCAAATCGATAACACCGGTATCTCCAGAACTAAGGGAACCAGTTCCAAGAGCTGTTCCATCTGATTTTTTAACTGCATCCTTAAGGTCAATAACAATATCCTTAGAAGAACCATCTTCCTTTGTAATTTTAACAACGATCTGATTCTCCTTGCCACCTGTTGTACCATTTGCTGTAATTGCAACTGTATCACCTGATGCCAAAGATATTCCAGAAGCTTTTGTAACCACTGTGCTTCCAATCGTAGTTCCTACCGTAGGTTGGTTACCAGTACCAAGCGTAACTGTTGACTTGCCCATACTGCCATCTAACAGATTGATACCGTTATAGTTTGTACCCTGAGAAATACGGTCAATTTCATCTTTTAAAGATTTTACTTCTGACTGGATATTCTCACGGTCAACTTCATTCTTATATGTACCGTTAGCAGACTGACCAGCTAACTCAACCATACGATTTAACATGGAGTGAACTTCTGTCAAAGCACCTTCTGCAGTCTGGATTAAAGAAATACCATCATTAGCATTCTTCTTAGCTGTTTCAAGACCTGTGATCTGTGCTCTCATCTTCTCAGAAATAGCCAGACCGGCAGCATCATCACCTGCACGGTTGATTCTGTAACCAGAAGATAATTTTTCAAGGTTCTTGCCTACTGCTGTGTTGTTATTTCCTAACTGTCTGTAAGAGTTTAAAGCTGCGATATTGTGTTGAATTCTCATAGATATTTCCTCCTTGAATGTGTTACAGGGAATTCCTTTTCCCTGCCTGATATGTTTCCTAATACTAGGAAAATAAGTAAATAATATTGGCGGAATCCTGCGGGGTACCAGCCGCATTCGTGATTCCAAACTTTTGACACTTGTGTCTTTCGGAAGCGTACCAACATAATATTCTGATGAATTTAACTATGTATTTATGTATCTTCCTTTCATGTACATTATCGTATCAAAAGAAAGAAAAGATAAGTCTTTTTTTTAATATTTTAAAATATTTTGTCGTATCAATGACTTTCTAGAAATCATTGTTATATTGCCTTATATCTCTCCTGATTTTTAATCACTTTTGTGACTGTATCGTATAACAATAATTTAGGAGTCATTATAATTATCATATCAGCCTGCCGGCAGCCGGAAGAGAACGAATTACCATATCATTGTCTGCAAAAATTTTATACGTCGACAGATAGTAAAAAGGAGATATGCTTTCCCATATCCCCTCTCCCACTAAATCTAAGCTCTTACATCCACAATCTGCCCAATCCCATCTACAGGCACTTGTTTTGGGGCCGCAGCCTCCGCCATCTTGAGCAATCCATCAGCAGCAACTTCCTGTGAAGCCATAGCCTTCTTTGCAACGCTGATTCCCGCACTTTGCTGTACTCTTGCAAGGCTTATTTCCATGCTCATTGCACCAATATCCATTCCTCACATTCCCCTTTCATGTAATACCCGTCACCTTGATTCCTGTTTCATTTAAATCCTTATATAACTATATCGGCCAACTTCTACTCCAGGATAACCAATCACAAACTTTCCTTATAACAATCCAAAGTAAACCAAAACTCCACCCCACCCTTCACATTCCGAACTCCACAAGACTTCCCATGGGAATCCATAATAGCCTTAACAATAGAAAGCCCAATACCGCTCCCACCATACTCTCTGGTATGTGCCTTATCCACTTTAAAAAACTTAGTCCAAAGATTCGGCAAATCCTCTTCCGGAATATTCTGGCCGGTATTAAACACGGTTACAAGAGCTTCTTTTCCATCATCTTCCGCCGTAACCACAATCCTTCTATCTCCCTCCAAATGATTGAGGGCATTATTTAAATAGTTTGTAATAACCTCTTCTATTTTAAATTCATCAGCAAATACACAAATGGGACCGCAATCCTCCAACTTCACCTCTGCCCTCTTCTGCTGGATCAAAATACCGGCCGAATTAATGACGCCCCGGATCAGCTCCGTTAAATCGAAACGTTCCGGCTGAATGCTGTCATTGCCGAATTCAAGAGCAGTGAGATTAAGAAGCTGGCGGACCATGGTATTCATTTTGCCAGCCTCATCCATGATGACTCCGCAGTAATAGTCCCTGCTGTCCGGATCTTCTGCCATCCCTTCCGTAAGGCCCTCCGCATATCCCTGAATAAGCGCAATCGGCGTCTTCAGTTCGTGGGAAACATTGGCGATAAAATCTTTACGCATCTCATCAATTTTTATCTTTTCATCAATATCCTTCTGCAGTTTTTCATTTGCTGCCCGCAGCTGCCCAATGGTATCCTTTAACGTGTCAGACAGTTGGTTCATGCTGTTTCCCAGCACTCCGATCTCATCTTCCTCTGCGCCGGTGTATTTGGCATCAAAGTCCAGAGCTGACATCTTTTCTGACAAATTGGCAAGCTGAAGGATAGGGGAAATAACTCTTTTTGTTGTAAGATATATGAATATACTTCCTATAAACAAAGCTGCTCCTCCCACGTAAGCGAGGAACCGGTTGGCTAGCAGCACACTTTCCCGGATGCTGGCAAGAGGTACGGAAATGAGAAAAATAGTTTTATTGTCAGAAAAGTATCCCCAGCTTTCCAGATAATAAGAATCGGAACGCCTGTCATAGGTTTTCTGGACAATATAATTATCATGTTTTTTTAAAACGCTGGCTTCCGGCACGTTTTTTCCGAATATATAGGCTTCCACTCTGTTTTTTAAAAACTGCTGATCTCCGTTTGTGGACATAAGGGCCTCGTCTGTGGTGCTGTCGATCAGCACCATCATCAGATTGTATTTTTCTCCCATGATCCGGAACATCTTCTGGGCAGGGCCTTCATTTTTAAAATTTGGGTCATAGGAATCCCTGTAAAATTCGATGATCCCTTTCCCGCTCTCATTGGCCTGTGTTACTACCTTGTCGATCTGCGTATAGGCTCTTTCCAGAGTACGCACCTTGTCACGGGTGTAAAAGCTCTCCAGAAACCAGTTGTTCACACACCATGTGGATATAAGGACAAAGGCCATCAGGCATACAAAAATTATGGCAAAACGCGCCTTAATGGAATGCTTCATTTACTCACCTCAAATGATATCCTTTCCTTACACTTCAAATTTATATCCCATTCCCCATATGGTCTTTATATAATCGCCCTTATCACCCATCTTGTTTCTCAGTTTTTTTACATGGGTATCTATGGTCCGGGCATCTCCAAAGTAATCGTAATTCCATACATTGTTCAGTATCTTTTCCCTGGAAAGGGCAATTCCCTGGTTTTCCAGGAAATAAGCCAAAAGCTCAAATTCCTTGTAGCTTAAATCAATGTCCTTTCCGTCAATGGTGACCTGATGGGCCGCTTTGTCAATGCATATCCCTCCGATTTCCACTGCATCTGCTGCAACAGCATTGCTGCGCCTTAATATGGCATCCACCCGGGCCACCAGGATTTTAGGGCTGAAGGGCTTTGAAATGTACTCGTCTACCCCCAGGTCAAAGCCCTGAAGCTCGTCACGCTCTTCGCTTCTTGCAGTCAGCATGATGATGGGAACCTGGGAATATTTACGGATGGTTTTACAGGTTTCCCATCCATCCATTTTAGGCATCATCACATCCAGAATAATCAGTACAATATCCTTTTGCTCAAAGAAGATATCCACAGCCTCTTCTCCATTGGAGGCCTCTACCACAGAGAAACCTTTCACGCTTAAAAAATCCTTAACCAGCTTTCTCATTCTGGCTTCATCATCCACTACCAATATCTTTAACTGTTCCATAATAACCTCCTGAAATCAGATCCTTTATATCACAAAGTATTTATTAGCCATATTGTATCAAATTGAAAGGCAGATTTCTACATTTTCACAGAGATTTCACACGGTTCGAAAAGAAATAGCTGATCACCAGATTATTCCCCTGGCCTTGAAGCACTATTCCCATTCCGGAAAAGCAAAAGACAGATGCGCCGTAAAAAACGCATCTGCCTTGTTATAAATAATAATTATCTTAATTCAGTTGTAGGAATGGTATCCATATCATCAAATGCCTGATTCTCTCCGCCCATTGCCCAGACAAAGGTATAATTGCTGGTGCCTGCACCGGAATGGATGCTCCAGGATGGACTGATCACTGCCTGCTCATTCTGCATAACAATGTGCCTTGTCTCATTGCCTTCGCCCATCATATGAAATACCACGTTGTTCTCCGGGATCTCAAAGTACATATAGATTTCCATACGTCTTTCATGGGTATGGGATGGCATGGTGTTCCATACGCTGCCAGGATCCAGAACTGTCATACCCATAGATAACTGGCAGGTCTCCAGTACGTCCGGATGGATAAACTGGTTGATCACACGCTTGTTGGATGTCTCCATAGCGCCAAGAGGCTTCTTTGCTGCCTTTTCAATAGGAATAAAAGTGGTTTTGCAGGATTTATGAGCCGGCGCACTTACCATATAGAACTTTGCCGGGTTTGATCCGTCTTCACTTGAGAAGGTCACTTCTTTTGTTCCCTTGGTGATATATAAGCAGTCCTTATATCCCATCTTGAATTCTTCCCCATCTGCAACGATCTTTCCGGCGCCTCCAATGTTGAAGATACCAACCTCACGTCTTTCAAGGAAATAGCTTGTACCAAAATTTTTCCAGATATCAATTCCCTTGTCAATGGAAACTGTCTCTGTTGTAGGCATACAGCCTAAGGTCACCATGCGGTCTACGTGAGAATATACAGCAACTACCTCATTGGCAACATATAAATTTTCAATTAAAAATTCATTTCTGGTTTCTTCTGTTGTGTAACGCTTGAAATCCCTCTGATTTGCGGAATAACGGATATCCATTTATAAAAAACCTCCTTATTTAATTGATTTAGAAATAACTGACCAACTTCATCGTATCATAATGAGATTTTTAATTCAACATCTTCTTGGATATATCGTCAAAAAGAACATAAAAGCCTGTTTTTCACTTGAAAAATGAACAAATATCCTATGAATGATCCACTTCCTCCGGAGCTGCAATTTTAAATTTGCTCACTTCTTCCCGCAGCAAATTAGCCTGAGCAGAAAGCTCTTCGCTGGAAGCGGAGCTTTGTTCAGCTGTTGCTGCATTGCTCTGCACTACCGCGGATATCTGGGTGATACCGTAAGTCACCTGATTCATTGCAATAGTCTGCTGGCGGGAGGCCTTTTCTACGTTTTCCATAAGCTCACGCACATGTCTTGTCTGGCTGGAAACTTCCATGAGAATGGATGCATTTTCCTGAGCAGTGTTCATTCCTTCTTTTACTGCATTGGAGGCGTTTTCAACCAGTACAGACGTCCGTTTCGCTGCCTGGGCTGCCTTGGCAGCAAGGCTGCGGACCTCATCAGCCACAATGGCAAATCCCTTGCCGGCTTCTCCTGCCCGTGCCGCTTCCACAGCTGCATTCAGCGCAAGAAGGTTTGTCTGGGAGGCAATTCCATCTACATCCTTGGTGATTTTTCCGATTTCATCTGAGGTCATTTTAATCTCATCCATTGCGTTCAGCATCTGCTTCATTTTATCATTGCTTTCTTCAACCCGCTCAACGGTCTGTTCCACGCACCCGGTTGCTTCTTCTATATGAGAGGAGCTTAGCTCCACCTGTGTGGAAACCTCTGTTATTGATGCTGAAAGCTGCTCAATGGTTCCGGCCTGCTCAGTTGCTCCTGCAGCCAGCTCCTGTGCAGCGTCAGCTACCTGGGAAGCTCCTGCACTCACCTGATCTGCCGACTGGTGAATGGCCAGAAGCGTCCTGTTAAGCTGCTGATAAATCAAAAGAAAAGAATCATGAATAGGCGCAAAATCACCGGAATACTCCTTTTCCACGGCAAGAGTCATATCTCCCTGTGCCATATGTTCCAAATGTACGGTAATATCGTCTACCACATTACGTATCTGATTTATCAGCTCATCCGTTGCCTGAGACAGCACCTCCATCTCATCCTTTGTCTGGCTGATGGGTATGGGAGGTGTATGTACATCTCCTGCTGCCAAAAGCTTCAGACGGGCAGCAATTGGACTTAGAGGTGAGGTTACGCGGGTCAACATGGCGGCAAGCACTAAAAGACCGACCACACAGATGCTTATGGAAACTCCAAGAAGCAGCAGTATTTCAAATACCTTCTGTTTCTGGTAATCTGCAACGGCATTGTCAATATCATCGATGTAATTTCCTGTGCTTATATACCAGTCATAGGGTTCAAACTTTAAGGTATAAGCCCTCTTTGCAAACATGCCATCCTGCCCCGGTTTTGTAAAATAAAAATCAGTATACCCGCCACCAGGCTTTGAACCGTTCCCAATTAAATTACGTATGTAATAATCTCCGGCCAGATCCTGTTCATCATACCGTTCTTTTCCTTCGTAATCGGGATTCATATGGACAGCGCATAGTCCTGCAGATGTATCCGCCCAGAAATAACCTTTTCCGTCGCCATAACGGGTATCCCTTACAATGCTCTCCGCATTTTTACGTGCTTCCTGCTCTGTGATTTCTCCGTTTTCATAGCGTTTATAATTGGCATCCAACATACTTACAAGGCTTTCCACCGCTGTTTTGATATTTGTGTCAAAGCTTTGATAGCTTGAGTCAATCCAATTCTGATATGCGCGGTTCAAGCTTACGTAAAAAATTGCCGTCAATAGAAAAATTGTGCTGAAAACTAAAACACTTACAAATAAAATTAGTTTGCCTCTTACCTGCAATCTGTATCTTTTCTGTTCATCCATGCTGTGCATCCTCCGTGATTGCATAAACTTTTCTTTCATGCAATATCATACCTCGCCTGGAAAATTTGTCAATGGAACTTTGAGCAGAATTGTAGGAAGTTATTTAAAATTTTACTTCTTCATATGAGGACTGTTTGGGAAATAAACAGTTTTTTTTAGATAACTGTATTGTATCTATAATATAGCTTGTTTCTTCATACCATGGCGATGAAAAAATACAATTCAGATTAAGAACATTGCCAAAAACAAAAATATGAGAAACAAACATGAGTGAATCCACAAAAAATAAGTTATCCCAAAGTTTTTGCCCAGCCTTTAATGATATAAAGCATTTGCCTAAACTTCGGGATAACTTTTATAAAATAGTTAAATACGAGATTTCAATCTTCTTAACATTATGCGATTCTGTGAATGGACCATATGATCCCACCTGTATTGGCTCCTCCAAGATTGAGATTTAAGGATAAGCCACTTGATACATAAAACAAACCGACAACGTCACCACTGTTTAATATTGCATCACCAGCCAAAGTAACTGTTCCGTTACCCAATATAGCCCTTAAAGTCAGGACAACCACACTAATGTTTAAAATCGGGAATAACCCACTTACAATCGTAGCAGTTGTAGGTTCAGTTCTTGATACCGCAAAAGACGGATTTACATTATTGCCGATGGTAGCTGTAATTGCCGCTAATGTTGAGTAGTTAATGGTTGCTTTTATAGAGTATCTTCCTGTAGCAGGTACCGTAAAGCTTCCTGCAGTAGCGTTAAAACTGGCATCTCCATAATAAGGAGCAGTTGTAGTCCAGTTTGCTATTTGTGTATCTCCTGATACTGTCAGGGTTGCCTTAAATGCCGAAAAACCGGTTGAGGCAAAATTGGGACCTGTTGGACCTGTATCTCCTTGCGGACCCGTCGGGCCTGTGGGACCTGTAGGTCCCGTATCTCCAGTAAGCCCTATTGGGCCGGTAGGTCCGGTGTCTCCAGTAGGTCCTATGGGGCCGGTAGGTCCCGTATCTCCGGTAGGCCCTGTGGGGCCGGTAGGTCCGGTGTCTCCAGTAAGCCCGGTATCTCCGGTAGGTCCGATTGGACCAGTAGGTCCAGTATCTCCGGTAAGCCCGATTGGACCAGTAGGTCCGGTATCTCCGGTAAGTCCGCTCGAGCCGGTAGGTCCTGTATCTCCGGTAAGCCCGATTGGACCAGTAGGCCCCGTATCTCCAGTAAGTCCGATCGGGCCAGTAGGTCCGGTGTCTCCAGTAAGTCCGACGGGGCCAGTAGATCCTGTATCTCCGGTAGGTCCGATCGGGCCAGTAGGTCCCGTATCTCCAGTAGGCCCTGTATCTCCAGTAGGCCCTGTATCTCCGGTAGGCCCGATTGGGCCAGTAGGTCCTGTTTCTCCAGCAGGCCCTGTATCTCCGGTAAGCCCGATTGGACCAGTAGGTCCAGTATCTCCAGTAAGCCCGATCGAGCCGGTAGGTCCAGTATCTCCGGTAAGTCCGATCGGGCCAGTAGGTCCCGTATCCCCGGTAAGCCCGATTGGGCCGGTAGGTCCGGTGTCGCCAGTAGGTCCTATCGAGCCGGTAGGTCCCGTATCTCCGGTAGGCCCTATGGGGCCAGTAGGTCCGGTGTCTCCAGTAGGCCCTGTGTCTCCAGTAAGCCCGATTGGACCAGTAGGTCCAGTATCTCCTGTAAGTCCGATCGAGCCAGTAGGTCCTGTATCTCCAGTAGGTCCTGTATCTCCGGTAGGCCCAGTATCTCCGGTAAGACCTATGGGGCCGGTAGGTCCGGTGTCTCCAGTAGGTCCCGTATCTCCAGTAAGTCCAATCGGGCCAGTAGGTCCGGTGTCTCCAGCAGGCCCTGTATCTCCGGTAAGCCCGATGGGACCAGTAGGTCCGGTGCCTCCAGTAAGTCCGACGGGGCCAGTAGGTCCTGTGTCACCAGTAAGTCCGATCGAGCCAGTAGGTCCCGTATCTCCGGTAGGCCCGGTGTCTCCAGTAGGTCCTGTATCTCCGGTAAGTCCAATCGGGCCAGTAGGTCCTGTGTCTCCAGTAAGCCCGATTAGACCAGTAGGTCCTGTATCTCCGGTAAGTCCAATCGGGCCAGTAGGTCCTGTATCTCCGGTAAGCCCGATGGGGCCGGTAGGTCCTGTGTCTCCAGTAAGCCCGATTGGACCAGTAGGTCCTGTATCTCCAGTAAGTCCGATCGAGCCGGTAGGTCCCGTATCTCCGGTAGGCCCGATGGGGCCGGTAGGTCCCGTATCTCCAGTAAGTCCGCTTGGGCCAGTAGGTCCTGTATCTCCGGTAAGCCCGATTGGACCAGTAGGTCCGGTATCTCCAGTAAGTCCTATGGAACCGGTAGGTCCAGTGTCTCCAGTAGGTCCGGTATCGCCAGTAGGTCCGGTGTCTCCAGTAAGCCCGATTGGACCAGTAGGTCCGGTGTCTCCAGTAAGTCCGATCGAGCCGGTAGGTCCAGTATCGCCGGTAGGCCCTGTATCTCCGGTAGGTCCGATCGGGCCAGTAGATCCCGTATCTCCAGTAGGCCCTGTATCTCCGGTAGGCCCGATGAGGCCAGTAGGTCCTGTTTCTCCAGCAGGCCCTGTATCTCCGGTAAGCCCGATTGGACCAGTAGGTCCAGTATCTCCAGTAAGTCCGATCGAGCCGGTAGGTCCAGTATCTCCGGTAGGTCCAGTATCTCCGGTAAGTCCGATCGGGCCAGTAGGTCCGGTATCTCCGGTAAGCCCGATTGGGCCGGTAGGTCCGGTGTCTCCAGTAAGTCCGATCGAGCCGGTAGGTCCTGTATCTCCGGTAAGTCCGATCGGGCCAGTAGGTCCGGTATCTCCGGTAAGCCCGATTGGGCCGGTCGGTCCGGTGTCGCCAGTAAGCCCGATTGGACCAGTAGATCCAGTATCTCCAGTAAGTCCGACGGGGCCAGTAGGTCCAGTATCTCCGGTAAGCCCGATCGGGCCAGTAGGTCCTGTATCTCCGGTAGGCCCTATGGGGCCGGTAGGTCCGGTGTCTCCAGTAAGCCCTATGGGGCCAGTAGGTCCGGTGTCTCCAGTAAGTCCGACGGGGCCAGTAGGTCCTGTATCTCCGGTAAGCCCGATTGGACCAGTAGGTCCAGTATCTCCAGTAAGTCCGATCGAGCCGGTAGGTCCTGTATCTCCAGTAAGTCCGCTTGGGCCAGTAGGCCCTGTATCTCCGGTAGGCCCTGTATCTCCGGTAGGTCCTGTGTCTCCAGTAGGTCCTGTGTCTCCGGTAAGTCCGATGGGACCAGTAGGTCCTGTGTCTCCAGTAGGTCCTGTATCTCCGGTAAGCCCGATCGGGCCAGTAGGTCCTGTGTCTCCAGTAAGTCCGCTGGAACCGGTAGGTCCAGTGTCTCCAGTAGGCCCTGTATCTCCGGTAAGACCTACGGGGCCGGTAGGTCCGGTGTCTCCAGTAGGTCCCGTATCTCCAGTAAGTCCGATCGAGCCGGTAGGTCCTGTATCTCCGGTAGGCCCGATGGGGCCAGTAGGTCCGGTGTCTCCAGTAGACCCTGTATCTCCGGTAGGCCCAGTATCTCCAGTAAATCCGATCGGGCCAGTAGGTCCGGTATCTCCGGTAAGCCCAATTGGGCCAGTAGGTCCGGTGTCTCCAGTAAGCCCGATTGGACCAGTAGGTCCGGTATCTCCGGTATCTCCAGTAGGTCCGGTGTCTCCAGTAGGCCCTGTATCTCCAGTAAGTCCGATCGAGCCGGTAGGTCCTGTATCTCCGGTAAGCCCTATGGGGCCGGTAGGTCCGGTGTCTCCAGTAAGTCCGATCGAGCCAGTAGGTCCCGTATCTCCGGTAGGCCCTGTGTCTCCAGTAGGCCCTGTGTCTCCAGTAAGCCCGATTGGACCAGTAGGTCCGGTATCTCCAGTAGGTCCGGTGTCTCCGGTAAGCCCTATGGGGCCAGTAGGTCCGGTGTCTCCAGTAGGTCCCGTGCCTCCAGTAGGCCCTGTATCTCCGGTAAGCCCTATGGGACCGGCAGGTCCGGTGTCTCCAGTAGGTCCGGTATCTCCGGTAGGCCCAGTATCTCCGTTAAACCCGTTCGGGCCAGTAGGTCCGGTGTCTCCAGTAAGTCCAATAGGACCGGTAGGTCCTGTATCTCCAGTAGGTCCCGTGTCTCCAGTAGGTCCAGTATCTCCGGTAGGTCCCGTATCTCCAGTAAGTCCGATCGAGCCAGTAGGTCCCGTATCTCCGGTAGGCCCGGTGTCTCCAGTAAGCCCGATTGGACCAGTGGGCCCAGTATCTCCAGTAGGTCCGATCGAGCCGGTAGGTCCTGTATCTCCGTTAAGCCCAATTGGGCCAGTAGGTCCTGTGTCTCCAGTAAGCCCGATTGGACCAGTAGGTCCTGTATCTCCAGTAAGCCCGATCGAGCCAGTAGGTCCTGTGTCTCCAGTAGGCCCGGTGTCTCCAGTAGGCCCAGTGTCTCCAGTAAGCCCGATTGAACCAGTAGGTCCTGTATCTCCAGTAAGTCCAATGGAACCGGTAGGTCCTGTATCTCCGGTAGGCCCTATGGGACCAGTAGATCCTGTATCTCCGGTAAGCCCGATTGGACCAGTAGGCCCTGTGTCTCCAGTAAGTCCGCCGGGGCCAGTAGGTCCGGTGTCTCCAGTAGGCCCAGTGTCCCCAGTAAGCCCGATTGGACCAGTAGGTCCCGTAGGCCCCGCGATTTCGTTCATTTCATTTTCTATGACAACCAGAGTTCCTTTTATGGGAACCTGTTGAGAAAAATATACAGTTGATGTACTGATATTCATAAGTGAAAAAGTAACAGGTGGAACCGTGACCTCAATAATTCCAATCCCATACACCTCTCCTGTTTTTATTGGAGAATTACCAATTATGAAATCTCCCTGTGACGAAGATATGGCAAAAACAGCACCAGTTAGAGATGGTGACGATTGTGTAGCTAACCACCAATGGATGATATATCTTCCGGACTCAAGAATATGAACTGTGCCAGTCAGCTGATTATAGCTGATATTTCCTGAAAGATATTTAATTGAATCAAAGAGAACATTTGATCCATTTCCAATTACTATGGCAGTATTTAAGTCCATTTGCAGTGCGGAATTGCTCATTGTAATTCCTCCCCATATATTTCTAATTAATAAAAAAGCGCATAATAATGCCTGCCATATATTTTATGCGGGAGGAAAGGTTTAAGGAACCTTCTCTTGTTTGCATACACACATACGATTCCATCCCTGCGGGTTTTACACTTAAAAATTATTTCGATAAAAATAAGTTGGAATATTAAAAAAAGTAGTAGAAAAATCGGAAACAAATTATGAATAAATTTGTTAAAGAATAAATAAAACATGATGGTGAATCAAAAGTTAAATTCCATTTATAAATCCAGATTCCACGAGTATCTTTAAAACCTTGAATGAAAATCGTAATACCATTCCATTGGTACCAGGCGTATTCTTATATTTATCGTTAAATTAGTTGAGCTTAGGCTTTTATTTCTATTCAAAGCCATCTATACTTTATTCATATTAATCTGCCAGGCTGATTCTTCAGGTATGATAACAGGATATTCACAAATCTCTGAAAGGAAAATATCATATGACTGATTTTACCTCTTCACAAAAGCGATATCTGTCTTCAAGAAAAAATCAAATTATACTTATTTCAGATTTTCCGTTTTCATAGTATCTATAATTGTCATCTGACACGCGTACAAGGCTTTTCACTGCTGTTTTTATATTTGTATCAAAACTTTAATAAATTGAATTAATCTAATACTCAGGTTAAACCCTACATAAAAAATTTTCATTAATAGAAAAATTACATTGAAATACAAAACACCCACAAAGAATATAAGTTTGCCTCTTACCTGCAATCCATTTCTTTTCTGTTCATCCATGCTGTGCATCCTTCGTAATTGCATAAACTTTACTTTCATGCAATATCATATCTCGCCTGGAAAGTTATTAATGCAGCCTTACGCAGAATTGTATGAAACTATTTAACATTTTTCTCCTTCATATGAAAATACTTCGGAAAATGAATAACCCTTTCGAAATAATCATACTGTATCTATAATATACCTTACTCCATTAAATCATAGACATTGGAACGTACAATTCAAATAAGAACATTGTCAGGGTCAAAAAAATAATAAACAAACATGGACAATTCATAAAATTAAGTTATCCCAAAGTTTCTGCCCATACTTTAATGATATAAAGCATTTGCCTAAACTTCGGGATAACTTTCATAAAATGGCTAAATATGAAATTCTAATCTTCTTATACTATGCGATCCTGTGAACCGCCAGATCCTTTAAACCTGTAAACACTCAATTAGAACCATCATACTCATAAATTTATGTATAAAACTTAAGTAACAACCTGCAGAAAACTTGGAATAAGCTCACCTTCATAATAGAACAAACCGCGCCCAAGCTGTTCGGAATCCCAAACGCGCTGGGGGTTGTCGGGATAGGCGGTGTAACCGCCTGCATAGACCTCAATGCGGTTGCCGGAAGGCTCCCAAAAGTAAATGGTCTGGCCGCGGGTAATGGCATGGCGGGTGGGGCCTACGTCATGTTTCAGTTGATGAACAGCCATCAAATCTGCTGCATGGCCGATGTCACTCCAGTCTTGGAGCAAAAATCCCACGTGATGCATTTTTCCGGGCTTATCATACTCCACAAAGGCCAAATCATGAGGTTTGTTTGAGCCGGTAATCCAGGAAGCAAGACGGTTCCCATCCGGTGTATTGCATATCTCAGGTACAAACATGCCTAAGACCTCTTTGCAGAAACGCTCTGCCTCAGCAATGTTTGGCCCGTACAGCAGGAAATGATCCAAACGCTGTGCACGCATTCCGTGGGGCTCTGTGGTCCAGATATTGGGATTATGAACCTGGGGCTGTTGCCGGGCAGGTTCAACCTCGGCGTAAATTTCCAGACGGTGGCCCGTACTGATAGTAAAGCCGATGCGTTTGCCAAAACCGGGCTGATTGGAATTGGGAGGGACGATATCCGTCTTATAGCCGAATTTTTCAATTTCCTCTGTCATGTGTTCAAGGGTTTCCGGAGAATCCACCTTAAAAGCGGCATATTCAAAGCCGGGTTCATCAGCCAGCCGAAGCGTAACCGAGTGATGGTCAAACTCATCGTAAGCCTTGAGGCAGACTCTGCCATCTTCTGTGCGGCATACTTCAATTAAACCGAGAATGTTTTTGTAGAAATCCAATGTTTTATCAAGGTCCAGTACGCGAATTTGAATTAAACCGGGCCGCAGTGTTTTGTTCAATGCCATTGTTATTCCATCCTTTCTGGGGGCGTCCTGAAACCTGTAAAACATTTTTATTTCTGCTTTTTTAGATTCAGATATGCCCTAATCACTTGAGATTACCTTGTTTCGTCATACTATATTTTCTTCAAACGAGAGAATCAGGTCGCTTATGGGTTTCATACAGCAGAGTAACATTATACCTTTGCTTTCGTCCTGCACAGAAATATGGGCCCGACTCATTTTTTTAAAGATATGATATTCGCCTTTTATAATCCTGGCCTTGCAAATACCACAGCCGCCGCCATGGCATCCGAAATGAAGCGGTCCGAGATGGGAGCGTATCATGGCCTCCAATACGCTTTCATCTTCCCGGCACAAAAAGCTTTTCCCGGAACCTTGCAGGGAAATAACGTGACTTTCCGTCTGCTCATTTCTTTTTTTATCAACTTCCATGGTTTCTGAGCTGATGGGCAATGTTTAATATCATATCTTCCTGCCCTCCTATTATTTTTCTCCGCCCCAGCTCCACGAGAATATCTCTGGGCTCCAGGTTATATTTCTTTGCAGCATCATATACGTGAAGCAGGAAGCTGGAATATACACCGGCATACCCAAGCATCAAAGAGCCGTTGTCTACTGTTTGCGGGCGCAGCATCAAAGGATCCACACATTCCTGGGCCACATCCATAAGGCCGTAAAAATCCGTATTCGTGAGAATTCCCTTGCGCTTGAGTACTCCGGATAAAACTTCAATTTGCGTGTTTCCTGCTCCCGCACCAAGTCCGCGCAGTGTCGCATCAATATATACTGCGCCTGCCTCTACAGCGGCAATTGAGTTGGCTACGGCCATGCTTAAGTTGTTATGAGCATGAAAGCCTACAGGAATCTTAACCGCATTCCGTACTGCGGTTACCCGGGCAGTCACTTCATCCGGCAGCAGATAACCTGCGGAATCCGCCAGATTGATATATTCCGCCCCATAGCTTTCCATCTTTTTTGCTTGCTCAGCAATAAGTTCCGGAGAGGACGTATGGACCATCATTAAAAAACCCACGGCCATCATTCCAAGTTTTCTGGCGGCACTTATGTGCTGTTCACTGACATCCGCCTCCGTAACATGAGTTGCCACGCGAACCGCCTGTGCACCGCAAGCATGGGCCTTTTTCAGATCTTCAATGGTGCCGATCCCCGGAAGCAGAAGCACTGTAAGTTTCCCGTTTTTAATCACTTCCGCAGCAGCCTGTATCAGGAGAAATTCATCATTTTTGGAAAAACCATAGGTATAACTGGAGCCGCCCAAGCCGTCTCCGTGAGAAATCTCAATGAGCGAAACGCCGCATTGGTCAAGCCCGGAGGCAATGGCACGAACCTGCTCTTGTGTAAAACTATGGCGAACAGCATGACTGCCATCCCGCATGGTTGTATCAACAATCCGAATCGTTTGCTCCATTTTATTGTCCTCCTTCCTCAAGCATTTGTGCTGCTATCTGCTCGGCGGCAGCAACCGCTGCTGCGTTAATAATATCCAGATTCCCTGAATATTTAGGGAGAAAATCCCCCTGACCCTCCACCTGTATAACGCAGGTCACCTTATCTCCCTGTAAGGAAGGAGGAACCAGCAGCCGGTAGCCAGGCACATACTGCCTGATATCTTCTACCATTTCCTGAATAGATTGTGTGATTTTTTCTTCGGAAATGCCGGTATCTTTAATGCGCACCATAATGGTGTTGGTCATCAGAACCGGCGGATCTGCCGGATTGAGAATGATAATGGCTTTTCCCTTATCAGCCTTACCTACCATTTCAATCGCTTTGGAAGTGGTTTCCGTAAACTCATCCATATTGGCTCTGGTACCAGGGCCGGCACTTTTGGAGGAAATGGATGAAATGATTTCCCCATAGGCTGCCCCTGCCACACGGGATACTCCATAGATAATGGGTATGGTTGCCTGCCCGCCGCAGGTGACCATATTGATGTTCTGCTCCCCCTTTAACTGAGTCAGATTAACGCCGGGTACACAGTATGGGCCAATAGCGGCAGGTGTTAAATCGATGACAGTTTTACCTGCTTCTTTCAGTGCGGGTGCATTGATATTTTGATGGGCGGCAGCGCTGGTGGAGTCAAATACGATTTTAATGTCCTCCTGGGCTGCTACAGCGCGTACTCCCTCAATGGAAACGGGTATGCCGTGAGACCTGGCACGCTTGATTCCCTCTGATTCCACGATTCCGGCCATCATTGCCATTTCCAGATTTTTGCTGCGGAATATTTTATACATCAGATCGCTGCCAATATTCCCCGGGCCGATTACAGCTACTTTAATTTTACGCAAAAAAACTCTCCTTTCCCTTTAACAGTTGAGTAAAATATTGCTATACAAAGACTGCTTTGACGCTTCCCAACCCGGAAAAATGTGCTTCAAAGGTATCTCCTTTAAAGGCCGCAGGTGCGGAAGAAAAAGCCCCGGATAAAATCACCTCCCCCTTTTTCAGGGAAACGCCGTAATCCCATAAACGGTTGGCAAGCCATGCCACAGACCGGCAGGGATCCCCCAATACATCCCTGCCGGTGCCCTTGCCGACAAGCTCCGTTCCGTTCCGGTACAGCTCCATGGTTACCCATGGCAAATCCACCTGACTTAGTGCAAATTTTTGGGTTCCTAATATGTAGCATCCGGAAGAAGCGTTGTCGGCAATGGTATCGGGAAGCTTAATCTTCCAGTCTGCGATGCGGCTGTCAACAATTTCAAAGGCACCTGCAATATAATCCGTTGCCCGGTATACATCCTGGGCTGTAACCCTGCCGCCGCTTAAATCATCTTTTAGAACAAAGGCGATTTCCGCTTCAATCTTGGGCTGAATCAGCACTTTTGCCGGAACCTCCAGTGAATAGGCCATGTGTTGGAATAAATGACCATAATCCGGTTCGTTTACGCCCAATTGCTTTTGAATCCCCTCCGAAGTCAAACCGATTTTCTTACCGGAAATAACCCGCCCCTGCTCCTGTTCTTTTTTGACATTTTCAAGCTGTATGGCGTAAGCTTCATCTACACTTAAGTCAGGGTCTTCCTGGGTTAAGGGAGGGATTGGGATCTTACTGTACTGTGCCTGGTAAAGTGCCTGGGCAAATCTTACTATTTTCTGATCCATATTTCCTCTCCTCTCTCACGCCTTGGCATAGGGCGGATCAATTGTCAGGAAGTTATGCACCAGGGCAGCAAACTCTTCTGTGCGCTCAATCTGCGTCCAGTGGCCGCATTTTCCGAACACATGAAGCTGGGCATTTTCCAGATACTCAATCAGTTTCATAGAGGTTTTAAGCGGAATCACCCTGTCTTCACGCCCATGGACAATCAGAGTTTGATGGCGCACTTCACGCAGGTAAATTTCATATTTTGCCATGGCTTCCACACTGTTTTGCCGCGGGGCTGGAAACATGGAAGAAAAACTTTCCTGAAAGCCCGGTTGTATGCTGCCTTCATAGCGTGCCTGGGCCAGCTCAGGCGGCATCATTTGTCTGTTATAGGCAAACAGGCCGATAAGCTCCTGCATATGTTCCAGCGACGGCTGATAGCCCCATACACGGTCCAATCCGTAGCTTAGGGGGAAGGTAACGCCCATGCTGCCCATTAAAACCAGCTTGCGGACACGCTGGGGATGGGTAATGGCAACAGCAAGCGCCAGTGCGCCGCCAAATGAATTTCCAACTAAATCTGTTTTTTCAATGTGGAGCGCATCCATAAAATCAATGGTTTGTTTTATCCACACATCCATGCCATAGTGAATCCCCTCCGGGCGGTCTGTGTAGCCAAAACCAACCATATCTGGCGCCAGTACACGGTGATGAGGAGATAAAAGGGGAAATACCTTGTTCCAGTTTGCCCAGGCGGATACGCCAGGGCCTGAGCCGTGAAGCATTACCAGTGGGAAACCGCTTCCTACATCGTGATAGTTGGTGTTAAAATTACCTGTGGGGATTGATTTGGAAATTTCGGGCTTTTTTTCTGACATTTTAATCACTCCTTCTAATACATCATATTGGTTGCTTAAGCTTTTACATTTTATTACCCATTGCGGCGGAGATGGAAGCGGCGGTCTCCTTGACAAGAGTGATAACTTGCGGAAGACGGTCTCCACTTAACTGATTGCACATAGCGGAAACACTGACGGCATATTTCACCTGGCCTTTGCCGTCAAAAACGGGAGCGGCAATGCAGCGCAGACCCTCCATGATTTCCTGGTCATCCATGGCATAGCCCTGATCACGGACCTTTTCCAGTTCTTTTTCCAGCATGGGCAAAGAGGTGAGGGTATACGGCGTAAAAGAGCGCATACCATGCTGGCGGATAATCTGTTTCACGCGGCTTGCCGGAAGATAAGCCAGCAGACATTTGCCCAGGCCGCTGCAATGCATTGGCAGGCGCCGGCCGATTTCAGAAACAATCCGGATTAAATGGGTGGAGTCAATCTTTTCCAGATAAAGGACTTCTCCGTTATCTTCAGTGGCCAGCTGAATCATTTCCCCCAACCGATTGTTTAGTTTTTGCATGTAGGGTTTTGCTACGGCCCGTATGTCCCAACTGTGTCCAATTTGACTGCCCAGTTCAAAGAAACGGATACCTAACCGGTAACAGCCGGTTTCCTCTGACTGATCCACAAAACGGTAATCCCTCAGTGTGGAAAGCAGGCCGTAAACAGTGCTTTTCGGCCAATTTATTCTGCTGGAGATTTCCGTAAGGGAAAGTTCTTCAGATGCACCGGCCAACAGTTCAATCAGTATCAGAGCGCGTTCAACAGATTGTACATGAGACGACTTTTTTTCAGACATTTTGTTCGATTCCATTTTGTTTGCTTCCATCTTGTTCCTCTTTTGGTTTGTAATCTTTATATAAAAAATAATACCATGCAAAGAAAAAAAATTCAACGCAATCGTTCCCATATACAGAATTATAATTCCCAAATACCGCAAAATGTTCTGAGGTTTTAACATGCATCTCTTTATGCCGGTGATTCATAGGTTAAAGGGGAAATCTCTTATGGTGTGTCAAAGGAAATAAGGTGTTGCAGTTTACTTTTATTACGAAATTCATCAGTAATCTGCACAAAAAAAAGCAGCGCCTGAACATGCGGCAGCTACTGGAAATTGGCTTTCAACAACCTTTGGGAATCACAAGAATACAGATAAATGAATAAGGAAGATTTTGATTGAACATACAGGATAAATCACTCAATGCTTATGGAAACGTGATTTAACAAAACCGCATTTTTACAGCGATTTTTTCCTCACATAAAAACTCCCGTGGCACCCTGGGAGCCAATTAAGCCGGCTGAGCCTTGACAGCCTCCCGGCTCAATTGGCCCAGCCGGTCCCTGGGGACCGGTTGGGCCTGTAGGACCGGAACAGAGGACCCGTTTACATCTGCGAACATGATCTGAAGATTCCTTTTTTAAACTCCCTAAAGAAATATTGATAATGTCGGCAATCATACGTTCCGGCCTTAAGGATTATCTGACTTTAGCACGGCAGCAACAATATTATAATTGTTTTTCAGCCGTTCATTATCGGGAGCATATTCAAGAGCACTCTTTGCATGTTCCAGGGATTCCTTCCTCAGCCCCAGCCAAAAAGCAGCTATGGAGCAATAATCATCCGGAGTATAGTCCCAGGAATACCCCATATTGACAAATGTTTTTGATTTGTTTTTTATCTTCAAAGCTTCTTTTGTCAAAAAGTATGCCATTGCCCAGTCTTGTAAATCGTAGCACATTCTGGAAAATTCCACATAGGGATCACGCATATCCGGAACTTCTGCAATGGCTTTATAATACCAGGCATATGCCCCTTTTAAATCTCCTATTTTATAACAGGATTTGGCGATCCAGCGCATTGCGGCACCTCTCTCATCATTCCATACGGCAGCCGGCAAAGCAAGATATTCCTTAAGTGTCTCAATACTTTTCCTCCACTGGCTCTTATACATATATTCTCTGCCAAGATAATACCGCATCCTTTCATCTTCCGGGGCCTCTGCTACAGCAAGTTCCAGAAGGGGAAGATAAGAACCACGGGACTTTTCACGGTCAGGATAATGGTTGAGTACCATGCCTTCGATATATATGGTTTCAAGGGGCAATTTCCCTGTGTATTGGAGAAATTCATGAACAGGGCATTTCCAGGAAAATCCCTCACGGCTATGCACCTTAAAATAATAAAATTGAATATCAGGAGTTCCATCTTCCTTAAGGCTCCAGTTATAAAGGTATCTTCCCATTTTTGCAGTTGGTATGGGTTTGGCCTGCTTATGGTTAAGCCATGTTTCTTCCAGCCTGTTACGCCACCCTGGCTCAAATAATTCATCCAGATCCGTACAGACGCAGATGTCTACATCCCCGGGAACATGATCCAGCGAAATATTCCGTGCCACATCAAACCGCCACGGCTTTACTATGTCCACGTACACAACTGCTCCACGTTCTCTCAGCTTTTCAACGGTTCCATCCTCAGAACCTGTATCCGTAACAACAATCAAATCAGCCTCACTCATGGAGTCCATCCACTTATCTACAAATTGAACCTCATTTTTGCAGATGGCATAAACACAAATTTTTAATTTCATGAGGAACCCTCCGCTTTTTCCTGTTTTTTAATCCGGTCCTCAACCAGAAAGAGATTATTTTGCAGCCTCTTGTTATCAGGGGCCATGCTCAGGGCCTTCCTGGCATAATCCCTGGCCGTTTCATACATACCCATATTATAAGCACTGATGGAAGCGTAATCATATAAGGCATATCCCCAGCTCTCCGGTTCCACCAGATAACTCCCTGTATTTTCCGCGATGGCTAACCCCTTTTCAGCCATAGCATAGGACAGGGGCCAGTTCTTTTCCTTATAACCCAGTTTTACCAGCGCAAGATATGGTTCCCGTACATCCGGGCATTCTCCCAGAGCCCTAAAGAGCCATGACCTGGCCTCTTTTAAATTCCCTTTTTCTTCATAGCATTGAGCAATAAAGCGCATGGATGCGCTGCGCTCCTCATTCCATTTAGCTGTTGAAAGAGAAAGATGTCTTTTTAACGTTTCAATTCCCTTGTCATAATTTTTGTAAAACACATACTCTCGTCCAAGCCAGAACGTAGCTCTGTCATCAAGGGGATTCTCCTGAACTGATAATTCCAAAAGGGGAAGGTATTGGCTTCTTGGTTTTGATAAATCAGGATAATGATTGAGGACCAGTCCTTTGATCCAGGTGATACTTTCAAAATTGGGTCCGTTGTATTCCAGAATCTCATGAACCGGATGTTTCCAGTGATAGCCATGGCGGCTGTGGATTTTTTCCATGGGATACTGTTTTCTTGGTGTGCCGTCAGGATTACAGGCAAATGTAAATAAGTACCGCGCACGGGTCTGTTCCGGTCTCCACTGGTCTTCCAGCTTTTGCCGCCATCCAGTCTCAAAGACCTCGTCTAAGTCGTTTGAAACACAAATATCCGCATCCTCGGGGACATGATTTAATGCCACATTGCGGGCCGTATCAAACCTCCACGGCGATATGGTCTCTTCATAAACGATGGCGCCTCTTTCCCGAAGCCTTTCAACCGTGTGATCCGTTGAGCCTGTATCTGTTACAATGACGGCATCGGCTTCGGATACGGCATCCATCCAGCGGTCTACAAACTGCTCTTCATTTTTACTGATTGCATATACGCAAATTTTATATTGGTTCACTTCCACCGACTCCTTTAAGCATTCTTATTGGCCTTATTTTACTCTACTGATTCAATATATGCATCTTGCAGCTTATCTTGTGAAGAAACAACTTTCATTCTAAAACCAAAAGAAGGCTCATAAATACTGATTGCCGGGGAGAATTCCTAATCTTAGTATAACGGCACATATATCTTTCATTTTTGGCCGTGGTTTCCATACATTCTGGGAAACCCATGACTTTGTCAACACCTGGAACTTGGCCTGGAGCTGTATAAGACTTGTATAAGCCTTTATTTATCTTCCAGCAAAATTAAGCAAAAAACAACATACCCATTGTCAGGACAGGCTAAATTCCTTTTGGATTTCGGGTTATCTTCAAAATGGAACCTGGCCCCATTATGTAAAGCAACTTGAATAGGGAACAAAGCCATATATGCTCTCCCGCAGAAAGGAGCCGTAGGCGTATTCATTCCCTCACAATGGAATACATCTCCGACCTTATACCCGCACGAACAGTAACCGGAAACTTTTTCAACCATATATTCAAAGCGTTTCATAATTCTGTTTCCATAATTTTATCTGTGGTGCTATTGTCATTTTTACGCTTTCAGGATCGAGAGACTTGACAAAAGCTTCTGCGGCTCTGTCTTTGAACATCTTTTCAGAAGCAATCTTTAATTGCTCCAGTGATTCCCAATGCTGAATCATTATCCATAGATTGTTTTCTTCATCATAGAGCAATTCCGTATCAATGAACCCCGGCTGCTTAGAGTGAAAATTCTTTTCCAGGCCATCTGCAATGAAAATGAATTCTTTCTTTGTGATACCATCTGCTGATTTAAGGATTACCAGTTCTGTTGTAATGCACATAAAAATACCTCCTGTTTTTTTACAAGTATAGTAGAAAAAAAGCAGGGGGTATTGAACAAAAGGGACACTCAACGATAATTATATTTTGTATTTTCTTTTACTGTGATTTTTTCCTGCTGAAAAGTACAGGGGGATGATCCCGAAAATTTACGAAATTCTCTTATGAAATGTGCCTGATCTGCAAAGTCATTATCATATGCTATCCCGGATAATTGCTGTGACCTTTGGTAAACCAGTTGATTTCCGGCCCTTTGAAAACGTCTTATAGATTGCAGGATTTTTGGTGCGTACCCTGTAAAATAAAGAACATTACGCATAAGGGTTTTTGTGCTTATCCCGTGCTCCAAACAAAATGATTGTATAGTGGAATCATTGTCCATTTCTAAAAATTCCCGTATTAGATTCGCCTTTTTTTCGTAATCATCTGTTATTTGAAATTCCAGATACAGGGCCTTTTCGATACTTTCTATTATATCTTCCATAGCAGTCTGATTGGAAACTGCAAGCTCCAGTTTCTTTGCCAAAGGGATTGCAGACAAACACTATTCTTATGGAGTAAAATCCGCAGAATTCCCCTAATCTGATGCAGCGGCATAAATCGGAATCTACACACCGCTTTCAATGAAGTGAACCTTTGAATTATTCCAGTATTTTTTATAAATCCGTTCATTCTCTCCATCAAAGTTCAGCTGATACATTCGGAATGTAACCAGTATATCTTTAGGCTGCCATTGTTCTTCGTAAGAATATTGATAACTCATGCCCAATTGTTTCATCACCTGGCCGCTGCGGGGATTTTTAACATCATGGGTGGCGGTAATATAAAGGAAACCGTCGTTTTTCAGCTGTTCAACAACAGCTTTGCCTGCCTCTCTTGTAATCCCTTTGTGCCAAAACTCTTTACGCAGTCCATATCCCAAGTCATGGCTGTCCTCCATACTTACATGAACATATCCAATGGGTACATTATCACTTTTTAAACAAACAGCATATTTATATCCGCTTGGATTCCTGTATGATTCAAGATATTTTTTCTCAAAAAATAGTTTTGCTTCCTCTAATGATTTCAAAGGAAACCAGGGCAAATAGGTATTTACATCTTCATCTTTGTAAATAGCAAACATGGCTTCCATATCATCTTTATTAAATCTTCTTAATATCAGTCGCTCCGTTTCCAGCGCAGGCGTATTTGTTAATTCCATATCTTTATCTCCCTCTTCAACTTCTGATCTGGTCATCTGGATCATTTAGCGGGACCAGTTTCCCATTCCATCTCATTACAGATTACAGAAGCAATTCCTTGATTATCATAATCCTTATGGATAAACAAGCTTTATATGTTCACAACCCCCGATTCATTTCATTATTACAAAAATAAAGTTAAAAATAGAGAGCTGAATATTTATAACCAATCTGTAATTCTGTACCTGAAAAATCAACTTCCTGATTTCATTTCTCTAACAAATGAATTTAATCCCGCTGCGTACACATCATTTCTTCCACTGCCTGTTTCCAATATTTTTCCGGAACATTTGGCCATATACAATTTCCGGTTTCATCATCACACAATGACATTGCTCTTTTCAGCACCGTGCTGTGCGGTATATTGCCGTTACGCAACAAATTTTCAGTGACCATACACCAATATGGCGCATGGTTATGAAGTCCTGATGCACGTATCTCTTCTATTACCCTTTCCACATCATATTCCAGGCTGACAAATTCCTCTTTCCATTGATTGTCCATTTCATGTAATATCAAAAACTGTGATTTTCTGTTACTGTTCATAGGGAGTCCAACTGCTCCTGCATTTAATACCATTTTCCCTTTATTCTCAATTTTACCTTGAATATGTGTATGGCCGCATAATATAACAGAAGAATCCAGCCCTTCCATAATGTCAAATGTTTTATCGTTGGTTGGAAACAGATTTTCATTTGTTTTGTAAGGGGAACCGTGGCATATTGTTATCTGAGGCATGTTTCCCAGGGTAATATTCTGAGATATTGGAAGCCCTTTAAAAAAATCAAGGTCTTTTTGAGACAAATGCTTATATGCATACAGCAAACAACCGGTTGTAGAATCATTATCCAGCCATAGGAACCGGTTATTTTGATAATCTATCCAATAATCTTCTTTGTTGCCCTTGATAAAATAACATTCATAATCAGCGGACAGTGCATAAATTCTTTCCATGGTCTTTTCCGGGTAAGCCATCTCACCGATATAATCACCTAAAAAAATAAATGTTCTTATATTTTTTGATAATGCGTAATTAATGCATGTTTCCAGTGCGATATAGTTGCTGTGAATATCTGATAAAACTGCTACAGCCATTTTATGGTCACCACCTGTTCTTCTGTTCAGGAATTGTATAAATGTTTCATTAACTTTTCAAGTTTACTAAGTCTTCCTGGTAAATTGACTTTTTTATTTAAAAGCTATAAATATTTACTGTACTCTCCAATTGGAAAAGGACACTCTAATCCCAATACTCTCGGCCATAAGCCTGTGTCATCAATAATAAAGCCCATGATCATTCCCATATGGCTATGTAAGTGCCTGAACTGCGCTAAAATCAAAGTGAATCTATTATATTCGCAATCCGGCGGAGTATCCAATAGCTGGTTATCCGTTAATGTTGAAAGATAGGCTTTTATTTTTCTATCAATATCAGCAAAATAACAATCTATTTCTTCCCTTGAAAGATATTTTCCTGGTCTTACCTCTAAGCTGTTCAAATCAATTTCATGTATATCAGGCTCTGCATACCCTTTATCTTTTGGATTGATAAACCATAGATCCAGAGAATGAAGCATATGATAAATATGTTTCCAACACGGCATTTCACAATAGGCTTTATTCCATAACTCATCCGGTACACAATCGATCACATTCTTCACTTCCCATAAAGCACGGCATGTCTGTTCTTTTATAATTTCAACTAATAAATTCTCTTCCATACCCACATCACCTTTCAAGTCCAAATGAATCCGTATTATAAATATAATGGAAACCTATTTTAATTTCTCAGCTTCTTCATTACATGGTAACACAGATAATGGCCATTTTCCGTTTTTATGCTATGATATTCCATGGGAACATACCCTCTGTGAACATACATTCCGTAGGCAGGCAAGGAGGCGTCTAACAGAATCTGGGAGTGGTTGCAGAAAACGATTCTTTCCAGTTCATCCATCATGGCAGTGCCGTATCCTTTGCCCTGATATTGGGGCAATACAAACAATCTGCTTATTTCGTTTCCATTTATGCTTCCAGTTCCCATGATTTTGTCGTCATCCCGAATCAGATACACCGCCTCAGCAATGACAGCCTTTTTTATCTCTTCATCAGAATGATGGCAAAGAAAAAAGTCAACGGCCCCTTTTGGATAATAATCAGGGTACACCGTTTCAATCGTAGTTTTTACTATAAATCTCACTGCATGAAAATGGTCATTGGAGGCTTTTATCAGCTTCATTGGAGACTCCTGATATAAATAAGTTTGTAGTTTCAGGTTCTGACTTTGGGTTTTACCCGTAAACGGATCTGCAAATTGAATTTTTAAGAATCTTGGGTATTTTTATAATGAAAATATGGATTTAACATCTCTCCATAATCTTTTAGAAATAATATTGATGATCAATTCTTCTACCGCTGAAATGCTTGCAATAAAACAAACCAAAATGATTGTTGTGTATAATCCCAACCAAATATAGAGAAATGGAAAACAAAACAAAGTGATCCCCGCCGCCTTATTCCCATACGTATGCAAAAAGGCCAGCTGCCTGTATCGTATAAAGCCAACCCCTAAGGATGCCAGGCGAATGGCGGCAATTATAATGATCCAGCATATGCCCCATAAAGGCAACTGAAGGCCGGGAATAAATATAAACAGCAAGGCTGCAATCATAAATACATCTGCAATGCTGTCCAGAACCTGCCCCTTTTTGCTTACCACCTTCATCTTCCGGGCAATCATTCCGTCTAAAACATCACTGATGCCGCATAAAAAATATATAATCAGAAATTGTCCTGAAAATGGTTTTATAACCAATAAAACCGCTGTTCCTAACATTCTTGTTATGGTAATCAAATTGGGAATGTTCTTCATTTGAACCTCCGGCGCTTTAATAAATATAAGATTTCCTGCCATATGAAGCCGGCATGTCACCGGCTTCTCTGACAGTCCATGGCTCTATTTTCAACCTTTACTCGGATTCCACGCCATATACTATTTCATAAATTTCTTTCTTATATGGCTTAAACTCCTCTTCTGTCAACGGCTTTCCATGGCTCATGACCCACAATGGAGTTGGCCTGTCCACAGGCTTTAAAGGCATCTGCTCATAGTAAAAAAAGTTGGGGTGAAATCCCAGCCTGCTGTAAAATCCTGCCCTGCTCCTGGTCATGGGATCTTTTTCTGTGATTGGTTCTATTTCCAAAAACACAGGCTTTTCCGTTTCTCTCATAACCTCCTGCACCAGCTGTTTTCCATACCCTTTTCCCCTGCAGGCTTCCGTAGTCGCCAGATGCTCCAAAAAAATGCAGGAGGGAAGATCCCAATATCCCAGAAATGCCAGAATCTTTCCTTCCTCTTCTATCACTCGTACGCCATAACAGGGATTACCGAAAACCCTTTTCTGATCGTCTTTGGTCCGGCGCTCAATATCAGGAAATGACTCCTTATAAATCCGGTATATTTCCTCAAAACGGGTCTGCGGGTTCTTTAACAACATAATATCAATCTCCTAATCTTTTAGCTATAATTGTTTCTGCCTTTAAGTGTATCATCTTCAGCCAAAAGAAGCAATGGAAAAGCCTGCTCCGTGTTACCAGAGCAGGCTGCTTTTCCTTTTTTTATTTAATGGTAATTCTGCCCTGTCCTGCCGGATTTGCATAATCTGCACCTACATTTCCGCCTAAATTGCTGCGGATATAAGTAGAAAGCAGATCTACATCAGTCAACACATCATCCAGAAGAACCTTGCTTCCCTTAAACATGGTCATGCCGTCACCCGCGGCCTTTAACATGTAGTTATGGGAGGCAACTTTATAAGTTTTATTCACATCAAGAGGCGCACCGCCCACCGTGATATCGGATACCCGGTATGCTCCGTTTACTTTTACAAAATTGCCTTTTTCATCTACCTGTACGTTGGAAGCCTTTGAGGTATCAATGGTATAGGTAAGACCGGATACCTGCAGGAAGCCGCCGTTCTCCTTCGGACAGTTCCTGGAGGCCATTTCCAGGGCATCTTTGATCTGCTGACCGGTCGCCTCTACAACACAGCCCATATTTCCAAAGGGGAATACGGTAAGAGTATCATTGTAGGTAATATTTCCGGCCTTTATGCTGGCTCTCACGCCGCCGCCGTTGGATAAGCCGATATCTGCCCCAAGTACATAACGGTATGCATCGGCAGACAGATCGCCAAGGTTTGTTTCTGCGCTTCTGACCGCACGGTTTCCGGTTGCCGGATCATTGACCGTAAGTTCTACATCCGTATGTCCGATCACAGTCTTTAATGTCTCATTGTACTGGGCCTGGATTGCCTTGATGAACTGGTCTGTATCATAGTCAATGGCTTTTCCGTCAGCCGTCACAGCACTCTTTCCAGGGATCACCAACTGGACTCCTACTGTAAGGACATTGGGATCTTTAATCTTGTCTCTGTTTGCATCATAAATTTCTTTCCAACGGTTATAAGAGCCTAATTCTCTTTTTGCGATCCTGCTTAAGGAATCACCGCTTTTTACCGTATATGCGCTGGTGCCTGCTCCTGCCGGAACCTGTGAAATCAGCTCGCTGGTGATGGTTCCGTCGGTACGGAGAGTCAGTTTTCCAATGTTCTCTAATTTTGTACCGGTCTGGGTAAGAAGCACGTCCTGGCCATCCTTATTTTTAACGTACTTTCCATATGTTTCATGGGAATGGCCGTCAATCAGCACATCAATGCCCGTGGTATTCTTGATCACGCTGTCAGAGGTCCAACGGTCTGTTGTTCCGTTTTCGCCTAAATGACCGACTAAAATCACGTAATTAACGCCTTCTGCCCTGGCGCTGTCTACAGCTGACTGGATCTGGGTGTAGAGCTTTTGTCCGCTCTCATCTTCACAAAAGCCGTAAATGTAATTTCCGTTTCCATCCTGGAAATAAGCCGGTGTGGATTTGGTAAAGCTTTCCGGTGTAGTAGCTCCCACAAACGCAACCTTTGTGTCCCCATATGTAAAAATCTTATAAGGAGCAAATACCGTGGAGCCTGTCCTTAAATCCATAAAATTGCTGGAATAGTAGCCGCAGCTTAACTTTCCTGCCAGTTCCAGAAAACGGGGCATCCCATAGTCATACTCATGGTTGCCCGGTACTGCGAAATCATAACCGACCTTATTCATAATGTCGATCAAATACCCTCCGTCTGACAGTGTTCCAATGGGCGCGCCCTGAATGGCGTCTCCGTTGTCAACCAGCGTCACATAAGGAGTCTGGGCCTGCATCTCTTTTTTATAAAGAGCCAGTCCCGCATATCCTATGTTGCCGTCAACTCCGCAGTGGACATCGTTGGTGTAGAGGACCACAATATCCTGGTCTGCTGCCAGAGAGGAAAAGGATATGCCCGTTGTCAGGGACAGGACCATGAGCAGGGCCAGCCACAGTGACAGAAACTTTCTTTTCTTACTTCCTTTCATTTTTAAAACCCTCCTTTTGAAAAGTACGTTTTTCTCTATTATATCAGATAAATTCAAAAATGGTATCCTATTTTTTCGCTATATTTAAATTATTTCTCCCTTTTCTCAGGCTTCTTTAACAAATCAAACGACATAAATACAAAAAAAGGATGTCCTTCCGCCTTAAACTGACACTTTCGGCAGAGGAACATCCTTCATAAATCAATTATTCATTTTCTTCGCTTATTTCTATTCCCAGTTCCACAAGCTGTTTGGAATCCACCGGTGCAGGGGCCTCTGTCATAAGACAGGAAGCATCCTTAACCTTGGGGAATGCGATTACATCCCTGATGCTGTCTGAACCCACCATCAGCATGACCACCCGGTCCAGACCGTAAGCAAGTCCTGCGTGAGGAGGAACCCCATATTT
The DNA here is from genome assembly GCA_902363835.1 of Lachnospiraceae bacterium. GTDB lineage: Bacteria > Bacillota > Clostridia > Lachnospirales > Lachnospiraceae > Lacrimispora. Next base: position 98,931 of record CABJBM010000017.1, read on the forward strand.
GAACGCATCTAAGAGAAAGCCAAACTGGTCCTTGGCCTGTTCCTTTGTAAAGCCCAGCACCTCAAACATCTTGGACTGGATATCGCTTTGATGGATACGGACGGAACCGCCGCCTAACTCTGTTCCGTTTAACACGATGTCATATGCCTTTGCCCTGACAGCACCAGGATTGCTGTCAATCAGCGCCCAGTCCTCATCCATTGGCATGGTAAAGGGATGGTGCATGGCAGTAAAACGGCCCTGTTCTTCGGAATACTCCAGCAGCGGAAATTCTGTTACCCATAAGAACTTAAAGTCATCTTTCTTCAGAAGATCGAGCTGTCTTGCCAGCTCCAGCCTTAAGTTGCCTAATACGTCAAATACCACCTTGTCCCGGTCTGCCGCAAATAAAAGTAAGTCTCCCGGTTTTGCTCCCATTGCTTCTGCCAGAACGTGAAGCTCTTCCTCTGTCATGAATTTTGCAAAGGAGCATTTATAGGTTCCGTCTTCATTCACAGCCAGGTAAGCCAGGCCCTTTGCGCCAAAGCCCTTTGCATACTCCACCAGGGCATCGATCTTTTTACGCGGCATTGCCCCCTGTCCCTGGGCATTGATTCCGCGGACAGAACCTCCGTTTTCCAGTGCGCTCTTGAACACGGCAAATTCCGTATCCTTTACTACCTGGGAAACATTTTTAAGCTCCATTCCAAAACGCATATCCGGTTTGTCGGAACCAAAACGGTCCATGGCTTCCTTCCAGGTTAATCTGGTAAGGGGAAGCTGGATATCAAAATTGCAGATTTCTTTAAATAAGTTCTTTAACAGTCTTTCATTGACCTCCAGCACGTCCTCTACATCCACAAAGGACAGCTCCATATCAATCTGGGTAAATTCCGGCTGTCTGTCGGCACGCAGATCCTCATCCCGGTAGCATCTGGCTAACTGGAAATAACGGTCATAACCGGAACACATCAGCAGCTGCTTAAAAAGCTGTGGAGACTGGGGAAGGGCATAGAAAGAGCCTGGGTGAACACGGCTTGGAACCAGATAATCCCGGGCGCCTTCCGGCGTGCTCTTAATGAGAGTGGGCGTTTCAATCTCCAAAAATCCCTCTTCCGCCAGAAATGCCCTTGTTAAAGTAGCCACCTGGCTTCTCACCTTAATGTTCCTCTGGATGTCCGGTCTTCTAAGATCCAGGTAACGGTATTTTAATCTCAGTTCTTCTTTTGTCTTGCTGTTTTCTTCAATTGGGAAGGGAGGTGTTTCAGATTCAGAAAGGATCCTTAAGCTTGTTGCCCGCACTTCAATGCCACCTGTTGCCAGGTTCTCATTCACGCCGCCTGCCCTGTTTTCCACTTCACCTGTCACTGCGATGACAAACTCGCTTCTTAATTTTTCAGCTTTTGCAAAGTTTTCAGCTCCGCAGTCGCTTTCCTCAAAAATAATCTGCAGAATTCCGGAACGGTCTCTTAAATCAACGAAAATGATTCCTCCCTTATTCCTGCTTTTCTGAACCCAACCCATAATCGTTACTTCGCTGCCCACATTGGCTTTTGTAACCTCTGTGCATCTATGGGATCTTTTTAATCCTAACATTGACTCTGCCATAATTTCCTCTTTCCTGCCCATGTTCTTTGGGCACATAACTTATGTCCTCAGGGCGTTCCTCCTGATATATTTTCTTAAATAAATTTAGACATCACTTACTAAGCCAGGCCAAGCACTGGGCCTGCTTAGTTCAGCAAATCAGCCCTTTGATGAGCCAACGGCTTATCGAGCTTCTTTGTAAAACTCTTTAAACAGCGTATATCCTTCCTTCTGAAGGATTTCTTTCTGGAATTTTTTATTTTTATTCATCTGGGAAACCAGAACGGTCACACCCTTTGCCCGTTCTTCCATTGCCGCTTTGATGGCTCCGTTCATCACATCATCGCTGACACCTTTTTCAATCAAGAATGCCACCTTATCTTCCTTTCCGGGAACTGTGAAGCCTTCATCCATGAGAATGGTGATGATCCGTTCAAACCCAATGGAAAAGCCGCAGGCAGGCGTATCCATGCCGGTGAATTTTCCGATCATCTTATCGTAACGGCCTCCGCCGCCTACAGAACCTGGAAAACCATCCACCTGGATCTCAAAAATAGTTCCCGTATAATAGGACATCCCTCTTACCAAAGTGGGGTCAAAGACAATGTGAAACTGGCTGGTGGAAATCTGGCTCACACTGTCAATAATTGCCGCCAGGTTTTCCGCCAGTCCCTGATCCATCACATCCTTTAAGGCTGAGCCCAGGCTGCGCACTCCGGCGGCATCAGGGGTCACTGTTTCAAAAAGGGCCAGGTATTTTTTGATATTTCCCTCATCATACCCTGCTTCCGCCAGTTCCTTTGCAACGCCCTCTGTGCCGATCTTGTCCATTTTATCCAGAATGATGAACACCTGGTCGTAAGCTTCTTCTGAAAAGCCGCAGAAGGCAGCCATTCCTTTTAAGATATTCCGGTCGTTGATCCTTACGGTATATCCCTTAAAGCCGATCTTTCCAAGAAGGGTTGTGGTAGCCAGGATAAGCTCGATCTCCGCAAGCCTGGTGGAATCTCCCAGTATGTCAATGTCGCACTGGACAAACTGCCTGAAACGTCCTTTCTGGGGACGGTCCGCTCTCCACACGCTTCCCATTTGAAGGGATTTAAATGGAGCAGGAAGAGATGCAGCATTATTGGAATAATATCTTGATAAGGGAACGGTCAGATCATACCGGAGACCGCTGTCAACCAGATCGTTTTCCGCCTGTGCCGTCTCCAGGTTCAGCTTTTCCCCCCGCTTCATGATCTTGAAGATCAGCTTTTCATTGTCCCCGCCCTGTTTGCTGGTCAGGTTCTCGATGTGCTCCACACAGGGAGTCTCAATGGAATGAAAGCCGAAGCCGCCATAGGTTTCACGTATCTGGTTCATTACATATTCCCGCACCTGCATCTCGGCAGGAAGAATATCCTTCATTCCGGTAACCGGTTTCTTTTTTAATGCCATTTCGTTCACTCCGTTATTTTCTTATTTTATAGTAAAGTTTCATTTGACTTTCTTAAGCAAATCATGCCTCTATTGTAAATTACATTTCCAATTTTGCAAGCATTTTTTCTTTTCTTTCCAGCATTTCATCGATTCTTCCAATATACTGTTCCACATCTTTGACATTTTCCACCCGTTCCAGACGGTTTTCTGCAGGAAATACCACCTTGGTGGTGGTTCCCGCCCCACAGGCTGCAATGGTCTGCTTTTCTTCCATGATCAAAATATTATAGATACAGGCTTTGCCTGGAAGGGAATAACCGACGTTTTCAAAATTGCCTGCCATATTCTTCTGGCGGTACAGATAATATGGCTCCTGTCCCATGCGCCTGGCATAGGCCGCAGTTAAATCGATCATTTCCTGGGTATTGGTAATCTTTAAATCCCCGTACTTTTCCTTAAACATGTTAAGCCGGGCCGCACGTTTGATTGCAAGGGAATGGACGGTAATGCCATCAGGGCCCAAAGCCTGTATTTCCTCCATGGTGCGGATCACATCTTCCATACCTTCTTCCGGCAGGCCGATGATCAAATCCATGTTGATGTTATCAAAACCAAGGGACCTGGCCATGTGGAACCTGTCTTTTACCATGTCAACGGTATGGCGGCGGCCGATGATATCCAGGGTTTCCTGCTTCATTGTCTGGGGATTAATGGATATACGGGTCACTCCGTGGCCTTTTAAAACCTGGAGCTTTTCCATGGTAATGCTGTCCGGACGTCCGGCTTCCACGGTAAATTCCTTGACTCCGGTAAAATCAAAGGTGGACTTCAGCCTGACTATGAGCTTATCCAGATGAAGGGCGGAAAGAGAGGTTGGCGTACCTCCGCCAATATAAACCGTGTCCAGGGTCCTTCCTGCCATTTTCTCCGCCGTATAATCCATTTCTTTAAATAAGGCTTCCAGATACTGTTCCATGCGCTTTTCCCATTGTCCGATGGGAAAGGAGGTAAAGGAGCAGTAAAGGCAGGTGGTTGGGCAGAATGGAATTCCTATATACAGGCTGTAGCCGCGGCTGTAATCAATGGGAGCAAGCAATTCCATCTCCCGCCTGGCAATCTCCAGGCTTAAATCTATTTTTCCGTCACTGGTTAAATAGGTATCCTTCATGTATCTGCGGACTTCGTCTTCCCCATACCCTTGAAAAAGCTTTGTCATGGCTATTTTAGTTGGCCGGATCCCTGTTAAAGTTCCCCATGGCAGAGATGTCCCTGTAAGTTCCAGGACCATGGCATAAAGCATACGTTTGATCCTGTTTTTGGTATCAAAGCGATCCGAAAAATCCGCCTTTGTTGATGAAGTCCTTGTGATCTCCTTCTCAAAATCCTGAATGGTCAGTTCAAAGGCGGCTTCCCCGGTCCTTCCCCGGACAAGCAGGCGGTACTCTCCCTCCCCGCTTTCCTTGTGAACAAAACCCTCTCCAGGATAAAAGGCCATTAAAAGCTCTCTGATATCCTGTTCAAAGGACTGGTCGTCCAATATTAATCCTATCATGTTTATTTCCTCTTAATCCTTCCATGGTCTGTGATCACTACCTGCCCGGCTTTACCGGGCACAGCAGTACACCTGGAAGGTGCTTCCTATCCTTTGTATAATGCCACCGGGTTATACACCTTTTCATGCCCAATGGCGGTCATATCTCCATGACCCGGGTAAACCATAGTATCCTCAGGCAGGGCAAAAAGCCGTTCTCTGATGGACCTTATGATCATAGACTGATTTCCCGTAGGAAAGTCCGTTCTTCCCAAAGACTCTGAAAAAAGAGTATCCCCGCTTATGAGGACGCTTTCCGATGGGATCAGATAACACACGGAACCTGATGTGTGGCCGGGAGTGAAGAGAACATGAAAAGTCATTCCCCCAAGGGAAAGGATGGCTCCATCCTCCGCATATTCGTCTGCCTCCACCCTACAGGCCTTTCCAAAAGAGGAGGACAGATTAACGGCCGGGTCAGTCAGCAGTCCCTTTTCCTGATCTCCGGCAATAATCTTTGCCTCAGGGAATGCCTCTTTGATATCACTCACAGCCAGAATGTGATCAAAATGCCCATGAGTCAGCAAAACTGTCTCCGGTATGAGGGAAAGCTCCCTGCACATGTCCAGGATATGTGCCCCGTCTCCGCCCGGATCCACGATTACCGCCTTTTTAAATGATTCGCGGTACATCACATAACAGTTGGTTCCAAGCTGACCCACAGGGCAGGTCTTTATTCTGAAATCGCTCATGTTTTTATCTCCTAACTGAAATTGTCTTTATGTAAACCTTAGTATAAATCCGGGGCGCAAAAAGAGAAAACTGCGTTATCCCGCAGTCCTCTCAATGTCTATGACCCCTTCGATTTGTCTCAGCTTATCAACCAGCTTTCTCAGCTCTTCCACGCCATGGGTATCAAAGGTCATGGTAATGGTCGCCTTGCCCTGCTTGTTGGTTCTGGAGTTCATGGAGGTGATGTCGATCTGCCTCTCTGTGAATACCTTGGATATGTCAACAAACATGCCGATCCGGTTATTTGCAAATATCTTGATTTCCGCGGAATACCGCTCCTTGGTGTCGTCCCCCTCTGCCTGCTGCCATTCCGCATCAATCAGACGGTTCCGTTCATCCTCCGGCAGGTTTAAGACGTTGACGCAGTCTGTTCTGTGAATGGAAATTCCACGTCCCCTGGTGACAAAACCCACGATCTCATCTCCCGGTACCGGGCTGCAGCACTTGGAAAAGCGGACCGCAAGGTCATGGATTCCCTTTACCACGATTCCGCTGCCGGAACGTCTCTTTACAGGGAGCCTGCTGCTCATATCCTCAATATCATTTAAAATGCTGTTGTCCGTAACATCCTTCTTAAGCTTCTTATTCCGCTCATCAACCATCTTATTGATGACCTGGCCCTCTTTTAAGCCTCCGTGTCCGATGGAGGCAAGGACGGATTCCCAATCACGGAAGGCATAGCGCTTCATGACCTTTTCCTGGTATTCCGACTTGTTGATATCAGAATAATTGATTCCCTTTGTCTTGCAGTAACGGTCTACCATTTCCTTGCCGCGAAGGATGTTATCTTCTTTCAGTTCTGTTTTAAACCACTGGTTGATCTTGTTCTTGGCCTGGGTGCTCTTCACCATATTCAGCCAGTCCCGGCTGGGACCTCTGCTGTTCTGGGAAGTGATGACCTCCACCTGGTCTCCGTTCTCAATCACGTATTCAATGTTCACCAGTTTTCCATTGACTCTGGCTCCCACCATCTTGTTGCCTACTGCACTGTGGATGGAGTATGCAAAATCAATGGGCGTGGAACCGGCAGGAAGATTCTTCACATCCCCGGAAGGCGTAAAGCAGTAAACACTGTCTGAGAACAGATCCAGGTCTCCTTTTACCATATTTAAGAATTCCTTGTTGTCGGACATGTCCTTCTGCCATTCCAGAATCTGGCGCAGCCAGCTTAGCTTTTCTTCCTCTTTGCCTGCTGCCACCTGTCCGCTGCCGCTCTCCTTATACTTCCAGTGTGCGGCGATTCCGTATTCCGCGGTACGGTGCATCTCATAAGTACGGATCTGTATCTCAAAGGGCTGCCCGTTGTTTCCGATAAGTGTGGTGTGAAGAGACTGGTACATGTTGGGCTTTGGCATTGCAATATAATCCTTGAAACGGCCTGGAATAGGCTTATACATCTCATGGATCACTCCAAGGGCAGCATAACAGTCCTTTACACTGTCCACGATGATCCGCACCGCAAATAAGTCATAGATCTGGTCCAGGGTCTTGTTCTGATTCACCATCTTCTTGTAGATGCTGAAAAAATGCTTTACACGGCCATCCACCCTGGCATCGATCCCGCCGGATCTTAAGTGGTCCTGCACCTCATCCACAATGCTCTTTACAAAGGTTTCCCTGGCATCCTTTTTCAGTGATATTTTTTCCGCCAGCTCGTAATAAATCTCCGGCTGCAGATATCTTAAGGACAGGTCATCAAGCTCGATTTTAATTTTGGAAATACCAAGGCGGTGGGCAATGGGAGCATAGATTTCCATGGTCTCCTTTGCCTTTTCCTTTTGTTTTTCCGGTTTCATGTACTGAAGCGTCCGCATATTGTGGAGGCGGTCCGCCAGCTTAATGATGATAACCCGGATATCCTTTGCCATGGCTAAAAACATTTTCCGCAGGTTCTCGGCCTGGATCTCCATCTTATCCATGGACCAGGATATCTGGGTCAGCTTGGTGACGCCGTCCACTAAAAGGGCCACCTCTTCCCCGAATTCAGCCTTCAGCTCATCTAAGGACATAATGGTGTCCTCTACCACATCATGAAGGATTCCTGCGGCAATGGTTTCCTTATCCATTTCCAAGTCAGCCAGAATAATGGCAACACAAAGAGGGTGAATGATATACGGTTCACCCGATTTGCGCCTTTGGTCCTTATGTGCGTCATCCGCAATATGATATGCCTTTTCTATCATGGTGATATCATCGGAAGGGTGATATCTCCTTATACTGTGGACCAGTTCTTCATAAAGTTCGTCCGGGCTGGTAAAATCAGCCGGAGCCTCCAGATCCACATCTACCTTCCGCGCCTCCGGACGTTCCATCTCCAAAGCTGCCAAATTATTCTTTTCCATTGTTGGATTATCTGCCATATGCCGTCACCTTTTTTTGTAGCATTCCTGGTTTTCACCTGCTTTTAAACGTAGTTATCATTCATTATAATTATTTTTGTCGAAAAATGCAATTATTTTTTCTTTCTCCCCTTCTTCCAGGAAGGCGCCCTCCAGGGCGTACCGGTTCATTTGTCTTAGATCCGCTTCCGTAAATCCCATGTGTTTCTTAAGAAGTTCTGCTTCCTTTTCCAAAGTAGTATCTGAAACAGTCATATTATCCGTGTTATAGGTAACTCTGATTCCCCTGTCATAAAAAGCCTTTAAGGGATGCTCCTCTATGGAGGGAACTGCCTTTGTCTGAAGGTTGCTGATTACACACATCTCTAAGGTAATCTTTTCCTTTTTTAAAAGGTCCATACATGCTTCTGACCGGATTGCAGCACATCCGTGCCCAATCCGTTTTGCCCCGTAATGGACCGCTTTCATGATATTTTCATAATCTCCGCATTCTCCCGCATGAATGGTAAAGGGAATTCCTTTCCGTCCTGCCTCCTTAAAAAGAGGCTCAAAATGCTCCATGGGGATCATTCCTTCCGGCCCTGCAAGATCCACCCCTGCAACGCCCTTCCCAAGATAGGCCTGGGCCAGCTCAAAGGTTTCCTCATTTTCCCGGTCAATTCCGTTTACCATGGCACAAAGAAGAATCCCTGCTTTCATCCCGGACTTTTCTGTGCCCTTTTTCACTCCCCTTATGACCGCTTCCACCGCCTTTTCCTTTGTCAGGCCCTTTCCCCTGTGGAGCTGGGGAGCAAAGCGGATCTCGCTGAGGATCAGCCCCTGTAAAGCCAGGTGCTCCGTTAAATGAAAGGAAGCGAGTTCCAGGGCTTCTTCTGTCTGAAGCAGCTTTCCCGGCAGATCAAAGCAATTTAAATATTCCACCAGGCTTTCACAGTTTTCTCCTGCAACCAGACTTTTCATTCCCCCATGTCCTTCAAAGTCATATCCGATCTGCGCCGCAAGCCACCTTACCGTTTCAATGGATAAGGATCCGTCCAAATGCAGATGGAGGTCTGTTTCCAATCGTTTCATAACGATTCCTCCTTCATATTTAACTAATGAAAACATTCTATCATACTACGGGGAAAGTAACAATTATTTCCTGGCATCCTCCCAGTTTTATGCCGCATTTGGGATCAGCCGGCTGTAGATTTATCTATCCTGCTCAAAATAAAAAGCTTCCCTGATAGTTAAAAAACGTGCCCCAAAAAGAAGGGCACGTAAATTATACGTTAAAAAGGAGGGCACATGTCTTCCATCAGGGTGCCATATGCGGTTCCATGGAATTTCCCCTTTTACAGCCTCACTGCTTCAGCAACGGCACAACCGCTTCAAAGGATTGCCTGCTGTATTCATATGCCGCTATTTTATCAACCTCATCTCCGACTTCGTCCAGATCATAGGGATTCCGGAAGGCTGCCATAACCATTGGTATCCTTAACTTTTCCAGTTCTTTTGCAAGGGAACTCTGCCCCCTGTTAAGATGTCCGTTGTAAGTTCCCATCACAAGATTTGTATATTCCTTACTTTTTACCTTTTCCAGTATTTCATTTATTTCTCCGTAATCCGGATCTATGGAAAAAGAACACGCCTCTCCGCCAAACCGTTCCTGCATAAATGATGCAAACAGCAGATCATCCATTACACTGCTGGAGGCCAAGGTGGAGCGGTAGGCATAACAACTTAAAAACAGTGGATTTTCTCCCAGAAGGTGGTTATATCCTCTTTCCCGGTTCGTAAACCGTATGCTTTCGCGAAACAGTGATTTTACAAAGTCCCCAGGCTCCTTTTGGGATTTCTTTTCCCCTTCAGAATCAGGTGAGGCATATCTTTTTTTGTATGCAAGGATCCGTTCCACGGCATCATCTATCCTGGATATGGAAATCTCCCCGGATTCCACTGCCTTTTCTATTTCCCTTGCTGCTTCTGCTGCAAGGCTTGCCGTATGGGAAATAAAGATCAGATCCACGCCTGCCATAATGGCCTTTTTGGCTCCGAAAGCAGTGCCAAAATATTCTTTGATGGCATTCATTTCTAGGCAATCCGAGATCACCAGCCCTTTAAATCCCAGCCTGTTTCTCAGAATTTCCCTGATCATGGTTTCCGACATGGTCACCGGTAAATTTTCCTTTCCGATTTTTGGAAACAGAATGTGAGCAAGGGTTACTGCAGTGGCCCCCCGCCGGATGGCTTCTTTAAACGGAATCAGCTCCTCCTGTTCCAGATCTTCATAGGATTTCCGGATGCAGGGCAGGGAAAGATGGGAATCCACCGCCGTATCCCCATGTCCCGGAAAATGCTTCACCGAACACATGATTCCGGAATCTAAGTATCCTTTCACCATTTCACAGCCGTATTCGGTTACAACGGCTTTGTCCGGTCCAAAGCTTCGCACACCGATTACCGGATTATGGGGATTGTTATTAATATCCAGAACCGGAGCCAGATTAAAGTTAATCCCAAGCTCTCTTAATTCCTGCCCGGTAAGCAGTGCAGCTTCATATGCATTTTCCTTATTTCCGGTTTGTGCAAGGGCCATTGCTCCCGGTATGTTAACCGATCCTTCCGGAAGCCGTCTTACAACGCCCCCCTCCTGATCAATGGTGATAAAGGCATATTCTCCTGTTTCTTCCTTTACCAGCTTTTGAATGGAACCGCAAAGCGTCTTTAGCTGGTTCCTGCTTTCAACGTTATGGGAAAACAATATCATGTTCCCTATTTTATGCTCCCTTACCAGTTGTATCGTTTCTTCACTTAATTCCCCGGCCGGAAAACCGGCTACAATCATCTGTCCGATCTTCTGCTTTAATGTCATTTCTCCCATGCTCCTGTCACCCCTTTCACTTATAAAGATGATATGCCTTTTTGCGTTCTGAAAACGCTTTTTCATCTCTTTCAAATTCAGCCAGCAATTCTTCCTTTGAAGCGGTTTTCTCTGTCAGCTGGTCTGATCCGAACAACAGATCCTCCATCCGCCTGGTGCTTCCCTCATAAGGATCCAGAAAAGCAAAGCGGTCTTCATAAATGGTCCGGATTGTATCAAGAAGCTCCAGACCACAGACCACAGACCGGAAAGCACGGCTGTCCGTAACATGAATATGGACCCCTTCGCAGGCTTCTCCCTTAAATTTTGAAAAATACGGAGTGAAATAAGCCGGAGAAAACAACACGCCCGGAAGCTTTTTCTCTGTCATATGCTTCACAAGTTTCCCTGCATCCACAAATGGCGCACCGATTATTTCAAAAGGCGCCGTAGTCCCCCTTCCTTCTGAAATATTAGTTCCTTCAAAAAGACAGGTACCTGCATACATCAATGCAGTTTCATATCTTGGCATTCCCGGGCTGGGCATCACCCACACATGGCCGGTCTCCGGATGCATGGTTTGCCTGTTCCAGCCCTCGCAAGGAATTACTGTCAGCCGGCAGCCAAGGTTTTTCTCCTCATTTACCATAAGGGCCAGTTCTCCCACCGTAAGTCCATAACGCATGCAAAGAGGATATACCCCTACAAAGCTTTCAAATCCGGGTTTTAAGCAGTTTCCCTCCACCAGATCCCCAAGAGGATTATAGCGGTCCAGAATAATAAGCTCCTTTTCAAACCTCGCACACTCTTCCATTGCATAGATCATTGTTGATATAAACGTGTAATATCTGACTCCAAGATCCTGAATATCATATACAACGGCATCTACCTGATCAAGCATTTCCCTGGTCAGCCTTTTTGAATTTCTCCGGTACAGACTGTATACCGGCAATCCGGTGCAAGGGTCCATGTAATCCTCCACATCGCCCCCTGCCCCTACATTGCCCCTGACTCCGTGTTCCGGCCCAAACAGAGCCGTTAACCGGTACTTTGCATGAAGTATGTCAATGGTAGAATTTAAATGCCTGTCAACGCCTGAAACAGAAGTGATCAGACCCAGACGTTTCCCGTTTAAGACCTTATGCCAGCGGTCCACACAATCAATCCCGTTTTTTACCATATTTTCCCTCTTTATAATTCCGATAATATAACCTTTTTTTGTTCCTGATCCACATTAAATGCTTCCGCATACTCTTTTCTTGCAAGACAGCCGTTTACCCTCATGAGATGCTCGTAATACTCTTTATAGGGAAAGGATGTGCTGTGTATTGTAAACCAATGGGTGTCAATGGCCTTTTTCCACAGTTCAAAGCCTTCCTTTGATACTTCTAAGTAAATATATTTTTCAAAACCTGCCGAATCTTCCCAGTTCTCCGCATAGTAGGGTCCTTTTGCAAAATGAGCCCTGTCTTTCCTCTCAATTCCCGGAAGCCCTGCAAAAAACTGAGCATCCTTTACGATCCTGTGGGTTGCTTCATGATCCTTGTGCATGCTGTTCTTCCAATGGGTCAGCAGTGCAACCGGTCTGTATTGCCGGATTATATCGCAAAGCTGAAACCTTACCTCATCATTGTCCGGCAATTCTCCGTCTGTGTAAGGAAATACCACTGCTTCTCCTCCCAGCATTTCAGCAAAGGAGGAGGCTTCCTTTTCTTTTTGTATTCTGTATTCTTTTACCGGCATGCCAGGCGGATTCCCTCGTTCCCCGCCGGTCAATGCTACGGTGACAATCTTATAACCTTTTAATGCCATGGTCGCCAGAAATCCGCCGCTTGTCAGCTCCGCATCCCCTACATGGCCGCCTATTGCCATGATGCACTTTCTTTCCCCGTTCATCCGTTTTTCCATTCCTTCCTCATATCCGCCCAGGTTCTCACAATACAAAATCCTGCGGCTTCATAAATATTTCTTGCCGGATTATTTTCCCCGGTAAAAAGGCTCATAAAAGCTGCCCCCATTTCCTTTAAGCTTATGCACAGCCTGCAAAACAGGACCGTTGATATCTTTTTCCCCCTGTAATCGGAATCCACGCCGATTCCGCAAAAAAATCCTCTCCCGCTCTTTTCCACATCCAACGGCCCTGTAAATCCGATCACCTTGCCATTGTGTGCTGCGATCAGAATGGGACGGCTGTCTTTTCCTTTTGCCGCCTCTCCCAGAATGTCTCTCTCCCACAGGGGATTATTGAACTTATGTATCATTTCCTCCATGCCGTAATGCCTGTCAGAATCATAAACCTCAATGGTGATTCCCTCTTTTTCCAGCTTCTGTATAATGTCTGCCGCAAATTCCGGCACATGATAGTCCTCAAGGTCCAGGTAATAGCTGTTCTGCATTGCATAATCCCTGTACCTGCAATTTTTGAAGAAAAGATAAGCGTTGCTTCCCACATCCACTCCCGGAGTATTGGGATGGTCCGCCGTCTTTTTCCCGGGAATATACCAGGAAAAGGTCATGGGATTAAAAAAGACGATCTCTATTTTTGAAACTCCGCTTTCTTTCCGGAGTCTGTCTTCCAGGCAGGCAAGCATTGCTCTTCCGATCCCCTGTCTCTGCATTTCCTTTTTTACAATAATCATGGAAACATAAGCCCTGTCCTGGCCGTTTACAAAGCAGCCGGACGCAAATCCCCGGCCATGTTCCTCCAAAATGGTGATTTTATGCACCTCATCTGACTGGTTTTCCATAAAAAATCTGTAAAAGGCACTCTGGTTTTCAAACGGCCGGAACAATACTTCTTTTGCCCTGACAGTATCTTCAAACAATTCATAGGCGGTTTCTGCATTCTCCTGGTTCAAATTCAAAAATTTCATATATATCACTCCTTATGGTCAAAAAACTGAGGCAGATAATCTTTATGGGCTTCCAGCAGCTCATCCAGTACGGCTTTTGCTTCCTTCTGGGAGGCCACAAGGGGATTAATCATAAGCGCCAGCAGGGCCTTTTCCCGGCTTCCTGTTACCGCTGCCTGACATCCTGCTATTTCAAAGGATTTGATCTGCTGCAAAAGACCGTTGACCGTCCATGGCAGTTCCACGTTCTGTACCGGAATTGGTCCTTCCTTTGTGATCCTGCAGCTGACTTCCACAATCTCATGATCCCCGAAATTTTTTATGGCACCTCTGTTCACAGTGTTTACCACCTGAATGTCTCCCTTGTCATTATAAATGGAATTAATCAGATTACATGCCGAATCACTGTAAAAGGCACCGCCCCGCTGTGACAGCAGCTCCGGTTTTTCATTCAATTCCGGATCCTGATACTGCTCAAACAGCTTTTTTTCCACCTGCTCCACAAGCTCTGCTCTTGTCTCATGTTTTTCATATTTTTCCAGGGCTTCTTCTAAATATTCTTTTGCCATATAATAATATCTGTGATAGGAGCACGGCAGCACTCCAAGCTCTTTCACAAAGTCATTGTCCCAGGTGACTGCCTTTATATTCTTTACAACGCCGCCAGCCCCCCAATGGCTGACCACATCTTCCGTAATGTCCTTTCCATCCGCTTCCACTCTGGTGACATAAACCATATGATTCAGACCACCCATGGTAACGTTCACCTCTTCCATGGACCGGCCAAGCTGATCTGCCACCGCTTTATGCATGCCGTAAGGCACGTTGCACAGTCCGATGAACTTCTGAAAGCCGCTGTAACGGTTCACTCCCTCCATGACCATGCCAACCGGATTCGTAAAATTAATCAGCCATGCATCCGGGCACAGTTCCTCCATGTCCTTACAAATATCCAAAATAACCGGTATGGTTCTCATTCCCTTAAACAGACCGCCTGCACCATTGGTTTCCTGACCAAGGAGCCCGTGCTTTAAGGGGATTCTTTCGTCTTTCACCCTGGCCTGGAGCTGTCCCACCCGCAGCTGGGTGACCACAAAATCAGCCCCGAAAAGGGCCTCTCTCCGATCCAGAGTTGTATGAATTTCCATTAAAACTCCTGCTTTTTTTACCATGCGCTTTGCAAATTCAGCTACAATACGTAACTTTTCCCTGCCCTCCGGAATATCCACCAGCCACAGCTCTTCCACAGGCAATGTTTCGTATCTTTTTAAAAATCCGTCCACCAGTTCCGGTGTGTAACTGGACCCTCCTCCGATTGCCACGATTTTCACACCTTTTTTCATGACTGAACGCCTCCTTCTTTGCTTTGCAGCAATAAATACAGGGCACCGATTCTCCCTGCCATATTTCCCTGCTCACAGGCCTCTATGGCCGTATATTCTTCCAGATGGGGATACAGGGCGTATACCGCTTCTTTCATATCTCTTATAAATATCTCATTTTCACTGATTCCCCCGCCGATCAGCAGGATCTGGGGATCCACCGTGACTGCAAAGTTGCCCACCACCATTGCCCCTTTGTAAAGCCATTCCCGGTATACCCGGTCAATATCCGGATGGTCTAAATGGTTGAAAATATAGGATCCATCCACTTCCCTTCCAAGGATCTCTGATACAGTTCTGACCAGAAGAGAGGTTGCTCCTGCCCCTTCTGCCACCGGCTTTCCGGAAATATCCCCAAGACCGACTCTGGTAAAACCCACCTCCCCGGATTTAAAATGGCTGCCCCGGTATAATTCCCGGTTTATGATGATGGCACCGCCGATCCCGGTTCCAAAAGTGACCATGCAGATATCCTGGCAGCCCTGCCCTGCTCCCCGCACCATTTCTCCCAATGCAGCACAATTGCTGTCATTTTCAAGCACTACCGGAATCTGATATTTTTTATTTATCTCTTCTTTTAAATGATAAGCCCTGAAATTGGCCCCAACGCTGAAATCCGTGTTTTCTCCTGTCACCGGATGAATAAAGCCGCCCATGCAGATTGCAACGCCGCTTACCTGATCTCCATAAGTTTCCACGATCTCCATGAACTGCCGGAGAAACCGGGGCGGCTGTTTTTCCGTTGGCGTACTTCCCTCATGAAGGACCCGGTATTCCGAATCCATAAGGCTGTACTTTATGTAAGTTCCTCCTATATCAATTGCCAGGTATTGCTTCATATCCGTTCCTTTCCGCTGTCTCCCGTAATATGATCCTAAGGGCTCCCTGGGCAGCTTCCCCTCTCATCTTCATGATTTCCAGCCCCGGAAATCTTTTTTTCGTCTTTTTACAAAACAGGTCGTATATCTCATTATTTTTCATCAATACGCTTCCGCTTACAACCAGGGAGACGGGAGATTTGAAATGGGCCAGTACGGCTCCTGCAAGCTCCGCCAGTTCCTCCCCGCAATGATCCAAAATCTCCATGGATGCCTGATCCTTCTCCCTGACCCCTTCTTCTAACAGGGGCGCCAGGGCAGCGATCTCCTTTTTGCTTCTTCCTGGCTGATAAAGCCAGGTAATCAGATCTCCCACAGAATCTGCCTTTAGAAAACGGAATGCTTTTTCCGTTAATACAGTCTGTTTCTGCCTGCCATCCGCTGCTCTCACCACTGCTCTTAAAATATCCTTTCCAATGGCATAGGCACTTCCGGCGTCATCGATGATGTGCCCGTATCCGCCGGCCCGGAACCTGGCCCCTGACTCATTGATCCCGTAACAGATGGAGCCGGTCCCTGCAATCAAAATGACGCCGGCCGGTTCCTCCAGGGCTCCTGCCAAAGCAGTCTCATGGTCTCCCACCAGTCTGATCACTCCCTCCAGCCCCTGTTCTTTTAAACTCCGGGTAAGTAGCACTGAGGTATCCCGGTTGCTGATTCCGGCGGCGCCGATGCAGATTCCTTTGCAGTCACTCATATGCAAACCTGACTTTTCCAGTTCTCCCTTTAACTCCGCCAAAGTATCTTCTGCCGCTTCCCGGGACTGTCCATTGATGTTTAAAGGTCCCAACCGGAATTGAGCCATAAGATTGCCTTGAAGTCCGCTTACCATTACGGTGGTGGCAGTACCGCCCCCATCCATTCCTATTACAAACGGTTCGTTCAATTTATTTCCTCCCTTTTTCCTTCTGTTATCCCTTCACCGCACCAACCGTTACTCCCTCCAGAAAATACTTCTGCAGGGTAAAGAACAGAATAAACATGGGCAATGCTGAAATGGTTGCCCCAGCCATCATGGGTGAAAAATAAGTGGTATTAGCAAAGCTGAAATTTTTAAGCCCCACCTGGATGGTCTGCATCTGCTCGTTGTTGCAGACGAGAAACGGCCAGAAAAAGGTATTCCAGTTGCCCATAAAGGTCATGATTGCCATAACAGATAAAATTGTTTTTGAAATTGGCATTACTATTTTTATCAGGATCTGAAACTGATTGCAGCCTTCTGTTCTTGCCGCTTCCAAAATGGAGGTGGGAAGAGAGGAAAAGAACTGCTTTGCCATAAATACGTTATAACAGGTGACCAGAGACGGCACAATCAATGCGGTATAAGTATCTGTCAGCTTCAGCACATTGGCTACCAGTATGTAAAGGGGAACCTGTGTGACCTGATAGGGCACCATCATGGCAAACAACAGCAGGAAAAATAATATTTTACTTCCCGGAAACTTTATTTTAGCAAATGCATATCCTGCCATTGCGGCAAAAACCACATTACTTACTGTGACAGTACCTGCAACGATCATGGAATTTACGATCCATCGAAACGAGCTTTTGCTGAATCCAAAAAAGAATTTATAGGAATCCAGTGTTACATATTTGGGGATTAGAGAATAACTGGCTGCCCCGGTCTCATTTGGCGCTCCAAAGGAAGAGATGATCATGTAATAAATCGGAAACAGAGTCAGGACGCCCAACAGGAGCAGAAGGGCTCCCATTGCACTGTTTCTTAATACTAATCTGTGTTTTTGATCGTCTCCATATTGTCTGAATAAACCCATATCAACCTTCCCTCCTAGTACTCTATGTCTGCTGCCATTACCTTAAACTGGAAGACCGCAAAGACTGCGATAATTCCTGCCAATAATAATGCCTGTGCGCATGCCTCCCCATAGTTAAAGTATTTAAAGGCATTGTTAAATATCAGTAACCCCACCATTGTCGTGGCATTATCCGGCCCGCCTCCGGTCATTAAATACGCCGTCTGAAAGGCCTGAAACGCATTGATCACTCCGGTTATTGCCAGAAAAACAGTGGTCGGCTTGACCATGGGCCATACAACGTATTTGATTCTCTGAAGAAAGGTCGCACCGTCAATATTGGCAACCTCATAATAGGTGGGATCAATCCCAAGCAATGCTGCCACATAAATAATGACAGTAGAACCCATGCCTGAGAATATTGTCATAATAATCAGGGAGAGCATGGCCGTATGGGAACTGCCCAGCCAGTTCTGATTATGGATCCCAAATGTACGGATCATGGAATTTAACAAGCCGCTGGGCAGAGGATCAAAAATCCACTTCCATACAAACGAGAGAGCGACTCCTGATGCAATTCCTGGTAAATAGAACACTGCTTTAAAAAATGACTGGCTTCTTTTCTTAAAAGGAACCAATAGAATGGAGACGACGAACGCCATCAGAATGGAGACGGGCACTGTTATGGCCGTATACACGACCGTGTTCCAGATGGATTTAAAGAAAAGTCCGTTTTTTAATGTGTTAATATAATTGGCAAATCCCACAAACTCTGTTTTTAAGGGCTTATAGGCTTGAAAACTTACAATCGCCGCCTGTACAACAGGATATAAGGTGAATATAATAAATGACACAATGGGCACGAATACGAAAACATATCCCCATTTGGCATCATTGTTTAATCGTTTTCTTCTCTTTGCTGTTTGCATACTCATTCCCTTCTTTCTTCTTTCTTTTTTTCTAATAAACATCATAATTCCGCCGATAAGAAATGGGCATTGGCACCTGTTACGATTACCAATGCCCCATAACTCATGAAATCCTAAGGATTTCATTTCCCATTAATCCATGACACAGCCGTCCTCACCAAAGGCCTCTACCGCAGCCTTTTTAATGGCTTCGTACATCTGCTCCGGAGTGATTTCCCCTGCTAATAAGCCCTGGAATTTCGGCAGAATAACCTCTTCCTCGATTTTTATGGCCTTTGCCCCTAAATCAGCCGGGATGTCAGGTCTGGCTTCCGCCACCTGGGAGGCAAGATTTTTAACTGCATTTGTGTTATTCTCATTTTTGCCTTCAATAGGAGTAAGGGACGCAAATGCTTCCTCTCCGGATTTACATACAGGGCTGATATAAAGCTCCTGGCAGGTCTCTGCTGCTCTTTTTCCGCTTGCCAGGAAATAAGCGGCCTTTGCCACGTTCTTTAAATGTTCCGGACTTGGTTCATCTTTGCCGCGGAAGCAGACATATCCGTCTACTGCTCCCTGGGCCTGCTGTTTATTTCCCTGGAACGTAGGAACCGGCAATACGATGTATTCCACTTCCTGACTTCCTTCTACTGCACTTCCGTCATTTGCAGCCAGCTTTTTATTATTATCGGTAGCAGACTTTTCAAACACTGACAGTCCTTTTCCGGTGATCATAGTCTGCCCGGTCAGGAACATATTCCATCGTTTCCCCGCATCCACGGAACTTAATTCTTTCGGCATGGAGCCATCGTCGATTAAGGCTCTGATGTCCTTTAAAAACGGTACCAATTGACTGCTTGTGTATGTATATTTCAAATCCTTGTCAAAAGCGGCAGGCATACCTGCATTTTTTACAAAGATGGAAAAGTAATCCTTTGCAGCTACGCCGGAGCAGGCATACACAAAGCCGTACCGGGAATAGTTATCTCCATCCTTTACAACGCCTTTTTTAATGGCTTCCCGAAACTCTTCATAGGTCCAGCCATTTTCCTGGACTGCCTTCCAGTCGATTCCCGCTTCCTCCAGCATTTCCTTATTTCCGCCGATTGCCTGCACCTCCACATAAGCAGGGAATCCATACAGTCCGTCACCGTTTTTGAAATAGTTGATAATATCCGGGTTATAATCTTTTATCATTTCCTCATCAGCATATTGGGAAATGTCTATCATCATATCCGTATCCAGATATTTCGTGATCCCGCTGGAACCGATGAATGCAATATCCGGCGGAGATCCTGCGTTTACCTGAACATCCAGCTTTTCCTTCATATCTTCCCAGCTTGCCGTTGTGATCTGCAGCTCTATATCAGGGTTGGCCTCGTTAAATTCCTTTGCATATTCCACCAGTTTATCCTGATAAGATGCGGAAACAGGCGGCAGCAATGCCTTAACAATGTCTTTTCCATTGCTTTGCTGTGCCACAGTGCCCTTTGATGTATTACTGCATCCAGCCAGTGTACCGGCCATAACAGCTGCCGCCAATAGTAAGGATAAGTTTCTTTTTTTCATTTTTTCTCCTCCATTATCTTTTTATATCTGCTCTATGGCATAACGCACATGTCCACGTGCCTTTGCTAACTTTTCCCGCGCCTCCCGGGCCTTGCATCCCGATAAAATGGATACAAAAAATGTTTATTAATGTATCAAGTATATAAAATACGGACCTGAAGCGGATCAGTTCTTTTTCCGCCCCACCGGCGTTTCTTATACTCCTGTAATCTTATAAAAATGCTTCTCATATCTCCTCCCCAAATGTCTTTCTTTTTTCCTGAGATGTTTCCATTATACATTTGTGCACTTTTTTGTCAACGAATCTCCATTACTACGAAATCTTATTTCATCCTTTGAAATAAATCATCAAATATCAACATAGTTTTTGATGCTTTTTTATGCATTTTTTCATACTATACTTCATTGGTACATTTTTAACAATGCAATCTGATGGAACCTCTTTTTCATCACCGCCTGATCTTTTTTATTACCTCTGGTTTGATGCATCCATAATACAAAAACAGGCCGGAAACGTCTTAAATATAAGATATTTCCGGCCTGCAACAGCAGCATGGCCAGGGGCAATTATAATGGAATCATCCCCGCCAAGCTTTGTATTACCTGATTTGTACTACTCCATCCACGATCCACTCTCCATTTGCATTGACAGTGTAACCGTCTGGGGTGATGCCGCTCCTAAACATAGCGCCATATTTGTATTGCGTTGCCTGAATATCCGGATTAAAGTAGTAACATTTTCCGTTAATCCATTTCCATCCCATAACCATAGCGCCGTATGAGCCATCATGATTTTCACTCATGTAGTACCAGCTGCCGTCTCCGTCTAAATACCAGCCTGAAATCATATACCCTTCTGTATCAAAACGGTACCACGACACCTGACCATTATAGGAACACTGATACCATTCATTTTTCGCATATGTTCCATCCTTCTTTGCAGCCTGCCAGCCTCTGGCATTCTGTTTCCATTCTGCATTTATGCCGTAATCTTTATCTCTGTCTGTGTCACTGGGACGGTCTGGTTTTTCTGGAACTTCCGGCTTCTCAGGAACTTCCGGCTCCTCGGGAATCTCCGGTTCCTCTGCAAGCTTCACATCATCTCTGTCACGAATTCGTATACGAGCCACAGAATCCTCAGAGTCACCTATGACAGTTCTGGATGAAAGTCCTGCCGCAGACATATATGCACCGATTTCCAGCCCCTCTATCACCTTATCCTTGGTAATATATCCGTCGATAAATATTCTTGCGGGCTTACCGGACTGATCCTGCAGCATAATTGTTTCTACCAGATTATTCGGCGCATCAATGGAAATAACCTTTCCGCTTACCTTGACTAAGCTGCCCAGGTTTTTGCCCTCAAATGCTTCTTCCGTAGTTTCTTTAACAGGCTCCGGAAGTTCCTTTATATTCTCATCAATTACCATAATCTTCTCTACTGCCAGCTGCCTCTCTCCCTGATAAGAAGAAGTTTTTCCAAATACCCTGATGGTCTGGCCCGCTCTAATATCTCCTGATACAGGAAAAAGATTAATTCCTCCAGTTTCATCCTGCACATAGATACTGTCAAAGAAAGCAGTATTTTTATCATAACCGGAAGCATTGGATGTGGCTATGCCTTCGATAACAAACCGTTCACCCTCACCGGCCGCCTGCACTTCCTTAACAGGCGTAACCTGCAATTGATTTGTCTTATCTAATAAGTTTGCCATAATCTGATAATTACTGTAATCATTGGTGGCCGCACTGTCAAATGTCAGCTGGAAATCACTCATGGTGGAACATCCTGATAAATAGAGGGTTGAGGATTCGCCATCGCTGAAATAAAGTTCCTGCGTCGCTGCCAATACAAAACGCCCATCTAATTTTGTCAATGCGTCTCCTGATAATCCTACGCCGTCTTTATCCAGGCTTTTCGTATCTGCCGGCGCATATACCAGTGCTGCCGCTCCCGTGGGAAGCATGGCGCTGTCACTGACCGGATTTCCGCTTTCATCCATTGCATAAATGTCCGCATTGCCATAGGTGTTGAATTTAAGACCTGCATCCACTCCGGCCATATACGGGTTCAGCTGATTATAATCCTTGCCCAGGATCCCAATCACTCTGCCGTCATTGCTGGAAGTGCACTGTAACTCATCATCTGCAAAACGGAATGCACTTCCAAGAGCTTCCAGTATCTTGTTCTGCTGGGCCGACATATGATCATCTGCCTTGGACTTATCACCTATGAAGCCATCATATGCCTCATAAGTATCGCTCCAGGCACAGACCATAATCGTCTTGTCGCCCTTTTTGGCAAAGGTTCTGACAGCTTCAATCTCTTCCTCTGTATAATTCTTATAATCCTCCCGCAGCTTCGTACCATCACGTCTGGAAGGTGCATTTAACAAAAGTCCGACATATTTATCGTCCTTTAAAGCAGCTATCAGTTCCTCGCTGGTGTTAAGGGTGACCATCCTGATATTGTAATCCCCTGCTAAGGTGGTGAAATTTCCCATACTGTCCTTATAATTTCCATTCACATATTCATTATAATGACTGGCATCTATCCCAAAGTACTTCATCTTTGAACTGTCACGTACTTCTATTTCAAGAGTAAAGCTGAATACCTTGCGTTCGCCTTCCAGTTCCATTTGGGCAGTGACTTCTATTTCATTTACTCCTACCTTATCAAGTATAAACGCTTTATTTACGGTGTAAGTTCCAAGTGACTTTAAACTCACGTTCAGCTCTTGGTTTTCCAGCACCTTATCACCGGATTTAAACGTCAGTCTGGTAAGTGTGGCATCTGATTCTTCATTGTTGAAGGCTGTGACTGTAAACTTCACCGGATCGCCTGTCACCGGTACGTCCGTATCACAAGTGAAGGAAGATATGCCTGCTTTTGCAGCCGAACCATACCACACAGGAGCCGTTACGGCGATATTTTTATCAGCCTGGGTAACACGTATGTAATAATATCCTTTTTTCGCAGGAAGCTCAAATGTGAACTCTCCGCTATTTCCGGTGCCTTCTTTTTTTCCTGCTATTGCGCCGCCATTTGTCACTACTTCCACACTTTTAATGACATCTGACGGATCCGGGTCGTCTACGCTTACATAAATATTCAGGGTTTTTACATCATCTGATACATCCAGGATGCTTCCCATAAGCTCATCATTCAACGTATACATGATATTCATGTTTTTATCTTCTGTCGCGTATACACGCCTGTCTTTAAGCCCATTTAAAATCCCTGTCTCTGAAAAATCATCTGTGAGGACAACTGTCCTGGCCGTGTTGGCATTGCCCCAACGCCCTTTATGGTTATCCTGGTTATTGGTGGGCGCCACATGCCAGCCCTTATCCAATGCTTTTGTATATTCATTGTAACTTGGGAAATATCCGCCTGAACCGATAGAGCCTTCCCCATTGCCAACTTCTACTGCCACCATTTTGGCGTCTCTTGCCGGCGTATAGTAGGCAAAGTCTGCAAATGTACCAAACGTCTTGCCCGGGTGGTTAAACTGTGAAAGATTCGCCAGCGGGTCTGAATCAGCAGTCAGAAGGTCATAATACGCCTTCAAACCTGCATCATTTTTCTTGTCATTGAGCGTGGTATTGTTGCGGCTGACCAGTCCTGATGAGCCAAATGTATTGATGTGGCCGGGGCCGCCGGACCAGGTCATCTCAAAACCGGAAAATGCCTTTCTGGAACTGGTTTCATTAAACGTTTCCGTCTGCTCCCTGTATTCCTCCCATATGGCCCTGCTCTCAGGTGTCATAAGAGACGGATCATTAAGCGCCTCTTTTGGATTAGGTGCATCTTTTGTATCAAAATAGTTGGAATGATCCGTAAAGGATATAAAATGTACATTGTCTTCTTCCGGTATGCTGGCAAGATAATTAAGACCATCTTTGACAGACCCGGAACCATCGGAATAGTTGGTATGTCCATGAAGCTGTCCGAAATACGCAGTAAAGGCAGACTTGCCTACGGTAAATTTCCAATTCTCAGTAAAAGACACCTTATCTTCCCGAAGGACTGTGACCTGTGCGTTATAATTGCCGTCTTCCAGAACCTTGGACGAAAAAGCATATGTTACACTGTCAGCGGCTGTCTCTTTTAGATTCATGGGCTGATCTGTATAAACAACAGTGCCATCTGTCTTAGTAAGAGAGAGACTTACCAATGGGTTATTTCCGATATTTGTCAGTCTGATGGAAATCTCAGGCGCCTTCACATCTCCTGTGGCTTTATTTCTCTCAGGAGTAACCGCCAGTACCTGGGGTTTGTCATTGATGGCAATTGTAACGGTCCCACTCTCTGCTTCGAGACCAGTTTTATCTATTGCTTTGAATTTTATGTACAAGGCCTGCTGCCCTTTAGCAAAATTTTCTGCCGGGATAACAGCCTCATAGCTGTTCGTATCCTGATTAAATGTCATGGATAGTGACTTGCCCAGGGTATCCTCTGAGGAACCGAAAAAAACCTCCACACTGGCCACGCCCACGTTGTCCCTAACCTGGACTGAAATGGGATATTCCTGGTCCGGTCTTGCATCAATATAGGTGCCTAAGGTAATGACCGGTGGCTTGGTGTCATTTTTCACATAATAGACAGGAAAACCATTTTTCTCTTCTGTGCCGGTGTATAGCTGAATCGTCTGATTATATCTGCCTATCATGGCAGTTAAATCCACGGTCTCTCCTTCTTCCACACCTTCCGGATATGGAGCTGCCTGGTAAATATTAATCGTGCCTGTTGCGTCTGTTACAGGCGTACTGCCTGATGTATTGAGCTTGCCAAGGGTGACATCCTCTATGAGAACAACTCTGTCAATAAGTCCGCTTTTCTCTAAATCAGCGGTATCTGCCATTGCTTTTATCTGATTGATGGTATACTTCACCGGCGTTATGGATGCCTCATCCTGCTTAACAGCGATTTTTGCTTTATCTTTGGTGGAGGTTATCTGAGGCATACCATAGCGAATCTGGAAATCTCCTGTGATTTCCAGTATATCACCTATTTGGGCGCCATCGGGTGCCGCTCCAAAAATATAGATGCTGTACTGGCTGCCATCTATCATGGACTGGAGCACCGGATTTCCATATGTTGTGGCCAGATATGACAATTCCCCTATAACGGTCACATCTTTTGTGTCCTTTCCCAGCGCCAGCACATCTTTAATCGTCATCACTTTGCCGGATTCACGGATTGTATAAGAAAACACAGATATTTCACTTTCCTCCAGCCCTTCCTTAACTGCGCGCACATAGTATGTAACCGGTTCATCAATTATCAGCTTGTCATTAGTTGAATATGTGGTCCATTCTTTGGCAGTCTCAGACTCAGTATTATACTCTATTGCAGCACCTGAGGTAGCCGTAGAAAATGTGAGCTCCGTACCTTTCAGTACCGCTCCTGCAGCCGGTGATGCAGCAGGCGTGCTGCATTTCGTTTCTTCCGGTTGATTCCCGCCGCCTTCCTCATAGGAACTGTTGCGGGGCTCAGGCTTACCAATCTTGAAATCAGCGCTGTTGTTGTCGGTATCCACTGCCGGGTCCTTGCGGATGGCGGCGGTAGCATTTGACATTGGGGAGGTTTGTTGGGTCTCATACTCCTTCGCTGCGCCAATTCCTACTAAATCAACGAGATTCTCATCACTTTTATCTGTTAATTTTACGATGTCTTTGGACAATGCCGCTGCCCCATCGGTTGCAGACATTGCGATAACACCTATGGCATCAGGTTCCGGAAGTTCTGGCGCATCTTTATTCGTTCCATCCGCTTCCTTTATCAGGTAGTAGCCGCCGGCTTCAATGGTCCCTGAAAGTTTCGTCATCTGGCCGTCGCCCACAGGATTATAGTCGCTGAACGTGCTTTTAGCCAGCCACTGTATTGACCACCCATCCAGGCTCACATCTTCATCCGTAGGATTGTACAATTCAATAAAATCACTTTTCCATATACATTTACTATTGCCTCCGCCGCCATATACCTGACTGATCACTACGTGGTCTGCCAGACTGATGTCGCTAAGTGCGGACTTATCTTCTACAGGTTCCATGGTACTGGCTTCCTCTTTTACAGCGCCAGTATCTCCCTTGTCCTCCGTATCCTCCTTATTGCCTGTATCTCCCGTATCTCCCTTGCTGCCTGTATCCTCTTCCATCTTTTCCGGAATGTCTGTATCCGTGTCCTTGTCTGCCTCACTGGGGCTGGCTTTATTATCTCCCCCACCGGAACTTTCTGCCCCATACCCGTTTGTCAGGTTTGAATCTGTCTTCATCGCAAAACCAGGCACGACTAACAGATTCATACACATGGCAACTGACAGAAACAAACTTAACAGCTTCCTTAAGTTCATAACTTTTCTTCTCCTTCCATTTTTGTTGGTATTCCCTAACTAAACCTTATTATGATGAATTATAAAAAAGTACCAATTTTATACATGATTTTAATACAAAATATGTGAATATCGTCACTGTTTTTTCCTTTGTTTTCTATTCTTTTCATTAACCGCCATAACCAGCCTGTCCACCCCATTCTCCCTGCTGCACATAAACGCACTTAGGAATGCTACTAATGGCACAGTCATTACAATACCTATGGAGCCTGAGATACCCTGTATAATCTCCAACGCCATCATGTCACTGTTAATGATCTGCAAATATGGATAATCAAAGATTCTGAACAGTATCAACATATTGAGTGCCGAGCCGGCAAAAGCTAATATCAGCGTGTTAGCCATAGTCCCCATGGCATCCCTGCCTATATTAATACCAGACTGAATCAGTTTTTGTCTGTTCAGCTCCGGATTCAGCTGATGCATCTCAAATACTGCAGACGTAATCGTCAAAGCCACATCCATGACCGCACCTAGTGCAGCTATGAGAATGGCGCTGATCAGTAATCCGCTGATATTCAGGCTTGTCCCATCTGCGCGGAGAATTAATTCTTCCGCCTCCGACATATTAAAACCGTTTATGGGTGTAGCAGCTGCCGTAAGAGCTGCTGCGACTCCAGCCATCGCTACACCGCCTACGCACCCAATGGTTGCACATAACGTTTTCATGGACAAACCATTTAACAGTACCAATGAAACAGCTGTGGTAACAGCTGCTATGACAACAGATGAAAATATAGGATCAATGCCATGCCTTATCATGGGTATAAGCAAAAACCAGATATCTACAATCGCAAATGCAAGCCCCAGTATGGCGGCTATTCCCTTTTTTCCCCCGAATACAGCTAAAAACAGTACGAATATCACCGTCAATCCAAGCAATGCCGGACCCCTGTTATAATTGGGTATGGATGCGATATAGGAAAGCCCATTGACATCTGTATCCATCCTGGCGATTATCTTCGTACCTGCTTTTAAGTCCACATTGTTATATGCATTCATATAATTGACTGCCGGCAATATCTTACCCCTGTCCTCACCGCTGTCTATCTGCACATAGACTTCCTGTACTCCTATGCGCAGTCCCTCTGTCCAGTCTTCTGCTTTCGCCTCGTCTTTAATGATTTCAGTCACATGTGCCCTGGCAAACCTTATCTGGCTTGCCGCCGTTGGCACTTCTCCTGGCAGTGGCTGATTGATCCATATGAGAATTGCTATGAATGCCATGCAAAAGAGGAATGAGGCTATTAGTTTAATGCAGAATGTTTTCTGGTTTTTCATTTTAAGTACACCTTTCTGCGAAAGGCATCAATATGGTTATGAACCCTGCGCCCTTCGTCCTGTTTATTTTGTATGTTTTTTGAGTTGCATTGTCTACACACTTCATAGCCCTTATAGTCAGCAATATGCACAAAATTTTTCGCAAATAATGCTATAAAAATGTTTAACATGTAAAAACTGGAAATATAGCGTTCTGTATAATTCTATTCCGGTCTTAACCACTTAAGTACTCTTTATGAATAAAAATGAAAGGTTTAGATCTTATTTTAAAATAGCCCCTGCAGTAACATTAGATTTTTGTTTTACAGATTCAAATATCATTAAGGCACTCTGAGCCACTCCAGTCACACCTGTACAGCAGACAGCCGGTAAAAAGACTGCAAAAAACAGGCCGGAACGTCTGTAAATATCAGACATTTCCGGCCTGTAAAGGCAGCAGATTATGAAGCTGTTATAGCAGTGCTTTTAACAGCATTTTAGATATCCGGTGTATTAAAGAACCATACACCACAGAGGAATGGTCACCAGGGATAACAGGGTGGTCACAACCACGCATTTTGTGGCAAAAATATAATCTCCATCATATTTGGCAGCTAATATGGCTGTAGTGCTTCCCGCAGGCATTCCGGTCAAAAGGACGGATACTCCGGACAAAAGTGGTTTTACATGAAAAGCCCGGCAGCATAAATAAACCAGAAGAGGAAGGAAAAACAGGCGGATGAAGGCATACCTTACAATCCCCCGGTCCAATATGCTCCCCGGTTTTACCTCCGCCAGTATGGCGCCGATTAAGACCATGGATATTGTGGTGGTGCAGCCTCCTACGCTCCTGATGGTGTTTTGAAGGAATGCCGGCAGAGGCAGCCGGGTGATCATGAGAACCAGGCCAATATAGACCGCAATAATACAGGGATGAGTCAAAACCTTTTTCACAACGGTTTTCTTGTCCGGGCTTTCTGTAAAATAAGAAACTCCGGCAGACCACATGACGATCCTTTGGGGGATGAGAAATATGGACGCATACATGAGCCCTTCCGCCCCATAAACGCCTTCTGCAATAGGGTTGCCCATAAAGCCCGCATTGGAACAGACCGTACCATACTGAAGCACCTTTTTACGGCTTTCCGGCTCCTTGTTGTAGAGAACCTTTGCAAGCATAAGGCAGCCGATCTGGATCAGGGCGGCAATGGTAAGGATCACTGCAAAGCCCTTTAAAATATCCGGATTAAACTCGATAAAAAATGAATGAATGATGTTGCAGGGAAGGATCAGATAGATCACCAGGTCCGTAAGAATGGACTTTGCCCCTTCCTGCAGGATCCCCTTCTTTCTGAGAACAACGCCTGCTGCCACCAGAAGAAACAGCATTCCCTGGAGGTTTAAAAGATGTTGATAATCCATGTCTAGCTCTCTTCTTTTGATTTCATGTATTCATCCATGGCCATTGCCACAATTTTTGAATAAGCAACCGCTTCCACCACGGTCCTTGCCCCCAGAACCACATCTCCGGAAGCAAATATTCCCGGAATGGTGGTCTGCCCATTATCATCTGTCATCAAAAGCCCGTTCTGGCTGGCCAGTAAGCCCTTGGTAGTGTTCACCAGCTTGCTTTTCGGCCCCTGGCTGATGGAGATGATGGTGGAATCCGCAAAAACCTGCTCCCTATCTTCATCAACGCCGATCTGGTTTCCTTCCCCATCATAGTGGATGGTCTCAAACACGGGTCCATCATCAGTGATCTCCACGATCTGTTTTCCAAACTGGAAGACTGCTCCGTCAAGCCTTGCATAGGCTGTTTCATGTTCGCTGGCATTGCTGGATATGCCTCTGGCATAAAGGGTCACCTTTCTGGCTCCATGGCGGATCACGGTCCTTGCCACATCCATGGCAGAATTGCCTACGCCGATGATGGCCACCGTCTCTCCTAAATCATAGGCATCAGGATTTGCCAGATAATCAATGGCATAATGAACATTTCCCAGGGATTCCCCTTTCACCCCAAGAGTCTTTGGCCTCCAGACTCCTGTTCCGATGAAAATGCTTTGATAGCCGTCACGGATCAGATCCTTGATTTCCAGGGCTGTTCCAATGGCCGTATTGGGGCGGATCTTCACTCCGATTTCCAGAAGCTTCTTTTTGTAACGCTCTAAAATAGTCTTTGGAAGGCGGAAATCCGGGATACCGTACTGGAGAACGCCTCCTACTTTATCCTTTGCATCGAAAATCGTCACGCTGTAGCCTTCCTTGGTCAAAAGAATGGCAATGGTGATTCCTGCCGGACCTGCGCCGATTACAGCCACCTTTTTCCCGTTCTTTGGCTTGCACTCCACCTTCATCTTGTTGAAAATGGTATCGGAAATATAATTTTCTATGCTGCTGATATGAACCGGCTGTCCCTTCTTTCCAAGAATACAATGTCCTTCGCACTGCTTCTCATGATTACACACAAGGGAACAGACCAGGGACATGGGATTGTTTTCAAACAGCATTTCTCCTGCCTTGTCTAATCCTCCTTCCTTAAATGCCGCGATCATCTGGGGGATTGGGGTATGGATAGGGCACCCTTGCCTGCATAAGGGCTTTTTACAGTTTAAGCATCTGTTTGCTTCATCAATAACATGAACAGCCATAATTCATTCTCCTCTCTTTTTCTGTGGCACAATTTACGTGATGAAGGCAGGTGAAATACCCCTGAATTCAGTAAATCAGCCGTTCCATGTGACTTTGGCTCATGGAACTACCTTTACCTGCGGATTTTATCTCCTGCTGGTTCTATTGTTGCATATTGTATACATTGTTATTTTTATTTTCACATCATATCATACTCAAAATAATAAAATCAATAGGAAGCATTTATGTACAGAAAAAAATAAATTTTGACAAAAATATATCGAATTCCCGGTATTCTCCTTTGCTCCTGGGGTCATATGTAATTCTTTACAAATAAAAAAGAATCCGGCAGGCAAAGGCGAAAGGAAATGTCCAAACGCCAATACCCCGGATTCTCCGTATATAATTATTTTCCTTCGTAAATGATCATTGCTTCCACATCATAACCTGCAAGCTTTTCCCTGCCCTTTAATCCTGCAAGCTCCATGATAAAGCAGATTTTCACCACTTCGCCACCAAGCTCCTCCACCAGCTTTATGATGGCTTCAATGGTACCGCCTGTGGCGATCAGGTCGTCGATGATGACCACCTTTTGTCCCGGTCTAATGGAATCCTTGTGGATCTCAACGGTTGCCGTGCCGTATTCCAGCTCATAATCGGCAGATAAGACTTCTCTTGGAAGCTTGCCTTTCTTTCTCACCGGAACAAAGCCCTTATGCTCTGCATAGGCCACCGGAACGCCAAAGATAAAGCCCCTTGACTCAGGTCCAACTACCGCATCATATTCCACTCCTTTTAACATCTCCCGTATGCCATCCACTGCCAGGGTAAGGCCGTCCGGATCCTCCAGAATGGTCGTCACATCCCGGAAAATAATTCCTTCCTCCGGAAAGTCCGGAATGCTTGTGACATAATCTTCTAATTTCTTCATCGTCATACCTCATATTGTCATAATTTACATACTGATACATCTATTTCGGGCCGAAAAACCTTTATCCTCTTGGATGGGCGCCCGTATAGGCCCTGCGCAGGTCTTCTCCCCGGGTATAATTCATATACATCTGCGTGGTCGCCATATCGGAATGGCCCAGCATGGCCTGTACCGCATGGATATCCGCTCCGTTGCGGAGCAAATGGGCCGCAAAAGAATGGCGCAGAGTGTGGGGCGTAATGTCCGCCTTGATCCCCGCCTTATCCCCGTAGAACTTTATGATCTTCCAAAAGCCCTGACGGCTCATGGATTTTCCGTTGCAGTTGGTAAAAAGCCACTGGGATTCCTGATCCCGCAATAAATATTCCCGGCCCCGTTCCATATACGCCGAAAGAGCCAGCTTGGCCACCTTGCCAAAAGGAACCATGCGCTCCTTGTGTTCATCCCGGCAGGTGATATATCCAATGGCCAGATTCACGTCGGTTTTTTTTAAATGGATGAGTTCCGACACCCGGATGCCGGTGGCATAAAGCAATTCCAGCATGGCCCGGTCCCGAAGCTCCTTGGGCGTATCCCCGCCCGGCTGGCTTAACAGGCTGTTCACCTCATCCACTGTCAAAATAGTAGGCGCCTTTTTTTCCACTTTAGGCGCCTTTATCAATTCCGCCGGGTCCTCCTGGATTCTTCCTTCCCTGCATTCAAAATGAAAAAATGCCTTCATGGAAGCCAGACAGCGTGAAATGGTAGTGGTAGCCTTGCCCTCCTTCTCCAGATGCAGGATATAGGAATTAAGACAAGTCTTTGTCACCTTGTCCACCTCCACAATTCCCTGCCGCTCTAAAAAGGAAGCCAGCTGCATCAAATCCCTCTGGTAAGATACCTCTGTGTTTTTTGATGTTTTTCTTATCTCCCTTAAATAAATAATAAAATGATTGATCTCTGCTACCATCTCCATATCCCCTGACCTTTCGGCTTCACAAATGCCCTAAAATAAGGCTTCTTCCTAACATTATATAGACTATTTTCGATAAAATCAAACACATTTTTCTCATTATCAAGACATTGGGAGGCTACTTTACATAATATGTACAAGATGTTGGTAATGCATGATTTTTTTTCGCAAGATATGGGGAAATGGACCGATTTATTTTTTTCAATTATTTCTCTATTTAAAGGACCATTTTAAGAAAAAACGGGTTAATCCAGGCTTCACAGGCACTTCCCAGGGCCGCCAAAAGCAAAAGCAGCAGAAAAGCCGGGATCCGAAACCGCCGCTCTTTTTGCATTCCCCACAAAAGAAGGATGCTCCAAAGGGGAATGTAGCACAACCCCTGGGGCATGACTGTCATGAGGAACACAGGAAGGCCCATAAGCCCCTTTTGCACCGTTATGACGGAAAGCACAAATCCCATGGAAAAACCGATCCCTGCCGTCAGCAGGCAGAATAAGGGAACTGCATAAGCGGTCAGGCCGATGAGCCACGCAACCCCCACTTCTATCCCTCTCTGTCTTAACACCTGATAAAAGAGCTGTATCCGCTGCCCTTTGTCCAGGTTCATATTTCTGTCTAAAAGCCCCAGATAATATCCTGCTTCTTCCATAAATGACGGATACCAGAAATTTGCCATGACCGTACCGGCAATAAGACCGGCAAAAAAACAAAGGAGACAACGGTCCTCTGCTCTTAAGTTCCGCTCCAGAGAAATGTACATGCCCCTGGGCCCCAGTCTTCTTCTCAAACGGAATCCAAGCGTATGAAACAAACTGTCCATTAAAAATCCCCCTACAGGTCTTATACATCTTTTTTCAACCTTATGCCTGGAAAGGGGCATTTATTCTTGTAAAGACAATGAGCTGCGGTCAAGCAGGCCTGGCTTTGGCAGCTGCCTGCAGGGTCCCTCTCCCCGGCAGCATGCCGTAGGGTATTTGACTCTGCTGAAACTGCCGCTTTCAGGGACTTTTCCTATTTTACTCCGTACTTCCTTGCATAAGCAAGGATAGCCGCAACAGTTTTTCCGTCGGTGATCTCTCCCCTGTAAATCATCTGTTCTAAGTCACTTACCTCCCATTCCTCCACCTCAATGTACTCGTCTTCATCCAGGTTCTGTCTGGAAGGCTCCAATTCCCTTGCAACAAAAATGTCAATGGCTTCATCGCAGAACGCAACCGTTGTATTGACACTGATCAAATATTCCAGTTTTTCCTTGTCCGTCTTATATCCGGTCTCTTCCTCCAGCTCCCTGTGGGCGCAGTCTATCTTCGGCTCATCAGGGCTGTCAAGAGCGCCGGCAGGAATCTCCAGGGTGTAGCGGTCCAGGGCATTCCTATACTGGCGCACCATGAGAAGCTTTCCGCTTTCTGTTACAGGAACCACTGCCGCCGCCCCTTTGTGGTGGATGAAATCCCAATGAGCCAAATGGCCGTTGGCATCCACCGTGTCTTCGTATATATCCAAAATATTGCCTTTGTGCTTTAATTCCCTTCCAAGGCGTTTTACAGGCTTTTGTTCCATTATCTTACCTCCATGTATGTTATCATAGTTTCTCACATTTTTTAAAGCAGGCGTCCGCCGCCTTTATGACCGCATTGCGGAATCCGAATTCCTCAAGAGCCGATACTCCTTCAATTGTAGTCCCTCCCGGCGAACACACCTTATCCTTTAAGGCTCCCGGATGCTCCCCTGTCTCCAGAACCATTCTGGCGCTGCCAAGAACCGTCTGGGCTGCCATCTCATAGGCAGCATCCCTTGGAAGGCCATACTTTACCGCCCCGTCTGCCAGAGCCTCAATAAACATGTAAACATAAGCGGGAGAGCTTCCGCTGGCACAGACCACCGCATTCATGAGCCGCTCTTCGACAATCCGCATCCTTCCAAGAGAACGGAAAATATCTTCAATGGACTCCTTCTCTTCCCGGGAAAATGCCTTTTCCTCGTAGCAGACTCCTGTCATGCCTTCTCCAAGGAGAGCCGGAGTATTGGGCATGGCGCGGACAACCCGCTTTTCCTGTCCCAGCTTTTCCCTCAGCTGAGCCGTTGTGATTCCGGGGGCAATGGAAATGATCACATGGTTTTCCGTTACCTCATTGCGGATATCAGACAGCACAGGATCAAAATACTGGGGCTTCACGGCCAGCACAACATACGTTGCCTCCCCTGCACATTGGGCGTTGCTCTCCACATGAGCCACTCCCATTTCCTCTGTGATCCGGGCGCACCGGTCCCTGTTCACATCGGTAAAAATAATGTCTTCCCTGCCGTATGTCTTTAACAGTCCTTTTAATATTGCAAAACCCATATTTCCAATTCCAATGATTCCTATTTTAGCCATATTCCTTCCTCCTGCTCCTGTCTGGAAATCTGCATCCAATCAGCATCATTCTAGCACCGTTTTTTCAATCATGTCAATCCTGGGAATCCTGCTGATTGACAGAAATGATCCGTACCCCCTGCTTTCTGAGGGCAGTCTTTTCCTGCTCCTTAAATTCATGGTCCGTTATAATCCCCGTATAATCGGCCAGGCAGTTGATCCGGTTCATTCCCTGCCGGTTGAATTTTGAATCATCCACTGCCAGAAAAGACTGCTGGCACTGCTTCACAAGCTGGCGCTTTAAAAATGCCTTATCAGTGGTAGGCGTCAGCACATGGAATTCCCCGCTTATGGCGGCTGCCCCGAAAAATCCCGTATCAAACCGGAAATCAGCTATCATCTGGGTGGTGTAATAGCCCAGGGTGCTTCCCGTGGACTTCTGGACATAACCGCCGCACAGGATCAGCTCTGCCTTGCTGTTCTTCATGAGAAGGGCGATCTCCAAGTCATTGGTAATGACCGTCATATTCTCCATGTCCATGATCCGTTTGGCGATTTCATAGGTGGTTGTTCCTGCATCCAGATATACGGTAGTCCCTTCCCTGATAAATTCCACGCATTTTTCCGCGATCAATACCTTTTGTCCATGGTTTTTCACGCTTTTATCCGCATAGGCCACTTCCGTCTTGCTCACCGCACCACCGTGGCAGCGTTCGATCAGCCCCTCTTTCTGAAGCTTTTCCAAATCCCTGCGAATGGTCATAGGGCTGACGTCAAGCTCCTTTGCCAGCTCTTCAACCTGGACGCTTCCATCCTCCTGTATCATGTTCAGAATCTTAATCTGCCTCTCAGCCATCATCATGAGCCTTTCCTCCTGTCATGAAGCATGTCTCTGTTTTATATAAAAAGCCCTGCCCCCGGAAGCTCCGGCGGCAGGGTATCTGCTCACTGCACAATATCCCCTGGATATATCATAAATGATTACAGGAAAATACTCAATATTAAAACTTCAATAAATCCAACGGCCCATGCAATGGTGGAAGTAATGGAATATGTAAGGATCTGGTCCTTTACTTCCCCAACGCCCAGGGTCCGGTTTACCACCCAGAAATAGCTGTCATTAAAGTAGCTGAAGAATAAGGATCCTGCACAGCAGGCCAAAGCTCCAAGGATGGGATTTATACCTGCAGCCAGAATAATGGGAGCCGATATGCTGGCAGCCGTTGTCATTGCAACCGTACCGGAGCCCTGGATAAAGCGCATGGCCGTCGCAATGAGGAACGGAAGGATGACAATGGGAACCGCTGTGCCTGCAAGAGCTTCCGCCATATAGGTTCCAAGCCCGCTGTCCTTGATGATCTGTCCCAGGGCACCGCCTCCTCCTGTCACCAGCATGATGATTCCCGCAGATGCCATGCCTTTTTCCATTTCCTTAATGGCCTCTTCCCTGGTCAGGCTTCTTCCCAGGGTAAAGATGGCCAGCACAAGTCCGATTCCTACCGCTACAATGGGGCTTCCCAAAAACTGGAATGCCATCATAAAGCCGGAGGTTTTCCCCAAAGCGCTGGAAACCGTACTGATCAGGATGAGGATGATGGGAAGAAACAGGGGAGCAAAGGATTCCAGGGTAGAAGGAAGATTTTCTGAACCAATGGAAAAATCCCGGGAATAATCCGGCTCCTGATAGGGGAGGCGCACAAACCCTTCCTTATCATCAGGAATCTGGTAAAGCTTTTTTCCCACCCATCTTGCATAAAATGTACAGGCCACTGTCATTGGGACAGAAACCACAAGTCCATAAAGAATAAATTTTCCAACGTCCACTCCAAAGATCCCGCATACGCCCAAAGGACCTGGAGTTGGGGGCACAAGGCTATGGGTGATCACAAGCCCTGCTGCCAGAGCAGCCCCCAGGGAAATCACCGATTTTTTGGTTGCCCTTGAAATGGCCTTTGCAATGGGGGCCAGTATTACAAATCCGGAGTCACAGAAAATGGGGATGGAAACCAGGAATCCTGTAAGGGCCAGGGCCTCCTCCTCTCTCTTTTTCCCGAAGAGCTTTAAAAACGTCTGGGCCATCCGCTGGGCAGCCCCGGTCCGTTCAAAGATCTGCCCCATCATCACCCCAAAACCGATGATAATTCCTATGCTTCCCAGGGTTCCCCCGAATCCGGTTGTTATAGAATTAACAATACCAAAGGTTTTGCCGTTTTCCAGGGTGGTGTTTACAAGTGGCATGCCTCCTGCGACACCGATAATGACCGATGCCATGATCAGGGCCAGAAACGCATGGATCTTTGTTTTCAGTACCAGAATTATGAGAATCACAATGCCGATTAAAAGAGCAATCATCATTCTTTCGCCGCTAAGTCCTCCTACCATAAAGAAACCCTCCTCTTAATTTTTCACTGCCTCCTGTTACACATTTTTAAATCGCGGGGAATACCTTGCTGCAAGTAATATGGCCTCGCTCATGCTGACGGCGCCCGCCTTTCCGGTTCCGGCAATGTCAAAGGCCGTGCCATGGTCCACCGAGGTGCGCAGCAGGGGCATCCCGTTGGTAATGGAAATGGTGCGGTCAAAATCCAGGGTTTTGGTCGCAATATGACCCTGGTCATGATACAGGGATAGCACGCTGTTATACTGGCCCTGGGCCGCCTGGTGAAATACGGAATCCGCTCCAACAGGGCCGGCCACAGGAAAGCCCTCTTCCTGTAATTCCAATACGGCAGGGATGATCTCCCTCACTTCTTCATCACCGAACAGGCCGTGTTCCCCGCAATGAGGATTCAGCCCTGCAATTGCCATGGTTCCCTCTTCCACCCCCAGCCGTTTCAATGCCTCAAGACAGCGTTTCACATAATCCTTGATCCGATCCTTTGTTACCATATCCAGCATTTTTCTTAGGGAAACATGCCTGGTGAGGAAAAAGACCCTCAGCCCGTTCGTCTCAAACATGGTAAGTGGATCCTCTGTTTCCGTCAGGGCGCTGAAGATCTCCGTATGGCCGATAAACGGAATGGCGGCAGCCTTTAATGCCTCCTTGTTGATTGGAGTGGTTGCTACTGCATCCGCCCTGCCTTCATTTGCCAGCCTGATGCTTTCCTCAATGTATTCATAGGCAGCCCTTCCGCACATTCCGCTGACTTCGCCAAAGGCAAACCGGTCCATGTCAATGTTATCTAAGTCAATGAGGTTTAATATTCCTTCCTCAAATTCCCCTTCCTCCGGCTCCTTTACTGTCTTGATCCTTAAATCTGTCCCGGTGATCTTAATGGCCTGCTCCATGATCTTTTTATCCCCGACCGCAATGCATCTGGCCGCCTCAAAAACCCTTGGTTCTGCCAATGCCTTTGCCACGATCTCCGGGCCAATGCCTGCCGGATCTCCTATAGGTATTACGATTAGTGGTTTGCTCATATTTATCTCCTCCATTTCTTAATTTGCTATTGATTTACATAAACAGCTTCTCTTTCAGATATGTAATACACCGGTTGGCACTATCCGGCTCTCCTACCATACCGCCTTTTGTAATGATGGACACGCCTTCAAAATCCCCTTTTAAAAACGTTCCGTAGGCTGCAAGGGGAAGGACCTCATCAAGAAGGCACAAGCCTGCAGTATTGAATTTCCGGCAGATGGCTACGGTAACATCTCCTCCGCTGCTGTAGATTCCCTGAAAGCTGCTGTTGTAAGTAAATATCCGGCGGGCGATTTCTGCAAAGGAATCGCAGATCCGTCCGGTCATCTCATCCACTCCCCCGGGGAAAATGGATTCGTATTTCCTAAAATCAATCCTGTTTTCCGGATAGATCCCGTCTCCTGTAACGGTCAGAATATCATAAGACTGGCTGGTCTCCAGAACCTCATTTACGGTCCTTTTGATTTCCGCTTCCCGGCTTTCTTCATTTTCCAGAAACCTTGCGGCGGAAACAAAAATATTGTGAGCGGTACGCTGGGTCAGCCACAGCTCTTCCATCTGTTTTCTTGTTACGGGATTTACGCTTCCCACAACGGCCAGGATTTTGTTCTTCCTCTCCCGGTCCGGCGGAACGATCCGCTTTCTGGCAACAGTTGCTGTAAACACGCCGGGATCCACTGGAGCAAATTTGATTTTGCTTGTAATGGCCGCATCTGCAATCAGGTCCAAGTCTTCCTGGGTCACACAGTCCATGACAATGATTCTGCACCCGTCCTTTACAAGCTCCTTGATCCGCTCTGCCAAAACATGTTTTCCTTCCATCATGCCGCTCATCTGAATGCTTCCCACTTTGTATTTGCTCTGGGTCTCAAAAACTTTCTTCACATCTGATGTGAACACAGGAGTCTTAGGATCCAGAGCCGCCTCTGTCTTATGGAGGGGAAGTCCCTTTACCATCATGTACCCGCCGATCACGGTCCTTCCGGAAGCCGGAAAACAGGGAGCACAGATAGCGGTATAGTCCGGCCCCAGGGCGTCTAAAAGTGCGTCCGTTTCACTCCCCACATTTCCCCTTAAGGTGCTGTCAATGCGCTTTGCATATACCTTAACCTCCTCATTTTTCAAAAGGCTGGTCACATTAAATACCCGGTTGTAAGCGGTCTTGCTGCTTGCCCCTCTGCTGTCTGTGGGATACATGATGCAGTCGCACTGGTCCAGCAGTGACAGGTTCAGCCGTTCCGAATTCATCACGGTATAGGTCCGGTAATTCATTTTCTTAAGCAGGACCCCGGTGGCATTTGCTCCGGTTAAATCATCTGCTACCACGATACATTGAGGCATATTTCCTCTCCCTTCTTTCCATCGGTTCCGGCGCGGGAATCCTTTGCACCCGGAAATTGCCGATGTTTGTTTATGTTCATTAATTATGTTCATTTTTGTTCTTAATCTTACATTGTTTGGTTGGTTTTGTCAATATTCTTTTCATATTTTTTATTGATTTTGTTAAATGTGTTTATATTTGTTTGTTTTCTCAGCTCTACACACCGGCTTTCTTTTTATGGGGAAGGATATTTTACCTGCGGCCCAGATCCTTAATGAAGTGGTAAAAACATGAGGCCGTCACTTAACCGTAAGTGAACAAAAAAGACGGCAGGACTTTTATCCAACCGCCTTTCAAATTTCCGCTGTAAAAACCTCATACCGGGTTCTACTCTTTCGGGAGACCTTCCACCAGGCTGTCCTTGATCCACCCTTCTCTGCCATCCTC
Organism: Lachnospiraceae bacterium; assembly: GCA_902363835.1. Classification (GTDB taxonomy): domain Bacteria; phylum Bacillota; class Clostridia; order Lachnospirales; family Lachnospiraceae; genus Lacrimispora. Next base: position 138,480 of record CABJBM010000017.1, read on the forward strand.
CAAACGGACATATACCCAACTGCTCTCCTGCTGCAGATAAAGCATCTTTGCATCACCGGATACCGTCAGGATAATACTGCTTTTTGCCGATGCTTCCGCCCGGATATTAGAACCGCCTCTCCCTTCTTTTGAAAGAGATAACATGATCTTTTCTTCCTCAGACGGTAAATCATTTTTATCCTCTTTAACCTCCGCCTTTCTTTCCTTTTTCTTGAACAGAGGCGGATAATCTTCCGCCTTTTCCAAAATCCCTTGTTCCAGGCTGCGATATCCATTGTTTACAACGGAAAAAGCAGGCATATAGTTTTCATTTACGATACTTCGCAGCATCTCCGGAAGGGCAATGGCAGAAATAAGCACAAAATATAACAAAATGAAACTCCTATAGGAAATCCTTTTTTTCTTTGCCGCCTTTTTTGAGAACCCCCACACCCTGCTGCTGAGAGCCTCTGCAATTCCCGATATCCGGTTCAGCATTGACGACCGTTCTGTCTGGCTTCTTCCCGATAATGCAATTTCAGCAAAAGATACAATGCCCCAGTAAACTCCTTTAATGACCAAATCCACCAGCCGGGCCAGCCAAAAAATCAATTTCAATAAAAGAGGCATTAAAAAAATATAAATCACTATAAAAGCAAGAGCAATAACCAGGGCCGCCCTTCCTGCCACAGGCCAGCCCCGCATCTGAGCCCAAAATCCATAATGCAGTTCTAATAGCTTCATTGGCATTTATTCCTCATCTTCTTCAAATTCCCGGTAAAGATTACCGCCCTTTTGACTGGAGTTATCTTCCAAAGTTCCTGCCACTTCTTGTTCCGCCCCATGGGACATGTCCGATATAGAAGAAATCATTCCATTTAATAAGATCTCCACATTTTTAAGTGTGTCTCCTTCCCGGATCATCTCATCCTTTTCCAGGCTCCTTATGTAGTCTGTCGCTTCCCTGATCTGCCTCAGTCTTTCATCAAAATCCTGTGATAATCCCTTTTTGGAACGCTGAATCGCCTCTTCCACTCCAATATTGCCAGCAGCAAACTCGGAAAATATTGCTGTAACCTGGTCAGCATAAATGCCTTTCATTTCCTGTGCAGCGACCGCTTTGTTCTTCTCAAATTCCGTATGATATCCCAAATCCAACTGCTTTTCCAGAAAGCTTTCGTACTTTTTATCCACCTGAACAATTACGTTGCAATTGCTGAGGCTGATTCCGTTTTCAAGATAACTGATATCAGACAGCGCCCTTTTAATTTCATCCCTTAAGCCAGAGTTCTCCCTGATGGAATACTCCGCCGCCATTTCCTGAATCTGTGCCAGAAAGTGATCCTGTATACACTGGGTCACATCATGTACCTGCTCCTGATATACAATATCCGGCTCTGTTACACTGGCCGTTGCTGTGATCGTAACTGTAAATTTAGAAACATTATCCTTGCTGTACACCTCTTCCTTAAAGCTGATATTGTAGGGATGAAGATCAATTTCCACCAGCTGATCGTACTTTCCTCTTCTTATATCCGCGATCCGTACCTGGGTTCCGTTCTCAATGAGAAATGGCCCTGTTTCCCCTGTACCTGACAGCAATAAAACAGCCTTCTTAGGTCCTGGAATCGGAATTTTTGGAAAAAAGGACCTTTTAAAAGTTTCCTCTTTTAAAATTGGATTAAAAGTTTTTTCAATCATTGTTTTTATCCCCCGTATTTTATATTCTGCTGTTCAGCAATTCCGTTAAATATTCTTTCATTTGATCTGCAATTTCTTTTCCGTCACATTCCTCTTTTATCCTTCCAAGGGTTCTTAAAGTATGTTCAAAGTCCGTCTCTTCACCGGTAAAAGCGATCACCTTAAGAAAATTCTTCATGTAATCCCATGATCTGCCGCTGTCTCTTAACTCCTTAATATACAGGAGAAGAATCTTCTCCAAAAACAATTGGCGGAATATCTGTTTCTGCCAGACATAGCGTATAATCGGCCCCAGCCGTTTTCTTGATTCCCTGTTGTTTAGGCTGGCAAGGAAAAGAGACCTGTACAAAGGATACCCTTCTTCTATGTAATCCTGCCACATGAGAGTCATGAAATAGTATCCAAACCGGAGTCTGTCTCTCTTCTTTTGGCACAGTTCAAACTGCCCGGCCAAAACCTCTATATACACTTCAGCCATGTTTTCCTGTTCCTGAAGCAGATCAAAGGGAAGTACACTGTCATCTTTAAAAAAATAGACCACCTGCTCCAGTTCCACTTCCAGCCCCAGGGCAAGTTCCTCCCTGACTATCCTTTGCAGACGCCTGCGAACCTGGGAATTAAAACTATAGTCTTTACTCCTGTCATATAAATAAAAGGCAATCTTCCATAAGAACTGATTGTTATCCAATTCAGCCCAATGGCACAGTAAGTTCTCTGCATTGTCCTGGTATGCTTCCTCTCTCAGGCACCGTTCCATAATTCTTAGAAGGAAATAAAAACTGTCCCTGTCATGCTTCTTTACAAACAGTGGAATTATATTGTTCTCCGCGTATGCAAAATCCATGGCAGCAAACTCAGCAATAGCCTCTCCGATCTGGCATAATATTAATTTCCGGATGGGTCTTACACGGCTGATGTCCAGCAGCCAGCCAATAAGCCCTTTTCTCATGCCTGGATAACCCGTCCACAATTCTCTGCTCAGCTCCAGAATCATTGCAGGATTTTTAAATATCACACTCTGGAATTCCATCCTTCCGGCTTGGCTTTCCATTGTTGCCAAAACAATTTCCGCATTTAAAAACTCCAGTATATCCTCCATGGATTGAAGAGCATTCCCTTTTACCTCAGGTTGTTCTCCAGCTTCCTTTTTTGTATATAAATGCGCGTTCAGCACCTGGGAAACCTCAACCAGATGAGATACCGGAACCATCTTTAATACGGTAATGGCTATAAAAATCGGGACATAATCTGTCAATGCGTATCTTTTAATCAGCTCTTTCATATCCTTCTGATCCCTGAAACAAAAAGATTCTTCCTCCTCACCTTCCTGTGAGCTTTCCTGATTTATAGTTCCATTAATTTCACCTGAATTAAAAATAAAATTATTCAACTCTTTTCCGTCAATAAAAAAGCAGTTGTGATACTCCGCATCGCCTCTTTCACGTTTGTTCTGCTGTTTTTTTCTCTCATACTGTTCCGGATTATACTGATCAAAAACACTTCCCTGTTCCTCTTTTTCAGGTTGTACATTTTCTGTATCCGGTTCTTCCTGCCGGTCATCTTCTTTGCGGCCTTCTTCTTTACGTTCTTCTTCCTTACGTTCTTTTACACCATCTTCCGGCTGGCTGGTGCATTGATCTTTTTCTTCTGCTTCCATGTCTTTTCCCCCACAAAATCAAAGATATCATTGATTCCCTTTCTCAAAAGAATGAATGATAATTTTTATTTTTTCGGCAACCTCTACTTCTCTTAACCGGTCGGCATTTAAAAAGTGAATGTCAGGGTCTAGCTCTTTTAAGCGGGCTCCTCCAAAATATACCGGTATCAGGCAATTTCTCTTTTCTTCTTTCTCCCGAAGCATGGCTGTTTTCGCCTCATGCATGGTAATATCCTTGCTCAAATAGTCCTTAGAGACAAAGCACGCCACAAACATGCTTTCATAACGGTAGATATCGTAAAACTCCGTGATCATATCCCGTCCTAAAAACTCCTCTTCCCTGTTAGGGGCAAAAAACACCCTTAAATTTTCCTTTTCCAGGATTTTAGCAACCCTTGTCACGTACCGTTCCTGTTCACTGGCATAGGAAATACCTACGTCATACTTGTATCCATTGGAACTTCCTCCTCTGGCCTCCGTCTTCTCTTTCTCTGCTTCAGATGAAGTCCCAGCCGCAGATTTCTGAATTACATTTCCGTTAATCACTCCGCTGTTTATTATCATATTGTTTGCCATCATATTTCCCCCGTTTTCATATTTATTTACTTTATAGAACGATTTTACCAAATTTTTCCTAATTCTGCAAACAATCGACAAGAAAAATCAATATACAAAATCTTAATTTTAAAATTAACTCATTTTATGTCGCTTTTTTCACATTTCACTATTAACTTATTTCCACTGAAAACCGGTAAACAATTTCCCTGCCCTCTACAAAAAATTATTTTCCCTATTGACATTTTAATTTTCATCCCATATACTGTAACAAATCAAAGTGATAAACTGTTGAGCAGGAGTAAGTAAGATCTTTTCATCATGCACAGAGAGCTTCCGGTTGGTGGGAGGAAGCGTTGATGTTTGGTCTGAATGGACCTGCGAGGGCGGCTTGAAACCGGTTTTATTTTCGGGAGTAGATGTCGACGGGTTTCCTATCCGTTACCAAGGGGAGACACATGTTAGTGTGTTATAAAGCGGGAGAAGTCTATCTTCTCCAATCAGGGTGGTACCACGGAACCGTATTTTCAGGCTTTCGTCCCTCTTATCCATAGCAGTATGGAAAGAGGGACGGAGGCCTTTTTTGTTTTCTCAGGCAAAAAGCCAGGCACTGGAATAAAGGTATTTCCGTATTAAAGCATCAAGGCCCAAATACCTCCCAGCCTGCTATGGGATATTGTCTGGCCATCAGGCCGGAAAACATAGGTAATATCTAAGAAAGGAGCGTAATAAACCATGAACATCACGCCGGACTGTAAGGAAATCGAAGCCCTTGCCGCTTCCTATCCCGTCATCCCGGTCTGCAGGGAAATCTTTGCAGACATTGTCACCCCCATTACCCTGCTGCGAAAGATCGCAGCCAAAAGCAGCCGTTATTATCTGCTTGAAAGCATTGAGGGAGGAGAAAAATGGGGACGCTACTCTTTTCTTGGCTATGACCCGGTCCTTAAAGTCTCCCTAAAGGATCATATGGTAAGAGTACATCATTACGTCCGGCCGGACCAGGAAGGGGACCAGGTGATTGAAACCGGTGCGCCATATGATGTGCTGCGGGATATTTTAAAGGATTACCGCTCCCCAAAGCTTCCCGGTCTTCCTCCCTTTACCGGAGGATTTGTAGGATATTTTGCCTACAGCATGATCGGTTATGCGGAACCTGTCCTGTCCATAAAAAAAGGCACCTGCAATGATTTTGACTTAATGCTGTTTGATACGGTCATCGCTTATGACCATTTAAAGCAGAAAATCAGCCTTGTAGTCAATATGAAAACCGACCGGATCATGGAAAATTACGGGAAAGCCTGCACAAGGCTGGAAAGCATTGCAGCCATGATCGGAGAAAATACCCCCTTAAAAAAATCAGCTGTCACCAGCCGGCCAAACTTCCGCTGCAACGTGACAAAGGAGGAATTCTGTTCCATGGTGGAGCGGGCAAAGGAATATATTGTGGACGGGGACATTTTCCAGGCAGTTCTTTCCAGACAGTTTACAAGCGATTACCAGGACAGTCTTCTCAATGCCTACAGGGTACTCAGGACCACTAATCCCTCCCCTTACATGGTATATTTCCACATGGATGATACGGAAATCATCAGCACTTCTCCGGAAACCCTGGTCCGTTTAAAGAACGGACGGCTCACCACATTTCCGGTGGCAGGCTCCAGGCCCAGGGGAAGGAACGAGGAAGAAGACAAACGGCTTTCCGAAGAGCTTCTTGCGGATGAAAAGGAATTGGCAGAGCACAACATGCTGGTGGATTTGGGAAGAAATGATTTGGGGAAAATCGCAGAGTTTTCCACCGTAGAGGTGACCGGATACAAAATGATCCACCGTTATTCCAGAATCATGCACATCTGTTCCCAGGTGGAGGCAGACATCACTTCTGACCGGGACGCCTTTCATGCCATAGAGGCAGTCCTTCCCGCAGGCACCCTTTCCGGCGCTCCAAAGATCCGGGCCTGTGAAATCATCGAAGAGCTGGAAACAGAGCCAAGGGGCATTTACGGAGGGGCCCTGGGCTACATTGATTTCACCGGAAACATGGATACCTGCATTGCTATACGCATGGCAGTAAAGAGCCATGGAAAGGTATACGTTCAGGCGGGAGGCGGAATTGTCGCTGACAGCGTTCCTGAACGGGAGTACGAAGAATCGGAAAACAAGGCAAAAGCCGTGATCCGGGCCATTGAAACTGCAGGGGAGGTAAATGACTGATGATTCTCTTGATCGATAATTACGACAGCTTTTCCTACAATTTAGTCCAGATGTTCGGCGGCCTGAATCCGGATATCAGGGTCATACGAAACGATGAGATGACTGTGGAAGAAATAAGGGAACTGTCTCCCACCCACATCATCCTCTCCCCGGGACCCGGTTATCCAAAGGATGCAGGAGTATGTGAAGACGTAGTCAGAAAGCTTTCCAAAACAATCCCCATCCTTGGGGTCTGCCTGGGGCACCAGGGAATCTGCGAGGTGTTCGGAGCTGAGATCACCCATGCACGGAAGCTGATGCACGGAAAACAGAGCCTCCTTACCATTGATGTTTCTGATCCTGTTTTTTATGGGCTTCCAAAGCAGATCCTGGCCGCCAGGTACCATTCTCTCATCGCTGCAAAGGATTCTCTCCCCCATTGTCTGACAATCATAGGCATTGATGACATGGGTGAAATCATGGCGGTAAAGCATAAGGAGTATCCTCTTTACGGGCTTCAGTTCCATCCGGAATCTATCCTGACCCCAAACGGGATGACCATACTTAAAAATTTCTTATCCATTCATATAAAGGAGGCAGATTAAATGATTCAGCAGGCAATCCATGAAGTAATTTCAGGGCAGGATTTAAGCTTTGATGCTGCAAAAGAGGTCATGAACGAAATCATGAGCGGAGAAACCACCCCGGCCCAGATGGCCGCATTTTTAACAGGACTTCGGATGAAAGGGGAAACCATTGACGAGATTACGGCCTGCGCCACTGTCATGCGGGAAAAGGCCTTAAGGCTGGAACCGGATTTTCCTGTCATTGATATTGTGGGCACAGGAGGTGACGAAGCCGGGACCTTTAATATTTCCACCACCACCGCATTTGTGGTTGCCTCAGGGGGAGTTCCTGTGGCAAAGCATGGCAACCGCAGTGTTTCCAGCAAAAGCGGGGCTGCCGATGTGCTGGAACATCTTGGGGTAAATTTAAACCTTACGTCAAAACAGTCAGGGGACATATTAAAGAAAACAGGCATGTGCTTCCTCTTTGCCCAGGCCTATCATTCCTCCATGAAATACGCCGGGCCGGTGAGAAAAGAGCTTGGGGTGCGGACCATCTTTAATATCTTAGGCCCTCTCTCCAATCCTGCGGGAGCCACCATGCAGCTTTTAGGGGTTTACGACAGAAAGCTGGTGGAACCTCTGGCCCAGGTATTAAGCAATCTGGGCGTTAAGAGGGGCCTGGTGGTCTGCGGAGATGACGGGCTGGATGAAGCCACTGTCACAGGCCCCAGCCATGTATGCGAGATCCGTTTCGGGAAGCTGACTCCCTATGAGATCACGCCGGAACAGTTTTCCTTAAAGCGCAGCAGCCTTTCAGATCTGGTGGGCGGCTCTCCTGAAGAAAATGCCCAGATCACCAGAGACATCTTAAACGGAAAGCTTCATGGGCCAAAGCGGGATATTGTCATCTTAAACTCTGCGCTCAGCCTGTACCTGGGAATTGACGACTGCACCATTTTCCAATGCATAGAAAAAGCGGCCCATCTCATTGATTCAGGAAAAGCCGCAGGGAAGCTTGAAGAATTTGCAAAAATGACCAAAGAGGTGATTTCATGATACTTGACAGCCTGGCAGCCTCCTCCAGAAAACGGGCGGAGGCTGCAAAAGAAAAAGTTTCCATGAATGCCATGGAAAAACTGGCATTTGAAGCCTTGGAAAAAACAAAGGATAAAGGGCTTTCCTTTGAACACAGCCTCTCTGCTCCAGGTATTTCTTTTATCTGTGAAGTAAAGCGGGCATCCCCCTCAAAGGGCCTTATTGCCCCTGAATTTCCTTATGTGGAGATCGCAAAGGATTACGAAGCAGCAGGGGCAGATGCCATTTCCGTTCTCACGGAACCGGAATATTTTATGGGAAGCAATTCCTTTCTGACAGACATCAGTCATGAGGTGAGCATCCCCCTTCTCAGAAAGGATTTTACGATGGACCCCTATCAGATTTACGAGGCAAAGGCCATAGGCGCGTCTGCGGTTCTCCTGATCTGCGCCCTCCTGGATACAAAAGCCTTAAAAGAAGGATTAAAGCTGTGCCAAAGCCTTGGCTTAAGCGCCCTTGTGGAGGCTCATGACGAAGAGGAGATCCATTCCGCCCTGACCGCAGGAGCCAGGATCATCGGGGTAAACAACAGGAATTTAAAAACCTTTGAGGTGGATTTTAACAATTCCCTCCGTTTAAGGAGTTTGGTACCTTCTGATGTGCTTTTCGTTGCGGAAAGCGGGATTAAAACAGAAACAGATATCCGCCTTCTGTCTGAGGCAGGAGTCAATGCCGTCTTAATCGGGGAGAGCCTGATGCGCTCTCCTGATAAAAAAGAAATTATAAACGGTCTGAAGAGGGCTGCACAATGAATTCTAAAAGAACACGGATCAAAATATGCGGGCTGACCCGCAGGGAAGATATCCTGGCGGTAAATACCTGGAAGCCGGATTATGCAGGCTTTGTATTCGCTCCCGGAAAACGCCGCTTAACCGGACCGGAAGCACAGGAACTAAAAAAACTGCTGCTTCCGGAAATATTGGCAGTGGGAGTTTTCGTAAACAGCCCTATAGAGGAAATCCTGGCCCTGACAGAGAATAAGACCATTGATCTTATCCAGCTTCACGGAGATGAGAACCCGGATTACATCCTGGAATTAAAAGGCCGCCTGGCCCCCGGCTTTCCTGTTATAAAAGCCATACGGGTCCGTCAGGCGGAGGATATGAAGAATGGGGAGGGCCTTCCCGCAGATTTCCTTCTTTTTGATACTTATACCAAAGGGCTTTACGGCGGCAGCGGAAGGACCTTTGACTGGTCCATGATACCGGACATAAAAAAACCCTGGTTCCTGGCCGGAGGCATAGACGCCTCAAACATAAAGCAGGCCATGAAAACAGAAGCCTTTTGCCTGGATCTAAGCAGCTCCCTGGAAACGGAGGGCAAAAAAGACCCGGGAAAAATAAAAGAAATCATACAAACAGTAAGGAGTGAACAGCCATGTCAAAAGGAAAATTTGGACAGCACGGCGGACAATTTGTCCCTGAAACGCTGATGAACGCAGTAAATGAACTGGAAGCGGCTTATGAGAAATACAGCCATGATGAGGAGTTTTTAGCTGAACTTCAGGACCTTCATAAAAAATATACAGGAAGGCCCTCCCTGCTCTACTATGCGGAACGGATGACAGAGGACTTAGGCGGAGCAAAAATCTATTTAAAGCGGGAGGATTTAAACCACACCGGCTCCCATAAGATCAACAATGCTCTTGGCCAGGTCCTTCTTGCAAAGAAAATGGGAAAGACCCGGGTCATTGCTGAAACAGGAGCCGGACAGCACGGCGTTGCCACCGCTACTGCCGCCGCTCTCATGGGAATGGAATGCGAGGTTTTCATGGGCAAGGAAGACACGGACCGTCAGGCCTTAAATGTATTCCGCATGGAGCTTTTGGGCACAAAGGTTCATGCCGTTACAAGCGGCACCCAGACCTTAAAGGATGCGGTCAATGAGACCATGAGGGAATGGACCAGCCGGGTATCTGATACCCATTACGTCTTAGGCTCTGTCATGGGTCCCCACCCATTTCCAACCATTGTAAGGGATTTTCAGAGCATCATCGGAAAAGAGGTCCGCACACAGCTTAATGAGGCGGAAGGAAAGCTTCCTGACGTGGTGATCGCCTGCGTTGGCGGCGGAAGTAATGCCATGGGAATTTTCCATGAATTTGTAAATGAGCCTTCCGTGAAGCTCATAGGCTGCGAGGCAGCAGGGCAGGGCATTGAAACAGGAAAGCACGCAGCAACCATTTCCACAGGCTCTCTTGGAATCTTCCACGGCATGAAGTCCTATTTCTGCCAGGATGAGTACGGCCAGATTGCCCCTGTTTTCTCCATTTCCGCCGGACTTGACTATCCGGGCATAGGACCGGAACACGCGGCCCTTTATGATTCGGAAAGAGCCACCTATGTTCCTGTTACAGATCAGGAGGCTGTGGAGTCCTTTGAATACTTATCCCGTCTGGAAGGAATCATTCCGGCAATTGAAAGCGCCCATGCAGTGGCCTATGCCAGAAAGATCGCTCCTTCCATGAAAAAGGATGAGGTCATTGTCATCAATTTATCCGGGCGGGGCGACAAGGATGTGGCAGCCATTGCCCGTTATAAGGGGGTTGAAATCTATGAGTAGAATAAGCGAAGTATTTTCAAAAGGAAAGGCATTTATCCCATTTATTACGGCAGGGGATCCTGATCTTGCCCTTACAGAAGAGCTGGTTCCTGCCATGGCTTTAGCAGGAGCGGATTTGATCGAGCTTGGAATCCCCTTTTCCGACCCAATCGCAGAGGGGATCGTGATCCAGGAAGCCGATATGCGGGTTCTGGCGTCAGGAACTACCACGGATAAGCTTTTTGATTCCGTAAAACGGATACGCCAAAAAACCGATGTTCCTCTGGCTTTTATGACTTATATCAATCCTGTTTTCGTGTATGGAAGTGAGCGGTTTTTAAAAAATGCGGCGGAATGCGGAATTGATGCCCTGATCGTGCCTGACATGCCCTTTGAGGAAAAGGATGAGCTGCTGCCCTTTTGCAGGAAATACGGAATCGAATTAATTTCCCTCATTGCTCCAACTTCTAAGGAGCGCATACGGGCCATTGCATCAGAATCCGAGGGATTTATCTACTGCGTTTCTTCCATGGGCGTGACCGGGGTGAGAACGGAAATCAATACCAACATTGAAGAAATGGTTTCCCTTGTAAAGGAGGCAAAGGAGATTCCCTGCGCCATTGGCTTTGGAATCTCCACCCCGGAGCAGGCAAGGGAAATGAGCAAAAGCGCGGACGGTGTCATTGTTGGAAGTGCCATTGTAAAAATCGCCGCAAAATATGGAAAAGACTGTGTAGGGCCTGTCTGCGACTATGTGAGGGAAATGAAGGCCGCTATTTCCGGCTGACAGCAAGTCCGGGATGTTTTCCTTGACAAGCAGGAAGGGGAATGCTACACTAGTGACCACAAGAGGGAGCTCGTAGGCGGGCTGAGAGGAAGTAATCAACTTCGACCTTTATAACCTGATTTGGGTAATGCCAACGTAGGGATTCATATGGGATGATTGCATATTTCCGAGCCTATACCTGTTGGTATGGGCTCTTTTTGCGTGAGTTATTCACAGAACATATATCCTTGTATGTTCATTAGGCGAATGCCGCAACAACTAAAAAACCCTTACAATCCCTCCGTTCGCGAGACGAAACACCCTTTGCGGGTTTCCCTCGCTGCTGCGGTGGCTGCCACATGGACGCACAGGCATGTTTGTCCGGTTCGCCATCCGCGTAAATCAAAAGGAGGAACAAAGATGAATTACACCACACAAATGGATGCCGCAAGAAAAGGCATTCTGACAAAGGAACTGATGACAGTGGCCGAACAGGAACAATGGGAGCCGGAAAAACTCCGGGAACTGGTGGCTGAGGGAAAAGTCGCCATACCGGCCAATAAGAACCACTCCTGTTTAAAGCCAAGCGGGATCGGCTCCATGCTTAAGACAAAGATCAATGTGAATCTGGGGACATCCAGGGATTTGAATGACCTGGAAATGGAGCTTGAAAAAGTAAAGGACGCAGTTCTCATGGGTGCGGAGTCCATTATGGATCTAAGCTCCTTTGGCGACACCAGGAAATTCCGCAGGAAGTTAACGGCCGAATGTCCGGCTATCATTGGTACGGTTCCCATCTATGATGCTGTGGTTTATTATCACAAACCCCTTCGTGAAATCACTGCGGAGGAATGGATACAAATCGTGGAAATGCATGCAAAAGACGGAGTGGACTTCATGACCATTCACGTGGGCATCAACAGACAGACCGCCAAAAGGTTTAAGGAAGCAAAACGGCTGACCAACATTGTTTCAAGAGGAGGGTCCATTATCTTTGCCTGGATGGAGATGACCGGAGAGGAAAATCCCTTTTATGAGCATTACGACCGCATTCTGGAAATCTGCCAGAAGTATGACGTGACCCTAAGCCTTGGTGATGCCTGCCGGCCGGGATGCATTGAGGATGCGTCCGATATTTCCCAGGTGGAGGAGCTGGTGACCCTTGGGGAGCTGACAAAAAGGGCCTGGGAAAAGAATGTACAGATAATTGTGGAAGGACCCGGCCACATGCCCCTGGATCAGATTGCAGCCAATATGAAAATCCAGCAGACAGTCTGCAAGGGAGCACCATTTTATGTTCTGGGGCCTCTTGTCACAGATATTGCACCTGGATATGACCACATCACAGCTGCTATCGGAGGAGCTGTGGCAGCTGCTGCCGGGGCTGCGTTTCTCTGTTATGTGACTCCTGCGGAGCATTTAAAGCTGCCGGATGAGGCGGACGTAAAGGAAGGCATTATTGCTGCCCGGATTGCAGCCCATGCTGCTGATATTGCAAAAGGCATTAAGGGCGCCAGGGAATGGGATCATCAAATGAGCGACGCCAGAAAACGGCTGGATTGGGAAGCAATGTTCCAGCTTGCCGTTGACCCGGAAAAGGCCAGGCGCTACCGGGCCATGTCAAAGCCGGAAAAAGAGGATACCTGCTCCATGTGCGGCAATTTCTGTGCCATGAAAAATATGAACCGGATTTTAGATGGAGAGATCGTTAATATTTTTGATGAATGATATGCCACAGAAATCTAAAATACATAAACAGTTCAGCTAATAAATGTCAATAGTGAATTGAAAAACATTTGATATATAAAATGAAACAAAATAGGGCAGCTTTAATAGACCCTTTGATATTTCATCAAATGGCTGGCTCAAAGGAGGTATGCATTACATTAAGCAGCGATGTCGCATCTCGCTTTTAAGTAATTCTTTTGATGTTCTTTTGGTGTAATGATTTGAAATTCTTTTTCATCACGAAGAATGGCATATACAATGTTACAGACTTTATGCATGACAGCACCTAGTGATACCATCTTAGGTTTTGACTCACATTTTTTTAGGTAATAATCACGGAGCACAGGATTTTTAGCAGAACCATTTCTGTTCTTGCTTATACTAATTAAAGCCATCGTGTGAAGTACTCGTCTGGCAATGCGGGAACCGCGTTTTGACATATTGATTTTGCTTCCCTTAAACTTACCAGACTGCTTTACTGCAGGATCCAGTCCAAAGTAAGCAAACAGTTGCTTTGGAGAATGGAACGCCGAGAAGTCGCCAATCTCACACATAAGAGATACAGCGGACAGAAATCCGGCTCCTTTGTAAGACTCAATAAGGTGTATCTGTTGTACAAATTTAGAACCTTCGTTGGCATCAACCAGTTCATGCATGTTTTCTAGTATAGAGGTAATTTCTTCATCATACTGGCGAATAAAACGTATGTAAATCTGGATACGCTTGAAATTACTGCTGACGGAATGACCAAAAGTCTTAGAGTCATTTGCAGCCAGAATAATGGCATTATACTTGTTATTAGCATATGTAGCTCCAAATCTCGCAGTAGAGCGTATGGAATTAATAATTTCCTGCCTTTCTGCTGAAAGGAAAGCATCTGGTGATGTGTAGTTTTCCAATAAAGTAAGAGATGTATTGGTAGTCACTTTTGAAAAGATATTCAAGTACTGTGGAAAAACCATACGAAGTTCACCTTGTAGTTTATTTATATAGGCCGAACGATTGTCCATCAGATCATAATACTCTCTGGAAAGATTTCTTAAATTGAGAGCAAGTTCAGATGGCATAAGAGAAACCTTTAAATCAGGCTTCAAACCAATCAAAGCAGCCTTTTTTGAATCGAAACGATCATTATGCACTTTTCTTATATTGATATTTGTGCTACTCTTAGAGATGATAGGATTGATAACTGAGCAATTAAAACCCTTATCACGAAGATAGCAGAAGAGTGGGTAATGATAAATTCCCGTGGATTCCAGAAAGATGCGACTTTCTAAGGAATACAACTCTTCTGCTTCTTTTATTTTAGAAACAGCGAGTTCCAGGGATTCAATGCTAGAGTGTAGGATTTTAAGTGGCTTTCCTAAAAAGGTCTGGTTTGGAAGTGCGATAGACATCCATGTGAAGTCCGCACCAACATCCATACCGACAGAGATGAATAATTCATCTAAGTTAAATATAACTTTGTTAGACATGAGCATAAGCTCCTTTCTGATAGGAATCCATTTCCAAAGCAATGAGTACACAACCTTGCGAATTATACGGGTATAGCCTGCGGCTCCCAACCAGCTAAATCATAAAACCTCATTGAATGGACTAATTGACTAATTCGTAGGTATGAGCCAGTAGGGACTGGCTTCCCAAGGAGGAACGCATTCTTTATCCTATCCAATGGATTAATATACCTTATGATAAGCCTGGTGTCTATCAGGGAACCGTCAGACATGGTAATTAAGAAATAGTAACTTCTGATTTAAGGATGAAGTCCTTATTCAGTTACAGAATAAAAAGATATTAGTAAGATATAAGCCTTATTGGCTATATCATTATTATACAAGGAGGAA
>CABJBM010000018.1 GCA_902363835.1 Lachnospiraceae bacterium
GCGATAGCTTGGAAGAGGATCCTCCTTTCAAATGATCAAGATGATTAAAAATGAGTATAATTTCCCCTACCCCAAGGTGGATGGGCAATTCTATGCTACGCTACCTTGGATATTCTCATTTTCTTATTTTCATATTTGTAAAGATTTTGACCTATAGCAACTAAAAAAATCTCCAACTTGACAGATTCAATGCCTTTTCTTACGATTCTTTTATACCATCTGTTATTTTTCATGATTCCAAAAGTTCCTTCTGCTTGGATAGATCGATTCATCCGAAGAAGGGCTCCATGGATACTTTCGAGATTTTCAATCACTTCTTTGTGAAACGATGTTAATTCTTCATTTAATCGAATGGTTCGGTTTTTGTCTGTTTTCTTACACTGTTTTGCATAAGGACATCCGCTGCAATCCTCACAAGTGTAGACTTCCTCTTGACGTCCGTACTGATTTCCTTTTACGTACTTGCGATAAGAAAATACAAATCTTTTTCCATTTGGACAGATTAAATCTCCCTGTCCATTTCTTTTAAAGTTTACAGCTCGAAATAAATTTTCATGATACTTTTTATCGGTAGTTTCTTTTTTAAACATTGGAAACTTCATATATTTCTTCATTCCATGCTGTTCGCAGTACAAGTAATTATTATAAGATCCATATCCTGCATCAGCAGTCGGATACTCCGGATAAAATCCGTATGTTCGTTTGAATTCTTCCATAAGCGGTATAAAACAATCCATGTCTGAACGGTACTGATTCACATCAAGGACCGCTATGTATTCATCTGCCACACCTACCTGTACATTGTAGGCGGGTAACAGTTGATCATTTCCCATATAGTCCGTTTTGATACGCATAAACGTAGCTGAATGATCTGTTTTTGAATAACTGTTACGATCAGGGCCACAGATAGACACCTTTTCTACATACTCTTCCAGTTTGGATACGTATTGCAACAAAGTCTCATACTGTTTCTGCTGAACAGACTTTCGATGACCTTTCCCGTAAACAAATGTTATACAATCCAGTTCAAAGAAATCAGCGTAACGAGATACCATTTCTTTTAATTCTTCTGGAATGTATTCCGTATTCGTTTGCATCTTAAGACCTGAGAACGCTAACGTACTGTTGATTTCTTCTAGCAAAGCAGTTATCTTTTCAAAAAGTCGGTATCTTGATTTTTCTGTTGCCTTCTTCCATACCCAGGAATACTTGTTTGCGTTTGCTTCAAACTTTGAGCCATCGATGTAGATATGGTTAAGATCCACGTGCTCATCTGCAAAGATCTTTTGATTAATATCATAAAAGATTTCTTCAATAGAACTGGCGAGAACTTCGTTAATGAAATATCCAAAGGTACGGTAAGTCGGATGTTCATTATCCATGAGATACATAAATCTAATATTAACTTTACAGCTGTCCTCCAGTTCTCTAAGTGACATATACCCCTGGGTCATAAACCCAAAGAGTACCGTTTTTAGCATGTTAATCGGATTATATCTGATACGTCCTGTTTCATAGTCAGGCAGGCATTTCAGGTACTTTGTTAAATTAATTCCCTCCATGAATTGATCAAATGTTAAAACCGGATCACAAATATCTAGAAAATCTGAAATAAACAGTGGCAAAGTTGCTTGTTTTGTTTTAAAATAATCTATGGTATTGTTTTTCGTCATAGTTAAATTTTACCACAAAAATAGGACTTCCGATGCACGAACGTGCTTCGGAAATCCTATTTTATTGAGGAGTTATTTCACAGCCCCTTTTTGAAATAATAGTAAAAAAGATTTTCTCATTGTGCCGATTATGTTCATTTTGTGTATAATTGGGATCGTGTTGTGTTTCAATACGATTTACTTTTACCTCATCAAAAAGAAAAGGGATTTTTCCTATTTTCCCGATATACACTCTCTAATATTTCTTAACAGCCTCCAGACGTTGTCTCCATAATTGCTCACTAGCGTAATCGTAACATTTTCACTCTGATTATATAAAGAAATAAAGCTTACACCAGGATCACAGCCTTGAAAATAAGGATTATATCCGTTGTCGCCAGCCGGTTCCAACCAGATTCCATAACCGTAGTATCCTGCTTCCCTATTTCCACTGTGGCAGCGTAACATTTCCAAAGTTGTTTTCCGTGTAAGAAGCTTATCTGACAAAAGAGCTTCCCAGAATTTCCCCATATCATCCACTGTCGTATAGGCACCGCCTGCACCAGTGCCTTTTGCATCGACACTGTATATATTTGTGCGGAACCTGTTGCTTTCTTTTTCGAAAATATAACTGTTGGCACACTTTGCCGGAAGTCTATCCTTTTCATAGTAGCCTGTAGAACTCATTTTGCAGGGATCAAAGATTTTCGATTGAAGATAAACGTCAAACGGTTGATCTGTCACAGCTTCGATCATCATTGCCAACACCACAAATCCGGTGTTATTGTATTGAAATTTTGTGCCCCGAGGATACATCATTGGTTTGGAAACAAACAGGGGCAGCAAATCTGAGTTTGTTCGAATTTTGTAGTTGGGAAGGTCTTTCCACAGATCTTCATACTCGTTTATGACACTTTCGTCAAAGTAGTCAGGGATACCGGATGTGTGCGTGAGCAATTGCTCTACGGTAATATCCGTGTCAATCTGATGCCAGTCCAGGGGAAGTATATTCCCAAGTGTATCATGAAGACATAATTTTCCGTTTTCAACCAGCTGAAGTATTGAAACAGCGACAAAAACTTTTCCCGCAGAAGCAGTCTCAAATTTCGTTCCAGGTGTATTGGGAATTTTGTTTGGAAAATCTGAGTAGCCGAATGCCTCTGTAAAAACAGGCCGTTTATTATTTGATATCTGGATGCAGCCTCGAAAGCCGTGATCAATCGAAATATGCCTGATACGGTTAACATCTATCATATTCATAAACATTTCTCCATGATGGTTAATGAGTCCATTATAGCACACTTCCTTGCGCAAAAAAAGACATGATTTCCTTTGATGGAAAATCATGTCTTTTTAATGCGGGAGATGGGACTTGAACCCACACGATCATACAACCACAAGATCCTTAGTCTTGCCTGTCTGCCAATTCCAGCACTCCCGCATGTCATATAAGAAGTAAAAACCATACAGCTATGACCGCCTGTATAGCTTCATGCAGAAGAAGGGACTTGAACCCTCACAGTATTGCTACCACACGGACCTGAACCGTGCGCGTCTGCCAATTCCGCCACTTCTGCATTTCGTTGTTATCTCTCGCAACAACAATAGTTATTATAGTATACAAGCTCCTATCTGTCAACAACATTTCTCCAAATTTTTCAAATATTTTTTTTGTATATATTTTTCAAAAAATATTGACAATTTCAATCAAGGGTGCTAAAATAAGTCTCGTTGTGCGGGAGTGCTGGAATTGGCAGACAGGCAAGACTAAGGATCTTGTGGGTGTATGCTCGTGTGGGTTCAAGTCCCATCTCCCGCACTTTTTAATATTTTTTATTTTACCCATTGACATATTTCTCTTTTTGGGTATAATATAAGTCATGTATTCCTCGATAGCTCAGTCGGTAGAGCAAACGGCTGTTAACCGTTGGGTCGTAGGTTCAAGTCCTACTCGGGGAGTTTTTTTATTGCCCAAAACATTGTTTTGCAAGCTGGTTGTATTTTGATACGGAAACCGGCATCAATCCAAATTTTTTATAACATCAGGCACCCCTTCGTGATCATTATCAAGAGTCACATAGGCTGCATTCTCTTTTACCTCTTCCGGTGCATTCCCCATTGCATAGCTATATTTTACAGCCCCCAGCATATCGATATCATTATGCCCATCACCAAAATCCATGGCTTCTTCCATTGTAATTCCCTGATGATTGCATAAATAGCTTACATTCCCCCTTTTTTTATCTGCTTATACCATTTTTCTTCCGGCACAGAGTATATGGCCTTTAGGCTCCCCTTAAGGTTCCAGGTCTCTTATAACCTTCCATGTCTCTTATAGCGCTGAAATTTACAAACGCTGCTCCAATCCATGTTTTTACCACAAAAACGGACTGCCGAAATTCCCATCCGCAGTCCGTTTTACCACTTACTCTTCCATTAATTTTTCCACAATATTTACTACGCCTTCCGCCCCGGCAGACCGGATATATCCGGTAAGCTCTTCCACGGAAGAATACAGCCCTCTTTCCGTCAAAGCCGTTATCAGCATGGGGAGATTGACCCCTGCCACAGCCTGCAGATCATAACCTTCCGCAATCAGATGCACAATGGCATTGGAGGGCGAACCTCCAAATAAGTCAACCAGCACCAGACATGGCAGGTCATTTCCAAAGGCCTCCAGCTTGTTTTTCAGCGAGCTGACCAGGCTGTCCAGGGACTGGTCCGGACGAAATGGCAGATACGAAAAGTTCTCCTGTTCCCCAATCACCATTTTAACCGTCTGATACATTCCTTCGGCCATTTCCCCATGTGTCATTGTTAAAATATTAACCATATCTTCTCCTTAGAAAACATGCAGGAGCGAACCCACAGCTCCGATTATTATTAAAATCACCAAAAGCTTTATAACAGACATATTCTTTTTGTCATGCAGGTACCAGATGGTCATGACTACTATAAACGGAAGCAGGCCGGGCATCAGGCCATCCAGAATGGTCTGAAGCTGTGTGGTGCTTTCTCCATTCGTCCATGAAACCGGCGTTGACAGGGATACGAATTGAGCGGACAATCCTCCCACTACCGTAAGGCCAAGGATGGAAAGAAAGGAGGTTGCTTTGGCAATCATAGCCGGGGAGAAAATCTCGGAATCCATGATTTTTAAGCCTTCCCGGAATCCGAACTGAACACCCCACATGGAAAATCCCAGGGTAACAGCACTCCAGAGAACCATAAAAATAATGGGGCCAAGAACATTCCCTTCCAGTGCCAGGCCCATGCCAAAGCTCAATAAAAGTGCATTGCCTGTACTGGCAAAAAGGGAATCCCCTAATGCGGCCATTGGGCCCATGAGTCCGGACTTAATCGCGTTAAAAACGTCATCCGGAATATCCTCGCCCTTTGCCCTCTGCACTTCCATTGCTGCTACTGCCCCTATTAGCGGAGTGCCAATTGTAGGTTCCGTATTAAAAAACGACATATGACGGCTTAATGCGGCTCCCAGTTCCTCTTTATTCTTGCATATCTTTTTCAGAACAGGCACCATACTCCAGGCAAAGGCCACGTTCTGCATGCGTTCCCAGTTCCATGCAGATGTATTGGACAGCAGCCACCGGATTCCTACCTTATATATATCCTTTTTTGTTACTTCTATATTATCACGATTTCCACCCATTAGTAAACCTCCTCTTGACTTGCTTTGCCCAACATGCTGATCATAGCCAGGGCAGCTCCGATTAACGCCACTGTAAAGATAGGCAGTCCCAGTGCTGAGATCAGTATAAAACCAACTATGAAATATCCCAGAAGGGATGGGGTTGACAGAAGCATCTTAAGAAGAACAGCCATACCTAATGCAGGAAGCATGCCGCCGATGGCAGTGATAACCTTTGTAAGCCACTCTGGTATGAACTGAACAATATTCTGGGCAGCAGAGGCCCCAAAATACAGTACCAAAAATACAGGCACAAAACGAAGCACAAGTGCAATGATCTGTGGCAGCCCCAAAGTCATGAAAGTAAGCTTTGTCAAATTGCCTTCCGCCGCATATTTATCTGTCTTATGTACCAGAAAAGAATTGATGGTGGCAAACAGCTGCCATACAAATGTTCCGATCAGTCCTAAGGGAACGGCTATGGACACGGCCATTTCTGCGGATACCCCTGTGGATAAGGCGAGAGCAGTACCAACATATCCTGCAATGTTAATATCAGATGCCATGGCTCCTCCCGGAGTTACGGCGCCTATATACAATGCATTGATGGTAGCTCCGATAATGATCCCGTTCTTCACATCGCCCATAATAAGGCCAACGATCAATCCTGCTACAAGAGGCTTTCCAAATACATGGTAGGAAATCCCCTGTCCTCCCAGCCACGGGGTAGCAATCCAAGCCAGATAGGCAAAAAGTGCAATTAGAACTGCTTGCAATAATGTCATAATCTCTCCTCCTTATCCTCAGAACCGGTTTTCCGGCTGTCCGGGTACTGTCTGCATAAAAATCTCCACATTTTCACATTCTTTTAAGGCGCATACGGCTGAATAGTTTTCTTCATCCAAATGAACCGTCTGGGCGAACTTCCTTCTTCCCTCTGCCATGCCCACATTCCCTACATTTAAGGTCCACTTATAACCGGGATTGGCATCTATGATTTGCTTTGCAGTCACCGGAGCCTTTGTAATGACCATTACATCATTTTCCCCGTACTTTGACAGAACCTTCATCCCTTCTTCTACGGTTGCTACAACCAGCTCTACATTTTTTGGAGTTGCCATTTTCAATGCTTTGGTAATAATTACATTGTTTGCCGCCGTATCGTCAACGGCGATGATCACCTTTGCTTTCAGCTGTTTCAGCCACGCAGTTACCACCTGACCATGTACCAAACGGTCGTCTACTCTTAAAAACATATTCCCCTCCTGTTCCAATACATTGTTTTTTAGTTGCCATTCTCTCCCATTGCTTTAATGCCTGCTTCTTTCTGCTTCCCTCCAGTTGTTCTGATAACCGCTTAACAAATCCACGAAACGCTTTGCAGTAAGATGAGGTCTTGTGATAGCGCTTCCTACTACCACCGTGTGCGCCCCTAAAAACATGCATTTCATGGCATCCTCCGGAGTATAGATATGGCCTTCCATAACCATGTAGGCGTCATTCCCAAAATCCCTGCACATTCTCGCAAACTCTCTTAAATCAGGCAATTCAATATCCTTTGTGGCTGCCGTATATCCATAAAGCGTAGGTCCCACAATGTCTGCGCCCATTTCAACCGCGCGTTTTGCCTCATCATATGTAGAGATGTCCGCAAAGGTCATTGCTTTTGGAATTGCCTCTTTTACCTTTGAAAGCAGCTCATAAGCAACTGTTTTTTCGTGGGTAATCTGTTCCGTGCAGTCCATGGCAATAATATCGGCTCCTGCCTCCCATACCTCCTTTGCAGCCTCCAGGGTTGGTGTAATAAACACATCCGTATCATCGTGCCAGATCTTATATAAACCGATGATGGGAAGGTCTACCGCCCCCCGGATGGCCCGGATCTGTTCCGGCGAATTGGCCCTGATCCCCACCGCTCCTGCCCATTGAGCGGCCTGTGCCATTTTCACCACAATATCGTCGCTGTAAATGGGATCGTCATGCTGCACCTGGCAGGATACAATCAACCCGCCTTTGAATGACTCAAGGATCTTTCTTTTCTCAGGGTCCTGTGTCTTCATTTTAAATCCTCCTCGTTTTTGCTTTGCTTCTGTGATAAGCACATTATAACACAAGTCCCATACATTCTCAATCATTTTTTATCTTTTTTTATCTTTTTTTATAAAACCAATCCTATATTTATCATTTTTTATCATTCACCTATAAAAGTAATGGAAACACAAAAATTCACAGGCGTAATTTCCTGTGAACAAAAAAATCATGTCAGATAAAAGGATCATTGCCTGACATGATTTTTCCATTTGTTATATAAATGTAACGTTTTCCGGATAAGTAAAGCATTCCTGGTCATCCATTTTATCACTGATTACGCTGGTAAAGGCAGAGGTTTCAGCCAGTTTCAAATAATTCCTTCTCCCGATTTTGCTGTGATCCACCAGAAGATAGGATTCATATGCATTTTCCAAAGCAATCCGTTTCATGAGAAGACTCTCCATCTCCGTCGTGTATACCATTCCCTGGGCAAAATCCACACCAGAGCATCCCAGAAATGCCTTATTAAAATAAAACTGCTTTAACACATCCTGAGCAACAGGGCCTACGTTCATGCTGTAATACGCGCGGTGCTGTCCGCCTATTACGAATATCTCCGCAACCGGATTGTGAAGGCCGCTGATCAGCAATTCATTGTATGTCACTATTTTGATTTTTCTTTTCTCAAGTATCCGCATGAGAGGAACCATGGAAGTACCTGCATCCAGGAATACACTGTCCTCATCCCGGACAAATTGGGCTGCAAATTCGGCAATCCGTTCTTTTTCCTTTTTATGAAGCATTTTCTTTTCTTTCATTGTAAGCTCTGCTCCATCCGGCGCCATTTCCTGGTCCGTATCCAAAGTGGCTCCGCCCAGGACCCGCTTCAGCTTTCCCTCTGCTTCCAGCTTTTCAAAATCACGGCGGGCGGTTATTTCTGATATTTTCAATTCTTTTGCTATCTCTTTTAAATTAATAATGCCTTTTTCATTTAACTGCTGCATAATATATCGTTTACGTTCTATTGCAATCACATGTAACACCTCCTGATATCTTAATCCATTTTTAATATTTTATCATAAAATATCTTTTTTGAACATGTTTTCTGGAATGTTTTTAAGTTTTCTAACAAAAAGTTTCAAAACTTAACGATAAAACAGGAAGGACCGCAAATCCCGATCCTTCCTGTCCGATCATATCTATGCTCCGATTTTAGATTCCAGTCCAAGCTCCAGTGCATATTGATGATACTCTTCCAAGTCTTCTTCATAAAGCATCTTTTCAGCCATTAAACAGATTCTTCCCATTTTTTCATATTTCGCTTTTCCAAGGGTATGATAAGGAAGAAGGTTTACTTTTCTTACCCCTAATTGGTGTAAATACCGTAAGGTCTTTTTTATCAGCTCTGAATCAAAGTTAAAGCCTGGGATAATGGGCATTCGCACATTGACCTTTTCCCAATCCTTTTCTATGAGATATTTTAAGTTTTCTTTTATCTGCTTCCCGTTTCCTCCTGTGACCTGTTTTAATATCTCATCATCCAGGTGTTTGAAATCATACAGGAAATGATCAATATACGGCTCAGCAGCTTTTAAAGTCTTTAATGAATAATTTCCCGTGGTTTCCACTGCCGTGTTCAATCCTCTTTCCCGGCTGGCCTTAAGGATCGCAAGGAGTCCCTCCAGCCGCACAAAAGGTTCTCCGCCGCTGACCGTGATCCCTCCGCCTTCAGAATTATCATAATAATCTTTATCCTTCATCACTTCGTCCATAATGAAATCCAACTCCATCTCTTTTCCATGGAATTCAATGGCATCATACAGACAATTTT
This sequence comes from Lachnospiraceae bacterium, assembly GCA_902363835.1. GTDB lineage: Bacteria > Bacillota > Clostridia > Lachnospirales > Lachnospiraceae > Lacrimispora. Next base: position 9,164 of record CABJBM010000018.1, read on the forward strand.
TTTCACAAGCCAGACAATCCGTACACAAATTTCTGTCATAATGGAACTTTCCGTTTTCATCAAAGGAAATGGCCTTGCTTTCGCAGCTTTTTTCACATGTACGGCAGCCTGTACACTTTGTCTCATTGTACATCAGTTCCGGATAAAGGGTTTGGGTTTCAGGGTTGGCGCACCACGGGCAATACATGGAACAGCCCTTTAAAAAAACAGTGGTGCGGATTCCCGGCCCGTCGTGAGTCGCAAAGCGTTCAATATGGGTCACCTTAATCATACAAAGCCCTGCTCAGCAATTCTTCCTGGATATCCTTTGTCAGATTCACAAAAACAGCGCTGTAACCGGCCACCCGCACAATCAAATCCGGATAATTCTGAGGATTTTTCTGAGCGTCCTCAAGAACGCCGTGATCCACAACGGTTACCATGAGCTGGCAGCCTCCTTTCTTAAAATATGTATCAAGCAGCATCCTTATTTTTTTTCTGTCTTTATTAAACATCCTGGGGGTAAATTTCATATTCTGAACGCTCCCGCCGTGATACTTTGCATTGAATTTGGCCAGAGAATTCAGGCAGGCAGTAGGTCCGTTCTTTGCAGCTCCCCCCTGGGGATTGTTGGCCGGATTCAAGTAAACTCCCGTCTTCCTTCCATCCAGGCTGGCAAAGGTCTGATGCCCCCAGTCCGTATTGGTCTGGTTATTTGAAATGACGATGAGGAAATAACCCAGGCCATAGTCAATGCCCCGCTGGCGAACGCCTTTTGCCACAAATTCAAACAAGTCATTTGCCAGCTCGTCGCATTCTGTTTTATCATTTCCATATTTATCCTGATCCAGCAAATCCTTTTGGATTCGCTCATAACCTTCAAAATTGGCAAGCTGTGCCTGGTGCAGCTCATTGAGGCTGTATTTTCCTTCCATGTATACCAGCTTTTTAATTGCCCAGAGCGCATCACTGGAATTGATATTTCCATATGTTTCATTGGTTCCGCCAAGAATTTCCACTCCGCCGTCCAGCACTGCCTTTCCTCTGTTGATGCAATCATCCATTAAAACAGAAGTGAACAGAAAGGAGACCTTTTCATTCATAATTTCATAAGAACGGCATTGGGCCTGTATGCTTAGATCAAAGTAATAATCCAGCAGTTCCTTGTATTTCCCATACAGCTCATCAAAGGTTTTGAATTGGGAACAGGCGGGAATCTCTACCGGTCCGCATTTCCTCTTTCCATCCATGGGATCTGTTCCTCCGTTTAAAGTGATGTTCAGAATTTTCAAAAGGTTCAGCAGGATATTGGGCGTTCCAACGCTCTTTCCCTGAATAACGAATTCACCACAGCCAAAAGGCACATACTGTTCTGCAATTTCCCGTTCCACGCCCATGGAATACATAACTGCTGGAATATTTACATCATCGTTGTATAAGGTGGGATATGTGGCTCCGCTTCCGATGCAGTCATAAGCCATTGTCATAATATCTTCCGGAGTATCCTTGCAAAAACGCAAGGTAAACTGAGGCTCCACATAACGGGTATCCTTGCATACTCTCATGCAGATACGGGCAAAGGTGTCCGCTTCCTCAGGATGCTCCCGCCCTGCACCGCCTACAATAATCCGTCCATTAACCGTGGTCCGTCTGTTTTCAATCATTTTCCATAAGGATTTCAAGTACCGGTAAGCTTCCTCCTCATTAAGAATTCCCTCATCCAAATCATACTGCAAAAACGGGCCCAATACGTCATCCAGCCGCCCATAGTTAATGACTCCTGCACAAAGAGCATAAATCCAGAAGAGCTGCAAAGCCTGATGAAAGGTAGAAGGTCTGTTCTTTTTAATATAATGCAAGTCAGCTTCCATCAATTCCAGATCCTTTAAGCGGGCAGCTTCCGCTCCGTGCACGGCCGCTCTCACCAGTTCAATCTGCCTGTCAATGACAGACTGCAAAAGGCAGATGCTTTCATAACTGCATTCCAGAAATTCATTCTGCTCTTTAAAACGGATCAGCTCCTTCAAACCTTCCAGGCCATATTCCATCAGCTTTTTATAGTTCAGCATCATCCCTGACAATCTGGCTGTTGCCATCAGGGGGTAGGAACAGTCAATGAATCTTCCAACCGTATTCTCTGTCAGCACATCCTGGCAGTAAATTGCTTTTGTATCATGATCCTGCCAGTAATCATAAAGAGCATCCACTCTTTCTCTTTCTTCTTCCGTTGATAAGAGTTCTTTAAATGCCCTCAGTTTATGAAATACACAGTAATGGCCCACACCGCCAATACTTGTCACGCTGCCAAAGCCTATGGGAAGAAAGTCAAGCCTGCCCGCCAGCAGATCATCCTGTTCCAAAGACCGGAACAGCACCGGGAAAATGGTTTTTAAGCAGTTAATTTCTCTTCTTGCCTTATCCATCCCTTTGCTGTCCATATGAGCCCTTGTGTAAGCCTCCATAATAGCCAGCTGCTCCTGGGGTGTTTTTTCACAGGGAATGGGCTTCGATACCTCCACATTCTGTGCACCGTCAATGTTGATTTTCTTTTTCACTCCAGCGCCTCCCTTTTCACTTGATATGTTCTTGAAACTGTTGTTCCTGTTCCATGGTTTAAATATAGCATCCTGTTTTTTCAAAGTCAATCATATTTTATCATATTTTATCTTTTTCTTTCTTGCAGTATAATTGATTTTGGATAACCCCTGACAAACACCGCTTGCAGCAGACCTAAAACTCTTCCCCCAATAAAATAACCCCGCAACATCAGTCACGGGGCTATCTTATCATTAAAACTTTTATGGCTTTATTCTATTTTTCTATCATCAATTACATAAAAACGTACATATTTGTTAAGATGGTATTCCAATGCCTATTGCGGCTCCACATTCCCTGGCGGAAGCCTGATCTCTATAAAAGATCATTCCTTACTGCATTAACTGCATCCGCAGTCATCATCATTACGCCAGCGGGCAGCGCTGTTGCAGCCATCCCTAAAACCTGCGCAGTATGCTTCTCTTCTCTCTTTTTCACATTCGTCCTTCTCTTCTTCACAATTACATCTATTATTACATCCGCAATTATTGTTGCAATTACGTCTGCAGTTGTTATTACCGCCGCCCCAAAAACAACTCATGTTGACACCTCTTTTTATTAATTTTATAATTTATTATATGGGACCAGTAGAAAAGATGTGAATACCGTGAAAGACAGGTCTCACCAGTCGCCAATCGAACGTCAACCTTTGTACCAGATGAGACAGATTATAATACCTTGGATTAGCCTGGGTGGTATTACATTTATTCAACAGCTCATGCTCCGTCAAGTAACCTCAGTCGCGTTTTATTAAGAGTTGAAAACATTTATGTTAATGGTAATTGGTACACAACACAAAAGGCTCATTGCAGATCAACCAGGTTTTACGGACTGTTCCTTTACAAGTATTCGTTACATGTAGCTTTCGATTTGTGGGCTCTGCATACACCCCACCTCTGGAATTATCAGGAAAACGGGCATATTATAAGTACTGACGGAATAAGGAAATAAATGGGCCGGTCAGACAATTGTGACAAACCGTCTGACCGGCTTTCCTTTATAGATATTCATTCAATGGTTCTGGATAAGACAGCATCAACTGGCTGAGTACCAAGTCTCAATTCCAATACCGCTGCGTCCATTTCTTTTTAACATTTCATCACTCATAATATGATTTCTTTCTACAGGTGTCATTTTAATTCCCTTATTTCTCAAATATAGTTAATTATGATACTATTCGACTTAGTGTATATAGATTAACTACAGTTACTCCAGTATTAATAAATTCTGGACCTGTATCAAATCCCCTTAATACAGCAACTGCCATGGCCATACCCAAATAGCCCATTGTAAATGGATTTTGTACCAATACAGCTTGTATAGTATTATCTCTTATCATTTCCTGAATTATCTCTGTGATATCAAATCCAATACCGGTAATGTTTATATCACTTTCTCTCAAAGCGTACCCCAGCCCTAACGTAGATCCTTCATTCGTTGAAAAAACACCAACGAGATCGGGATTTTCTCTTATATATTTTTCCGTTGCTTGTTTTGCTAACTCCGGGTCACCATTCGTGTATATTGTTTCTAATATTTGATATCTGGCAAACGGTTTAAAATAATCGCGAAATCCCAATTCCCGATTTACAGTCGTTCTGCTTTCAGGAGTTACCCCAATGATTCCTATTGAACCATATGTGACACCAATCTCCTCTAATTCGTAAAACATATTTTCTCCAGCTATCTTACCAGCTGTATAATTATCTGTAGCTAAGGTTATGACTGCTTCTTCAAACGCTGGTGAATCAACATAAATGATTTTTACACCCTTTGCTTTCGCTTCTTCAACTGCTGCTGAAATCATTAAAGGATCACTCGCCGCTAACATTATTGCATCTGCTTCCGCTGCTACGGCATTATTAAATATTTGAATTTGTTCATTTACATCTCTCGTTAAGGGGGCGTCCCATTCATATGTAACACCTAACATAGAAGCCATTTCTCTAGCACCATTATCCATAATACTCCAAAATTGATCACTTTTATCCATGGTTATTAAATAAATTTTATAATTCCCATTTACGATATGGTTCATTTCTGCAACATCTCCTATATTAATAATCAATTTTAATGTTGGTCCAATTACATTCACACCTGGTGCTGAAATTCAGGCTTTACAACGAGTGTTCTGATATATCACCGACTTGCATAAAGATTATATACTGTTATTCACATAATTATTGGCTGTAACAGCGGAATATTTATCCAGGTAAATAAAATATCTGCAATCTATTCCTGTATCTACAATTCCTGTTAATACTCCTTATCCCTCAGGCTATAATTTGGAACACTTCTAAACTTGAAATAAAATTCGAATCTATAGCAGAAGGCGTTTTCATACTCATATAACCGGCATAACTTACAGATTTGGAAGAATACAAGTATATTCAATTATATGCGAGGGGGATTCGTAATATCACTTCATTAAATTGCTACTTAGCGGACACCCAATTTTGTGCCTCACCTGGCGTTCCATCACTGTTCCATTTTGTGTAAACGTATGGATCACTGTCAGTGGTTCCGTTTTCAGTAAAGTTATGTGTGACGCCATTATAGGTGTATGGACCGGTTATCATTTTCAGGGTATTGGTGTTAAAATAGTAGACATTGTCATTAATTCTCGAACATATGTTTGATTTTTGTTTCTGAATATGTTATACTATTTTTGAAAAGAGACCAAGGAGTAATTACTATGGAAAAACGATTAAAAAATGATGAATGTTTCATTTTTATTGAATCCGGATTAAACGCTTTAGAAAAAATAGGCTGGTATGGCGAAACAAAATTTATATGCCCTGTATGTGGTTATGATAATGCCAATGCCAAGAGAATTAAAACGCCTAATAATATTCGTAATAAGTCGACCTGGCTATATTGCGAAGAATGTGGAATGCTTGTCCATGGATAAAATATTAGAGGTAAAGACATGAATGTCCCTACCTCTTTTTTATAGAGTGACCATTTGTATTATTAAGTTCTTTACATTTCCTGGCGATAAAACTGGCCTTATAACTATCATATCCCCGTATCGCAGCTTCCTGATCTTCATAGCAGTTCTTTGCTTACCAATGGATATCCCTCGCTAAGTTCTTAAAATGCGCTTGTATACTGGGCGTATATTACGAATCAAAATTTACTCGTTTTAGGCGCCTGCGGACATCAAAAAACCCCGTAAACACCAGGTTTACGGGGCTTGTATACTTAATTAGGCAACTTTGGACTTTGCCAGCTCTGCTAATTTAGCGAAGCCTTCTGCATCATTAACTGCCATATCAGCCAGAACTTTTCTGTTTAAATCAACTCCGGCTAACTTTAAGCCGTGCATAAATACACTGTAAGATACGCCGTTGATACGGGCTGCAGCGTTGATACGAGCGATCCATAACTGTCTGAACTGTCTCTTTCTCTCTTTTCTGCCTGCATAAGAGCTTGTTAATGCTCTCATAACTGACTGCTTTGCTACTCTATACTGTTTGGAACGAGCGCCTCTGTAGCCTTTAGCCATCTTTAACACTCTGTTATGTTTTTTCTTAGCGTTCATACCGCCTTTAATTCTTGCCATCGGTTTTTCCTCCTTCTTAACTTAAGATCCTATAAATATGGTAAAATCTTTTTCATTACTTTTGCGTTGGTTGCATCAGTAACGATATCTTTTCTAAGATTTCTTTTTCTCTTAGTTGATTTCTTAGTTAAGATGTGAGATTTGTAAGCTTTATTTCTTACAAGCTTTCCCGTTCCTGTAACTTTAAAGCGTTTTGCAGCTGATTTGCTTGTTTTTAATTTAGGCATTGTATTTTCCTCCTTGATAACGTTCTATTGGCGTTTTGCATTCAAAAACATAACCATGCTTCTTCCTTCCACCTTAGCTGGCTTGTCAACAACGGCGATATCTGCCATCTTCTCAGCGAAGTCATCCAGAATATACCTTGACTTTGACATATGCGCCATCTCACGACCTCTGAAACGTAAGGTTACCTTAACTTTATCTCCCTTTTCGAGGAACTTCCTTGCGGCGCTCATCTTTGTGTTCAAATCGTTTGTGTCAATGTTCGGAGATAAACGAACTTCCTTTACTTCGATTACCTTCTGTTTCTTTTTAGCTTCTTTTTCTTTCCTTGCCAGTTCATAACGATATTTGCCATAATCAATAATCTTACAAACCGGTGGCTTTGCTGTCGGAGCAATTTTAACCAGATCCAGTTCTGCGTCTTTTGCCATCTGCAAGGCATCCCTGGTAGCCATGATTCCTAATTTTTCTCCGTTTTCACCAATCAACAGAACTTCCTTATCTCTGATCTGTTCATTAATCATTAAATCGCTAATTGTCGTGCACCTCCATTATATAGTGTGTGTTGGCTGGAATCCACATTGCTTGCCCATAGGCATAAAAAAAGTAGATAGACAAACGCTATCCACCACCAAAGTCTCTACACAGTACACCTATTATGTACCAAAGGCTATGAACCAGGGACACTTACTCGTGCCGTGGTGAGGCGGATACCTACTTTCCTGTTTGCTGTTTTCACAACTTTTATAATGATACTATATATTTATCTGATTGTCAACTTATTTTTTTAAATATACCATCAAATATACCATTTCTTTCCTTTTAAGGTTTTTCTTGCATCTTTCCGTCATCAGGAATACAATCATAATATATCACGAAATAAATTTATCAGGAGGCATTTTATGTGGTTTGTTTTCGCTCTTCTTTCTTCCGTTTTTGCTGCCTTTACTTCCATTCTGGCCAAAATGGGCATTGAAGGAGTTAATTCCAATTTGGCCACAGCCATCCGGACGGTTGTCGTTGTGCTTATGGCCTGGCTCATCGTTTTTCTTACGGGAGCCCATGCCGGTCTTTCTGAAATCAGCAAAAGAAGCTGGCTTTTTCTCATCTTATCCGGCCTTGCTACCGGATTTTCCTGGATTTGCTATTACAAAGCCCTTCAAATAGGAGAAGCTTCCAAGGTGGTTCCCGTGGATAAGTTAAGCATTGTGCTCACTGTCTTACTTGCTTTTCTTATTCTTCATGAACAATTCACCATTAAAAAGCTCATAGGAATCCTTCTGATTACGTTAGGAACCTTTGTCATGATTTTATAATCCGGAATTCGTTTCAAGACAAAATGCGTCAGGAACCTCCTGGCGCATTTTATTTCCGCATGTTTATCTGGTTTTAAAGGTTGAGCATTCCGTATGCTCTGAGGCGCTGGCACCGTCTCCTGCAATTCCGATATGTTCTGCTGAACAGTGACGGCCTTCATTATAAACGCAGTTGACAGCCTCGCAGTCCACTTCCAGACGGCTTTCCGGTGTTTTGAATAGGTTATGGAAGGAACCGTCCTTATTCTCATCAAAGCTTCCGCAGCAGGTATCATAGCTATCCTTTGCCTGGGATCCTTCTACAATGATGGCGGACTTGCAGCAATAATTATCGGAATTGTGTAGACAGCTTGTTACATTACAGTCTAATTTTGTCATGGCCCATTTCCTCCTGGCATTCTTACTTAAGATGATGTTTCAGGACTAGTATGCACATAGGAGAAGGAAAATATTCTCACAAACAATTCCTCTCCCTTCCCATTCTTTTGATGTGTAAAGCCGGGAACACAGGACATTTCTTTTGCCTTCTCCATACTCCTTTTGGCAGGGCCATGACAGGTTTTATTTATTTTGCTTCTTCTGTTACGTTTACTTTTTTAATTTCCTTTGTACGGATCTCCCGGCAGATATCATCAATGAAATCGGAAATGGGACGCTGGCCCTCGTCGCCGTTAAAGCGGCTGCGGACAGATACAACGCCATCTTCCTCTTCTTTCTGACCTACCACCAGCATATAAGGAAGCTTGGATAAACGCGCCTCCCGGATCTTATATCCGATTTTTTCCGCACGCTCGTCAACCGTTGCCAGTATGCCGTTTTCCTTTAACTGATCCACAACCTTTCCGGCATATTCATGATATTTTTCAGAAATAGGAAGAACCCGTACCTGCTCCGGACACAGCCAGGTTGGGAATGCTCCTTCGTATTTTTCAATCAGCCATGCCAGGGTTCTTTCATAGCAGCCCATGGAAGTTCTGTGTATGATATAAGGACGCTTCTTTGTTCCATCCTTATCCACAAAGCTCATATCAAAGCGCTCTGCTAAGAACATATCAAGCTGAATGGTGATCATGGTATCTTCCTTGCCGTATACGTTCTTTGCCTGAATATCCAGCTTTGGTCCGTAAAATGCAGCTTCTCCGGAAGCTTCCGTATACTGGATTCCAATGTGGTCAAGGATTTTTCTCATCATGTCTTCCACTTCATCCCACATTTCCGGTGTGCCCAGATAATGATCAGCTTTGTCAGGATCCCATTTGGACATCCGGTAAGTCACATCGCCATCCAAGCCAAGGGTTGTGAGACAGTATTTTGCCAGATCCACACAGCCCTTAAACTCTTCTTCAATCTGGTCAGGGCGTACAATTAAATGGCCTTCGGAAATGGTAAACTGGCGGACACGGGTCAATCCGTGCATTTCGCCGGAATCTTCGTTGCGGAACAGGGTGGAAGTCTCGCCGTATCTGCATGGTAAGTCCCGGTAGGATTTCTGGCTCTGTTTGTAAACATAGTACTGGAACGGACAGGTCATTGGACGGAGGGCAAATACCTCATCATCGGTTTCCTCATTTCCCAGGACAAACATCCCTTCCTTATAGTGATCCCAATGGTCGGAAATAATGTATAAGTCCTTTTTTGCCATGAGAGGGGTCTTTGTTCTCATATAACCCCGCTTCTCTTCCTCATCCTCGATCCATCTCTGTAAGGTCTGGATGATCTTTGCGCCCTTTGGCATTAAGAGAGGAAGTCCCTGGCCGATTACATCAACCGTTGCGAAAAGCTCTAAGTCACGGCCCAGCTTGTTATGATCCCGGTTCTTGATGTTTGCTAAATATTCCAAGTATTCATTCAGCTCTTCCTTTTTGGCAAAGGCAGTGCCGTATATCCTGGTCAGCATGGCATTTTTCTCGCTGCCTCTCCAATATGCTCCTGAAGAAGAAGTGAGCTTAAATGCCTTAATGGGCTTTGTGCTCATCAGGTGAGGCCCTGCACAAAGGTCCGTAAACTCTCCCTGGCGGTAAAAGGAAATCTCCGCTCCCTCAGGAAGGTCCTGGATCAGCTCCACTTTATAAGGCTCGCCCTTTTCCTCCATAAATTTAACTGCTTCTTCTCTTGAAAGGGTAAAGCGCTCGATCTTTTCCCCTTCCTTTATGATTTTCTTCATTTCCCCTTCAATTTTATCCAGATCTTCTCTTGAAAAGGAAGGGATATCAAAATCATAATAAAATCCATTTTCAATGGAAGGTCCGATGGCAAGCTTTGCCTGGGGATACAGTCTTTTTACTGCCTGAGCCAGGATATGGCTTGCCGTGTGGCGGTAAGCGGAAAGACCTGCCGGATCGCTGACTGTGAGAATGCTTAAGCTGCTGTCCTCATCAATAACGGTCCTCAAATCCACAACCTTTCCATTCACCTCGCCTGCGCAGGCATTTCTAGCCAGGCCTTCGCTTATATCGGAAGCGATGTCAATCACTGACATTGCATGTTCATATTCCTTGACTGAGCCGTCTTTTAACGTAATCTTCATTTGCTATCAATCTCCTTTACATATTATTATAAAATAAAAAAAGCCCCTTTCCATATGTTTCCATACAGAAAGGGACGATTCTATTCAAAGAAATCGCGGTTCCACCCTTTTTGAGTGAACAAAATAAATGTCCAAACCACTTCTTATGACGATAACGGAGTCACCGTTCCCAATTATGGGACGCTCCAAGCTGGTCTTCTCATATCATTCCCGTAAAGCGCTTCCACCAAACGCGCCTCTCTCTGGCCTTTCCTGATATGGTACTGGTCTTGTCAATGCTTTTTCTGTATTGCTTTATAATTTTAGATTATAACACGGTTAAGCTGTTTGTCAAGCGTCATAAATTTTTTTTTACAAAAGGATGATCAGGGCTGCCGTGATCGCAGCTATGCTGATCACAATTGACAGGGAGTTGACCGCACTTGCCGTCTCGATATCACCTTTTAAAGCGCCGGTAAAGGCCGGCGCCACCGATGACACCGGGCCTAAGGCTACAATGGCCAGCGCCCGGCGCACCTCCAGTCCAAAGGGAGCCAGAAAATAAAATCCAACTGCCATTAAAATTCCAAGGACATACCGCACCCCTAATATCCTGAGAATCTGGCTCATCTTTTCCTTTTCCATACGGATCTCAAAGCCGATTCCAATCATTAGAAGGGCAAGAAACGCATTAGCTCCGCCTGCCGTATCCGCAAGACTGATCACAACAGAAGGCAGCTTAATATTTAATATGCTTAAAACAGTCATAAGGACATAGGCATCAAAAGGAGCCGAAGAAAACAGCTTAAGAACCACCCTCTTTATGGAAGGCTTTTCTTCTTCTCCAATGACCATGCTGGCCAAACTGTAAGTCATTCCGGTACACATAACCGCATTTCCCGCATCAAACAGGCTTGTGGCCGCAAACCCCACCGGGCTTAAAAAGCTCTGTACAAAGGGCATGGTAAAATTACCCACATTATATCCGGACATGTTGATCATTGCAAAAGCCTTTGTTTCCCTGGACTTTGCCATCTCCATCACATACCCGGCTGCAACTGTCACACAGTTGCACAAAAAGCCGATGGCGCATACGAAAAGAAGAGAATAATCCATGGTGATCCTGCTGAAATTAGAAATAATGGCTGCCGGAAGGGTGATCTTGATCACGATTCTGGAGACCAGATAAAAATCCTTTGCCTGAAAAAAACCTGCCCGTTTGAGCAGGTATCCCATAATAATAATTGATACAAATGCCGCTGCCTTTACCAGTACCGCTGTCATATCCGGCTCCCTTTTTTCTGTCTTTTCTCAAAGTTTCCGGCGGCGCCTTTTTATCAGCTCCGCCGGGGAAAATTCTGTAAGTTTTTATTTTACTTCTACTGCCCAGCCTTCCGGTCCCTGGATGCTGCCAAGCTGGATGCCGGTAATGGAATCATAGAGCTTCTGGGTCAGCTCTCCGATCCTTCCGCCTCCCACGGACATTCTCTCTTCTTCAAACCGCAGCTCACCCACAGGGGAAATGACAGCTGCCGTCCCGGTACCAAAGCATTCTTCCATTTCTCCCGATCTCGCTGCCGCAACCACTTCGTCAACTGAAATCCTCCGTTCTTCAACTGGCACTCCCCATTCTTTGCACAGGGCAATAACGGAATCCCTGGTAACGCCCGGAAGGATGCTTCCGTTTAACTCCGGTGTAATGACCACGCCATTGATCTTAAAGAAGATGTTCATGGCTCCCACTTCTTCGATGTATTTCCTGTAAACGCCGTCAAGCCATAACACCTGGGAATACCCCTCGTCATGTGCCTTTACCTGGGAAGCCAGGGATGCAACGTAATTTCCTCCGGTCTTTGCCTCGCCGATGCCGCCCTTTACCGCTCTCACATATTCATCCTCGATCCAGATCTTAACCGGATCAAGGCCGCTGGCATAATAAGCTCCCACAGGAGATAAAATGATCATGAATTTATAAGCATTGGAAGGCCTGACCCCAAGGAAGGGGTCTGTGGCGATCATAAAGGGCCTGATATAAAGGGAGGTTCCCGGCTTTGTGGGAATCCAGTCCTGATCTACATCCACTACTTTTTTTAATGCCTCTAAAAATAAATCCTCCGGGATCTCAGGCATGCAAAGTCTGCGGTTGCTCCTGTTGGCACGCTCAATATTCTTATCCGGGCGGAACAGCAAAACCCGGCCATCCTCCGCCTTATATGCCTTTAAGCCCTCAAACATCTCCTGTCCGTAATGAAAGACCATGGAAGAAGGATCCAGCTCCAGCTTATGATAAGGCACGATTCTGGGATCATACCAGCCCTTTCCCTCTTCATAGTCCACCTCAAACATGTGATCCGTAAATATGGTTCCAAATGTCAACGGGTTATCTTTGCCTGGTTTTTCTTTCGGGCAAGTTGTTTTTTCGATTCTGATTGTCTGCATGTGATACTCTTCCTTTCCCTTACCGGCATATCTGTCAGTTTTTATAATTTGTCTATCATTATCTTCCAAAAAACCCTGGCTGTCAAGAATTTTCAGCCTGATTCACTCTACCGAAATGGAATCCAAACCATAACTTTGAGTTATATGACGGGGAAGTTCCATTCTCACGGTCTTCATGGGGTTTACTGTCTGGCAGATGGCAAGGTCCCCGGCCATGGTAAGCAGCATGCCTGCCTCCTCATAATCCATCCCAACTTTCTCCTTCATGAAGTCATACATCTGCCTGGTTGCCGCCCTCCATGCTTCCTCCACCTGTTCTCTGGAGGCAATGGTGATAAGCTTATCCTCTGTCTCAATCATTGGATAGGGGACGCAGTTTTTATTCCTTACCACGTCAATCCGGACCGTAGCCCGTCCTTCTATTTCCAGACCGCAGTCCTCCACTTCTCCGTCTCCCATAAGGGCGTGGAAATCTCCCATGGACAAAAGAGCACCCTCTACAAATACGGGCAGGTACAGGACCGCTCCTTTTTTTATCTGGGTGCAGTCCATATTTCCTCCATGATCCATGGGAGTGATGGTGGAAACGCCTTCACCGGCAGGAGCCACTCCAATGACGCCGATCATGGGCTTTACCGGAACTTTAACCCTTTCATTGAAATAAGCATATCCTCCCTTTACAGGCACCCGTCTCAATACCTTCCGGGGGAATTCCTCCTTTTCGCTTCCGCTGTTCGGCCCCAGCATAACAATGCCGACAGGTCCCATCTCAATATCCAGAATATGGATTTTAAGCATGTCTCCCGGCATGGCTCCTTCAATATAGAGAGGTCCTGTTGCCGGATTTCCCGGCTTTCTCACCACATTTTCAAAGGTTGCCTCTTCCGGCAGAAACTGGTTTGTAAAACAATCATAAGTCTCAAAAGCCACGGTCTCTCCTGCCCTGATCCTGTCACAGGCCGGATTTTCCTTTGAAAGCACATTTGTAATATAATCCCTGGTTATAGTCTTCATAGGTTTCTCCTTTTATTTTTTTCTTTTTTCACTCAGCTCCGGCCACAAGGTAACCAGCATGGTCAAAAAGCAGGCTCCGCCTCCCACGAGATTGGAAACAGGCTCCGCCATAAAAATTCCTGCCGTCCCGTTCTCCATGAGGACAGGAAGGAGAAGGATCAGCGGAATTACGATCACCACCTTGCGGAAGATGGAGAAAAACACCGCCTGCCTGGCTTTTCCCAAAGCAACAAACACGGACTGGCCTGCAAACTGCAGGGACATGAAAAAGAAGCCGAAATAATAGATCCGAAGAGCCGGAACGCCTGCTTTTAACAGTTCCTCTTCCTGGTTGAAAATCCGGATAAAAAACCGGGGAAAACCGTGAACCAGCCCCCACATAACTGTGGTATATGCGATAGAAACCACTGAGGTAAAAATAATCGCCTTCTTTACCCGGCCATATTCCCCTGCCCCGTAATTAAAGCTCATGACCGGCTGTGCGCCGTTGGTGATTCCGCCTACAGGCATGGAAATCACCTCACGGATGGAATTGATGACAGTCATGACTCCCACATACAGATCGCCGCCATAACGCTGTAAGAAAGTATTGTACATGACCTGTACCAGACTGTTGGTCGCGGACATGGTAAAGCCTGACATTCCAAGAGCTATGATATCCTTTACCCTGTGCTTTTTCAAATGAAAGCAGGAGGCCTTAAGCCTTAAAATGGTTTTCCTTCCTGTCAGGAATTTAACAATCCAGAGAGCGGAAAGAAACTGGGATAAAACGGTTGCAATGGCCGCCCCTCTTACCCCCATATCCAGGACAAAAATAAATATGGGGTCCAAAATTATATTGGTAATTGCACCCAAAAGAACCGTCACCATCCCCATGGTCCCAAACCCCTGGGCATTAATAAAGCTGTTCATTCCAAGGCCGATCATGACGAAAACATTGCCTAATAAGTAAATGCTGATGTATTGATCCGCATAGGGATAAGTCAGATCACTGGCGCCAAACAAATACAGCATGGGCTTTTTAAAAACCAATCCCAAAACAGTGAGTCCCAGGCCAAAAGCTGCCATGAGAACAAAGGAATTTCCCATGATGTTTTCAGCTTCCTGATCATTTCCCCTTCCTCTCTCAATGGAGCACAAAGGCGCACCGCCCATGCCGAATAAATTGGCAAAAGCAATGACTATGGAAATGATGGGAAGACACAGGCCAAGACCTGTTAAGGCCAAAGTTGCATTTTCCGGAATTCTTCCTATATAAATTCTGTCCACAATGTTGTAAAGCACATTGATCAGCTGGGCCAATGTCATTGGAAGGGCCAGCTTTAATATGTTTTCCACCACGTTTCCTTTTGAAAAATCGTTCTTTGTATCTGCCATTTCTTTGCTGCCCCCTTACCTGTTTTATCATAACATTATCTTTCTGTTTTTGCATCCAGTTTTTCCCCAAGGATTCCTAAAACAGCAAGAAATACCATTTTAAAAGTGGTTCCTATCCCAAATAAGGTTTATGATCCACGACAATTCTGTCAAGATCCTTGTTACAAGAACTTGCCCTGCTGCCTGCCCCATGCTATGATTGAAACAGATATTTATTTAAGGAGGAGATCCCATATGAAAATCAGCCGGATCGGCGGTATCATTGCGGCCGCCAGCAAAAGAGATGCGGAACCATTGCTGCAGATCGGGACAATCCCCATAATAAAACGTATTGTTATATCCTTTCAACAGGCAGGTATTTTCCCCATTGTCGTCGTAACCGGAGCAGAGGAGGATGAAGTAAAATACCAGCTGTCCAGCTATGGTGTGATCTTTATCCGCAATGAGAACTGTGAGCATCCGGAGCTTATTGACTCCGTGAAAATAGGCCTGGAATATTTACTGGGAAAATGTGACCGGATGGTTTTCACTCCGGTGAATGTTCCCATGTTCACACCTGTCACCTTAAACAGCCTGCTGGCTGCCCACGGGGATATTGTAACACCTTCCTGCAAAGGCCGGGGCGGGCATCCCATTGTTCTTTCAGAAACAGTTGTTCCTCAAATCCTTGCTTACTCAGAAAGGGGAGGCTTAAAAGCGGCCATTTCTTCCATGGCCAAGCACCGCATTTTTCTTCCTGTCAATGATCCCGGAATCTTTATCAGCGTGCGGGACTCCCGGCAGTTGGAAGCCTACTTGGCAGAGCACAACCGGGCACTTCTCCATCCAACGGTTCAGTTAAACCTCCAAAGGGAATCTGTTTTCTTTAATACAAGAATCAAGCTTCTGCTGTATTTAATTCTTGATACCCACTCCGTACGCAGCGCCTGCGACCGCATGGCTTTATCCTACGGTAAAGCCTGGGATATGTTAAATAAACTGGAAGCAGAAACAGGATACCCTATTGCAGAAAGAAAACATGGAGGCAAACGAGGCGGAAACACTACCCTGACCCCCCGGGGCCTCCAGTTCTTAAAAACCTGGCAGAACTTAGAAGACAGCATATTTCAGTTTACCCAGAATGAATTTTCCGCCCTGTTCCGTGACAGCGGATTATTCTTGTAAAGCGAGTGCTTCCCAGGAAGAATTTGAAACATTCATCCACCCCTTTTATAATGACATTATAAATCATAGTGTCGTTATAGAAGGGGTGATTTTTTATGCTTGGAGCCAGTTCTGCCTGCGGCCTCATATTGGCCGCAGGATTGTCCAGCCGCATGGGGGATTTTAAGCCGCTGATGCCCTTTAAGGGAAAGACCCTGATCGAAAGCACCATTGACAGCATGCTGGCAGCCGGAGTGAAACAGATCGTAATTGTTCTGGGTTACCGGGGAAATGATATTGAGTCAGTTCTCCGTCTTCATTATGGGAGAGAAATCATTTATGCCCGAAATCCTCACTATGAAAGTACCGATATGCTGACATCCATAAAATATGGTCTCCGTTCCATGCCCAATTGCAAAGCCTTTTTCCTGCTGCCGGGCGACATGCCGGTTGTTAAAAAAAACACATTCCTTAAGCTTTTAAAAGCCCGGCCGGACGACCCGCCCTCTGTCCTGTTTCCCACTCTGGAAGGCTACCGGAAACACCCTCCCCTGATCGATTACAGATTCTGTGATCTGATACTGAAATTTGAAGGAGAAGGCGGTCTTCGGCAGATATGGACACAGCAGGAGGATTCCATCATCCACATACCTGTGGATGATGACGGCGTATGGATGGATCTGGATACCATGGAAGATTATGAAGTCTGCATCAGCCGGTTTTGCCCGGCTAAAATTTAAAAGGAGGTAATAAATAATGGAAAACATCAGTCAGCCAGTAGTAAAAAAAGACCATGAAGCAAAGATGGCGGGCCGCTCTGTTTATGTCGGAGACTATGATAATGACGGGGTTCTGGTGGGGAAAATGCTTCGCTCCAAACTGGCCCGCGCAAGGCTTTTAGCCGTAAACGTTCCGCCCCTTCCCGACGGATATTTTTATGTCGATCAATCAGATGTGCCCGGTGACAACCATGTAAACATTGTCATGGACGATACGCCCGTTTATGCCCGGGAAACTGTGGAATACATCGGAGAACCTATCGGAATGGTCGTGGGGCCGGAAGAAGGGGTGGTGGACCGCATCCTGGCGGATATCCAGGTTTCCTATGAAGAGCTGGAACCTGTCCTGGATCTTTGCAAAGCTGATACCGTATTTTTTGATTACGAATATGGAAAAGGGGACATGGAAAAGGCCTTTTCTGAAGCTGATAAAATCTATGAAGAAGAATTCACCACCGGTTACCAGGACCAGACCTATTTAGAAACCCAGGGTATGATGGCAGAGCCTGAGGAAAACGGAACCATGTTCATCCATGGTTCTCTCCAATGCGCCTATTATGTTCACGGAGCCGTTATGCGGGCCCTTGGCTGCGGACCGGATCAGGTACATATCAAACAGGATGTAACCGGAGGAGGTTTCGGCGGAAAAGAAGCCTTTCCGTCAATCCTCGGCTGTCAGGTAGCCGTGGCTGCCAAAAAGGCCGGCGCTCCGGTGCGCTGCATCTTTGACCGCAGGGAGGATTTGGAGTTTACCTCCAAACGCCACCCTTCCCTCTGCAGATACAAGGCTGCCGTTAAGGATGGCAAAGTGACTGCCATGGACATTGATGTAAAATTCAACAGCGGCGCCTATACCACCCTGTCTGCCGTAGTACTTCAGCGGGGTATTATCTGCTCAAACGGAATCTACAACATCGAAAACCTTCACGTAAGGGGAAGGGCTTTAAAAACAAATACCACTCCAACAGGAGCCTACCGTGGCTTCGGCGCTCCCCAGACATTTTTTGCTGTTGAAATGATGATGGACCACATTGCAATGGATCTTGGAACCGACAGCCTGGAGTTTAAAGAAAAACACATTGTAAAGCAGGGGGATTCCACTTCCACCTCCGGGAAATACCATTTTCCCGTACCCATTCCTTCCATGATTCAGGAAATTGACCAGGCATGCGATTTCCGCAAAAAGCGCCGGGAATATGCAAAGCCTCAGACCGGACGGTACCGCAGGGGAATAGGTATTTCCATGCATTTTCATGGGGCAGGATTTACCGGTTCCGGGGAACGGGACATCATAAAGGCCGTATGCAGGCTTCACAAATATCCCGATGGCACGGTGGAGATCCTGGCCTCCAACGGTGAGATCGGCCAGGGGCTTCGCACAACGTTTCCAAAAATTGTTGCAAGGGAATTAAACCTTCCTCTTAATAAGGTTTATTACGATCACCCGGATACTGCCAGGGTTCCGGACTCCGGTCCTACGGTTGCCTCCCGTTCCCTCATGGTAGTAGGGGAACTCCTCCGCCGCTGTGCCATCAAACTGCGCACCCAATGGAAGGATGGAGAAGATCAGGTGGTTGAGGAACGGTTTAAAGAGCCTGATTTTGTCATTCCATTCTACCTGGATAAATTCCAGGGGGATGCTTATCCAACCTATGCCTGGGGCGTCAGTGCCGTGGAGGTGGAGGTAGATACCTATACAGGACTTACAAAGATCCTTGGGGCCTACGGCAATTTTGATGTAGGTACTCCCATTGACTACAACATTGTCATGGGACAGATGGAAGGCGGATTCCTTCAGGGGCTTGGTTATTCTTCCACCGAATTTATGGATTACGACCAGAAAGGAAGAATACGAAACAATTCATTCTCTGATTATTTAATACCAACTTCCGCGGATGTGACAAACTTAACATGCATGCTCCATGTGGAAAAATACCCAGACGGGCCTTATGGGGCCAAAGGAGCCGGAGAACTGCCTTTAGTAGGAGTTCCTGCCGCTTATGTGGAAGCTGTGGAGCAGGCCCTGGGGCATGGAGCCAGACTGAATCACGCTCCATTTACCGCAGAAGATACCATGAAAGTGATTATGAAGGAGGGGTTATAATGGAAGCAATTAATTTTCTGTTAAACGGAAAGGAAACTTCCTATGAGGGCAGTGCCGCAGACCGTCTTCTGGATGTGTTAAGGGATGCCTTCCGTATGACCAGTGTCAAATGCGGATGCAAAGAAGGAGAATGCGGCGCCTGTTCCGTCCTGATGGATGGAATTCTGATCAACTCCTGCTGTGTGGCTATGGGGGCTGTGGAGGGCGCCACCATTGTCACCCTGGAAGGATTCCGGGAAACGGAACGTTTTGCCGTATTAAATAAGGCCTTTGCCGCTACATCAGCGGTGCAGTGCGGCTTCTGTATTCCGGGAATGGTTCTGGCCTCTGAGGCCCTTTTAAGCAAGATTCCCAATCCCACAGACAGTCAGATACGGGAAGGGCTATCCGGCAACTTATGCCGCTGCACCGGTTACAACGCCATTGTAAATGCAATTCATATAGCTGCAAAGGAGGGAAATGGGTTATGGTAAACGGATATAGACCGGCTTCCTTACAGGAAGCATTGGAAATAAAGAAAACTACCGGCGCCGTTCCCTATGCAGGCGGCACAGACCTTATGGTGGAAAACAGAAAAGAGGTCTCCTATCTTTTCTTAAACGGTTTGGATGAATTAAGGCACATCCGGGAAGAAGAAGACCATATTTCCATCGGTTCCTGCGTCACGTTTACACAGGCGCTGGAGTCCGACCTCATTCCCCCGCTTATGAAAGAGGCTGTTGCGCAAATTGCCGCCCCTGCAATACGGAATGCAGGCACCTTTGGAGGCAATATCGGTAACGGATCTGCCAAAGCCGATTCCGTGCTGATCCTTTTTGTCTGCGGCGCAAAAATACGTCTTGCATCCGTCCACGGACAGCGGACCGTAAACGTGGAGGATTTTTATCAGGGAAGAAAAAAACTGGATTTGAAGCCAGAGGAATTGATCGTGGAGATACTCCTCCCAAAACATGGCCTGGATGATTCTTATTATAAAAAAGTCGGCGGGCGAAACGCTCTTGCCATCTCCCGTGTTTCATTTGCAGGACTTATCACTGTGGAAAATGGCCGGATTCAACGGATGGCAGCCGCATTTGGCGCCGTATCCGATACGGTTCTCCGGTTTCAGGATCTGGAAGCCCGATTATCTGGAAAAACCCTTGAGGAAGCCGGCGCTTTAAAAGAAGAACTGCTGTCTGCTTACGGGGAGCGCCTTGTATTGACCAGAGGCCGCGTATCCGCAGAATACCGAAAAGCAGTCTGTATGAACCTGCTAAAGGATTTCTTAGAAGAAAAAGGCATTTAGCCGGAAGGAGTTTACACATGTACACATTACATATCAATGGGCGGGACTATGAGACACCCCACGACAAAAAGCTGCTGCGTTTCCTGCGTGATGACCTTCATCTGACCGCCACAAAGGATGGCTGCAGCGAAGGTGCCTGCGGAACCTGTACGGTTCTTATTGACGGGAAAAAAGTAAAAGCCTGCATCCCTAAAATCAGCACATTGGAGGGGAAAAATATTCTTACCGTGGAAGGAATTGACCCGGAAGAAATGAAAGTTTATGAACACTGCTTTGCAGAGGCCGGAGCAGTTCAATGCGGCTTCTGTATTCCCGGAATGGTAATTTCCGCCAAAAGCCTTCTTGACACCAACCTCACCCCAACAAGGGCAGAAGTTAAAAAAGCAATCAAGGGTAATTTATGCCGCTGTACCGGTTATAAAAAGATTGAGGATGCCATTCTTCTGACCGCTGACTTTTTCAGAAACAAGCTGGAAATCCCCCTTCCTCCCACTGCCCTGCACATGAACGAGCACTTCAAACGCATTGATGCCGCTGAAAAGGTAAACGGAACCGGGATCTTTACTGATGATATGTATCTGCCCGGCATGCTGTACGCCAAGTGCCTGTATTCCAAATATCCCAGAGCCATGATCAACCGGATCGATGTGTCAAAAGCACTGGAGCACCCGGACTGCGTGGAAATCCTGACAAAAAAGGATGTGCCATGCAATAAGATCGGCCACATCAAACAGGACTGGGATGTTCTCATGGGCGAGGGAGATATCACCCGTTACGTTGGAAATGCCCTGGCAGTCATCGCAGCGTCCCGTTCAGAAGCCCTGGAAGAAATTCTGGCTCTCATTGATGTTGATTATACAGAACTTCCTGCCGTCACCAGCCCTTATGAGGCTTTAAAGGGAGATGCTCCTCTCATTCATGAAGACGGCAACGTCATGAGCCGGGCCAATCTGGTGCGGGGAAATGCAGATGAAGCCATTAAAAACTCAAAATATGTGGTAACAAGAAAATATAAAACCTCCTGGCAGGAGCACGGCTTCATGGAGCCGGAATGCTGCATAGCGCTCCCTGAAGGGGAGGACGGCCTGCTGATTTACACCACCAGCCAGTCCATTTATGATGTTCAGAGAGAATGTGCCCAGATGTTAAACCTTCCAAAGGAAAAGGTTCACTGCCATGCCCCTTTAGTGGGCGGCGGCTTCGGCGGCAAGGAAGATATGTCTGTACAGCAGTATGCTGCCTTAATGGCCTGGTATACAAAAAAACCTGTTAAAATCAAATACAGCCGTCAGGAATCCTTAAATTACCATGTAAAACGTCACCCAATGGAAATGGAATTCACCACAGCCTGTGACGAAAACGGCCGTCTGACTGCCATGAAGGGAGTAATCATTGCCGATACGGGAGCTTATGCTTCTCTGGGAGGTCCGGTACTCCACCGCGCCTGCACCCATGCAGCCGGACCTTATAACTATCAGAATATTGATATCTTTGGCATGTCCGTTTACACCAATAACGTGGTTTCAGGGGCCTTCCGCGGATTTGGGGTAACCCAGAGCTGCTTTGCAACGGAAATGAATATCAACCTGCTGGCTGAAATGGCCGGTCTGGATCCCTGGGAAATACGCAAACGAAATGCCATCAAGCCAGGGGACGTCCTTCCAAATGGACAGACAGCTGACCCCAATACCAATATGGAAGCCTGCCTTGACGCTGTAAAGGATATTTATTATTCCAATCCATACGCCGGAATTGCCTGCGGCTTTAAAAATGCCGGAACAGGTATGGGCAAAATGGATGTGGGCCGCGTCCTTCTTTCCGTTGAGCAGGGAAAGGTTCACATCCGTACCTCTGCCTCCTGCATGGGCCAGGGAATCGGCCAAATGACTTTAACCGAAATCTGCCATGCTTCCGGACTTGATCCTGCCCTTTTTGTCTTTGAAGCGGCTGACACCATACGGACACCTAATTCCGGAACCTCTACTGCTTCCCGTCAGACGGTTGTCACAGGTGAAGCAGCCCGCAGAGCCGGTAAAAAGCTGAAATGCGCCTTAGACAGCGGAAACAGTCTGACAGACTTGGAAGGACAGGAATTCTTCGGTGAATATTCTGTACAAACAGATCCTCTGGGAGCCATTAAGGATAATCCTGTTAGCCATGTATCTTATTCCTATGGAACTCAGGTGATTATTTTAAATGAACAAGGAAAAATCACCAAGGCAGTATCCGCCTTTGATGTTGGAACTCCAGTAAACATTCAATCTGTGGAAGGCCAGATTGAAGGCGGTATGATCATGGGAATCGGTTACGGTGTTACAGAAGAATTTAAATGTGAAAGCGGATATCCTGTCAGTAAATTCGGTACCATCGGATTTATGAGAGCGGACGAGGCGCCGGAACTGGATGTTATTCTCTGTGAGCCAAAGGAAGAGGATAAGCTGCCTTATTCCTTTGGTGCCAAAGGGTGTGGGGAATTGTGCATGATCCCCACTTCTCCTGCCTGCGCTCACGCTTACTACAGGCTGGATGGAGTATTCAGACAGAGCCTGCCGCTGAAGAACACGTATTACAGAAAGAAATAATAGATTTCTTCACATAAAGCTTTTGTTTTAAGAAAAACCTTCCCGCCGTGAGAAACGGAACAGATTCTCATTGCGGGAAGGTTTTTTCATTATTGCAGCAGCAGTTTCGCATAAAAAGCGGTCTGATTCTGGTTGACCATGATCTGTGCCGCAGTCTGAAGCTTTTCCTGGGCTTCCCGGCCTGATTTCATGGTCTGAACAGCAGGTTCCACGAAATTGCCTGCATTTATATAGGACATGCCGCAGGGTATGGTTGAGGTAACCAGTTTGGCTGTTTCATAGCAGCCTCTTAAATATCTGCCAAGACTTTCCCCGGACAGCCCTTTCGTGTTACCCCGGATAAAGCAGCCTCGTATGGATATGAAACGCAATTTTCTGGCTTCTGAGGATAATTTGGATAATTCTTCCACCCGGAAACCCGGCATTTTCCCATTGTCATAAGCTTCCGGAATCAAGGCAATTCCAATTACTTCTAAATGCCCCGGAGCCAGATATCCGGCTGCCGCTTCATTAATAATCTCCATCTCTTTTAAACTGGAGACAACGAACTTACATGTCCCAATGACTGCTTTTATGGCTTCCGGCTCTTTATAAAGAGCCGAGAAATAAATGTCGTTTTTATCCATTCCGGCCAGTGACGCCAAACGGACAGAGCAGCAGTCTTCCGCCTCCAAGGCCCACCCTTTCTTTATTAAATATTTCACAATGCCTGTATTGACTTCTCCTTTATAGAGATATTGAAAACCGGGAAGCAGCTCTAAAGCTGATTCAGCCTTTTCCATTGGATCATTCATATGGGTCTTCTCCTTATCCATTCTTATTACTTTCAGAATAACCCATTTGGATCATATTTCAAGTTCTTTTTCCATAGAAATCGAAAGCTGAAAAAGTCCTCCTGACTGAAAATCAGGAGGACTTTGGGGCTTACATAAGTGATTTATAAAGTCTGATGATATCTTCTAAGCTTGCTTCTTTTGGATTTCCCGGAGCACAGGCATCTGCTGCAGCGGATTCTGCCAGAAACTGAACATCCTCTTCTTTCGCTATCTGGGTTAAATCAGCCGGTATCCCTATGTCGGCAGACAGCTTTCTCACCGCGTCTACCGCTGCTTTTCGGTATTCCTCTTCCGTCATATCACCGGTTCCTTCCACACCCATCGCCTTTGCTATGTCACGGTACTTCTCCCCTGTGCTTTCAGCATTGAACTCCATAATGGCAGGAAGCAAAATAGCGTTTGCCACTCCATGAGGCGTGTCATAAACAGCGCCAAGTGCATGAGCCATGGAATGTACAATGCCAAGGCCGCAGTTTGAAAATCCCATTCCGGTGATATACTGGCCCAATGCCATACCTTCCCTGCCTTCGGCAGTATTTTCCACTGCTCCTCTTAAGCTTTTTCCTATTAATTCAACGGCTTTTAAATTGAACATATCTGTAATGGGGTTGGCCCCTTTTGTGATATAACCTTCAATGGCATGGGTCAATGCATCCATGCCCGTAGCGGCAGTTAAGCCCTTTGGCATGCTGGACATCATATCCGGATCCACAATCGCAACAACCGGGATATCGTGAGGATCCACACAGACGAACTTGCGTTTTTTCTCCACATCCGTAATCACGTAATTAATGGTAACTTCTGCTGCAGTGCCTGCCGTCGTAGGAACGGCAATGATGGGAACGCTGGGCTTTTTGGTGGGAGCTACGCCCTCTAAGCTTCTCACATCTTCATATTCCGGATTTGCAATGATAATGCCAATGGCCTTTGCAGTATCCATGGAAGAGCCGCCGCCCACTGCTATGATATAGTCTGCCCCTGACTTTTTAAAGGCTTCTACTCCTGTCTGAACATTTTCTATGGTGGGATTTGGCTTGATATCCGAATAAATCTCATAATCCATTTCATTTTCTTCCAGAACCTTTGTGATTTTTGAGGTCACGTTAAATTTAATTAAATCAGGATCAGAGGCAACAAATGCCTTCTGAAATCCTCTTTTTTTTACCTCTCCCGGAATCTCCCCAATTGCACCGGAACCGTGGTATGATGTTTCATTTAATACGATTCTGTTTACCATAATAACCTCTCTTTCTCCTTAATAAAAGACATGCTTCTTATGTTACAATTTTAACAACTCAGGGACAAAAAATAAAGTTACAATCTGTATTCTTTGTAACAATTTTTACAAAAAATACAGGCTGTAACTTTTATCCTATATCAATCATATCTAAATCAGGCCTGCTTCTGAAAATACCTTGGCAAGCCTTGGGGGCATGGCTTCCGTCAGGCTTGCCGCCATCTCTTTTGGAGTCTGCTTCATGCCTGAGAGAACCCATTTCACGGTCATATATACGGAGCCTCTGCAATACATCTCAAGAAGAAACAGGATCTCTTCGGAAAGCAACTCCTTTCTCTTCCTGGTGATCAGCTCCGTATAAAATCCCATGATCAGTTCAAAATCATGCTCTTTTAAAGAATTATAATCATCGGAACGGAATGCCTCTGTGAAGAATATCTTTTCCTTTTTGATGAATTCAAACTTTTCCCTAAGGCTTTGGACTACGGTCTTATCCACTCCGATCTGGGCAAAGGCCTGCAGCACCAGCTTGTCAAAATACCAGTTGATCAAATCGTACTTATCCTTAAAATTGCGGTAAAAGGTCTGTCTGGTCATCCCGCACTCATCCACAATGTTCTGCACCGTAATCTTATCCACGGGTTTTATCTTCATGCAATTCTTTATGGAATCAGCCAGACGGTATTTTGTTTTTTCGCTTTTGCTTGGATTATGGGTCATGTTCCGCTCCTGTTCCTGCTTATTTAAGCTTATTTTACCACAGGTTTTCAGGTTTGTGAACAGAGACAGCCTAAGGAATTCTCAGCTATTAAAGCCTTGTGATGTCCATGGTGTATACAGGTCCCCCATAAGTATAATAACTTCTTAAATCCACCTCATGAAGAACTCCGTCCATCTTCACCACAGCCGGAATATCCCGTTTTATATACTCCAGGCACATGCGGTTCTTGATGCAGTAATCATCCAGGAGGGAGAAAAATTCTTCCTTTGTGCCGGGATGTTCATTTAAGTCAATAACCAGGGTCCGCCTTCCCTTAGCCATATTCAACTGGTTGGCAGTGTGCTTTGCGTAAAGGTAGTTCAATCCCCCTCTCCCAAAAATAACCACAACATCCGATAAGATCATGTATCTCAAATAATCCGGAAGAACTTGGGCAATGATCAATAGGATGAACACTAAAATATAATACCAATACATAAAAGCTATGCCGCGGAACCAGCTGAGGTCCAGTTCAGGCAGCCGTTTAAACAGCTGAAACAGGCAGCCTCCCCCAAGATAAATGAGAAAAAACAGGCCCAGATGGTCCATTACAATCTCCATCTTCTGCCCGCCGGACAAAAGCCAAAGTCCCACTAAACCACCTGCAAACAAAATCGTTCCCAAATTTGCTCCGGAAAGCAGGATCTCCCAAAATATTTCTCTTTTTCCCTCGTTCTTATTCATAATCCCTCACCTCCAAAATCCTGTCCTTTACCTCTTTTAAGTATTTTCTGGAAATATAAGTCACCTGGGAATTTAACATGGAAACCTTCATAAGCCCATTCAGCATGGGAGTGTAGTGCCTTACCTTATCTATGTTCATAACCACAGACTTGGATATCCGGATAAAATTAGATGGAAGAAGCCGTTCCAGTTCATAAAGTCTCTTATTCACCTCATATGTCTCCTGTTCCGTATGGACCACCTGTTTTTCATTTACTGTTTCAATCAAATAAATCTCAAAGCTGGGAACCCGGCAGATCGTTTCTCCCCTTTGGCATAAAAGCGTGACTGACCGGAACAAATCCTGTTCCAGATATTCCACAAGACGATCCACTGCACCATCACGCTCATGGATGTATAAGTCCGCAGATTCCTCCACCTCGTGGTTGATTGTTTTAATATTGGTTTTCATACTGCTTCCTCCTGATTGCTGCTTTATCATACCATATTTTGATCAGTATTTACAGGGTTTACAGGTAAGTGGCCGGTTTTAAGCGGTAAGAAGCACGTAAAACGGGCCCCAAAATACCAGGGCCCGTTTTACACCGGGAAATTACGATTAAGCTTTTGAGAATTCTTTATATTTCACGATAGTTCGCCAATAATCTTTTCTCATCAATTTCTGCTGCAAGACAGCCTATTTCTGTGACGGCATTTCCACCTGTAACATTGCCAAACCGGATGCAGTCATCAATATCAAACCCATAATACAAGCCATACATAAATCCGGCAGCAAAAGCATCTCCTGCCCCTGTAGAATCAACGTGTTTTACAGGGAACGGAGGAATTGTGAAAATATTTTCATCTTTCTTAAAAACACACCCTTCATTGCCCTTCTTTACAATGGGAGTGTGAAGATACCGGTCCAG
The DNA here is from genome assembly GCA_902363835.1 of Lachnospiraceae bacterium. Lineage (GTDB taxonomy): Bacteria > Bacillota > Clostridia > Lachnospirales > Lachnospiraceae > Lacrimispora. The sequence goes on from CABJBM010000018.1 coordinate 36,498, forward strand.
AATATTTAAAGCCTCTTCTGCGGTTTCTCCTCCGGTAATTTTTTTTGCCTCCATTTCATTTGGAATAAAGTAATCTATAAAAGGGAAAACATCATAGTACCAATCAAGGCTCATGGTATCGTTCCACGCCGAATCCAGCACAATAACAGCTCCCGCTTCTTTCAAAGGTCTGCACAATTCTCTTTGTTCCAATGATAAAAAGGCAATTTTACTTCCTTTATAAAACTCATAGACATTCTGGTTTTCCACAAAAAACGCAGCATCATCCGGGCGGTATGAAATAATTCCCCGGTCCTGTTCACATGAGACCACGCAGCTAAGGGTTACAGGATCATACTCAGAGGTAGAAAGCATGTTGGTATAAGGCAGCTTATTTTTCTCCAGTTCTTCCACAAGGTATTGGCTTAAAGGCCCTTTTCCTATATATGTAGCCAGTTTTGCAGGAATCCCCAGTTTTGACAGCAGAATTAATGTAGCAACCGGACCACCCCCAAGCTGCCTTGAACAGCTTCCGCTGTAGATTTCTTCTCCCAGACGGGGCATTCTGGGAGAGTTTCCAAAAATAAAATCCACATTGGCAATACCAAATCCTGCTACTCCAGTCATATTATTCCTCCTGTGTACTCCTGATATGCTTTAAAATAATCCTTTACCATTGATTTGGCCAGAGAATAGGAAGACATAAGAGGATGGAACATCAAAGCGTCAATCGCTTTTTCAGCATTAAGCTCCACAATTACCTGCGCTGCTGTTATTTCCCATGGTTTCCTCATCTTTGCCGGCCCATTACAAAGCCTGTTTTTTCATAATACTGCTGATGCTGTCCACAGTAATGCTTTCCCCCAGAAACAGGCCTTCTGCATATTCCACACCGGCAGCTCTTCCGTACTCCTTTGCAAGATTCATTGCATAGGGCAGCACCTTTTGAGACTGGTGCGCTTCACAGGATTGTTTCTTAATATCAATCACATCTGTGATATCCACATAAATATCCGGCCTTCTTCTGTTTCGCTTCTGATCCGCACCAAAATAGAGAATTGCTTCATAATGCCAATCAGTATCATCCTGGGAATATTTTTTCAGTCCTGCCGTAAAACAGGCTGCTTTTGTAATTCTGGATACAGCCACATGGTCAGGATGGTAATCATCTTCTAAAAGCGTCAGAATATATCTTGGCGAACACGTTCTAAGATGGGGAATCAGGGCATCTACCCCGCTTTTTTCAAAGTACACGCCTGCGTCCGGGAAATCCAGCATCACAAAATAATCCAGTTCCAATATTCCGGCAGCCTTTTCTGCTTCACTCTCCCTCACTTTCTGCTCCGCATATCCGCCTGATTCTCCTCTTGTGAAAATCACCAGACCTGTTTTATAACCTTCTTTTTTTGCTTTTGCAAATATTCCGGATGCGCATACTTCCAAATCATCCGGATGGGCGCATACTGCCAACAAATCAATCATCCTGAACCTCCTCTACTGCTTCACTCCTGTGGTTGCAATTCCTTCTACAAACTGCTTCTGAAAAATAAAGAAAAGTAAAATCATGGGAATAATTGCAATAATACCTCCGGCCATAACCTGGGGATAGTATGTTGTATGTTCACCGATCAGCATGGCCAGACCTGCTGACAGTGTCATCTTATTCATGGAATTATTCACAATCAGCGGCCACATCAAATCCTTAAACGTAGAAATCGCTGTCAAAATCGCCAGAGATGCCAGAGCCAGCTTTAAAAGCGGCAGCAAAACTCTGAAATAGATCTGAAAATAATTGCACCCGTCCAGCATAGCTGCTTCGTCTAAGCTCTTTGGCAATCCTTTAAAAAACTCACGGAGCATAAAGGTTCCAAATGCACTGAACACCTTAGGAAGCCACAATGCTGTCACCGTATCTGCCAGTTTCAGCTTAACCATGATGTCATAATTGGGCACTAAGAAAATTTGTCCAGGAACCATCAGCAAAGCCAGCAAGATGATAAAGATCACATCTCTGCCAGGGAAATCCAATCTGGCAAAAGCATACGCGGCCATGGAACAGATTGTCAGCTCTACCGCAATTGTAAAAAAGAGCACAAGAAATGTATTGATATAAAAATAAACAAAGGGGAACTTATCTAAAACCTGTTCATAACTTTGGACGGTAAAGATTTCCGGGAATATTGTAGGCGGTATCCGTATACTTTCTTCATAACTTTTAAAGGAGGTCAATATCATCCATAAAAACGGAGCAACTGTTACAATCGTGCATATGGTCAAAAGCAGATAAACGGGCCATTTTTTCTTCATATCATCGCCTCCTCCCTTTAGTCATCATAAAATACCAGTTTCTTTTGAAGGACCATCTGCACTGCAGTAATCATAAGTATCAATAAAAACAGCATGAAGCTGATTGCCGCTCCATAGCCTTTATGGAACTTCACAAATGACTGCTCAAAGAAATATGTAACCAAAGACCGGGAAGCTTCCGTTCCGCTGCTCCCCTGAGGAATCATCAAATAAATAAAGTCAAAGATCTGAAATACGTTAATGACCGTTGTAACACATACAAAAAAGATGGTTGGTGACAAAAGGGGCAAAGTAATTTTGAAAAACCGCTGTGCTGCATTGGCTCCGTCAATCTGAGCTGCTTCCTGATAAGTCACCGGAACCCCCTGAAGCCCTGCTAAAAGCACAATTACCTGATAAGCAACACTGGCCCAGATAAAAACCGTGGATATGGAAAGCAAAACCACTTTGGGATCTGATAACCATGCTACCGGATCCATGCCGAATCTCCCGATCATTTCATTAAAGATACCGAACTTATAATTCATCAGCCATTTCCATAAAAGGCCAATGGCTGCCGGAAGTGTAACTGCCGGCAGAAAAATAAATACCCGGAACAAATCAATGCCTTTTACCCTGGAATTTAATAATACAGCAATACCTAAGGCCAAAACCACCACCATGGGGACACAAATGACTACATACAAAATGGTGTTAATAAATGCCCTTATAAATGCCTGGTCCTGAAAAAGCTGCTGGTAATTCTGCAGTCCGATAAATTTAGGCGTTCCAAAACTGGACTTATTAGTAAAGCTATAGTATACATTCTGGAAAAAAGCTCCGATAAAAAATACAATAACCCCTGCCATCAAAGGGATTATCATCAGGTACCCGGTCACCATTTCCCGACGTCTTAACCGGCCTGACTTTCTCTTTTTTCTATTCATCCTATACCCTCTCATTCATAATGCAGAACCTCCCCACAAGCTTCTCCCCATGCGGTGTGAACTTCTTTCGTTTCACCGCAATGCGGTCCTCTTTTTATGACTCGCCATCCAAAGCAATTTGCATTGCTTTCTGAATCTGCTGACAGCCTTGTTCCGGAGTCACTTCTTTGGCAAATATTTTACCTGAGATTTCCATTAAAGACGGAAGCCAGTCTGAAACAGTCAGAGACGTTGGGAATGCATATCCTGTTTTTGCCGCTTCAAAGATAACTGCTGCATCAATATATTTTGTCTTATAAAACTGCTGAGCGCTAAGGAGTGCGGGAACATCGACCTTTGCTTCTGCCTGAAGCTTGTTGGATTCTTCTCCTGCCAGATACTGTACCAGTTTCCACGCAGCTTCTTTTTCCTTGCTATTGGAATTGATTGCATATCCCAAACCGCCTATAACACTTTGATTGCCCTTTTCTTTCAGAGGCATGGCAATGGTTCCTATGTGTTCTGCAAAACTGGCATCATCCAATACCGGTACTTTCCATGAACCCATGAACAGCATTGCTCCTTTTTGAGACAGGAATAAATCCGTTCCCTTGGTATCGGATAAAACTTCATTTCCAGGCATTAAACCTGCGTCAATCAGATCCACAACATCCTGATATGCTTTTATTGTACCTGCCTGATCAAAGCCAGCTGTTTTTTTATCTTCACTTATCACAAATCCGCCTGACTGAGGAATAAAGTTAAAATAAGAAGGCTGCGGATCCAGTTCCATTAAAATCGGGTATTCATCGGAACCTGCAGTGCTTATCTTATCTTTTAATTCAGTGGCTGTTTTCACCATTTCATCCCAGGTCCAGCCGTTTGCAGGCACAGCAATATCATACTTTTCAAAAATGGCCTTATTATAGAACACCTGAACAGTATCTATTCCTTTTGGAAGGCAATACTGTTTCCCATCATATTGCAAAGAGTCCGCTACGGTTTTCACATAATTATCCAGATTCACACCGTCTTTTTTCATGTATTCATCAAGAGGCTCCAATACCCCTGCACTTGCATATTTAGGAAGATATGTATTCATCCAAAACACATCTGCCGCATTGTCCGATCCCATAGCCGCATCTAATTTTGTCCAGTACTGAGACCATGGCGTCAGCTGCAATTCCACATCAATGTCCTTATTTTCTGCTTCAAACTTTTCTATAATTTTATCAAAAACAGGTTTCTGCACTTCATCCCACAATGCAAAAGTAATTTTAGTCTTTTTATTTTCTTTATTTTCTGCCTCCTTTTTTCCGACACTTCCTGAACTTTGACATGCTGCCAATGAACCTGCCATTAAAACTCCCAGCACCATACACAATATCTTTTTCATGCTATAACCTCCATCACATTTTTAGTTTGATTTGCAACCCTTACTTTTCATTTTGGTTCAGAGATTTTCTTTGCACGTACCGCCTTCCTCCAGCTTATAAGGCAGTGTTATTTCAATGTTTTCTTCCTTTTCTTTTTTCTGAAATGTATCCAAGGTATGTTCAACCATCATTTTAATCGGCTGTCTGATGGTTGTCAGCTTTGGTGTCACCTTTTGTGAAATGCTGATTCCGTCAAAGCCTAATACAGATACATCTTCCGGTACATTCAAATTCGCCTGATCCAGAGCGCTGATCACCCCCATGGCAGCATCATCACTGAAAGCGAATACTGCTGTAAATTCCAGTCCTTCTTTTAATGCCTGCTGTGTCATGTCAAAACCGCTTTCATAGGTCAGCTCCCCGCATTTGATCATCTTGGGGTCAAGCTCCAATCCAAGTTCTTCATAAGCTCTTTTACAGCCTGTAATTCTCTGGAATCCGGAGCTAATGCTTCTAGGGTAGTCTGATAATATTAAAATGCTTTTATGACGCAGTTTCAGTAAGTATTTTGCCCCTGCATGAGCCGCTGCCAGATCGTTAATGTGGACCATCTTGCATCTTTTATCCCCGCTTATCCCTCCTAACATAACAGTCTTTATATTTTTGGCTTCTATGTAGTTCAGCATATCCTGATTTAAATCCTCTTCCAGATATATCACACCTGTTATGTCCAAATCCCTGAAAAACTGTTTGTATTCTTCCCCGTCTTTTGAAACAGGAAAAAACACCAGCCGGTAACCATATCTGGGAACCTCTTCCAGCAGTATCTTTAATACTTCGCTGTAATATGAAAGCGTTAGATTTGTGAGCAGTACGGCAATCACACCAGGATTCTTTTGTTTGCTTACAGGTGTATAATTCAACTCCCGGGCAGCAGACTCTATTTTCCTTGAGGCCTCATCTGTTACTATATTTTTTCCGTGAAAATATCTTGAAACAGTTGCAGGTGATACACCAGCTTTTTTTGCTACATCTCGAATATTCACCCCATTTGCTATCTCTCCTTTGTCAGTATTGTTTTATTTTTTCCACTTTTTAGTAACTTTTATTATAAAAATCCTCTTGTCATCTGTCAATATTGTTTCATTTGTTTCATATTTGTTTCATTTGTTTCACTTTCTTTATTTGTTACTTATGGGGATTTTCAATGTTTCCAAAGTTATTATCTCAACCACGACTGAGACAGTTACTTTATTTTTCTACTTTATACCAACTATTTAAGCAGAAAAATTCTACAACGAATTTATTCGTATTCTATCTTCAGCCCTCCTGATTCTATTTCCATATTCCGGCTTGTTCTTATTAAAATAGCACTCAGGTAATAAGTGCACAAAAACAGAGCCCCCGCATGGGTGTAAAACCCGAAAAGTTCCCTGGCCTCTTCTTCCTGCATAAAATGCATGGGCAAGTATTATTATGCGTTGTATTTATCGATTAGAAATATATGATGAGGAATTACAATGAGCAATTCCGCATTACAAATAAACTTAAATATTGCCACATCAATCGAAACCGGATCAAATGTCCTTTTTGATTCAATTGAATATCTTTCAGGAAATATCAGCTATAATCCAGCAACTGGTACTGTCCTTATTCTGGAGGCCGGAAGATATATCATCCATTGGTGGCTGGCAACACAGTCATCATCATCTTTAAATGGAGCTGCTTTCGCCATATCTTCATCGCAGGGTGATCTTATAATAGGTAATTCTCCCATAAAAACAGGAGAAGTATATGGGGTTGGAATTATTGAGGTGGCAGCTGCGCCTGTTACTTTTTCACTTGTGAATATCAGTACATCAATTGTATACCTTTCCCAACAGGTTCCGCTAAAAGGGACTTTGGTTGTGGACGAAGACGAAACAAACGAAGTCGCTGGGCCTACTGGTGACACCGGACCCATCGGGCCTACCGGCGATACCGGACCAGTAGCAGCAACTATCCCGTTTTCACTGAGTAAGTACGGCTTATATTTTTCTACCGATGATCTGGGATATCCTTCACAAATTGGATTTGCTGGTTTTGGTATAAGCGGTTATCAATATATTTTACTTGATCCGGGAGTTTGGGAATCAGGTGTTATTGTGTTTAATGAAACCATGCAATACGGCAGCTCATTTATTCTTCCTTATGATGCTGTACTGAAAAAAATCTATGTTGTTTTCGCTACTTCAGAGAATGACACCTTTTCTGATGGTGCAACCATACGACCTTTTGTATGTATTGGAACAGCCAGTTCAGAAGCGACAGAGCTTGCTTATACCATTTTACAAAATACAATAACTTACACTGATCCTTTAGAAGGGGGAATCACATATCCCAAACATACACTCAGATGGGGATCATTGATCGATTTGAATATCAGTCTGCAAGAAGGAACTTTAGTTGCGGTCATAGCAGGAATAATGGCTGAAAATATTACAGAGCCGCAGTATGGAGGGTTTGTTATAAGCGGAGGATTGTTTTTAGAATAACAAAGTGAAAATTTCTGTATGATAAGTTTTTATTTTATAGGCCATCCTCTTTCAATATAAGAAATGTATAATATTACTGCACAGTGAGGTAAACCTAATAACTGTAAGCGATCAAATTTTACAGATGATTGATGAAAAAAACTGCTCGTCTGCTTCTGCAGAAAAAAGCAGCAATCTGTATACTGATTTATCCTTTGATTCACTTTCCTTTATCACCCTTTTACTGGAAATAGAATCAGCTTATTCAATTACCTTGGAAATCTTAGAAATGGAAAGCTGCCTTTGCGTGGAAAACCTAATAGCCATAGTAGAAAAAAAGGTAAAAGAGGTGAATGACAAATGATTATCAATTGGATATTTAATCAGGAAAATGATGAAAACTATATGGCTGCATCTTTTGGTGCCATTTTGGCAGAGATGATTGTATTTCTCTTAAATATCCAGATAACAAAATATGAAATTACTACTTTGGCAGAACAAGGGGAGGCTTGTGCAGTAATTACGTCAAAAGCATATCTCGAACGGCTACAAGACACAGCATCAATTGGCCGAAGTATCATTTTTATCGAAGATATCTATATGTCTGCAGCATGTGCCCCTCTTGTGAAACCAATGATCAGCAATAATGCCCCAACAGTACTTTTAAGAGGCTTTATCGTCCAACCCAAAGAGGTTGAAGAATGTATCAAGGAAAGCAAGCTTACAAAGGATTGCAAGGTTTATGAAAAAAAGGAGAAATTCGGGAATGAAATACTTTGTGCCCAGATAGTAACGAGCCACCTTAAGGTTGCCGCAGAAGACATAAAAAAACTCTGCTATATTTATTTGGCAAACTTTGAGTGCCCAAAAGAAATACAGTTTTGCTCTGTCATAGATAAGAATACTGCCGGAAAAACCAGGCGGTCGGGAGCGTAAGAAAAATGAACCTGATTTCATTTAAGGGATTAAATTGCTATCAAAATTGTATCATAAGCATTGCTCAATATTTTGGAATAGAGTATTCATTGGCTTTTTCTAGTCTTTGGTCTGAAGTGGATTTTCTTTATGAGAATTATTTTCAAATTTATTCTTCGCGGCGCATGCTTATAAATATGGAAACATTGGGGTTAAAGGTAGAAAACACCCTTTCTGTTTCACCGGAACAGGCAAAAGAGAAGTTTGATATGCTCGTGAACAAAAGAATGGCTATCATTGGAATAGATGCTTACTTTCTTCCTTGGAGCCCAATATATAAACTTGCACATGAAAAACATTATTTAATTATACAAAAAAAATCTTCAAGCACACTTTCGTGTTTTGACCCTTCGTATAAAGAAGAAAACGCAAAAATGGCTTATATGGATATAGCTCCTTATATTTTTAACCTGCGCTCATTAGAATTAGTAAAAAAACAATCCCTGGGCATAACACACATGCAGGAAGCAAAGACAATTGTACGAGATCAACCAGTAACACAGCAAAAAATCACCGAAAAAATTAAAACATGTGAAAACAATGAGGAATTGCTTATGCTGGGAAGATATATTGATGCCATGATCAATAACCGCCATCTTTATCACTATTATCTAAATACTGCTTTGCCTTCTGATGAATACTTTAATGAGGGTTATTTCTACCGCTGGAATTGTGTAAAAAATGGACTTTTTAAGGCCTTTTTACTTAAAAAGCATGATAAAATCCTGGAGGAGGTTGTATTACTTTTTCACGAATTGATGAACGAAGAACTGGAAATGGCAAAAACCATGCTCTTGTAAGTTGATTTTTAGACATTGACAAACTAATATCAGAAATAATGTCTGCTGTATTGACAAGATTTCCTGTCTCAGAAAGCCTCCAGGCTGAGTAATACCATTACATCAGTTTGGAAGTTTACATAAAATTCACGATATTCTCTCACCATTTAATTCTGATTTTTATCTTACGCTTTCTGTCACTCATATAAATCCTGCTGTCAAAAATCTATTTATAATTGAGACTTGCCATTAAATGCTTTTATGTAGGCCAGAAACCTTAGGAATGCTTATCACTATTTTAAAAACTTTTGCCGCCTGATCCGGTTCTATATGCAATACCCCTTCCAGATTTTCCACCGTTTCCTCTATAATGCGCAAGCCAAGGCCGTGATAATCTTTATTTTTTTTCGTAGTCTCAAGTCTTTGGCCGGATCTCAGCAACACTCCGTTAAAGGAATTGACGATTTCAATGGAATCCCATTCCGAATTCCCGCTGCTTGTGATTTGAATAAATTGATCCTGCCCAGACATTTTACTGCAGGCCTCAATGGCATTATCAATTGCATTGGAAAAAATATAAACAATGTCCAAATCTGATATTTGGCTGTTTTCAGAAAGATAAGCCTGAGCTGAAAAAGAAATACCTCTTTCTTCACAAACTCGGGCAGCATCATGGATGATTGCATCCAGCAGAAAATTATTGGAATAAGATTTATGAATCAGTAATTTCTGCTGCATCGAATTGTTTACACCATCTAAAATCTGGGTTGCTTTCTCATACTCTTTGTTTTGTAACAAAGAGTTAACGGAGGTCATGATTCTTTTATAATCATGCTGGAATATACGAAAGCTCTCCGTAAACTTTTTATTGGATTGATAATGGGCCATTTGACGCGAAAGCTGCTCCTGCAGCTTCCGGGTATGCATCTCATATTTAAGCAATTCAAATACTTTCATGGTATGGTCAAAGACAAATATCAGCCATATTTTACTTACAATACATATGGCCAGATATAAAACTGAAAACCAGGTTTGTTTGACCTCAATGTAATAACTGCCATTGCTTAAAACAATCAGAAGTACCAGATTTGATATAAGATAAATGACAACAAGCCGGAGCTGCTCCTTATTATTAATTAGATTTCCGGAATTGCTATCCGGAACAACTGCCTTGCGGATAAGCAGGTTAATTAATATAGACAAAAAAATAGCTAATGCCAATGCAATATCATGACTGATTTCATTTTGTAAAATGTCAAAAACAGTGGTATCCATTACCATGGATAATACAGAACAAATAATTCCTCTGCTGCTGTATAAAGAAAAAGCATAAATGCTTCCGGCATAAATTATTTGTAATCCATTCACATAGAAAAAAAGATAAACAATTAACATGACCGAAACCATCATGTTTAAAATTGTAAATAAATCATTCTGAAATAAATAAGATGGTAAAGTAGTTCCAACATCAATAACAACAGCAGCAATATATAAGAGCCAATGATTTCTTTTCCTGTGAAATACCTGTATAAAATATACCAGAATAAAGATATCATAAATACTAAGCAGCAAAGCAATCCTTAATAGATGCATGGTCTTTCACTCCTTACTGTCATTATCGAATAAAAACTTTCTTTTCGTATGAGTATTATTTATAACACAATTGTCCGTTGCTGATGCGGACTCTCTTTATAATATTAATTACCAGCAGATTCATATTTTCTCGAATCAGCCATATTACAAAAGCCAGCCGCAAATCATTACCGGATAAAATGCAATTAAAAAAACTCATTTTTTTCCATGTTGTATCTTATCAGAAACAAAGCAAAAAGGGGGAACTGAGTTCTTAATCAGGCATTAGAAGAACCGAATTTTATATTTATTGGAGAATTTTGTCGAATTATCAGGTTAAAGATTGCGGAAACAGGAGGTATTTGCAATCCTTAATTTAAATCAGATTTGATTCACAGGATAGACTTCCTATGGTACCAAAAAACAGAGCATTTTGCCGCTGCCCTTAATGCAGACGGCAAAATGCCCTGTTTTCTTATTCCCACAGCACAATCTTTCCCAAAGAAAGGGAATCCTGTACTTTAATGATCCGCTGGTTGGAGGATCCTCTAAACCGCAGCCTCAGATTCTTTTTTTCCACTTCAAACTTTCCGTCTACCAGAACATCCAGACAGGCTAAGATCCCCTTTGTCTCAGGAAGTCTTTCCGCCATGTCCCCCAGGATGTCCCCTTCAAAATCATAGCCTGTGTAACACCAGATGGTCTTTTCCGGAAACCGCTCCTTTACCTTCTTCACCAGGGAGAAAATTCCCTTTTGATTTGCCGGATCCATGGGTTCTCCTCCCAAAAGGCTTAAGCCGGCAATGTAAGTATGGTCTAAATATTCCAGTATCTTTTCTGTGGTTTCCGGCCCGTATTCCTGACCGTAATGGAAATCCCATGCTTCTGAATTAAAGCATTCCCTGCAGCGGTGGGTGCATCCGCTGACAAATAAAGATACCCTGACTCCCGGTCCGTTTGCTACATCCGTAGGCTTTATGGTCGCATAATTCATAACACAGCCTCCTACAGATGAAGAACCCTGGATTTGATCTCCTTTGTCTTCCCGGTGTTCCAAAAATTCTCTCCCAGGTAACCGCAGGTCCTTCTGGTCACATTCATTCGTTTCTTGTCTTTGTTATGGCACTGAGGGCATTCCCATTCCATGTCGTCGTTGATGATGATCTCGCCGTCAAAGCCGCATTCCTGGCAAAAGTCTGATTTGGTGTTAAACTCCGCATACTGAATGTTATCGTAAATAAACCTTACCACTTCCTCCATTGCTTCCAGATTATTCTGCATGTTGGGGACTTCCACATAAGAAATGGCCCCGCCTGAGGAAATCTTCTGGAACTTACTTTCAAAGTTGAACTTGGTAAATGCGTCAATGGATTCCCGCACGTCAACATGATAGGAGTTGGTATAATATCCCTTATCCGTCACATCGGGTATGATTCCAAACCGTTCCCTGTCGATTTTTGCGAACCGGTAGCAAAGAGACTCCGCAGGTGTTCCGTATAAGCCAAAGCCAAGGCCGGTCTCCTTTTTCCATTGGTCCACAGCCTTTTTCATGCGGTCCATGACGCGAAGGGCAAATTCCTCCCCTTCCGGAGCCGTATGGCTGACCCCTTTCATGAGCTTTGTCATCTCATAAAGGCCGATGTATCCCAGGGAAATGGTGGAGTAGCCATTGTGAAGCAGGGGATCAATCTTTTCTCCCTTTTTAAGCCGGGCAATAGCTCCATACTGCCAGTGAATAGGGCTTACATCAGAAAGGGTTCCTTCCAGGGACTTATGCCTGCACATCAGGGATTCATAGCACAGATCCAGGCGCTCTTCCAAAATCTTCCAGAAGGTATCCTCATCTCCTTTTGCCAGAATTCCGATCTGAGGCAGATTAAGGCTTACCACTCCCTGATTAAACCTTCCCTCAAACTTGTAATTGCCGTTCTCATCCTTCCAGGTAGACAAAAAGCTTCTGCAGCCCATACAGCTGAACACATTTCCTTCGTAATTTTCCCGCATCTTCTTAGCGGAAATGTAATCCGGATACATGCGCTTGGAGGAGCATTTTACAGCCAGTTTGGTTATGTAATCATATTGTCCGCCCTTTAAGCAGTTATTCTCATCCAGCACATAAATCAGCTTTGGAAATGCAGGTGTGACATAGGCCCCTGCTTCGTTCTTGATTCCTTCCAGTCTCTGGCGGAGGACTTCCTCCACGATCATGGCATTTTCCCTGATGTATTCATCGTTTTCATCAAGGCATAAAAACAGAGTGACAAAAGGTGCCTGCCCGTTGGTGGTCATTAAGGTATTGATCTGGTACTGAATGGTCTGGACGCCGGATTTCAGCTCATCTCTCAGACGAATGGCAGCCATCTTTTCCACCATTTCTTTCGTAAGCGTATCTCCGAATTCTTCACGGATCTGATTATGGAATTTATTGTTGCTTTTTCTTAAGTATTTTCCCAAGTGACGGATATCCACGGACTGGCCGCCGTACTGATTGCTGGCGACAGCCGCAATGATCTGGGTCATGACAGTACATGCCACCTGAAAGCTCTTAGGGCTCTCGATCATTTTCTCGTTCATCACGGTACCGTTATCCAGCATATCGCCTATATTGATCAGGCAGCAGTTAAAAATAGGCTGCACAAAATAATCCGCATCATGGAAATGAATGGCTCCCTGCTCATGAGCAAGGGAAATCCGCTCAGGAAGAAGCATCCGTTTTGTTAAGTCCCTGGACACCTCTCCTGCAATATAATCTCTCTGGGTGGAAGCCAGTATGGTATTTTTATTGGAATTTTCCTCTGCCAGTTCTTTATTCTCGTTCTTGATCAGCTTGAGGATAGACTCATCCGTTGTATTTGCTTTCCTGAGAAGCGCCCTCTGGTAACGGTATATGATATACTTTTTGGAAAGGGTGTACTTATTCTTATTTACAAGACCACTCTCGATCATGTCCTGGATGGTCTCCACGTTGATCACATCCCCTGCGTGGCTCTCCACATAATCCAGTATCCCATCGATCATTTCCTCTGCAGCCTGCTCACAAGCTTCTACTTCCGAATTCGCCTTCCGAATGGCCGTAACGATCTTTTCTCTGTCATACTCTACAATCCTGCCGTCCCGCTTTTGAACCTTAATCATTCCTGTCACCTTAACCTCTTCTATATTTTGTATCTTTAGTTGTAATTACACTACATCTAGTGCTTTTCTAATTATACACTACACAAAGAAAAAGTAAAGGGGATTTTTTCATCTTTTACCGGATAAAATTTGTTCTGGGAATTTCTTCCCTGGCAGGAAGGCTGATTCCTGCGGCCTTTCCCACTTCCAGACATTTTAACAGCCATGCCATATTTTTTCCCAGAGTTCTCATGGTGTGAAGCCCTTCCAAATCCTGCTCAACCTCCTGAGGCGTAAATCCGTGAACCATGTTCCAGTAAGAGGAGGAAACCACCGGCATCTGGGCAATGGTAAAATACTTGTTTAAAGCATCAAGAGAAGCGGTGGTTCCTGCCCTCCGGGCGGAAACAACGGCCGCTCCCGGCTTAAAGGCAAAATTTCGTCCTGCATAAAACAAACGGTCCAGAAAAGCAAGTACTGTGCCGTTAGGGGAAGCATAGTAAACCGGAGAACCTATCACCAGCCCTGCTGCTGTTTCCATTTTATCCAGCACCTGGTTAACCATGTCATAAGTAAACACGCACCTTCCTGTTTCTGAGCACTTCTGACAGGCAATACAGCCATGAACAGACTGGCTCCCAACGTGAAAAAGTTCAGTTTCAATGCCTTCCTCATTCAAAGACCTTTCCACCTCAAGGAGGGCCCGGTTGGTGCAGCCGCTCTCATGAGGGCTTCCATTTAACAGTATTACATTCATCACTCATCCATCCTTTCATTTCAATCACAGCATTGTTCCCGTAATAAGTTTCTCTAAATATCCAAAAGCCCCAGCAGATCCTCTTTGGTCAGATTACTTAAGGATACGGTTCCTTCCGTTATGATCTGTTCCGCCAGATCTTTCTTGGATTCCTGAAGCTTTAAAATATTTTCCTCAATGGTGCCTTTTGTGATCAGCTTGAATACGCTCACCTGCTTTTCCTGACCGATCCGGTGAGCCCGGTCCGTTGCCTGGTTCTGAGCCGCTACGTTCCACCATGGATCAAAGTGTATGACAATATCAGCCGCAGTCAGGTTAAGGCCTGTTCCCCCTGCCTTTAAGGAGATGAGAAACAGGGGGATTTCGTCATCTTTAAAGGAATTCACCATATGGAGCCGTTCCTCTTTGGGAGTTGCTCCTGTCAGCATGTAGTATGGGATCGCCTCCTTTTTCATCCGTTGTTCAATGATGTCCAGCATAGAGGTGAACTGGGAAAAAAGCAGGATCTTATGTCCTCCCTCCACTCCGTTTCGAACCAGGTCCATGCAGGTTTCCAGCTTTGCCGATTCCCCTTTGTAATTGTCATAGCACAAATGGGGATCGCAGCATATCTGCCGGAGCCTGGTAAGGGCCGAAAGGATCTGGATGTTGTCCCTTCCCGATCTGTCTTCCAGGCGTTCCAGCTCCTGCTTTAATCGGAATGCATTTGCTGTATACAATTCCTTCTGCTCCTTGTCAAAAGCAGAATAAACCGTGGTCTCCAGCTTATCCGGCAGCTCTTTTAACACGTCTTTCTTAAGCCGCCTTAAAAGGAAGGGCCCGATCAGGCGGTGAAGATTTTCCAGCACCCCTTGCTCCTGATCCCGGATAATGGGCAGTTCATACTCCTTTTTAAACTTCCGGTAAGTGAACAAAAATCCGGGCATCAGGAAATCGAAAATGCTCCACAGCTCTGACAAACGGTTTTCAATGGGAGTGCCTGTCAATGCAAACCGGTTCCCTGCATCAATGCTCTTCACCGCCCTGGCACTTTGAGTGGATGCATTTTTAATGTACTGGGCCTCATCAATGATCTGGAACCGGAAGGACCTGTCCTTGTAAAGATCAATGTCCCGCTTTAACAGATCATAGGAAGTGATCAGCACATCTTCTTCTCCCTTATGCATTAACAGTTCTTCCCGTTCCCCTGCCACGCCGGTGATTGTCACCACCTTAAGGGAAGGGGCAAAAATGTGGAACTCGTTCTCCCAGTTGTACACCAGGGAGGCGGGACAGACAATAAGGGAAGTGGTATGGTCTTTTTTCCCTGCCTCGTCAAGGAGCAGGGCAATGACCTGAATGGTCTTTCCAAGGCCCATATCATCGGCAAGAATCCCTCCAAAGCCATAGCTGTCCAGGGTCTTAAGCCAGCGGAATCCCGTCTTTTGATACCCTCTCAGCACCTGGCGCAGAGGCTGGGGAACCTCAAAATCGCTGTCCTCCACGGATTTCATTCCCCTAACCACAGCTTTATAAAGCTGGTCCCTGTAAAGAGTTATGCCGTTTCCCTCTTTTAATATGCTGTCTAAATAAAGCGCCCTGTATTTGGGAAGGCGGAAAGACTTATTCAAAGCATCCGGATCCGCAGCCAACTCCTCCACCAGCTTTGCAACCGTTAAAAGCCCGTTGTCATCAAGGCTTATAAACTCCCCGCTCTTTAAGCGGTAATACCTTTTTTTCTGGCTGTACACTTCTAAAAGCCTTTTCAAATCCTCTCCTGACAGGCCGTCAGTGTCCACGCTCAGCTCCAGCCAGTTCCCTGTGCTGCGGACTCCAATGGATATCTTGGGAGGCGGCAGGATCTTTAATTTTTTAAAGGATTCGGAAAAATACACATCCCCCAATGCCATGAACTCACTGATCCCTGAGTTCAGCAAACGGTATACCGCTTCTTCGTCATCCCGGATAGCAGGATACTCTGATTCATATTCCTTGTATTTAAAATACCTGGTTATGAGGCGGCTGATGCGGAACTCTCCGGGTATATCCCTGCACACGGTACGAGGCAGGCGCTCATCCTCTACCGGCTGGAAGGAATAATCCCCATAGGAAAGGGTTGGCTTTAAAACCAGCCCCTTAAGCCCGTCGGAATCAAAATCAAACCGGGCTTTCAGTTCCTCCGGTTTATAAGCCTCCAGATCCAGTTCTTTCGAGTCAATGGTACAATAGGAGGCAATCCGTTTTAAAACCCTTTCATAAAAAAGAGGCATATCCTTATTGTTGATTTCCGTTTCATAAGAGGTTTTAAACCCTTCCATCATCTGCTTCAGGAACACGGAAAGAGCTTCGCTGCAGGACTGGTCACAGCAATATAAATATTTCATATCTGCAAGATATAAACGGTGTTCCCCTTCAAAGACCAGAAGCTCCCGATCAATGGACACCAATACCCCATCCCGCCCCTGGCGTTTTACTGTAACCGCCAGATCCGGATTGCGGTCCACGATCATAAGCTGCCGCTTCTGTCCCCTGTAATCCTCAATTTCCAGGGTTTTCCCCATCATGATTCCAAAAAAGCGGTCCCTGTTTGCCTGGCTTAAATTCAAAAACCGCAGAACAGGCTTTGTGGAAAAGGAGCTTTTCTGGAACTGTTCATAATGCTCGCAGTACGCATTTACAATTTCCAGAACGAATTCCAAAAGAGGCCTGCTTTCCTTTACAAAGGCGGAAAGGCTGTGATGAAATGCCAGATTTTTGCCGTATTCCACATAGGTGCCGTTTTCCACTGCATTTGCAAAAGCAGCCAGATCCTTTACCATATAGAGCCGGTCCCTTCCCAGCTTAAACTCCAGCTTTATTTCCCTGCGGTTGATCAGGAGAGACATATCAAGCCTTACCTGCTCCTCTTCCCCCTCGCTCATGATGCGGGACACTTCCCTGTTGGTATATTCCCGGATCATGGCCCTTACCTGCTGGGAAGTGGTCACCGGCCTTCCCTGATTTTCCAATTCCTGTTCCTTGTAAACCTCAAACAGAGCTTTGCAGTGGGGGCACATGCCCCGGTAGGAATTTCCCTGGGCACAGGAACAAGAGTAGTCAAAAACCTGACTACCCTTGATATGCAGACTTGCTCTGTATTCCTTTCCCTGGTCCTCCACCAGGGCCCTGACGCCTGATTCACCCTTCCAGAAAGCATTTGTCATCAAGTGTGATACTTTCATAGCTCCTCACATCCGTTCACCATTTACATTCGCTCCGGCGCCTCAATTCCCAACACGCCAATGCACGCATTCAATACATCCTTGGTAAGCCTGATCAGGCGGATCCAGGATGCCTGCCGTTTTTTATCCTCCTCGGATATGATCTTGGTATCATGATAAAAGCGGTTAAAGGCGTTGGCAAGCTCATAAATGTACTGGCATATTTTATGGGGTGCAAGCTCTCCAAAGCTTGTTTCCATAATTTCATTGTATCTGGAAAGCTGCAGCATCAGATCTTTTTCCGCGTCTGTTGCAGCGGCAAGAATCTTCTCTTCCCCCTGGTATTTGTCCTCAAGGCCCTGGTATTTTGCCAGGATGGACTTGATCCTTACGATGGTATAAAGGACATAAGGTCCGGTGTTTCCTTCAAAGGATACGAAGCGGTCCATGTCAAACACATAGTCCTTAGAGGCCTGGTTGGATAAATCCCCATACTTTAAGGCCGCCATTCCCACAATCTTTGATGTTTCCTCCGCTTCTTCCTCAGAAACAGTACGGTTTTCCATAATCTTTTCGTAAGCTGCCTGACTGATGTCCGATATAAGGGTTTCCAGACGCATGACTCCGCCGTCTCTTGTCTTAAAGGGCTTTCCGTCTTTTCCGTTCATGGTGCCAAAGCAGAGATGGGACATCTTTTTATCCTGTGATACAAATCCGGCCTTTTTTGCCACGCGGAACACCTGGAGGAAATGAAGCTCCTGGCGCTTATCCGTGATATAGATATACCAGTCAGGCTTTATCTCCTTTTCCCGTTCAATGATGGTGCCAAGATCTGAAGTGGAATAAAGGGCAGCGCCATCCGACTTTCTTACGATACAGGGCGGAAGTTCTTTTGAATCCCCCTCTTCTCCAATATCCACCACAAGGGCTCCCTGGCTTTCATAGGCAAGCCCTTTGTCCTCCAGTGCTTTGATTAAACCGGCAATATAGGGTTCTGCATCGCTTTCCCCTTTCCATAAGTCAAAGGAAACATTGAGGTTTCCATAGTTTTTCTTTAAATCGGCAACAGACACTTCTATAATATGGCGCCAGATCGCACGGTAAGGCCGGAAGCCGTTTTGAAGCTTTAACGTGGCATCATGGGCCTTTGCGCTGAATTCTTCATCTGATTTGGCTTTTGCACTGGCCGCCGGATAGATTTCCTCCAGCTCACTGATGGTAAAGGGGGCTTCCTTTGGATACTCTCCTTCATATGATTCGTCAAAATAAGGCAGCTCCGGCTTTCTGTCCTTTAGCTCCTCAATGATCAGTCCCATCTGAAGGCCCCAATCTCCCAGATGAACATCTCCAATGACATGATGTCCAAGAAAACGGCCCATCCTCTTAATGCTTTCCCCAATAATTGCAGAACGGAGATGACCAACATGCAGCGGCTTTGCCACATTTGCTCCGCCGTAATCCACCACAATTGTCATGGGTTCTTCTGTTCTTTCACAGCCGCACTGCTCTTCATCAGCCATGCCGTTCATATATTCTGCCAGATAATCTGAGTTGAGTTTTAAATTGATAAATCCCGGCATCACCGCATCCACTGCGGCAAATATTTGGCTGGCCGTAAGCTTTTCCACCACTTCCGATGCGATATCAAAAGGTTTCTTTTTATAAGCCTTGGCTGCTGCCATGGCTCCGTTGCACTGGTATTCGCAAAGATCCGGGCGGTTGGATAAGGTCACCTTTGCATAGGCCTCATCGTATCCGCAGTCCGCAAATGCTGCCTTCATCTCTGCCGTAATCAAATCAAGAATCTTCTTCATCAGTTCCTGGTCTCCTTTTTCTATTCCAGATATTTCTAAGCTAAATATTAATTATATTACAAGTAATCTTAAAAATCAAATTCTTTTCCCTTTTCTTTTCCAAAACCGTACTGCTCCGAGGCCTTCAGCTGCCTGGACCGAAACGGGTGATCGGGTAATAAAATAAGCGCCTTTTTAAGTTAAGAGGATCGGTACAATCCTTATCCTTTCCCAAAAAGGTGCTTTCTTTTTATATTTTATAATATTTACCTTTTATCCCTGTAATATTCTGTTATTGCATTCCGCCCCAGAATTTCCGGCGATAACGGACCGGCGCTTCTCATCTCACATATATTCCAGCTCCTCCAGATATTTTACCCCTTTTATTCCGCTCATTTTCTGAATCGCTTCTATATGATTCACCGGCATATCCATCTTCACCCAGAAGGTAGCACCCACATAGTCCGTATACCCTTCCCTTGAGTTAACTTCCAGATCATCCAGCTGGCATCCCATTTCCCGGAGCTGCTGAATGAAATTTCCCATGGACTCCATGGTTTTAAACTCCGCAAAGAAATGGATGTGGTTGGAACGCAGGCACAAATAATGGTCGATTTTTTGCATCAGGGACATGATGAGCAGCAGAAATATGCCGGTCAGCACAGAACCCATATAAAAGCCGGCTCCTACTGCAAGACCAAGGCAGGCTGACGCCCAAAGCCCTGCAGCAGTGGTCAGTCCTTTTACCTGTTTGGAGGTAATGATAATGGTGCCTGCTCCCAGAAAGCCGATTCCGCTGATCACCTGGGCGCCCAGGCGAGCCGGATCACCGGTCTGGTAACGCTCCACCAGGTACTCTCCCGTGATCATCACCAGGGCCGATGCCAGGCAGACAATCATATAGGTACGCAGTCCTGCGGGCCTGCGCTTTCTTCCCCTCTCAAATCCAAGAATTCCTCCCAGCATCACCGCAAGGGTCAGACGCGTCAGCACAGATACCAGATTTATGCTTTCAAATATATCCCCGTTTGGCATCAATACTCCCCCTTCCAAATATATGAAGTCACATATTTATGATTATTTCCATTTAAGCTCCATCCCGTCCCAGGCCGCCCGGATTCCCGCCTCATAAAGCCTTTGCTCCAGTTCCTGATGGCTCATATTGCAGTTATGGGAAAAATGGGTTGCAGCGACGATGGTGGAGGGGGTCAGGCAGCCTGCTTCCTCCAAACGTTTTGCAACAGTAATATTTTCTTCTATTCCCATATGAGAACCGCCGTGACATTTATTGAAACCAAAGGTGCAGTCCAGGCTGACAAGGGAAAGCCTCTTTCCTTTCAGGAAATCATAAGCTTCCGGTCCTAAAAGACCTGTGTCATTTGCATAGAGGATCGAGGTTTCTCCTTCTTCTATCAGATAAATAAAGCACATTTCCGCGGGATCATGATTTGCCGGAATGGGAATGACCGTCAGTTCCTCCACCTTGATTTCCGCAAACGGCCGGACAGGAAAAAATACCACGGACGGATCCTCCTCCTTTCCGAATTCCTCCTTAAAGCTTTCCCTGCCCATGCGGCAGACCTTGGAGTTGCCGTAGACCATCAATGGCTTCTCATCATGGATATGGCAGTAATTGGCGCTGCTGCGCCGTGTCAGCTCTTCCCCGTCAAAATGGTCGCTGTGGGAGTGAGTGACGCAGACTGCTTTTACCTTCCACAAATCCAGATCATAACAAAGCTTATGAAAATACAGGTCAGGAGAAATGTCCAGAAGAAGTTTGCCATTAATAAGAGCGCTGGCCCTGGTGCGTATGTCCTTTCCCTTCTGCTTTGACGCCCTCTTGCAGGTTTCACACTGGCAGAAAACGGAGGGAATCCCTTCCGCCGCTCCTGTACCTAAATACCGGATCTCCATCAGGAATCTCCCCCCGTTCTTTTCTTCCACATCTGAGTCCTGGCGGTTCCATCCACCGGATCAATTTTCATATCCAGCAAGTGGCAGACAGAAGGCAGAATATCAATGATTCCCATAGTCTCTACCTGGACAGGAGCCACGTCCTCTCCC
The DNA here is from genome assembly GCA_902363835.1 of Lachnospiraceae bacterium. Taxonomy (GTDB): domain Bacteria; phylum Bacillota; class Clostridia; order Lachnospirales; family Lachnospiraceae; genus Lacrimispora. Next base: position 57,811 of record CABJBM010000018.1, read on the forward strand.
CAGGCAAACATCATGGTCTGGTAATCCGCTCCATCAGGGAGATATCCGTGGACCCCCTGGTAATGGCTGTTCACAATTCCTTCCTCATCCGCAGCCTCTTCATATCCGGACTCAAAGTAATAGCCATCCTTTGCTTCAAGAACCAGATCCGCCTCTTTGTCGCAGCCCAGATTCTCAAAATCCTTTTTTTCCATTACCCGGCTTATCCCTCTGTTTGCTGCAAAGGCTTCCTTTATTCTGGCGGTTACCTGCTCTTTGTCACCGCCCTTTATGTAGATATAAGCCATTCCGTCACCGGAGTCCAGGTAAGCCTTATAGCCGGTAAGCCTTTTATTCTCATAGGTGCAATAGCCCAGACGTTCCAGAACTATGTTTCCGTGAATGGCATAGGAGACCTGCTTTTGGGAATGGTCTCCTGTAAACAGGAGCGTCACAGCCTGATCGCTGCACTGCCTTGCATAATCCATAAGCTGCCCCACAAACCTGTCATACTCCTTCAGATAATACTGGCATTTCCTGGAATAGATCCCGTAGGTATGTTTAGCATCGTCCAGGCCATAGATGTGGAGCATGGCAATATCAAAATCATACCGGTTCAAAGCGTCCAGAAAGCGGTCCATCATGGACATATCCAGATTAGGCTGTTTTCCCAGAAACCATGCCTTTGGAAGCTCCCTGTCTGACAAAAGCGTTCTCATGGCAAAACGGGGGGTCCCATATTTGCAGAGCACTTTCATCTGACTTACAAAGCTGTCTATATTCCAGACCTTGGGCTTGACCGGAGACATTTCCGGCATGGAGTAGGCCATTTTCCCTCCTGCACTGACCGGCCAGGACATGTTCATCACCCGTTTCCCGTTCTCCGCAGCATAGTCCCATATGGCTCTGCGCTTTAAGCTGGAGGCGTAAAAATTCCATTTGTGAATCCGGGCAAAAGGCTCCAGCACATAATTGTTTACGATTCCGTGGGAAGAAGGACGGCAGCCCGTGGCAATGCTTGCATGGCTGGGAAACGTAAGGGAAGGGTACACGGAATGTACATGGGTGCAATAAGCTCCCTCTTTCATGATCCTGGAAAAATGAGGCAGGGTTTTTACATATTCTAAATCCGTACAGGACAAGGCATCAAAGGATACCAAAATCAGCTTCTTTTTTTTCATCACAACTCCTTTTTATCCTTTCACAGCCCCTGCTGTCAAGCCTCCGATAATCTGCTTCTGCATCAGAATATAGAATATCATGATTGGCAGCATGGAGATCAGGAATGAGGCAAAAATCAAACCGAAATCCGTCTGATATGCTGTTTTAAAGTTATACACATAAAGGATCAGTGTCCAAAACCTGGACGATTTATTGAGCACCAGCAAGGGTAACTGGAAATCATTCCATACCCACAGTGCATTCTGGATTGCCACCGTGGCAAGAATGGGCTTCATAAGGGGCAGAATCACCTTGCTGTAGGTTTCGAAAAAACCTGCTCCGTCTATGTAGGCGGCTTCCTCCATGTCCGGTGGGATGGACTGAAGATAACCGGCGCATAAGAATACACCCTCACAGGTAGAACCGGCAATGTACAGCACAATAATTCCCGGCACGTTCATCATTCCCAGCTTGCTGGCGATCATGATCAAAGGAATCATTTTTGCCTGGAAGGGAACAAACAGACCAATAATCAAAAAGTAGTAAAAAAACCGGAGAAAGCGGTTATCAGCCATGGTCCGGGATACGCCGTAGGCTGTCAGAGGCAATGTCACAGTACTGATAAACAGGAAAACACCTGCGATTACAACAGAGTTTAAGAACGCATATTTCAGTTCATTCTTTGCAAACAGGGTTTTAAAATTATCCAGGTACAGCGGGACCGGAAGGGAAAACCAGCTTTCTGCTATCTGAAGATTTGACTTAAAAGCAGTTATTACCACCAGGATCATGGGAAGAAGAATCAGGACAGAGCCTGACACCAGGATCCCGTATTTCACTGCGTTTAGTATTTTACGTTGGTTCATGCCATACCCTCCTAGTAGATGCGTTTCCTGTTGGACCAGACGATCTGGATAAACGAAACGGTGCAGACAATCACTGCCAGTATCAGGGCCTCTGCCATTGCCACGCTAAGGCGGCGTTCCACAAAGCCATGGTTATAGATCAGCATTGCCATGCTCTCCGTAGAACCTGCCGGGCCGCCCTGGGTCATGGACATAATCAGATCAAATACCATGAGCCCCTGCTTTAAGGTCAGCACAAATACCATGGTAATGGTGGGAACCAGAAACGGCAGGGTGATAAACCGGAATTTCTTCCATGCCGTAGCTCCATCCAGACTTGCAGATTCCTCCAGCTCCTTTGGAACAGTCTGAAGCCCTGCAAGAAACAGTACCGTGGGAATGGCCAGGCCCTGCCATATGGCTACGAACAGAATGGCGTACATGGCGGTATCCGGCTTTGACAAAAGGCTTATCTCCCAGCTTTCAAGGCCAAGGCTTGCGCCAAGCTGCGGCAGACCCTTTGTGATGATGCTGTTGAACACCAGTCCCATGGTGAGCAGCGGAAGCACTGCCGGGAAAAAGAATACAGAACGGAACAGGGTCTTGCCCCGGAGGCTGCTGTTTAAGATGATTGCAAGTATCAGGCTCAGAGACACGATAAAAATAACCAGGAGGGCGCTGTACTTTACATTGAACATTACGGTTTTCAAGAAACGGGAATTGCTGAATACTGCCCGGTAATTCTCAAGCCCCACAAAATTCAGCTTTTTGTTGATTCCGTTATAATCGGTGAAGCTGTAAATGATTCCGCCAATGATCGGGGCAATAAAAAAAATCACATACACAATTGCCTGCGGAATTGCAAATAGGCTCAAAATAATGGACTGTTTTTTATAAAACGTCATCCTTCTGTTTTGGCTCTTCATTTTCTGTCTCCCTCTATCAGAGTGCGGCAGCCGTTTATGGAAATTACTGAGAAACGGCTGCCGCATCACATAGCACATACCGGCACCAATACAGATTACGGCTGCTTATTGTTCATTTGCAAAATACTCAATGCTGATGGAATCGCTGTCCTTTAAAAACGCATTCACATCCTTGGAAAGGATCATCTGCTGCAGAGGAGCTTCCCAGCTCTTGCGGAAGCCTGCCGGCCAATATACGGATGGGCTGAAGAACATTTCACCTGCTTTCAGCTTCTCGCTCATGGTCTGGAGCTGCGGGCGTTTGTAGTCAACGGTCTTGATAACGGATGGATTCTTCTCCGTATCCGCATAATACTGGGCGGTCTCTTTGGAACCCATGAATTCCAGGAACTTAAGGGCTGCTTCCTTGTTCTTGCAGCTCTCTGTAATGGAAAGCGCCGTATCAATGCTGGCAGGAACCTTGCTGGCTTCTCCCGTAGGATTGGGGATGGTTATCATTTCAATGTCCAGATCCGGATTTAAGTTAAGAATTGTCTGGATTCCCCAGCTTCCGTAAAAGATCATGGCTGCCTTTTCTGTGGCAATATCATTGAACGCGTCCTCATAACCTGCTCCCAGAGTATCCTTCTGGCCGTATTGGCGAAGCTGGAGCATGGCATCCGCCAGTGTCTTCATTTCTTTTTCATTTTCCCAGGTTGTTTCCTTTTTGCCCACTTTCTTAAATTGGGAAGTAATGTCGTTGTTGATCACACCAATGAGCCTTTCTGCCATCTGCCCCAATTGCTCTGTGGATTTGTCGTAAAATGCAAAAGGCTGGATTCCCTTTGCCTGAAATGCTTCGGCTGCTGCAATCAGCTCATCCCAGGTTTGCGGCTTCTCAATGCCGTTATCCTCAAACAGCTTGTTATTAACAATGAGACCATAAGCGCTCATTGTCATGGAAAGTGCGTAATCCTTGCCGTCATATTTGGCAATCTCTCTTGTTTCATCCGCCACATCGTTTAAGAATGTCTGATCGGAAATATCCATTAAGGCTCCGTCTCTCATTAAATCCCGGTAAAACTTTTCCGCCGGCCAGATAGTCACTATATCCGGGTAATCATTAGAAGCAATTCTTGTAACCAGTGCTGTCTCCGGATCAGGAACACTTGTCAGCTCAATCTTGATTCCAGGGTTCTGCTCTTCAAAACGGGTGATCAATTCCTGAAAAATATCCACTACATTTGTTTTCTGCAGATATAACTCCAGGGTAACCTGGTCGCCCCCTGCTTTGGTCTCCTCTGCCTTGGCAGTCCCTGCTGCAGTAGTTGTCTCCTCAGTTGGTTTGGCTGGTGCCGGTTCGCTCTTACCGCAGCCGGCCAAAAGTGAACAGACCAGGCCTAAAGATAATGCGAAAACTCCAATTCTTTTCCTCATGATTGATTCTCCTCCTTTTTTGGTGATAGGTTTTCATGGCTTTATGTAGATGGCATCATCTTAGCAAGTTTTCCTTATCAAGTCAATAGGCATTTTAAACTTTTTTGTAAATTTTGTATCTTTTTTATTCCAATTATTGATTTTATTCGTATCCTTTCACCACTATACCATGAAAATTTTAAAACATATTTACATTTCCTCCATAGTGTCGTATAATACTTTTATTAAATTAGTAATTATTCCTTACTTTCTTTGCCGCGGAATGTACTAAATCAGATTTCACTTTCAGGAGGAGCTTATGAAACAGCCGAATATTGTTCTAATTATGTGCGACCAGATGCGAGGAGACTGTATGGGAGTTGCAGGGCACCCGGATGTTCAGACGCCGTATCTGGATTCCCTGGCCGCAGAGGGTACTTATTTCCCCAATGCCTACGCTTCCTGTCCAAGCTGCATCCCCTCCAGGGCCGCTCTGTTTACAGGAATGAGCCAGGAGCGCCACGGCCGGGTGGGTTATCAGGACGGAATTGATTGGGATTATCCCAACATGCTTCCCCAGGTTTTATCCCGCCACGGCTATCATACAGAGGCAGTGGGAAAACTTCACGTTCATCCACCTCTTCGCCGCTGCGGTTTCCATAACCTGACGCTTCATGACGGATATATCGGCTTTTACCGCAGGCCCAGCCTTCCAACCCGGCAAAACCAGCTTTATGGTGACAGCTACTTAAGGTGGCTGAAAGACCGGCACGGGAATGCAGCGGATGTCAATGATACCGGCCTGGAATGCAATTCCTTCATCGCTTCGCCCTGGGTATATGACAGCATGTCCCACCCCACCAACTGGACGGTTACGGAAAGCATCCGTTTCCTGGAGAAACGGGATCCTGATCTGCCCTTTTTCCTTATGACCTCCTTTGTAAGGCCCCACCCGCCCTTAGATGCTCCCTCGGAATATTTTGATATCTACCGGAGCCGGAAGCTGGCGCCTCCTTCAGTGGGGACCTGGGAAGATTTTTCCCATAAGGCAAAGGATTATGAAGGGCTTTATGACTCTCCCTATGGAACAAAGAATGATAAGCTTAAGCAGGATGCCATGATTGGCTACTATGCCTGCATTACTCATATGGATCACCAGATCGGGCGGCTTTTGCAGGCTCTTTACAGGGAGGAGCTTTTAGAGGACAGTATCCTGATTTTCCTCTCGGATCATGGAGAACTGCTGTTTGATCACGGCCTGTTCCGGAAAGTACAGCCTTATCAGGGCAGCATCCGGATCCCCATGATCGTCCGTGTAGGGAAGAACCTGTTTCCAGGCAAAACCCAGATCCCGGTTTCCAGGGACCTGGTGGAATTGAGGGACATCATGCCAACCATCTTAGATTCCCTGAACCTTCCTGTTCCTGATGAAGCCGATGGGCAAAGTTTTTTCCCCTCCCTGTTTGGAGAAACCGGCTTTGACAGGGAATACCTTCACGGGGAGCACAGCGGCGGGGAAATATCAAACCACTTTATCGTCACCCCCACGGACAAATATATCTGGTACAGCCAGACCGGGGATGAGCATTATTTCCGGCTGGACCAGGACCCAAAGGAGCTTTGCGACTTAATCCATGATCCCGGCTGCAGGGAACGGATTGACTGTCTGAGAGGCCGTCTCGTGGAAACCTTAAAGGACCGGGAGGAGGGCTATTCCGACGGTATTTCCCTGATTCCGGGGAAAAAGCCGGTGTTTAAGCTGGCAAACATATTTTATAAATAGGAGCGCTTATGAAAAAAACAGTAAATCTCAGCCATGTCCGTACAATCAACCAAAGGGCTATCTTAGACGCCATTTTTCAGAAAGGCGACACTTCCAAGGCTCAATTGGCCCGCATGCTGGACATGAGCAAACCATCCATGGCTGACAATGTGGCGGCTCTTCTGCAAATCGGCATTATTAAAGAAATCGGCGAAGGAGCTTGTTCCAGCGGGGGCGGCAGAAAACCGACGCTTCTGGGTTTCTGCGATGATTTTAAATACATTATTGTAATGGATTTTCAATACCAGCATTCATATTTCTGCTTAAGCGATTTAAGAGGTACCATTATCAACCAGTTTACCATTCAGCAGACTCCCACCGCTGATTTGAATTCCTGGATTACCATGTGCATCAATGCGGTATCCATGCTCATGGCCTCCCAGTGCATTACCCATCAGGACTTAGCAGCTATTGCCGTATCCGCTCCTGGTATCCTCAATGATAATGACAAAAATTATATTGTCAGCTCCAAATACGGGGATTTTAACGTGGGACAGATGGAGGAACGCCTTACAGAGGCTTTTCCTGTCCCTGTCCTGATTAAGAACAGCGCCAATGCTTCCGTTCTGGGAGAATGGTGCTGCGGAGGCGGCCGGGACTGCAGCCATCTGGCCTTTATAAGCTGCGGCCAGGGCGTGGGCGCGGGTATTCTGTTAAACGGAAGGCTGCACGAGGGAAACCATCTGGCAGCAGGTGAAATCGGTTTTTGCATTACCCCGGAAAGCCTTACCTCAAAAAATGCTTCCTTAGAAAACCGAATCTGCATTGACTCCATACTCAGACAGCTTAACCATGACTGCCAGGGCCAGCCTGCAACCTTCCCTGATATGATCAAACGGTACCAGGCGCAGGATCCCCAGGTGACTGCCCTGGTGGATCTTATCAGCATTGAGTTAGGATGTGCGGTCTGCAACCTTTTGTCCGTCATTGACTGTGAACTGGTGATCATCGGCGGCGACTACCTGGCTTTTGAGGAACAGCTGATTCCAAAGATACAAAAAATCGTTGACGATCATGCTGCTATCCCTGTTCCTGTCATCCCGTCAAGGCTGGGAGAAAAGGCATCTGTGCTGGGCCTGATTGCCACCAGCCGGGAATTTTATTTTAAGCAGATTTGTACCAGAACCGTTGGGGATGAGCAATGAAAAAGCATCGTATCCTGTTCCTTTTATGCTGGATCGCCTACTTTTCCACCTACATCGGACGGCAAAACTACACTGCCTCCATGTCGGAAATCATTGCAGCAGAAGGCTATTTAAACCGCACCTGCGGGCTGGTGGGCACCGGGTTTTTCATCACTTATGGATTTGGACAGATTATCAGCGGGTTTCTGGGAGACCGTTTTTCCCCCAAATGGATGATTTTTACGGGGATTTTCCTCTCCTCACTATCCAACCTTTCCATGTGCTTTCTCACCTCACCGGAAACCATGACAGCGGTCTGGTGTCTCAATGGGGCCGCCCAGTCCATGACCTGGTCTCCCCTGCTGCGCATCTTCTCGGAATACCTTCCGCAGGAGGAACAGAAAACAGCCTGCGTCAATATTGCCACCACTTATCCGGCAGCCGTATTCCTCATCTATCCCCTATGCTCCTTCCTGATCTATGTTTCCGGCTGGAGGATGGTGTTTCTGGTATCAGGGGGCTTTATGCTGGCAGTATCCCTTCTCTGGGCCTTAGGTTTTACCAGGCTGGAAGGATTATATCCGAAAAGAGAGCGCAGCTGCAGCAGGAAGTCTATGGACCAGTACGGCACCAATACCCGGGACTTCCGGGTTACGGGAAACCTGATTCTGCTCCTATCTCTGGCAGGCTTTCTTCTGACCATTCAGGGAGCCCTTCGGGACGGAGTGACGGGCTGGGTGCCATCTTACCTTTCCAGCACCTATGAGGTGGGAACCTTTATCGCTATTTTTGCCACCACCTTTCTCCCGTTTATCAACCTGTTTGGCGTATACTTTGCCAATCTGATTTACCGGAAAGGAAAGAAAAACGAATTGGAAACCACTGTGATCCTGTTTGTGATCTCATTTTTTTCAATTCTCTTTTTGATAATTTTTGAAGGGGTGTCCCTGGTTTTCTTTGCCGTAACAACCTCTTGTATGATGGGCATCAATGTGATGCTGGTCAGCTTTATCCCTTCCTATTTTATCCGCTTTGGCAAGGTGTCCACCATCTCCGGCCTGCTCAATTCCACGGTCTATATAGGAAGCAGCCTGGCTGTCTATGGGCTGGGAACTCTGGCGGATTCTGCGGGCTGGTCCTTTATCCTGAAATTTTTGTGCATGGTGGCAGCAACAGGAATCCTGGGAAGTCTGATATGTGTTCCGCGGTGGGGGAAATTTCTGAGGGAGAACAGATAGCCGGTTGTCCGGCAAGAGTGGCGTTATTCGTGAGAAGGCTGAAATGTATATAGTTGTTAAAATGCAAACAAAGGATAAAAAGTAAGGCTGTTGGGTTTTTTCCAACAGTCTTTTCCTATATTTTGCCCTTATCAATATGACAAACAATGGAAATGTAAAAAAACAGTTCCAGTTTATATAAAGTTTAGGTTAAGTCCAACACAAGGTTGATTGTAAACCTTGAAAACCGAAACGTATAATGGGGGCAATCCTGCCGCTTACGGCGGCAGAAATTAAGCAAAAAGAGAGGTTGAGAAAAGTTATGAAAAAACAATTCGTGAGTATGCTGCTTACAGCAGCAATGGTTGCATCCCTGACGGCATGCGCCGGCAGTGCCGGAAGCGCCAAGAGCAGCACAAAGACCCCGGACCCAGGCAGTACCCAGGCTCCGGAAACGAAACATGCAGAAGAAAATACAAAAGCCGCAAATACGGATAAAGCAGACTTAGTACTAAAAAACGGTTTGATCCAGACCATGACAGATGAGAAAAGCATTGCACAGGCTATAGCCATCCGCGGCAATGAAATCGTTTATGTTGGCGATGACAAAGGGATCGAAAAGTATGTGTCCGGCGAAACAAAGGTCATTGATTTAAAAGGGCAGATGGTAACCCCCGGGTTCATGGACGGGCATGTCCACGCTCCCGGATTCTGGATTGATAAGCTTTATAATATTGATCTCAGCCAATGTAAAAACAATGATGAGTATTTAAAAGTAATTAAAGAATTTGTCAGCGCTCATCCGGAAATGGAATATTATGAAGGAAGCCCCTTTATGCTCAATCCCTATCAGCAGGCCGACGGCAGCAATCCTGGCCCCCAGAAAGAAGACTTAGACGCCATTAGCCCGGATAAGCCCATAGTGATTACCGACTCCTCCCATCATGCGGTTTGGGTCAATTCTGCCGCTCTTAAGCTTGCGGGCATCACAAAGGACACTCCTGATCCCCAGGGAGGGCTTATCAAACGCCATGAAAACGGAGACCCCACCGGAATGCTTAATGACTCCGCTGCAGATCTGGTCCTTTCCAAACTGCCTGAAAAGGAAATCACGGATGACATGATAACCACAGCTTTTGAAAAGTTTCAGGAAGAATGTAATTCTTACGGAATCACAGGCATTACAGGTATCACAGGAATTGGGACCATAGCCAAGCCCGAACAAATCCGTTCCATTGATAAGGCCGGTAAATTGACGCTCCGCATCAGATTAGTTCCCTTTGTAGGCATTTCCAGCACTCCGGAAGAAGCGGTTTCTGAGGCCAAAAGCATTAAAGCCAATGATACGCCAATGGTTAAGGGAGGCACTGTAAAGCTGTTTTATGACGGTGTTACTGAAGGAGCTACCGCGGTCATGCTGAAGCCATACACGGAAGCTGCAGGAAAAGGCAAAGACTGGTACGGCGAACCGGTATGGAACCCGGATAAATTTAACGAAATGGTAAAGGCCCTTGACCAGGCGGGAATTCAGATTCATGTCCATGCCATTGGCGACGGCGCTGTTAAAGGCACCCTTGATGCATTTGAGGCAGCCCAAAAGGCAAACGGCGTCCATGATTCACGTTTTACCATGACCCATGTATGCGCCATTCAGGACAGTGATATTAAGCGTATGGCGGACTTGAAAGTGGTTGCTGCTCTCCAATTCTTATGGATGTACAATGATCCCTTCTGCCAGCTTGAGGCCGCTTATGTGGGAGAGGACCGTGCCTTTGCTTTTTATCCTACAAAGAACATGAAAAATGCAGGATGCATAATCTCCGGTGCCAGTGACGGTCCTGTTTCTCCTTTTAATGTGCTTGACGAAATTGAGACAGGTGTCACCCGCAACAGCCCCTATGCCGGAGAAGACAATACGGATATGCACCGCTGGCCGGAGCAGGCTTTAACGCCTTATGAAATGCTTGAAGCATATACAAAAAACGTTGCTTACGAAAACTTTGAGGAAAAAGAAATAGGCACCATTGAGACCGGCAAAAAAGCGGATCTGGTGGTCCTCAGCCAGAACATCATCACCTGCGACCCGGCTGCAATTTCCGATACCAAAATCCTATACACCATCTCTGATGGGCGTATCGTTTACAGCGGACAGGTGGTTAAATAACCGGGCAGATTTCCTTATTTACATAGGAGTCAGCTCTTTCAAATTAAAACAGGCTGCCGGATATTCTCCGGCAGCCTGTTTGCCCATACATACCAGGTGCACAGCAGCAAAAAAGACCGGGCTTCCCGGTCCTTTTACTTTCTGATTAAACTCTGGACAGGTATTCACCTGTACGTGTATCAATCTTAATTTTGTCACCCTGATCAACAAATAATGGCACATATACCACTGCACCGGTTTCAACCGTAGCAGGCTTGGTAGCGCCCTGGGCAGTATCGCCTTTGAATCCCGGCTCTGTATCTGTAATAACCAGTTCCACGAATAACGGAGGCTCTACGGAATACACTTTACCATTATAAGAGCATACCTTAACCGTCTCATTCTCTTTCACAAACTTTAACGCATCACCGATTACATCCGGCGCTAATGCTACCTGCTCATAGGTACTTGTATCCATAAAGTTATGAAGATCGCCATCGGCATACAGATACTGCATGTCTAATCTGTCGATTCTTGCCTGTGGGAACTTTTCTGTCGGGCGGAATGTGCGCTCTACAACGCCACCGTTTACCACATCTTTAATCTTAGTTCTTACGAACGCAGCACCCTTTCCAGGTTTTACATGCTGGAACTCCATAATCTGATATACAGTACCCTCGATCTCCAATGTGATACCGTTTCTAAAATCACCCGCTGATATCATAAATGATATTCCTCCTTGAATTTCTCTTCTTAACCTTTTATATTCTATACTATAATAAATACATTTTCAACCGTTTTTTACAAATCTCTCCCTTTTCTTTGATTGGAGAGATTATTTCCCTGTTAAAAAATCCATTGCCAGAACATATCCTTTAAGTCCCAGGCCAACCACCTGCCCGGTACAAACAGGAGCAGTCACCGATGTATGGCGGAATTCCTCCCTTTTATGGACATTGGATATATGGACTTCAATCTTTGGAATCTCTATGGAACCCAGGGCATCTCTTACGGCATAGCTATAATGGGTAAAAGCTCCGGGATTGATAATAATCCCTTCTGTGCCATTGTGATATGCCTCCTGAATCTTGTCGATGATCCCGCCTTCATAATTGCTCTGATAGACCTCCAGTTCATGACCTTCCTGCCGGGCTTTTTCCTCCAGCATAGATACAAGCGCCTGATAATCCTCTGTTCCGTATATCCCCTTTTCACGGATTCCTAAAAAATTCAGATTCGGCCCGTTTAATACAAGAATTTTCATATCCTCCTACCGCCTTTCCTGCCCACGTTTTTTGCGTAAAGGCGCCCACAAATCACGGAGCTCTTTTGTATGTTTCCTGCAGCCTTTGGATCAGCCGGCTTGTCCGGTCCGTCTCATCCGTATTATAACCGGCTGAGCGGTCTTTTACCCGCCGGAAATGTTCCTTCCTTTGATGGGGCTCATTTTTGTTTTTTCTTATCCCTGTGGTAAAAATACAGCACCACCGCTTCTAAAAATCGTTTTAACACAATCTGGATTTCTTCTTTTGGATGAATCGGCTTAACCAGTATGCTGCGGATTCCGGCTCTTTTAGCTCCATAAACATCGGTAAAAAGCTGATCTCCCACAAACACCGTCTGTTTTGGATCCGTTCCCATTAATTCCATGGCCCTTAGGTACCCTTTTCTTCCCGGCTTGTTTCCTTTGTAAATATAGCGGGGACTTCCGGCAGCTCTTGCAAAGGAAGCCACTCTTGGCTCCTTGTTATTGGAAAGGAGGCAGGTTTCCAGCCCAAGCTCGTGCAGACGCAAAAACAGCTTCTTTGTCCTTTCATCCGCAGGTGCGCCATGAGGCACCAGAGTATTGTCAATGTCAAAAACCACGCCTCTGATCCCACCCTCATATAATTCCTCAAAGGGTATGTCATATGCAGAAGCAGCATCTTCATCCGGATAAAATTTTTTAAACATAGATCTCCTACTTTTTTAACAATTTTCCTATTTCTTCCATAAATGTACTCACATCTTTAAATTCCCGGTATACGGAAGCAAAGCGAACGTAAGCCACCTCATCCACTTCCTGCAGCTTTTTCATGACCAGCTCTCCGATCACCGTGCTTTCCACTTCCTTTTCCTCACGGTTGAAAACCTGAGTTTCTATCTCATCTACCATGGAATCAATCTGCTGAGATGACACCGGACGCTTATGGCAGGAGTGAAGAATTCCTGATTCTATTTTTGAACGGTCATAAACCTCTCTGGAATTATCCTTTTTAATCACCATGAGAGGCATGGTCTCCAGCTTCTCATAGGTGGTAAACCGCTTTCCGCATTTCTCGCATTGTCTGCGGCGTCTGATTGAGCTGTTGTCGTCTGCCGGCCTGGAATCAATGACCTTTGTATCTGCTTCATTGCAAAATGGGCATTTCACGTTTCTGGTCCTCCTGTCTTACGGACTGTAATATTTTTACATAATTCTTATATTATATCATAACTTACAATCCAAAGATCCGCAAGCCCATCCTCCCTATATCCCGCATCTTTCCGTTGCTTTTTCCAAATCCACATTCACAAGGATGATATCCGGCCCCACCTGTCTGATGTCGCAGAAAGGAATTACATACTCTTTCTCCCTGACTAAAAAGCCGCAAAAGCACCCTGGTCCTGGCACAATAATGGCTAAAAGACAACCTGTTTCCATGTCAAAGTCCACATCACCAACATAGCCGAGGCGTCTGCAGTCACAGATATTAATCACTTCTTTTTGTTTGAGATCACAAATGCGCATAGATACACCTCCTTATTGTATTCTATGCACTCACCTCCTGTCTGACACGGTTCTACCACTGATTTTCCTGGTTCCACATGGACTCAAAGGAAACTTCTCTCCCTCTTTCAGGAGAGTTATGAGAAAGCTGTTCCTTAAGATCCAGATAATACTCTGTCACAGTGGCTTGAATATAGGGAAATACCCAAAGAAAGCCGATCCCTAAGGAGCAGTATCCCAGAATTATCATTCCAAAAAAGCTTAAATACAGGTAAAAAAGCCTGCCTTTATTCCCCTTCATCATGCGCACACTTTCCTTGAGGCAGTTCCACAGCCTTTGATTGGGGGACTCAATGAGAAGGAACATTGCCTGGGATAAAAACAGCATTGTGATGATGCTTCCAATGAGCAGTAACAGATACGTAAGCACCAGCAATACCACCATGACCGGTATAAAATCAGTGATCAGTGCAACAGCAAGTACCACGAAATACGGAATAGCCCATATAAATCCAATTAACACATTTATGAAATAAAGTCCTATAAACTTATGAGGCTTATTCTGAAAAGCAAAAAGCAGATCAGACAGCCTGGCCGTATGGCCAGTACATATGTTCAGATAAATCTTAAGGATTCCCGGCATGAAAAGACTGTATATGGAGAGGACCGCCAGGAAGGATAAATAAATCCCTGCCCTCACAGCCATATATCCGGCAGATATGTTTTGTGTACCGGCTGAAAAAGGATCCACCAGCCCCATGGAAAATGATGTTAAAACATACACCAGGGAAATGGCCAGAAGAACAGCCCCTACAAGGAACTGGATGCCAATACACAAGCCGTATCTGCCTTTTAAGTTCCTCCTGGCACGCCTTTTAAGTTCTGATGAAGTTTTCACGAAAATGCACCTCCTAACTCCATGCCATTCATCGCCACAAGGCCGATAAATACGATTGCAACCAATACAACCAGCACAATGGCAATGGCTGAAGTAATAAGGCCTGCCTTTGCATAGCCTTCAAACCTGTCTTCTGTCCTGGATAGCAGGGCAAACAGGATCCCAAGGCTTCCGAAAATCAATCCTCCGTAACAGCAGCAGGAGGTTATAATTCCAAGGATCCCCATAACCAGGGATGCAAGGGCCATGTTGTTCTGATCCGCTTTCTCAGGCTGCACATAAACAACCTCCTGATCCCAATCCCGCCTTTCCTGTAAGGAATCTTCTTGATTATCCTGATCCATTTCTATCATCTCCTTTTTCTTATAATATAATTTATCTGAACTTGCAAAGCAAGGGAAGATAAAAGGGGCGCTATCTGAACTTGCAAAGCAAGGGAAGATAAAAGGGGCATACTTTGGGCCGCCCATCCGATTACTGGAATATGAATTATATTCCAATAATATGACGATTATACAATATTTTCCATTAACTGTAAAACTAATATTTTATCCGGCAAAAAACGACAGAAGGAAAAAAAGAACATTCTTCAACGGATGTCCGATAAAAAATGTTCTTTTCCCTTGCACTGCTTATTTTAATTATATATAGAGGGGATTTTTTTGCCCTGCTTTTCAAACACCCTCTCTTCCCCTGGGTTTACTCAAGCAATCCCTCTTCTCTTAAGATCTGCTCAAGCCGCCTGGTCTCTTCCTCCGTTGCCTCCTGCATGGGTCTGGCACATACGGATTTCATGGGAATCCTGCGGAGCACCATGGCTTTTTTTATAATAGGTACAAACTGCTCTCCCACATCGTATACCGCCATAAGCCGGTCTATCTTCATCTGGTATTCCCGCAAAAGCCCAAAATCCTCTGCCCTGGCCGCTTCAGCAAGGGCGGAGGCTGTCTCCGGCGCAAAATTGGATAACCCGGCGATACAGCCGTCTCCTCCGCTTATCACATTGTGGGAGAAAAATTCATCAAATCCCGAATAGACCAGAAATTCAGGAAATTCGCTCTTCACAGTCTGAATCAAAGCCCTGGTATGCCCCATTACATCCACTGTGTCCTTAATACCCACAATATTCTTCCTCCTGCGGGCCAGCTCCAGAACCACATGGGGCTTTAGGTCATAGCCGGTTCTGGCAGGAAAATTATACAGCAGCAGCGGACCTTCTATTCTCCCTGCCAGGGTATCATAAAAATCCAGGACAGCGCTGTCCGGCAGGTTAAAGTAATAGGGAGAAATGACCATAACTCCGTCCGCCCCCTGCTCAAGGGCATAACGGGACAGCTCCACACATTCCTCAAAAACCGTTCCGCCGGTACCTGCATACACCGTCACCCGGCGATTCACGTAATTAAGGGCCTCCCGGATCATCCGTTTCTTTTCTTCCAGGGAAATGGCAAAAAACTCTCCGATGCTTCCCAGAATCAGGATCCCATCCATCCCTCCTGCTATGAGATGGTCGTATATCCGCCTGTTGGCCTCCATGTCCACATGGCCGTCCTTTGTTAATGCCGTTACTGCCGGTGTTATATACTTTGCATTCATCTACCCCATCTCCCTTCCCGCTTTTCTGTATCTTTTATTCTTCATATCCAGCTCCTTCCATGGCTGATAAGGCATCTCTGGTGTATCTTGCCAATATCCCTTTTTGCTTTGGTCTGGGAATGATTCCCTCTCTTCTCCTTTCCTCCAGCACCTTCTCAATTTCCTGAAGCGTCCGCTCCTCCCCCTGGATTCCCGTCAGGTTTAAGGTTCTGTCCTTTACGCTGTAGGAAATGATATCGCCGTCCTTCACAAAGGCAAGAGGGCCTCCTGCTGCTGCCTCCGGAGACACATGGCCAATGGCAGGCCCTCTTGTGGCCCCGGAAAACCTGCCGTCCGTAACCAGGGCCACGCTTCCATTAAGCTCATGATCACAGACAATTGCCTCTGTGGTCATGAGCATTTCCGGCATACCGCTGCCCCTTGGCCCTTCATAGCGGATCACAATGATATCGCCTCTGCGGATCTCCCTTTTCACCACTGACTGGTAAGCATCCTCCTCACAGTCAAATACACGTGCCCTTCCCTTATGCTCCCACATCTCCCTGACACATGCGGCATATTTAATAACAGCTCCTTCGGGAGCCAGATTGCCCCGCATAACGGCAATGGTTCCCTTCTGGTCAGCTTCACAGACCGGAAAAATAACCTGTTCCCTCTTTAAGCCGTAATTGCTCAGATATCCTGTATAACGCTCAAAAAAACCGTCCTTCTCCAAATCTTCCAGATTCTCTCCAAGCGTCCTGCCTGTGACTGTCATTACATCAAGATGCAGCAGATCCCTCAGTTCCCGTTCAACCATGGGAACTCCGCCTGCGAACCAGAAGGCCTCTGTCAGATGCTTCCCGCTGGGAGTGATATTTCCGATGTGGGGGACCCGGTGATTGATTTCATCAAATTTTTCCGGTGCGATTGATAGACCCAGCTCCCTTGCCAGGGAAGTGAGATGGATGACTCCATTGGTGGACCCTCCGATTGCACTGTGGACAATGATGGCATTCTCAAATGCTTCCTTTGTCATGATCTGGCTGGGGCGTATCTCCTTTTCCACCAGCTTCATTATGGTATAACCTGCCCTGCGCGCCCATGCCAGGATGTCCCGCATGGTGGCCGGTATCAGTGCGGAGCCGGGCAGGGCCATTCCCAGGGCTTCTGCCATGCATTGCATGGTACTGGCCGTTCCCAGAAACGTACATGCGCCGGCTGACGGGCATCCTGTCAGCTTGTAATCCCTTATTTCCTGCGGAGTAATATCCCCTTCCCGCTTCTGGCGCAGGGATATGTCTCCTGCCACCAGAGAAGTCGTCATCCCCGGTCCGTTCCTCATGCTTCCACCTGGTATGAATATGGAAGGAATGTCAAGCCGGGCCGCCGCCTTCAGCTGGGCGGGTATGGACTTGTCACAGGATGCCGCCAGTACCAGCCCGTCCCATGAGTACACGGAACCGTGGAGTTCTATCATATCGCAGACAGCTTCTCTGGAGGCCAGTATGTAATTCATTCCGTTATGTCCCTGAGCACAGCCGTCGCAAAGATCCGTGGTATGATACTGTGCAGGATACCCGCCTTTTTCAAACACGCCGTATTTCACCTGTTCCATGAGTCCCAAAAGGTGTACACTTCCCGGATGGCTGTCCCCATAGGCATCCTCCAGCAAAATCTGAGGCTTCTTTATATCTTCCTCATCCCAGCCGCTTCCCATCTGCAGAGCGTCAAACTGCGCCCACAGCTCCCGCTGGGGCGCGCTTTTCTGCTTTATATTCATATTTTTTATTACCTCTCCGATTTCTCTCCATACGCTTTTATATCCATAGCTTCTATCCAAGTTACGTCAATTAAATACTCTTTCCCAATCTCTCCCCCTTCCACTGCGTCCGCCAGTTTGTCCACCAGCGTTCTGCCAATCATTTGACAGTTTTGGTCCACAATGCCCGTAATCAGGCCTTCATCCACACCGGCTGCCAGAGTGGGGGAATAGTCAAATCCATAATGGTACAAAATTCCCTGAAGGTTCTGGGATTTGATGGCCTCCATGGTTCCGGTGATGACAGACTCTGTTCCCAGGGTGAACACCGCCTTTAAGTCAGGGTATGACATGATCTGTGTCTCCAACTGCTCCTTTGCCCTGGATACGCTTAAGTCATTGATAATCCAGTCACACCAGGTGAACCGGGAAGCCTCCTTCCCCATGGCCTGGTTAAAACCTTCCTTAAGACCCTTATAGCGCTCGGTCATGTTCTGGGCAGAACCACTGTAGGTAACGGCTGTCAGTTTTCCTTCGGTAATCCCTCTCTTTTTTAAGTCTTCCCCACCGCGTCTTCCCAGCTCCATTCCGGCTTCATAATTATTGGTTCCGATATATGCCAGCCGGTTGACGCTGTTCCTGATATCCGTATCATAGGTGACTACTTTGATTCCGGCTGCCATTGCTTCCGCCGCTTTTACATCAAACATCTCCGGTTCCAGGGCTGCCATGGCAATGCCGTCTGCTTTCTGGTCAATCGCCTCCTGAACCATCTCAATCAGCTTCTGGGGCCGTGAGGAATCCCCGGGTAATCCCGCTTTTACAATCAGACAGTATCCCCGTTCCCTGGCCTGTTCCTGCGCGCTTTGAATCAGCGGCTTCCAATAAGGTCCTTCTTTATTTAATGCAATCAGATACAGGTTCTTTCCTTCCTGCCCTTCTAAAGCAGCACTGGACTGCCTTCCGCATCCGGCCGCAAAAAAGCATACTGCCAGTCCGATTGCCCATATTTTAAACATTCTCATGCCGATTCTTCCCTCTTCTTCCGAAAATAGTCCATCACAATGGCTGCCAGGATCATAAGCCCTGTGACTGCCTGCTGTCCGTAAGTATTTAATCCGGCCGCATTCATGCCGTTTTTAAACACCTCTATAATAAGCAGCCCCAGAACCGCGCGCACAATGCCTCCTGCCCCTCCTTCAAATCGGATTCCGCCGATAATCACAGCAGCAATGGCATATGCTTCCAGCCCCATCGCCTCACTGGAGGCTCCCACATTCAAGTAGGACATAAGGATGATTCCCGCAATCCCCGCAAGGGCCCCTTCAATAAAATAGACCTTGAGAAGGTGCCGCTTAACCTGGATGCCGGCCAGGCTGCTGGCTTTCTTACTGGAACCTACAGCATAGCAGTAGCGGCCGAAAATTGTACATTTCATAACAAGGGCAACTGCCACCGCCAGGACCAGGAAGATGAGAAAATTGGAATAGAGGATATTGCCCAGCAGATTCGTATTGGAAATGCGGTAAAACCAGCCTGGCAGACCGCTGATCAGAAGGCCGCCGGTGAACATCTGAGTCAGCCCCCGGATCATATAACTGCTTCCAACGGTCACAATAAACGGCTTAAGCTCAAACCGCGTAATCAGAAACCCGTTGAGAAGCCCCCAGGCACCGCCGCAGAGGATTCCCAGGGCCACGCACGCTGCCGGATGCATTCCCCGCACTGCCAGGTATGCGGCTGCCGTTCCTGCGCAGGCCATAATAGCCCCGCAGGACAGGTCAATCCCGCCGGAAATCATCAGCATTGCCACTCCAAGCGTGGCAATTCCCAAGATGGGCATGGAACGCAGGAAGCTGGCAAGGTTCCCTCTGGTTGCAAATACCGGCAGCATATAAGAAAATGCTGCCACCAGAAAGAGGAGAAGCCCAATCATCCAGTATTCTGCCATTTTTTCTTTCCAGACTATTTTTTTCCGCATCTTAAGTTCCCCACTCTTTCCGTTATTCCAATCTGCTTTTTTATAAATTCTCACATCCAATTCTAGCAGAGAAACGGATATTTATCAATGCAGCATATGTTTCAGAAGGTTCAGATAAGGCTGATTTTTCACGCAGTTTTCCAGCTTAAAGCCTCCGGCAATACGCTCCAGGTCATCCTCGCTGTATCCCGCAAAACGTCTGGCATAAGCAGGCTGCAGCATAGCGCCCCCATAACCGTTAAGCACCCCGTAATTCATCACAAAGGCATTGGAAGCCTTATCAAGCCTGGTTTCTCCCATCACATCCAGAATATAATCGGCAAGCGCACGGGATTTCTTCCTGCCCTCTGCCACCCCTGCATAATCTGCGACAAAATTCTCAGCTCCCAGGATGCGCTTTTGTTCCTGGACAGGGCGGATAATTTTCATGTATTCACTCTCCGGGTCTAAGAATACCCATCCCATGATCCCGGGATCCTTATAGGTCCAGGTGGTCCAGTGGACTCCATAGGAGTTGTAAATATCCAGCTGGTCGGCCATAGAAGCCAGACGGTATGGAAGCTCCTCAGGATAACCATGATATTGGGAACCGAACTCGCCCACCCACAGAGGCACATGGTGCTTAATAGCAAACTGTGTCCCCTGGTGGTTAAGGAATGCGGTCTTTTGTTTATTCTTATCCCAGTAAACCCCATCATAATATCCCGGGTACGTCCCCGGCCCATATCCCGGCGGTATGTAGTTGTGGCTGCTGTACACCAGATTATCCTCAAAAGGCTTTTCAAGTCCTTCAAAATTCCTGGAATAATTATCCCCCTCCAAAAACAGGATGTGCTTTTTATCGATCCCCCTGATCCCATCAGCCATTTCCCGGTACAGTTTGTTGATTGCAGCCCAGTCCGACCGATAGAATTCGTAAAAGTCATAGGCATGTTCACCGGCAGGCGTTCCTGTGGAGGGTTCATTCATCAGATCATAACCCGCTACCACCGTTCTGTCCCTGTACCTTTGTGCAAAAGCCTGCCAAAGGGCTGTAATCCGTTCCTGGAAATGGCGGTAGCCCCAGAGAAGAGCTGCCCCCCGCTCGTTATCACTGTGCCAGTGGCAGTTCTGCCAGCCTGATAAGGCATGCATATCCAGAATCACGTAAACTCCCTGCCGTTCACAGGCATCCAGCACGGCATCCAGCCGTTTAAATCCCTCTTCCTTATATATAAAGGGATTCTGGTCATCCTCAAAATGCCGGTAACTTAAAGGAATGCGGATGCAGTTGGCTCCGGTTTCCCGGATCAGCCGGATATCCTCCTCAGCCAGGAAGTTGTCAAGAATAGTCTCAAAGAACAATTCCGCCTTGCCTGCGCCAAGGGCCTTTGCCATCTCCCTCTTCATCCCGCTCTCCGTACCCGGATATCCATTGATAAAATCCTCCATGTTCATCCAGCCGCCCACACAGGTACCGCGAAGGTACACAGGATTTCCCGATTCATCCACGATCTTACCATTTCTTACCTGTAATAAATCCATTCTTTTTCTCCTTCTCCAGATTTCTCTCACACAGTCCCTGTTACAGTTCCACCCGGGCTTTTAAGGGTTGGGAGCCTGTAAGCAGGCAGCTCCTTTTATCAGGCTGGCTGCCGCCAGCATATATGTCGTACCGGTGTCCATCCATACGGCGTTCCCCATCCTGATCCACCACACAGAAAGTCAAACCCGGCAGACGGAAGCTCACTTCTTTTTCCTGTCCCTTTTCAAGTCTCACCCTGGAAAAGGCACACAGGGAATGATTCCTTACTGCCAGAGAGGAATCTAAGTTCTTCACATACACCTGCACCACCTCCTCGCCATCAAACGGACCTTTGTTCCTGACCTTCACGGACACGGATACACTGCCATCACTTTCAGGAACACACACCAGATCCCTGTACAGGAAGCTGGTATAGGAAAGGCCGAATCCAAAAGGATACAGGGCTTCTTCTTCCATATATCGGTAGGTCCGGTTTTTCATGCTGTAATCCTCATAGGAAGGAAGTTCCTTTTCTGACCGGTAGAAGGTGACCGGAAGCTTACCTGTTGGGCTGATCTCCCCGAAAAGGACTCTGGCTACGGCCGTTCCGCCTTCAGCTCCGGGATACCACGCCTGCAAGATTGCCTTTACGCTTTCCGCCTGATCCAGCCATGCCAGGTCCATGGCGCTTCCCGTCATATTTATCACCACCAGCGGCACGCCGGTCTCTATGAGCGCGGTCAGCAGACGGTGCTGGGATTGGGGAAGGGCCAGGGAAGGCTTATCCGCCATACTGACTGCTTCATCAAAACGGTTGCCCAGATCCTGCTGCTCCCCTTCATACCGCTCATCCAGTCCCACGCACACAATGGCCAATCCTGCCTCAAGTGCTGCAGTCACTGCTTCACTTATGCGGTCTCCCGGCAGCGCCAGCCGTTCCACACGGTCCTTTATGGTATGGCATCCTTCTGAGTAAAAGATTCTTGTATTCTCACCAAGAAGATTCTCTATTCCATCCAGTACCGTCACATACCGGGGCGCTGTCCCGTGGTAATTGGCGATGAGGGGCCAGCGGCTGTCTGCATTCGGCCCGATGACAGCCACCTTTTTCAGCTTTCTGTCAAGAGGAAGGAACCCGTCATTTTTTAAGAGAACCATGGATTTTTCCGCTGCCCTGACAGCCAGTTTCCGGTGCTTTTTGCACCCCACCGCCTCATAGGGAATCTGATTGTAGGGACAGTCCTCATCAAACAGTCCCAGACGCATTCTGGTGCGAAGAGCGTGCACTGCTGCCTCTGTAATCTCCTCCTCTGTCACCAGTCCTTTTTCATAGGCGCTTAAAATATGCAGATAAGTGTTTCCGCAGTTAATGTCACAGCCATTCCTTAAGGCCATGGCAGCGGACTGGGCGGCAGTATCCGTCACATGATGGTTTTCATGAAAATCCTTGATGGCCCAGCAGTCCGATACAAAATACCCGTCAAACTTCCACTTTTCTTTCAGAATATCCTGTATCAGGGTTTTGCTGCCGCAGCATGGTTCTCCGTTGGTCCGGTTATATGCTCCCATGACCCCTTCTACTTTACCCTGGGTGACACAGGCTTCAAAGGCAGGCAGATAGGTTTCCCACAAATCCTTTTTGCTGACTTTGGCATCAAAGGTATGGCGCTGTTCCTCCGGCCCGCTGTGTACCGCAAAGTGTTTGGCACAGGCTGCCGCCAGTAAGTATTCGCCCTCTCCCTGGATTCCCTGTATGAATCCCACGCCCAGTCTGCCGGAAAGGTATGGATCTTCCCCATACGTCTCATGGCCTCTTCCCCACCTGGGATCCCGGAAGATATTCACATTGGGAGACCAGAGGGTCAGTCCCTTATAGATATCCCGGTCCTCCAGGGCCGCATAGGCATTGTACTTTGCCCTTGCTTCCGTTCCCACCACAGCGCCGATCTCCCTTATCATCTCCTCGTCAAACATTGCCGCCATGCCGATGGCCTGGGGAAACATGGTTGCGGTTCCGGCTCTGGCCACGCCGTGAAGCGCTTCATTCCACCAGCTGTATCTGGGAATCCCCAGTCTTTTCACTGCCGGGGAGTCAAACCTTAGAAGGGAGGCTTTCTCTTCCAAGGTCATCCTGCCAGCTAATTTCCTGGCCCTCTCTTCAAAATTCATATTAATTTCTCTCCTTTCTTACGATCTGTTCCTTCCGGGCGGGCTCAGCCTTTTACCGCCCCCTGGGTCAGTCCGTTAACCACCTTTTCCTGTGCGAAAAAGTACAAAAGGATGACCGGAAGCGATCCGATCAGGATAGCGGTAAGCACTGCCGGTATATTTACAGACTGCATGCCGTAGAATTCCCGGATCCCTAGGGGCAGGGTTTTCTTTGAAGTGCTGCTGATCAGCACATTGGCATTGATGAATTCATTCCAGATGTTTAAAAACGTATACACCACAATTGTGGAGATAGCCGGACCAGACAGCGGAAGTATAATATTCTTAAAGGTGCCCACAAGGCCGCAGCCGTCAATGATGGCCGCTTCCTCCAGCTCCTTTGGTATTTCCCGGAAAAACTGGGTCAGTATGAATACGGCAATGGGAATGTTATAACTGACATAAGGCCCTACAAGGCCGGTCAATGTATCCGTCAGTCCGATGCTGCTTAAAAGCGTGAATGTGGGGATCAGTGTAGTATGTACCGGGATCATCATGCCTGCGATAATGGCAAAATAAAGCAGATTCCTTCCCTTATACTTAAGCCTTGCAAAGGTAAAGGAAATCATGGACGACACCACCACAATGATAAAAACACTGACTGCCGACACCATGACGCTGTTTAAGAAGTACAGGAGAAAATCCGGTTTCAGGACCAACTGGTAATTACCGAAAAACGGCTCTTTTGGCAGTCTCCAGATATTGGTTAAGTATTCCCCCATGTTTTTGAAACTGTTGATGACCAGAAATACAAAGGGGAACCCTGTAATCAGTGCAATAATGATACTTATTGCATAGAGAATGGTATTCCTGATTTTTCTTTTTAAAAAAACGCCCATATTATGCCGCCTCCTTATCTCTCGTAATATAAAGGAATATGCATGCAATGGCAAAACACAGAATGAACATGCTGGCAGCAATGGCGCTGGCATATCCCATACGGAATTCCGTAAACCCTTTCTTGTACATGTAGGTGGCCATCAGCTCCGTAGCCTTGTTAGGTGCGCCTCCCATCATGACGTAAAATAAGTCAAAGTATTTCAGGGACCCCACCAGCTGCAGAACCGCTGCAGATCTTAAAGTCGGTATAAGCAGAGGAAGGGTGATTTTCCAGAAGCACTGCTCTCCGTTTGCTCCGTCGATCCTGGCCGCTTCATAGATTTCCGTAGAAATATTGGTTAATCCCGCCTTTAATATGATCATATAGAAGGGAATGAACTGCCAGCATATGACGAGCAGAATGGAAGGCATGGATGAGCTCCCTTCCAGAAAAGCAATACTTTTCATTCCCAGCTTCTGCAAGAGGCTGGCTATCAGGCCAAAATAGGGATCATAAAACAGAATCCACATGATACCGGTAGCAACCGTTGACAGCAGCATGGGCATGAAGAACACTGTGCGGAAAAACCGTGTTCCCCTCAGCTCCTGATTGATCAGCAAAGCTAAAAGCAGGGCGCCGGGCAGCTGGATGCCAACGGAAACAATAACCAAAATTATATTGTTTTTCATGGCATTCCAGAAAAAAGAATCCCCGAACAGCTCAATGTAATTCCCAAATCCTGCAAAGGTCCTGTTGGCACTGATTCCCTTCCAGTCCATAAAGCTGTAAAAGAATGTCCTGATGATTCCCACTACATTAAATGTTCCGTAAAACAGCAGGGCCGGAAGCACAAACAGCGTTATGATTCCAATATGTTTATTTCGTTTGCTCATATAATCACTCCTTCCCACAGAGGGCGATCCGGAAGGAGGGGGCTGCAACATGCATTCTGCCATGCAGCCCCCTCTCTATCCAGGTCATGTATTATTTCTTAACCAGATCCTTCTGTGCCTGTGCTTCCATGTCGGCTGCTGCCTGCTCTGGCGTGGTGGTGAGCCCGAAGAGGTCATAAGTAGTCTGTTTGTGCAGATTCCCCATCTCTGTGGGCAGGAACTGATCGTAGAAGTTCTGCATATACGATGCATTTACCAGAAGGTCCTCCATCTGCTGCAGCTTGCTGTCCTTGATTTCCACACCCTTTATTCCTGTAAGGATACCTGCAGTATCAGACATATCCTGCGCATACTCCTGATCAGTAAGGGCTTTTACCAGCTCCATTGCCTCCTTGGGATGTTTGCTGGAAGCAGAGATGGAATATCCGTTGCCGCCTCCCAGAATCTCATCCGCCTTGCCCTTGCCGCCTTCTATTACAGGATAGTTGAACAGCCCCAGATTATTTTCATAAAAATCCGGCTGTTCAGACTTACAGTTGGATACGAAACTGTTGGTCTGTACAATATGGGCTGCCTGGCCGCTGTAGAACAGCATTCTGGAGCCGCCTGTATCATAGTTGATACCATTGAGGCCTTCGGGGTAATACCCTTTTTTCACCCAATCCTGGATCCGCTGCCCGGCTTTAATAAAGCTCTCATCCTCAAAGGTTGCATTGCCTGTGCGGTTATAGGCGTCAAGGAATGTCTGGGCGCCTCCCTCCCTAAGGGACAGCCATATAAAGGTAAGCGCACCTGGCCACTGACTGGAATTGCCCTCTGCAAAGGGGATAATGCCGTGTTCCTTAATGACTTCGCAATTGGCCTCAAGCTCTTCTACAGTCTTAGGAACTTCAAGCCCCAGTTCCTTATAAATCGCGGTATTATAGTACACAGGAGCCGCGCCTGCCCGGAAAGGTACTGCCCAGTATTTCCCTTCAAGCTCGAAAAGTGAAAGGGCTGATTCGTGGTAGATATCAGAGATTTTTCTCACTTCCTCGTCAATATCAAGTACTTTTCCCTCTTCCACAAAGGACTGAAGCCATCCGCCTCCCCATGAGATGAATATATCCGGCTCCTGTCCGGCTGCCATGGCAGTGGTAAGCTTGGTCTTATAAGGATCGTTCTCCATGGGCACCTGCTCCACCTTTACATTGGGATGGCCGGCCTCAAATCTCTCAATACAACGCTTCACCACCTCCTGCCGTTTGGCATCATTTTCAATATGCCACAGCGTAAGGGTAATGTTCTCTTCGGTCTTTGTTTCACCGGCCTTGCTTTCTCCTCCCCCGGCGGCTACCTCCGAAGCTGTCGTGGCCCCCGCAGCAGCGGCACCGCCCTTGGAAGCGCCTCCGCATCCTGCAAGAGTTCCTGTTGCCATAGCTGTTGCCAATACACATGCAAGTATCTTTTTGTTCATACTCCTTCTCCTTTCTCACTCAACCCGTTCACAGGTGTTTGATAGATCCAATCATAAAATCCTTTTGTTTTTTTTACAATGCACCGTTTTTTAGAATATGTGTAATATTTCTATTTCCGTGTATTTACAGCCTGTTTTTTATGCACTTTTACCTGCTTGTTCATTTGACACTGGTATTTTGATATGCTATATTAATGACACACTGATAAGAGAAAGAAGGGGTCTTGTGATAAATGAAAGAATGAAGGTGCTCATTGCCGACGATGAATTCCTGATCTGCGAGCTGATTAAAAAAATGATTCACTGGGATGAATTGCAGCTGGAATTTGCAGGCTGTGCCCATAACGGGCAGGAGCTGTTTGAACAGATTCAGGAAATGCGCCCTGCCATCGTGATTACAGACATCAGCATGCCGGTCATGGATGGCATTGAACTGATCCGCCAGACACGATATTTAAACATTCCCTGCCGCTTTATCATCGTAAGCGGCTATAAGCAGTTTGAGTACGCCCACAATGCCTTGAAATATTCCGTAGATGACTACATTCTGAAACCCATCAATGAAAACGAGCTGAACCTGGCCCTAAGGAAAATTCTGGAGGAATTGAAAAGCCATCAGTCTCAGGCCGGAGGCGAGGCTAAACCTGCCATTCACACGGAGCATCCCGGCAAATCCTTTTTCTTAAAGCGTATCATATGGGAAATCCAGGATCCATCCGTCCCACTGGAGCAGATCATCGGTGAATATGGCATAGACTTTAAACCCGGACTGTTCTGTATCCTTTGCCTTAAGTTGGACTTTGTTAACCAGAGTGCCGACAATCTGGACAATATCAGTTCCTTAAACAAAAAACTGATATCCATGTTTCACGAGGAATTTGAAGACTTCTGCTTCCAGGTCCTCTCCTGCGTGGAGGGCAGCACTATTTTTCTTGGGATCAATTATCCCTGGCAGGCTTCCGGCTCTATTGTTAATCACATCCAGGAATTTTACCAGAAGGCCTGTAATCTTCTGGACCTGTTTGCAGGACTTAAGATTACAATGGGAGTGGGCGGTGCCTATGATAAGATCTCTTCCTTCGGACAGTCCTACAAAGACGCCACGGACGCCGCCTATTACCGCATACTGTCCGGCTGCGGCCAGATCCTGTACTGGAAGAAGCTGCCTCCGGTCCCGTATCTTACGGAAGTGGAGAAAAATTTATTTTTACAGCAATTCAAAAAAGCCATTGAATCCGTAAATATCACGGATTTCATGGCTATATTAAATCAATTGTTTTTCAGGCCCAGGAACATGTTTCCGCTGTTTGACATCATAGACTTGCTGGAGGAGATATGCCGGCTGCTGGTCCGAATGGACTTGTCTTTAGACCAGGAAGAGGTGCCGCTGGACTACCTCTCCGGCCAAATCCACTACGCCATAGAAAATGCCCTGTCCTTAGATGCTCTTAAGGCTGCCGTATCGGAACCTGTATCCTACATATTTGAGAATATCCACAAGGCTGTCCAGGCTCAGAACACCCGTCCCATCCGCACGCTTCTCAAATACATTGAAGATCATTACACCGATCCCATCCGGCTGGAGGATGCGGCGCTTCTGGTATCCTTAAATCCGGCCTACATTTCCAATATCTTTAAAAAAGAGACCGGAGAGAATTTCGTAGATTATTTAAATTCATACCGGATAGGCCAGGCCAGGGAGCTGCTCAAGGACTCAAACCTGTCCATCAATGAGATTGCATATTCCACAGGCTTTCAGGATGCCCGTTATTTCAGTAAGCTTTTTAAAAAATACGTAGGCATCACGCCAAAGGATTACCGGAAAATATACAGTTGACATGCAGAGGGAAAGAACAACTATGAAGCTCTTAACAGAAAAGAAATTACAAAAGCTCTTAGAGGAACACAGCCAAAAGGCCGTCAGAGACAATGCACGCTACTATGAAAATGAAATCCTGAAGAAGCAGACTGAACTTCTTACCCTGCAAAATCAGATAAACCCGCATTTTCTGTACAATGCCCTGGAATGCATCCGCGCCCAGGCCGTATTGAGCGACATGGGGGAGATAGCAGATATCACCTACGCCCTGTCCAACTTCTTCCGCTACAGCATCAGCATGAAAAGCGACTTTGCGACTTTGAACGATGAAATAAATGTAATCAACAATTATATGAAAATCCAGCAATACCGCTTCCGGGACAGGTTCTGTCTGAATCTGGATCTGCCGGATACCTGGAGCAGCATCATGGATGCAGTGATTCCAAAGCTCACCCTGCAGCCCATTGTGGAAAACAGCATTATACATGCCTTTACGGAATCCGCAGACCACGGGGTTATTACCATAGAAGTTATTCCAGCCAAAAAGCATATTAATATCCGCATATCCGATAATGGAAAAGGAATAGATTCCGATTCCCTTAAGATGCTGAACCGCTCTCTGGAGCAGGAGTACTATGTCTCACCTAATTACGGCAAAAAGAGTACCGGCATAGCCCTGTGGAACGTGAACCGGCGGCTGAGGCTGGTCTTCGGAGACGGTTACGGGCTTCATGTATCCAGCACTCCTGCCCTGGGAACCGATGTGGAGCTTCACATCCCCTATATCTCCGTGAATTCCGATGACTTTTCCCAAACCGGAGGAAATACCAATGCCTGATGAACTGTACCGGATACAGGATTTATGTCTGCACAAAGACAATACCACGCTCATAGATCATCTGACCATGTATCAATATAAGGGTGAAATCATTGGACTCATGGGACTTCATGACTCCGGAAAGACCCTGCTTTCTCTTATCCTGTCCGGTCAGGAGCTTCCGGACAGCGGCAGATTCTTCTATGAGGAATCCCCTGTTTCCTGCCAGGATCTGGCCTCCCATGTTGCCCTGGTGCAAAAGCACAGCTCCCTGATCCCCTCTCTCTCAGTGGCGGAAAATGTGTTCATCATCCGGCGCCATAAGCGGAGGGCCTTTCTCATGCACAGAAAGCTTATCCTCCATGAGGCGCAGAATTACATGAGGGAGATGGAGCTTGCCATTCCTCCCCAGGTGCCCATAAGCCGCCTTACAAGGTCAGAGCAATGCCTGGTAGAAATAATGAAGGCTTATATACTGGGAGCCAAGCTGATCATCCTGGATGACATTCCGCTGACTTTCTTTCAGGACCCACAGTTCACCAGAATGTACCAGCATCTGAAAGCAAAAAAGATTTCCTTTCTTATAACCTCCTGTGATATATACCAGCTTCAGATTTTCTCAGACCGCATTTACTTTATGGACAACCATCGCATGGTGAAGTGGATATACAATGAAAAAAGGAATACCATTGATATTTCCAGACTGTACAGCCGTCCCCTGGCTTATACAGAGTCTTCTTCCCATGCATCTCCGGTTGTGGCGATGAAAGCGGATGGGCTCTGTTACGGTTCACTGAAGGACATATGCTTTGAACTTCATGAGGGAGGGATCGTTGCCATCTTTGATCTGTTCAGGAATGCCTCATCCCAACTGCTGGCCCTCCTCTCCCATCCCCGGGATCTGACATCCGGCTCCATCTGCGTCTATGGAACTCCCGTCAAAGGGGAAAGTTGTGCTTCCTTTGTATTTGCCGGATTTGATCTGGAGGACTGTATCTTTGAAACAATGTCCACCAGAGATAATATATGTATTGGCAGCTACAGGAAACTGGCCGGTCCCCTGGGCATCTTAAAACGCGCCAGAATGCAGTATGTGGAACAGACTTTCCTAAAAGAATATGAGGGAGAAGGGTTTGTGCCCCGCCCCTCCTGCCGGAACCTTTCCAAAAAGGAAAAACTGGCTATGTACTTATACCGGCTTGAGTTTCTGCGAAAGAAAATCATCTTCTGCATTTATCCTGAAAAATATATTGATTATGACACCCTGCATATGCTGAAGAAATCCCTGCAGCGCATTGCCGGAAGAGGGAATACCGTGTGCATCATTACATGTGATTTTGAAAAAGTATACCCTCTGGCAGAGCGCCATCTGATTCTGTCTCTTAATTCAATACAGGAGTATGCCGACAGGGACAAAGCGTAAGGCAGCGGCTGGTGTAATAGATGCAGCAGGGAACATGCCTGGCCAAATATGGCTGCACATCAAGCATCTTGATAAAAAGGCCGTTATGGAAATTGCTTAAAGCTTTTCCATAACGGCCTTTTATTCATTGTTTAAGGAATTCTCTGTTTAGAAAGAAGGAACTACGGCACCATCGTAAGTCTCTTCAATAAACTTTTTAATAGTATCGCTTGTCAAAGCCTCAACAAGGGCCTTTGACTTCTCACTGCCTTCCTCTCCTGCACGCACGGCAACGATGTTGCTGTAGCGGGTCGCTGCTATTGACTTGGCATCTTCAACAGCCAAGGCATCAGATACCTTTAAGCCTGCCTCAATGGCATAGTTTCCATTGATAACAGCTACATCCACATCGCCTAAGGAACGAGGAAGCTGAGCTGCTTCCACTTCAACGATCTTGAAATTCTTGTCATTCTTTACAATATCATTCTTAGTAGCGTTCAGTTCAACGCCTTCCTTTAAGCCGATCAGACCTTTGTCTGCCAGTAAAAGCAGGGCTCTTGCCTCGTTGGAAACATCATTTGGCACTGCGATCTGGGCTCCATCAGAAAGCTTGTCAAGAGCATCTGTCTTTCCTGCATAAATGCCAAAGGGCTCATAATGAATGGAGGCCGCGCTCACAAGGTCGGTTCCCTTTTCCTCGTTAAACTGATCCAGGTATGGCTGGTGCTGGAAATAGTTGGCATCTAAGTCTCCGGATTCAAGAGCCAGGTTTGGCTGTACATAATCCGTATATTCCTTTACTACCAGCTCGTATCCCTTTTCTTTTAAGATATCCTTTGCAGCGTTTAAAATCTCTGCATGAGGAGCCGGGGTTGCGCCAACAACGATCTTTTCCAGATCGCCGGAAGCCTCTTTGCTCTCTGCTGCTGTTGTCTCATCTGCCTTTGCCGCCTCTGTTGATGCGGCCTGTGTTGTTTCCGCTGCAGTTGTTGCAGGTGCTCCCTTGCTTCCGGCACATGCGGTCAGCGCTCCTGCGGCAACCAGGGCTGCCGTAAGTACATAAAGTGATTTTTTCATAATTTTTCCTCCTTAAAATTTTATATGGTAACGCCTGAGGCTGTTACTACTTAATTCTCTTATCGCTCACCCGGGAAAGCTTCATTCCCGCTTCCTGGATGACCTGGACAATGATGACAAGAATCGCCACGGTTATGAACATCATCTCCGTCTGGTAACGATAATATCCGTATTTAATTGCAATATCTCCAAGTCCGCCTCCGCCTACAAAGCCTGCCATAGCGGAATAGGCCAGTATGGTGGTAATGGAAAGGGCTGCCCCCACCAAAAGGGAAGGCTTTGCTTCCGGAAGAAGAACCTTCCATATAATTTGAAGGGTGGAAGAACCCATGGATTTCGCTGCCTCGATCACACCTGGATCAACTTCCTTAAAGGAAGCTTCCACAACTCTGGCTACATAAGGCGCGGAGGCGATTACCAACGGCGGAATCACAGCCTTTGCCCCCAGGGTAGTGCCTACAATGGCTCTTGTAATAGGAAGCACCATAATAAGTAAAATGATAAACGGCACGGACCGGAGCAGGTTTATAATAAGCCCAAGGATCCGCTGAAACCAGGGAATCGGATAGATTCCGTCTTTATCCGTAACAACCAGAAAAATGCCTAAGGGGATTCCGATAAGGTACGCGAAAAAGGATGATGCAAATGTCATGAACAAGCTTTCCCATATGCCTGTTTTAAGCATCTGTAAAACGGTTCCATCAAAGATCATAATCCTTCACCTCCTCATAAGTAATTCCCGCTGTTTTTAAATAATTAAGGATCCTGTTTTGATCCACTTCCTCCTTGGGAAGCTGGATGACCATCTGTCCCATGGCGGTTCCGTTAATATCTCTGGTCTCGGCATGCATAATATTCACCGGCACTTTGCAGGCTAATATCATGTTGGCAAGAACCGGTTCAAAGGAAGACCGCCCGTCAAAGGAGATGCGGACCCTCTTAGAGCCGCCGAACCTGCTGACCTGTTCCGCTGCATCCCCTAATATGAGCTGCCTGCCGATTTTGGACTTTGGCTCAGAAAATATTTCTTTTACGCTTCCCACCTCTGCAATATGGCTCTGGTCAATGATTGCCACCCGGTCACAGATCGCTTCTATTACCGTCATCTCATGGGTGATGACAACCACGGTAACTCCCATGGACCGGTTAATGTCCTTTAAAAGTCCCAGTATGGACTTTGTGGTATTGGGATCCAAAGCGCTTGTGGCTTCATCGCAAAGAAGAACCTTGGGATTGGTTGCCAGGGCTCTTGCTATGGCAACCCTTTGCTTCTGCCCTCCTGAAAGCTGGGCCGGATAAGCCTTTGCCCTGTCCTTAAGGCCTACGATTTCCAAAAGCTCCATCGCTCTTTTTATTCCATCCTTTTTGGGAACCCCTGCGATTTCCAGAGGAAAGCACACATTCTGTAAAACGTTCCTCTGGGCCAGTAAATTAAACTGCTGAAAAATCATGCCCATGGACTGCCTGGCCAGCCTTTGTTCCCGGGGGCGCATGGAAGCCAGACTCTTACTTTCAAAAAGCACATCTCCTGATGTAGGGATTTCCAGATAATTGATACAGCGGACCAGGGTGCTTTTTCCGGCTCCGCTCAAACCGATAATTCCAAATATTTCTCCCTGTTCAATGGATAGGTTAATATCATCTAGGGCCTTAATGGGGCCGTTTGCGGTACGGAACTCTTTTCCTAGTCCTACCATCTGGATAATAGGTTCTGCTGACTGCATATGTCTATTTCCTTTTCCTTTCTTTTCATTATTACTGTCCACATTTTGGGGACAGGGCCCATCCCGCTTTATCGGGTGTAAGGAGATACCCGCAGAGTTTTTCTTTAAGATACAAAAAGGCCGCAAGCCCTGCACAGACTTGCGACCTAAAAATTTCCGCGTTTTGCAGCTCTCAGCGAATTCCAATCACAATCCATACAAATGAAACGATTATCGTATTTTTATGCACTCTGATACACGGCACATCATCATACACATGCCGTTCATCTGATCCATATTCATCTGCATGGCTTTTAACTGGTTCATGGCAGCTACTCCTCCCACTGATTCCTATAGGCAAACTAGGAATTCCTTTATGAGCCGTATTTTACGCTCTCTACCTGTTTTTGTCAATACTTATTTTAAAATTAGGGATAAAAATTCTTATTTTTAAGAACACAGATCCACGATTACCTGAGCAAATATCTTAGCGCTTACCACCAGTTCTTCAACGACTGCATACTCATCGGCTCCATGCATGCGGTTATCTGTTCCCGGCATGGAAGCGCCGAAAGCAACGCCGTTCTTTAAAGCATGAACATAGGTACCGCCGCCCATTGACACGCACTCTCCCTTACGGCCGGTATAGCTTTCATAAGCACCCAGCAGGGTTTTTACAAATTCTGAATTTCCATCTACATGATGAGGCGGTTTCATGGAATCATTGTGAAGGGTAAAACCCTTTTCCGCCATGTTCTTTCTGACAACTTCCAGGACATTTTCCTCTGTGGAGCAAACAGGACACCTGCTGTCAAAGGTTCCTTCCAGACAGGAGGATCTCACATTTAACAAGCTGAATGCCAGAGTCAGACTGCCGGAAAGCTCATCTTCCATGGCAATGCCAAGTGCCTTTCCTGAAGTGTCCCCATGAGGGATCAGTTCCAGAAGGCGGCGGATCATGGTCATCTGCTCACACTCTGCCAGAGGAAGCTCTGTTAAGTACACAAGAAGTCCTGTCAGGGCGTTGTTTCCTTCCTCAGGAAGAGATGCATGAGCGCTTTCTCCGATGGCTGTAATGGTAGCTGTGTCTTCTTCCAGTTCCAGGTGAAAACGGATTCCCGTCTTTTTTTCACACGTTGCCGCTGCAAGCTCAAGAGCCTGGGCATCAATGCCTTCTACCATTGCAGTGGCTTTTCCCGGCACTACGTTTACCTTGGTTCCCGCGTCTATGCTCACCAGCCTGGGAAGTTCTTGGGAGGAAGTCCACTCAGCGGTAAAATGGCCGTTTAAGCCGCCTTTTTCCGTGTTCACCACCGGAAAGGCACCATCAGGGGAAAAGGTCATTGGCGCCTCTTTTTCTATGGCATAATAATGGGCGATGTCAGAGCTTCCGCACTCTTCATCGGTTCCCAGGATCAGCCGTACATTTTTCTTAAGAGGAATATTCAGTTCTTTTACCGCTCTCATGGCATAAAGTGCTGCAACAGCCGGTCCCTTATCATCGGCTGTTCCTCGGCCAAACAGCTTATCTCCTTTTACCACCGGCTCAAAAGGTTCTGTTTCCTTCCAGCCTTCTCCTGCCGGAACCACATCAAGGTGGGCCAGGATGTCAAGCTGTTGCTCCTTATCATTTAAATCTGCTGTTCCCACATAATTATCGTAATTGTTAATGGAAAAACCATAGGACTCCGCAATTGCCAGAGCTTCGGTCAGAGCCTCAAAAGCTCCCTGTCCATAGGGCATCCCTTCCTTATATGGCATCTTTTCGCTGTTAATGCGGCACAATGTGCAGATGTCATCAATCATTTCCTGCTTATGTGACTCTATATATTCTTCTATTTCCTTCCTATACATGGTCCACACCCCTTTTCTTACTTCATCATCGCTGCCAGTGCTTCATTTACGGCTTTGCCGTCGGCTTTTCCCTTTACCCTGGGCATCAGGACCTTCATGATTTTTCCCTTATCCGCTGCGGTAGGGGTTTCGATTCCAAGTTCTGCAAGAACAGACCGGATGATCTCCTTGATCTGCTCCTCTCCCATATCCTCAGGTGCAAATTCCTTATAAACAGAAATACGGAACGCTGCTTCTTCCCTGATATCCGTCCTGTCTTCAGGTGCCAAGTCATGAGTTTCCTGGGTCTGCCTGATTTCTTTCTTTACAACCGTATTGGCCTCATCCTCTGTAATGGGAGTATGGTCCTTTTTATCAATCTCAAAATTCTTAAGGGCGGAAAGAAGCATGGATAAGGCGTCCTTTCTCTGCTTATTCTTTGCTTTCATAGCCTCTACCATGGCTGCTCTTACTTCATCAATTCTACTCATTGTCTGCTCCTCCTTATATTTTATTCTTCATAAACCGTTCCCGGCTAATCGTGTTTTTCTTAGTTATGGCCGAATTCAGAAAGCTTCAGGCCCGGATTGCGCTCCAATACCATGCCAACGCTCCAGCTGTTGACAAACAGCAGAAGCGGGTTGTCCTTTAGATCTTTGATCCGTTTCATATCAGATGTCCCCTGGATTCTGGCTACGTCAATTTCATCCTTATTCTCGATCCAGCGGATATATTCATATGGAAGCTTTTCAAGTTTCACTTCCACGTTGTACTCATTTTCCAGGCGGTAGGTCAATACCTCAAACTGCAGCTCTCCCACAACTCCCACAATGATCTCTTCCATTCCCGTATTAAACTCCTGAAAGATCTGGATGGCGCCTTCCTGGGCGATCTGGTTTACTCCCTTGATGA
Source organism: Lachnospiraceae bacterium (assembly GCA_902363835.1). Taxonomy (GTDB): domain Bacteria; phylum Bacillota; class Clostridia; order Lachnospirales; family Lachnospiraceae; genus Lacrimispora. The sequence goes on from CABJBM010000018.1 coordinate 93,832, forward strand.
ACTGCTTTCTTTTCATGGTATCCATCTGCCGTACCCTTGCAAAATGTTCCGGCGCAAAGGTAGGGATTCCTTCATATTCAAATTTCTCATTGGATTTGCAAAGAGTATCTCCAATGGAGAAAATGCCCGGATCAAAGACGCCGATAATATCTCCTGCATAGGCTTCTTCCACGATCTTCCGGTCCTGTGCCATCATCTGCTGAGGCTGGGATAACCGCAGTTTTTTACAGCCCTGGACATGATTTACCTCCATACCTGCTTCAAACCTGCCGGACACGATCCGCATGAATGCGATTCGGTCCCTGTGAGCCTTATTCATATTAGCCTGTATTTTGAATACAAAAGCGGAAAAATCCTCTTCAAAGGGGTCCGCAACCCCTGTTGTGGTCAGCCTGGGAAGGGGAGAAGTGGTCATCTGGAGAAAGTGCTGCAAAAATGTCTCCACCCCGAAATTTGTTAGAGCAGAACCAAAAAACACAGGAGACAAGTCTCCTCTGCCTACCCGTTCCATATCCAGCTCATCGCTGGCACCGTCAAGAAGTTCGATGTCATCCATAAGCTGCCGGTGATAGCTCTCTCCAATCAGCCCATCCACCTGGGCATCTCCCAGCTGGACTTCCGTTGCCTCCACTTCCTTCTGCCCGTTCATGGAAGCGCGGAATGTGGTTATAGTCTCTTTAAAGCGGTCATAAACCCCTTTAAATTCCCTTCCGCAGCCTATGGGCCAATTGACCGGACATGTCCTGATCCCAAGCACTTCCTCGATTTCATCCATCAGTTCAAAGGGATCTCTTGCTTCCCGGTCCATCTTATTCACAAATGTAAAAATAGGGATATGGCGCATAACGCAGACTTTAAACAGCTTGATGGTCTGAGCCTCCACACCTTTGGAACCATCAATGACCATGACAGCGGAATCGGCTGCCATCAGGGTACGGTAGGTATCCTCAGAGAAATCCTGATGGCCGGGTGTGTCCAGAATGTTGATACAGAATCCGTCGTAATTAAACTGCAGCACAGAGGAGGTGACGGAAATACCTCTCTCCTTTTCAATTTCCATCCAGTCGGAAACGGCATGTTTGGCGCCCTTTCTTCCTTTTACGGTTCCGGCAAGGTTAATGGCTCCTCCATAAAGGAGAAATTTTTCCGTTAAGGTAGTTTTTCCCGCATCCGGATGGGAAATAATGGCAAATGTTCTTCTCTTTTTAATTTCTTCCGCTATATTCACAAAAATAGTTCCTCCAAAATTTACGTCTCAATCTTGTCTATTGTATTATGATTCCATCCATAAGTCAAGATTCACTCTTCCATAGCCAAGCGGATATTTGCAGTCAGCTCCGCTGCTTGATTCGGTTAAAAATTTGAAATCCAGGTCTTTGCAAGTGAAATCCAGCTCTGGCAGGAAGGTTCAAGAAGGGCCTCATTGGAGCCTGCGGTTTCCTCGTTAGCCAGGGACAGACCATGGCCTCCCGCAGGATAAACATGGAGTTCAAAATTCACGTGATTCTTTCTCATGGCGTCAGCTAAGAGCAGGCTGTTTTCAAGGGGCACGGATTCATCGGTATAAGTATGCCACAGAAAAGCTTTTGGCATCTTTTCCGTCACAAACCGTTCCAGGGATATTGCCTCAGTTTCCTCCTGTGTTGCCTCCTCGCCCAAAAGGCTTAAAACAGAACCGGCATGCTTAAATTCCCCGCTTGTGATCACCGGATAATTTAAGATCAGCCCATCAGGCCGTATTTCCTCAGGAGTCCTGTTTATGGCTTCCCATGCAAAAGCTTTATCCCAGAAAACCCCAAGGCTGCAGGCCAAATGCCCTGCGGCAGAAAAACCGCATGCAATGATCTTATTTGTATCCACCTTCCACTCTGCCCCGTGTTCCCTGATAATTGCCACTGCTTCTGCAAGCTCTCTTAAGGAAACAGGAAAACGGTTGGGGGCAACGCTGTAATCCAGCACAAACCCGTGGAAGCCCATTGCCATAAACTGCAGGGCAATTGGTTCGCTTTCCCGGTCCGACCTGCGGCTGTATCCGCCTCCCGGAAGCACGATAACAGCAGGACGGAGCTTTTCCGGATTTACGCTTATGCTGTCCAATAAATAACCGGTCAAACATGCAGGACCGGTCACCTGTCCTGGTACAATGATTTGTCTTTTTTCAATTCTCATAATGTCCGCTCCTTTTGTCCATCCTTTTGACTGGAAAATATCTCATCCAGAATGCGATGGGCCACTTCTTCTTTTGTCATGGTATCCAGGGGCAGTTCTTTTTCCCTGGTGATAATGGTAACTACATTGGTATCCGTTCCAAAACCCGCGCCTGCTACTTTTAAGTTGTTGGCAACGATCATGTCAACATTCTTTTTATCCAGCTTTGCCCTTGAATTTTCCAGCATATTCTGGGTTTCCATGGAAAATCCACAGAGGAACTGCCCTTCTTTCCGGTGTTCTCCCAGCCATTTAAGGATATCGTCCGTCCGCTCCAGTTCTATGACCATTTCCCCGTCTTTTTTCTTTGTTTTTTCCGTATTCACGTTCTTTGGACGGTAATCTGCAACAGCGGCGGCCTTGATGACAGCATCCTGGTTTTCCCCTATGGCCGTGACTTCATCAAACATTTCCTTTGCGCTTTCAATCTCTAGGAAACGCACGAATCTGGGCTTTGGAATATCTGTTTTTCCGCTTACAAGAGTCACATCCGCCCCTCTGAGAGATGCTGCCTTTGCAACCGCATAGCCCATTTTTCCTGTGGAATGATTGGTGATAAACCGGACCGGATCAATGGCTTCCCTGGTTGGACCGGCCGTAACCAGAATCTTCTTTCCGGCCAGATCTTTTTTAAAGCAGACCTCTTTTTCAATGAAATCAAAAAGCACCTCAGGATCCGGCATCTTTCCTGCTCCAATATCCCCGCAGGCTAAGTACCCGAAATCAGGGCGTATCACTTCCATGCCATAGTTTTGACAGATCTTTAAATTATCCTGGACAATGGGATTTTCATACATATTGGTATTCATGGCCGGAGAAATTATTTTTTTGCATCTGCATGCCAAAACCGTGGTGGTGAGCATGTCATCAGCAATTCCGTGAGCCAGCTTTGCGATCACATTGGCGCTGGCAGGAGCGATCATCACCACATCGGCAAGCTTTGCAAGGGATACGTGCTCCACGCTGTACTGAAAATTGCGGTCAAAAGTATCTACCAGGCATTTATTGCCTGTCAATGTTTCAAATGTAATGGGATTGATGAAGTTGGTTGCATTCCGGGTCATGATGACGTTTACCGTGCAGCCCTTTTTTACCAGCATGCTGGCAAGTCCGGCTATTTTATAGGCCGCAATGCTCCCTGTTACTCCCAAAATAATATTTTTTCCTTTCAGCATAAGTGCCTCCTGTTCTATGAGCCAAAGGCCAATGGAACTTCCTTGTTTTTCAAATTAAAATATGATACTCTACAGTATAGCACAAGAAAAAAAAGTTGGAAAGGAGTTCCCTTTATGATTTTGGCCATTGATATGGGAAACAGCAACATTGTCATAGGCGGCATTGACAATACCGGCATTTACTTTGTAGAACGAGTCACCACAAATCACGGAAAAACCGAACTGGAATATGCGGTTAATATAAAAGATATTATGGAAATCCACAATCTGCCTCTCTCTTCCATAGAAGGAGCGATCTTATCTTCCGTTGTTCCTCCTCTCACCGACGTGGTCCTGGGAGCTGTTAAAAAAATAACAGGAAAAACTTCCATGGTGGTTGGTTCCGGAATGAAGACCGGGCTGAACATCAAAATGGACAACCCAAAGACCGTTGGCAGCGATTTGATCGTGGATGCGGTGGCTGCTTTAAAGGAATACCCTGCTCCCATCATTGTCATTGACATGGGAACAGCCACTACCATGTCCGTCATTGACCGGGAGGGAAACTATACCGGCGGAGTTATATTCCCCGGGCTGAGAGTGTCCCTGGATTCTTTAAGCAGCCGGGCTGCACAGCTTCCTTACATCGGCTTGAACAAACCCACCAGGGTAATTGGCAAAAATACCATTGACTGCATGAAAAACGGTATCCTTTACGGCAATGCCGCCATGATTGACGGCCTCATCGACCGAATGGAGGCGGAACTTGGGACTTTCGCAAGCCTTGTGGCCACCGGCGGCCTGGCTTCCTCCGTGGTCCCGCTGTGTTATCATAAAATTCATTATGACGACGCTCTCCTATTAAAAGGACTGCTGATTCTGTATGAAAAAAATAAGCAGGATTAATAATGACCTAAAAACTGGAAATAAAATTTAATTCAGCTATCGTATAAAAGCCCTCGAATGAGTACATCATTTCTTTATGATAGTCAAATACCCGCAGCAAGTTGTAACGTATTTGGCTACGCAAGCAATTGCCAGGATCAAGTGACCTTGATTTTGGCTCATTGCCTTTGCGGGAATAAAGAATGATGCGGAGGGAAAGATATGTCTGGATACAAAGTAGAGATTTGCGGTGTCAATACTTCCAAACTGCCTCTTCTGAGCAACGAGGAAAAGGAAGTTCTGTTCAAACGGATTCTTGACGGGGATAAAAAGGCCAGAGAAGATTACATCAAGGGAAACTTAAGACTGGTTCTCAGTGTCATACAACGTTTTTCAGGCAGCAACGAAAACGTAGACGACTTATTTCAGATTGGCTGCATCGGTTTAATCAAAGCCATTGACAATTTTGATATTACCCAGAACGTCCGGTTCTCCACCTACGCGGTGCCCATGATCCTGGGCGAAGTTCGGCGTTATCTTAGGGATAACAATTCCATCCGCGTCAGCCGGTCCCTGCGTGATACCGCTTATAAAGCAATCTACGCCAAGGAAAATCTGATGAAAAAAAACTTAAAGGAACCAACTCTCATGGAGATTGCCGAAGAGATCGGAGTCAGCAAAGAAGACATCACCTATGCTCTGGATGCCATTCAAAGCCCTGTCAGCCTTTATGAGCCGGTTTACTCTGACGGCGGCGATCCTCTTTTTGTCATGGACCAGATCAGTGACAAAAAAAACCTGGAAGAAAACTGGGTGGAGGACATCTCCTTAAATGAGGCAATGAGACGCCTTCCGGAACGAGAACGCCATATCATTGACATGCGCTTTTTTGAAGGAAAGACCCAGACCGAGGTGGCAGAAGAAATCCACATCAGCCAGGCACAGGTGAGCCGTCTGGAAAAAAATGCGTTAAAGACCATGAAAAGTTACCTTTCTTAGGCATAATTTACTTTATGAAGGCAGGAAAATCACAGCCTGATCCGGTAAATCAGCCCTTTGATAAGCCAAAGGCGAATCGAATCTTCTTATAAAACATAAGCCCACCTCTCCCATCAGGAAGGCAGGCTTTTACATATTCCAGAGAAATTTCTCCTGTTTTTCTGACATTTTTCCATGAAAAAGCCAGCTTCCCCAAAGTCTTGAAAGCTGGATCTTTCCCATGAATCCCCTATTTATAATGCTGTATTAAAAAGCTTTTTCACTGTCTCAATATATCTTTATCTCCCCATTGACAGCTATTCTCCAAATTCAAAAATAACTGTTGTTATCAAACCTGCCCTTCCGCCTTCTGGCCATAATAGGCATTAGCTCCATGCTTTCTCAGATAATGCTTATCAAGCAGCTCCTGAGGTGCAGGGGCCACATCCGGATTGATCCGCTCACACCGGTAGGCCATCTTGGCCACCTCTTCTAAAACCACCGCATTATGCACGGCCTCCCTGGCATTTGTTCCCCAGGTAAAGGGACCATGGTTTTTACAAAGGCAGGCCGGTATAGCCATATATTCCTTATCCTTAAAATAATCCGTAATGAGAAGTCCCGTATTTTTCTCATACCCCTGGTCAATCTCTTCCTTTGTCAGGCAGCGCAGGCAGGGAACTTCTCCATATATGTAATCTGCATGGGTGGTGCCGTAGCAGGGAATCCCCCGTCCGGACTGGGCCCAGCTGGTTGCCCAGGAAGAATGGGTGTGCACGATCCCGCCGATCTTTTGAAATGCCTTATAAAGCTCCAGATGGGTGGGAGTATCGGAGGAAGGATTATACTTTCCTTCCACCTTTCTTCCCTCTAAATCCATGACCACCATGTCTTCCGGCCCCAGTTCGTTATAATCCACTCCGCTGGGCTTAATGACAAACATGCCCGTTTCACGGTCAATGGCACTGACATTACCCCAGGTAAAGGTGACAAGCCCATACCTTGGAAGCTCCATATTGGCTTCGTAAACAAGCTGCTTTAAGGCTTCTAACATGTGCTACCTCCTATGGTGTAAGTGTGTACATGGCAATTTCATCAATTCCATGATTGGTGGATATGAGGATTTCTTTCCCGTCTTTTGTATACTTATATACATTGGCAGGCCCGCAGTCCCGGTCTAATATCTGTACCTCATACGATGCCCGCAGGGGATCGTAAGTAAAGGCCAAAAGGTTCCGTTCCCCCTGCCGGTGGCCAATGACCAGAGCAGGCTTTCCGTACAGCATACCTCCGAAAATGGCATGGTTGAATTCAGCCGGCCCATCATAAACATAGACTTCCTTATACTCTCCGTCTTTTTTTTTCCAGATGCTGATCTTATCCCCGTGAAATGGAGAGATGACAGCCAATTCCTTTTCTCCGTCTTCATCAAAATCCACCAGCACCGCATCACTGGCCGCTGTATTGATCAGCTGCCGGATCTCCCAGGACCCTGACGGCTGCTCCGGTGGTATGAACTGATAGACTCCGCTGTCAGATGATATAATGCTGGTCTGGAGACCACAATCCTCCACCTTATAAAAGCCATGGTTTTTTAACATGCCATCCTTGATCACTTCCAGCCTGATCTGATGGTCTTCGTCAAATCCGCTTAAATCCTCAGGAAGGACCGCCGCATACACCTTTCCGGGAGAAGACCAGTCGTCTTTAAACTCATGACCTGATTTTAAGGTACATGCGATCAAATAGTTGGTGCCGTTCCGTTCCATAATATGAAACCGGTGTACAAAGGGTAAGTCAGCTAAAGTCCTTACTTCCCAGCCCTTTTTCTGGTCAGGGGTCACTATGACAATTTTTGCTTCCTTGGAATCATTAGGAGAATAGAATTTATGAGTTGCCAGAAACTGTCCGTCAGTATCCGGAACCTGAACCATGGTCATCACTCCGCCAGGCTCTGTCCAAATAGTGTCCTCTAAATTGCCGTTAATATCAAATAACAGGCAGCGGTCTATCTTTTCCGCCGCAACCAGGATGTGATCCTTTCCTTTGTAGCGAAGCGGGGCTATGGAATAACATTTCGTTAAATTTCCCATCACCTTTTTTTCAACCTTCATTATCATTTATCCCCCTTCACTTCTGTTCCATTAATATTCTGGACATTTTAAGGTTAGCCTCAACTAAGTCTTCCTTCCAGGAGGGGCTTCCTGTGTACCAGAATTCCGTCACATACTTTCTCACTCCAAGCTTCCAGGCCATTTCAATGGCTTTTTTAAAATCCACATGGCCCTCTCCGTAAGGTACCTCACGGAATATGCCTGGTTTTGTCTCTTTTAAGTGCATGGCAGCCAGCCGCCCGCTTCCAAGCTTTAAATCTTCCAATACGTCCGTTCCATAAGCAAACGCTGCATTTGTTATGTTCCCTATATCAGGATAAACGTTTAAGTATACGGAGGAAACCTGTTTCACATACTTCATGGCCTTTTCCACCGTGTTCATGAATCCTGTTTCCATGGTTTCAAATCCAAGGACCACTCCGGCGCAGGCAGCCATATCCGCGACCTTTTTTAAGTTATCTTCAAAATACTGCCTGGTTTCATCATCGGATTCTTCATAGTATACATCATATCCGGCCAACTGGATGATCCTGATCCCCAGATCAGAAGCCAGCTCAATGGCTTTGCTCATGATTTCCATGCTTTTTTTCTTCACTTCCGGGTCATGGCTTCCCAAGGGATACTTCCGGTGTCCGCTAAGACACATGGTTCCTATGGGAATCCCTGCGGCCTTCATCAGTTTTATCAGTTCCAGCCGGTCCTTTGAAGTCATTTCAAGACGTTCCAGCTTTTCATCTGTTTCATCTACACTCATTTCCAGAAAATCAAAACCTGCGTTTTTTGCGGCTTCCAGCTTTTCTTTCCAGCTTAATTCAGACGGCATTGACTTTTCATACAATCCAAGTGTATAGGTTTTCACTTAAAAACCTCCTTTTTTCACCTGGTGGATCTGCACTCCAGCCTCCTTAAATTCCTTTAAAATTTCTTCAGGCGCCTTTTCATCAGTGATCAAATGCTGAACTTTACTTATGCTGCAGCTTGAAAAGCTGCTGTTTTTCCCTATTTTTGTATGGTCGGCCAGAAGATACAGTTCGTATCTGGTGTGTTCGATCATCAATTCGTTAAGACACACCTCATTCATGATCTCAGTGGTCATTCCTGACATGACGGAAATGCCCGAGCATCCCATAAATGCCTTTTTTGCATAAATGTTCTGAAGATTTCTGACCGCAAGATCTCCTACCATGGCTTCTTTGGGATATCGAAGCTCACCTCCGGTGAGAATGATATTTACTCCTGCTCCATGTTCACTGTTGATCGCTTTTCCGTTGTTGGTTATGACCGTTACATTCCTGGCCTTGATGTATTCCAATACCTGCAAGGCAGTGCTGCTTGTGTTAATAAACAGCGTGTCATTATCTTCCACCAACGTTGCAGCATAGCTGGCAATTAACCGCCTGTAAAGTAATATTTCATTTGCCTGTGCAGGGCCTTTTTCAATGGGCATGGCACCGCCGTGACAGCGTTTTAAAAGCTTCCTGTCTTCCAGATACTGTAAATCCCTTCGGACGGTTATTACGGAAATTCCGCATTGCTCTGCCAAGCTGCCAACGGACACCTTGGGACTGTTTCTTACAATATCCAATATATGCTGTCTTCTTTCCTCCACAAGAGCGTATTCTCTTTTCATGGGCTCACCTGCACTTTTATCAAAATTTGATCACTGTTGCGATCCACAGTTTATGAGATACCGTCTGCCGGATAAAAACCTCCGGCAGACGAAAATTTGTTAATTAATCTTCCTGAATGATTCCCTGCTCTTTTAACTTGGTTTCGATCTCCGGAGCAGACATTACATTCTTAAGTCCAACTACCTTAATGCCTTTTTTCTCAGCATCTGCAAACATATCCTTAAAGTTCTGGGCGCAAACCACCACGTCATACTGGGGAGCTGACCCTTTTCCTTCGGAAAGGGCGCAGTGATGAACCTTTAATGCCTTAATATTATGCTTTTTCAGCACCTTTTCCAAAGCCATCTGAGCCATCAGGCTTGAGCCTGCCCCATTTGCGCAACACACCAAAAAACTCAAATTTTTACCTGCCATGATGAAAACCTCCTCAATCTCATTTATTCCTTGTTTGCCTTGATTTCTTTATATGCTTCATAATCCTCTGTCATAAGGAAATAACCTTTTTTATCTTTCCAATACTGGATCTGGGGAATGGCCAGCAGTGCAACCAGTACGATTCCAATTCCAATATAGCTTAAATACTTCATGACTACAGTAAATACCGGCCATACAACCGCCCAGTCCCACATTCCTAAATATCCGCCGTAAGCTGCCATGCCTACCCAGCCTGCAATAAAAGCAGAACCAAATACCTGGCACAAGCCGGACAGGAATGGAAGCAGCAGCGCCGCCTTAAATCCGCCCTTTTCATTTGCAAAAACACCGATGGTTGCATTATCAAAGAACACGGGAACGAAACCGCATATTACCAGTACCGGACTCTTTAACAGGATCAGAGCTGTAATTGCCAGGATCTGTCCTGCAAAGCCTGCTAAAAATCCCAAAGTAACGGCATTCGCCGCACCAAAGCCAAAGATTACGGCGCAGTCCACTCCAGGAACAGAGCCTGGAAGAATTCTGTCTGCAATTCCCTGGAAGGAAGCTGTCAGCTCTGCCACAAAGGTACGCACACCTAGCTGCAGGATTGCCAGATACACTGCAAAATATAAACAGGTTTGAAGGACATAGAAAAACATGCTTGCTCCTTCTTTCATAAACTGTCCTTCAACCAGATAATCTCTGCCAAGAATGCAAAGGATTGCTCCGAAAAACACAACCATTAAGATGGAAGTACACACCATATTGTCGTTAAAAATGGACATAAACCCGGGCAGTTCAATATCTTCGATCTTTTTAATTTCTTTCCCGTTGTTTTTCTTATTTTCTTTTCCAAACAGCTTTCCTGCAAGATAGTAACTGACTGCAACGCCGAACATCTGCTGATGGGCCAGACAAAAGCCGGCTCCATCCGTAACTTCCTGGCAGGGCTTAATGGTCAGATTGGAACCTACCGCCCAGTAAGCTCCTAAGAGAAGGGCCATTACGATCAGCATGGCAACTCTTCCGTTTAACAGGAAGGGACAGGCAAACATGATCAGCCAGTATGCTGTGGCTGCCTGCTGGACCTGAACATTACCGGTGGTAAACAATGCCCGAAGCTTGGTATATTTGGAAAAACGCACAAGGAGAATGTTGACGATAAATGCAATAAACAACAGGATCATTGCATCGCCGAATCCTTTTCCAAATACCTCCCCAACACCTGCTGTAACGGCATTCTGGCCAAAGTAAGGGTCTATTACCATGGCATCCATATGGAACCGGTCTTTTAAACCTACCAGTACCGGACGGAAGTTATTGACCAGTCCGCCGGAACCAACCATTAAGATCAAATAGCCTACAATCGCTTTTAAAGTCCCAGCAAGTATATCATACCACGGTTTTCTCAGCAAGATATAACCAATCATAACAATCAAACCAATCATAAATGCCGGCTGCTGTAATACGTTTGTGGCAAAAAAAGTCCATACCTTCATTAAAATATCCATTGTATTATCCCCTTTTCTTTAATCCAAATATCGTTCCTGAATTCGCAGCAAATCCTCTGAATCTTTGGCTTTCTTAAGTTCTTCAATCACTTCTTCATTGTCAAGCATCTCCGATAGCCGGCTCATATTGTCCAGATGCTGATCCGGGTTGCAGGATGCCAGGGTAAAGAAAAGCCGGGCATCCTTTTCCGGATCCTGTGCATCAAAGCTGACCGGTTTTTCCAGTTTCATAAAGGCGATACTGGTTTTATGTACGCCTTCTGCTCCTTCCTGAGAATGAGGCATTGCAATGTCCGGCAAAACAATGATATAAGGGCCGTATTTTTTAATGCAGGCAATGATCTCTTCCTTATAATTTTCTTCCACCGTTCCATCCTCTTCCAGGCATTCACAGCTCAGCCGGATGGCATCCTCCCAATCCTTTGCTTCTTTGACAAACTTATAATGTTTCTTCTCCACAAAATCTCTCAGCATGTTTTCCCCTCTTTCCCCATTACAAAAGTGAACGGAACGGAATATTCTGAGGTGCTTCAAAGCAATCCTCAAAGCCTCTTTTATGATGGTAAGCCAGTTTATCCTTATCTGCAGGATAAACGTATTTTCCGCCTACTTCCCAGAAAAAAGGATGAAACTTATAATCCAGCCGGTCCTTCTTCATATTATAGAGTACCCTGATTTCATTCACATCCGCCATGAAATTGGTCCATACATCATAGTGGATGGGGATCACAACCTTGCATTGCAAAGCTTCTGCCATGCGCAGGATATCACAGGAAGTCATTTTATCAGCCATTCCCACCGGATTCTCTCCATAGGAACCAAAGGCCACATCAATGTCATAATCCTTTCCATGTTTTGCAAAATAAATGGAGTAATGGGAATCTCCGCTGTGATAAATATTTCCTCCCGGAGTTTTGATCAGATAGTTTACCGCTTTTTCATCCATATCCATAGGACACTTTCCTGTCAGCTCCTCCCGGTCCGGGCCGGTGGAATCCGTTGTTACAAGACAGGTCCTGTCAAAGGAATCAAGAGCCACGATCTCAATATCCTTTATCCTGATGCTGTCACCAGGCACTACCGTAATGCAGCGTTCAGCAGGAACCCCCCATTTCTGCCAAAGCTCCACGGATTTCTTAGGGCCAATAAAAGGAACCGGAATCTCTTTTCCATTTTCATCCACTGTGGTTATGTTGCTCTGAATCACATGGGCGGCATATTCCGGGCTCATATGATCCTGGTGGTAATGGGTTGCCAGTACTGCATCCACATGCTTAACGGCAAATGGATCAAGTACAAACGGAACTGCCCTTAAATTGGGCTGCATTGCCCTTGCACCGCACATATTTGCCATCTGATGGCCCACAGCCATCTTTCCGTTTCCATGAGAACGCTTTCCGTTTCCGCACCACAAATCCACAGTAATGTTGCAGCCGCCCGGAGTTTTAAACCACATACCGGTACAGCCCAGCCACCACATGGCTACTGTCCCAGGTTCCACTGTCTCATTTTCAATTTCCTCATTGAGCCAGGTTCCCCATTCAGGAAACGTACTCATGATCCAGCTTTCCCTGGTGATTTCATCGACTTTGCTCATCCAAACTTCCTCCTTTACTTTTACGATCGTTTAATGATCGTTTATGTATCAACTCTTCTTTTCAAGTAGATAATATCATTATGAATTCAGTTTTTCAAGAGCGTTTAATGATCGTTTTGTTATTATATGTTTGTTTCATATTTTTTGTTTATTTTATACATTTTCTATTATATTATTTGTGCATATTTTTAGCTTTAAAATTTACTACCAAGATATGGAATATATATTTTTATAATATCCTCTATTTATCAATCCTTATATAGTGAAATTTATATAATTTTATTATTTTGCACCTTTATTATATAATCGGTTTATATGCAGGGATTTATAAGAATCCGGTTCATGAATCAATAAAAAAAGACTTCATGAAGACAACCGATCTGATCATAAAATACGGCTGCCTTCATAAAATCTTTTTAATGAAATATATAAATGATTCTCAGGAATTGCCTGAGAAAAGGCTGTTCAGAATCTGTTTTCAGGCTGAATATGGGCTGGAACATGACAGCTTTTCAAAGCGGTTTTTAGCCGGACAAGTGACGGTTTTTTTCTTTTTTACCTTCCGGCGGGAAGAATGATCTGCTGCCCGTCCGCAATGTGATCATTTTTTTCACATCATTAAACACATCCGGATTATTTACATTCATCATCATCCATTTACCGCTATAACCGGAAACTGTTTGCTTAAATAGATTTTGAGTGTATTCACTGCAAAATGGCATCATCAGCTTTGCTTCGTTTATTTCCCGTTTTCCGACTACCACCAGAGCCAAAAAGGAGCCTTTCATGGGGTAAAGCGTACACAAGGATTTCCCTCCCTTTTTATAGCTGACATTCCAGCCCTTTTGCATGGAACATCCGCTGTACCTTATCTGCGGCAGGATATGATAAGTTTCCTGCAGATAAGAATTCAGCTCCTGCCATAAATTATTATTTACAAACTCACTTATCATTTCACTTGTCGGCTGATGTACGCGGTCATACCGTTCACTCCACTCCATATAATCCTCCTAATTCTCTGAATTTTCCAGAGGAACAGGTATTACCCATATTTCCATGGAAAAACCATCAGAAGTTTCTTTGTAATATTTTTCCGCCGAAAATGGCCGGATTGTCAACTTGCGGCCTGGAAGCCATGTGTTAAAAAGGTATGCCATGGCTTTGTTAAGAGCGTTTGTTATGAGTTCCGGAAAGGTTTCTGCTTCAAGGGAGCAGACAATATATTCTGCAGCAGGTAATTCCCATACTGTGAGATCATGGGAACCAGGTGTTTCTCCAGTTCCGGCCGCACCTGCAAAATAAGTAAAAGTTCCCATTTCCATGTCTCCCATCATGGAAGCCCCAAGCTCTGTCCCATCAAGTGAAAGTCCCTTTATTTCCGGCTTTATTTTGCGAAAACGCTCCCATAAAATAAAAGGGGTATCAATGCCTGGAGTTTCGCCCACAGGTATTTGATCGGAGATGGATACCTGTGCCGTTAAACCGTAATAGATCTCCAGATTAACCAGTTGTTTTCTTGTTATTTCCATAACAATGCCATCAGTAATCAAGGGTACATTTTCATCGATCAGGATGTAGTTAAGCTGTAAATCCGGCTTATTCACCTGATTGAGCGGAATGGATTTTGTGCGGTATTCTTCCGGCGTAATGTTATAAGCCTCCTTAAAGGCCCTTGTATAATTTCCATGACTGGAAAATCCATATTCTGCAGCAACATCTGCAATCCGTTTATGATTCTTCAAATCCTGTGACGATTGGGCCAGCCTCCGCAGCCTGATATACTCAAACACTGTTTTCTTCACAAGACGTTTAAACAATCTTTGAAAATAATAGGGCGATAAACCGGCTATATCCGCAAGTCTTTCAATGGGGATCTCTTCCGTTGTATGTGTTTCAATATAATCCAATGATTTTTGTATTGCTTCCCATGCGTGCATATCTGCCACCTCCATAAAACAAGGATAACATAAAATTTCTTATTCCGCTTCTCATGCAATGCCCTTTTATGATCATTTTTCCCTTGTATGCTTATACATTATCCGCTTTCCGTCTTGACAATTCCACAAAAGGAATAAGCCCGCCTTTTAACATAAAAGGCAGGCTTATTCTTAATATATCGCTTTAAAATCCAGTTACGTCTTTTGGAATGGTGAATTCCACTGCACCCATGTAGCCCGGTGCCACTTCATATTCATCAAATACGATTACGATCTCTCCCTTATCATTAAAATAAAAGCTTTCATCTCCGGTGATCTGCTTAAATTCATCCACGTAATCCTCTCCTGTATTATAAAAATACATCTTGGAATCATCCGCAGCCATTTGTTCTGCCATCTGCTTTTTAATGTTATCGCTGATCGCAGTAATATAATCAGGTTTATCCTTCATTAAATCCTTTAAGGACACTACATTACCTGTTGCTTTGTCAATGGTGAAAATTTTAACAGACTCCGCTCCGCTTGCCATAATAACTGTTGTGTTGATCCGAAGGGATAGGTATTTATCGTTGTCTGTCACAACATCATAACTGGAGGTTACGGAATAATGGCCATCTCCTGCCAGATCTCCTGCCACCTGTTTCTCATATTCTGAAATCAGCTGCTCTGCATATTCTTCAATGGAACGGTTTACCTTGTCATTGTCCTTTTCATTGATAGATACCTTAGGTATATCTATTTTTGCTTCATAATTCTTATTGGCATCCTCAAAGGTACGAAAGGTTACAACCTTTGCGATTGCACCAAGAACCGGGATATCCTCCATGGCATTTGCGGTAACCGGGCTGGCATTTGCCATAATTATAATGGCTGCCATTGCTGCAGCCCCTGTCATTGCTGTTCGTTTTGTTATCTTCATCATCTGCTTTTTCCTCTTTTCTTTTTTTGCTTTTTCAATTCCTGCAGCTACGCCTGCCAAGGCAGCCTTTGGCACAGGAATATGTTGATATTCCTCTTTCATCTTCAACAGTTTTTCCTTGTCACTGTGTTCCATATTAACTGCTCCTTTCCTTCCTAAGTAGCCTCCGGTTCCAGTACAATCTTCAGTTTCTTAAGAGCCCGGTAAAGCCTGGCCTTCACGGTGCTTACGTTCATTTCCAGAGTTTCAGCGATTTCATCCAGTTTCCATTCCTCTATATATTTTAAAATAACAATGGCCCGGTCCTTTTCCTCCAGGGAACTTAAAAGTTCCAGGTAGTCATCCTCGTTATAGTGGTCCTCATGGGGAATTTCCACCTGGTCAAGACTAACCCTATCCCCTTTCTGCTTCCTTAAAAAGTCAATGGAGGCATTTATAACGATCCGGTATATCCAGGTGGACAGATAGGTTTCTTCTCTCAGCTTTTTGCATTCCTTTATTACCCGGTATGCACTCTCCTGAACAATATCCAGAGCATCCTGTTCATTTTTTACATAGCTGTATGCCAGCCGGTAATAAGACTCATAATTTTTTAAGAGGATCCGCTCTGCCTCTTCTTCAATCTTTTGTTTCATATTCTCCTCCTCTCTGGGGTTCTATCTATTAGACGTATTATAACTCAAAAAAAGTTGCATGTTTACAAAAAAAAGAAAAGACTCTCAGGAGCCTTTCCTCTTTTCACCTAAAATATGTCACTCAAACCGTACAATTTCTTTTTTCAGCCTCTTCATGATCTTCTTTTCCAGCCTGGATATATAGGACTGGGAGATTCCCAATAAATCCGCTACTTCTTTCTGGGTCATTTCCTCTCCTTCCTCATCTGTCAATCCAAACCGCAGTTCCACGATCTTGCGCTCTCTCGGGCTTAAACGGCTGATGGCGGTATTAAGTAAGTTTCGTTCCACCTCGGTTTCCAAATCCTTATAAATCACATCCTCCTCTGTTCCGAGAATATCTGATAAAAGGAGTTCATTGCCATCCCAATCCACATTCAAAGGCTCATCAATGGAAACCTCCATCTTTGTCTTGTTGTTCCGGCGCAGGTACATGAGTATTTCATTTTCAATGCAGCGGGATGCATAGGTAGCCAGCTTAATGTTTTTATTGGGATTAAAGGTGTTAATAGCCTTAATGAGCCCAATGGTACCTATGGAAATCAAATCCTCCACCCCAACACTGGTGTTATCAAACTTCTTCGCTATGTAAACCACAAGGCGGAGATTATGCTCAATCAGCTCTGATTTTGCCCTTTGGTCTTCATCGCTGCCAAGGAGAGCAATGATCTGCGCCTCTTTTTCATTGTCCAGGGGCGGAGGAAGGATATCCGCTCCCCCTATGTAATGGACCTCTCCCTGGGTCGGCATCATCAGCGTTTTAAATGTTGGAATTGCCTTAAACTGAAAACGGTTTGGTACGGATACTTTTATAATCATGCGATACTCTCCTTTACATCATTCACTCACTCTTCATGCAGCAGCATCTGATATTCTCCACTTTCGGATAATGCCTTTTTGCACACGGCCACCAGAGGCCTTACAATCACCTTCACTTCATCCCCTTGACGTACCTCCATCTCGTCTAAAAAAATTCCGGGCAGTACGCCGTCACTTTTCCCAACACTTCCATAGGGAATGTAGACGACCTCTGACACACTTTCGCAGAGCTCCCGGACAGCCTCATAGGTCACAACATGGACGGACCGGCGGCTCACCGGCTCATACAGCCTGTTTCCTGTATCAAGGAGGGCCATCACTACCTTTTTCTTCCCTCTGTAATGCATGGTAACTTCATAAAAATTGCTCTTTCCCTTTAGCATGGCGGAAATCTGCCGAAGAAAACAGCGGATTCCAAAGTAAGTACCCGCTGCTAAAAAAATCAACCGGTAAAAGGGTATGGCTTCCTGGCCATTTCCCCTAAGAATCTGTTCTATATAATAGCCGGCCTTCGTATGTTGATATAGGGCATCCATAATTCCCCCAACTGTAACCGCAGCCAGAAAAAGAGCGCCCACTGCTTTCCCTATTTCCTTTGGTCTTTTTAAGTCGAAAGCCGTCATCACCATTAGAGTGCTCACCGCCAGATAGGTAATTACCATCTCAAGCCACAGGGGTAAAAATGGAAAGGCAGCAGCAAATACAGCCCACGCTGCCCCTAAAATAGCCCCTAGAATCATTCTCCACCATATGAGACGGTACTTCATACCCCGTCTTACAATGGATAATACCAGGAAATCCATGGCAAAATTAATTAAGAACAACACATCAATGTACAGGTTTATTTCCGTCGCCGCTTTCACCTCCCGCCCTGTACGAACATTATAGCCAGTAAGCCATTCAGAATTTGTCAAAACCATGGGGATGATTCCAATTTTTTATCGCCTTTTTCCATCCTGACACGGCATTTGCCGACAGATTCTTACAGACCACACGTTCCCCTTTTGTCCTTTTCTCAGCTCTTCCTGACAAATGGACAAAATCATGAAAGATCCCTTTCTCCCGTACTGTGCAACAAAAAACAGCCGGACACAGCATTTTCTGCCATGTTCGACTGTTTTTCACATTCTATTTAAGATTGTCGATTTTTCATGATGGAGATTTAAGAAAGCTGTAAAAGCCTTTCCTTTACCTGATCCATCATCTGAGCATATTTCTCAAGCTTTGCCTTTTCCTCTTCGATCTTGGCTGCCGGAGCCTTGCTTACGAACTTCTCATTGCCAAGCATGCCTTTAACCCGGGCCAGCTCTTTGCTTAAATGTTCTTCTTCTTTCTTTAACCGCTCAATTTCTTTTTCAATATCCACCAGCTCTGCAAAAGGCATGTAAATGACTGCCTGATGGATTACTGTGGATACCGCATCTTCTGCTATGCCGCTTTTATCCTTCTGCAAATATACTTCGCCGGCATAACCCAGTGTGGCAAAGAACACCTTGCTGTGCTCAAAAATATCAAGAATTTCCTGATTCTCAGAAACAACATAAACCTTTGCCTTCCTGCTTGGGGGAACGTTCATGGATGTACGCACATTCCGGATCCCTCTTACAGCTTCCTTAATAGTTTCAACCGCATGCTCTTCTGTTTCAAAGCTCCATGCTTCCCGGTACTCCGGCCACTTGGAAATCATGATTGACTCCTCTTCTTCCTGAAGGTTGCAGAAGATCTCCTCTGTGAGGAAGGGCATGTAAGGATGGAGAAGCTTTAAGGAGTTAATAAGCACTGTTTTTAAGGTCCAGATGGCAGCCGCCTTTGTCTTATCCTCATCATCCCAAAGTCTTGGCTTTACCATCTCAATATACCAGTCACAGAATTCCTCCCAGATAAAGTCATAAACCTTTTGAAGGGCAATTCCCAGTTCATATTTATCCAGGTTTTCCGTCACTTCCTTTGCAAGGGCATTCACCTTGGATAAAATCCATTTATCCCCAATGGTAAGTTCTGAAAGCTCTGCCTTTGCATCCGGTGCTTTCTCAATATTCATCATAATGAAACGGGAAGCGTTCCATACTTTATTGGCAAAGTTTCTGCTGGCTTCCACACGCTCCCAGTAGAAACGCATGTCATTGCCAGGGGCATTTCCGGTGATCAGGGTCATGCGCAGGGCATCGGCTCCGTACTTTTCAATGACCTCCAGGGGATCGATTCCGTTTCCTAAGGATTTACTCATCTTACGGCCTTCGGAATCCCTTACCAGGCCATGCATCAGCACCGTGTGGAAGGGAAGCTTTCCAGTCTGCTCAATTCCGGAAAACACCATACGGATTACCCAGAAAAAGATAATGTCATAGCCTGTAACCAGTACATCAGTAGGATAGAAATATTTTAAATCCTCTGTTTCCTCCGGCCAGCCCAAGGTGGAGAAGGGCCATAGAGCAGAGGAAAACCAGGTATCAAGCGTATCCTCATCCTGGGTTAAATGGGTTCCTCCGCATTTGGGACATACGGTTGGAACATCTTTTGATACGGTGATCTCCCCGCACTGGTCACAGTAATATGCCGGAATGCGGTGTCCCCACCAAAGCTGTCTGGAAATACACCAGTCATGGATATTTTCAAGCCAGTGAAGGTAACTCTTATCAAATCTCTCCGGAACAAATTTCAGCTCGCCTGTTTTTAAGGCCTCAATTGCCGGCTTTGCCATGTCTTCCATCTTGACGAACCACTGCTGCTTTACCATAGGCTCTACGGTGGTTTTACAGCGGTCATGGATTCCTACTGCATGGGCATGGGGAGTCACCTTCACCAAAAGGCCCAGCTCCTCAAGGTCTTTTACAATGGCTTTTCTGGCCTCATAACGTTCCATTCCATGATATTTGCTGCCGGGAAGGTTGATGGTGGCATCGTCGTTCATGATGTTGATTTCAGGCAGGCTGTGCCTCTTCCCTACCTCAAAGTCATTTGGGTCATGGGCAGGAGTGATTTTCACACAGCCGGTACCAAACTCCTTATCCACATAGGAATCAGCTACCACCGGTATTTCACGGCCTGTAAGGGGAAGCTCCAGCATCTTGCCGATTAAGTCCTGGTAGCGTTCATCTTCCGGATTGACTGCCACTGCAGTATCTCCAAGAAGGGTTTCCGGCCTGGTAGTTGCAATCTCCGCAAACCTGCCTTCCTCTCCTGCAATGGGATAATTGATGTGCCAGAAAAAGCCGTTCTGATCCTCATGCACTGCTTCCGCATCAGAAATAGAGGTCTGGCATAAGGGACACCAGTTTACAATACGGGAACCCTTGTAAATATAACCTTTTTCATAGAGGCGGACAAAAACCTCCTGTACGGCTTCGGAACAGCCTTCATCCATGGTAAAACGCTCTCTGTCCCAGTCAGCGGAAGAGCCCATCTTATGAAGCTGATTGATGATCCGTCCGCCGTATTCCTTTCTCCAGTCCCAGCATTTTTCCAGGAAACCATCCCTGCCCAGATCCTCTTTTTCAATCCCCTGTTTTTTTAAGCTTTCAATGACCTTGACTTCCGTAGCAATTGCCGCATGATCTGTTCCCGGCTGCCAAAGAGCCTCATAGCCCTGCATCCTCTTATAACGGATCAGAATATCCTGCATGGTATTGTCCAGGGCATGGCCCATATGAAGCTGCCCCGTAATATTAGGCGGCGGCATTACAATGGTAAAGGGCTTTTTATCCTTGTTTGGTTTTGCATGAAAATACTTTTTATCCAGCCATTTCTCATAAAGCTTGCCTTCAATCCCTGACGGATTATAGGTCTTCTCTAATTCTTTCATCATGTTCTCCTTCCTGCTGATCGCCGTGTATTCCGGACAAATCCTTGCCCCTTTACCGGGTGTAATGGAATGTCCAAAGGCGCTTATCCTGTTTATATTGATTATCGCCATCCATATGGAAGTGCTTTTTGATTCACGGGGCGTGATTTCCCATGAATTTAAAAAAGCCCTCTGCATCCTCAGGATGCAAAGGGCGAATCAACGCGGTACCACCTTTATTCATATGGCAGAACCTGCCATACCTTACAGGGCCTGTAACGCAGCCACGCGTGAAAGCTTACTGGATGTTTCAATTTCAGCCTTCCGGTTCTGAAGCTACCTTCCGCATACACTTCCTTAACCGCCTTTCAGCCGGTGGACGGTTTTCTCTTTCAGGGTTATAAGCGTACTCCTCTTCTTCTCTACCTTTTCCTTATTTATGCCCATGGTCTTTGGGCGGTGCCTCCCTGTTTTATCGAACGTAAAATTATGTCCGCAGGGCGGTTTCTTATACTTTGTAATGATAGTGTTTTTTTATTGATTTGTCAAGACATAATATTCCTGTATTCCTGTTTCCACTTCTGAATAAGCTCGCCGGCTCCCTGGAAGCGCTTAATGGGATCTTTTTGAAACAACCGTTCCAGCTCTTTAAGACTGTCCGCCTGGGCTGCCTGGGCTTCCGCTTTTTCCTTTTCTTTTTGGCATTCCTCTCTCAGCTCACTGGTAATGAGAGTCTGAAACCGTTCGTTTAGCACAAGACCAGGATTCCACTGGGACAGATGGCATATTCTCCTTAAAACCTCGCCGTTTTTCACCAGGTCAAAGGATTTCTGATAGGCCTGGCAGGCCTTGTCCGTCATAAACAGCCTGGCATAAGCCGCACCCAGATTATTGTAGATTTTAGCCTGAAAGGCGCCATCCGCCCGGTCTGCTTTTGGAAGGTCAAGAAGCTTCCTGTATTCAGCCACAGCCTTTCCATATTGCTTTCTGGAAAACAGGTAATCCGCCTTTGCCTTTAAGAATTCCGCAGCAGGCATCCGGCGGTAAGCGGTTAAGCTCTGCCGGAACCGGCTGACCTCTGAAGCAGTATAGTAATCACATTCATTAAGAATCATGGAAAGAAGCTCATCCGGCTCCTCACCGCTTTGCTGCAGCTTTTCCAGTTTGGCGGCCAGAAAAGCCATATCCAGATCCTCTCTGATAAACTGGATCAGGGTGTTGTCCACAAATTGATCCATTACAAGAAGGGGATTGTTATAGATGGCATAACAAAGCTCCTGGGAGGAAAACAAGCGGACCCCCAGGCCTTCAAAATAAAAAGGATGTTTGACCGGCTCTTGCCGGCAAAGAATCAGACTCATAGCATAACCTCTTGTCTTATTACAGCCTCTGTAGCCGGGAACAATTCACCAAAGCCCTTGTCCTTCAGTACCACTGCCATTGTTTTTTCATCCAGAAACCCAAAGCTGATTCCAATGCGCAGGGTCCTGTCCTGCCGGCCTGGAAATCCCTCCAGCGGGATCTTTACCAGCCGTTTCTGCTTGGGATCCATGGGCGTTACCATAAATTCCACGTAATCCTGATGATCCACAATTAAATCAACGCTGCTCTTTGCCTCATACCAGCTGTCTCCGGCAGCCGCTACCACCAGCTGGCTTTCCCGTTCCTTGTGAAGCACCCGCATGGAAACAGTGGAATGAAGACGGCCCTGGCAAATGCAGGTAAAAGGGTATGCACTCTTCTCCTGAAGATAATCCATTCCCTTAAAAGCCGCGCCCCTGGCAAACAGCTCCGGTTCCATATAAACCTTCCGGCGGGTGCAGAGTATCTTCATGGAATCTGATGCCCAGTCGTGGCGTTCAAAGCCTTTTCCAGTCAGAAATATGGAGGAAAACAATTTCTTCTGCAGCAGCCGTTCAGCACAGGAGCTTAAGATTTTATCCGCCAGCTTTTCCCCGGAAGGAGTGCCCAGAATATCCAGATTAAAGCTTTCCTCCAAAGCCTCATTCTCCGCGATCACCACCATCTTCCGAAGGCCTCTCTGGACCTTTAGTTCATGGTAGTGAAACGCATCCTCAGATAAGTCAAACACCCCCACCTGATTGCTCCAAACCTCTTTTTTCTGGCTGAGAGCATAATATACAAAGCTTTCCGTATGGCTTATGATATGCACCCGTTCTCTTGGGATCTCCATGTAATCCGCACAGTACATCAGGGCATCCATGAGCTTTCCATCCACCTTCTGCATGGTGATCACCAGCTGCTTTACCTCGTCGCAGAAAAACTCCTCCATGGGAAGCTTTAATATTTTCTTTAAAAACATTTTTAAAAGGTCAAGACCTTCGTATTTGGTTCCGCCCAGGGTCGCGGTCCCTTCTTTCCTAACCATTTTTATCAGCTTGTCTACAATAATGCCTTCGCCTACAAGGGTATAAGCATAAGCCTCCTCCCCTACAAACCAGGCATCTTCATCCTTTTTCCTGCAGATCACTGTAGGAATACACCATGATTGTTCCCTGTCATGGCAGCATATGCGGGTATAGGCATCGCAAAGGTCAAGCCCTATTATCAGTCCGTCCATTGACAGCCCCCTTATCTTACATCAGTGGAAATAATTCTTCTGCAGCAGCATTCTTTTTTAAATACTCCTGCATCCGTTTTTTCAGCCCGTTTTCATCCTTTAAGCTTAAGGACAGGCTCATTTCGTTTAAGCAGGCAAACCTGCTGTCCGAGGTTTCCCGGGATTCCCCGGCATCGCAGCTGACACTGCCCTCTTTTTTCACGACCCATTCTTCTTCTGCCAGCTCTCTCACCTGATATTCCATGATCTCGCCTTCAAACAATATCTTCTGCTTGACGAAAACTCCCTGGTACATCCGCGGAATATCCTCGCTGTGAAATTCTTCTTCATCAGGAAGGATCCTGACCTGAAGCTCCACTTTGGAATCCCGGTCTGTGCAGTACTGGATCATGGCTTTGTCCATAATATCCTCAGGCATTGGGACATATTTTGCAAGATCCTTAAAATACGGGAACACAAAGCCCTCATCCAGAAGGGAGAAAACCGTATTTTGGCAAAGCTTCTGCTGCTGTTCATCAAGAGCAGGAAGCCTGGAATAATATTTTGTTATTGCCAGCAGATAAATGGTAGGAAGCCGGCCTTTTAAGGAAGCCGCCTGAACCGTTCCCTCCAGATAATCGAAAACCTTTTCCTCCGGCTCCTTATCCTCCATAAAGTACTCCGTGCACTTCATGGTAAAATAAGCCTTTACAATCATGTCACCGGTTTCCTTACGGCTTCTGTAAAGGCTGAACACCTTGTCAAGCTTTGAGCTGCATCCGGAAAACATCATCTGGGCTGTCAGGCGTTCTTCTAAATCGTAAGTTTCCACATGTTCGGAAACGCCCTTCATAAGCACGCGATACATCTGATCCGTCAGGCCGTTAAAATGCTCGCACAAATAATCAAGGATCACGCCGTCACTTTTTCCATCTTTAAAAACATCGTAAGCCAGATGTAAAAGCAAGGGGTCTTCGTCAAACAGATTCTTAAGTATCATTTTTGAGCACAGCTGGTAAAGCCGGTCCGTTCCAATCCCTTCACTGCCGAATTCCCGGATCATTAAGAACGCCTCTTCCATGTAATTGTTATGGATGAGAGTGTTGCAGACGCTTATCCGCTCCTCCTTGGAAAGAACCTTTTTATCCAGTTTAAGCAGAAATCCGGCACCTTCTCCCCCTTCTTCCCTGGAAGCGGCCTGTCTTTGGTAAAATTCGATGACCCTGGAAAGAAGGAGCTTCTGATAAAGGGGGCGCAGCTTTTTATCTTCCAAAGTTCCTTCTAAAATCTTCACCTCTTCCACGTTAGAGGCTCCGTTATCCAGAACCCGTTCACATGCCCGAAGCCGGAGCATGGAATGCTCCGGATACACTTCAAAACACCGTTCTTCCAGTTCCGGGCGGTCCATGACCGGCTCTTTTTTATAGGGAATTCCGGCGTATCGGTTGCCAAAAGCATCCTGGAAAAGCAAGATGCTGTGCTCCGAAAACAGAGGCACATAGGCAACACCGTCTTCAAGGAGAAAGGCATCCTCCTCTGTCATCTCCTCATAACACACAATGACGTACTTCATCTTCTTATTACTGCACTCCACCCGATAAGACCGGAGAATGGAGGGCAGTACCGTTGCCATAGGAAGATCAATCACATCCTTTAATATCATCCGCTGGTAAATCCCGGCCAGTTGTTTATCAATCCGGGATTCAAACAGCTGCTCAGTAGCAAACTTTTCTATGGTCCGTTCATAGGCCTGGTAAAGAGGATCCCCAGGCTCCAGATAAACCAGAACGTTTTTATAAAGAACTGCTCTGCTGTGAAGATCCAGCTCATTTCCTCCATAGGAAAAATAAAGGAGCACTTCCTTTGGAAGGAGATAGCAGTAATCTCCCGGCAAAGCATACAGATAATATTCATACAGCCGCGTCAGGCTGATCCCTGCCTTAACTCCTTTTTCGTACCAGGCAAAAGCTTCCGCCATGCGGCATTCCCCTTTGATCAGCAGGGCACAGATGGCCTCAAGCACTTCTTTTATGGGGTATTCCTCATAAAGCTTCACCAGCATCCGGTATTGAAGCCGGTTAAAATGCTTTGCAGTCAGGGTGAGCCTGGATATAACAACAGCCAGCTTTTTATCCACAAGCCCTTTTCCTGCACAGTGGTAGAGGATCTGAAGCTCCATGGGTCCAATGGCCCTTATGGCTTCAGCCCCATGATTTAATACCCTGCAGCCCCAGACATAGAAAAACGGGCTTCTAACGCCCATATGAAACTGTTTCTTCATCACGGAAAGCAGGGCCGGCAGATTCTCAAACAGCCTGTTATCCAGCTTTAGAAGCAGCAAAAAAAGCCAGAAGAGCCTTCTGTCTTCTTCCAGATATTTTTTCATGAGGCGGATTAAGGATTCCTTCTGGTACTCATCCGGCTGCACCTTTAACCGCAAGAACTGGTAATAGCAGTAAAGCTCCTTTTTTTCCTGGCGGTCCTTAAGGATCTCATCCCTGCACTCATCAAGGAGCAGGGCAGCCTTGGAAGGATTTCCCTGCCCAAGGAACAGCTCTGTCCTGAATAGCTTAAGAAGGCCGCTCTCTCCCTTCATCAGCTCGATCTCATCAAGGGCCTTTTCCATCTCATCGTAAAGAATATTTAAATCCTTGCACCCGTACTCCTCTTCCAGGCGGAGCCTGAGAAACCGGCCAAAAGCTTCTTTTGCAAAAGCATTTTCAGCGGATATTCCCCCACCCGGGTTATTGACCGCCATAACAGGAATGACAAAACGATCCTCAATCCCGGTTATAAGGATTCTTCCGGAATTTTCTCCCTGATGCATGCGTTCCGGATGAACCTGGAAAGGCACCATGCATTCCTCTTCTTCAAAATCTTGTTCCCCAAGGTTTTTCCTGGGCAACTCTATAAAATCACAGTCCGTTGTAACCTCCAGGTTCACATAGCCCCAGTTGCTGCGCTTAATGACCACCCAGTCCGTCACAACCTCTTCCAATTCTCCATATCTCCGCTCCCCGGTTTCCGCACATAATTCAACCGGCTTTTTCACCTTTAAAGCGGTTAAAAACTCTTCCAGTTCCTTTCTTCTGTCAGGCCTTCCCTTTAATCCGTCATAGATTGCCCTTACATGAAGGTCCTGCATAAAGGGAGCCGTAACAAAATCCCGGTACTCAAACAAACGAAGAGCCGTATCCATATCTTTTTTTGCAGTATCTGCAAAATCCTCTGCTGTCTTTAAATCACTCAGCGCTTTTCCTGACGTACTCAGTTCCACGCAAAAAGAATAAGGGACTTCTCTCTCGCCGCCATTGGTAACCAGATAAAAAGAGCCCTTAATCACATCTCCATCTTCCAGAAAACTGCTGTTTATCTCATAGACCAGATGGTTATATGTTCCGCCAAACGCTCCGCTTATGAGCCTGACGCGGAAGTTAGACGAATATGCAAGTCCTTTTATATGCAGATTGTTCTCACTGGTGACGACAAGTTCCCGCCTGGTGGCTCCGCCTGAACGTACCACATCATCAATTTCCCCTGGTGTCACCTTAATCTTTGGAATCTCTGAATCAATGATGCCTTTTGCCAGCCTGTTGATCCGTTCTCTCATAGTACCACCTGTATCTTTAACTTCCTTATCTTATTAGCTTGTTTGAATTCAATTACTCTATATTCTAACATATTTTCTATTGATTTAAAACCCTAAAATTGGTATGATAAAATAAAAACTGTGAAAAAAGGACGAACGATCATGACAATCAATGAAAAAGCTTTATTGCTCCATGAAGAATGGAGGGGGAAACTGGAAATCACTTCCAAAGCAAAGGTAAAAAGCAGGGAAGATCTGGCTCTTGCTTACACTCCGGGTGTGGCGGAACCCTGCAAGGTCATTGCCAAAAATCCGGAAGCAGCCTATCAGTATACGATCAAATCCAACACCATTGCCGTTATTTCTGACGGAAGTGCTGTTCTTGGACTTGGCAACATCGGTCCTCTGGCCGCCATGCCGGTGATGGAAGGAAAAGCAGTGCTGTTTAAGGAGTTTGGTGGAATTAATGCAATCCCCATCTGTCTGGATACCCAGGACACGGAAGAGATCATTAAAACCATAGTAAATATTGCTCCTGCTTTTGGCGGGATCAATTTGGAGGACATCTCTGCTCCCCGTTGTTTTGAAATCGAAGAACGGTTAAAAGAACTTCTTGACATCCCCGTATTCCATGACGACCAGCACGGAACGGCGATTGTGGTTCTTGCCGGCATTATAAACGCTTTAAAGGTGACCGGAAAAACAAAGGAAGAATGCAAAGTGGTGGTAAACGGTGCCGGCTCCGCCGGAATCGCCATTACAAAGCTGCTTTTTAGCTACGGCTTCCTCCATGTCACCATGTGCGACCGTGTGGGGATTCTGGCAAAGGGCATGGAAGGCTTAAACTGGATGCAGGAGAAAATGGTGGAAGTGACAAACCTGGAGGGAAAACAAGGTTCTCTTGCAGATGCCATGAAAGGTACCGATATTTTTGTAGGAGTATCGGCCCCGGGAATCGTCACAGAAGAAATGGTCGCTTCCATGAATTCTGATGCCATCCTGTTTGCCATGGCAAACCCGGTTCCGGAAATCATGCCTGACCTTGCAAAAGCAGCCGGCGCAAAAGTGGTGGGAACCGGAAGATCGGATTTCCCAAACCAGGTCAATAATGTAGTTGTGTTCCCAGGTATCTTTAAAGGTGCATTAGAAGGAAGGGCTGCCGCCATTACGGAAGAAATGAAGCTTGTTGCCGCCACGGCTATCGCTGACCTTGTAGCGCCTTCAGAACTGAACGAGAACAATATCCTGCCTGAAGCCTTTGATCCCCGGGTTGCGGCCGCTGTCAGCCAGGCGGTCAAAGACCATATCCGGCAGTAAAAATATGAAGGATCCGGTTGAAAGCTGCTTTCACCATCCCTGAATTTACAGCGCAGTAAGCGCATCCCTGGGGGGAATCTCCTCCAGGGATACCTATTTGCCTAAAAAACATGGGCAGGAAAGAGGAAACCCCTTCCAGGGATACCTATTTGCCCAAAAAACGCGGGCAGGAAAGAGGAAACCCCTTCCAGGGATACCTATTTGCCCAAAAAACGTGGGCAGGAAAGAGGAAACCATGCTGTCAGAACCCATGACCCTGTACAAACTAATGATTTTATACATGCTGAAACAGGTTAATTTCCCCCTGACAAGCGCACAACTGTCAAACTTTTTTCTGGAGCATGAATATACTACGTATTTTACGCTCAATCAGGCATTGAATGAACTGCTGGAGGCCAGACTGCTTCATGTGGAAACCAACCATAACAGCAGCCGGTATGAAATTACCAGGGAAGGGGAAGAAACCCTTTCCTTTTTCGGTAACAAAATTTCTCCGGCCATCATTAATGATATGGATGAATATTTAAAAGAAAACAAGTTCCGGCTCCGCAATGAAGTTGGGGTAACTGCTGATTTCTATAAATCCACCAGCCATGACTATATTGTCCACTGCCAGGTCCGGGAGGGAAAAAACTGTCTGATCAATCTGGAGCTGTCTGTTCCTGATAAGGATCAGGCAGAAATCATGTGTGACCACTGGAAATCAAAAAGCCAGGAAATCTATGCATTTGCCATGAAGGCGCTGATGAGCGGTTCCTAATATTTCATCCAACTGTAAACAGAAAGGGGATTCATCTTGAATAAAACTCAGACAAAAAAACCATTATTTTCGGAAGTAAGCCAGCAATATCAATTACATCTGAATAATTTTAAGAAAAAAAAGTTTCATTTTAAGGTAAGGCTGATTTTAACCGTCATCCTTCCTATTGTTATTCTTTTGCTTTTCGTTAAAGTGACAGAAACCTTTATCCGCATCAAAGTACGGAATCTTTTTGCCAAACCGGTCCCTGATCAGGCGCCTGAACAGTCAGGAGAGGCAATTCCCGTCCATGAAGTGCCGGTTGATAAGGAAATCATTCATCCCCAGCGGGTTTCCGGGGAAGATGACGAAAATTAGTTACGATTCCGAGGGGTTAATACCTTCTCACCGGCCAGAAAAGAGGAGTAATAAAAACATGATTATCGTTGATTTTACCCGCGAGCATATTATCAAAGCACGGGAGCTGGCACTTGCCTGCTACGAAGAAGAACGCTCTAAAGTGCCGGCTCTGCCAGATGCGGGAGCATTCCCTGATCTGACTTATTTTGCAGATAACGGCCTGGGTGTTGCAGCGCTTAAGAACGGGAAGATGGCGGGATTTCTCTGCAGCACCATGCCCTTTGACCATGCGTTTCGTTCTACCGATGTTAAGGGTGTATTTTCCCCTATGGGAGCCAATGGGGCAATCCCGGAAAACAGAGCAAAGATTTATGCTGCCATGTATCAGGAAGCTGCCTGCAAATGGGTAAGTGCAGGTGCAGTCAGCCATGGTATATGCTTATATGCCCATGACGAAATTGCTCAGCAGCAATTTTTTAAATATGGTTTTGGCCTGCGTTGTGTTGATTCAATCCGCCCCATGGAACCATTTCACTGTGTATCTTGTGAAGAATACAAGTTTTCAGAACTTACATCAAGCGAGTATCCTCTGGCATATTCACTTGAAATAATGCTGCACAGGCATTACATCAGCAGTCCCTTTTTTATGAACCGCAAACCAGAAACATGTGAAACCTTTTGTGAGACATGTGTAAGAGATCATGACCGATGTTTTGTGGCTCAATATGAGGATAAAATATGCGCTTATTTAAAAATATCGGAATCCGGTGAGACTTTTATTACGGAAAAACCGGATTACCTTCATATCACCGGCGCCTTTTGTCTTGAAGAGCACCGGGGAAAAGGAGTCTATCAAAATCTTTTGAATTATGTTATAAAACTATTAAAAGCAGAGGGTTATACTCACCTTGGCGTAGACTTTGAAAGCATTAACCCAACGGCATACGGCTTCTGGTCAAAATACTTCACAGAATATACCCATGGCCTTGTGCGCCGTATTGATGAAAGAATATTATCAGAGGTTCTTTACCGGAATTTCATGTAAATAAAAAGCTGATCCAGTGAACCTACTGAATCAGCTTTTTATTATCCCTGCATAAACCTGTTTAAAAATTCCTTTGTTGAACTTTTCCTGGGATTTCCGAATATATCAGCCGGTGCGCCTTCCTCTTCAATGACGCCGCCTGCCATGTAGACCACACGGCTGGACACATCCCTGGCAAATGCCATTTCATGGGTTACGATGATCATGGTAAGGCCTTCCTTTGCCAGTGTTCTCATAACTGCCAGCACTTCCCCTACCATCTGAGGATCCAGCGCTGATGTGGGCTCGTCAAACAGCAGGATCTCCGGCTCCATTGCAAGGGCCCTTGCAATAGCCACCCTCTGCTTCTGGCCGCCGGAAAGCTGCCTTGGTTTTGCATTGATGTAAGGAGCCATGCCCACTTTTTCCAAATACATCATGGCCTTTTTTCTGGCCTCTTCCTTATCCTTTTTAAGCACTTTCACCTGGCCAACCAGACAGTTTTCCAAAACAGTCATATTGTTAAACAGATTAAAGCTCTGGAACACCATACCCACCTTGGTCCGGTATGAGGGAACGTTCATTTTACGGTCCGTAATGTCTACATCGTGATACAGGATCTCCCCTGTGGTGGGAGTTTCCAGCAGATTGATGCAGCGCAGCAGCGTTGACTTTCCGGAACCCGAGGCGCCGATGATACAGGTCACATCTCCGGCATTGACAGAGAAATCAATGTCCCGCAGCACCACATTGGTCCCAAAGGTCTTGCTTAAATGATGGATCTCTAAAACTTTGTTTCCTGCCATTTATTTGCCCTCCTTTTCTTTGGGATCCGGGAATTTTACCATGCCGCTGGTGTAGGCCAGAGTATCCGTGGTGGCCAGATCATAGCTGTCAGGACCATCCATCCTCTTCTCCCAGTAACGCAGAATTCTGGAGCAGGTAAAGGTCAGGATAAAATAAATGACCATGGTAATGCCAAACGCTTCAAAATAGGTATAGTACGCGCCTGCAACACCTTTTGTGGCATAGAACAGCTCCACCACGCCAATAGCAGAAAGCACGCAGGTATCCTTAATGTTGATGATCAGGTTATTGCCGATCTGAGGCATGATATTGCGCAGGGCCTGAGGCATGATCACATTGACCATGGTCTGGAAGTGGGTCATTCCAATGGCCTTGGCGCCCTCGGTCTGTCCCGGATCAATGGAAAGGATTCCTCCTCTCACTGTCTCGGCCATATAAGCACCTGTATTAATGGATACAATGAAATAGGCAGCAAAAACAATGGACATGTTAATGCCAAACAGCACGGAAGAGCCGTAGAATATAAACATGGCCTGAACCATCATAGGCGTTCCACGGAATACCTCTACATAAATATTTAAGATGATCTTCACTAATTTCAATAAAAACTTTTTTACCGGATTATCACTTTTTTGTACCGGAATGGTCTGGATAATTCCTACGGCAAAACCAATGATGCAGCCGATGAATGTGCCGACAATGGCAATTGCCATCGTCTTTCCGGCCCCATTTAAAAAAGAAGGGCCATAATGCTGCAATATAAATACAACTCTTCCAAAAAAATCTGATGGCAAAGACATATACTACCTTCTCCTTTTCGTACTTCTTCGAAACAGAACAAGCGGCACGAAATAAGAACACCCTTGTTCCGTGCCAGCAAGCCCTGATTCTATTCCTTATTCCCGTAAAAGCAGCGAGCCATGTCAAGTTTGTCTGACTTTGGCGGCTGCCTGCGGATATTTAACTAAATTACTTTGATAATGGCTGTACGGAAATTGCTTCTTCCATCATCTTGTTAAAATCATCCTTACTCATTTTATCAAGTACTCCGTTTACAGCATCTTTTAATTCTGTATTTCCCTTTTTCAATGAAACGCCGATGTTTACATCCTCATCAGAAACTTTAAACTCACCTTCTGTTCCGGTAAAATCAAGAAGCTTGAAATCAGGATAAGCAACAAGCGCTGCCTGTCCGGTAGGCTTGTCCGTCACAACCAGATCACATCTGCCGGAACTTAATGCCACCAGCATGGCCGGTGCGGATTCCTGCGCCGGCTGAATGTCCGCACCAGGGATCTGAGGCAGGCAGTTGTCATACCAGATGGTGTTTAACTGGGAAGTACAGGTTGCTCCGGAAAGATCTGCAACACTCTTTGCATTTTCATACTTTCCTCCGGATTTTACCAGGGTCACAATGGTTGCATAATAGTAAGGGTTTGTAAAATCAACAGACTGCATCCGTTCCTCAGTAATGGACTGTCCCGCAATAACACAGTCAACCTTTCCGGATTGAACCGCAGGAACAAGGGAATCCCAGTCCAGCTTAACAATCTCCAGTCCATAGCCCAGTTCATCTGCAATCTTCTTAGCCATCATAACGTCATAGCCATAAGCGAAATCAGAGCTTCCGGAAATGGGAACTGCCCCATTTTCATCTGTGGGCTGGGTCCAGTTATAGGGTGCATAGCTGCATTCCATGGCAACTTTTAACACCTTTTTTCCTGTTTCCCCGCCTGCTCCAGATGTGCCTGTGGCGGCATTTCCGCCTCCGCAGGCAGTTAAAAAGGACGCTGCCAGGGCTGCTGCCATAAAAGCTGCTGCAATTTTTCTCATTGTCTTTTTCATAACTGTTTTCTCCTCTTCCTATTATAATGAACTCTATGTAATAAATAGGTTCATTATAAAAAGATTTTTACTCCTTGTCAAGACTATTTACGGTTTCTGAAATCATCTCCCATATCTCATCCCTTCCCTGCTTTGTTTCAGCGGAAAAGGGAATGACCGTCACATCGCTTCCGAGCCCAAGCCCCTGGCGAAGGATCTTTACTGATTTTTGTATCTGGCTCCTTTTGATCTTGTCCAGCTTTGTGGCAATGATCACAGGCTGGTAACCGTTGTACACGATCCAGTCATACATGGTCTTATCATTTTCAGAAGGCTCGTGGCGGATATCGATCAGCAAAAACACGCATCGGAGCATTGGTGACTTATGGAGATAATTTTCTATCATTTTTCCCCATTTTGCCTTTACTTCCTGAGACACCTTGGCATAGCCGTAGCCTGGCAGATCCACATAGTAAAAAGCATCGTTAATATTATAAAAGTTTATGGTCTGGGTCTTTCCCGGCTGAGACGAGATCCTTGCAAAGGATTTGCGGTTCATCAGGGCGTTGATAAGGGAGGACTTTCCCACATTGGACTTTCCCACAAATGCAAACTCCGGCTTTGTATTCTCCGGAAGCTTGCTGGTGATTCCGCATACAGTCTCCAGCTCTACTGTTTTAATGATCATACAATTTCCTCTTTTCTGCCCACGCTCTCTGGGCATACAGGTATCCCTGTAAGGGGTTTCCTCTTTTCTGCCCACGCTCTTTGGGTATAAAGCCTGTAAACATCTCTATTTCTGGACAAAAGCTTCTTTTAAGACATCTGACATGTCTTTTGCGTAAACGATTTCAAGGCCTCCGGTGATTTCCTCCGACAGTTCTGCAATATCAGGGCGGTTTCTCTCAGGAACCAGTACCTTTTCCACATGGGCCATGCGGGCAGCCAGGATCTTTTCCTTAAGGCCGCCGATTGGCAGAACGCGGCCGCGGAGAGTAATCTCCCCAGTCATTGCCACCCTGGCATTTATCTTCCGGTTTGTGACCGCTGAAAGCATGGCAGTTGCCATGGTGATTCCGGCTGACGGGCCATCCTTTGGTACGGCCCCTTCCGGGATGTGAAGGTGAATGTCATGCTTTTCAAAATAATCATCCTTTACCTTGTATTCCGGACACACGGACCGGACATAGCTTAAAGCTGTCTGGGCGGACTCTTTCATTACATCCCCCATCTGTCCTGTCATTTGAAGGGTTCCCTTTCCCGGCATTACATTGACTTCAATCTGAAGGGTGTTGCCGCCCACGCTGGTCCATGCAAGGCCTCTTACGATCCCCACCTGATCCGCTTCGTTCACATCTTCAAACAACACCTTTTCCTTGCCTAAATATTTCTCCAGGTTGTCTGGCCCTATCTCTATGGACTTCTTTTCATCCTCCAGGAATTCCCTTGCAGCTTTTCTGAAAACAGCACCGATCCGCCTTTCTAAGTTTCTGACTCCGGCTTCTCTGGTATAATGGTGTATGATCCTTTCAAGAGCCTTGTCTGATATGGACACCTGCTTTTTTGTAAGCCCATTCTTTTCCCGCTGCTTTCTTACTAAGTAATTCTTTGCAATATGGAATTTTTCATTCTCCGTATAGCTGTTTACTTCAATTACTTCCATACGGTCCAGAAGAGGCCCTGGTATGGTCGTGGTGGTATTAGCTGTGGCAAGAAACAGCACATTGGATAAATCAATGGGAATCTCTACATAGTGATCCCGGAATTTCACATTCTGCTCACTGTCCAGCACCTCCAAAAGGGCTGAAGAGGTATCTCCTTTATAATCCCTGCTGACCTTGTCAATCTCATCAAGAAGCATTAAGGGATTGCTGACTCCGGCCTGTCTTAAGGCTTCCACAATCCTGCCTGGCATGGCTCCCACATAGGTTTTCCTGTGTCCCCGGATTTCCGCTTCATCCCGGATTCCTCCCAGGCTGATCCTTACATATTCCTTGTTCAGCGCCTTTGCCACTGATCTGGCAATGGAAGTCTTTCCTGTTCCAGGAGGTCCTACCAGACAGATAATGGGACTGGAACCCTTTTTTGTGAGCACGCGGACCGCCAGATATTCCAGGATCCGGTCCTTTACCTTTTCAAGGCCATAATGATCCTCATTTAAGATTTCCTCCGCATGAATAATGCTGTTATCATCTTTGGAAAGCTTTTTCCATGGAAGCTCCAGTACCGTTTCAAGATACATGCGGACCACATTGGCTTCCTGGCTTCCTCCAGGCATTGCCTTAAACCGGTCGATCTCCTTCTGGATCTTATCCTTTGTCCCTTTATCCGCTTTTAAAGCTTTCAGCCTTTTCAAGTATTCGTCTGCGTCGGACAGAGGGTTGTCCTCTCCCAGCTCTTCCCGGATCACCTTAAGCTGCTCTCTTAAAATATAATCCTTTTGATTTTTGTCGATCCGTTCCTTTACATGGGACTGTAATTCCCGCTTTACCTTTGTAACTTCTATCTCCGTGATCAGCTGCTTCATAACCAGGGCATACCGATCCTCCAAAAGAGCGCTTTCAAGCACCTGCTGGCGCACCCGGTAATCCCAGGAAAGCTGTACGGCAATCTGGTCCAAAAGCCCGCCAAGATCTGAGAGTACCAGGAGATTGGGAAGTACTTCCTTTGCAATCCTGGGATTCTCCCTGCCGTATTCCTCCAGCTTTTCCTGGATGATCTCTATCATGGCCTGTCTGGTGATATAATCAATGGAATCATCAGATTCCAGTGTTCTTTCCACCTCTCCCACAAGCATAGGTTCCTCACTGTCAAGGGCCAGAAGCTCTACCCGCTCCACGCCTTCTACCATAACGCGGATTACATTATTAGGCAGCTTTACCAGCTGCTTAACAAGAGCCACTGTGCCGACCTGATATAAATCTTCAATTCCAGGGTCAGCTTCCTCGGAATTTCTCTGAGTGACCAGACATACTTTCTGGTCTCCTACCATCGCCTTCTCCACAGCTGCAATGGACTTTGTCCGGCTGATATCAAAATGTAGCATCATTTTGGGAAGAACAGTCATGCCTCGCAGGGCGATAACTGGCATTGTGATTATCTTATCCACCATTGTGTTCTCTCCTTTGCATTCAAAAAGGTGTTCCAGCAGATTTTCTCGCTGTAACACCTTCCCGACTCATGCAGGGACCTATGCGATCTCGCCTGTCTTATCTTTTCTCAACTTCTGAGCCAGTGATTTTCTGGGGACTGCCGTGTCCCGATAAATCAGCTCCGGCTCACCCGTTTTATCTACAACATCTTTGGTAATCGTACAGATTCCAATACTGCTGTCTGATGGAATCTCATACATCAAATCCATCATTACATTTTCCATAATGGAACGCAGGCCTCTGGCACCGGTCTTTCTCTCCACCGCCAGCTCCGCAATCCGTTCTACCGCTTCCCTAGTCAGCTCCAGCTTAACATCATCCAGTTCAAACAACTTTTGATACTGTTTGACCAGGGCGTTCTTTGGTTCCGTCAAAATCTTAACAAGTGCCTCCCTATCCAGAAGTTCCAGGGATACGGTGATTGGCACACGGCCTATAAACTCCGGTATTAATCCAAACTTTACCAGGTCCTGAGGAAGGGTCTTTTTCAGAAGATCATCAATATCCGTCTTGTTCTTATCTACGATTTCCGCATTAAAGCCAATGGAACCGGCGCTTATGCGGCGTTCAATGATCTTTTCCAAGCCGTCAAAGGCACCGCCGCAGATGAACAGGATATTGGTGGTATTGATCTGCAGAAGTTCCTGGTGAGGATGCTTTCTTCCTCCCTGAGGCGGAACGCTGGCAACCGTACCTTCCAGTATCTTTAAGAGAGCCTGCTGTACCCCTTCACCGGAAACGTCTCTGGTAATGGACACATTCTCTGACTTCTTTGTTATCTTATCTATTTCATCGATGTATATGATTCCATATTCTGCCCTGCTGATGTCGTAATCAGCTGCCTGGATAAGCTTTAAAAGGATATTCTCCACATCCTCGCCTACGTACCCGGCTTCTGTAAGGGCGGTGGCATCTGCAATGGCAAACGGAACATTTAAGACCTTTGCCAATGTCTGTGCAAGATAGGTTTTACCGGATCCGGTAGGGCCTAACATCAGAATATTGCTCTTTTGCACATCCACATCCATTTTTTTTCTGGAAGTGATTCTCTTATAGTGGTTATAGACTGCTACAGACAATACCTTTTTTGCGTTGTCCTGACCAATGACATAATCGTCTAAAAATGTCTTGATTTCCTTTGGCTTCATCAAATTGATATCGCCAAAATCAGGCACTTCTTCCTCATGGCTGTCAAATTCTTCCTCCAATATCTCTGCGCATAAATCAATGCATTCGTCACAGATATAGACATTGTTGGAACCGGCAATGAGTTTCTTCACCTGGTCCTGGGTTTTTCCGCAAAAAGAGCATCGGATCTTGTCGTCTGTTCTGACCGGCATATACACACCTCATTCTTTCCTAATACATTGCCCTGCTGTCCGGGCTTAAAGATTATCGGTCATGGCTGTAGATGATATTATCAATCAGGCCATATGCTTTTGCTTCTTCCGCATTCATATAATTATCCCGTTCCGTATCCCGCTCGATCACTTCATAAGGCTGACCTGTGTTTGCGGACAGAATTTCATTTAACCGTTTCTTTATCTTCAGTATATTCTCAGCTACAATCCGGATCTCAGTGGCCTGGCCCTTTGCTCCGCCGGAAGGCTGATGAATCATGACTTCCGAATTGGGAAGTGCAAACCGTTTTCCCTTTGCTCCGCCTGCCAGCAAAAATGCTCCCATGCTGGCTGCCATGCCCATACAAACCGTAGAAACATCACATTTAATAAAGTTCATGGTATCATAAATTGCCATGCCTGCGGTAACGGAACCGCCGGGGCTGTTTATATAGAGGTTAATATCCTTACTGGGATCTTCTGCCTCTAAAAATAACAGCTGGGCCACAACAAGGCTTGCAGATACATCAGACACCTCTTCTCCAAGGAAAATAATCCTCTCCTTAAGAAGTCTGGAATAAATATCGTAAGAACGTTCGCCCTTACTGGTTGATTCAATGACATAAGGTACTAAACTCATCTGTCTTCCTCCTGTCTGTTCTTTCCTAAAAATCACCCATGCTATCTGGGTATAAAGGGATACCCCCTGGGCATTCCTATCAAAGCCGAATAGACTCCGGACAAAATGCCAGGAATCTATTCAGGTTAAACTTCTTAAACTAATTTTGCTTCTGCAACAAGAAAATCTACTGCTTCCTGAACTGCCAGATCTTCCTTCATCTGCTGAATACCGCTCTCGCCAAGAGATTCTTTCACCATGGAGGCTTCCATCTTGTAAGCTTCTGCCATGCTTGCGATTTCTTTCTCAACTGCTTCATCAGAAGCAGTGATGTTCTCTGCTTTTACAACTGCTTCCAGTACCAGTCTTGTCTGGATCCTCTTAAGAGCCTGAGGTCTCATCTGCTCTTTTAAGGACTGGAGCGTCATGCCTGTAAATTTCATGTACTGGTCAAGAGACAGGCCCTGGCTCTGCATTCTTCTTGCATAGTCATTAACCATGTTGTTCACCTGGCTGTCAATCATTGGCTCAGGAATTTCCATGGCAGAATTTTCAACAACCTTTTCTACCACACGGTCTTCGTTCTCTG
Source organism: Lachnospiraceae bacterium (assembly GCA_902363835.1). Lineage (GTDB taxonomy): Bacteria > Bacillota > Clostridia > Lachnospirales > Lachnospiraceae > Lacrimispora. The sequence goes on from CABJBM010000018.1 coordinate 132,377, forward strand.
TTGCCGCTGCTTTTTCTTTTCTTAAAGAAACCTTTTCCCTGATGTCGTTCTTGTACTCTTCTAATGTCTCAAACTCAGAAACTTCACTTGCAAACTCGTCGTTTAATTCAGGAAGTTCTTTTCTCTTGATTTCTTTTACTGTTACCTTAAATAAAGCCGGCTTTCCTGCCAGTTCTGTTGCATGATATTCATTTGGGAAGGTTACGTTGACTTCGCACTCTTCGCCGAGATTCTTGCCGATCAGCTGTTCTTCAAAGGTATCAATAAAGGAGTGGGAACCAATGGTAAGGGGATAGTCCTCACCCTTGCCGCCTTCAAATGTCTTTCCGTCTACAAAGCCCTCAAAGTTGATGACTGTCTGATCGCCATCCTCTACGGCTCTGTCCTCTACGGTGATAAGTCTGGAATTCTGTTCCTGAACTCTCTTTAATTCGGCATCAATATCTTCCTCAGTCACTTCGGCAGATGCCTTAGTCACTTCAATTCCCTTATACTCGCCCAAAGTCACTTCCGGCTTAACAGCAACAGTTGCTGTATAGATGAGGGTCTTTCCTTTTTCTACCTGCACAATGTCAATTTCAGGTCTGGAAACGATATCCAGTCCGCTTTCTTCCGCTGCATCACCATATGTTGCATCAAGAGCTTCATTTACTGCATCTTCATATAAAATGCCTGCTCCATACATCTTCTCAACCATGGCCTGAGGAGCTTTCCCTTTTCTGAAACCAGGGATGTTGAATCTGCCCTTATTCTTATTGTAAGCTGCGCTAAGAGCCTTGTCAAACTCCTCCGCCGATACTTCTACCGTTAATTTTGCCATGTTCTTTTCTAATTTTTCTACTTGTAAACTCATTAAAGGGTTCCTCCTTGAAATATATGTGAACCGCCAAATCGACAGGGCGTTACACTTCAGTTTAACATTATAACATACTCGTCCCGTAAATTCCAGTACTATTTACGATTAAATCAGGTTTTTCCTGAAAACTCCTGCATTCTCTTTACAATGTAGGGGTCAAGGGGTCTGATCTCCATTTGTGGTCTGGCAATATAATATCCCTGGAACAGGAAAACCCCGCAATCCATAAGAAATTCCAGCTCTTCCGGAGTTTCCACCCCCTCTGCCAGGACACTGATTCGGTTTTGTTCCGCAAAGTCCAAAAGGCTCCTTAAGATGATCTGGCGGTTAGGGTCTTCATGGATCCGTCTTACCAGATTGATATCCACCTTAATGATATCCGGTCTCATGCGCAGAAGAATGGCTTCGCTGTTATATCCTGTTCCAAAATCATCAACAGCCACCTGCCCTTTCCACTGCCTTGCCATATCAATCTTACGCTCCATGAAGTCATTGCCTGCCGGTTCTCCTTCCGTCATTTCAATGACGATCCGGTGGAGCAGCTCTCCGTAACTTTTTTCCAGCTCCGCCTGTTCCCCTTCCGTTATGCAGACACTGGCAATGGAATTGATGAAAAGCTTCTCATCCTCTCCTAAGTGTCCCGTCTCAATCTCCGCCATAACGGCCCTAAGGCCTGCAAACCATGTGAGGGTTTCCATCTGGGGAAGCTTTGCCTGGGCCCTTGCCAGATTCAAAACCTCACTGATCCCTTTTATGTTTATGAATTCCGGACGCATGAGCAGTTCATAGCCGTAGACCCTTCCTTCCCTTGTTGCAATTGGCTGAAATGCAAAGCGAACCTCTTTTTTGTCCAGCATCCGGTTAAGCTCCTCACTGCCCACAAGCATATAGGAATTATGAGTATACTCCTTAAAATCAAACTCCTTTACATTGCCTTTTACGCTGTGTTTTACCATGTACATGGCAAAATCCGCATAAGTAAACAGAGTTTCAAAATCCCCGGCATCATCCGGATACCAGGAAAGCCCTCCTGATACGCGGATGGGAAACTGATATCCCCCTTCTGTGCTCAGACTGAATTTTTGAATATGTTTCATAAATTCCCGGACCTTTTCTCTGATCTCTTCCTTTTCATCCGCTTCCAGAAAAGTGACGAATTCATCTCCTGAATATCTGGCCACGATTCCGCCTCTTTCTGAAAACAGCTTTAAGCAGCCGGCAAACAGGACAATATACCGGTCACCTTCATCATGACCGTATGTATCATTAATATACTTTAAATTATCCAAATCCCACATAACAAGTGCGGAAAGCTTCTTTTTCTTCTTTTTTATAGCAGCTTCCACCTGTTCCCGAAATGCCCTCCGGTTGTAAAGATCTGTCAGCAGGTCAAAATTTCTTTCCCTCTCCAGCTTTTCCTTTTCTTCCACATCCGCAGTTACATCCGAGCACACGCCCAGGATCAGCCCCTTTTTTGATCCGTCCAGAATAAATTCCACCCACCTGGTCCCATCCGTGCTTTCCAGGCGCTGCAGGATATGGTCTCCTTTTATTTTAATTCCGGTAAAGGTCTGTTCCATGTATTTCTTGAACTTTTCTGTTTTTATATAACAATATGGTTCCTCCATGTTGCCCCAGCCCAGCATCTCAAACAAAGACCTGCTGCAGAACACCCGGTCAGCCTCTTCCTCGTATTCAAATACACCGATAAGAACATTGGCATGTTCCAGGATGCTGGAAATCTTTGAGGATGCCCTTTCCACATCCCTGTTCAGCTGTTCAATGGTTTCCGTCAGCTCATCGATTTCCCTGATATGTATCCGGTTAAGGGAAAGTCCTCTGCTTCCTGATTTCCCTCTTAACTCCAGGATCAGCCTGCGGATGGGCTCTGTCATGATCTTTCCTATGACAAACGCTCCTAACAAGCTGAATACAAGGGGCACCACCATGGAACTGAAAAGCATGCGGCGGATGGCATTGTAAAAGGAAAGCAGATCCTTCTGGCGTGCAATGCCTGCCAATACCCACTCTTCCCGTTCAAAAGGACTGTAATTTCCGTAAACATCAAGGCTTCTTATGCTGGCGTACCACTTAGTCCCTTCCGAGGACTTTAGTTCGCTGATTCTTTCTTCCTCATTTTCCTCATAATGAATCCTTGAACTTTCATTGAAATACTGGTTATACAAATATCCGGAATACGCTACCGGAACAATGGTTTTTGCCTCCTTATTCCGGATGCCCAAAAGCCAGCACTCTTCAAAGCTTCCGTTTGTCTGATTTTCTCCCATGATCTGTTCCAGCTGGTTTAAGGTCATTTCCAGCCCATATACCCCCACAATGGCCCCGTCATTAAGAATAATGGGGATGGAATAGGTTATGATCGGCATATCCCTGGGGCTTAAGCGGAAAGGAAAACTTAAATAAGCAAATTTCATGGAATCATCGGCTGATGCCTGATTCTGGACCGCCATGAAATACGGTTTTTTATAAAAAGCAAAGGCTTTGGCATCCTCACTTTCCTGAAAACCAAGCTCCCAAAAGGAATCCAGGGGAATGTTATATTTTTCCGCTATGGAGGGCAGCCCTCTTTCCATGAGGAGAGAAGAATTGTCCTTTAAATATCCTCCTGAATTGGAATTGCGCAGGTAAAAGCCCGCTTTCATTTCAACCGGGCTGTTCTTGGCCGCCGGGCCGTTTAAGACCATGAAAATTCCTGTAGCATGGCTTAAATGAAGCATTTCTATGGACTTTTCCATGATTTTATCAACAATTTTCCTGTTCAGTATGTAATCTGCAGAAATGTCTTTTGGCTGTCGTTTTTCACTATCCAGCACCTGTTGGATCCCGGCAGTAATGAAATCGGAATTATTAAACATGATGACCCAATGGTGAAGAGTTTCCTTTTCCAGCCCCAGCTTCATGTTTTCCGTATTTTCGCTTAATATATGGATTTCATTATTCTTTAATTTGATAGAAACTCCGCCAAACAGCACCAGCCCTGCAATGACCGCCGCCTGCAGGACCAACAAAATGAGCAATGGTCCCAGCAGCTGAGTGCGAATGGATTCACTTCTCTTGTTCTTCATATATTACTCTCCGGCAATCGCTTCCAACTTCCCCATTGTATCCCTATACCAGTTATCAAAATTCTCCTCTGTCACAAAATTTGCAACTGCATTTTCTCTTTTAACTCCCTGATCCATGAGAGCGCGTATTTGGTTATAATCTTCTTTTGCCTTTAAAGCCATTGTGGAATTCAGTACACTTCTGGCACGGTCACCTCCTTTAAAGGGCTTTGAAGTATAAAGCCTGTACTGGTTAGCCGTATCAAGGCCGATCAAAAGGTTTTGTGATGCCGCGCTGTTCTCACCGGCTTCTGCCAGGAAGGGTATTAACAGCTCCTGATTCCCGGCTGCCTTCTTCACCGGAAGATAACCGGAACCAACGGCAAACTCCACGTTCTGCTCCACATTGGTAAACCATTTCAAGAAAAGCGTTGCCGCATACTCCCGCTTTTCCTCAGATTTAAATACCATCATACCGGCTCCCTGCTGAACTGCACAGGGAACAGATCCCTCAAAATTGGGAAGAGGGTAAAGTTTGCTCTCTATGACGTAATTGGTACCATCCTCAAGGGTCACTGAGGTTGGAAAATAAGCGATTCCGCTGGTCGCTCCCACAAAGGCCGCCAGATGTCCTGTCTTTACATCATCGCTCCGGAATTTCCCGTAGGAGCCAAAATACCCGTTTACATAGGGAACATAATAGTTATCCCACAGCTTTCGCATGGTTGGCTTATCAAAATCCAGAACAATCGTTCCATCTATTACTTTAAAAATCTCATGGCCCAGCTGAAAGCTGCCGATGATCATATAATTGGCAAAGGCATCTCTTCCAAAAAAGGCTTTTCCGTCATCCGGAGTCTCAGTCAGGCTGTCCGTCCATTTGTAATAGGTCTCTGCCACCCGGGTAATTCCTTCCCAGGTGGAAAGAGCCTCCTCCGTCACTCCTGTTGCCTCTGCAAACTTATCCCAGTCCGTCTTATTCACAGTAAGGATTTCCGTGGATTTTGCAATAGGAAATACCTTAATGGCCCCTGTGCTGTCAAACTTGCCTTCTTCCATATAGGCATCCACATATTCCAATATTTCCTCAGAAGTCAGATAGCTGCTTAAATCCGCTGCCAATCCCTTTTGATCCACTTCGTATACTTTATCCGCGTAGGCAGAAAATACGTCAGGCAGGGGCTCTGACCCGATCTTCTTATCAATGCTCTCATTGATAAGAGTGCTTAGCTCGTCAATGCTTCCCTTATTAAACGCCTTGATAATGATCCCCTTTCCTCTTCCTTCGTTTTCATTAAATTCCTGCACCAAACGATCAAATTCTTCCTTCTGGACTCCATTGTAATAATGCCAGATGGTAATGGTAACCGGATTCTTTTCCGACAGTCCATATGGGTTCTTCTTTTCACAGCCAGTAAGCAGTCCGATGAAAACAGCCGCCAGAACCGGCAATAACCATTTTTCTTTCATACGCTCACCTGCCTATTACATGGAAATTTGGTCGTACTGGATTGCCTCCTTTACCTGGCGGGCATGATTCTCATCCGTCAGAAGCCCCAGAAGTTCAATTCCCATATCCAGCGCATACCCCAGCCCCCTGGCAGTGGTTATATTTCCGTCGGTAACAACCCCCTGTTTTGTATACAAAGCCCCTGTCAGCTGGGATTCAAAGCCGGGAAAGCAGGTTGCTTTTTTTCCTTCCAAAATGCCAAGACTTCCCAAAATACTTGGAGCCGCACAAATGGCCGCAATTCTCCTGTTCTCTAAGTGGGCTTGTTTCAAGGAGTCCAACAGCCCCTCATGAGCGCCTAAATTCCTGGTCCCCGGCATTCCGCCGGGAAGAAAGAGAACATCAGCATCCTTACAGTCCACTTCTGAAAATTCAAAATCCGCCTGAATTTTTATCTGGTGGGCGCTTGTCACATCCCGCTTCCCGGTAACGGAAACAAGGGACACCTCCTGGCCGCCCCTTTTTAAAATGTCCACAACTGCCAATAACTCCACTTCTTCTGATCCGTCAGCTAAAAACGCATATACTTTTCCCATTTTAATCTTCTCCTTTTACCGTATGAAAGGTACTGATTGCAGTGATCTTGATATAATCCACCTGATACCTTGTGTCCACCTCTTCCCCGTCAATCATTTTTACCAAAGTATCAGCTGCTGTCTGTGATTGCCCCTCATGATCATTTAAAACAGTGCCCGTTATCTTTCCTTCTTTAATATACTTTACCGTATCCTGAAGGGCATCCACCCCTACCAGGTAAATATCCTTTCCAGGCACGCGGCCCGCCTCTTCCACGGCCTCCAGAGCACCGTTTACCATGGAATCATTGTTACAGAAAATCACCTCGATCCTGCTGCCAAAGGAAGCAAGCGCCTCTTGTGCCAGCTTTTTTCCTTCATCCTTATTCCAGTTTCCATTGCCGGAAAACAGCTTTTCTGTCTTTATTCCCCCTTCTTCCAGAGCTTTAATGGAATACTCTGTCCTGTAAAGGCTGTCTTCATTGCCTTCTTCCCCCATGAGCATGACATAGGATACCACTCCATCGCTGTTTAAATCCCCTTGATCAGGCGTTTCCAGGATGATTTCTCCCTGATAAGTTCCTGCCTGCCTGGAATCTGTGCCAATGCATGACACTGCCATGTGTTTTTCCTCCCACCGCTTCTGTTCCTCCTCTTTTGGCTCCCTGTTAATAAAAACCAAAGGAATTCCTGCCTTGCTGCAGGCGTCCGCAAGCGCTCCTGCAGCCGTCATCTCCACAGGGTTTATAATGATTCCGTCACATCCGTCTGAAATAAACTGGTTCACCTGCCTGTCCTGCTCTTTCTGGTCTCCCCCTGCATTGCGCATGATTACCTCCGCATGATAGGTTTCTTCCAGATATTGTTTCAGTTCCAGACGATACAGCTTCATGTACGTGTCGTCATAGCGGTATATGCTCACTCCGATCTTAGGGCCTGTCTCCTCAGGAACCACTTCCGTGCCTGCTTCTGATGCGGAGCTTTCCCTGGTATCCTTTTTCTCCTCCCGGGGAGCGCAGCCACAAATCTGGAACGCAGTCCAAATAATCAGAAAAAACAAAAAAATTCCTTTACTTAACCGTTTCATATCCTTAATCTCCTGAATTTCACTGTTTTTCCCATATTACCACGTTTTGGCTCTTTTGTACACCGATGAATCAAACGGATATGCACCTTCTACTTTTTATTTTCATGTGGTATACTGACAGCATATGACAGCGCATATTATCTGGCAGCATACAACATTGAAACAGGAGGACATTCCCATGGAAATAGAACGCAAATATCTCATATCCCAGCCCCCGGCCGGTTACACCGCCTATCCCCATCACTTTATAGAGCAGGGATATCTCTCAACAGAGCCTGTTGTCCGCATTCGCAGAGAGGATGATACCTTTTACCTTACCTACAAATCAAAGGGACTTTTGGAGCGGGAGGAGTACAATCTTCCTTTGACCCGGGAATCCTATGAACACTTAATCAAAAAGGCTGATGGTCACATCCTTACAAAAAAGCGGTATCTTATCCCTGTGGAAGGTTCGGACCATTTGACCATTGAGCTGGACGTCTTTGAAGGACGTTTTAAAGGGCTTATATTGGCTGAAGTGGAGTTTCCTGAAAGGGCGGAAGCAGAAAGCTTTATACCTCCCTCCTGGTTCGGAGAAGACGTAACATTTTCAGGAGAATATCAAAACAGCAGGTTAAGCAGGCTGCCATAGCTCTATGAATAAGATGAGCCGCAGGAGCCCAAAAGGATACCCTTTTTTTCCGGACTCTTACGGCTCGTTTTTTCATTTATTTTTCTTTAAGAAACGGATGTTGTCATCAATGAGGAAACTACTTCTTTGCAATGTATTTTCTGATATCCAGAGCAATGGCAACTACGATAACGATTCCCTGTGCAATGTACTGGTAGTTTGTATCAACTCCCAGATACTGCAAACAGGTTTTTAAGATCTCAAATACCAGCACTCCGATGAGAACGCCGGATACTTTACCAATACCGCCGTTTACAGACACGCCTCCAATGGTACATGCTGCAATGGCTTCCAGCTCCCAGCCCATTCCCATATTAACGGAGGAACCGCCGGACTTTGCGCCTACAAGGAAGCCTCCCAATGCGTAAAGGGCTGCTGCAGTTACATAAATGATGATTTTTGTTTTCTTTGTATTAACGCCGGAAACTTCTGCTGCCTGCTCGTTTCCACCGATGGCATACATGTATTTGCCGTGAGGTGTCTTGTTATAAACAAACCAGATCACAAGCCCAATTGCAAGGGCGATCAAAAACAGATAAGGAACCACTCCAAAAAGCCTGCCCTTTGCCACCTCCGTATAAGCCGCACGGTAACCGCCGATGGGAGTTGCATTGGTATAAACAAGGCAAACACCGTAAACAATCAGCTGCATGCCAAGAGTTCCGATAAAGGCCGGAACCTGAAGAAAGGAAACCACCATACCATTGATCAGGCCGAAAATTGCACAGACAGCGATACAGATCAGCAGCACGACAAATACCCACCAGATTCCGAAATCAGGAAGATTTGGGAAGAATTTTCCGCTGTAACCCGGTTTCTGAAGCAAAGTACCTGCAAGGCAGGCAGAAAGTCCTACCATACGTCCGGCGGAAAGGTCCGTACCTCTTGTAATCAGACAGCCAGAAACGCCGCAGGCAATGATGAAACGGGGCGCTACGTTTAAAGCAATGTTCTTTAAGTTATCAGGGGTGCCAAAAGATGGCTGCTTAATTGCCGTAAAGATAGCCAGCATGATGAGAACAACGATGATTCCATTATTTATAAGGAAATCCTTTACATTAACCTTTTTTGTTTGCATAGGTAAATCTTTTGCATTAATTTTCTTTGCTGTCATGATTTAACCTCCTGTGTGAAATTTGCTGTTGCTTTATCGTTTAAATCAAATTTAGTGGCAAATGCCATGATTTTTTCCTGGGTTGCTTCTTCATCTTCCAGTTCTCCGGTGATATGGCCATTGCACATAACAATAATCCGGTTTGACATGCCGATCAGCTCCGGCATTTCCGAAGAAATCATGATAATGGATTTTCCCTGCTTCACAAGTTCAATCATGATCTGGTAAATTTCATATTTTGCACCAACGTCAATACCCCTGGTAGGTTCATCCATGATCAGGATATCCGGGTTATTGGCCAGCCATCTGGCAATGATGACCTTTTGCTGGTTTCCTCCTGACAGGGATTGTATCAGAGTCCTGTCATTAGGCGTCTTGATGCTCAGCTTGGCAATGCTTTCCTTTACTACCTGCCCCACCTTTTTGCTGTTAATGGTTCCCACCTTGGTGTAATTCCGGTAAGAGGCAATGGCAGTGTTATCGGCAATGCTCAGACAGCCGAAAATACCGGTCCCCCGTCTGTCCTCTGTGATCATTCCTACGGAATCGGCAATGGCATCCTGGGGACGTTTGACCGTCACCTTTTTGCCAAGGATTTCGATCTCCCCGCTTGCAATATGGCGCATTCCAAAGATGGCTTCCATCAGCTCTGTTCTCTGTGCACCTACCAGGCCTCCGAATCCTAAAATCTCTCCCCTCTTTAATTCAAAGGAGCAGTCCTGGAAGGAGCGCTGGTGGATGCTGCTTAAATGGCTTACCTTTAAAACTGTTTCATCTGTCCTATAATCTTCCTTGGGCGGATAAACGTTGCTTAATTCCCGGCCTACCATCTGCTTTACGATTTCATCATCCGTAATATCCTTTACTTCCCAGGAGCCTACGTATGTTCCGTCACGCATGATCGTGATGTCATCGGCGATCTGGCGGATCTCTGCCATTTTGTGGCTGATATATATCATGGAAACACCCCGGGATTTTAAATCCCTGATAATGCGAAACAGCGCTTCCACTTCATTATCAGTCAGCGATGAGGTCGGTTCATCCAAAATCACCAGCTTTGCATTCTGGCTCACTGCCTTTGCAATTTCCACTGACTGCATTTGTCCGATTGATAGTGTCCCAAGCTTTGCCCTGGGATTAAAACTCATTTTTACATCTTCTAACCACTTTTCAGCTTCCTGGTTCATGACCTTATGGTCAATCATTTTTAAAGGGCCTATTTTTATTATAGGATATCTTCCAAGGTACATATTTTCCGCAATGGAACGCGCCGGAACCGGCTGCAGCTCCTGATGTACCATGGCAAGCCCTTTGCGAAGGGCATCGTCAGGATTTGCGATGCTCACATCCTGCCCGTCAATAAGAACCTTTCCTTCATCCATTTTATAAATGCCGAAAAGGCATTTCATAAGGGTCGATTTACCTGCTCCGTTTTCCCCCATCAGGGCGTGAACGGTACCGGGACGTACTTTTAAGTTGATTCTATCAAGCGCTTTAACGCCAGGGAAGGATTTGCTGACCCCTATCATTTCCAGTCTGTACTTCTCTGCCATCCCGTTTCTCCTTTCCGATTTATTGCCCATGTTCTCTGGGCATAAAGGTATACCTGCAAGGTGTTTCCGATTTATTGCCCATGCTTTTTGGGCATAAAGGTATACCTGCAAGGTGTTTCCGATTTATTGCCCATGCTTTTTGGGCATAAAGGCATACCTGTAAAGTGTCCTCTATATTATTGCCCACATTTGTGCAGGCACAAAACTGCATCTGCAGGATATTACAATTGTATATTCTATAAGATACCTTTAAAAATCGGGTGTGCCTTACCGACACACCCGTTTCCTTTACCGGCTGCTGGAAATTATTTTAATTTATCGAGAATTTCCTGAGCATTATCCTTGGTAACCTTGATATAGTCTACCATATTTACATTATCAACAGATTCGCCCTTTATAAACTTAACAGCCATATCGCCTGCTGTACGAGCCTGTGAGAAGTGGTCATTGAATACAGTACCTGTCTGCTTGCCTTCAATAACATTCTGAACAGCCTCTGTCAGAGCGTCAACACCTACTAAATAGATGTCTTTGTCTACTGTACGTCCTGCTGCTTCGATTGCCTGAAGAGCACCAAGTGCCATGGCATCGTTGTTGCAGAAGATTACTTCGATCTGGTCGCCATACTGTGTTAAAGCGTCCTGAGCGATCTGCTGGGCTTTTGCCTGATCCCAGTCACCACGCTGCTTTAACAGTTCTTTTACCTGTACTCCAGAATCAGTAATAGCCTTAACAGAGAATTCTGTTCTGTACTGAGCATCTACGTTCTCCGGGTCACCCTGGATCATGATATAGGAAACAACGCCGTCACCGTTAATATCGCCCTTGTTGGAGGTTTCCAGAATTTCTTCTCCCTGATAGGTACCGGACTGTCTTGCATCACATCCTACATAAGTAGCATTGATCTTGTCATCTTTCCATCTCTGCTCTTCCTGGGTATCTGGTTCACGGTTAATGTAAACAACCGGGATTCCGGCTTCTTTACACATATCTGTGATTTCCGGAGCAGAAGAAGCCTGCACAAGATTTAAAATTAATACATCGTATTTCTGAGTGATGAAGTTCTGAATCTGATTGGTCTGTTCAGCCTGATCACCTTTACCATCCTGAATAACAATATTTTCTTTCTTAAAGCCTAAGTCTTCTGTCAGATAGCGCTGAAGCTCTGTACGGTAAAGTGTCATAAAGTTATCATCAAATTTGTAAATTGAGATACCGACCTTCTTATCCGCTACATCTCCGCCAACAGCATCTTTTACTGCATCTGCGGTAGTCTCTGCTGCGCTTGTATCCTCCTTCTTAGTCTCTGCTGCCGTAGTTGCCTCTGTAGGTGCAGCCGTTGTCCCCTTGGTACCGGCTCCACAGCCTGCCAAAGAAAACACCATTGCTGACGCAAGGCCTACTGCTAATGCTTTTTTGAGTAATCTCATGATAAATCCTCCCTTATCATTATATTGTTGTCGATTGGTGTTTTTACCTTATCGACATGCACATTATAGCCTTATTTTGTGCAGTTTTCCATATAATTTTTTTGGGATATGTATCGATTTTTTTAGATTCATCCTGTTTTTATCAAATATTTTCGATATTTTTACTCACAATGCACAACTGACCGCCCATTATTGGGCGGTCAGCGCTTTTTGTCTGCATTCATAATATTTATCACGGTCCAGCTTTACTGCTTCCTGTACATTTTGACCAAGAGATTCAGCAGCAGCGATCTTAAAAATCACATTGGCATATTCCTTGCTGTCACACTGGACCGTTCCGAACAGCTTTCCCGTCCGGAGTCCTTCAAGGCCCTGAGGCGTGCCGTCAATTCCTACAAGCTTAATGGGTTTCATGACTCCTTTCCGTTCCAGGGCATCCGCAGCTCCCAGTGCCATGTCATCGTTGTTGCAGATCACCACTTCTATCTCATCCGGGTACTCTAATAACCACTGCTCCATCCAGGCAGATGCCTGGCTTCTGTCCCAATTGGCAATTCCTCCGGTGATCTTTTCCAGGGGCACCCCTCCATCCTTTAAGGTCTGAATGGACCATTCCGTCCGGATCAGGGAATCCTGATGGCTGTTTTCCCCTTCCAGAAGAACATAACTGACCTTTCCATCCCCATTTAAATCAAGGGAAGATGGATCCTTTTTATAGGCATCCACCAGAATGTTTCCCTGGAGGACTGCAGATTCTTTGGCATTTTCTCCTACATAATAAAGCTTTTCCCAGCGCCGCATATCCTCTTCCACCGGCTCCCGGTTAAAGAATACCACCGGTAAATTGGCGTCCATGGCTTTGCCTATGATGTTGGAGGCCACGGAACGGTCTACAATATTCACACAAATGGCATCATAGCCAAGGGAAATAAAGCGGTCCACCTGGCTGTTCTGGGTATTCTGATTCCCCTTTGCATCCACGATTTCCATAACCACCTTAATTCCTGTTTCCTTTTCATATTCCTTGGCCTGTTCCTCAATGTTTCCCCTGAGAGTATTAATAAAGGAATCATCCCCACGGTATAAGGTCACTCCAATGCGTATGGACTTTTTTTCTGCCCTTCCCTCCTCCTTCCGGCTCTGATAAAGCACTCCCCAAAAAGCCAGCAGCAAAATGACTGCCGCCGCCACAATACCATATCGTTTCTTCATATACCTACCCCCGTCTCAATCAATTGGATACAAAATCCTTTCAAATTTGCTTTCCCTTAAGTCAGCCTTCTGAATGTAGTAAGAATCCAACACAATCTGCGTTCTCTGAAGCCCCCCATGAACCGCTTCCACAGCCTTTTCAATGCTCATATAACCCGCATCAAACTGATCGCTTGCAACCAGCCCTTTGATAATTCCATTGTCCAGTTCCTTTAAAAGCTTGGTCGTACTGCCGATCCCGTAAAGCCCTTTCATAACGCTGCCATATACCGTACTTCCGGAAATGATGTCAGCGGTCTCATCAAGGCTCCTGGCATCAATGGCTGCAATGACCGCTTTTCCGCTTCCTGGATAAACCATGCCCTCAATGGCCTCCCGAAAGGTCCCCTCCGCCTTTTTTTCGTAAAGCTTCATGGAAAACCCGGACTTTGAAAGAGCGGATACCAGACCGTCATAAGCTTCCCTGTTATACCCATAATCAAGCCCTTCCGTGAAGATCCACACAGGAATATCCGGGGAATTCTCTGCTGCAATGGCCTGTCCAAGCAATTTCCCCTCTTCCTCATGGTCAGGAGATATGCCGCTTTTGACCTGTTCATTGGGAGGTAAGCTTCCCATCATAACGGCAGGGCTATTTAAAACCATATCATCCATCTTTTTTATACATTCCACCGGCTTTACGGGAATTAAGACTATGGCTGATGCGCCGTCGCTTATTTCTCTTTGAACCAGTTCTATCTGCTGATTGGCATCTCCTTTCTCATAAAGCGTAATAAAGCTGACATCTACGTTATACTCTTCCGCAGCCTTATCCACGCCCTTTCTGAAATTTACGTAATAGTCATCGGAAGTGTCGCCAATGATGACGGAAACCGGATATATTTCTGTTTTCTTCTCCTTTATGATCAAATCCGTGGAGGATAAAAGAAACAGGATCACAAGCACTCCCGCCAGCAGAGTCCACAATAACTTTTCCTGTTTTGTCATGATCTGTTTCCCCTTTCATTGCCCATGTTTTCCGGTGCAAAGGTATCCTTTTCTATCATGGAACCATAGGAAACCGCAGGAAGGCGAATAGTGATCACTGTCCCTTCATCTGGCTCCGACTCAATGGTCAGTCCGTACTTTTCCCCAAAATACAGCTTGATCCTTTCATTGACATTTTTTACACCGATTCCTGAACCCTTTTTGGAAGTTACATGAACCTGGTCGGAAAACAGGCTTGCCACCTGCTCTTCCGTCATTCCAAGACCATTGTCCTTTACCATTAAGCATAAGTCATCTTCCACTTTCCGGACCTTTAAAATAATTTCTCCATCTCCATCCATGAATTCCATTCCGTGATAAATGGCATTTTCCACAAGAGGCTGCAAAACCAGCTTTAAGCATGCAAGCTCCATACACTCCTCGGCTGCATCAATCTCATAGGAGAATTTATTTTTAAAACGCATTTGCTGGATCATCAGATAATTCCGCACATGCTCCAATTCATCCCTTACGGTAATAATGCTCTTGCCCTTGCTTAAGCTGATCCGGAAGAACCTGGCCAGAGCAGTCACCGCTTTGACCGCCTCTGCCTTTTGCTCGTTTTCGATCATCCACACAATGATGTCAAGGGTATTATAAAGGAAATGAGGATTGATCTGCGACTGTAAGGTATCAAATTCCTGCTTTCTCTTAGCCTCATGCTCTGCCACAATGTCATCCATAAGAACCCGGATCTGCTTTGCCATATTTTTAATGGATTTCCCCAGGTGCTGGATTTCGTAGGAGCCTCCGATAAAAACAGCTGTCTCTAAATTCCCTTCCTCCAAAACCCCTACGGATTTTTCCAGTTCCTTAATTGGATTGGTAATGCGGGAGGAGATATAGGAATTAATCAGAGCCAGAATAAACAGGATCAGGGTTATGAGGAATACAATAAAAAGCCTGGTCTTAATGGAATTTAAGGAAACTACATTTTTAGGCGTTACCCCAATGATCTTCCAACCTGTATAACCGATGGATTTTACTGTGATGTTCCGGGTTTCTCCCCGGAATTCCTCTCTGTGGTTTCCATCCTTATAACCGGCTGCTGCCAGGTTGTTTTCCTGCATCCTTCCGGAATCAATGAGCTGGATCTTGGGATGGTACAGGATCTGGCCGTCATTGCTGATAAGATACACATAACCGCCCTTACCCGTTGTCACCCCGTCAAAAAGATGTTCCAGACTGGAATAGCTTAAATCCACCAGCAGCACGCCCTGGGTGGTGGAGGTTCCCTCCGTCAGCTCCATTGCCCTGGATAAGGATATCACCCAGCGGTACTGGTTTTCATTGCTGTCAAAAACATACTGGACATGAGGATAGGAGAAATGCTGGTTTTCCGTCTTTTCCAAGGCATTGATAAACCAGTTTTCTTTGGTCACATCAAGACCGCTTTTCAGTCTTGCGGCAGGGACCGACTCCACCATGGTGCCTGACTGGGAAAAAAGAGCGATGTTGTCCACATTGTCCTTGTTGTTGTCATAGAGGAGGGTGATCTCGTTATTAATGGATTCCGAGGAAAGATCCGCATTTTTTACGGCACCGTAATACAGGGAATCCGACAGCTTCATGACCGTAAGCAAATAGGATTCCACAGACCTGGCCACCTGGTTGATGAGGCTCTGGTTTTCCTCCTGCACCATTTCCCCCACCTGGGTGGAAAGGCGCTGGTATAAGGAAAAAGTGATCAAAAGACTGGCTGCCAGAGCAGTCACGGTAAAATATACAAAAATAGTATAACGAATGCTGATATTCTTTCTTTCCATATTATCGTCTATCCTTTTGGACATAAAGGAATACCCGGAGGTGTTTCTTTTACCTGGCTCCTCGGAATTTAGTCGGTGATACTCCAAACTTTTTCTTAAATACGTAGCTGAAATAGTTCTGCTCCTGATATCCTACCTTTGCTGCCACCACATAGGTCTTATCATCGGTTTTGTTGAGCAGCTCCACCGCTTTATTCAACCGGACATCCGTCAAATATGCGATGTATGCCTGTCCCGTTTCTTTCTTAAACATGGTGGAAAAATACGCCGGGCTCATGTGAAGGTGGCGGCATATCATCTCCACAGATAAATCAGGGTTCTGGTAGTGGTCCATGATATACTGCTTTGCTTCCTGGATCACCTGGCGGGTGGTGATATCACGCTCCTGGTTAATGAACTGATTCATTTTCCCCGCAATTTTAAAAAGCCACTGGCCGAATTCCTCTTTTTTCTTAAGCTTATCAAAGATTTCCATGTCCTTCAGCTCTCCGCCCATAATATCCTCAATGGCCAGATCATACTGCTGCATCATCTGAAGGACGCTGTTTAAAACGCCGAACATATAAACCTGCTGCTGGCGGTAATGGACCTTTGCGGATTCCATCTTTTCAATGATCCTGGTAACTGCTGCCTCGATCTTTTCGTCTGGGCCGAATTTTATGGCTGAGATTAAATCTGCCTCTGTTATGCTGTCAAATTCCAGCTTACCTACACCCACCGGCTCCATATCATTGATGTAAATGGTGGTTCCTCTTCCGGCTATGGCTTTATAGCCCAGAGCATCAATGGAGGACTGGTAGGCCTCCCGGAAACCGGACAGATCCCTTAAGCTTTTGCCGATGCCCATGGTGACCGGAACCTCCAGGATCCGCTTTGTTTCCTTGCAGATATCTCCCAGCACATCGATCAGCCCTGTGGTGGAATTGTCATCATCAAGAGCCACGATCACCACCATTTCCGCCTCTGAAACAGACTGGAAAAGGGCGAACCTGCAATAGCCTTCCAGTTTTTCCCTTACGATCTGCATGACGGAAATGGGGATCAGCTCCTCTTCATTATGAAGGGAAAGAGTCTCCCTCACATCTCCTTTTTCCACATCAATGGCAACGATGATCCATTTTCTGGCCCCCATGACGGGCACGCCATATTCCTTAAGCTTTTGCTCCACCAGTTCCTCAGGGAGATTCTTGTGCACCAGGTCATTGAAAAACTGCTCCCTGATGATTGGCAGGCTTTTCCTATAATTTTCCCGAAGGCGGCTTAAATTCCTTTTTTCTTCTATTTCCTGATCCAGATTTCCCTTGATCCTTTTTAGGATAGAGGTCAGTTCTTCCACGTTCACAGGTTTTAAAATGTATTCCGTCACATTCAGCTTAATCGCTCTCTGGGCATATTCAAAATCATCGTAGCCGGAAAAGATCACCACCTTCATGGAAGGATACCGCTGCCGCACCTTTTCTGCAAGGGCCAGGCCATCCATGTAGGGCATCCGGATATCCGTTAAAACCACATCCGGTTCCAAAACTTCGATCTTTTCCATGGCATCTTCTCCGTTTTCCGCATCTCCCACCACCCGGAACCCGGCTGCCTGCCATTCGATCTTCTTTATAATGCTTTTACGCACTTCCTCTTCGTCATCCACTAAAATTATGCTGTATAAATCCATGCTGTTTTTCCCCTCTTAAAAATCCCCTCGGGTATGCTAAGTTACCGTTGTATCTGATAAAGCAGGGCATTGACAATTGCTGCTGCCACATTGCTGCCTCCCTTTCTTCCCCTTGCCACTATAAAGGGAATGTCAGAAAGGGACATGATCATTTCCTTTGACTGGACCACATTGACAAATCCTACGGGAACGCCGATGATCAGTCTGGGGTGTATTTTCCTCTCTTTTATCAGCTCATATAGGCGGACCAGGGCGGTGGGCGCATTTCCTACTGCAAATATACAGTCTTCCGAAAGCTCTGCCGCTTTATCCATGCTGGCACAGGCCCGGGTGGTCTGGTGGAGTTTTGCGTATTCTGCAACGTCTTCATCGGCCATAAAACAGCTGACGCTGCAGCCGTTGCGTTTTAGGGCCTTTTTATTGATTCCGGCCATTCCCATGTTGGTGTCAGTGATGATCCGGACGCCTTCTTTTAATGCCTTGATCCCTTCCAGTACGGCGTGGGGGGAAAATATCAGGTTGTCCGCATAGTCAAAATCGGCGGTGGTGTGGATCACCCGTTTGATTATTGGTTCGTATTCTGGGTTAAGGACTTTTTCACCGAGTTCTAGGGTTATGAGTTCAAAACTTCTCTTTTCTATTTCCTCGGGCAGTACCCGTTCCAGCGCTGATTCTTTGCTTTTCATTTGTACTTCCTTTCATTTGTTTGTGGATGGGGGGGCTTGGTAGTGATTCTTTTTGGGGTTTTAGTCCGCAGTGGAGCTGGCAAAACCTGCGGTTTTGCCAGCTCACGGGCATTCGCCCAATGTCGTCAACTTAAGAAAAACTTGTACTTTGACAACTGAAT
>CABJBM010000019.1 GCA_902363835.1 Lachnospiraceae bacterium
TCTGAAAGAAAGTGGTTTTTTCATTTTGTGCGAAAAATTTTTGCATTTTGCGCGCAAAGCTACAAAGACCAGATTTAGGATTATCCATTTTTATTGTTTTACAGGAATAGAAAAACGGAAGAAACAATAAAGATAAATAAAAAACATGTTGACAATAAGAATAAAAAATAATATTATAGTGATGATAAGTAAGAGCAGCCAGTAGGAAATAATACATAAAAATAAAAGGAGGAACGCAGATGAACCTGATTATGACTGACAGGGTCAGTCGCTTAAAAGAAAAAATGCTTTCCGAACCCCGCTATGCATCCATTGAACAGGCGAAAATTATTACAGAAACTTATAAAGCAAATGAAACAAAACCCAGAATCATTCAAAGGGCGCTGGCGCTGAAAGCGGCACTGAAAAAGCTGGAAATCAGCGTAGAACCGGAAGAACTGGTAGTAGGAAACCGTACGGCTGGTGTCCGGTATGGAGTGGTATTTCCCGAAAGCGGCAGTACGTGGGTAGACAAGGAATTTGAAACTCTTCCAACCCGTCCTCAAGATAAGTTTCAGGTAAGGGATGAAGATATTTCCTGTTTCCGCAATGAAATCAAACCGTACTGGGAGGGAAAATCTCTGGAGGATGTACTCCGGAGCCGGTATGGAAAAGAGATTGACGAAATTGCCAAAGTAGTGAAGATCAACCAGAAAGATCATGCCCAGGGCCATATATGTCCTAATTGTACAGAATGGCTTCACAAAGGCCCCGCTGCAATCAGGAGTGAAGCAGAGGCTAAGATGAAGCTTACCTATGGGGAGAAAAGGGATTTTTATGAGAGTGTGACCATTGTCATGTCAGGCACTCAGGATTTTATGATCAGGTATGCCAGACTCCTGATTGAAAAGGCAGAGCATGAACCGGATGAAGACAAGAAGGCCAGTATGCTTCAGATTTCAAAAATCTGCCGTAAGCTGTCAGAACAGGCTCCGGAGACTTTTTATGAGGCGGTCCAGTCCCTTTGGTTTTTATTTGTTATTCTTCATATGGAATCCAATGCTTCATCTTTTTCCCCAGGACGCATGGATGACTATTTATGGGAATATTATGAGAATGATTTGAAAAATGGGATATTAGATCAGCAAGGGGCATTAGAGATTGTGGAATGTCTTTGGCTGAAATTCAATCAGATTATCTATTTTAGAAATGCCAACAGCGCCAAATTTTTTGCAGGTTTTCCCATTGGATTTAATATAGCAATAGGTGGGCAGGATAAGGATGGGAATGATTTTGTCAATGACTTATCATTTCTCTTTTTAAAAGCGCAGGAACACCTTGGCCTTCCTCAACCCAACCTATCCGTCCGTCTTCATGAAAACACGGGTGATAAACTGTTAAAGCAGGCCATCCGTGTAGTTTCAAAAGGGAGCGGCATGCCTCAGTTTTTTAATGACAAAGCGATCATACCGTCCATTGAGAAGCTGGGGATATCCAGATCCGATGCCAGGAATTATGCCATTGTAGGCTGTGTGGAATTGACGACTCAGGGAAACAATCTGGGCTGGAGCGATGCGGCAATGTTTAATTTAAACAAAGTTCTGGAACTGACTTTAAACGGCGGAAAATGCCTTATCACCGGAGAACAGCTGGCAGAGAACTATGGGGATATCACCACATACGAGACATTTGAGGAATTGGAGGCTGTTTTCCAAAGATATCTGGATGAATACCTGGATAAGATGGTGAAAGCCTGTGAAGAGGTGGAAAAAGCCCATATTGATTTGCTTCCATCTCCGTTTTTATCAGCGGTTGTCGATGATTGTATGATAAAGGGGACGGATGTGACAGCCGGAGGAGCTCATTACAACTTCTCGGGAATTCAGATGATCCAGATTGCAAATCTGGCAGACAGTATGGCGGCTGTGAAAAAGCTGGTATTTGAAGAAGGGAAAATTGGAAGACAGGAGCTTTTGGATGCCCTTCGTTCGGACTTTAAAGGATATGAGGTCCAACGTACCATGCTTTTGAATAAAAGCCCCAAATACGGCAATGACGTGGACCAGGTGGATGAATTGGGTGTCAAGTGGGCGGAATATTTCAAGAAGCGTCTGTCCTGTTATACCAATTACCGTGGGGGGAAATACCATACAGGAATGTACACTGTTTCGGCCCATGTACCTATGGGAGAGAATGTGGGTGCTTCTCCCGATGGGCGCCACTCAGGGCAGCCCCTTGCCGACGGAGGTATGTCACCGGTCTATGGAAGGGATATTGCAGGACCGACAGCCGTACTGAAGTCTGTGTCAAAGCTGGATAAAAATTTGACGACTAACGGCGGACTTTTAAATATGAAGTTTTTGCCGGAATTTTTTAAAACGGATACGGGAATTGATAAATTTGCAAAGTTCCTGCGTACCTTCGTGGATCTGGAAATCCCACACATCCAGTTTAATGTCGTGCGCAAGGAAGACTTAATTGCAGCAAAGAATAATCCGGAGCTATACAGAAGTCTTACCGTCCGGGTGGCAGGATATACGGCTTACTTTACGGAGCTGGCGAGAGAACTGCAGAATGAAATCATAGAGAGAACCAGTTATGGGGAAATATAGAGAGCGGGAGCCGGTATATGGATAATAAAAACATTCAGGGAACCATATTTGATATCAGAAGGTTTTCCATCCATGACGGCGGAGGAATACGAACCACGATTTTTTTAAAGGGCTGTCCTCTTAGCTGCGTATGGTGTCACAATCCGGAGGGAATATCAACAAAGCCGAGACCGCTATATTTTCCAAATAAGTGCATCCGGTGCGGAATATGCACAAGATTGTCTAAAGATGGCGGCGTAGTTATGGAAGCAGATGGGGGGAAGCTTTATCCTGCAAAAAATGAGGACTGGCATCAGATCATAGATGCCTGCCCTTCAGGAGCGTTGACATGGGACTCCAGGCAGGTGACGGTTCAAGAGGCAGCAGAGGAGCTGTTGCGGGATAAACCATTTTTTAAGCATGGGGGAGGCGTTACATTATCAGGCGGAGAACCCCTTTTGCAGGCTGATTTTGCTGTTGCCCTCCTTAAGGAATTGAAATCTCGGGGAGTCCATACTGCCGTGGAAACTGCCCTTTATGTGAAGCAGGATATTTTAGAGAGGGTACTTCCGTATTTGGATTTGATTTATGCGGATTTTAAAATTTTTGATTTAGAAAACCATAGAAAATATATAGGTAAGTCCCATGAGCTGATAAAAGATAACATTCGTTTTCTTTTGGAATCAGACAAAAAGGAATCTGTTATTATAAGGACTCCTATGATTCCCGGCTTGACAACTGATCCCGGAAACATTGCTGCGATCAGCCGCTATATATCAGGAATCTTTCCCGGAGTTTCTTATGAAATTTTAAATTATAACCCATTGGCTGAGTCTAAATACCACTTAATTGAAAAAGAATATTATTTTAAAGAAAATCCGAGACGGTATTCTGATGAGGAAATGGATGGATTTGCTGAAATTGCCTCTTTAAATGAAGTGAAAAATATAATCATAGAGTAATGAGAAAGGATTTTAATTATGAAATTTATTATTGATGATGCAAATATTACGAAAATCAAAGAGCTTTACAGCATATTTACCGTAGACGGTGTGACCACGAATCCCTCCATACTGGCAAAAAACGGAAAACAGCCATTTGAAACCCTGAAAGAAATCCGTGAGTTTATTGGTCCGGCTGCCGGACTTCATGTCCAGGTAACGGCTGAGACTATGGAAGGAATGCTGGAAGACGCCCATAGAATCCAGAAGGAGTTGGGGAAAAACACGTATATAAAAGTTCCCACTACCAGAGAAGGGCTTAAGGCAATGAAGGCTTTAAGCGGGGAAGGGGCCAATATTACCGCAACTGCTATTTATACTCAGATGCAGGCGTTTCTGGCAGGCAAGGCAGGGGCTCATTATGCGGCTCCATATGTGAACCGGATCGATAATCTGGGTGCAGACGGTGTGAAAACAGCGAAAGACATTCATGACATTTTTAAAAATAATGGTTTGAAGACTGAGGTATTGGCTGCAAGCTTTAAGAATTCCCAGCAGGTACTTGAACTCTGTGAGTATGGAATCGGGGCGGCTACCATTTCCCCTGACGTAATAGAAGGATTGATTAAGAATGACTCCGTTACAATGGCTGTAACAGCTTTTACAAAAGATTTTGAAAGCCTGTGTGGGGCCGGAGTGACCATGAAGAATTGCAGATAGGAGGTTTTTATGTTATCTGATAAGGCAATCCGCATTTTTAAAATTCTGGTTTTAAATAATAAGGATCCGATTACAGTAAAAATGCTGGGTGTTTGCCTGGATATGTCAGAACGCTCTGTAAGCATGTACTTGAAAGAGGTCAGTGACTTTTGCAGCAGGCATCATATCACTTATGTCAGTAAAAGGGGCTGCGGTGTTTATTTGGAACTGTCGGAAGCAGAGGCTTGTGCCCTAAAGAATTTTTCAGAACCTTCCTATTATGATGCAGAATACCGGGTTTCTTATATTAAGCAGACTCTTTTGGAAGGCTGGGAAAATTATACAATCTCTCTTTTATCAGAGGAGTTGTTTACTTCCAAGTATGTGATTGGAATTGATCTGGATTTGGCAGAAGCCTGGTTTAACGAGTATGGACTGACCTTTGTGAGAAAGTCCAAAAGGAAACTTGCCATTGAAGGAAGTGAATGGAATCACCGCCGTGCTATTATCAGCCATGCACGTTCAAAAAAAGGCAGGATCACAGAAGTAAGCCAAAGCACATATGACAAACGGTTGGATGGTTTAAGTGCTGCAATGCTGGAGGATTACTGCGGATTGGAAGTATGCAGGAGTATCTGTGAGGCAATCAGACAGTTTGAATCCGAGGCCGGGGGCCGCTTTGTGGATTACAGCTACATCATGCTGGCAGAATATCTGTGTGTTCTGTATAAACGGATTCATGCAGGCAAGTATGTTTCTGATCAGGAATTAGGCTTCTCATGCCATGGGAAAACTTTTTCCGGACATTTGGAGATATTAGCGAGAAACGTGGAATCTGTCATGGATGTGAAACTTATGGCAGGAGAGCTTGATTATCTGTATCTCCTTTTAGCCGGTGCAGAGTTCCAACAAGGTGAGGAAGAGCGAAAACAGGAAAACCTGCTGGTTTCCCGTCAGGATGTACGTGATTTGAGTGGGCGTATTTTGGTCTATTTATCAGATGTTTCAGGACTAAACTTATACGAAGATGAGGTTTTATGCAGTGGTCTGGAGTCCTTTCTTTACCATTGTATGATACGGACAAAGTTCGGATTGGAAATCTGCAATCCGTTTTTGGAAGAGATAAAGAAAAGCTACAGTGCTATTTTTACAACCTGTTTTAGTCTGGGAAGCTACATCCAGGAGGAAACAGGGAATATGCCGTCAGAACATGAGATTGCATTTTTGACGCTTTTGATCGGCTGTGCATTGATCCGTATGGAAAAGAAGACAAGGGCTGTTCTCATCGGAGCCGGAAGTCTTCTTTTGGCTGAGATGACAGCAAAAAAAGTTGAGCAGAGAGTACCCTGGGTCGGGGTCATTGCAGTGCTTCCTATGGACAATGTCTGCCAGGTGGAGCAATTGGATTGTGATCTTGTTATCACAACCATTCCAGGTTATGAGCTGGAACTTCCCACTGTTTATGTTACACCTGTAATCAGTGACCGGGATGTATTAAAGCTGCAAAAGGCCGTCAACCAGCTATATACCGACAGACTGGGGCAGATAGGCCCGTCTTCCCTGGCGGCCTATTTAAAACCGGAGTTTATTATGCTGGAGGTGGAATCAGCTCCGAAAGAAAAGCTGATTGAACTGGGATGCAGCATTCTGGAAAAAGAGATGTATGTTACAAAAGAGTATTGTATGGAAGTCCTTCACCGGGAATCCATCAGTTCCACAGAAATAGGCAATGGAGTCGCAATTCCTCATGGAATAGAAAA
Source organism: Lachnospiraceae bacterium (assembly GCA_902363835.1). Classification (GTDB taxonomy): domain Bacteria; phylum Bacillota; class Clostridia; order Lachnospirales; family Lachnospiraceae; genus Lacrimispora. The sequence continues at coordinate 5,971 of CABJBM010000019.1, forward strand.
TACGGTCAATAGACCGGCAATTTTCATCATACGCCTGAAGAACAAGATGGACTGGGGAAACGGTTCTGTGGATATCATTTTTATTTTGGCGTTGAATTTTAATGATGTCAGCGTTACCAGAAAATTTTTTAATTTGTTTTATGAAAAGGTGATCAATGAGGAAACTGTAGAGCAGATCAGAGGTGCCGGTACAAAAGAAGAAGTTCTTTCTATACTTCAGTAACAGAGATAAAAAGAGATAGAGGAAGGGTAGTCCCTGATTTTGTCTCTTTTTTTGTTTAATTGCCATAATCTAAAAAAATGCAGTTGTGTTAATGCAAAATAGCAATAAATAGTATGTTGAAAATAATAAAAAATTAGCATAAAATGATATTAATAAATAATAAAGAATAAAAATAAATGATAAAAAGTTGAAGAGGCCATAAGATAAAACTATTTTGTATACCCGGGGCAATGATATCAGGGGAAAATCTGGCCGGAATAAATATTATAGCTGCGCGTTGATTCTGGAAATGTCCAGAAAAACGATAGATGAATCATAAGGAGGATTTTCATGGAAAGGGAGTTAATGTCACAGTCAATCATCATGTTCGACATGGTTGCACAAACGAAGGAGGAAGTAATATCCCAGATGACAAGTCTGATGGATGCGGACCAGCGCCTGTTGGACAGGAGTGGATATGAACAGGATGTGTTGACAAGGGAAGGGCAGGCATCTACCGCCGTGGGTTTCCTGACGGCCACGCCTCACGCAAAATCAGACCATGTGAAATGTCCTTCTCTGGCTTTTGCCAGATTGAAGGAACCTATTTGCTGGGAAGGGGAGGAAGGAGAGGAAACCGTATCAATGGTATTCCAGGTAGGTGTTCCGGCAGAGAATCAGGGGGACCGGCATTTGGAAATACTGGCCGGCTTATTCCGGAAACTGATCTATGATGAATTTCGGGAAGAACTGTTGAACGCAGATTCAAAAGAAAAGATATTAGAACTGGTAGGAAAACTATAAGGTAGAAGGGAAAAGAGTAAAAATTACTCAGGAGGTAAAATATGGGCGATTTAATTGGTATTTTAAAAAATACAAGAAAACATTTAATGACAGGAGTTTCCTACATGATCCCTTTCGTGGTAACCGGAGGAGTTATCCTCTCTTTATGTGTTATTTTGAGTGGCCAGAATGCGGTTCCTTCTTCGGGAGCCTTAGGGGAAATTGCTAAAGTGGGTATTGCCGGTCTGGGTTTAATGGTTCCGATCTTATCCGGTTATATTTCATTTTCAATTTCGGAAAGAGCAGGATTAGCACCGGGTATAATTGGAGGATATATTGCCAATCAAATTGGTGCAGGATTTTTAGGCGGTATTGTTTCTGGATTACTGGCAGGTATTATTGTACACTATCTTAAGAAAATTAAAGTACCAAATTCATTAAGATCAGTTATGCCGATATTTGTAATTCCTCTTATCGGAAGCTTTGCCGTATGCTTTGTAATGCTTTTCTTCATAGGTCAGCCGATCGCAATCATGATGTCATCACTGTCTAACTGGCTGAACAATATGAGCAGCGGAAACTCCGTTGTACTGTCATTTATTTTAGGAGCTATGAACAATGTTGATTTTGGTGGCCCAATCGGAAAAGTATCTTATGGATTTGGTACGGCAATGTTATCTGATATCAATCCCGATACCGGACTGTCCAGCCAAGCGGCCCAGTTAATAATGGGGGCAGTTGGTGCTTCCTGTGCAATTCCGCCGCTTGCCTGTGGAATTTCCACATTATTGTTTAAAAAGAAATTTAACAATGAAGAAAAAGAGGCTGGAAAGGCAGCATTGGTTATGGGTTTTGTAAGTATTTCAGAGGGAGCAATCCCGTTTGCAGCAAATGATCCGCTGAGAGTGATTCCTTCCTGTATAATAGGCGGCGGCATCGGAGCTGTGATCTCTATGGCATTAAAAGCGGGAAATCCGGCACCCTGGGGAGGTATTATCGTTGCGCCGATCAATAGCAATCCATTTGGATATCTTCTTGCGATATTTGTGGGAAGCATAATCTCTGCCCTATTAATGGGATTTCTAAAGAAAAATGCTGGTGCGGGTTCAACAGCGCAGGCTGATGATTCTGAAGACTTTAATTTAGACATGGAAGGTTTTTAAATTTAAGAAGAAAAAGGAGGTACTATTATGAAACTTGTAGCTGTAACTGCATGTCCATCCGGAGTGGCCCATACCTACTTATCTGCCGAAATGCTGCAAAAGGTTGCCAAGTCAAGAGGCGTTGAAATTAAGGTGGAAACCCAGGGATCGGTAGGAATCGATAATAAAATCACTTCTGAGGAAATTAAAGCAGCGGATGCCGTTATATTGACAAAGGATGTGGCAATTATTGGAGAAGAGAGGTTTAAAGGAAAGCCGACTGTCCGGATAAGTGTCAGCGATGCAATCAAAAGAGCAGATCAGATTATTGCTAAAATTCAGGAAAAGCTGGAAAATAAATAATAAACTAAGGGGAGTATTTATCAGAATATAGTGATTCATGTACTACTGCTGTTATAAGGGGAGAATGGTAATAGATTGAGGAAGCATGTACATGACTGATATAAGAACTGCTCAAAGCTGATTTAATACAAATGGAGGAATTATGGTTGAAGACAATAACTTGATTTTAGGCGGATCTGCGTCTTGCTTTAATTTATACAATTTGGAAAAGCAATTTCAGGAGCTTACTGAGGCACCGGTTGATTTTATTCACTTTGACGTGGTGGATGGGAGATTTAATGAGTGTTTTATTTTAGGACTTCCCACTTTGCAGATGATGCGCCCCCATACGGCATTGCCAATTGAAGTACATCTTGCCGTATATGAACCGGAAAAGTATATAAAACAGTTTGTTGATGCCGGTGCGGACATTATTACCATTCATCCGGAAGGAACAAAGGATATTATGGGAGTATTTGAATTGATCCGCAGTCTGGGAGCGAAGCCTGCGTTGGCATTCAGAAGCGAAACAATAGCGAATGAAGACATGCTTCCAGCTATGGAGCAGTCCGCGTATATTATAAAATTAACCGTAAATCCTGGTTTTTCCGGTCAAAAGATACAGCCGGCAGCATTTGAAAAAATGCTGGCGATGCGTAAAATGATGGACAGCCATGGAATAGGAACGAAAATTGCTGCTGATGGAAATGTAAATGTCAGTACAATCCCAATGCTTGTGAAACATGGAGCGGAAATGCTGATTGGAGGAACTTCCGGTTTGTTTTTGAATGGAAAAAGCGTGAGAGAGTGTGCGGAAGCCATGCTTCAGGCAATGACGATAAAAAAGGCCGGTTTTTAGCAAGGCAGAGTATTTGTTTACAAATACATTACAGGGAAAAATAATGATACGTTTTGCCACAGTAGGGACAAATTTTATAGTAAAACAGTTTCTTAATGCAGCCGCCAGGAGCAATGAACTTTTCTATGCGGTATCATATTCAAGAGATAGGGAAAAAGCAAAGGCATTTGCTGCTGAATATGGTCCGTGCAGATATTGCACCGATTTACTGGAACTTGCAGAGTCCAAGGATGTGGATGCGGCATATGTTGCCAGCCCTAACAGTCTTCATTTTGAACAGTCGGTTTTAATGCTTTCTCATGGAAAACATGTGATGTGTGAAAAAACAATTACTTCCAATTGGATGGAGCTGAATAAACTGGTGGAGATAGCAGACAAAAATCATGTGGTTTTGCTGGAAGCCATGCGTTTCGTATTTGATCCGGGATTTGCCATAATACAGGAAAATCTGAAACGGCTGGGTGCCATTCGCAGAGTCAGCTTTCAGTATTGCCAGTATTCTTTATGGAAGGAATGGAGAAAAGGAAGTTTTGGTGTCTCATGAATTGGATTCTAATATGATTTATGAAATCCAGGAATGGATCGGACAGATCCGTGGAGAACGGGACTGGCATGACCCGATGAAGGCTTCGCTCATGGAACTGCAGGTTATGGATCAAGTCAGAGGACAACTCTCTATACGGTTCCCTGCAGATGAGGAGGAGAAGTGGAAGAAATATTAAATAAGATTGAAGAATTGAAAAAACAACAGAAACAACTGGTATTTCAGGAATTTTCGGAGGAAACTGCCTGGAGGATCGGCTCAAGGATCCGGGAACGGGCGGCAGAAAAGCAATATTCGGTTGCAGTAAGTATAACTCTGGGCAGGAAGTGTCTCTTTTACTGCTCTATGCCTGGGACAGCTCCTATTAATGACGACTGGATCAGAAGAAAGGAAAATACGGTATATAAATTCCACAAGAGTTCTTATGAAATGTCTTTGTATATGCAGCTGAAACAGGATAATCTCAGCGGAAGGTATGGGCTTGACCGTGCTGATTATGCGGCGGCAGGAGGAGCAGTGCCTTTAATCTTAAAAAGTGTCGGAGTGGCGGGAGCTATTTCTGTGTCGGGTATGTCGGAGGACGAGGATCATGAATTGATTGCAGGTGTCATAAAAGACTATTTGTCTGCCAAGAGATAATTGGGGGCAAGGGAAGGATAATTTTATATAAGTCAGCATTGAGGTCATAAAGCTGAAGGGTATGTGGAATTTCTCCCTTAAACTTCTATTTATTATCAATATAACATAATATTTTTGAACCGTTGCAGAAATGCGGCGGTTTTTTTGTTTGAATTATTGGCATTGACTTTAAAATAAGTAAGGTATCCCTAAGGTCTTGAAGAACCCACTTCTCATAGTATCATTACTTATGCTAATAAAAGGACATGTTTATTCAGGAGCGGACCGCCTTCTGAGGAGCCATATCTTTATCAGCAAGGATTTATGGACGGAATCAGGGTAATGATAGCCGGATCCCTTATATAAACTCTGTTTCGTTTAGATGAATGCAGCATCAATTCAAAGCTGGTGCATTGAAAGGTTATAACTACAGGCAAAAAAGTGATGGGAGTGTAAACGTAGGCTGGTCATCGCTCTGGCGATTTGATACAATAGAAAAATAAGAATAAAGCTGGAAGAATTTACCGAGTCAGGTATAACGCGGATTGGAAATATTCACTTGACCAAGGGGGGGGAAATAGACTTGATCAAATATTTGATCAACAGATACCGTAGCTGGGGAATTGCAAAAAAGACATTGATCATTCTGCTATTTGTCTCCATTGTCCCTGTCATGGTAATTGAAATTATAACCTGCATCATTGCGGCCAACACCTTAAAAAAGCAGATGGATATTCTGGTGGAAAGCAATATGAAATTATCCCAGAAAGGGCTGGAGGATTTCTTTTCCGAATATGACAGCATCATCATGTCCATTTATACGGAAAATGAATACGCCGTAAAGCTGGAAAAGCTGAATGTGTGGGATTCCAGGAATTATTATCTGCTGAAAAAGCAGTTAGAAGATGATCTGGAAAACATCTCTTTTCTTCACCCGGAAATATTGGGGATCGCGGTGGTGACCCTGAAAAAGGAATGCATCCTGTATGATTCCATTACCAACAGCACCATGGACAGCTACTGCTTTCCGGAAAAGGACAAGAGCTGGCTGAATTTGACCGATGAGACCTTTCACAACACCCGGACCGTTTATTCCGGTGTCATAAGCAGGGAGGAGGCAGGCGGCACAAAAAGAAACATCATGTATCTGGGGCACCGGATCGCGGATATCAACAATTACAGACAGGGGACTGTTGGAAGTATTTTGATCTGCCTTGACGAGACCAACATCCGGGATACCTATTCCCAGGAAAACGAAAATAAGGTCAATGTTTCCTTCCTCTGTGATGCCGGCGGAAACATCGTTTCCAGCACCAGGGCAGACTTAATCGGAACCGGCATCTTTGATGGCTGGGATGGCAGCAAAGAAGAGCTGTTTTCCCAGACGGATGCAAAGATCCGTCAGGCTGTGGAAGCCCGGCAGATCATGAAAAGCGGGTCTTACAGCATTTACACAAAGCCTGTGATGAAAGATCAGTTCTTGCTGGTCAGCATCCGGGATAACAAGGAGCCTTTGAAGGATTTTAAATACATCTTTGAAGTGATCATCCTGCTTACCATACTGATCATCATTACCAGCGTTCTTATTATGATCCAGTTTGCAGGCTCCTTACAGGTCTGTGTTGAAAAGATCACCTCTGCCATGGACAGGGCTTATAAGGGCGATTATACGGTTCAGATCCAGCATACCTGGCAGGACGAGTTTGGAAAGATCGCAAAGCATTTCAATCACATGGTACAGAAGATCGACCAGTCGGGAAAGATAGAAAAGGAAGCCCTGCTTCGGGAGAAAAATGCGGAATTAAAGGCTTTGGAAGCTCAGATCAACCCGCATTTCTTATACAATACCTTAGATGCCATCAACTGGATCGCCATAGAAAATGAACAGTTCCTCATCAGCAAAATGCTTAAAAACCTTGCCACCATCCTGCGTTACAGCGTACATAAAAGCAATGGTGTGGTCAGTGTGAGAAGCGAGATGGAATATTTAAAGCAGTATATTTTTCTGCAGCAGCAAAGGTTTTCCTTTTCCTTTCACTGCATTATGGCTGTGGACGAAGAGGTTCTGGATTTAAAAATGCATAAGCTTTTATTCCAGCCTCTGATTGAAAATGCCATCATTCACGGATTTCCAGGCAATACAGGGCAGGATGAGATTACAATTTCCATCAGAAAAAAAGGTGATAAGCATCTGGTGGTCCGAGTGGAGGATAATGGAAAGGGCATGGATGAGGAGCTGGTCAGGGAGCTGAACCATTATGATTATTTAAGCGGCACAATGGAGGGGAGCATCGGAGTACGGAACGTGATCATGAGGATCAAATATTATTATGGGGAGGAGGGGCATTTCTTCATTGAATCAGATGACAGGGGAACGAAAATAACGGCAGAGATTTTATTTGAAGAATAGACAGGGGGATTTATAAAGCGGTATGAGAGTTGTAATTGTGGAAGATGAGCCAAACACCAGAAACGGGATCATAAAGATCATTGAAAAGTACACGCCCCATGAAGTGGTTGCAGGGGAAAGCGATGGAGAGGCGGGCCTTGAAACGGTATTATCCTTACGGCCTGATGTTGTTATAACGGATATCAATATGCCTAAGATGGACGGGCTGACCATGGTCAATAAGATCCGGGAAGCGGGAAGTTTAACAGCGGCAATCCTGCTTACGGGATATTCCGAGTTTGAATACGCCCAGCGTGCCATACAGCTGTCTGTTGTGGAATATTTGCTGAAGCCTTTGGATGTGGAGGATATCATAGAAGTACTTGGTACCGTGGAAAAAAAGATATCCAAGAACAAGGTGGAAACGGTGTCGGCGGAGCAGCTGCTGTTTTCCCTTCTGACAGGGGATGAAAATGATCAGGAAATGGTTCAGAGGCAGTTTGCTGAAAGGATCAGAAACCAAAAAGACCAGGTCATTTCCATGTTCCTGATCCAGTCGGAAAGCATACTGGAGGATACTGCCGGCCAGATGGCGGAAGTCCTTAAAGAGAGCCTTGATGCCATTTGCCTTACCGGCTTTTTTATCTTTAGGCTCCCCTATGAGAAGCAGATCCTGGTCATGATTTCAGACGGCCAGAGCGCCAGGTACTTAAAAAACATTTTTAAAACCCAGATATTAAAGGAACTGAAAAAGAAAGGGGAATTTCTCATAAGCTATGGGGAAATGAAAAGCCTTTCCAGGCTCAAGGATACCTTAAAGCAGATGCAGGAATATCTTTCCTATACCTTTGTGTTTCCTGACACCTGCATCATGGACAGCCAGCTGATTGAAAATCTGTCCTTTGAAAAGGTGGAATATCCCAAATATCTGGAACGGGGGATGAAAAGGGATATAAGGAACGGAAACAAGGAGGGGATCAGAAAAAACGCCAGGAAATTTGAGGAGGCTGTCATTGAAAGCAGGGGAGAGCCTAAGGAGGTCAAAAACCATACCGTCCGTTTTGTTATAGCTGCCTTAAACACCGCAAGGGATCTGATGGAGAACAAAGACATTGAAGCCCTTTACCAATACCTGTTAAACGATATGATGAAAACCAGCATCAGGGAAGTTTTTTTGAATAACTACCGGAAGATGATGGATATAGTGGCAGATGACAAGGAAAAGGATGAATTGACCGGCAATGGCATGATCTTAAATGTCATAGAATTCATAAGACAGAATTATGATAAGGAGATTTCCCTTTCTGATGCGGCTGATCTGGTTGGCATTACACCGGAATATTTAAGCAAGCTGTTTACCAGGGAAATGGGAATCAATTTTTGTACTTTTTTAGGGGAATTTCGGGTGAGCATTGCAAAAAGGCTGCTGGCAACCGGCAATTATAAGATCCATGAAGTGGCTGAAATGGTGGGATATAAGGATACAAAGTATTTTAACAAGGTATTCCGCTCCATTATGGGAGTGTCACCCTCAGAGTATAGAAAGGTATTTTAAGACGATGAACAGGACCGTACAAAAACTTCTGATTTGTTTATGGCTGCTGGTCTGTTTTTTACTGATCAGCGTGATCCTTAAGTATTACAGGGAATCCAATGAGGTGGCAGTTGAGGAGAAAAAGAGAGATCAGCTTGTGATCATGGCTGTCTGCGAGGAAGATGAAAGCGGGAAATACTTAAAAAAGCTTGCAGATGAATATTCCGGAATTCCGGGAAACCCGGAAATCAGAATCCAGTATGTTTCCCAATCCGGCTTTCAAAAGCAGCTGTGCATTGATAAGGATCAGAATACCCTTCCAGATCTGATCATCTGTGAAAACGTCATGACCCCTGCCCTGCAATCCATGGGGATACTTAAGGAACTGTCCGGCTATATGACAGCAGACAGGATCTCCCTGTATTTAAAGAACGCATACAGCAGCACAGTGGTAAACGGCGTCTGCTATGCAGTCCCCTTTACCAGCAACCCTTATGTGGTATTTTATAATGAGGATCATTTGATGAAGTATGGCGCTTCCATACCCGATGATATGGAAGGGTTTTATAAGCTGTGCAGGGAAAATAACACCCTTGGCACCTATAATTTCGGCATTGCCATGAGGAATAAGGAGGATGTTACCTCCAGCTTTTTACAGATGATCTATTCCGCCGGCGGGACCTTGCGGAGCCTGGATACGGAAAACTGCATGCAGCTGTATGAGATGCTGGGCAATATGAGGGATGAGGGTATCATGGCCCAGGATGTGATCAACTGGAACCAAAAGGATCTGATGAAGGCATTTTCCAAGGGATATGTGAAAATCGCCATTGCAGAGCTAAGCTCCATGTCCATACTGGAGAATTCGGACAGGAAGTGCCGGTATCAAATTGCGGAAATCCCCTATATCCAGAAGCAGACCTATTTGCTGCAGGGGGATAACATAGGGATCACGGCTACAGCGGATTGGAAAGAATCCATAAAGCTGCTGGATTACCTTACTTCCAGGGAGGTGGTAAAAAGCTATTATGAGAATACCCGCTGTCTTTCCGTCAGGGCAGACTTAACTGTAAATCCGGGACTGGAAAAAGGTCTTACGGATGAGTTCGTGGAAAGAGAGAGGAACCAGAGCATTTTAAAGAATGCCTATTCCACATGGTTTATCATATCAGACGGAATCGCAGGAAACTTAACGGATTTTTTCGGGGACAAGACCATAACGCCGGAGGAAGTTGCCAAAAGGCTTCAGAGAGACAGCAGGAATGCCATTATGGAAAGATAGGAAAGGAGGTTAAAATTATACCCCTTTTCTAAAATTTTGGAATATTCTGTGAAACCGACTTATGCTATCATCTGCTTAACACATAAAACGATATACCTTTATTCCCGGGAAACCTGGGAAGGAATAGGAGATGGAGGGCTTTATGAAGAAAATGAAAAAAATTGCGGCAGCGGCGCTTGCGTCCACCATGGTTTTTTCCCTGGCAGCGTGCCAGGGCTCCGGAACAAAGACGGAGACAACGGCACAAGGCAAGACGGAAGTAAGTTTGGGGGAAACCGGAAAAACAGCAGACAACCAGGGCACAGGCGGAAAGACGAAAATTTCCATTACCTTCCGGGATGGAGGAAGCGATACCCTGAAAAACTGGTTTGAGAACGCATATGAGACTTACGATAAGAAGGATTCCATTGAACTTGACATTGCTCCGATCACTGCCTCTGAGGGGGATTATTTTGCAAAGGTAGCCCTGGCGCTCCAATCTGCTGATACTGCTCCTGACATTGTCTGCGAAGATACCTTCCAGCTTCCTTCCGACGTGGCAGCCGGTTATCTTACGGATCTTTCTGCTTACTTAAAGGATTATAAGGAATGGAGTGACGGAACCTTTTACGGGCCTTTGGTGGAAGGTGTTACATATGACGACGGAAGTGTTTACGGAATCCCCTACTGCACCGATACCCGGGGGCTCTGGTACAACAAGGAGGTATTTCAGGCAGCCGGCTTAGATCCGGAATGGCAGCCAAAAACATGGCAGGATGTCTTAGACACCTGTAAAACGATCAAGGAAAAATGCCCGGATGTAGTGCCCTTCTGGTGCAATTCAGGGGTAGCAACAGGAGAAGCCACTTCCATGCAGACCTATGAAATGCTTCTTTACGGAACAGGAGAACAGCTTTTGGATGAAAGTGACAAATGGATCGTGTCCAGCGAAAATATTTTAAAGTCCTTAAACTTTATCGGCACCATTTATAAGGATGGGTACGGACCATCCCTGTCTAAAGTATTAAACGGAGAAGCAGGCAACATCGCTTCCAGAGAGTACCTGCCGGGAGGAAAGCTTGCCATTTCCTTAGACGGATACTGGATGACAGGAAACTATAAGGATACAGGGGCAGCTCCCTGGCCGGAATACAAGGAAAAGCTGGGCATTGCAGCCATGCCGACCTCTGAGGGACAGACGCCGGGAAGCGTTACCATGTCCGGCGGCTGGGCCTTATCCATTCCCCAGCTTTCTGACCAGAAGGATGCTGCCATGGACTTTATCAAACACTGCATGAGCTATGATGTGTACTTGGATACCATCATTGCCCAGGGAAATATTGCAACCAGAACCGATATTGCGGCAGATCCCAGCTACTCTTCCCAGCCGTTTATGGAAAAGTGCACAGGCTTCCTGTCAGGAGCCTTTTACAGGCCCAGAAACAGCCAGTATTCAACGGTTACCACACACATCCAGACCATGGTGGAATCAGTTGTATCAGGAACAAGCCCGGAAGACGCAATGGCACAATATAAATCAGACGTGACCAACAGCGTTGGCGCAGAAAATACCGTGGAAAAATAAACATTCAGGACTTGAAGGGGAGGGCAAACGTGCAACAGCAAAGCACCTGGCCCTCCCTGTTTCTATCTAAAAGGAGGAATAAATGAATAAAAATAACAGACAACTGTTTGCGGAAGCAAGAAAATCCGTATTAATCCTGCCTGCCATCGTCCTTTTGCTGGTATTTTTTGTGACACCGATTTTGCTGACCGTTTATTACTCCTTCACAAACCTGGCTCTGTCAGGGGAAAATGCGAGACAGCTTAAATTTATCGGTTTGTCCAATTATTTCAGCATGTTCAAGGACCGCACCGTGCGCATCAGCGTTACCAATACCCTTGTTTTTCTCCTTGGAAGCCTGATCGGGCAGCAGGTGCTGGGATTTCTCATTGCCCTTAATATGAGGAACAGAAACAGGATTTTTCGCGGGATCGTAGGACCCATTTTCCTGGCAGGCTGGATCATGCCGGAGGTGGTGGTTGCCCTGTGCTGCAGCACCTTTTTCGGAGATGAAGGCACTTTAAACCAGATCTTTTCTTTTTTTCATCTTCCCAGCGTGGAATTTCTGTATGCCATTCCAATGGCAACGGTTATTCTGGCAAACATATGGCATGGAACCGCATTTTCCATGATGAACTTTCAATCGGCCTTAGATGGGGTTCCGGCGGATATTGAGGAAGCGGCAAGGGTGGATGGGGCCGGCCCGGCCCAGACCATGATCAGGATCATCCTTCCCTGCATCAAAAACACCATAGCCACAAATACCATGCTGAATACCCTTTCCACTCTGGGAGTATTTGGACTGATCTATATGATGACAGGCGGGGGACCTGGAACAAAGACCCTGACCCTGCCCATCTTCATGTACCGGCAGGCGTTTATTTCCCAGCAGCTGGGATACGGTACGGCAATTTCCATGATCCTGCTTGTGATCGGGATCGTGCTCAGCGTTTTCTACACAAGAGTCATGAGAAAGGATTAGAGGAGGTGCTACATGTATTGGAAATTCAGAAAAACGGTGCCCTATGGGGTGCTGACCCTGCTTGCAATTGTCTTTGTTCTTCCCCTGCTTTGGATCCTGTTTGCCTCCTTTGACGGCAACGCCTCCCAGGCGGTAAAGGTTCCTTCCCAGTGGACCCTGGAAAACTACAGGGTGATCTTATCCAGCCAGACCAATCAGCGGGCATTTGCCAATGGACTGATCATTTCCTTTGGCCAGGCGGTTCTGGTGGTGTTTATTGCGGGACTGGCAGCCTATCCCTTATCAAGATATGAACTTCGTTATAAAAACCTGTTCTTATATACGATTTTATTTATGACCTCCCTTCCCATTACAGCGGTCATGGTTCCGGTGTATAAGATGTTTCTGACCATTGGTCTGTATGACAAGACCCTGGGGCTTATTTTGTTTCTGACGGCAACTTCCATGCCTTACGGGATCTGGCTCATGAAGAATTTTATGGACAATGTTCCCATTGAGCTGGAGGAGGCTGCCTGGGTAGACGGCGCCTCCACCTTAGACAGCATCCGGAAAATCATCGCTCCCTTAATGTTTCCCGGGATCTGTGTGGTATTTATCTTCACCTTTTCAGGGAGCTGGGGCAATTTTTTTATCCCCTATATTCTGCTTCAGACCCTGAATAAATTACCTGCTTCCGTTACCCTATATCAATTTTTCGGACAGCATGGTATGATAATATACGGACAGCTGGCTGCTTACTCTGCTGTCTATGCCATTCCTTCCATTTTACTTTATATTTTGTCGCAAAACTATATGTCAAAGGGCTTTAATATGGCTGGTGCAGCCAAAGGCTGATGAAAAAGGAGGAGTTTACAATGATACTGATCAAAGAACGGATTGGAAAACTGGCGGAGGATTTAAACGGTCTGATCTATTCCAGGGAAATGCCCATCACCAGATACCGGATGATAAAATCCGGAGAACGGTTTTTAGACGTTCAGAACCTTTCTACTGATGACTGGGAGGAGCTTACCAACGGGGAGCTGTGGGGCGGACACAGGGAATATTTCTGGTTTGAAACAGTCATCACCATTCCTGAAGATTTCCAGGATCAATGTGTGGTGTACGAGTTAAAAACAGGAAGAGAAGGGCTGTGGGATGCCACAAATCCCCAGTTTACCATTTACGTCAATGGTGTCAGAAGACAGGGGCTTGACGTAAATCACAGGGAGATCATACTGACGGAAAAAGCGGCGGCAGGAGAGACGTACCGGATCATCTTATCCGCATTTACCGGGGATCAGAATTTCAAGCTTGTCATGGATTCCAGGATTAAGGTGCTGGACCGGGAAACAGAGCAGTATTATTATGATATTTCCGTTCCCTATCAGGTGGCCAGACTTCTTCCTGACAGTGACAGCGCTTATCTTGCCATCATTCACGCTGTCAATGAATCCTTAAACCTTCTGGACTTAAGAAAGGAATATTCCCGGGAATATTATGAAAGCCTGAAAAAGGCAAGAGCCTACATGAAGGAAGAATTCTATGACAAGTACTGCAAAGATAAGGGAGAAACGGTTTACTGTGTGGGTCATACCCACATTGACGTTGCCTGGTTATGGACCCTTGCTGTCACAGAGGATAAGGCTGTGAGAAGCTTTTCCACGGTTTTGGAGCTGATGAACCAGTACCCGGAATACATTTTCATGTCAAGCCAGCCTCAGCTTTATAAATATGTAAAAAAACATGCACCTGAGGTTTATGAAGAGATTCAAAAACGCGTTGCAGAAGGAAGATGGGAAACAGAGGGCGGCATGTTTGTGGAAGCGGACTGCAATCTCTCCTCAGGGGAATCCCTTGTGCGCCAGTTCCTTTACGGCAAGGAATTTTTCAAGGAAGAATTCGGGAAAGACAATGAAATTTTATGGCTTCCTGATGTATTTGGATATTCCGCCGCACTCCCTCAGATCATGAAAAAATGCGGCATCAAATATTTTATGACAACAAAGATCAGCTGGAATGAATTTAACAAAATGCCCTATGATACCTTTGAATGGGAAGGCATTGACGGAACCAGAATTTTAACTCATTTCAGCCCCAGCCGGGATTATAATAAGGCTGCTGAGGAAGGCGGAACAGAGACCGAGCATTTTACCACCTATAATGCATACATAAACCCATCCCAGGTAAAGGGAGCCTGGGCCAGGTACAGCCAGAAGTATTTAAATGATGAGGTATTAATGTCCTTTGGCTACGGAGATGGCGGCGGCGGCCCTACCAAAGACATGCTGGAGAACCAGCGGCGGCTTGAAAAGGGCATTCCAGGCTGTCCAAGAACTGTGATGACTACTTCAAAGGCATTTTTTGAAAAGCTGGATCAGGAAGTGAGAGGGAAAAAATATCTGCCTTCCTGGGTAGGGGAATTATACTTGGAATACCACAGGGGCACTTATACCTCCATGGCAAGAAACAAGAAATTCAACCGGAAATCAGAATTCCTGTTTCAGAATGCCGAATTATATGGAATGCTTGATACGGTGCTGAATCAAAGCCAATATCCAAAGGAAGCCATAGCAGAGGGCTGGGAAGTGATCTTAAGAAACCAGTTCCACGACATACTGCCCGGATCTTCCATTAAAGAGGTATATGAGGATTCAAAGAAAGAGTATGAAGGGATCGCCGAAACCGGCGGGAAGCTGGTGGAATCCGCTCTGACCCGCATTGCTGATCAGGTAAATGGGCCTGGAAATGCTCTTCTGGTATTTAACCCCAACAGCTTTACGGGAGAAGGTCCGGTATCCTTCTGTTCCCCAGGTTTCATGGAAAATCCTGTGGTAACAGACGGAGATAAGGTGATCCCCGTGCAAAAAACAGAAGATGGTTCCTTCTTGTTTTGCCCAACCCAGGTTCCTTCCAAAGGTTATAAGACATTTGTCCTGGAGGAAGGCAGCCTTGAGACTGGTTTAAAGGCGGATGAAAGACATCTGGAGAATGAGTTCATACAGGTGACCTTCCATGAAAACGGGCAGATTTCTTCAATTTATGATAAGCAGAATGAGCGGGAAGTGCTTCAGGAAAACAAGCGCGCCAATGTGCTTATGACCTATGAAGACAGACCTCATAACTATGATGCCTGGGATGTGAACAATTATTATGTGGAGAAATCCTGGGAAATTACCGATGTAAGCAGCATGGAGCTTGTGGAAAACGGTCCGGTCCGCGCCACCATATGTGTAAAAAGAAGGTATCTGGATTCTTCCATTGAGCAGTATATTTCCCTGCTGTATAACAGCCCTGAGATCATCATACGCAATGAAATCGACTGGAAGGAAAATCACATTTTCATGAAGTCCATTTTCCCGGTGGATATTCATACGGATGAGGCAACCTTTGAGATTCAATATGGCAATGTAAAGCGGAAAACCCATTACAATACCATGTGGGATTATGCAAAATTCGAGGTATGCATGCACAAGTGGATCGATGTTTCAGAGGATGATTATGGGGTCAGCATGATCAATGACAGCAAGTACGGCTGTCACGTTCACAACGGGGAAATGGGAATTTCCATGTTAAAGTCAGCCACCTATCCAAACCCTGATGCAGACAAGGAACACCACAGCTTTGTATTTTCCATTTATCCCCACAAGGGCGACTGGAAAAAGGCAAAAACAATACAAAAGGCTTATACCATGAATAATCCAATGACAGCCCTTGTAAAAGAGAAACAAGGAGGGCAGCTGCCAGGAGAATTTTCTCTGGTAAAAGCGGATGTTGACAACGTTGTGATTGAGGTTGTGAAACAGTCCCAAAAGGGGAATGAGCTGATCCTCCGTTTTTATGAGACGAATAACAGACGGACCAGGGGGAATATGACCTTTGGAATGAACGTTTGGAAGATTATGGAATGCAGCATGCTGGAAGAGGATGAGAAAGAAGTAAACTGCCAGGATAAAACAGCATCTTTTGTGATTCAACCCTATGAGATCAAAACATGGAAGGTTACGTTCCGGTAAATCATTTGATACATATATAATCTTTTTATTATATAGCATTTGGATGAAAAATATTTTCAGGCTGAAGCAGCAGGCTTTTTCAAGTCTCTGCTTTGGCCCTTTTTTATTTCTTCCCGGATTATTTGTGAGGGAGTGAAAAAACAGAAGAAGAAACCATCAAAACCGGTGGGAAATCTGCAAGGAAAAGTCCACTGGATTGTCTGATGGGTATGAAAAAAATAGAAAAAATCATGTTTATGTTTGCAGTTTTCTTCAAATGTGGTACAATGATTGTATGACATCATGAAATATTTATACGAAAGATGAATATGAACAAGAGGGAGTGAGAATTATGGAAGAGGTTTCTAGGGTTCCGATTGTGCAGCAGGTGGTAAACAGTATGAAGGAATTCGTTGCGGCAGACGGAATAGAGGTCGGACAAAAATTACCTACAGAAAAAGAATGGTGTGAGAAGCTGACCGTGGGACGGGGGACAGTCAGAGAGGCTTTCCGTATTCTTGAGGCCCGGGGGCTGGTGGAGATCAAACCTGGACGGGGAGCATTTCTGGTCAGTAAAAAAGAACTGGGACAGGAAGAGCTGGCGGAATGGTTCCTTAAAAATGAAGTGGAATTAAAGGATTATATTGAGGTACGAAGTGCTGTGGAGCCTTTGTGTGCAAGGATTGTAGCAAAGAGGGCCACTGACGGGGAGCTGGAACAGATTGAACGGATCCATCACCGGTTTATCCGGGCAGTGGAGGAAGAGGACATTGCCGGAATGGCAAAATACGATGAGAAGCTGCATCGGCAGATCGTGGAAGCAAGCAAGAATAAAATGCTGATTTTTATGAGTAAAAAGATTGACGAGTGTATCCGGGACTTCCGGTTAAAGACATTCCAGGTGCCGCAGAACGCCCAGAATGCCATAAGAGCCCACCGCGATATTGTAGAGGCTTTAAAAGCGCGGGATGAAGAGGTATCAGAGCTTTATGCAAAGAGACATATTTCCCTGATCAATACGGATTTGAATGTGATTATTAAGCGGTAAGCGATCAAACGGGAAGCAGCAGAACGAAAGGAAGAAAGTCGTTCTGCTGCTTCTCTTTTTTTATGAAAAAACAGCAGATTTGGAAGTTATAATACAATTTCATCAGAAGAGTGTATGACAGTCCTTTGTTAAATTTGCATAATTTTAAAAATCCTATTGACAAGATTCGATAAAAAATGTATTATTTAGTTGCGATATTGTATGACAGCAGACAAAAATGCAAACCCGGGAAGGCAAATAAGAATGATATCATACAATGATTTGAACATTTGTAACAAAAACTAGGGTACAAGAACCAAAACAAATTCAAAGTATGCTACAAAAGAATGAAAAAATGTTGAGAGGTGGATTATTATGAGAAAAGTTACTGCAATTGTATTATCAGCTATGATGGCATTGTCTTTAAGCGCTTGCGGTTCCACTGCAAAGGAAACCACTGTAAAGGAAACCACAGGTGCCGGCACAGGAGTTGAAACAACCACAGGGAAAGCAGAAGAAACAAAGGAAACAAAAGAACCGATTAAGATCGGCGTTTCCGCACCGGATTTAACCAATGTGTTCTTCATCCAGATCAAGGAAGCCATGCAGGCAGCCCTGACAGGACCGGAAGATGAACTGATCATTCAGGATGCAGGCGGCGACCAGAATAAGCAGATGAATGACGTAGCTGATATGATCAACCAGGGCTGTGACGTTATCTGTATCTCTGCGATTAACTCAGAAGGAGTGCGTGCCACTCTGGAAGCATGCAAGGAAGCTGATATACCTGTCATTGCATTCAATACATCGGTTAAGAATCCGGAACTGGTTCAATGTACCGTTGTTTCTGATAATAAGGAAGCCGGAAAGCTGTGTGCCCAGGCCCTGGCAGACTCTTTAGGCGGAAAAGGAAAAGTAGTAGAGATTACATATAGTACCACAGAGGTTTGCTATGACCGTCAGCTGGGTTTTGAAGAAGAATTAAAGAAATATCCTGACATTGAGATCATCCAGACCAGGGACGTTGAAAAGCCAAAGTCCGATTATTCCCAGCCGATCATGGTAGACTTTATCAACGCAAATCCGGTAATCGACGGAGTATTCACCATCAATGACCCAACAGCCCGGGGCGCCATTGCAGCATTAAAGGAAGCCGGCCGCTTAGAGGCTACCAAGGTTGTTTCCGTAGACGGTTCTGATGAAGGAAAAGGCTTTATCCGTTCCGGCGAAATGGTAGCATCTGCAGCACAGGATCCGGCAGGAATCGGCACAACCTGTATTGAAACCGCTTACCGCCTTTTGTCCGGACAGACCATTGAAGAGAAGGTAGTTGTACCCATGTCTATCATTACAAAGGAGAACGTAGGCCAGTAATCCGTAAAGTGTTGACCCGAAGCGAAGAATGCAGAACAGGAGTGTTAAAAACATGTCAAATGAATATGTTTTTGAAATGAAAGATATTACAAAAGCCTTTGGTCGCAACGTTGTACTTGACGGAGTCAGCATTTCCATAAAGCCCGGAGAAGTCCGGGCTCTTATGGGGGAGAATGGTGCGGGAAAGTCTACCCTGATGAAAATCCTGGGCGGCATTTTCAGCGCTGATTCGGGCACCATCTACATGGCTGGAAAGGAAGCTTCCATAAAGACCGTAGACGATGCCCGCAAGTATGGTGTCAGTTTTATCCACCAGGAAATCACCAACATTCCTGAGATGACGATTGCAGAAAATATTTTCCTTGGCCGGGAACCGAAAAACCATTTGAAAATGGTAGATTACCGGAAAATGAAGCATGAGGCGCAGAAAGCTCTTGATGCGCTGGGACTGGATCTGGATGCTGGAATGCTGATTCGGGGGTTATCCGTAGCACAGCAGCAGATGATAGAAATTGCAAGAGCCGTTAATGAGGGGGCAAAAATCCTGATTCTGGACGAACCCACAGCATCTTTGTCAAAAAGCGAGACAGACAATCTGTTTGCACAGATCCACCGTTTAAAAAAGGCCGGAGTTGCGATGATCTACATCTCTCATCGTATGGAGGAGACTTTTAAGGTCTGTGATTCGGTAACGGTACTCCGTGACGGTAAGTTTATAGGAACCAGAGATACAAAAGAAACAACAGAAAATGAATTAATCAGCATGATGGTAGGCCGTGAATTTAATAACATGTATGGAAACAAACGTGTTATCGGCGGGGACGTCATCATGGAAGTGAAACATTTAACAACCGACAAGGTATCTGATATCAGCTTTACATTGAGAAAAGGGGAAATACTTGGATTCTCAGGATTGGTGGGGGCGGGGCGCACCGAGCTGGCTCTGGCAATATTCGGCATTGACAGCATTCAATCAGGAGAGATATGGCTGGAAGGGAAAAAGCTTACCATCAACAGGCCCAAGGATGCAATAAACGCAGGCATTGCACTGGTGCCGGAAGAGCGTAAGGAGCAGGGGCTTTTCCTCAGCCACACCATTGCCACCAATTTAACATTCCAGGTGCTTTCTGAATTTATACATCAGTTACAAGTGGACAAGAAAAAGGAATCAAAGATTGTGGACGAGTTCAAGCAGAAGCTTTCCATTAAAATGGCCTCCACTGAACAGTTGGCAGGAGAGCTTTCCGGGGGCAACCAGCAGAAAATCGTAATATCCAAATGGCTGGCAGCTAAGCCAAAGGTACTGATTTTAGATGAACCCACCAGAGGGATTGACGTAGGGGCAAAGGCTGAGATCTATAAGCTGATGCACAGCCTGGCCAGTGAAGGAGTTTCCATTATCATGATTTCTTCAGAGCTTCCTGAAATCATCAACAACTCCAGCCGGATCGCCATTATGCGGGAAGGACATCTGGCCGGAATTTTAGATCAGCAGGAAACAGAAGCTTCACAGGAAAAGATCATGTCATTTGCAGTGGGAGGAGAACATACAACATGTTAAGCAAGAAGAATCCATCAGAGACATCTGAGATAAAAGCATCAAGCCTCTGGAACACCAATCACTTTATGATCTGGCTGAAACGCAACATGGCGGCCATGATCGCATTGGTATTCCTGTGTATTGTTTTATCGATTACAACCGATACGTTTCTTGTTAAAAACAACTTATTCAGCGTATTGCGTCAGGTATGCGTAAACGGTTTCATTGCATTCGGCATTACCTGTGTACTGATCTGCGGCGGCATTGACTTATCCGTAGGTTCTGTTGTGGCGGCTGCCGGTGTTATTGCCGTCCGCTGCGGAAATGCGGGACTGCCGGTCATCCTTTGCTTTCTGGTCCCCTTATTATTTGGTGCGGTCATTGGCCTTTTCAATGGATACGTCATTTCACACACAACCCTGCCGCCGTTTATCGTAACCTTGTCCATGCAGATCATCGTTCGGGGCGTCAGCTACATATTAACAGGCGGTCAGCCGGCACAGTCCAATAACGAAGCATTTAATAACATGGGAGTAGGGAGCTTTCTGGGAATTCCCATTCCGGTTGTGTTTGTAATGGTGGCATTTGTCATTTTATATTTCATAATGAACCGTACCTCCTTTGGCCGCCATGTCTATGCCACCGGCGGAAACAAGGAAGCAGCCAAATACGCAGGTGTTGATACCAAATGGATTCAGGTAAGGGTTTTCATCATCAGCGGTGTGATGGCAGCCTTAGCCGGTGTGGTTCTGGCAGCAAGACTGTATTCCGGCCAGCCATCCGTAGGAGAAGGCTTTGAGCGTGATGCAATCGCAGCCTCCGTACTCGGCGGTACAAGCTTTAACGGCGGTATCGGTACACTAGGCGGAACGGTTATCGGCGTACTGATCATCGGTGTTCTTAACAACGGTATGAACCTGCTTAAGATAAACAGCTACTGGCAGTTTGTAGTAAAGGGGTGCGTAATCCTTGGTGCAGTATACGTGGATTACTTAAAAAAGAGAGGTTCCCTCAAAAAGTAACATTACATAATTAAGACGGAGGCATAAGAACATGATGGACATTGTAGAATTAAAAAGAAAATGCAATGATATCCGCAGGGATATTATTAATATGACAGCTGACGCAGCCAGCGGCCATCCAGGCGGTTCCTTATCAGCCGTAGAGCTGATGGCAGGGCTGTTTTACACACAGATGCGGGTAGATCCAAAAGATCCTGACAATGAGGACAGGGACCGTTTCGTACTGAGCAAGGGACATGCAGCTCCCTGCTATTATGCGGTATTAGGTGAGATGGGCTTTTTTGATAAAGCAGAATTCAAAAATTTCCGTCAGCTTCACAGCATTCTTCAGGGACATCCGGATGCAAAGAAGGTTCCGGGAATCGATGCTTCCACCGGTTCTTTAGGACAGGGAATCTCCATTGCGGTAGGAATGGCACTTGGAGCAAAGGCTCAGAATAAGGATACAAAAGTTTATACTCTTCTTGGAGACGGAGAATTGCAGGAAGGACAGGTTTGGGAGGCATGTATGGCAGCAGCCAACTATCATCTGGACAATTTAACCATCATCATTGATAACAACGGTCTCCAGATTGACGGAACCAATGAACAGGTCATGTCTCTCGGTGATTTATCTTCCAAATTCAAAGCATTTGGATTCAATGTACTGGAACTTCCGGACGGCAACAATTTAGAAGAGGTGCTGGCAGCATACTCCATAAGCACCATGGAAGGAAAACCAAAGTGCATTCTGGCACATACGGTAAAAGGAAAAGGCGTCTCCTTTATGGAAAACCAGGTGGGCTGGCACGGCAAGGCACCAAGCGAAGAGGAACGGCAGAAGGCATTAAAGGAACTGGAGGGTTAAGGACATGAGTGAAATGAAAGCGATTCGAGTGGCATATGGTGAGGCATTGGCTGAACTGGGCGAGGCAAATGAAAAAGTTGTTGTAATGGATGCGGATCTGGCACATGCCACCATGACTGCTACCTTTGCAGAAAAGTTCCCGGAAAGATTTTTTAATGCAGGCATTGCAGAAGCAAATATGGTTGATATGAGTGCGGGCCTTTCAACCATGGGATACATACCTTTTTGCAGCACATTTGCCATATTTGGTGCAGGGCGGGCCTATGAACAGGTAAGAAACGGCGTGGCATACCCTAATTTCAATGTAAAGCTGGGTATGACCCATTCCGGAATCACCCTTGGAGAAGACGGCGGAAGCCATCAGGCCATTGAAGATATGGCTCTTATGCGGGTAATTCCCGGCATGACCGTTGTCGTTCCCTGCGATGCAAGGGAAACACATCGCGCCGTAAAAGCGGTGGCAGAAATGGAAGGACCGGCTTATCTCCGTCTGGCAAGGCTCCCAAGCCCTGTGTTTGAAGAGGATATGCCGTTTGTCATCGGAAAGGCAAACGTACTAAAAGAAGGAACCGATGCAGTGGTATTTGCCTGCGGAATCATGGTTTCTACCGTATTGGAGAGCGCAAAGAAGCTTGAGGCAGAAGGAAAGTCTGTTGCAGTGGTTAATATGCACACCATTAAACCCATTGACCGGGAATGCATTTTAAAATACGCGGCACAGTGCGGCAATGTCATTACTGTTGAAGAACACAGCACAATCGGCGGTCTTGGAGATGCAGTTGGCGAAGTCCTTCTGGAAAACAAGTGCAACGTAACATTTAAGAAGATCGGCGTACAAGACCGTTTCGGACAGTCCGGAAAGCCGGAAGAACTTCTGGAGGAATACGGACTCAGCGAGAAACAAGTTTATAATCAAATAAAAGGAGTGTTGAAGGCATGAGAATCGCATTGATTAATGAGAACAGCCAGGCGGCTAAAAATGAATTGATTTACAACAGCTTAAAGAAGGTTGCAGATGCAAAGGGCTATTTGGTGGATAATTATGGCATGTATTCCCCTGAGGACAGCAATTCCCTGACCTATGTGCAGAACGGAATTCTGGCAGCCATCCTTTTAAACTCCGGCGCAGCAGATTATGTGGTTACGGGATGCGGAACCGGCGAAGGCGCCATGCTGGCATTAAACAGCTTTCCCGGCGTGATCTGCGGTCATGTGTGCGATCCAAGCGACGGCTACATGTTTGCACAGATCAATGACGGCAATGCCATTGCAATGCCGTTTGCAAAGGGCTTTGGCTGGGGCGCAGAGCTGAATCTGGAATATACATTTGAAAAATTATTCTCTGAAGCCAGCGGACAGGGCTATCCAAGAGAGAGAGCCATTCCGGAGCAGAGAAACAAGAAGATCTTAGATGTGGTAAGAGAGAATAATTTAAAAGATATCCTCACCTGTTTAAAGGGACTTGACCAGGAACTGGTAAAGGGAGCTGTCGGCGGCGAGAAATTCAGTGAGCTGTTCTTTGCAAACTGCAAGGATGAGTCCATTGCCGAATATGTAAAGAGCCTGCTGGCATAGGAGGTTTCTCATGCTGAAACATAAACCATCGGGAGTTGCCCACGTGGCAATTCCCACGGATGAGCCGGAAGCAACCGTAGCTTTTTATGAGAATCTGGGCTTTACCAGATTGGTGGATGGAGGAATCCGGGGAATGCTGCAATGCGGAACCTGTGTCATTGAATACTATCCCAGACGGCAGGATGCAAAGCCCATCGGAAACATTGACCACATTGCCCTGACCTGTGAAAACCTGGATGAAGCATATGAGGAAATCCTGGCTCAGGGTCATAAGCTCTTATCAGATGGGATTGAATCCAACCAGATGTTTGCACCTCTCACCAATCGTTTCTTTCT
Source organism: Lachnospiraceae bacterium (assembly GCA_902363835.1). Lineage (GTDB taxonomy): Bacteria > Bacillota > Clostridia > Lachnospirales > Lachnospiraceae > Lacrimispora. The sequence continues at coordinate 29,886 of CABJBM010000019.1, forward strand.
TTTTCAGGGTCCCAATGGGGAGAAGATTGAATTTTGCAAAGTTGGCTGATTATGAATAAATATAACATTTAAGGAGAATTGCCATGAGATTTTTTATCGATACAGCAAATACGGAAGACGTAAAAAAGGCAAACGATATGGGCATCATCTGCGGTGTTACCACGAATCCTTCCCTGATCGCCAAAGAAGGCCGGGATTTTGTGGATGTCATCAAAGAAATCACTTCCATTGTGGACGGACCCATAAGCGGAGAAGTGAAAGCAACAACTGTGGCTGCAGAGGGCATGATCGCAGAGGGCCGTGAAATCGCAGCGATTCATCCCAATATGGTTGTAAAGATTCCTATGACCGTGGAAGGGCTGAAAGCTGTTAAGGTATTGACTGCAGAGGGAATCAAGACCAATGTGACCCTGGTGTTTTCTGCTGCTCAGGCACTTTTGGCGGCCCGGGCAGGTGCGGCCTATGTTTCTCCGTTTTTAGGCCGTTTGGATGACATCTCCATGCCTGGTATTGATTTGATTTGTGACATCATGGATATTTTTAAGGAACACGGAATTGAGACGGAAATCATTGCAGCCAGCGTCCGCAATCCCATTCATGTGATTGACTGTGCAAAGGCAGGGGCTGACATTGCTACCGTACCTTACAGTGTATTGGTGCAGATGGTAAAGCACCCGCTGACCGATCAGGGAATTGAGAAATTCAAGGCGGATTATAAGGCAGTATTTGGTGAATAACAAATAGTTTTAGGCGAAGCTTTTTGGGCTTCGCCCTTTTTTATCAGGCTTAATAAAACCGGATCAACGCATAAAACTCACAAGGATCATGTTTATAACTTGCATAATTAAAAAAGTAGTAATAAAATGGTTAGAGGAAATTCGTAATGGTATATGATCATGGCCATTACTGCAAATTTAAGGAGAAATGGTATGATTACAATTAAGAAGATGGCAGAAATGCTTGGAACCAGTACCACTACGGTATCGAATGTTATTCATGGGAAAACGGGCGAGGTTTCTCCTGCCATGGTGGAAAAGGTAAAACGGCTGATCGAAGAGTATGACTATGTTCCAAACATCAATGCCAGAAATCTTGCAAGAAACAAATCCGGTATTATTGGACTGGCTATGAAAACAAACCGGGACAAGTACGATAATATTATGAAAGATCCTTTTGCAGGAGAACTGACCGGAGCTGTTGAAAGCTATGTCAGGGAAAAAGGATACTTTACCATGTTGTACGTTTCCGATGATATTGCCGAGATTATAAATTCTGTTTCCAGCTGGAATGTTGACGGTCTTATATTGCTGGGAATCCAAAAGGCGGATGCCTTCCTTCTGAAACAAAAGGTAAAAAGGCCCATGGTCTTTATTGACTGCTATTTTGATGATTCAATTTTTGAATATGTCAATGTAGGGGTGGAAGACCAGAGGGGAGGTTATGAGATAACAGACTACCTCATTCAGAAAGGCCACCAAAAGATCGCTTTTCTTGCGGATAACTGCGTGGGAGTGGATTACCAGAGGTTTAAGGGATATAAGGCAGCAATTACTGAGGCAGGGATCCCTTATCATGAGGAAGATTTTATCATGCTGGAACCCAATGGCCCGGATATGTCCCTTCTTTTATCCGATGTATACCGCAGGGCAGGGGATTTTACCGCCTTTGTATGTGCCTCCGATTACTATGCGTCCCATATCATGAATTATTTGCAGGATCATGGAATGAGGGTACCCGAGGACTTATCTGTAGTGGGATTTGACGATAATGTTTACAGCCGGATCGTAAGGCCGGCACTGACCACAGTCCACCAGGATGTCACCAGGAAAGGCGGGCTTGCAGTGGAAAAGCTGTTTCATATGATCCGTAAAGAGGATTATGGGGACAAGTATGAACAGCTTCCTGTTTTTCTGGTAGAAAGAGATTCTGTAAAGGAAATAAAATAGTATGACTGATCAAGGAAGTCTTACTCCCCTAAAAGGCGGGAGTAAGGCTTCCTTGGTTCGTAGAGCTGCAATTACAAAGGAACTTAAACGCGTAAGTTGTGAACGCCTGTCTGATTCACAGATTTTAGCTTGTATTCCTTGGATACTTCCGCTTTTTTATGAAAAAAGGAAAAAAACACTTGCTAACTCGCCTGTAAAATGATAATATAATGTACGAATAACTTATGCGCATAAGTTACAATGTTAAGGGAAAGTATTTGCATATTAATGGTAGAATTAATAGATGGAGGGAGCATTATGAAGAAGAGATTACTGACTATGGTATTAGCGGGAGCAATGGTTTTGGGAGTAATGACAGGATGTGGGAGCAATTCCGGCAGCGGTGGAAGCACAGCCTCCCAGGAAGGAAAGGAAGAAGCGGCACCGGCACCGGGAAAGGCCGGAGAGGCAATCCGGATTGTAAACGGAAAGATCGAGATTGACGGCCCTTTAAAAGCTTTTGCAAAACAGTATCAGGAAAAGACCGGCCAGGAAGTTGTGATTGAATCTCTGGGAGGCGGAGTGGATATTAACGGAGCCTTAAAGAACTATCTGGCAGCGGGAAACATGCCTGATGTTTTCGTATTTGGAGGAGAAGGCGATTACCAGACCTGGAAGGATTACATGGTGGATTTAAGCGGAGAAGAGTGGGCCTCCCAGACTGATTTCGGCTTTCAGTCGGCGGAAGGAAAAACCGTTGGTTTTCCTTATGCGGTAGAAGGATATGGAATTACATATAACAAGGACATTCTGGATGCTGCCGGAATTGATCCGGCTTCCCTGACAACCTATGATGGTTTTAAGAATGCCTTTGAAACCATTGACAGCAAGAAAGCGGAGCTGGGGATCACTGCAGTTTGCTCCGTTGCTGCGGAATCCGGGCAGATGTACTGGTCAACAGGAAACCACTTGTTTGGATATTACTTATCCGGCGGCTTAAAAAGAGGAGACACCAAATACATTGACATGCTGAAAGAAGGCACCGTTGACAAGGAACGTCTGGGACAGTTTGCAGATTTTATGAAGCTGCTTTTTGATTATTCCGATAAGACCACTCTGATTTCCGGAACCTATGATGATCAGCTGGCATTATGGGCTCAGGGAAAGACTGCTTTCGTCACTCAGGGAAACTGGATCGATCCGTCTCTTCCTGACTATCAGGTGAAGTTTGGCTGCGGAATAGCTCCTCTTGCATTTACCAAAGAAGAGATGAAGGGCGTACTTGCTGATTGTCCATCCTGGTGGGCTGTTTACAACAAGGGAAATAATATTGATGCAGCCAAAGCATTCTTAAAAGAACTTGCAACCTCAGCGGACGGCCAGAAAAGCCTTGTAACTGATTGCGGAATGATTTCTCCATATACCACCTGTACGGTAAGCCCTGAGACTCCTCTTGCAAAGAGCTTAAAAACCTATGTGGATGCAGGAAATACCTATTCCTGGGAATGGACCAAAATGCCGGAAGGCATTGCCATGAACGCAACGGGAGCTGTTTTTGAATTGTATGCAAAAGGTGAGATCGACAAAGATACGTTTGTTACCATGATGGAAACCGCAATTGCCGATTATGTGAAAAAATAGTTAGGATAAGGCGGCTTACCAAAGCCGCCTTAACTAAGTGGTCGCACCATGGAAGATAGGGGAAGAGGTTAGGAGAATATATATGGATGGAAATGCAAAAAAAGTTGTATTCATTTTACCTGTGCTGCTTGGCACGCTGATGATTCTTTATGCGCTTTATTTGGATTTATTTTACAAGGAAATGGCATTCAGGGGACTTTTTCTGGTCCTTGGATTTCTTCTGGTCATTGCCGGATTATATTTACTTCCCGGGAAGCGGCACAGGATGATCGTAAATGGATTGTTTTTACTGCCATTGCTGGGTGCTTTCGGAATCACGGTTTTGATTCCTTTTTTATTCGGCATCTTTTATTCTTTTACAAACTGGAATGGAATTGGGTTTACAAAGATCGTTGGGCTGGCAAATTATGTGGATATGTTCCGGTCCCCTGACTATGTGTATTCTTTGGTGATCACTTTCCTGTTTACAGTGGTCAATATGATATTTGTAAATTTCACGGCTTTTGCTCTGGCGCTTTTGTGCACATCAGGGGCAAGAGGAAGGAACTTTTACCGGGCATCGTTTTTTCTTCCCAACTTAATCGGAGGAATCGTTTTAGGATATGTATGGCAGTTTATTTTTAACAAGGTGTTTCCGTCCCTTGTTCCTGGAAGCCTTTCCATGCTGACAGACCCTAATCTGGCCTTTTTGGCAATACTGATCGTCAGCACCTGGCAATATGCCGGTTATATTATGATGATTTATGTAACAGGGCTTCAATCAGTCCCAAAGGATGTACTGGAAGCCTCAGGGGTGGACGGGGCAAACGGCTTAAAGACCCTGTTTCATATCAAACTGCCCATGATAGCCAATACCTTTACGGTTTGTATTTTCCTGACCCTGGTTAATTCCTTCAAGCAGTTTGACTTAAATTTTGCCATTACAAACGGAGCCCCCAGCCGGATTTTGGGAGCCAAGGCCATTGCTTCCACTGAGTTTCTGGCCCTTAACATTTACAATACGGCCATTGCAAAGAACCAGTATGCCCAGGGGCAGACAAAAGCGGTTGTATTCTTTATCATTTTGGCAATCGTGTCCTTAACCCAGGTGACCATCAGCAAAAGGAGGGAAATTGAACTGTGATCAGCAGAAAATTAAGAGGAACCATCGTCGAACTCATTGCCCTTGTTTTATCCCTTTTGGTTTTATCCCCCTTTATTCTGGTCATATTCAATGCGGCCAAGAAAAGCGCGGCCATTGTCATAAGCCCCATTGCGCCGCCTGAGAATTGGGGGCAGATGTTTGTTAACTTACAGAACGTAATCCACAACCAGAATTTCAGCTACTGGAAGTCCTTTTCCAGTTCCCTGTTCATAACCGTTATCAGCCTGGGACTTCTGACCCTGTTTTCCAGTATGGCAGCCTGGGTATTGGTCCGCAATAAAACAACATGGTCCAATGTTATTTTCATGACATTTGTTGCAGCCATGGTAATTCCCTTTCAGGTTGTCATGCTCCCTCTTTTATCCACATTCCGGGAACTGTCTTCCTTTACCGGAATCCGGCTTCTCAGCAGCTATACGGGAATTATCATCGCTTACCTGGGATTTGGCGGTTCCATGTCCGTCTTTATCCTCCATGGCTTTATAAAAGGGGTTCCAAGGGAACTGGAAGAAGCGGCATGGATTGACGGATGCAGCCCGGAGGGAACCTTTTTTAAGGTCGTATTTCCTCTTTTAAAGCCGGTTCAGATGACGGTTCTCATATTAAACGGAATCTGGATCTGGAACGATTATCTTCTGCCTTCCCTGATGCTGGGGTTAAACGGAAGGATCAAGACGCTGCCCGTAGCGGTGAGCAGCTTTGTGGGCTCTTACGTAAAGCAGTGGGACTTAATACTGGCAGCAGCCTTTTTGGCTATGATACCGGTTGTCATTCTCTTCCTGCTGGCCCAGAAACAGATTATTCAAGGTATGGTAGAAGGTGCAATTAAATAAATTTCAAGAAAGGACAGAACATTAAAATGGAACGAAAGTGGTGGAAGGAAGCAGTTGTATACCAGATCTATCCAAGAAGCTTTATGGATAGCAATGGGGATGGAGTAGGAGATTTAAGGGGGATCACGGAGAAGCTTGACTACTTAAAGCTTTTAGGAATTGATGTGATCTGGCTTTCACCCATTTATCAGTCTCCCAATGATGACAATGGATATGATATCAGTGATTACCAGGAGATTATGAAAGAGTTCGGATCCATGCAAGACTTTGATGAACTTCTTAAGGAGGCCCATAAAAGGGACATCAAGCTCATTATGGATCTGGTGGTAAACCATACCTCTGATGAGCATAAGTGGTTTGTGGAAAGCAGAACCGGCAGGGATAACCCTTACCGGGATTACTACATATGGCGGGACGGCAAGGAAGACGGAAGCTGTCCTAACAACTGGGGCGCCTGCTTTGGCGGCTCTGCCTGGGAATATGACAGCGGGACAGACATGCATTATCTTCACTTATTTTCAAAGAAGCAGCCGGATTTAAACTGGGACAATCCCAAAGTGAGAGATGAAGTATTTGAGATGATGGACTGGTGGTGCAAAAAGGGCATTGACGGCTTCCGCATGGATGTGATCAACCTCATATCAAAAGACCCCCGCCTTCCTGACGGCCCGGTAAAGGATGGACTTTATGGAGACTTTTCTCCATATTCATCAAGCGGTCCCAATGTCCATACTTATCTGAAGGAAATGAACCGCAGGGTATTGTCAAAGTATGATCTGATGACTGTTGGAGAGGCGTTTGGAGTTACCCTTGAGGAGGCAAAACAATACTCCGGTGAAAAGGAAGAGGAGCTTAACATGGTATTCCATTTTGAGCATGTGACAATCAGCGGTGAAATCGGGAAGTGGACGGATAAACGGCCGGATCTGGTGGAATTAAAACGCATTTTTTCCAAATGGCAGACAGGGCTTGGGGAGGATGCGTGGAACAGCCTGTATTGGGACAATCACGATCAGCCCAGAGCTGTTTCCTGTTTTGGAGATGACAGTGAAACCTACCGGGTGCTTTCAGCCAAGATGCTTGCCACATGCCTGCACATGTTAAAGGGAACCCCCTACATTTACCAGGGAGAGGAATTGGGAATGACTAATTTCCCTTTCCAGGACATGTCTCAGTTTAAGGATATTGAAAGCCTGAACATATATGAGCAGCTTGTTGGTGCGGGCCTGGTAAGCCATGAGAAGATGATGAGTTACCTAAGGTTTAAGAGCAGGGACAATGCAAGGACTCCCATGCACTGGAGTGATGATGCCCATGCAGGGTTCACGTCAGGAACTCCTTGGATCCAGGTAAATCCAAACTATAAGGAAATCAATGCCCAAAAGGAAGTGGCAGACGGGAATTCCGTGTTTCATTATTATAAAAAGCTGATTGAGCTGAGGAAACGCCATGACATCATCGTGTACGGCGGTTATGAGCCTTTGATGGAAGAGGATTCCAGGGTATTTGCCTATATCAGGAAGCTAAAAGAGGAAAAGTTACTTATATTATGTAATTTCATTGATGAGGAATTGCAGGTTTCCATACCCCATGAATTTGATGGGGAAGATGTGGAATGTCTGATTGGTAATTATGAGCACCCGGATGGAGCGAACAGGAACAGGCTTCTTCCCTATGAGGCAGTTGTATATTATAAAAAGTAAAAAGATGTTTTCATAATGGAATGGAGTATTTCAAGAAAAATGAACAGATGACTGGATGGAGAATGCGGATATGAAAAAACAATGGTGGCATGACAAGGTGGCGTATCAGATTTACCCCAAGAGCTTTAAGGATACCAATCAGGATGGAATCGGGGATATAAAGGGTGTGATAGAGAAGCTGGATTATTTAAAGGAGCTGGGCATTGACATCATATGGCTTTCTCCCATCTACGCTTCCCCTCTTGCAGACCAGGGATATGATATTTCCGATTATTACAGCATTGATCCAAGGTTCGGAACCATGGAAGAGCTTGAAGAGCTGATTGAGGAAGCTAAAAAAAGAGAGATGTACATTATCATGGACCTGGTGGTCAATCACTGCTCCGATGAACATGAATGGTTTAAGAAAGCCATGGAAGACCCGGACGGAGAGTATGGAAACTATTTTTACATTATGAAAGGAAAGGACGGAAAAGAACCCAGCAACATCCGGTCCTATTTCGGAGGAAGTGCCTGGGAGCGGATCGGGGATACGGACCGGTATTATCTTCACCTTTTCCATAAAAAGCAGCCGGACCTTAACTGGGAAAATCCGGTTGTGAGAAACAAAATCTATACCATGATCAACTGGTGGCTGGAAAAGGGGATTGCCGGCTTCCGCATAGACGCCATCATAAACATCAAAAAGGCTCTTCCCTTCCATGATTATGAGCCTGACCGGGAAGACGGGCTGGCTACCTGCAAAAAGATGCTGGAAGAAGCCACAGGAGTTATGGATTTCTTAAGGGAAATGAATGATTCCACCTTTAAAAAATATGATGCGTTTACGGTTGGGGAAGTATTTAATGAAAAGAAGGAAGACCTTCCGGATTTTATTGGAGATGACGGCTGCTTTTCCTCTATGTTTGATTTCAATGAAACCACATTCGGTGCCAGTGAAAAAGGCTGGTATGACAGCCAGGCCATCACTCCTGATGATTACCGGGACTGCTGTTTCAGAAGCCAGAGGAGGGCGGAAGGAATCGGGTTTTTATCCAATATCATTGAAAATCACGATGAGCCAAGAGGGGTCAGCCGGTACATTCCCCAGGGAGAATGCAGCGACGTTTCCAAGAAGCTGCTGGCAACCGTTTACTTTTTCCTGAAGGGTCTGCCCTTTATTTACCAGGGGCAGGAAATCGGAATGGAGAATGTGCCTTTTAAGTCCATTGATGATTTGGATGATATATCCACCCTGGATGAGTACAAGGTGGCATTGGACCAGGGGATTCCTGAGGATGAGGCGTTTAAGATTGTATGCCGGTACAGCAGGGATAATGCCAGGGTTCCTTTCCAGTGGGATGACAGCAAAAATGCGGGATTTACAGAAGGAAATCCCTGGATCATGGTAAGTCCGGAATATGAGAAGATCAACCTTAAGGTCCAAAGGGAAGATCCTGATTCCCTGTTCCGCTATTACAAAAAACTCATTGCCCTTAGAAAACAGGAAGAATATAAGGACACCTTTGTTTATGGGACAATGGAGCCGGTCTATGAGGACAGGGCCAGGATCATGGCCTACTTCCGCAAAGGGGAAAAACAGAATATCCTGGTGGTGGGCAATTTCCAGACCGAGCCCCAGATGGTTGAACTGTCCGGAGAATATTGCCGGGTGTTATTAAATAATTATGATGAGATTTCCTGTGAGGGGAAAACCCTTCAATTAAAAGGATATCAGGTACTTGTACTGGAACTGTGATGATCAAAAGGAACCCCTGATTCCTGTCAGGCTGGAACAGCAGGCTTTTATGAGCTTTCTGTTCCGGCCTTTTTTTTCGCAAACTCACATTAATATAGAATGATTATCTAAAAAACAGCTTGAAATAACCGGTTCTAAAAAATATAATGATAGCATCAACAAAACAACCAGAAACGCACCCTTTGATTTCGTGGGGAATAGATAGAATTTACAGATGGAGGAACCGGAATGAAAAAAGAGATACTGGCAGGAGAACACTGCCCATGCTGCAAAAGACATTGTTCTTTAAATGATCCCCATTGCGGAAAAGGAAAAGCATTGGCGGCCAAAAAGTTAAAGGAAGAGAAAAAGCTTAAGGAAGACTTAAACCCTGAAATGGAGGAGTGGAAGAATATCCGGTCTGAAATCAGGCTGCTCCGCCTTTATCAGAACAGCTGCAAGCTGCTTTCTGACAGAAAGATAAGGAAGCACGCAGGTAAAGAGGTCAGGCTTTCCATACTGGCAGCATTGGCTGAAAAAGGCGGCCTGACACAAATGGAACTTAAGGAAAGTTCAGGACTGCATTCCCAAGACCTGGAAGAGGCTTTGCATAAGCTGGAGAAAAAGGGTTTTGTCAGCCGGAAGCAGGCGGAAGGAGGAGGCGTAAAGATTTCCCTGACCAATAAAGGACTGGAGTCTGCCAGAGAATATGCCAGGGCCTGGATGAAGGAAAATGACCCTGTTTTTTCCCGGCTCACTGAGGAAGAAAAAAGCTTTCTGGAACACATTTTGAAAAAAATCACGGAGTAAACCAGCTTTGTCCTGAATGCGGAAGCCGTTTTTTGTCCAGGTATAACGTGGAGGAATTATAATTATGCAATATTATCATAGCGAGGAATATTGACAAATGTATACTGAATTCAGTACACTGATGAGAGAACCTAATGCATAATAATGCATAATTAAACACCATAAGAGGAGAGAAATTATGAAAAAAACCATTAAAAAGCTTGTTTCCATGGGCTTGGCTGTTTCCATGGCGGCTGCGTTATCCGCCTGCGGCAGTACTTCAAGCTCATCCACCACAACGGCTGAGACAACGGCTGCTGCAAGCTCCGCTTCAGGAGCTGAAAATACGGGAGCAAAGATCTTCCGTGTGGCAGCAGTGGATCCTCAGGTTGCATTTGATATGCAGCAGTATACATACAGCCTTATCATGAAGGTTACGGACAATGTGGTAGAATCCCTCCTTACCACCCTTGACGGAGGAAAAGTGGTTCCAACGCTTTTGGCAAAGGAGCCGGAGCTGTCCGATGATATGCTTACCTATACCTTTGAGCTGATTGACGGAGTGAAATTCCAAAACGGAGAGACATTAAAAAGCTCTGATGTAAAGTATTCTTTGGAAAGAGTGGTAAAAAAGCAGACCATGGGAAGCCTTTTGGAAAAGGTGGAAGGCTATGAGGCCCTGGCAGACGGTTCAGCTGATGAAATGACAGGAATTAAAGTCATTGATGATACTCATTTCACCATTACCCTGGCAGAGATTTATACGCCGTTTGTTTCCGTGTTATCCACTCCATACTGTGCCATTTATCCTGCAAAGGCCTGCGAGGATGCAGGGGATAACTGGGGAAAGACGGAACTGATCGGTACAGGTCCCTTTAAATTTGACAGCTACACTCCTGGTGTGGGCGTGGAGATTTCCAGATTTGACGGATATCACGGCAATGCCGCCAAGTTTGACGGAGTAAGTTATAAATTTATCGAAGATGCCAATACCCAGGTTCTGGAATATCAGAAGGGAAATATCGATTACGTTGATGTGGAAACAAACATGTATCCGGTATATCAGGCTGATCCCAAATTAAAGGATCAGATGCACATGTTCCAGCCAATCGGCGGATATTATATGACCTTTAACGTAAATTCCATTTCTGATCCAAAGGTAAGACAGGCCATTTCCATGTCCATTAACAGGAAAGCCATCTGCGAGAGCATTTTCCACGGTACTGCAAAGCCTTCAACTTCATTTATTCCTGCCGGAATCATTGGACATGACGATTCTCTGGAAGAGTTCCCTTATGATCCGGAGGGCGCAAAGGCTCTGCTTGCAGAAGCCGGATATTCCAACGGATATGACCTTCGGGTTACGGTAAACACAAAATATGCAACCTCTGTTCCCATTGCAACCGCCTTCCAGGAGCAGGCAAAGGCAGCAGGCATTAACGTTACCATTGAACAGGTTGATTCGGCAGCATGGTCTGATATGAAGAAATCCGGCGGTGTGGATGCCGGTGTAGGCAACTGGTATGTGGATTACAACGATCCGGACAGCATGCTTTATCCTGTAAGTGATTCCCGTACAGACCGTTCTTCAAGCTTCTGGCACAACGAGGAATTCAAGAAACTGATGGAAGAGGGCGTGCAGACCCCGGATGAAGCAAAGCGCCAGGAAATCTATGTAAAGGCAGAACACATTCTTACAAGAGAAGATTATGCCATTGCACCGATTTACAATGAATCCAAATGCTACCTGTTAAATCCAAAGGTTACAGGTCTTGTCATGGATTCAACGTTCCGCAGCTTTTACGGCAACGCAGATTTTCAGCAGTAATGTAATTGGATTACGTGACCTAAGGGAGTGGTTATCCACTCCCTTTTTATAAGAAAAAGGGGAACCATATGTTTCAATATATTTCAAAAAGGCTGCTCCAGACATTGCTGGTATTGTTTGGAATCAGTCTTATTACGTTTATTCTTCTCCAAGTGGTACCAGGTGATCCTGTGGAGTTAATGCTTGAAAAGCGGGCGGATGCGGAGACCATTGCCAGGGTCCGCCATGAACTGGGGCTTGATGTATCCCTTCCCCAGCAGTATTTGAATTTTGTAAAAGGCGCCATACGCCTGGATTTCGGCAAATCCTACTTTACTAAGGAAGTGGTGACAACTGCTCTGGTGCGCTGCTTTATGGTGACTGTAAAGCTGGCTTCCATGTCCTTTTTATTTGCAGTGCTCCTTGGAGTGACATGCGGCATGGCTGCAGCCATTAACAGGGGAAAATGGATTGATTCCGCTCTTATGACGGTCTCCATTATCGGCGTGTCAGCGCCTTCCTTCTGGATTGCCATCATCCTTCAGATCATTTTCGGACTGAAGCTGGACTTACTTCCAATCTCCGGTTTTGAAGGACCAATATTTTTTATTCTTCCAAGCATTGCCCTGGGTGCCCGTTACGCCGGCAGCATTGCCCGTATCACCCGTACCAGTATGCTTGATGTGATCAAGCAGGATTATATCAGGACTGCACGGGCCAAGGGAGTGAAGGAAAACCTGGTTATTATGAAGCACGCATTGAAAAACGCCATGATCCCCATCATCACCCTGGTGGGTACGGAGCTTGGCTACATGCTTACCGGTTCCATGCTTATTGAGAAGGTTTTCTCCATACCTGGAATCGGAAAACTGGCGGTGGATTCCATGTCAAACCGTGACCTTCCTCTTTTGGAAGGGACTGTTATGTATATTGCCTTTGTATTTGTTATGGTCAATTTGCTGGTGGATATTTCCTATGCATTTATTGATCCGAGAATCCGCTATGGGAAGGGAGCCAGCTAATGAAAATTTTAAGCATTTTTACAAAACAAAAGAAATTTGAAGAACAGCTCCTGAACGGCGAGATGGAATATTCCAGCTATTATAAGGACAGTTTTAAAAGGCTTAAAAAGAATAAGGCAGCCTTATTCTGTCTTGGAGTGATTTTTTTCCTGATTCTGCTTGCCTTATTTGCACCGTTGATAAGCCCTTATGATCCCACTTACCAGGATTATGCCTCTGTTCTGGCTCCGCCCTCCTCCAAGCACCTTTTGGGAGCGGATGAATATGGAAGGGATATTTTATCCCGCCTCATTTACGGGACAAGGGTATCCTTAAGCATCGGTATCCTGGCCCAGATCCTGGCGTCCCTGATCGGAATCACCTTGGGAGCCATTGCCGGCTACTTCGGAGGAGCGGTTGACACCCTGATCTCCAGGATCATGGAGGTTTTTGCAGCGTTTCCGGATCTTATCTTTGCCATGGCCATTATGACTTTCATGGGTCAGGGAATCCAGAACCTGTTTATTGCCCTTGGCCTTCTGACCTGGGTAAGGACGGCCCGGCTGATCCGCGGTTCTGTCATGCAGCTTAAGGAAAAAGAGTATGTGGAGGCCAGCAAGGCCAGCGGCGGAACTTCTTTTTGGATCATTACAAAGCACCTGATTCCCAACTGCTTATCAACGGTGATTGTACTGGTAACTCTGGGAATCCCAAATGCCATCATGTATGAAGCCTCCTTAAGCTTTCTGGGCCTTGGAATCCAGCCGCCTACTCCAAGCTGGGGAAATATGATCAGCTCCGCCCAGTCCTTTATCAGCTTCCTTCCGGTGTACAGCGTAGTGCCGGGAATTGCCATTATGGTGACGGTTATTGCGTTCAATATCTTTGGTGATGGCTTAAGAGACGCCCTGGACCCCAAGCTTAGAACCTGATCAGGAGGAAGAAATGGATAATAAATTAATTGATGTTAAAAATTTAAAAACATATTTCTATACAGATGCAGGGGTGGTAAAGGCAGTGGATGACGTGTCCTTTTCCATTGAACAGGGAAAGACCCTGGGAATCGTAGGAGAGTCGGGATGCGGAAAGAGCATTACCTCCTTATCCATCATGCAGCTTGTGGAGACACCTCCGGGAAAGATTGCGGGAGGGGAGATCCTTTACAGGGGAGAAAATCTTTTAGAGAAGACTCCTGATGAAATGAGAAAGATCAGGGGTAAGAAAATTGCCATGATCTTTCAGGAGCCTATGACTTCCTTAAATCCTGTTTTCACAGTAGGACAGCAGATCATTGAGGCCATAATGATCCACGAAGCAGGGATATCCAGGCAGCAGGCCAGGGAAAAGGCCATTGACATGCTCCGTATGGTGAAAATCCCTCTGCCTGAAAAAAGGATCGACGAATACCCCCACCAGCTTTCCGGCGGTATGCGTCAGAGGGTCATGATCGCTATGTCTCTTTGCTGCAATCCCGAGCTTTTGATCTGCGATGAACCAACTACAGCCCTGGATGTGACCATTCAGGCCCAGATTCTGGAGCTGATCAATGAGCTGAAGCAGAAAACAGGTGCCTCCATCATGATGATCACTCATGACTTAGGAGTGATTGCAGAGGTGGCTGATGATGTTATGGTCATGTACGCCGGAAAGGTTGTGGAGCAGGGGACAACGGATGAAATATTTGACAGCCCCATGCATCCCTACACGGAAGGGCTTATGAATTGTATCCCAAGGCTGGAGGACGAGGTAGAGGAGCTTCATGTCATTAAGGGCATGGTGCCCAGCTTTGACTCAATGCCAGACGGCTGCGCCTTCTGTCCCAGGTGCGAATACGCAAAGCCTGTATGCGGGAAAAGTATGCCGGAGCTGATAGAAAAGGATGGCAGAAAAATCCGCTGCTTTAAATATACGGATCAATGGAAGGAGGAGGTATAATGGACAGCCAGGAGACAAGAAAACCTCTGTTGGAGGTAAAGCATTTAAAAAAGTGGTTTTCTGCAAAATCCACCCCTTTTTCCGGAAAAAAGATGTATATTAAGGCTGTGGATGATGTGAGCTTTCAGCTATATCCCGGAGAAACCCTGGGCGTAGTAGGAGAATCAGGCTGCGGAAAATCCACCATGGGACGTTCCGTGCTGCGGCTGATTGAGCCTACGGAAGGTCAGATTCTTTTTGAAGGCCGGGATTTTATGAAGCTGAAAAGCGGGGATTTAAGAAAGAGCAGAAGTAAAATGCAGATTATATTCCAGGACCCATATGCATCCTTAAATCCACGAATGACCATTGGTGAGATCATTGCAGAGCCTTTGGACTTACAATGGAAAACAGGAAAGGAAGAGATCCGGAAGCGGGTTTTGGAGACCATGGAGATCGTTGGCCTTAACACAAAATATTACAACCGGTATCCTCATGAATTTTCAGGAGGCCAGAGGCAGAGGATCGGCATTGCAAGAGCCATTGTGCTGAGGCCGGAGCTTATGGTGTGCGACGAGCCGGTATCCGCTCTTGACGTATCCATTCAGGCTCAGGTGATCAATCTTTTGCGCAGGCTTCAAAAGCAGATGGGAATGGCCTATATCTTTATTTCCCATGATTTAAGCGTGATCAAACACATTTCCGACAGGGTTGCGGTCATGTATCTGGGACATATGGTGGAGATTGCCGGCAAGGATGATTTGTACCGGAACACCCTCCATCCCTATACAAAGGCTTTGCTTTCTGCAATTCCTGTGCCGGACCGCCATGCCAGGAAGGAGAAGATCATCCTGGAGGGCGATTTACCAAGCCCTGCCAACCCGCCTTCCGGCTGTGTATTTCACACCAGATGCTTTATGGCAAGGGAGGTCTGCGGGAAGGAAGTGCCGGAGATGAAGGATTATGGAAACGGCCATTGCTGTGCTTGTCATTTTGCAGGAGAATGGAATAAATAAGAGAATGGATACGGAGGTTAAAGAACATGAAGATTACAGGCATTGACGTTAAAACAGTGGAAGTACCCTTAACAGAACCCTTCCACATATCACTGGGAACCATTACCCATGCCATAAGCGCGGTGGTAAAGGTGGAAACAGATGAAGGAATCTGCGGTTATGGAGAAGGCGCTCCCGGCGTGCTGATCACAGGGGAAAACCTGGCAGGCACCGTGGAGAGCATCAGGCATTTTGAACAGGCTCTCCTTGGAACCGATCCTACGGACATTGAAAAGGTTTACTGGATTCTGGACAGGGCGGCAGCCCATGCGCCCTGCGGAAAGACTGCCATTGATATAGCGTGCTATGACATCCTGGGAAAAAAGGCCGGTCTGCCGGTATACCGGCTTCTGGGCGGATATTCCAATACAATAGAAACAGACATTACCGTGGGGATCAATGCACCGGAAGTAATGGCGGAAAAGGCGGCAGCTCATGTGAAAAACGGTTTTGATACCATTAAAACAAAGGTTGGCACAGGGCTGAAAGAGGATGTTGCCAGAATTAAGGCCATCCGGCAGGCAGTAGGTCCGGATGTGAAGATCCGTATCGATGCAAACCAGGCATGGTCTGCCAAGGAGGCCCTTCAGATCATTGAGCGCCTGAACGAATATGACATTGAACTGGTAGAACAGCCGGTAAAGGCTGCGGACATTGACGGCCTTGAATACGTAACGAAAAACAGCAGGGTCCTGATCATGTCTGATGAAAGCTGCTTTAACGCAAAGGATGCCCTTCGCCTTGCAGAGAGAAGAGCCGTTGACGTGCTGAACATCAAGCTGATGAAATGCGGCGGAATCCGGGAAGCTTTGAAGATCAATGCCATCTGTGAAACCGCCGGCATTGAATGCATGCTGGGCTGCATGGCGGAAGAGACCAACATCGGAATTACCGCTGCCGCCAGCTTAGGAGCTGCTGTAAAGAACATTACCAGAGCGGATTTAGATGCAACGTTTTGCCTGACTGCCCTTCCTTTTGAAGGCGGCATTGGAACGGAGTGTACAAAGACCCTGGTGCTCCCGGAAGAACCGGGCTTTGGTTTTATAGGTTTAAAATAATATGACTGGTGGTATTGCGGCAAAAGGCTGCAATACCACCATCTTACAATGGAGGGGAATTTTATGATCAATGATATTTCATGGGCAAAGATCCCTTTGCCCGACGATATTTTACGCCTTAAAAATGCCGGATATTTAAAAGAGGCAAAAGAGGCAATGGATGATATGCTTTCAGGCTTTTTGCCGGAATGCATGAGAAAGCGGCTGGAGCTGGAAAAAGAGCTGATGGGAAGCCTGGATGCAAATGAATATCCCTATACAAAGCAGGAGGCAGAAGAGCTATTAAGCAAGACCTTTGCAGACGTCAGGAAAGGAGAGCTTCATGAGCTGATAAGGTCCTTTGCGGCTGACTGGATTTATATTAACGGAGAGATTTGTTTCCACAAATTATTTTTGGATAACATCATAAAAACCAGGCCTGATTACCGCGCAAGGCTGAAATCCCAGGAAGAGGATGAGGCGGGCAGCCTGCGTCAGAAGATGTTGGATGAGAACGTATCCCATATGAAAGCCCATGGAGGCAGAAAAGCCAGAGTGGTCATAAGGGCTTCCGTCCGGATCAACAAGGAAGCAGAACGGGTGGGGGAAGATGTCAGGGTCCATATTCCCATTCCCCGTAAATGCAGGCAGGTCAGTGATATCCGCATTCTTGAGGCATCTCCGGAAATTACCGTGACAGCGCCGGAGGATGCAGAGCAGAGAACTGTTTGCTTTGAAACAAAATTAAAGCCTGATCAGG
The DNA here is from genome assembly GCA_902363835.1 of Lachnospiraceae bacterium. Classification (GTDB taxonomy): domain Bacteria; phylum Bacillota; class Clostridia; order Lachnospirales; family Lachnospiraceae; genus Lacrimispora. Next base: position 47,212 of record CABJBM010000019.1, read on the forward strand.
AGTTTTATGTGAGATACAGTTATGTAAACAGCATGGATTACGTGGAAGCGGACCCGGAGAAGGCGGCGGAGGTTCAACCGGAATTTTATTTAGGAGAGCAGGCACCTCATATTCTGTTCACCCCTTTTCTTAAAGAGCTTCTGGAAGAAATACGGGAGGGGGAAGAAAACCCTGCCGTTGTTGCCAGAAAAATCTATGATTTCATTACTACCAGGGTAAAGTATTCTTTTGTGCGGGAATATGCCGGTCTGGATAACATTTCCGAATATGCGGCAAAGAACTTAAAGGGAGACTGCGGCGTTCAGGCCATACTTTTTATCACCTTGTGCCGTTTGGCCGGTATCCCTGCCAGATGGCAGTCAGGACTTCATGCATCTAAAGTATATACCGGCTGCCATGACTGGGCGGAATTTTATGTGGAACCCTTTGGCTGGCTGTATGCGGACCCTTCTTTTGGCGGCAGTGCATACCGTATGGGCAACATGGACCGGTGGAACTATTACTTTGGAAACCTGGATATCTACCGCATGGCTGCCAATGGAGGCATCCAGTCGGAATTCCTTCCAACTAAAAAATATTTCCGGGCAGATCCCATTGACAATCAAAGGGGAGAAGTGGAGTATGAGGACAGAGGACTTGGCTTTTTGGAGTTTCAGGCGGAACAGGTAACTGAGGTTATGGAAGACTGGCAGGAATAGACAGATGAATAGAATAACAGAGGAAAACAAACAGAAATTTGAAGCATTGGTTCAGGATATCATGACCGTTCAGGAAGCGGCAGGAGTGGCGGTGGCAATCATGGATAAAACAGGCCGGGTGCAGTATGAAAAATATTTCGGATACCGTGACCAGGAACAGGGGCTGCCCATTGACAGTCAGACGATTTTCGGGCTGGCATCCATAACAAAATCCTTTACAAGCCTTGCCATCATGCAGCTGGCGGAACAGGGAGTGATCCGTCTGTCTGACCCTGTCAGCAAATATGTGCCGGCCTTCACAAACAAAAACCAGAAAGCCCCGGTTAAAATATGGCACCTTCTCTGCCACAGCGGCGGCTTCTTTCCCCAGCCCCGCATCCTGGTGGACCAGGTGGCAGAAGACATGGGCCTTGAGGAACTTAAGGACGGAGATCTGGCTTATGGGGAGGCCCTTGCTGAGGAAGGGATAAAAAGGGTGGCCTCCCGCCTGGATGACCAGACGGACTTAATTGGACTTCCGGGAGAGCTGATGAGCTATTGCAACGACGGCTTTGGAGTTTTGTCCGATATTATAAAGAATTACGGGGACCAGCCCTCTTTTGCTGATTATCTGTTAAAGCATATCATCGGACCTTTGGGGCTGGAAAGAAGCTTCTGCGACTTTGTAAAGCCCTCTTTGGATGAAAACGCCGCCATCCTTTATACAACGGAAGAAGGAGTCCGCAGGGCGACCAGGGATTATCATGACAATGCTTTTGTCTTAAACGGCGGCGGGGCCATGAAATCCACGGTTTCAGATATGGTTAAATACATCTGCATGTATTTAAATGAAGGAAAGGGATTAAACGGAATCAGGATTGCTTCGGAATATTCCATAAGGGAAATGTGCAAACCCCGCCAGTATTTTAAGCCGGGAGGCTGGTACGGTTATGGCCTGTGCAGGAAATCCATGGAGGACATTGATATCTTAGAACACGGAGGAAGCCTTCCCGGCGTGTCCTCCAATATGTCCTGGTCCTATGAAAATGAGGCAGGAGTCATTGTCCTGTGCAATACCATGGATGTTTCTGCAGGAGTGATCGCAGACGGGGCCATGCGCATGTATCTTGGCAAGGACCCGGTGGAGCCAAAGGCGGAATACAGGGAATATCCATGGAGCGAAGCATTTATAAGGTCAGTATCAGGAGATTATGTTATGGGGGAAGGAGAGCACTTTACCCTGGGCATGTCTGAGGATGGCAAACTGGCAATGACCCTGAATGGGAAGAAAAAGGAAGTGTGCACCGTAAATCCTTACACGGCCATGATAAAAGGCAGGTATTCAGATGGCTTTGTCCAGATTCTTCATGATGAGAACAGAGGGATATGGGGAGCCAGGTGCGGAAGCAGGATCTATCCCAAAATATAAAATGGAATTCACCCCCCTGAATATGCATAAGCAAACCATATCAGACAGGATTATTATCAGACGTTACTTGAAATGAAATATTTTTATTACATCATTGAATAATCTGGAAAAAGATGTTAGAATATAATATATCATTTTACGGAAGTGATACACGCAAAAAAGGCGCTCTGTGGTCATATTTATGATCCGGAGTTAAGTGATCCGAATTATGGAATTGAACCGGATACGGCCTGGGAGGCTGTCCCTGATCATTGGACATGCCTGGTTTGCAGTTTATAGAAACATGCATTTCACGTAATCTGATAGGAAAAAGCCGATAAAAAACAAGGTTAAAGGAGGGCGAGGATTTTGTTAAATAAGGAAATTGTTGCAAAGATAAACAAACAGATCAATTTTGAGCTGTATTCGGCATACATCTATCTGGACATGTCCAATTATTATGCAGACAGTAATTTAAATGGCTTTGCAAATTGGTTTAAGATCCAGACTCAGGAAGAGCGGGATCATGCCATGCTCTTTATGGATTATCTGCTTAACAATGGTGAAAAGGTTGTACTGGAAGATATTAAGGCTCCCGAATTTGTTTACACAGATTTCCGTCAGCCGGCTGTGACTGCCTATGACCATGAGATAAAGGTAACGGCTTCCATTCATGATATTTATGGAACCGCTTACGAGTTAAAAGACTTCCGTACCATGCAGTTCCTCGACTGGTTCGTAAAAGAACAAAATGAAGAGGAGAAAAATACGGACGAGATTATAAAGAGATACGATTTATTCGGAAATGATGCAAAGGGATTGTATTTGCTGGATTCAGAGCTGGCGGCAAGAGTTTATACGCCACCTTCTCTGGTGCTTTGATCTCCATAGTATCATAACATAATTCTAAAGAAGAGCATTCTCTGCCATGATGGGAGTAAGTAATTTCCCGGCAGGGAATGTTTTTTCGTTATTATCGTTCATGTTTTTTGGACAGAGACACCCTGCTTTAGGGCCTGCCCCTTTATGGGGCATCGGGTGTAGGGAGGAAAGTTTGTGGCAAAACAAAAGGAGAAGGTGGAATTCCGCTATTATGAGATTCCGGAGACGGAATTGGTCCTGGCTCTTTTAGGAGAGGACTGGATCAGAGAATATGGAAAGGGGATCAAATACCTTCATTTTCACGATCTTTTGGAAATCGGATATTGCCGCTGGGGGAAGGGGGAAGTGGTGCTGGGGCAGGAATTGGTTCCGTTTTCAGCCCGTTCCGTAATGATCGTGCCTCCAAGGCTGCCTCATACCACCAACAGCACGGAGGGGACAAAAGGATATTGGGAGTGGATGTACATTGATCTGGAAAAAACTGTATCGGAAGTATATGGATATGACCCGGTGATTCAGAGGACTATATTAAAGCGGCTTCACCGGACTGGCTATCTTTTGCCGGGAGATGAAAACCCGGCTCTTTCCGGGCTGGTTCTGGGCATTATGGAGGAGGTCCGCCATAAAAAGCCTTATTACAGGGAAAGCGTAAGGGGATATCTCCATGCTTTTATGGTGGAGCTTTTGCGGCTTTCCGATGATGAGGAACGGGGCATGAAAAGCAGGAACAGGGATGCTGTCCTTGCCGGGGCTCTGGATTATATTGCCGGGCATTATGACCAGGAAATAAAAATCGGCAGTCTGGCAGAGGCCTGCAACATGAGCGAAAGCCATTTCCGCCGTGTTTTTGAAGAGGGAATGAACATGAAGCCTTTGGATTATGTTAACCTTGTCCGGATTCAAAATGCCTGTGAATTGCTTAAAAAGACGGACAAATCCATGGAAGAGGTTGGTACAAAATGTGGATTTGCATCTATTTCCGCATTTAACCGGAATTTCAGGAAATTACTGGATATTTCTCCCTATCAGTGGAAGAAATCAAAAGAAAATTATGAAGGCAAGCTTCTGAATTACAAAATCAGCGCACAAAAAGGCTGGGAATAAGGGAGAAATGATTGAATATGCCCGTTTTTTAATTGAATCTAAAAAGTTTAAATCAAAAAAGTTGGTATAATGTGATTATCAGAAATCTTTCGAAAGAAAAAGAATATTAATTAAGTCAATTTTTTATGAAAGAGGAGGAGTTTTTCTATGAAGAAAAGAATCACATCCATATTACTTGCCGGGGCCATGGCGGCTTCTTTAACAGCCTGCGGCACTTCCGGAGGCACAGGGCAGAAGACAGGTGACGGAGCTAAGGCCGCAAACGAGCTGACGGTCTGGTGCTGGGATCCGGCATTTAATATTTATGCCATGGAGGAAGCTGCAAAGGTATACCAGAAGGATCACCCGGACTTTAAGCTGAATGTGGTGGAAACGCCCTGGGCAGACGTTCAGACCAAGATGACAACGGCGGCCACCTCCAAAAACCTGGATACTCTTCCTGATATTCTGCTGATGCAGGACAATGCGTTTCAGAAAAATGTAATCAGCTATCCGGACGCATTTAAGGATTTAACCGGAAGCGGAATTGATTTTTCCCAGTTCCCAAAAGCCAAAACAGCCTATTCAATTGTGGGAGAGAAAAATTACGGCGTTCCCTTTGACAATGGAGCCGCCATTGCCGCCTACCGTACCGACGTGCTAAAAGAGGCCGGATATACAGAGGCAGATTTTACTGACATTACCTGGAGCAAGTATCAGTCTATAGGTGAGGATATTTTGGCAAAGACAGGAAAGCCTCTGTTATCCTGTACGGCAGGAGAATCTGACTTAATCATGATTATGCTCCAGTCAGCAGGGGGAAGCCTCTTTGATAAGGATGGAAATCCCAGCATGGTTGGAAATGACAAGCTGAAAAAGGTTATGGAAACCTACGTTTCCCTTGTTAAGAGCGGTGTGCTTGTAGAAGTCAATGACTGGGACCAGTATGTGGGAACCATGACAAACAGCACTGTGGCAGGAACCATAAACGGCTGCTGGATCATGGCAAGCATTCAGACCGCAGAAGACCAGTCCGGAAAATGGGCTATTACCAATATTCCCAAGCTTGAGGGAGTGGATGATGCTACCAACTACTCCAACAATGGCGGTTCCAGCTGGGCTGTGACTGCGGGAAGCAAGAATCCGGAGCTGGCAGCGGATTTCCTTTCCAAGACCTTTGCAGGAAGCGTTCCTTTTTATGAGACAATCCTTCCAAAATCCGGAGCGCTGGCAACCTATCTTCCTGCAGCGGACAGCAAGGTATATGGAGAGCCTCAGGAGTTCTTTGGCGGAAAGCCGGTATATGCCCAGATCACAGAGTTTGCATCAAAGGTTCCTTCCAATAACACAGGCGTTTATTATTATGAGGCCCGTGATGCGGTAGCAACTGCCATTACCCATGTGGTTTCAGGAGCAGACGTTGAGGCGGAGATTAAGACCGCGGAAGATACGGTCAAGTTTGCCATGGGTAAATAAAAATAAGAGGGAGGAGGCATTCCAGTGGGAAATTCAAAGAAAAAGCTGTCCTTAGGCCAGAAACAGAGCCTGGCGGGCTGGACATTTTTAACGCCCGCAGTCATTCTGATTGCAGTTATGAGCTTTCTGCCCATGATCCAGGCGCTGTTCCTGTCCTTTCAAACAGGTATTGGTGCGGCAATGAAGTGGACGGGCGGGACCAATTATATAAGAATGTTTAAAGATCCTGTTTTCATGCAGGCTCTGAAAAACAATTTTATCTACCTGATCATACAGGTACCCATCATGCTGATATCGGCTCTGATCCTGGCTTCCCTGCTGAATAACAAGGACCTTCGGTTCAAGGGACTTTTCCGTACCGCGATTTTTCTGCCCTGTGCCACCTCCCTGGTGTCCTATGCGGTAATTTTCCGTTCCCTGTTTGCAGTGGATGGCCTGGTCAACATCATTCTCATTAAGTTTGGGATACTGTCCACAGGATACAATTTCCTGGGACATCCAAACTCTGCCAGGATCGTGATCATCCTGGCCCTGATCTGGAGATGGACCGGCTATAACATGGTATTTTATCTTTCCGGCCTGCAGAACATTGAGTATTCCGTGTATGAGGCGGCTAAAATTGACGGAGCATCTCCGCTCCAGTCCTTTTTCCGGATCACCATTCCGCTTTTAAAGCCCACCATCCTGCTGACGGCTATTATGTCAACCAACGGTACCCTGCAGCTGTTTGATGAGTCGGTGAACTTAACCAACGGCGGACCGGCCAATTCCACCATCACCATGTCCCACTATATTTATAATGTATCGTTCAAGTACGTGCCAAACTTCGGGTATGCGGCTTCCATGTCCTATTTAATCCTGATCCTGGTGGCAGTTCTTGCATATATACAGATGAAGGTAGGTGATAAACGTGACTAAAGGGAAAAAGTTTTTTGCATATACATTTTTGACCATTGTCTCTGTCATCTCAGTATTCCCCCTGTATTGGATGATGGTTGCGGCCACCAATAAAAGCGTGGATGTGAGCAGAGGGACCCTGATGTTCGGCACAGCGCTTTTTGACAACGTAAAGAAGCTGTTCGCTTCCCAGAACGTTGTCACTGCCCTTGGAAATTCCTTTAAATATTCCATTATCATGACCCTTATTTCCCTTCTGGTCTGTTCCATTGCAGGGTATGGGTTTGAGGTCTTTCATGACAAGGCAAAGGACCGGGTCATGAGCGTGATCCTGCTGGCAATGATGGTACCCTTTGCGGCAACCATGATCCCCTTGTACCGGATGTTTTCAAGTGCAAGACTGTTAAACAGCACCCTGGGATTTATTCTGCCAACTATATCCACTCCGTTTCTGATCATGATGTTCCGTCAGAGCGCCAGGTCCTTTCCGTCGGATATCATGGAGGCTGCAAGGCTTGACGGGTTAACGGAATTTCAGATATTTTACCGGATGTTTCTTCCCACCATGCGCTCCACCTATGCGGCGGCCATGACCATTACCTTTATGAGCGCCTGGAACAGTTACCTTTGGCCCAAGGTGATCATGTCCGATGCCAGCAGCATTACCATGCCCATGCTGGTTGCCAACTTAACGGAAGGATATGTGACCGATTATGGAATCCTCATGCTGGCCGTACTGGTCTGCACCATTCCTACGGTAATTGTTTTCTTCCTGCTGCAGAGAAGCTTTGCGGAAGGCATTACAGGGGCAGTAAAATAATAAAAGCCATAAGTGCAGATGCTGCGGCCGATTTCCTTATCCGGAAGCCGGCCGTGGTATTTTTTTGAAATACCTATCTTTATGCCGAAAAAGTATGGACAGTAATTATAAGACGGCAATCATGAAACAGCAATTATAAGATGGTAATTATGAAAGGAATAAAAAAAATATGAAAAGTCTTGGCATATGGCACGGCGGGGATTACAGCCCTGAGCAGTGGCTTGATGAGCCTGAGATCCTTAAAAAGGATCTGGAATATATGAAAAAGGCCGGAATCAATACGGTTACAATGGGGATGTTTGCCTGGTCCTTTCTGGAGCCGGAGGAGGGGGAGTTTGACTTTTCCTGGCTAAAGGAACGGGTGGACCGGCTCTATGAAAACGGGATATCCACCATTATGGGGACCCCATCCGGAGCACGTCCCAAATGGATGGCAGACAGGCACCCGGAGGTGCTGCGGGTGGATGACACAGGACGGCGCCAGCGTTTCGGGGGACGCCATAACCATTGTTACACCTCTCCTGTGTACAGGGAAAAGGTAAAAGGCATCAATAAAAAGCTGGCGGAGCAGTTCGGCTCCCATCCCGGAGTTCTCATGTGGCATATTTCCAATGAATACGGCGGGGAATGCCATTGTTCCTTATGCCAGGAAGCTTTTCGGAAATGGCTGGAAAAGAGATACGGCTCTATTGACCGTTTAAACAAAAACTGGTGCACAGCCTTTTGGAGCCACAGCTATCAGTCCTTTGAACAGGTGGAAAGCCCTTCCTCCATTGGAGAGACCATGGTTCATGGACTGAATCTGGACTGGAAGCGGTTTGTGACGGATCAGACCGCAGATTTTGCCCGGTGGGAGGCAGCCGCTTTACGGGAAGGAGGGGGAAAGCAGCCTGTTACCACCAATTTCATGTATGATTACCAGGGCCTTAATTACCAAAAACTTTCCCAGGCAGTGGATGTGGTTTCCTGGGACACTTATCCCCTTTGGCACAAGGAAAAGGAGATCCTTACGGCCAGAGACAACGGAATGCAGCATGATTTCATGAGAAGTTTAAAGAAGAAGCCGTTTCTGCTCATGGAGTCCTGCCCTACCAGCACAAACTGGCAGGGAGTCAGCAAGCTTAAAAAGCCCGGACTTTTAAGGCTGGCATCCTGGCAGGCCGTTGCCCATGGGTCGGACAGCGTCTTGTACTTCCAGATCCGGCAAAGTCCGGGAAGCTCGGAAAAGTTTCACGGGGCTGTTATAGACCATTATGGAAAAACAGATACCAGGGTATTTGAAGAAGTCAGCCGTTTAGGAAAAGAACTGGCCCTTTTGGGAGAATTGGCCGGAACAGGAGTACGGCCCAAAGCGGCCCTGATTTATGATGTGGAAAACCGCTGGGCAATGGAAAATGCCCAAGGCCCCAGAAACAAAGGGCTTTATTATCATGAAACCTGCGTAAAGGTGTATAGCGCCATAAAAAAACTGGGCTTTAATGTGGATGTGATTACTATGGATGACAGCCTTGAGGATTACCGGCTTATTGCAGCCCCCATGCTCTACTTATACCGCAGCGGAATTGAGGAGAAAATGGAACGGTTTGTCCATAATGGCGGACAATTGGTAACTACCTATTGGTCCGGAATCGTAGATGAGTCAGACAGGTGCTTTTCCGGAGGCGTTCCCCATGGACTCAAGGCGGTAATGGGGCTACGCAGCACGGAAATTGACGGCCTTTATGACTGGGAGCGCAATTACATGGTTCCTGTATCCGGGGAAACAGGGGAGCGGTATGAATGCCGCAATCTCTGTGATCTGGTGAGGCTGGAAGGGGCAGAGGCACTGATGGTATATGAAAATGATTTTTATAAGGGATATCCGGCCCTTACAAAAAATCATTATGGAAAAGGGACTGCCTATTATGTATGCGCCGATGCAGAGCAGGGTTTTTATGATGATTTATTCCGGAAAGTGGTTTGTGAAGCCGGAATAAACCCCCTTTTGGAAGGGCTGATTCCGGAAGAACTTGAGGTGACTTCCAGGGAGTCGGAACAATATGAGTATCTGTTTTTGCAGAACTTCAGCCAAAGGCCGGTTATGCTGGAACAGAAGCTTTTAAACTGCCTGTCAGATGAAACGATCCTGCTTGGGGAGATTTCAAAAAACGGCGAAATTGAATCATATGGGACGGTGATTATAAAAAGAGATCTCCACAGGAATTGACGGCAGTGCCTTATTTAAATCAAATTCCCGCAGTGCGGTAAAGTAAGTAACTTTATTTCAAAAAAGTAAACAAAAGAACTTTGTGCTGCATTGGAAGAACCAGGAATAGCACATTCTTTGAAAGGGGCAGAAAGGTTAATATCCTTCAGCCCCTTTTTCATGCAGTAATGATACCGCGCTGATATGCTTTGTCTGGCATAAATTTATGTGTGTTCATTCATAGGATTATTTTACTGGCAGGGGGAGTATTCAAATTGCCGTACTGATCATTCAGCCATTCATTGTTTTTGCCATGTGATTAGAATCATGCACCAGGATAATAGGCATGTTATTGTAATCATAAAATTTGAGACATGAAAAGTTGATAAGGTGAGTAAAACAATTAAGGAAATGACTGGTCTTGATGTAGTGGAAGTGAATGTACATGTATTTGATGTTCTTACAAAAGAAGAGTTCGAGTGCCAAAGCAAGAAGAAGCCTTCTGAAACACCTGAAATACCTGAATCAGATCCTGAGGTTCCAGCCGAACCTGTTTCCAGAGTGGAATAGGAAAAGTTTCATCAGCACCAAAGCAATGGATATAAGAAATATGAAAAGAGCAGGGTATCTGGCTGTTTCCAGCCATTTCCCTGCTCTTTTCTGTCTTTATTATTTTAAAGATTCTGCAATGGCATTTGCCAAAGCAGCAATTTCCGCCAGCTGGTCCTCTTTTACGGAGGATTTGAAAGTAATGCTCTGATCCAGTATGGTCATGTTTTTCATTTCTGAAATGATCTCAGTCATCTTTTTGCCTGCCATGACACCCCAGGAACCGTTTTCCATCAGGGCGACTGTGCGGTTTTGTACGTTGTGGGCTTTCATATCCAGAAGCAGGTGCTCCATGCTGGTGAATATTCCGCCGTTATAGGTGGCCGAAGCAAATACCAGATGGCTGCAGCGGAAAGCCTCTGAAATGAGCACAGACGGATGGGTGGAAGATACGTCATACATGGCGATATTGCGGATCCCCCGCTCTGCCAGGCGGCATGCCAGGATATTGGCTGCATTCTCCGTATTGCCGTAAATGGAGCCATAAGCGATCATAACAGCGTTTTCTTCCGGTGTATAACTGCTCCATGCGAAATACTTGTTCATGTACCAGCAAATATCAGAACGCCATACAGGTCCGTGGAGAGGACAAAGAATCTCAATGTCCAGATCCCCTACTTTCTTTAAAAGGGTCTGGGTAGACGGACCGTATTTTCCCACGATATTGGAATAGTATCTTCTGGCTTCATCAAGCCATTCCCGTTCAAAATTCACTTCATCAGCAAACAGATTTCCGTTCATTGCCCCAAAGGTGCCAAAGGCATCGGCAGAGAAAAGGATTTTGTCAATGGTATCATAGGTAACCATGACTTCCGGCCAGTGGACCATGGGAGCCATATAAAAGGTAAAGGTATGCTTACCTGAGGAGAACATGTCCCCCTCTTTCACAATGACAGCCCGGCAATCAACGCCGAATTCATAAAACTGGTTGATAATGGGGACTGTTTTGGCATTGCAGATGACTTTTACATCCGGATATCTTCTGACTACTTCCCCTAAAGTGGCGCAGTGGTCCGGCTCCATATGATTTACAATAATATAATCCAGGTTACGCCCGCCAAGGACTGCCTCCACATTTTCCAGAAACTGTCCGGTAATAGCCCGGTCAACGGTATCAAAAAGAACGGTTTTTTCGTCTAACAGGACATAGGAATTATAGGAAATTCCTTTCGGAATAGGGTAGGCGTTTTCGAACAGAGCCAGACGGCGGTCACTTCCTCCAACCCAGAACAAGTCGTCTTTGATATTTTTTACACAATACATGGTACAGCCTTCCTTTCGTTCGGTCATTCTAATCCATCGATTGAAGTATACTATATTTTTAGGAAAATGTCATTGTGTTTTTTTTAAGGCATCTTATATCGTCAGTTTAAAACCGGCTCAATATAAACTTCCACGATTCCGCCGCATACCATTCCCTCATCCTCTGCATTGTCCGGAGTCATGTCAACTTTCTTTAAAACCGGCATTTTATCCCTGGCAGACGCCCTTGCAATGGCGCACACCTCGGCTTCCACACAGCCGCCTCCAATGGTTCCTATGGTGCTTCCGTCAGCCATGACAATCATTTTTGAGCCCACATCCCGGGGAGCGGAGCCTTTTCTTGAAACAATGGTAACAAGGGATTTTGGCATATCCAATAGTTCCTCACAAGTAAGGCCTTCCAGGATTTCCTTTGGATACCCAAAGCTTTTTTTGCTTCCGTTTTTGACCTGGATGATTTCCGCCATAATGGCAACGGCAATTTCCTCCGGAGTCTGGGCATTGATCTTTAATCCGATGGGAGTGTAGACCTGATCCAGCAGCTCCTTGTCTATTCCCTGGTTTTCCAGAAAATCCTTTACCAGTTTTACCCTGGCTCTGCTGCCGATCATGCCGATGTAGGCATTTTTCTTGGCAATGATCTGGGATAAGCAGTCCTGGTCATGGCGGTGGCCTCTGGTGACGATGATAAAGTAATGGCCTGTACTTCCCTCAATCTCTTCTAAGGCTTCCCGAAAGGGCTTGCAAATAACCGTGTCAGCTTCTTCTTTTCTTGCAGTATTGGCAAAGGATACCCTGTCATCAATAACCGTAATATGAAATCCAAGCATTTTTCCGATTCTGATGATTGGGATGGAAATATGTCCGGCCCCGCATACCACCATGTACTTTTCTCCTGTGACAAATTCGCAGAACAGAGTGCTTTCTGAAGACTGAATGGTTTGGGTCTTGTCAAGGTTTTTTAATTTTTCTGAAAAAGCGTCAAAAGCCTTTTCCTCTCCCTGTCTGAATATGAATTCTCCGTTGGACCACAGAGCCTTTGCTCCCAGCCCCTGTCCTTCGATGATTGTCAGGCTGAGTAAGCTCTTGTTTTTATCTGCATTTTTTAATTCTTCATAAAATCCTGTCATCATATGATTCCCCCATTTTGCTGTTGTGTATTTTGAAATCAAGAAAAAAAGGGCGGGATTCATTCCGCCCTTTTGGGTATTCTGCCTGTAAAAGAATCTTTGATGTTTCTGATTCTCTTATTTTGCTGGCTTTGGTTTACGGTAGAACGTATTGTCCAAAGGAAGTTTGTACCGGAATACGCCATCCTTCTTAAAGTAAGCATTCTGCAATGCAGGTGCGCCCATAACGCAAACAATCTCGCCTACGCCCTTTGCTCCAAATGCTACATCAGATGGATTCTTTTCAATGAACCGTACGTCAATAGGCGGCATCTGAGTTGATTTAAACAGGCCTAAAGTACCTAACTTAGCCTGAGGAATGCCATCCTTTAAGGGGAAATCCTCTGTCAGTCCATAACCAAGACCCATTGCAACACCGCCTTCCACCTGTCCTTCTGCGGCGAGAGGGTTGATGGTTTTGCCTATGTCGTGAGCTGCAATTACCTTTACAACCTTGCCTTCGTTATCAAGAACATAAAGCTGTGTTGCATATCCGTAAGCAATGTGGCTCACCGGATTTGGTTTGTCACTGCCGATTGGATCTGTCTTAAAATCAAATTCGCCATAGTATTCTTTGCCTTCTAAATCATTTAAGGAATGTCCTGCGTCTAAATCCTCTTTCAATTTTTGGGCGGCAATGCGGATTGCTTCTCCTGTAAATACGGTCTGACGGGATGCTGTGGTTGTTCCGGAGTCTGGTGTGTATTTTGTATCCGGATGGCCTACTACCACCTGTTCCGGTGCAAGACCTGTTGTCTGACAGACCATCTGCAAGGTTACGGTTTGAATTCCCTGGCCGATAGCAGCGGCGGAAGAGCCTGTATAAACCTTTCCGTCACGGATTCTTAATATACAGCGGCCTACGTCAGCAAGACCCACACCGATTCCCGCATTCTTCATTGCAGATGCAATGCCCACGAAATAATTGGGATCAGTCTCATATTTTTCAAAATCTTCTTTTACTGCTTCCAGTGTCTCTGCCATGGCGGTGCCTTCATCAGCGATCTGTCCGTTAGGCAGGGACTGGCCCGGTCTGATGGCATTGCGGTAACGGATTTCCCAGCCGGAAATTCCCACCTGTTCCGCTAACTGGTTGATGAGTGCTTCCGTTGACATACAGGACTGGGTTACGCCGAATCCGCGGAATGCGCCTGCAGGAGGATTGTTGGTATAGTAAGCATCACCTTCAATGTCCACGTTCTGGTAATTATACGGTCCGCCCGCATGGGTGCAGGCTCTTTGAAGTACAGGACCGCCCAGAGAAGCATAGGCGCCCGTATCCGAGAGAAGCCTTGCCTTTAATCCCTGAATGATGCCGTTTTCATCGCAGCCGATCTTACAGTATATTTCCATTGCATGGCGCTTTGGATGATAGTTAATGCTTTCCTGGCGGCTGAAGGATACTTTTACAGGTCTCTTGGATAAGTAAGCGCAAAGAGCGGCCTGATGCTGTACGCTCATATCTTCCTTTCCTCCGAAACCTCCGCCGACATAAGCGCTCTGAATTCTTACTTTCTCCATAGGGAGGCCAAGATATGCGCTTAATTCGTGATGTTCGTCGTAAATGCCCTGTGATCCGGTAATGACCTTCACACCGTCGCCGTCAGGAATGCCAACAGCAGTTTCCGGCTCCATAAAAGCGTGCTCCGTAGGAGGAACATAGAAGGTGCCTTCCGCAATGTACCTGGAATTAGCAAGAGCTGCTTCCGCATCACCCCGCTTTACCTCTTCATGGTCAAGAAGGTTATTTACCGGAGTCCTGAATTTGCCAAAATGCATAAAGCCTTCGCCGTGAACCTGATGGGCACCTGGAACCATGGCTTCCCTTGGGGAACGGATGGGCTCTAATTCTTCATAATCTATTTCTACGGCTTTTACTCCGGCTAATGCCTGTTCCATTGTTTCAGCAACCACTATGGCAAGAGTATCGCCGCAGCATTTCGTCTCTTCGCCAACATCGATCATGCCTGGCCAGTCATGGGCCAGATGGCCGATGTATCTGTCTCCGGGAATGTCCTTTGCCGTATAGACGGCTACAACGCCGGGCATTGCAAGGGCCTTGCTGGTATCAATTCCGTTAATTTTAGCGTGTGCATATTTACTGAATACATTTTTTCCGTAAAGCATGCCTTCCAGATAATAGTCGTCTGCGTATTTGGCAGTGCCCAGAGTTTTTGCCTCTGCATCCACACGGCAGGTTCTTTCACCTATTTTACCGGTCTGCTTTAATTCAGGAATCTCTGAATTTTCCCTTAACATTTTCGCTGCAAGCAAAATTCCGTCTTCTATTTTTGCATAACCTGTACAACGGCAGATATTTGTGCGGATGGCCTGCTTAACATCTTCCCTTGTAGGATCCGGATTCTGATCAATTAAGCATTTGCCGCTGATCACCATGCCTGGAATGCAAAAACCGCACTGCACGGCTCCTGCTGCTGCAAACGCATAGACAAACACATCCCGTTCTCTCTGTGTAAACCCTTCGATTGTCTGAACCTTTTTACCCCCCAATTTAGATAACTTCAGAACGCAGGCGCGGACGGTCTTGCCATCCACAATTACCGTACACGTTCCGCAGGCACCTTCTTTACATCCGTTTTTAACGGAGGTGATACCAAGTTTGTACCGGAGGAAATCCATTAACGCTAAATCTTCCTCTGATTGGTAATCCTTACCGTTGACGTTTACTACAAACATAATAATACCTCTCTCTCTTTATTCTTGGTTGATATTATATAATCCCGCACATTTTTTTTAATAATACTGTTTTATATAATTTTGTTAAAAAATGGCGTTTGTATTTCTTCATCCACCTACATATTAACATATAAGTGAGCCAAAAACAATTCTTAATCCGTGAAAATATAAAAAATTTTTAGCCACAAACAAAAATTGTTAGAATACCCGCTTTCCCGCATAAACAGGAGGTTTTTTGAATTTTATTTATAGATTTTGTCTATAAGTGAACTCTTAAAATAAGGATGATTAATAGTGTTTTCAAACTAATTTTTTGTACCCTGGCAAAATATTTAAAACTTTAAAAATATTGCAAATTTTGTTGTATGTGCTATAATAAAAAGAGACTAAAAAGATGTCCTCTGGGTTTTTGCCTGGAGGATGTTTTTTTACAAAAAGGTATGAAAGATCTTATAACAGATAGTTAAGCGGGAATTTAAAATCTGCAAAAGGAGGCGGAAGATGAGCAAAGAAAAAGAAAGCATTCTGGTAAGTGCCTGCCTGCTGGGCGTTAACTGCCGTTATGACGGCAGAAACGGCATGGAAAACGGTCTTATAGATCTTATGAATAAATACAATCTGATACCGGTCTGTCCGGAGCAGCTTGGAGGCCTGGAAACGCCCAGAGAGCCTGCAGAACAGCTTGATCCGGGGAAAACAGGGAATCCTTATGAGATCCGTGTGGTGAACCGGTCCGGAAAGGATGTGACGGACAGCTTTGTAAAGGGAGCGGAAGAGACCTTGAAGCTGGCCAGGCTTTACGGCTGTAAACGGGCTATTTTAAAAGAGCGGAGTCCGTCCTGCGGTCATGGGTATATTTATGATGGAACGTTTTCAGGGACAAAGGTTCCCGGAAGCGGTGTGACCGCAAGGCTTTTGGAGGAAAACGGAATTCATGTGTCAGGAGAAACCAGCATAGGGTCCTTTTAAAGGAACCAAAGGCTTAAAATTTTATAAACAGGAGAAAGAGGAGGAACTATGAAGACAGCAATCACAAGGCAACAGGCACTGGAATTACTTACAAAATATAACAAGGAGCCGTTTCACTTACTTCACGGTCTGACTGTGGAAGGAGTGATGCGCTGGTACGCAGGGGAAATGGGATTTGGGTCTGAGGAAGAATTCTGGGGAATTGCCGGACTTCTTCATGATGTGGATTTTGAGCAGTACCCGGAGGAACACTGCAAGAAAGCACCGGAGCTTCTTTCTGAGATCGGGGCGGAGGAAGAGCTGGTCCACGCCATATGCAGCCATGGCTACGGCATCTGTTCTGATGTAAAGCCGGAGCATATGATGGAAAAGATCATGTTTGCGGCGGACGAACTGACCGGACTTATCGGAGCGGCAGCCAGAATGCGCCCTTCAAAAAGTGTCATGGATTTAGAAGTCTCCAGCTTAAAGAAAAAATATAAGGACAAGCGGTTTGCGGCAGGTTGTTCCAGGGAAGTGATCGCATCAGGCGCAGAGAATCTGGGCTGGACTCTTGATGAGCTGTTTGAGAAAACCATTCTTGCAATGCGCTCCTGTGAGGATAAAATAAACCAGGAAATGGGAGAGTAAATTTATGCATAAAAATGGAAAATTATGCATAAGTCGTGAAAAATACTTGACAGCTGGTAGCAATTAGGATATTATTTCCGTTAAATATGTAATAATAACCTGTATCAGAGGAGAAAAGCGCTATGAAAAAAGTTGTGAAATTCGGAGGAAGCTCTTTAGCCAGCGCAAAGCAATTTAAGAAGGTTGGCGATATCATCCGCGGGGATAAGAGCAGACGGTTTGTAGTACCGTCAGCGCCTGGCAAACGAAATGACAAGGATGAAAAGGTTACAGATCTGTTATACCAGTGCTATGATGCGGCAGCAGATGGAAAAAGCTATAAAAAGATTCTGGAAAAAATCAAGGAACGCTATATGGAAATCATTGACGGTCTTGATCTTAACCTGAATCTGGATCATGAGTTTGAAACCATTGAAGAAAATTTCCTTAAAAAGGCAGGGCGTGATTATGCTGCTTCCAGAGGAGAGTACTTAAATGGACTGGTGATGGCGGAGTATTTGGGCTACGAATTCATTGATGCGGCTGAAGTGATCTTCTTTGATGCAGACGGCAGTTTTAATGCGGACCTTACCAATAAGGAGCTTGGAGAACGGCTGGAGCATGTGGAACGGGGGGTGATCCCGGGCTTTTACGGGGCAAAGCAGGATGGAACCATAAAGACCTTTTCCAGAGGCGGTTCTGATGTGACCGGTTCCATTGTTGCAAAGGCCATTCATGCGGATATGTATGAAAACTGGACGGATGTTTCCGGTTTCCTGGTGGCTGATCCCAGGATCATCAAGAATCCTGAGGTCATTGAGACCATTACATACCGGGAACTGAGAGAGCTTGCCTATATGGGGGCCAGCGTTCTCCATGAGGATGCCATTTTCCCGGTGAGAAAAGAAGGAATCCCAATTAACATACGGAACACCAATAAACCGGAGGACAAGGGAACCCTGATTGTGGAAAGCACCTGCAGAAAACCTCATTATACCATTACGGGAATTGCGGGAAAAAAGGGCTTCTGTTCCATTAACATTGAAAAGGCCATGATGAACGCTGAGGTGGGCTTTGGGAGAAAGGTTCTGGAGGTATTTGAAAAGTTCCACATTTCCTTTGAGCATATGCCGTCAGGAATTGATACCATGACCGTATTTGTTCATCAGTCGGAATTTGAAGAGTATGAGCAGTCCGTTATCGCAGGGATTCACAGGGCAGTGGAGCCTGATTTCCTTGAAATGGAATCAGATCTTGCGCTGGTCGCAGTGGTTGGCCGGGGCATGAAGGCAACCAGAGGGACTGCCGGAAGGATCTTTTCAGCTCTTGCCCATGCCAGAGTCAACGTAAAGATGATTGACCAGGGTTCCAGTGAGCTTAACATCATCATTGGGGTGAAAAACGCAGATTTTGAAGAAGCCATTAAGGCGATTTATGATATATTTATTATGACTGAGGTTCATTAAAAAACAGGCTGAAGGGAAGTTCCTGACAGCCTGTTTTTTTCTTACTCTTTCCTTGCGGGGTTCCGCTCATTCCCCTTATTTTCCTATCACCTCATCAGATACATTCTGGCTTCATATGGTCGGAGCACATCTGGCAGGCCTTCATCCGTGTAAGAACTGATCAGCAGCCTTTTTTCACGGTCAAACTCCTTAAGAAGCTGCAAATGAACCGTATCACCGTAAAAGTTGCATATTACAAGCAGGGTAGTTTCTTCCAGTGTACGGGTATAGGCAAATATGCTGGGATCTTCGGGCAGCAGGAGCTGGTATTTCCCATCCACGAATACATCATGGGTTTTTCTTAACTCAATCAGTTTCCGGTAAAGGTAAAAGATAGAAGTTTCATCCGCAAGTGCCGCCTCAGCATTGATTTCCAAATAGTTTGGATTCACCTTAAGCCAGGGGATTCCCTTTGTAAATCCGGCTTCTTTGTCCCTGCTCCACTGCATGGGCGTTCTCGCATTGTCCCGGCCTTTTGCATAGATGGACTCCATGATGTCCTCTTTTTTATATCCGGCCTCTGTTCTTTCCCCATATATATTTAAAATCTCAATATCCCGGTAATCTTCCATATCATATTTTACATTGGTCATTCCCAGTTCTTCGCCCTGGTAGATATAGGGTGTGCCCTGCATTCCGTGAAGGAGGATTGCAAGCATTTTGGCCGATTCTGTCCGGTATTCCTTATCATTTCCCCAGCGGGATACAATTCTCGGCAGATCGTGGTTGTTCCAGAACAGGCTGTTCCAGCCTTTGCAGTAAAGAGCCTCCTGCCAGGTGGATAAGATCCGCTTTAATTCCAGAAACGGAAGAGGGGCTAAGTCCCATTTTTCTCCGCCCTTTTTCTGGTCAAGGCAGATATGTTCAAACTGGAATACCATGGAAAGCTCACTGCCGTCCGGATTGCTGTAAAGCAGGGCGTTTTCCGGATTTGCACTCCATGCTTCCCCTACTGTGACAAGATCCCGTTTCTGAAAGGTCTCTCTGCTTAACTCCTGTATAAAGGCGTGAAGCTTTGGGCCGTCAGCTGTGATCAGCCAGTCAGGATCCTTTGCCACACAATCAATGACATCCAGCCGGAAGCCGCCTACTCCTTTTTCTATCCACCAAAGGATCATATCCCGGATTTCCCTGCGTACTTTTGGGTTTTCCCAGTTAAGATCCGGCTGCTTCACTGAAAACTGATGGAAATAGTATTGGCCAAGCTTTGGAACCCACTCCCAGGCTGAGCCGCCAAAAGCAGCCCTTAACCCATTGGGAGTAACGCCTTCCACCCCATCCCTCCACACATAATAATCATGATAGGGATTATCCTTACTTTTTTTCGCTTCCATAAACCATGGATGTTCATCGGAAGAATGATTTAAAACAAGATCCATGATAATGCGGATCCCATGTTTGCCAGCCTTTTCAATCAGCTCTTCCATGTCCTTTAAGCTTCCGAACACGGGATCAATATCCTGGTAATCGGATATATCATAACCATTGTCATCCTGAGGGGAACAATAGACTGGAGAGAGCCAGAGCGCATCCACCCCCAGCGTTTCCAGATAATCAAGTCTGGAGATGATGCCCTGTAAGTCTCCGATCCCATCACCGTTGCTGTCCTGAAAGCTTTTGGGATAAATCTGATATACAACTGCTTGTTTCCACCATGTTCTGTCCATTTTCGTCTCTCTTTCTTTAAGCTTTTACAGAACCGCTAGTCACTCCTGCAATAATCCATTTCTGACAAAAAACATATACAGCTAAAATTGGCAGCAGCACCATTAAATACGAGGCAAAGGCAAGGTTATACTGGGTGGAGAACTGGCCTTTAAACACATACTGGGCTAACTGCAGGGTTTGCTGGCTTGCATCGCTGAGCAAAACCAGGGGCATCAGGAAGTCATTCCAGGTCCACATAAAGGACAGGATTGCCACCGTAGCGCTCATTGGCTTTAGCAGAGGAAATATAATGCGCCAAAAAGTCTGGAACGTATCCGCCCCATCAATCCTTGCTGCCTCCTCCAGGGCCTCGGGCAGGGATTTGATGTATCCCGAATAAAGAAATGTATTCATGGGAAGTCCGAATATTATGTAAATCAAGGTGATTCCATAGATGTTATCCAAATGAAAAGAGGAGGCCTGTTTTACCAGAGGAAGCATAATCACATTAAATGGGATAAACATGGCACTGATAAAATAATAATACATGAGATTAAAAAACCTGCTTTTATCCTTATTGCGTATGATGGCATAAGCTGCCATGGAATTGGTCAGGATGGTAAACACCAGATTAATGCCTGTAATAAAAAATGTATTGAAAAATTTTCTTGGATAGTCTGTCAATTCCCATGCCTTTGAAAAATTCTCAAAGTGGAGGGAAGCAGGAAGGGCCAGTATATTTTCCATATCCGACGGCGATTTCAAGGCGATTACCACAGTAATATAAAGGGGGCCCAGGATAATCAAAACAGCAATGGCAGCCAGAAGGATTGTCAGGGGCCAGTTGGTCTTTTCTTTCCCTTTCATCAGTTTATTTTCGCCTCCCTTTTTTCTAATATCTTTAGCTGGAATATGGAAATTGACGCCACAACCAAAAATAAGATAACGGCATTGGCTGACTGGTAGGCAAACTGTCCGCCATCAAATCCCCTCTTATAAATCAACATGGAGATGGTAGTGGTTGCGGTTCCGGGCCCTCCCCCTGTCATTGCCATGATCTGGTCAAATGCCATGAGAAAGCTTTTGACACTCAATACCATATTGATGGTAAAAAAGGGGGCAATCAATGGGAAGGTGATCCTGGCAAACCGCTGGAGGCCAACGGCACCGTCTACGGATGCTGCGTCATAAATATCTTTATCCACGGTCTGAAGGCCGGAGAGGTATATCATGGTGTTAAAGGCCATGGATTGCCAGACGGTAACAAATAAAACCCCCAGCCATGCTTTGCCGGTTCCCAGGATATTGACGCTCAGCGCGCCGATCCCAGCCGATTTTCCCAATCCTGGAATGATATTGCCAAAGATAAAGTTAAATACAAAACCAATGATCAGGGTTCCCAGCATATATGGCAGGAAATACAGGGCCTTTAAAAGGTTCTTTCCCAGAATTTTTCCATTGAGTCCGCATGCCAGCGCCAGGCTTAAAACGTTGACAAGGACAGTGGCAGAAAGTGCAAACTGAAAGGTAAAACCATAGGCCTGCCTTATGGAAGGATCTTTAAAAAACTGCAGGAAGTTTTTAAAGCCGATAAACTCCCAGCTCCCATAGCCCTTCCAGTTGGTAAAGCTGTAAAAGATACCCATGAAAAAGGGGACCGTATGGAATAAAAAGAACAGCGCTGCCATGGGAACTACCATAAGATAGAACGCTGGACTGATAAGGTTACTTCTATTTTTCTTCAACGCGTTATCCTCCTTTTGGCTGATTTACCGGGTGTTGAGGATATCGTACTGTTCATCACATTTTTTCAGTATTGTGGCAATGTTCTCGCCTTCATCCATACCATTTGCCCTGTTTAAAAAGAACTCGGATAAAATCGCTGACAGATTATAGCCGTTGGGATAATAATGGTCTACAAAATCCGTAACCTTTCCGTCTGCAATGTCTTTGGCAAGGCCGGCAACCGAAGCATCTTTCTGCACAACGCCTTCTACCGGTGAAAATGCAAACTGCTCGTTTACGTAAAGCTGGCTGTTTTCCGGTTCCAGCATAAATGCCACAAAACGTTTGGCAGCTTCCGGGTTTTTACACTGGTTTGTCACCATAAGCATGACGTCGATGCCGGATACCACTTTATTTTTACTCTTATCATTGGTTGCCGGATAAGCAAACATATCAAGATGAATGGATTCGTTGGTTTTTTTGATTTCCGGTACGGTCCACACGCCGTTGATCAGCATTGCGGCTTCGCCGTTTGCAAAGCTGCGGTTGCCGTCATCATAGGATGTTCCCATAAAGTCTGTCTGGGCATAATTCACCAGCTTGCTGTACTTTTCCAAAACCTCTTCATGAGTGCCTAAAAAGGTTGCTGTTCCTTCTTTCTTTGCCTCTAAAAATCCTTCGGGCTGCATTGCGGGAGCCAGTGAATTCCAGGAAGGAAGAATGGTCCAGTTATCCTTAAAGCTTAACTCAAAGGGCTGGATTCCCGCTGCGGTCAGCTTTTCGCATACCTCAATCAATTCATCCCAGGTCTTGGGAACTTGAACGCCTGCTTTCTGAAACAGATCCACATTATAGATAATTCCGGAAGCATTGGAAGCAAACGGGATGCCGTATGCTTTTTCTTCTTTGTCCCCATTGATATCATAAACCATCTGCATATAAGAGCTGTTTATGGTCTTTAAAACCTCCTGGTCACTTAAATCCAGTAAAATGCCTGCTTCCGTAAGTTCCGTATAGGTGTTGTCGCCCCCATAGGCGATGATATCAGGTAAATCATCCTTGGTCATCCTGGTCTTTAATACGGTTCCGGCATCTGCCGGGGAATTGAGGGTAACCTGGACATCCGTATTCTGTGAGTTGAATTTATCCACCAGCTTTTGCATGGTAGATACATTTTCCATTTTTGAAGAGAAAAATTCCAGATGTGTGACTCCGGAATCAGAACTCTTTCCTGAGGTTTTGCCTGTTCCGCTGCATCCTGCAGCCAGCATCACTGCCATGGAACAGGTTAAACCAACTGCCAATATTTTTTTCGTTTTCATATACATCATCTCGCCCTTTCTGTTTCCTGATTATTTGGTAGTACCAGTATACAAAACAAATGGAGGTCCCCTATATAAGGTATCTGAGATGTTTTGTAAAACATTTTTTACCTTTTTTCTTCCTGGGCGCGATATTGCTCGGGGGTCATCTGATAAAGGCGTTTAAAGGTGTGGATAAAATAGGAGGTATCGTTATAGCCTACATAATCGGCAATTTCATTTATTTTAAAGACCGTATTCTTTAAAAGCTCTTTTGCCCGTTCCATCCGGTAGGTGATTAAGTATTTGGAAAAATTCATCCCTGTTTCTGATTTAAACAGACGGCTTAAGTAGCTGGAATTCATAAAATACTTATGGGCTGCCAATTCATTTAAGGAAATTTCGTACCGGAAATTAAGGGATACGTAATTCTTGATTTCCTCGATGATGCTTCCTTTTTCCGTCTGGGAGCCGCAGGTGTTTTCCAGAATTTTAAACATATACCGCTCAAGCTCTTGCCTTGTCCTAAACTGGTAAAGGTCTGATTTAAAGGAAAATAAAAGATACCGGTTTACCTCTTCTGATTCGGAAGAAGCCTCTCTGCTGCAATAGGCCCTGCTGATAACGGAAAAGATCTGCATGATACCGCTGTATAAGGAATATACATTCCAGCTGCTTTCCCCGCATTTTTCAAAAAACCGGCGGAGAGCAGCCTCTGCCTGGCGGCAGTTTCCCTTCATCACACTTTCATATATGCAAAGCTCCTCCTGCTGCGTTAAAATCTGTTCCATGGAAAGCTCCGGTTCATATTCAAACACTCTGGCCTTTTCCTCAAGCAATCTTCCGTTGATGGCATAAACGCAGTCCCGGTAAGCATCCCCAAGCTGTTCTTCCCCTTGGTAAATCCTGCTGATCCCACAGGTGATTTCCATTTCCCATTGGGGCAGCTTTTGCTTTAGCCGGAGTAAAAGCTTTTTATCCGACAATACCTCCCGGCTGCCAAAGTTCATGGCAATTATTTCATCCGGCTGCTGGAAATAAAACACCTGGATATTGGTTTGATGGGAAGTGGATTCCAGGAATTCTGACAGCCCTTTTGCACTTTCCCGGTTCATGCGCTGTTTCCCCTGGAACAAAAGCATCTGGTAGGAGCATTCCTTTAGCCGGCCGCCGCACAAACTGCGGAAGGTATCCATCAGGGCCCGGTTTGCCAGAATGCCGGAGATATTCACATATTGGAGGGATTCCTGTAAAAGCCTCCGGTCCACCTGCTTTTCAAGCTGCATTTTCTTTTCTTCCCTGGTTTTTGTAATATCCCATATTGCTTTTTCCAGTTCCTCCGGCTTTACCGGTTTGGTCAGGTAATACCTGACCCCGTACTTCATGGCTTCCCTGGCATAGTTAAAATCCGAATACCCGCTTACAATAATGACATCCGTTGCAGGGCAGTTTTCTTCCACGTATTTTGCAAGGGACAGCCCGTCCATTTCCGGCATGCGGATATCAGTGATAACAAGATCAATATCCTTGCCCGCAAGATAATCTGCCGCCTGTTTCCCTGTTTCGGCTTCCAGACATACGGTTATATCCATATTGATATTGGTTAAAAGTTTAACGAGCATTTTTTTTGCGTAATATTCATCTTCAGCAATAATGACCTTCATACTATCCCTCCTTATTCCTCTTTATCCGGATGTGAATGCAGGTAAAGCTCTTGTACCGGCTTTCCACCACAATTCCGCAATCTTCACCATAAAAGTTTTTAAGCCTTGCATTTACATTGGCCAGTCCAATGCCTGTTCCATCCTCTCCCAGCAGGGTGTTGGCTTTTGTATTCCATAATCCATGGTTTAATTCCTCTACCTTCTCTTTTGGAATACCGCACCCGTCATCGTACACGGAGATCAAAAGATAATCTTCTGAATCCGGTGATACGGAGATCTTTAAACAGTCCTTGTCCCGTTTCACCTTAAACGCATGATGAATGGAGTTTTCTACAATGGGCTGCATGATGAACTTGATAACTCCATTATTTTCATATTCCGCCGGGATATCATACTCCACCACAAAGCGTCCTGGGAACCGGATGGATTGGATTCGGATATAGTTTTTTAACTGAATTACTTCATCCTTTACCGTAACAAAATCAGTTCCTTTGATGTTATAGCGGAACATATCCGACAGACTTTCCGTAATTGCAGGAATTTCTTCGATTTCATTCAGCCTGGCAATGGCTGTAACCGTGTTTAAGGCATTATATAAAAAATGCGGGTTGATCTGGAACTGAAGCATTTTAAGCTCTGCCTGCTTTTGGTTTAACTGCATAATATACAGCTTGGTAATGCTGTCATTGATCCTCTTTCCCATTTCATTGTAGATTTCGATTAGGTTGCCGATTTCATCCTCCCTGGGAGGCAATCCAGTTAAAAGCTTTACTTCCCCCTGTCTTGCCTGGCTCATGGTTTCTGCCAGGGCTTTAATGGGATGGCTGACCTGCTTGGACAATATGAAACTTAAGATTCCGGCTGCAGTCAGGATAAGCATTACCCAGGCCATGACGTTTAACATGCTTTCCATGCTGGTGTTAATCAGCAGATGCTTTGGAATATACTGCACCAGATACCAGCCGGTGGATTCATTTTTCAAAACAGCGGCAATGCAGAGGGTATCATTGAGATAAAGCTCTCCTGCTCCCTTTCCAGAGGCCTCGATCTGCTCCAGACCGGGAAAGGTTTCCTGCTTTTTTTCTTCTGTAAGGTCAGTCTCCAGATTGATGTAAGCGTTTCTGGAATTATAGATGACCTGGTTTTTGTATACAATGGCAAAGGAAGATGCCAGGCCGTCGGCAGCATCAGTGGAATTAAAATCTTTTGCAATGGATCCAAAATCCAAGTCTGCCAGCAGATATCCATAGGTTTTATACTCGCCGATATCTGAAAGCTGGTGGTATACCGTTACAAGGGAATAGCCGGTATTTCCTATTTTCTGAGGGTAAGGGATTGTATAATATTTCTGGCTCTTTGTTTTCCAATCAACGCTTTTGATGGTATTCCATGCGTTTTCAATATAATCTTCCGATATGTTGTTAATGCTGCAGTAAATATCTCCTGAAGATGTCAGAATAGATGTTCTTTGTACATGGGGATTGATGACCGTGAGCATTTTAAGAACGGTCTGCATATAATAGTCTCTTTCATAACGGTCTTTGGGGGGCATGTTGCTGGCTTTTTCATGGAGTATGACATTTACCTTGGGATCAATCAGATGCAGAAGGTTTAAGGAGCTGTTGCTTCCCATTGCAATATCTAAGTTCATGTTTTTCTGCTGGTTAGACTGTTTCATGTATTCAATGTTGTAGGTAAGGGCTGAGGAAACCCCTTGTACATAACAGATTGCAAAAATAACTACGGTAAACAGCAGTAAGAGCAAATAAGTAAACAGTATTTTGGATTGAAAGGATAATCTTCGGAATTGCCTGATCATGATATTCCTCCTGGCATTCAGCCTCGTGTTATGTTATTAAGTGTACTATA
This sequence comes from Lachnospiraceae bacterium, assembly GCA_902363835.1. Classification (GTDB taxonomy): domain Bacteria; phylum Bacillota; class Clostridia; order Lachnospirales; family Lachnospiraceae; genus Lacrimispora. The sequence goes on from CABJBM010000019.1 coordinate 73,667, forward strand.
AACACAATCTCTTGACCAGTATGCTTTTGCTTGAAACCCTTTCCCCTCCTGTGTTATGATACATGTAAAATACCGTGTGTTTTAAATCATGGCGTAACAGCGGCCGGGAAATGAGGATAATCATGAATCCAGAGATAAAATCCAAATTAAAAGAGGAACGTCTCCATGGAACCAGTTCCTTTCCTTGCGGGATCTATCGGACAAAAACGTCCCAAAAGGGTATTATCGTTAAGCATCACTGGCATGAGGAAATTGAAGTGATCCACTTTATTAAGGGGGATTTTCGCCTGCTAGTTAACATGGAGTCCTATGAAATCAAGGATGAATGCATTTTTTTTATCAATTCAGGGGAGCTTCATGGAATCATCAGTGAATCAAAAAGTTTAAATGAGGAGCATGCCATTGTGTTCCAGCCGGGACTTCTTAGCTTTGAAGCGTATGACACTGCTCAGATGTACCTGATCAACCCTTTGAAAAACAATGAGATTTCCTTTCCAAGATGTCTTTATCCAGATCATCCGTCTTATGCTTCCGTTCTGGATTGTTTTATCAATGTAACAGATGCCTTTGAAACAGAGGAGGACTCCAAGGTGCAGGGAGCCGTTGCAAAAGCTGTTATCGCCCAGCTTCAGATAAAGGTCTCGCTTTTAAAAATGCTTTCCGTTTTGTACCAGTTCCGCCTTTATTCCGATTCTTACCGCGACACGGACACGCGGGTTGAACTGATTAAAGCCTCCATTACTTTTATACGGAATCATTACAGAGAAAAGATTTATATTCATGACCTTGCTTCCCTTGCCAATATGAACGAACAGTATTTCTGCCGCTTTTTTAAAAAGGCCCTTGGCAGGACCCCCACCGAATACATCAATGATTACCGGATCCGGAATGCCATTTCCCTGCTGGAAACCACTGACCTTCCGGTGATGAATATCTGCCTGGACTCGGGTTTTTTTAACCTTGGAAACTTTTTAAAAATATTCCGAAGGTACACCGGAACGACTCCTTTGCAATATCGGAAGGAAAAGTCAAAATAGTGAATTTTTTAATCATAGAAGCGTAAGACAAATCCTGTCCTGAGAGGTAGAATAAGGCTACTACAAAAAAGAGAGGTTGGCATACGATGACTAAGAAGTGGTGGCATGACAAAACAGCTTATCAGATTTATCCAAAGAGCTTTCTGGATTCCAATGGGGACGGAATAGGGGATCTGAAAGGAATTATCAGTAAATTGGATTACTTGAAGGACTTAGGTGTGGACATCCTGTGGCTTTCCCCAATCTATGCTTCTCCTCTTGCGGATCAGGGATATGATATTTCCGACTATTACAGCATAGATCCCAGGTTTGGGACCATGGAGGATATGGAGGAACTGATTGAAAAAGCGAAAAAAAGAGAGATGTATATCGTCATGGATCTGGTGGTAAACCACTGCTCCGACGAACATGAATGGTTTAAAAAAGCCTGTGCCGATCCTGACGGCGAATATGGAAACTATTTTTATATCCGTGACAAAAAAGACGGAAAATCCCCTACCAACTGGCGTTCCTACTTTGGAAATTCTGTGTGGAGTGATATTCCAGGTACCAATAAGCAGTATCTTCACTCGTTCCATAAAAAACAGCCAGACTTAAACTGGGAAAATGAAGTAGTCCGGGAAGAAGTCTATAAAAATATCAACTGGTGGCTGGATAAGGGCCTGGGCGGTTTCCGGATTGATGCAATCATCAATATAAAAAAGGCCCTTCCTCTAAAGGACTACGAACCGGACCGGGCAGACGGTTTGTGCAGCATACAGACAATGCTGTCCCAGGCAGATGGGGTGGGTGAGTTTTTAAGCGAGATGCGCGACCGCTGCTTTAAACCTCATGATGCCTTTACCGTTGGAGAGGTCTTTAATGAAAAACCGGAGGAATTAGAAGCGTTTATCGGGGATAACGGTTATTTTTCCAGCAAATTTGATTTTAACGAAACCGTATTCGGCGGAAGTGAAAAAGGCTGGTACGATGCAAAGGCAATTACTCCGGAAGATTATAAGCATTGCTGCTTTGCCGCTCAAAAGCATGTGGGTGTTACCGGCTTTTTATCCAACATCATAGAAAACCACGATGAGCCAAGAGGGGTCAGCCACTACCTTCCGGAAGGGGAATGTACCCTGGAAGCCAAAAAAATGCTTGGGGGCCTAAATTTTATGCTCCGGGGAATCCCTTTTATTTATCAGGGGCAGGAAATTGGAATGGAAAACACCGTCTTTTCCAGCATTGAGGAAGTGGATGACATTGCTACCCTTGACCAGTATCAGACTGCAATGGAGGCAGGTTACACACCGGAAGAGGCGCTGCGCATTGTAAGCCACTATAGCAGGGATAATGCAAGAACCCCCATGCAGTGGGATGGATCGGACAATTCAGGCTTTACGAAGGGCACTCCCTGGCTGAAAGTGAACCCTAATTATAAGAATATTAATGTGGCTGATCAGATTGACCAGGATAATTCAGTTTTCATGTTCTATAAAAACTTAATCCGGTTAAGAAAACATCCCCAGTGGAAGGAAACCATAATCTACGGAACCTTGGAACCTGTTCTTGAGGATGAAAAGAATATTATGGCTTACTATCGGAAAGGGCTTAAAACACTCCTTGTCATTGGGAATTTTCAAAAGGATGCACAGGAAATTACTCTTCCCGGGATACCAAAGACGGTTTTGATCAATAATTATCCGGAAGTGTCATTTGACGGGGCCAGAATACATTTAGAGGGCTGGCAGTTTCTTGTAATGGAAATTTAGCCATTTCTTAAAAACAGGATTGTTTATGAGAGAGGAAATACCATGAATCAAAAAGAAAGAATGCTTGCAGGACTGCCTTATAAGGCATGGCTGGATGGACTGGCAGAGGAGCGGCTGGAAAACAAGAAGAAAATACATGCTTACAATCTGTTAAGCCCGGAAGAAGAAAAAAAGATGGATGAATTGATTCCGCTTATACTTGGCAAAGCAGGGGAAAACACACATATTGAACCGCCTTTCCACTGTGACTATGGAAAAAACATTGAGGTAGGAAAGAATTTCTTTGCAAATTACAACTGTATCATTCTTGATGTGGGCAAAGTGGTGATTGGCGACAACGTAATGTTTGCTCCAAATGTATCAATTTACACTGCAGGCCACCCTGTTCATCCGGATTCCAGAAATTCAGGCTATGAGTATGGAATACCCATTACCATAGGCAATAATGTATGGATCGGAGGAAATGCGGTCATCAACCCAGGTGTCAGGATCGGCAGCAATGTGGTTATTGGGGCGGGCAGCGTGGTGACCAGGGATATACCGGATAATACGATTGCTGTGGGAAACCCCTGCAAGGTTATTCGGGAAATCAGTGAAGACGACAGGAAATACTATTTTAAGGACAGGGAATTTGACGTACAGGATTACCGTTAGGCTGACGGAATCAGTGGCAAAAAGCCCGGGAAATTCCATGTTTTATAAAAGATCTTCCGGGAATAAGAAATAAAAAAGGATCGCGCTGATGCTCATTATTAAAAATGGGCATCAGCGTTTTTTAATCAATTCAGCGGCTGCGGACAATTAAAAAGGGCTGCTGAAGAGAGGTATACAGCGATCAGGGGAGTTGCCCTCTTCTTTCAGGCTGACCGCTCTTAGGAATATCACAACAGCAGCCGGGAGATCTGCCCCTTCACCGTGGTAATTTGTTACCCTGATTAAGAAAAAAGACTTTGGCAGGAAAGTGAAATATGGTACAATAAATGTAAGAACGGCCGGCAGAAAAGACCGAAAAACATAGTGAGCGGAGGAAGATTATGCAGTATCGTGATTTTGGAAAAACAGGAATTAAAGTATCGGCTCTTGGATTTGGGGCCATGAGGCTTCCCATCCTTCCGGATGAGCAGGTGGATGAAAAACGGGCGGTATCCATGATCCGCCATGCCATTGATGAAGGGGTGAATTACATAGATACCGCATATCCTTACCATCAGGGCGAAAGCGAAAGAATTGTGGGAAAAGCTTTAAGGGATGGCTACCGGGAGAAAACCTATCTTGCTACCAAATGTCCTGTATGGAAGCTGGAAAAGCCGGAGGATTTTGATGAGGTCCTGGATGAGCAGCTTAAAAAGCTTCAGACAGACCATGTTGATTTTTATCTGCTTCACGCTCTGAGCCGGGATCGTTTTGAAGACAAGGTCAAAAGATTCGATCTTGTAAAACGCATGGAAAAAGCGAGAGAACAGGGAAAAATAAGATATCTTGGATTTTCCTTCCATGATTCATATGATGTATTTCAGGATATCCTAAATTATTATGAAGGATGGGATTTTTGCCAGATTCAGTATAATTATGTGGACCTAGAGCATCAGGCAGGAGCAAAGGGATTAAAGGCTGCGGCGGAAAAGGGTCTTGCAGTGGTGGTTATGGAACCGCTGTTAGGAGGAAAGCTGGCGGATCCTGCGGAGCATGTGAAAAAAGTATTCCTTAAGGGAAAAGGGGCCGTGGAATATGCCCTTGATTTTTTGTGGGACCAGCAGCCGGTGAGCCTTCTCCTAAGCGGAATGAGTGATGAAAAGCAGCTTGAGGAGAACCTTGTGTTTGCGGACCGCAGCTATGTTGGAATGGTCACAGAGGAGGAAGGGCAGGTCTATAAAAAGGCAAAGGAAATCTTTGATTCCATGGCTCTGGTGGGCTGCACCGGATGCCGCTATTGTATTCCCTGTCCCTTTGGCCTGGAGATCCCTGAGATCTTTTCTTTTTACAACATGACTGCTGCCCATAAAGAAGCGGATGCAAAGGCAGGATACGAAGCCATGGAAATAAAGGCGGAAAACTGCCGGGCATGTCACCACTGTGAAAAGGAGTGTCCCCAGATGATACAGATCAGTCAGGTCATGCCGGAAGTGGCAAAGGTGTTTGCAAAGCTTTAAGCTAATTGTATAGACGAAGGAGGGATGGTTTATGCTGGAAAAACTTGATTTATTGAAAAAGATAGACAAAGAAACCTATAAAAACACAATGAAGGATCAGACGGAAAGGCTGGGCCTTTTGCAAAGAAAATGCAAGGATGAAGGAATTCCTGTTATGATCGTGTTCGAGGGCATGGGAGCGTCAGGAAAAAGCACCCAGATCAACCGCCTGATTCAGGCTCTGGACCCCAGGGGCTTTGATGTATATGCCAATGATAAATCAACGGAAGAAGAGCGGATGCGCCCGTTTTTATGGCGCTTCTGGACCAAACTTCCGGCCCAGGGAAGAATCGCCCTCTTTGACAGAAGCTGGTACCGGCAGGTGACCATGGAACGGTTTGATGGAAAGATTCCGGAAACGGCCCTGTCTGAGGCCTTCCATGATATTCAGAGCTTTGAACGGCAGCTGACCGATGACGGTATGGTCATTATAAAGCTGTTTCTCTATATTTCCAGGGAGGAACAAAAGAAGCGGTTTAACAGGCTTGAAAGCTCCAGGGAAACACAATGGCGGGTGACAAAGGAAGACTGGCGCAGGAATAAAGCCTATGGCCGTTATTTGGGAATCTGCGAGGAAATGCTTGAAAAGACTGATATGGATTACGCACCATGGACCATTATCGAAGCCACTGACAGGGATTTTGCCTCTGCCAAGATCATGACCCATGTGGCAGACTGCCTGGAGGATGCCTTAAGACAGCGGGAGCTTAGGGGAGAGAGAAAAGAAAAAGAAGTGCCGGTCCGTTCCGAAAAATACCAAAACCGGGTCTTATCCGGCGTGGATCTGACAAAGACTGTGTCAAAGGAAGATTACAAGAAGGAGATGGAACGGCTTAAGGAAAAGCTGGAATTCCTTCACAGCCAGATATACCGTTTAAGGATCCCCGTGGTCTTAGGCTTTGAAGGTTGGGATGCAGCAGGAAAGGGCGGGGCAATCAGGCGCCTTACCAGCCATTTGGATCCCAGGGGATATAAGGTTTACCCCACCTCGGCCCCAAATGATCTGGAACGGGTCCACCACTACCTGTGGCGTTTCTGGAATCATGTGCCAAAAGCAGGCCATATCGCCATTTTTGACCGGACCTGGTACGGCAGGGTTTTAGTGGAGCGGATCGAGGGCTTTTGCACTGAGGCCCAGTGGAAGCAGGCTTACCAGGAAATCAATGAAATGGAAAACCACATGGCAAATGCCGGGGCCGTTGTCATTAAATTCTGGCTCCATATTGATAAGGATGAACAAGAAAAACGCTTTAAGGAGCGTGAGGAGAATCCAGCCAAACAGTGGAAGATCACAGAGGAAGACTGGCGAAACCGGGAGAAATGGGATCAGTATGAATCAGCGGTCAATGAGATGCTGGTGCGCACTTCCACAACCTATGCTCCCTGGGTGGTAGTAGAAGGTAACTGCAAGTATTACGCCAGGATCAAGGTATTAAAAACCGTTGTGGAAGCCCTGGAGGAAAAGATAAAAGAAAAAAATAAAAATCCGTGACCGCTTGTTTTTTCGCTCTTTTTCGTGTAAAGTAGAAAACGCCGGCGGGAAAGAGAAACCCCTTTCAGGGATACCATTATGCCCTGAAAACCGGGCGGAAAGAGGAAACCCCTTCCAGGGATACCGCTATGCCCTGAAAGGCGGGCAGGAAAGAGGAAACGGTATGAATACGGTTTTAATCGTGGGCGGTGGCGCTGCAGGGATGCTGGCTGGAATAGCAGCAGCCATGAAGGGCAGTACCGTCCACATTTTTGAGAAAAATGAAAAACTTGGAAAAAAGGTCTATATCACCGGCAAAGGGCGCTGCAACGTGACCAATGCCTGTGATGTTGAAGAGCTGTTTGGAAGTGTAGTGACAAATGCCAAATTCCTTTACAGCAGCTTTTATGGCTTTACCAATTTTGATATGATGGACCTTTTGGAAGAGCTTGGCTGTTCTTTAAAGACAGAGCGGGGGAACCGGGTGTTTCCGGCCTCGGATAAGTCTTCGGACGTAATAAAGGCTCTTACAAACAGGCTTTTGGAGCTTGGAGTCTCCATCCATTACCGTACCCAGGTGGAGAAGCTTTTGACCCGGGAGGGAATCCTCTGCGGTCTGGTTTTAAAAGAGGGCGGAAAAAAGACAAAGGTCCATGGGGATGCTGTGATTGTAGCCTGCGGCGGCTTGTCCTATCAGGCCACCGGCTCCACTGGGGATGGCTATGAGATGGCAAAGGAAGCCGGCCACAGTGTTACCTCCCTTTCCCCTGCACTGGTTCCCTTTATAGTGGAGGAGCCGGTGGTAAAGGAGCTGCAGGGCTTATCCCTCCGCAATGTGGAGGCCACGGTTTTAAAAGGGAAAAAGGTGGTTTATAAGGAGTTCGGGGAAATGCTGTTCACCCATTACGGAGTCAGCGGCCCGGTTCTTTTAAGCGCCAGCAGCTATGCGGCAAAAGAGTTAAAGAAAGGGCCGCTGACCCTTTCCATTGATTTAAAGCCGGCTCTTTCTGAGGAACAGCTTGATGCCAGGATCCTGAGGGATTTTGAAGAGGCAGTTAACAAGCAGTTTAAAAATTCCCTGGATTATTTATATCCTTCCAAGCTGGTTCCGGTTATGGTGGATGTAAGCGGGATTTCACCGGAAAAAAGAGTCAATGAAATCACCAGAGAGGAACGCCAGAGGCTGGTCCATGGGACCAAGGACTTTTGCCTGACCCTTACAGGACTTCGTGGCTACAATGAGGCCATCATCACCCAGGGAGGCGTTTCCACAAAAGAAGTAAACCCTTCCACCCTAGAATCCAAGCTTCTTCCCGGCCTTTATTTTGCAGGGGAAGTGCTGGATCTTGATGCGGTAACAGGAGGCTTTAATTTACAGATCGCCTGGTCTACCGGATGGGCGGCCGGAAGTGCTGCCGGAGAGGAGAAATTCAAAGGATGAAAAAAGTTTATAATATAGCTGTGGATGGACCGGCAGGAGCTGGAAAGAGCACCATTGCCAGGTCTGTTGCAGAAAAGCTTAACTTTGTTTATGTGGACACAGGAGCCATGTACCGTGCCATGGCCCTGCATTTTTTAAGAAACGGGATACCAGCAGATGATGAGGCGGCCATTTCCCGGTTAACCGGAGAGGTGGATGTGACCATTTCCTACGAAAACGGGATGCAGCAGGTGATTTTAAACGGAGAGAACGTTTCAGGACTTATCCGCAGCTCAGAGGTCAGTGCCATGGCTTCTGCTGCTTCCGTTTACATGCCGGTCAGGGAAAAGCTGGTGGAGCTTCAAAAAAATCTGGCTTTAAAGGAAAATGTCATCATGGATGGACGGGACATCGGAACCTGCGTCCTTCCGGACGCGGATCTTAAAATATACTTAACGGCCAGCAGCCGGGTCCGGGCTCAAAGGCGGTATGAGGAGCTTACGGCAAAGGGAGAGGACTGGAATCTGGAAGATATTGAAAAAGATATCATTGAACGGGATAACCGGGATATGAATCGGGAAAATTCCCCTCTGAAACAGGCAGAGGATGCCATTCTTCTGGATTCTTCCTCCATGACCATTCCTGAAGTCGTGGACCGGATCCTGGAGCTGTTTCATGAAAAGAAGATGGAAGGAGGCAGCCTATGGAAGTGATCGTTGCAAAATCCGCCGGGTTCTGTTTTGGAGTAAAGCGGGCAGTGGAACAGGTTTATGAACAATTGAAAAGAGAGGACAAGCCTATTTACACCTATGGTCCCATCATTCATAACGAGGAAGTGGTCCGTGATTTAGAGGAAAAGGGAGTAAAGGTCATCCGCTCGGAAGAAGAGCTTGAAAAAGTCAGGGATGCGGTGGTTGTCATAAGATCCCATGGAGTGGGGAAACACATTTATGAGATCATGGAAAGAAACGGGATCGAAATTGTAGATGCCACCTGTCCTTATGTGAAGAAGATTCACAGAATTGCCCAGGAGCAGAATCAGGCCGGAAGACGGCTGATCATCATCGGTAATGAATCCCATCCCGAGGTAGAAGGTATTAAAGGCTGGGGAAATGAGAATACTTTAGTGGTGGAAACACCCGAACAAGTGGAAAGTCTGCCTCTATCTGAAGGGGAAAAGCTGTGTATTGTATCACAGACGACATTTAATTACAATAAATTTCAAGATTTAGTTGAAAAAATTTCGGAAACGCGGTATGATATACTTGTTTTAAATACGATTTGCAATGCAACACAGGAAAGACAGGTGGAAGCAAAGCGGATAGCTTCAGAAGTGGATGCCATGATTGTCATTGGCGGAAAGAGCAGTTCTAATACCCAGAAGCTGTACGACATATGCCGAAGGGAATGTAAGAATACTTACTATATCCAGACACTAGGTGATTTAGATCCTGATTGTGGAAATTCTGTGCGCAGCGTAGGTATTACAGCCGGGGCTTCAACCCCGAATTATATTATCGAGGAGGTTCATACTAATGTCAGAGTTAAGTTTTGAACAAATGTTAGAAGAATCATTGAAAACTATACGTACAGGAGAGATCGTCACTGGTAAAGTCATCGACGTAAAGGAAGATGAAATCGTCTTGAATATAGGTTACAAGTCCGACGGCATCATTCCGCGTAGTGAGTACACGGATAACCAGAATTTAGATCTTACAACCGCTGTACAGGTTGGAGAAGAGATGGAGGCCAAAGTCATCAAGGTAAATGATGGGGAAGGCCAGGTTGCCCTTTCTTACAAGAGACTGGCAGCAGACAGAGGCAATAAGAGATTGGAAGAAGCATTTGAAAACCACGAGGTACTTACTGCAAAAGTTGCGCAGGTACTTGACGGTGGTTTAAGTGTGGTTGTAGAGGGCGCAAGAGTCTTTATTCCTGCAAGTCTGGTATCCGATACTTATGAGAAGGATTTATCCAGGTATGCAGATAAGGAAATTGAGTTCATCATTACCGAATTCAATCCAAAGAGAAGAAGAATCATCGGTGACAGAAAGCAGCTCATGGTTGCTAAGAGAGCCGAGTTGCAGAAGGAATTATTTGATAGAATCCATACGGGTGATGTTGTAGAAGGTACCATCAAGAATGTGACCGATTTTGGCGCATTCATTGATCTTGGCGGTGCTGATGGCCTGCTTCATATTTCTGAGATGAGCTGGGGCAGAGTAGAGAGCCCGAAGAAGGCGTTTAAGGCCGGAGAGAAAATCGAGGTTCTGGTTAAAGACATTAACGGCGATAAGATCGCCCTTAGCTTAAAGTTCCCGGAGACAAATCCCTGGAAAGACGCTTCTTCAAAATATGCAGTAGGTAATGTGGTAAACGGAAGAGTTGCACGTATGACGGATTTCGGCGCGTTTGTTGAGCTGGAACCAGGTGTGGATGCACTGCTTCACGTATCCCAGATTTCCAAGGAGCATGTTGATAAGCCTGCAGATGTTCTGGCAATCGGCCAGGAGATCGAAGCCAGAGTCGTTGATTTTAACGAAGGTGACAAGAAGATCAGCTTGAGCATCAAGGCACTTCAGTCACAGGATGAGGCTTTAACAGAGGATGCACCGGTATATTCTGACGAAGTTTAAGCATAATAGATAATAGATCGAACAGTTGAGGAAGTGGAGAGATCCGCTTCCTTTTTATGATGTAGAAAAGCCTGAAGAAAGAAGAGAGGGACAATATGAAAAACAGGATCAATTTCTGTCTGGCAGCCATTGTAATGCTGTCTTTTCTCATATCCGGATGCGGGAAGAGCAAAGAGGCACAGCCGGAGCAGACGGCAGCCCAGCCTGCTAACGTTACGGGAGAAGCGGAAAGCGCACCAGGGGAAACACCGGATGGAGTGGGGCTGGAGGATGATTACTATGAATATGTGAACCAGAATCTCCTGGCTCAGGTGGAGATACCAAAGGATTCCAGCAGCTGGAGCTATTTTTATAAGCTGGACAAGGATTCCTACCAGGTTTTAAATCAGGTGCTGAATGAGACGGTAAATAACCGGAAAGAGTGGGCGCCTGGTTCCCTGCAACAAAAAATTTCGGATCTGTATTTAACGGCAATGGACATGGAAGGCCGGAGAAATGCAGGCTTTGGACAGCTGGAGCCATATCTTGATGAGATAAGAAATGCTTCCGGTATCAATGACTATTTAAAGAGCGTCGGACATGCCTACAGGGATTTGGGGGTGGGCAGCATTATTACCTTGCAGTGGATGGAGGATATGAGCGATTCCAGCCGGTATGCCCTGTATGTAGATGGGGCGGACTTAGGCCCTGGGAAGGAGACTCTGGAGGATAAAACCCAGGAGGCGCTCATGGACCAGTACAAGGCCTATATTGGAAGGACTCTGGAATATACGGGGCAGAGTCATGAGGAAGCGGAAAAGGCAGCAGCCCAAATCCTGGCGCTCCAAAAGGATCTGGCTGAAAGCGCCCTTTCCTTAAGCCAGCAGAATGATCCTGGTATCATATACAATCCCTATTCCGTGGCAGGGTTAAAGCTTTTGCTTCCGGAAGGGGCTGTGGACTCCGTTCTTTCGTCAGCAGGGCTGGCAGATGTTGATACCTTAGTGGTGACCCAAAAGGCGCAGATGGAAAAAATCAGCCGGTATCTGACAGAGGATCATCTCCCTGTTCTGAAGAATTATTCCATATTCAGCCTGGTAAATGATTTTGCACCTTATCTTACCCCTGAGATCAGGAATAACTATCTGGATTGGAATAATGTGCAGAGCGGCGTTAAGGAGAGAAAGACTGACGAGAAAATAGCCAGTGAAATGACCCAGAACATGCTTGGGTTTGAATTCGGAAAGCTCTATGTGGAAAAAAGTTTTTCCCATGAAGATAAGGCTGCCATTGAAGAGATGGCCCGCCAGATTCTTGAGGCTTATAAAAAGCAGATCATGGCCCTTGACTGGATGGGGGAAGAGACAAAGGCGGCTGCCCTTAAAAAACTGGACAGCATTACCCTTAAGATCGGATACCCGGACAAATGGCCTGATGATTATTCAAAGGCATCTGTCACACCGGCTGAAAAAGGAGGAAACTTAATTGATAATGTTCTTTCCCTTATAAAGGCCAAAACAGATGTGAACAGGGAAAAGGTACAAAAGCCTGTGGATAAAACAGAATGGGCAATGACGCCCCAGACGGTCAATGCCTATTATAATCCCACAGGCAATGAAATCGTATTTCCGGCTGCTATTTTACAGGCTCCCTTCTATGACCCTGCCGCTGATCATGCCTCCAATCTGGGAGGGATCGGAACGGTCATTGCCCATGAGATCAGCCATGCTTTTGATTCCTCCGGCTCCCTTTATGATGAAAAGGGGAATTTCCATGTATGGTGGACCAATGAGGACAGGGCCAGGTTCAAAGCCCTGGCAGACCGGGTGGTAGCTTACTATGACGGACAGGAGGGTTATAAGGGCCGAATGGTAAATGGAGCCCAGACACTGAATGAGAACATTGCAGATCTTGGCTCCATGGCCTGCATCACTTCCATTGCAGGAGACGATGTGGAAGGGTTAAGACAGGTCTTTAAGCAGTATGCCACCATCTGGGCCGCCAAATATACTCCGGAAACCATGATCAAAAGGCTGAACACTGATGTCCATTCTCCGGCCAGGGTAAGGGTCAATGGGGTTCTCAGTTCCACCGATGCTTTTTATAAGGCTTATCCGGAAATAAAGGAGGGAGACGCCATGTACGCTGCTCCTGAAAAACGTGTGAAAATCTGGTAAAACCATAAGAAAAAGCCATGCCATGTCCGGAAGATTTCCGGCATGGCATATTTTTATGATTATCGACAAAAAGATTTCATAAAAATCTTGACAACAGACATTGGTTAGTGTATACTAACCTTTGAGTAATGGGAATGATTCTCATTAATAAAAAGAAAGAAGATGATGGATGATGCCTTTGACAATGGTGAAAACAGGGGAACCTAATGTGATCCGTAAGGTAGGCGGCAAGGAAGAGACAAGACGTTTTTTAGAAAATCTGGGTTTTGTGTCCGGAGGAGTGGTAACTGTTGTTTCTGAAATGGGCGGAAATATGATTGTAAATGTAAAGGATTCCAGAGTGGCGATTGGGAAAGATATGGCCAATAAGATCCTGGTGGAATAGAGAAGGAGGCATACAATGACATTAAAGGAAGTTCCATGTGGAAAAACAGTTAAGGTAACAAAGCTCACCGGGGAAGGCCCGGTTAAGAGACGGATCATGGACATGGGGATCACAAAAGGTGTGGATGTTTTTGTGAGAAAAGTAGCTCCCCTTGGGGATCCGGTGGAGGTGACCGTAAGAGGATATGAATTATCCTTACGGAAAGCGGATGCGGAAATGATTCTTGTAGAGTAATTTTTGCAAACGAGTTAGGTATGACTAATATCGGATAAATTAGGTGCTGACAGGCAGAAAGAGGTAGAGTATGTCAATTAAGATTGCATTAGCGGGTAATCCAAACTGCGGAAAAACAACGCTGTTTAATGCGCTTACGGGATCCAATCAGTTTGTGGGGAACTGGCCGGGCGTAACAGTAGAGAAAAAGGAAGGAAAGCTGAAAGGCCATAAAGATGTGATCATCATGGACCTTCCCGGCATTTATTCACTTTCTCCCTATACCCTGGAAGAAGTGGTGGCCAGAAATTATCTGATTACAGAGCGGCCGGATGCGATTTTGAACATTGTGGATGGAACCAACATTGAGCGTAACTTATACTTGTCCACACAGCTTATGGAACTGGGTATTCCGGTGATCATGGCAGTCAACATGATGGATATTGTTGAGAAAAACGGAGACAAGATACATATCCAGAAGCTGAGTCAGAAGCTGGGCTGTGAAGTGGTTGAGATTTCCGCGTTAAAGGGAACCGGAATCCAGGAGGCGGCAAAAAGAGCCGTAGCCCTGGCAAATCAGAAAAACAATGCGGTTCCGGTTCATAAATTTGCACCGGAAGTGGAATCTGTTCTGGATTCCATTGAAGATAAGCTGGGAAATGAGATCCCGGAAGATCAGAAGCGTTTCTTTGCCATTAAGCTTCTGGAAAAAGATAATAAGATCCATGCACAGATGAAGAATGTACCTGATGTATCGGAAGAGATCACCCGGATTGAAAAGGAAATGGATGACGACACCGAAAGCATCATTACCAATGAACGTTATGTTTACATCTCCTCCATCATTCATGAGTGCTTTACACGCAACAAGGTGGAAAAGCTGACCATATCTGATAAAATTGACCAGATTGTAACAAACCGTTTCCTGGCTCTGCCCATTTTTGCGGTGGTTATGTTCATTGTATATTATGTTTCTGTTACAACCGTTGGAACCTGGGCAACTGACTGGGCCAATGACGGCGTATTCGGCGAAGGTTTCAGCCTCTTTGGTTTGGATATTCCCGGCGTACCGGTTGTTGTAGAAGGCATTTTAACAGCCGTAGGCTGTGCAGACTGGCTCCAGGGCCTGATTCTTGACGGAATCATAGCCGGTGTGGGCGCTGTTCTTGGATTTGTACCTCAGATGCTGGTTCTCTTCATCTTCCTGGCATTCTTAGAGGCTTGCGGTTATATGGCCAGAGTTGCTTTTATTATGGACCGTATTTTCCGCCGTTTTGGTCTTTCCGGAAAGTCCTTTATCCCTATGCTGATCGGAAGCGGCTGCGGCGTACCTGGAATTATGGCATCCCGTACCATTGAAAATGACCGTGACCGTAAGATGACTATTATGACAACTACCTTCATTCCCTGCGGGGCAAAGCTTCCCATCATCGCTTTGATTGCAGGAGCATTGTTTGGCGGGGCTGCCTGGGTTGCTCCAAGTGCTTATTTTGTAGGAATAGCAGCAATCATCTGCTCAGGCATTATTTTAAAGAAGACAAAAATGTTTGCAGGAGACCCGGCTCCCTTTGTTATGGAACTTCCGGCATACCATATGCCCACCGTTGTAAATATTTTAAGAAGTATGTGGGAACGCGGCTGGTCCTTTATTAAAAAAGCAGGTACCATTATTCTTCTGGCAACTATTTTTGTTTGGTTTACTTCCTTCTTTGGCTGGGTTGACGGGGAGTTCAGAATGTTAGACTCTTTGGAACTTGACCACAGTATTCTGGCGGCAGTGGGAGGCACCATCAGCTGGATCTTTGCACCTCTTGGCTGGGGTGACTGGAAATCTGCAGTTGCAGCAATTACCGGACTGATAGCAAAAGAAAACGTAGTAGGAACTTTCGGTATTCTGTTTGGTTTTGCAGAAGTTGCAGAAGATGGTTCTGAAATCTGGGGAACCCTTGCAAGCAGCATGACTCCTCTTGCGGCTTATTCCTTCCTGATATTCAATCTTCTCTGCGCACCGTGCTTTGCTGCCATGGGCGCCATTAAGAGAGAAATGAACAATACAAAATGGTTCTGGTTTGCTGTTGGTTATCAGACCCTTCTGGCTTATGTGGTATCCCTCTGCGTTTATCAGATCGGAGCCCTGGTGTCCACAGGTTCTTTCGGAATCTTTACAGTGGTTGCATTTGTGCTGATTGCAGGATTCATCTACCTGCTGGTAAGACCGTCTAAGGACGAAAAAAGATCAAACATTCATGTAAGCAGAGTGGCAGGAGCTAAATAAGCTCCGGCCACGGCAAAGAGCCTGCACTTTACCTGCAGGCTCAACATATAAGGAGGTACTTTATGGGAACACTGGTTGTTTTGGCTGTTGTCGCCGGACTGGTGGCATTGGCGGTAAAAAGTATGGTGAAAGACAAAAAGAATGGAAAATCCATTCAATGCGGCGGAGAATGCAAGAATTGCGGCGGACATTGCCATTAAGTAATGCAGCGGAACGAAAGCTGTTTGAGCCTAAAAATACCTGTAAACGGAGGCGCGCAAGTGGAAAAACAAACGAACATCAATGAGAAGAGAAAAGTGCCTGACTCCAGAAGCTATCACAGGACAAAAATGCAGAAAGAGCTGATCATTGAAAAGCTGAAGGAAAGAGGCTGCAGGATCACAAAGCAGCGCTGTACGCTGCTGGATATCATACTGGAGCATGAATGTTCCAGCTGCAAGGAGATTTATTATAAGGCATCAGGCGTGGATGAAACCATCGGCGCTGCCACCGTCTACCGGATGGTCAACATCCTGGAGGAAATCGGGGCCATCAGCCGGAAGAATATGTATAAGATCGTTTATTCGGAAACCTGTCCCATGGAGGAGGCGTGTACCGTGGTTTTAGATGATGAGACCACTTATCAGCTGTCCGCCAAGAACTGGAATCAGGTGGTTCATGCAGGGCTTACTGCCTGCGGATACTTAGATGGGCAGAAAATATCTTCCATTATAGTAAAGCCCTGTGAATGTGAAAAGGCTGGCTGCGTTTAATATGGAGTTAGCGTGAACTAACTAAAGAAACGAGTATAGGAAATATGGATAGCGGACCAGAATTAGAATTATGTGCAGGCAGCGTTGATTACCATGAGATCATCGAATGCATTGTAAGCGCATTGGATGCCAAAGACCCCTATACTGCGGGGCATTCCCAAAGGGTGAGCGATATGGCGCTGGCCCTTTCGGAGTTTTTAAAGCTAGATAAAGATGAGATAGAAAAGATACATATTGCCGCCCATCTTCATGATATCGGGAAGATCGGAATTCCTGATTCTGTTTTAAATAAGCCGGAAAAGCTTTCTGAAGAAGAATGGGCGGCCATGAAAAAACATCCCAGGATAGGAGCTGATATTTTAAGCAAATCCCGTCATTTAAAGGAGTTAAAGGATATTGTCCTGTACCACCATGAACGCTTTGACGGAAAAGGATATCCGGAAGGGTTAAAGGGAGAGGAGATCCCTCTGGGGGCCAGGATCATAGCCATCTGCGATTCCATTGATGCCATGACATCGGACCGGGGATACCGGAGCGCTTACTCTCTGGAGCACTGTTATGAAGAAATTAAAAAGAATCTGGGAGTGATGTACGATCCGGTGATTGGGGCCCTGGCCTTAAAACATTGGAGTCAGGTGACCAGAACGATATGCAAATGATAAAATTTATCAACAAAAGGCATTGTATTTGACTGGTGAAATTATGCCTGATATGATTGCACTATAAAAGGTAAAATCTGGGAATACAGAGGAGGATACGAAAGATGTGGGATATTTTAAAGCTTAAAAAGGCGGGGATCTTTGCCGGAGGCGTACTCTTTGGAACGGCGGGAGTCAAGCTTCTTTCCAGTAAGGATGCGAAGAAAGCCTACACCAATTGCACAGCAGCCGTTTTACGGGCAAAGGATTGTGTTATGAAGACAGCTACTCTGGTTCAGGAGAATGCAGAGGACATTCTTGCGGAGGCAAAACAGATCAATGAAGAGCGGGCCGCAAAGGAAGCTGAGACGTGAAATTTATCATCAAACATGAAATACCGGGAAGGCTCCGGGTCCGCCTTTCCCAGCCGCGGATGACTTACCGGGAAGCCGATACTCTGCTGTATTATCTCCACAGTCTGAAAAATGTGACAGGGGTTAAGGTTTATGAGCGCACTGCCGATGCAGCCATCTGTTACGTTGGTACCAGGGAAGAAATATTGGAAGCCCTGAAGGCTTTTGAGTATGAGTCTGTCCAGGTGCCTGCAGGGGTGATTGAACATTCCGGACGTGAGCTGAATGCTAAGTATCAGGAAAAGCTTGTGGGCAGGGTGGTGATGCGGGCCGTAAAGAAGCTTTTTCTTCCAGGTCCATTAAGAACCTTCCATATGGGAATCCAGTCCATAAAATACATTGTCAGGGGAATTCAGTCCCTTCTTAAAAGAAAGCTTGAAGTGGCGGTTCTGGATGCCGTTGCCATCGGAGTATCCGTGCTGCGGGGGGAAGTGGAGACAGCAGGTTCTGTCATGTTCTTACTTGGGATCGGAGAGCTTTTGGAGGAGTGGACCCATAAAAAGTCAGTTGGGGATTTAGCCAGAAGCATGTCCTTAAATGTCAGCCGGGTCTGGCTTTTAAGCGGAGGCCAGGAAGTGCTGGTGGAAGCTTCCTCCATTGAACCTGGAGATGAGGTAGTGGTGCACATGGGGAATGTGGTTCCCTTTGACGGAGCCGTTATTTCCGGAGAAGCCATGGTAAATCAGGCGTCTTTGACAGGGGAAGCCCTTCCTGTAAAAAAGGAGGCGGACGGATACGTGTATGCCGGGACAGTGGTGGAGGAAGGAGAACTGACCATCAAGGTTCGGGAAGTTTCCGGCTCCACCCGGTTTGAAAAGATCGTTACCATGATCGAGGAATCGGAAAAGCTGAAATCTTCCTTAGAAAGCAAGGCAGGCCATCTGGCTGATAAGCTGGTGCCTTATACCCTTATGGGCACAGGTCTTACCTGGCTGTTTACGGGAAATGTGACAAGGGCCCTTTCCGTGCTCATGGTTGATTTTTCCTGTGCCTTAAAGCTTGCCATGCCTATTTCCGTTCTTTCGGCCATCAGAGAGGCGGGCATGTACCACATAACTGTTAAGGGAGGAAAGTATCTGGAAGCAGTGGCAGAGGCTGTGACCATTGTCTTTGACAAGACCGGAACCCTTACAAAGGCAAGGCCAACTGTGAAGGAAGTTGTGACCTTTGGAGAAGAAAGTCCGGAAGAAATGCTTCGGATCGCCGCCTGCCTGGAAGAACATTTTCCTCACTCCATGGCAAAGGCAGTGGTAACGGCTGCCAGAAACCAGGGACTGGAACACGAGGAAATGCACTCCAAGGTGGAATACATTGTGGCTCATGGCATTGCTTCCTCCATAAACGGCAGAAAGGTGGTTATCGGAAGCCATCATTTTGTCTTTGAGGATGAAGGCTGCAGGGTGGAAGAAGCTTACCGGGAAAAATTTGAAAGCCTGCCGGTGGATTGTTCCCACCTTTATCTTGCTGTTGACCAGAAGCTTTCGGCAGTGATCTGCATTGAAGATCCTCTTCGGGAGGAGGCCGCTGCTGTGGTAACTTCCCTTAAAAAGGCGGGAATCCGCAAAACGGTCATGATGACAGGAGACAGCGAACGAACCGCAGCGGCCGTCGCCGCCAGGGTGGGAGTGGATGAATATTATTCAGAGGTGCTGCCAGAGGAAAAAGCCCGTTTTATAGAACTGGAAAAGACTGCAGGAAATGTGGTCATTATGGTGGGAGACGGGATCAACGATTCGCCTGCTCTTTCCGCAGCGGATGTGGGGATCGCCATCAGCGACGGCGCTGAGATCGCCAGGGAAATCGCGGATATCACCATTGCTGCGGACAATTTATATGAAATTGTTACGCTGAAGCTCCTAAGCGACAGTTTGATGAAGCGGATTCATAAAAATTACCGGAGCATTGTGGGCTTTAATACAGGCCTTATTCTCCTGGGAGTCGGAGGGGCCATGCCTCCTACGGTTTCAGCGCTGCTTCATAATACGTCCACTCTGGGAATCAGTTTAAGCAGCATGCAGAATCTGCTGTCCTAGGAAGCCGGGATTGACATTCCTCCCTTCCTGATGTATACTTGCAGTGAAAATTAAAAGGGGTGCTGGAGAAAGTCCGGCTGAGATAAAGCAGAATTGCTTGAAACCCTGTAACCTGATCTGGATAATGCCAGCGTAGGAAGCTTTCAGGCCAAGCCTGTTCACCCGCCCGGATATCCGGGCGGGTTTTTGATTTCCATAAATGATAAAAGGAGAGAAAAAACATGAATGCAAGCGTAGCGATCCAGACATTGCCGGAGGCAAAGAATGATGAGGAACTGATCCGTATTGTTGACCAGGTGATCGATTATATCAAAAGCACAGGGCTGAACTATTATGTAGGGCCTTTTGAAACCGCCATTGAAGGGGATTATGATGAACTGATGGACATTGTTAAGGAATGCCAGCACATTGCCATCAAAGCAGGTGCTCCCTCTGTTGCCGCTTATATCAAAGTAACCTACCGTCCGGAAGGGGAGGTACTTACCATTGAAAAGAAAGTCACAAAGCATCACAAGTAAGCTTTGGTCTTGCTCTGCTGTTTTAGGGCTTTTGGTCTTATGGCAGGGGATCAGTGCTTTCGGTTTTGTAGACCGCTTTCTGCTCCCATCGCCAATCCGTGTGGGACGGGCATTTGTAACGGAATTCCCGGTATTGACAGTTAATGCGGGAATTACCCTTGCTGAGGCGTTTACCGGGCTTTTTCTAGGGGTTGCAACCGGTTTTGTGATCGCTGTGATCATGGATCATTTTGAAGGCGTTTACCAGGCTTTTTATCCGCTTATCGTTCTGACACAGACCGTTCCCACGGTAGCAATTGCCCCTCTTTTGGTATTGTGGTTTGGTTATGGAATGGCTCCTAAGGTGATCCTCATTGTCTTAACTACCTTTTTTCCCATTACCGTGGGCATGCTTACCGGTTTTAAATCAGTGGATCCAGATGAAGTGAACCTTTTAAAATCTATGGGAGCAGGAAGAATAAAGATATTTCGTTATATCAAGCTTCCCGGAGCTATGGGGCAGTTTTTTGCAAGCCTTCGGATCTCTGTTTCCTATGCCGTGGTGGGCGCGGTCATTTCTGAATGGCTGGGAGGCTTTGGCGGACTGGGTGTATACATGACCCGGGTAAAAAAATCCTTTGCCTTTGATAAGATGTTTGCGGTCATTTTTCTTATATCGGCCATCAGTCTTCTTCTTATGAAAGGTGTGGACGTGCTTTCTAAGAAAAGCATGCCATGGGATAATCAGTGATGTGATAGAATTGGAGGAAAAAATGAAAAAAACAGGTTTGGCAATCTTAGTGGCAGCCGCAGTCGCCGCACTTCTTACTGCCTGCGGGGGAACCGGGAAACAGGCAGCAAATACGAATTCATCGGATTTAAAAAAGGTGACATTTGTTCTGGACTGGACTCCCAATACCAATCATACCGGACTTTATGTGGCAGAGGAAAAGGGGTATTTTAAGGAGGAAGGGCTTGAGGTAGAAATCGTTCAGCCTCCCGAGGATGGGGCGGCAGTTTTAGTAGCCTCCGGAAAGGCCCAGTTTGGAATGTCCTTTCAGGACTCCATGGCACCTGCTCTGGCAGGGGAAAATACCCTTCCCATTACGGCGGTGGCAGCGGTCATCCAGCACAACACCTCCGGTATTATTTCCAGAGAAGGCGAGGGAATGGCTTCTCCAAAGGGAATGGAAGGAAAGAAATATGCTACCTGGGATATTCCGGTGGAAAAGGCCATGGTCAAAGATGTGGTAGAAGCCGATGGAGGTGACTTTTCCAAAGTGCAGCTGATTCCCAGCACTGTTACGGATGAGGTTTCCGCATTAAAATCAAAATCAGTGGATGCCATCTGGATCTTTTATGCATGGGCAGGTGTCAAAATGGAAGTGGAAGGCCTTGATACGGATTACTTTGCATTTGCAGATTTGAATCCTGTCTTTGATTATTACACGCCGGTTATTATTGGGGGAAATGAATTCCTAAAGCAGGAGCCTGAGACAGCCAAAGCCTTTTTAAGAGCTGTGAGCAAAGGGTATGAAGATGCCGGGAAAGACCCGGAGGAGGCAGCCAGTATATTACTTAAGGCGGCACCGGAGCTTGATGAAAAGCTGGTGATGGAAAGCCAGAAATATCTGGCGGATCAGTATCAGGCTGAAGCGGAAAAGTGGGGATATATAGACCCGGAACGGTGGAACAGGTTTTATGACTGGCTGAATAAGAATGGCCTTTCCAGTCCTGAGATTCCTGCAAATGCCGGATTTTCAAACGATTATCTGCCACAGTAAAGGAAGGGGATTTGACCTTTGCAGCATTCACAGGATGCAGGTAATGCCTGCAAAAATAAAGGAGGCAACCATGACGCACTTAAAGGTGGAAGGCATTACGAAATCCTTTGATGAAAAAGCGGTTTTAAAAGGAGTATCCTTAGAGCTTAAAGAAGGGGAGCTGGTATCTCTTCTTGGAGTCAGCGGAGGAGGAAAGACCACACTGTTTCATATTATTGCAGGCCTGTCTCTGCCGGATGAGGGACATGTATATCTGAATGGAGAAGAAATCACCGGAAAACCGGGGTCTGTCAGTTATATGCTGCAAAGGGACCTTTTGCTTCCTTACCGTACCATTGTGGACAACGTGGCCCTTCCCCTTCTTATTAAGGGCATGAAAAAGGCAGAGGCCAGAAAAAAGGCAGGAGAGTATTTTAAAATGTTTGGCCTGGAGGGGACGGAGAAACAGTACCCTTCCCAGCTATCCGGCGGCATGAGGCAGAGGGCAGCCCTTTTAAGGACGTATTTGTTTTCCAATCGTATCGCTCTTCTTGATGAGCCTTTTTCCGCTCTTGATATGTTGACCAAGCAGGGGGTGCATGAATGGTATTTAAAGGTAATGGATGACATTCATTTATCCACCCTTTTTATTACCCATGACATTGACGAAGCCATTCTTTTGTCAGACCGCATCTGTATGCTGACCGGATCACCCGGCAGGATTACAAAGGAAATCATCATAAAGGAATCAAAACCACGGGAAAAGGATTTTAACATTTCAAAGGAATTTTTGGAATATAAGAGGGAGATATTAAAGCATTTAGAAGGAGTATGACAGTCTGCGGGCTTTAAAAAAGCCCGCCCATACTTCGAATGTTGGGGCTCCCAATTTTATCCGGGTTTTGTTTTTGCAAACAGGGCAAAGCAACCATTTCTTTTTTCCATGGGATTTACCCCTTTTTTACCCACTGCAAAATTTCGACTTTTTATACTGCCTAGTCTTTTTTATATTCCAAAATATCACCAGGCTGACACTCTAATTCTCTGCAAATAGCTTCTAAAGTTGAAAATCTGATTGCTTTTGCTTTGCCATTTTTCAATATCGAAAGATTAGCCATTGTTATACCAATGCTCTCAGAAAGCTCTGTAACACTCATTTTCCGTTTAGCCAGCATAACGTCAACATTAACTACAATTGCCATATTAATCACCTCATATCGTCAAATCGTTTTCCGATTTAACATCAATCGCATC
Organism: Lachnospiraceae bacterium; assembly: GCA_902363835.1. Lineage (GTDB taxonomy): Bacteria > Bacillota > Clostridia > Lachnospirales > Lachnospiraceae > Lacrimispora. The sequence goes on from CABJBM010000019.1 coordinate 96,550, forward strand.
CTGCAAAAGCCGTTTTAGTACGGAAGTAAACACGGCGATTAAAAATGCGCTGCCCGAGATTACCAAACCCATCAGCATAAAACCCGGCGTATCATTATCTAAGCGCACTACTGCGTAAAAGAAAGGCAAGCCACCTACTGTAGTGATAATAAAAACAGCAACAGCACAGCGGATAATAACAGCTAATGACTTTACAGACAATTCCGAGAAGGCACAGTTGGCATCGATATACCTCAATAGTTTCATGGCCTGATACAGCGCAATGAAGTAAGGTGTTGCAGCAGCATAAGTTCCAGCTAGCCAAATATATTCCATATGATAGGGGTCAGGCCTGTTTTCAAAAAATGAAATCCAGGCAATAACACCACATAAAGCAAGCATGGCAATTCCGGCAATAACGACGGCACACCGAAGGATGATAGTTGAACAATATTTCATAAAAGGCACCTCCCTTTTTTAAATTGACTCAATTATAATTAGATATTTATCGTTTGTCAATATATATTTATTATAAAATAATATATTACTGCTGTTTATCGATATATGAGTTTTTAAGGGGGTAGATTTTTGCTCACATGTAAGACGAGATGCCACTTTGTAAATCGAAACTCCATCTTTGTAATTGACAATTAAATATTTGTAAACGAAACGCCACTTTTATACTCGAAATGCATGTTTTGTAAAACAGAAGCCACTTTTGTAATTAAAATGCAGTTTGATTTTTTGCTTTTATTGTCGTATGATAATAAAAATGAGTATGCCAATGGGAGGTCAACTCCCTCTCGATTTTTTGTAATCGGAGAATCCACCCCTAATTCCTTAGACAGATTAGATGTTGGCGGCATGCAGTTTTATTATTTTTTGAGAAGTGCTGGTTTTAGCATGATGTCTCCGGCGGCTACCGGATTACATCCGAGTTTCTCTAAAACCTCTTCTCCATGATAAAAGCTGAAGGTTTCGTAGGGACTACGATTGTTCAGCTTTTTTCTTTTGTAAGAGTTAATGTGATTCATCATTAGACTGATATCAGCCTGAGTAAGGTTATGGAAGCTTGTCCCTTTTGGGAGGATTCTGCGTATCAGTTCGTGATTTACCTCGATGGCCCCCTTTTGATAAGGGCTTCCGGTATCACAATAAAACACCCTGGTCTTTAAGACAGTATAACGATCCGAACCGCACTCAATTGCCGCTGGATTTGAGAATTCACTTCCGTTGTCGGTCAGAATCACTGGAAACAGCTTTTTAAATAACTCATGTCCAAGCGTTTGGTACAGCTTATCATAAATATCAGTTACTGATTTTGAAGTATTCGCATCACGCAGAAAAGCGAGCATGAAGCTGCATTCCACAAAGTGAATGGTAAGAAGGCATTTGCCTCCTTTTTCCCCAATAACAGAGTCCATCTGAACAATGTTTGTATCAGGGGTCTTTTCAAGGAATACACAGAAATCTTTGTAGCTGCGACCGATGCGGCAGCCTTTGTCAACTTTGAATTCCGGCTTTTTATATCGTTCCCGGAATTTGACTTTCCTGGGAAGATCAATGTTTCTGATGTCAAACAGACATAAATCAATGTAGTTATAGATGGTCTTTTCACTGCACATCAGTTCATCCTGATGATTCATGTAGATCTGATTGACCGATTGTCCTTGTTTCACAAGAGGTGTAATGATTTGATTCAGTCTGCGGACTTCCGCTTGCGAAACACACAGACCACTTCTTGAGGAAGAAATCGTCTCATGTGCATGGATATGGGCATGCTCTGCATCATAAATGTTTTTCAGCAGCGAGCACTTACCAATGATTTCACAACCATTACAGGCATAAGGAACGTGAAATCTTGCCATGCAGATCTCTTCCAGGAAGTCCGTGCAGTTTGAATTACAGGACTGGCAGAGTTTACAGTAAGTATTGGATTTACGAGTACACTGATTCCCACAGACTTTTTTCTCCCTGCAATCAAATCTGTTTTTACAGGAATTGAAAGGAAAGCCGGGATACCCCGTGGCAATGCAAGAGCTGTACTTACGTACTTCTCTGGAGATGGTAGTTGGATTTTTATCCAAACGGCGTGCAATCTCCTTAAATGATAAAGAATCTTTTAGGTGTTTTTGCAGGCAGAGCCTGTCTTGGTAAGTGAAAAATTTAGACATCCAATATCCTCCGTTCTGCCGCCAACTCTTTTAGGATATAGGAATTGATTGTTTTTAGGAACTAAAAAAGACTGGTAATCTTATCAATCAATGACAAATACCAATCTTTTTTGTAAACCAGAATGCAACCTTCTGGGATATATATTTTAATTGTAACTATTGACTTAATTAGAAATCGAAAGGGTTGCATTTCGATTTGCAATTGAGGGGGGTAGATTTTTAAAGGAGAATTATCCAGTTCCTTTGCAGTTCCGTAATTACGGATTGCCAGGCATTATGAGCCCTTGCATACCCAGCAATTTAAGAAAGATTAATCACGCTTCGGCGTTCTGCTTATTAGGACACAAAAAAACAAGTGTATCGTCCACTTGGAACAATACGCTTGTTTTAGCCATTCACTTGGCAGTTGCCCATAAACAATATAGTTTTCTTATACTGTCTTATGAAGGACTGCCTGGAGGCCGGCTTTTTATATAATAAAATCAGATTATCTCTGCCAGGGGATCCGGAAGATAAAAGAAGTTTTTTCACCGGGCACTGATGCAGCCTCAATGCCGATGTTATGGCGGTCTGCAATCCGTTTCGCAATTGCCAGGCCAAGACCGGTTCCCGTCCGGTTGGTTTCGCCAATAGACATATAATACTCCTCAAACACATGGGGCAGGTCCTTTTCTTGAATGCCAATACCCCTGTTGCTGATTGTAGTCGTGCAGCTGTTGGCATCAATCGTGACCCACACTTCGATTGGTTCTCCCGGTATGGAAAACTTGATGGCATTGTCCAACACGGTTACTAACATCTGGCGCAACCTGCCGTAATCTCCGCAGAAAGGAAATATATCACCGTCTTGTATATTCAGTTCTATGACATGTCCCCCATCATGTGCGATGTGCCTTAAGGTCCGGACCGCATCCTCTACGACCATTATAAAATTAATCTGCTGTTTTTCTATATGATAGCTGGGATTCTGCAATCGGGACAGTTCCAAAAGATCATTGACCATCCGGTTCATGTGGACGCTTTCCGCAAGCATCTCCTTATAGTATGCTTCTACCTGCTCCTGACCTGTTACAATCCCATCGCAGAGTGCTTCCAGAGAACTGCGGATCACTGCCACCGGGGTACGCAGTTCATGAGAGATATTGGAAATATAGGTTTTGCGCAATTCTTCCAGCTCCGCCTGCTGCCGGTCCGCTTCTTTAAGCCGTACAGAAAGTATGTCGATGTTACTGGCAAGGATTCCAAGCTCATCCTGGCGTTTCACGCCGGTCTTTGCCGTATAATCTCCTTTGGTCATTTTTACGGTGATTTCCACCATACATTTCAGCGGATTTACAATGGTCCGGGAGAATTTCAGACACGGAATGATTAACACCAGCAGCGCGATGAGCATGCTCCCGGCCAGCACCCAGCCGGCTTCCATAATTGTGGAAAACATGTCCCCGGTGCGGGCATGGACCACCACCACCGCCACAGTCCTTCCATCAGAGAACTGTATCGGTGAAGCAATAATGAAGTTTTTTTCCAGCATTCTGTCAGACCACCGTTCGCTGACAGAGGTTTCTCCATTCATGGCCTGATCAATGAGTGTCCGCACTTCTGCGGGAATGGAGGAATAAGTAATATTATATTTGCCAAATTCCACATGGATCGTCTGAGTGGCGCTGTCCACAATCCAAAGGTTGCTTAAGGCAATGTTATCCATGAAATCCAGATAAATACCCAGTCTTAAGTTGTTCTGCTTCATCTGCTCTTTCAGCCCCGACTCAATGGGATAATTCTTTGGTATCTCCTGTTCAAAATACACGCATAGCGAGTGAGCGATGGCCTCTGTTTTCTGTATGAAGCCTGACCTATAGTTAAGTACCGTAGTTCTGGTATAAATTATAAGAAAAATCCCGCCTACAGTACTGCACATCAGAACAAGTGCTGCGGTAAAATAGAGAAGGATCTGGGCAGTTAGTTTCCGTTTCATTCTATCACCGATCCTGCCTGATCTCAAACTTATATCCGGAACCCCAGACCGTCTTGATCTGCCAGTTGGGGTGGCTTAAGTCAGACAGCTTGTAACGGAGCCGCTTGATATGGGTGTCAATGGTGCGTGGGTCGCCAAAATAATCCACGCCCCACACCAGATCCAACAGATTGTTTCGGGTATATACTCTGTTGCGGTGGGTGGCCATCAGCCAGAGAAGTTCAATCTCCTTTTTTGTTAAGTTAACAGGGGATTCATTTACTGTTACCGTAAGGTTGTCCAGCGAAATCTTCAAATTGTCATATATGAATAACTGCTTCTGCTGCAGATTTCCGGAAGCCTGATCAATTCGCCGCATAATGGCACGTATCCTGGCCATGACCTCGCCCGGCGAAAAAGGCTTCACAATATAATCGTCGGCACCGATATCCAGCCCCATGATCTTCTCAAAATCCTCTCCCCGTGCCGTGATCATGATAATGGGAATCGTGGAGTTGCTGCGAATCTGCCGGCACACCTCGAATCCATCTTTGACCGGCATCATGATATCCAAAAGTACCAGATCAATATCCTCTCTTTCATATATTTCAATGGCCTGCTGTCCATCATGAGCCTTATGTACCGTATACCCCTCCTTGACACAGTACTCGGTCAGAACGGAAACAAGTTGCCGGTTATCGTCACAGATCAGTATTGTCATCATTCATGTACCTCCCTTTCTATTACTACTATAATATGGATTTATGACATTTCCATGTCATTTTTGACATAAAGTTCACAAATTTGAACGCAAAATGCCACATGATTGCCATAAATTTATTTTATTATAAAATCAACAATAAAATCAACATATGAGGTAAAAAAATGTATAATATACCCATGTGTATAAGAGTTAAAGGAGGAAAAGATGAAAAAATGGATTAAGTTACTGTTTACTGCAGGTTTTGCTATGTTTGTTCTGACGGGCTGCGGAGGGAGCGCCAGTACCAGCAAAACAGAGAGTCAGCCCCAGGCCCAGTCCGAGGATGGAGGCTCTGGCCGCAAAGGGGAACTGATTATCGGAACAGCTGCCGATATCAATAACCTGGATTTACAGAAACAACAGGATGCTACCAACAACATTGTATTAAAGCTCACTCACGAAACTTTGATTTTCTTCACAAATGAAGGTACGATTGAGCCGCGTCTGTGCACCGGCTGGGAGTTTAAGGACGACACCCACATTGTGTTCAAACTGTATGATAATATGTGCTTTTCCGATGGCTCTCCGCTGACTGCGGAGGACGTTAAGTTCACTTATGATATGGGCCTTGAGAACGAGCTCAGTGTATTAAAGGGTCTTGTTGAAGTCAATGTTATTGACTCACTGACCGTGGAGCTGGTGATTGACAGCTACTCAAACGAATTCTTACAGTCTCTTGCCTCTGTTCCGGTGAGTATTCAGTCCAAGGCAGCTTATGAGAGCGGTATGGACGAGCCCTACCTGATTGGTTCCGGTCCGTACAAACTGGATAAGTGGGAACCAGATGAACAGGCAACCTTTGTAAAGAATGAGAACTACTGGGGTGACAAAAAAGGGGGCTCCAACCGAATTACTTTCCGTCCGATCAAGGAAGCTTCTACCAGGGCTATTGCCCTTCAAAACGGTGAGATTGATGTCTGTATTGATCCGTCCATGGACAACCTGCCGGATCTGGAAGCTGATGAAAACGTAACCGTATTCGAGAGACCCGGTACCCGTCTGTTCTATCTTGGTTTCAATGTAACCCAGGCTCCGTGGGACGATTTAAAAGTAAGACAGGCGGTTGCACATGCAATTGACCGCGAATCCATCATTGATGTGGTTTTGATGGGGAAGGGGCAGTCTCAGACTACCATTTTAAACCGTGGCTTATGGAGCTTTTTCGATGACATGAAAGGTTATCCCTATGATGTGGATGCGGCAAAAGCTGCATTGGCTGAGAGCGGCTATACCCCAGGCGGCAAAATTCCATTACTTATCTCCAATGAAAGCGATTACGGTCAGGTAGCACAGTTGATTCAGGCGAACTTGAAAGTAATTGGTATGGATATCGAAATCCAGACCGTAGAGCCGGCTACACTGAAGACTGAGTGCGTGAATGGAAGCCAAGGCCTGTTTTTGTGGAGATGGAACGAGGACAGTAAGGTTGATTTCGTATTTCGTGACTTATACTATACCGGTTCCGGCAGCAATTATCATCACTACTCCGATCCCAGGGCTGATGAACTGACCGACTTAATTCTGACTGAGAAAGATCCGGACAAGCGTCTGGAATACTCCAAAGAACTGCAGAATTACCTGGTTGAGGCAGTTCCCCAGGTTCCGTTGTATATTAAGAACTTAATCATTGCCTACAATAAGAATCTTAAGGACACCTACTTATATGGCGGCGGAAACCACGACTGGAGATTCGCTTACGTGACAGAATAGAAGAGGTTTGCTTATGGGACGATATTTACTGAACAGACTCCTTCTCATGATTCCGGTGATCCTGATCACTTCGTTTCTGATCTACTCCGCTATGAACATGACGGGAGGAGATCCGGTCCTCGCTCTGGCCCCTGACAATGCGTCAGAGGCCCAGATCGAGATGATACGGGAAGAGCTGGGGCTTAATGACCCCTTTGTTATTCGTTATTTCAAGTACATGGGCGGAATGCTCAAGGGCGATCTGGGTACCTCCTATGTGACCAAAAAAGATGTTTTCCAGGCTTACATACAAAGACTGCCGGCCACCATGGAGCTGGCCTGCGCCTCTGTTTTCGTGTCAATGCTGATTGCCATTCCTCTTGGCATTTACACTGCCATACGCCAGAATACCTGGAAGGATAATCTTGGGATGGTATTTGCACTTTTCGGTGTTTCAATGCCTAACTTCTGGCTTGGCCTCATGCTCATGCTTCTGTTTTCACTAAAGCTGGGCTGGCTGCCATCCAGCGGCCGTAATGGGCCTTTATCCCTGATTCTTCCAGCGGTGACAGTTGGCATGGGACTGGCCGCACTGATTACCCGGACCACACGTTCTTCCATGCTGGATGTGCTCCGCCAGGATTATATGCGCACTGCCAGGGCTAAGGGGGCAGATGAGAAACGGGTGATTCTGCGCCACGGTTTGAAAAATGCCCTGATTCCGATTATCACTGTAGTTGGTATGCAGCTCAGCAATGTTTTGACCGGATCCGTACTGGCTGAGACCGTATTTGCCTGGCCGGGGGTCGGAAGGCTGATTTTTGATTCTATTTCCAAACGAGACACGCCTATGGTTACCGGGGCTATTATCATGTCCTGCGTCCTCATGAGTATCGTAAACGTACTGGTGGACGTAGTATATGCATTCTTTGATCCCCGAATCAAGGCGCAATATATAAAAAAGAGGTGATATCATGGCAGCAGAAAGTGTAAAAAGCCGTTCCCAGGCTCAGGAAGTCTGGAGAAGGCTTAAGAAAAACAAAGGTGCCATGATTGGTCTGGGTTTTCTGGTGCTGTTAGTGGCAGTTGCCATTGCAAGCGGCTTCATCTTCGATTATGACACGGAAGTAATTGGGATTAACCCTGCATTAAAGCTTCAGCCGGCAAATGCAAAACACTGGTTTGGCACCGATAACCTGGGACGTGACATTTTTGCCAGAGTCTTGTACGGAGCCCGCTACAGTTTGGTAATTGGTGTCGGCAGCGTGGTCATCGGTCTGGTAGTGGGTGTTATCTGCGGTGCCTTAGCCGGATATTACGGCGGCATAATTGATCAGGTGGTTATGAGAACAAACGATATCCTGTATGCAGTGCCTAATATTATGATTGCAGTTGTGATTGTGTCCTTGTTTGGAACCAACACCATGAATTTACTGCTGGCCCTGTGTGTGACGGTTGCCACGGCATTCACAAGAATCGCCCGTGCTTCCGTTATGACCATCCGGGGACAGGAATATGTGGAGGCAGCTTACGCTATGGGGCTGCCCACCTGGAAGGTTATTGCAAAGCACATCCTTCCCAACTGTCTTTCCCCAATCATTGTCCAGATTACCCTTTCCATTGGCACTACCATCATTGCAGCCTCTTCCTTAAGCTTCCTGGGTATTGGCATTCCAAGCCCGGCACCGGAATGGGGGGCAATGCTTTCCGAGGGACGTAACTTTATCCGAAATTCCAGTTATATCTGCGTAATACCGGGACTTGCCATTATGCTTACGGTACTGGCTTTAAATCTTTTAGGCGACGGACTGCGGGATGCGCTGGATCCAAAACTGAAAAAGTAGGTGATAGTATGAACGAAATTATATTAGATATTAAGAACCTGGTTATTAATTATGAGACAGATGATGGCTGTGTCAGGGCTGTCAACGGCCTTGATCTGCAGCTTGGCAAGAAAAAAACCCTGGGTCTGGTAGGTGAAACCGGCGCTGGAAAGACTACCACCGCCCTTTCTATTCTGAATCTGGTGCCGAATCCGCCGGGAGTTATCCGGGACGGGATCATTATGCTGGATGGCGACAATGTGTTGGAAAAGAGCCCAAAGGAGCTGGAAAAAATGCGCGGCAACGATGTTGCCATGATCTTTCAGGATCCTATGACCGCCTTGAATCCGGTTATGACCATTGGTGAGCAGATCGCAGAGAGTATTCTTCTGCATGAAAATATTTCTGAGGAAGGAGCCATGGAGCGGGCGAAAGAAATGCTTAAGATGGTTGGCATTGCAGAGAGCCGTGCCTGTGACTATCCCCATCAGTTCTCCGGTGGTATGAGACAACGTGTAGTCATCGCCATTGCCCTGGCCTGTAACCCGAAACTGCTGATTGCCGATGAACCGACTACAGCCCTGGATGTAACGATTCAGGCACAAGTGCTGGAGCTGATGAAGGGACTGATCAGACAATACGAGATGTCAATGCTCTTAATCACTCACGATCTGGGCGTTGTAGCCGAGATCTGTGATGAAGTGGCGGTTATCTATTCAGGAAAGGTCGTGGAAAAAGGCACTGCCGATGAAATTTTCAATCATACCCGCCATCCATACACGGAAGGATTATTCAACTCCATGCCCAACTTAAAACAGCGGGGCGAGGAGCTGGAACCGATTCAGGGTATGATGCCGGATCCCATGAACTTACCGGAAGGCTGTTCTTTTGCAGAGCGGTGTCCTTATGTGACAGAGCGCTGCGCGCAGGTACAGCCGGAGTTGAAACCGGCCGGTGACACCCATTTCGTGGCCTGCCTGGCTTATGAGGACAAAAATTTCAAGCTCAGGAGGTACCAGCATGCCGGGAAGTAAATATGTATTGGAAGTTGAAAATCTGACAAAATATTTTAATACACCGGCCGGACAGCTTCACGCCGTAGACGGTGTCAGCTTTAAGCTGGAGTATGGAAAGACTTTGGGAATTGTAGGGGAATCCGGATGCGGCAAGTCCACCACCGGAAGGACTTTGTTAAAGCTGACCCCGCCATCCTCCGGTAAGATTATTTTTGAAGGCGAGGACATCACCGCCTATCGCGCTGCAAAGATGCGTAAGCTGCGCACGGAAATGCAGATAATCTTCCAGGATCCGTTTTCATCTCTGGATCCCAGACAGAGCGTTATGCAGCTCATCAGTGAGCCAATGATCCAACATAAACTGGTCTCAGGCAAAGCGGCCATTGAGAAACACACACGGGAGCTGATGGAGATTGTCGGCCTCTCATCCCGGTACGTCAATTCCTATCCCCATGAGTTAGATGGGGGCAGACGCCAGAGAATTGGTATTGCACGCGCCCTGGCTGTAAATCCCAAGCTCATCGTCTGTGACGAGCCGGTATCTGCCTTGGATGTATCAATTCAGGCACAGATTTTAAACCTGTTAAAGCAGCTTCAGAAGGACCTCAGTCTTTCCTACATCTTCATTACCCATGATCTGTCAGTAGTAAAATACTTTTCTGACGATATTGCAGTCATGTATCTGGGGCAGATGGTTGAGAAGGCAAACTCCGACGATTTGTTTGCAGAGCCGATTCACCCCTACACCAAAGCACTGCTGGCAGCAGTTCCACAGCCGGTAGTGGGAAAGGATCGCCCGCAGCGTCAGTTGATTAAGGGCGAGATCACTTCCCCGGTAAACTTACCTGACGAGTGCCGGTTCTCCAAGCGCTGCGAATTCACCTGCGACCATTGCCTGCAGAAAAATCCGGAGCTTAAGGAGCTGCGTCCCGATCACTTTGTGGCATGTGCCCTTGCAAAATAATAAAAACTGCGCAGCAATCCGGGAATCCATTCTTAAAGAGTCAAAAGAAACCTCATTTTTCTGAAATGGGGTTTCTTAACAGTATGTGCGGGCTTTTTTTAAGCCCGCTGTTTTTGTACCATAAGGCATGTCCGGTGAAGCTGGATCATGCAAGTCCGGTCACAATCTTTTGAGTGTGAAAGTGATCAGCCGGGGTTTTTGCCCTATTCCCGGAGGACAAACCATGATATAATTGTACATAAAGTTGTACAGAGGAAAACTATGGATCTTTATTTGTTGGAATGGGGTGAATTTGTGAACGGTATAAGCGATGTTAAGGGTTTTGAAACATTTGCTAAGATCCAACCTGTTAATAAAGGCTGGTCCGGTGACAAGAAATATTATATTGAAACCGCTGATGGACGGAAGCTGCTGCTTCGTGTGGCTGATATATCCCAATATGCCCGTAAAAAGTCTGAGTATGAATTGGTGAGTCAGTTTTTTGCACTGGATATTCCAATACCTGAGCCCTTGGATTTCGGGTTATGTGACAATGACAGCAAGGTTTATTCCCTGTTTACTTTCTGTGATGGCGAAGATGCTGAAATCGTGCTTCCAAGGATTACTGAGGCGGAACAATATGCCATTGGCATTGAGTCCGGGAAAATCCTTAAAAAGCTTCATACCATTCCTGTTCCAAAAAATCAGGAGCACTGGGCTGACCGTTTTAACCGGAAAATAAATACTAAAATTGAAAAATACCGGGGATGCGGCCTGAGTTTTAAGGGAGACAATCAAGTAATGGAATATATAGAAACTAATAGGAATCTTCTTGATAATCGCCCTCAGTTTTACCAGCATGGCGATTATCATGCAGGGAATATGGTCATTTCCCCTGACGGAAAACTCTCAATTATTGATTTTAACCGTTTTGATTTTGGAGATCCCTGGGAGGAATTTAACCGCATTGCCTGGAGCGCCGTTGTCAGCCCTCACTTTGCCACAGGGCAGATTAACGGATATTTTGGAGGCAGGCCGCCCATGGAATTTTTCAAGCTGCTGGCTTTGTATATTTTTTCTAATACAGTATCGTCCATTCCCTGGGCAATCCCATTTGGTCAGGAAGAAATAGATACAATGATAAGGCAGTCCCAGAATGTGCTCGCCTGGTTTGACAACATGGAAAATCCTGTACCATCCTGGTATATGGAAGATTTCTATATTCAATATATGGACGGAATACCATATAAGCTTAAAAAAGCCTTTGATATGTCCTTTATCAGTTCATATGGTACGGTCTTTAAAGTATTTGATGATCAGGATTCCGGTAATATCTGCTTTGGCCTCAGGAATCAGGGGAAAAGATATTTTGCTAAGTTTGCCGGTGCTCCTACAGAAAGGGCTTGCTGTTCGGCTGAACAGGCTGTTCAGAACCTTAAAAGCGCTGTCCCTGTATACCGTGACCTGGCTCATAATAATCTCATAAGGCTTATCAGGGATGAAGAAATTGGCGGCGGTTATGCCGCTGTGTTCCAATGGGCTGATGGAGAATGTATGGGGCGCATGTACCCTGTTTCCAGAAAGAAATTCATGAGCATGCCTGTTGAAACAAAAATGCGGGTATTTGAGGACATTCTGTCATTCCACTCTTTTGTACACGAAAAAGGTTATGTTGCCATTGATTTTTATGACGGCAGTATCATGTATGACTTTGAACAAGGGAAAACCATGATCTGTGATATTGATTTTTACGCAAAAAAGCCTTACATAAATAACATGGGCCGTTTATGGGGAAGTTCGCGCTTCATGTCGCCGGAAGAGTTCATCCTGGGCGCTGAGATTGATGAAATTACAAACGTTTACACAATGGGTGCAGTTGCTTTTGCCTTGTTTTCAGAATACGACCGTTCCCTGGGACAATGGCCTCTTGGCAAAGAGCTGTATGAAGTAGTTAAAAAAGCGGTAAGCAATAAGCGGGAATTACGGCAGCAGTCAATACAGCAGCTTATGGATCAGTGGAATTGCGCAAAGGAGGGGAATGAATATGGTTCGGCTTATGACGGAACGTTTGATTGTACGTGATCCAAAGCCGGAAGATTTTAATGAATGGCATAGGCTGATGTCCGACTCCGGGACTATGTATTATCTCGATGATATCATGACCCATTCAATGGCTGAAAGCAGACAAAATCTTGATACGGCAATAGAGGAAGCGGGAAATCCTCATAGAACAAAATATTTCTTTGCTGTTGAATTAATTGAGACAGGCGCTTTTATAGGCTCAATCGGTTATACTGTGGAGGAAATTACTCCTGTGGGCAAAATAGCTCATGCAGGTTATTTCTTTTTACCGGAATACCAGGGCAAAGGGTATACCACGGAAGCATTCAGGGAAGTAATCCGTTTTGCTTTTGAAGATGATAATGTGTTCCGGCTTAAAACAGGCTGTTTTTCTGATAACAAAGCTTCTTGGCGGGTTATGCAAAAATGCGGGCTTATAAAGGAAGGAGAGTACAAGGCCTGTGCCTGGCACGACGGCAACATGAAAGACAGAGTTTCCTACCGGCTGTTAAAGGCTGAATGGCTGAATCAGCCTGAAAATAATGAGGGTTTTTGGACTGCCATTGATAAACTGGTGGCTGGATCGGAACTTGTCATTGACCGCCCAAAAGGAAGCTGCCATCCAAAATACAGGGACTTTATTTATAAGCTGGATTATGGTTACTTGAAAGGGACATCCTCAATGGATGGGGGCGGAATCGATGTATGGCGAGGAAGCGATCCTGCAATGGGAGCAGATGCGGTTATGTGCATTGTTGATCTTATGAAGCGGGATTCGGAAATTAAAATTTTGATTGGCTGCAGCGAAGAAGAAAAAGCAATTGTTTATGAGACCCATAATGAAACGGAGTTTATGAAAGGCGTATTATGGCGGAGGCGGATTTATCATAATGGCCAAAGCTAAGACTCCGGGCCTCTGTTCCAGGCACTTTACCATATGTTTTAAGCCCAAGTCCGCCGCTCATAAAAGGCAATGGCACTTAGCTGCCATCAAGCCTTATATATAGCATGTGTCTGAAATGGTGTCACTTTTTTATCTTGATTATGTGAAGAAATTATCAAAAACCTTATAGCAAGTATCAAGTTTATTTTGTATAATAAAGATAGAAACCATTATGATTTACTGCGGAGATTGATGGATATGATAAAATTGACGAATTTTAATGTTAAAAAAATGACGATTGGGGAAATGGCTAAAATCAACCGCATATCAGAGCAAACGTTAAGGCTGTATGACCGGGAAGGGCTGTTTTCACCTGTTTACAGGGATGAGAACACCGGATACCGCTACTATGACATCCGCCAAAGCGCCCAGCTTGATATGATCCGGTACATGAAAGCCCTTGGGATGCCTTTAAAGGAGATCAGGGTCCACATGAAGAAATGGGATATGGGGCGGATAAAGCAGCTTCTTAAGGAGAACCGGGATGCCATTGACCAGAAAATTGTGGAGCTTAACCTTCAAAAACGGGCAATTGAACGGACCCTTGACAGTTATGAACGCTATGAAGCAGCCCCTCCGGACGGGGCTATTGTGCTGGAATACATACCAAAACGCCGGATGTATGTAAAAGAGACAAAAACCAATTTTTATGATTATGAAATTGACGAATACGAACGTTTGCTGCGCAGCTTAAAAGAGGATATGGCTGCCCGTAAAATATCGGCCTTTTACTTTGCCAATGCGGGAACTATTTTAAAGCGTGAGAACTTTATGAAACGAAACCTGTATTCCACCCAGATCTTTGTGTTTGTGGACCAGGAATTCGTTGATGAAGAGCTGATAACCATCGTACCGGCAGGATCCTATCTTTGCATATACTGTGACCGTTTTTCCAAGGAAAAGGAATACATGGACCGCCTGCTTGCAGCCATAGAAGAAAATCATTACACCGTGGCTGGAGATTACATATGTGAAGTCATTGTGGAAATGCCTCTTGATTATAAGGAAAGAGGCATGTTTCTGCGCCTTCAGGTACCGGTCCGCATGTCCTGATATTTGGTGATTTTGCTCCATTGACCTGATACCATCTATAACCTTTATAATGAAGTCATCAGGAGTAAAACTCTCAAACAAGTCTAATAGAGAAAGGATGACGATGATGATGAATTATGAAAAGATCCGTGTGGTACAGTATGGCTGCGGGAAAATGGCAAAGTATATTTTGAGATACTTATATGAAAAGGGTGCGGAAATTGTAGGTGCCATTGATGTAAACCCGGATGTGGTAGGCATGGATGTGGGCGAATTTGCCGGCCTTGGATTTAAGATCGGTGTTCCTATCCGCAGTGATGCAGATGCGGTTCTGGATGAATGTGATGCAGATATCGCCATAGTGACCTTGTTCAGCTTCATGGATGACGTATACCCTCATTTTGAGAAATGCGTTTCCAGAGGGATCAATGTGGTGACAACCTGTGAAGAAGCTATTTATCCATGGACAACTGCTTCCGCAATTACCAACCGTCTGGACCTTCTTGCAAAGGAAAACGGCTGTACGATTGTTGGCGCAGGAATGCAGGATATTTACTGGATCAATATGATTGGCTGTGTGGCAGGCGGCGTCCATCAGATCGACCGCATTGAAGGTGCAGTCAGCTATAATGTGGAAGATTACGGCCTGGCCTTAGCCGAGGCCCACGGTGCAGGCCTGACCCCTGAGGAATTCGAGGAAAAGATCGCTCATCCAACTACTTTGGAGCCTTCTTATGTATGGAATTCCAATGAAGCGCTGTGCAATAAGATGGGCTGGACCATTAAATCACAGACACAGAAATGCGTTCCCTATTTCTATGATAAAGACTTATATTCCGAAACTCTGGGAGCTACGATCCCAAAGGGCAACTGCATCGGTATGAGCGCAGTTGTAACCACAGAAACTTTCCAGGGGCCGGTCATTGAGACCCAGTGTATTGGCAAGGTTTACGGCCCTGATGACGGTGACATGTGCGACTGGAAGATCATTGGGGAGCCGGATACAACCTTCTTCGTTCAGAAGCCGGCTACAGTAGAGCATACATGTGCAACCATTGTAAACCGAATTCCAACCATACTGAATGCTCCTGCAGGATTTGTAACGGTTGAAAAGCTTGACGATGTTCAGTATCTGTCATATCCCATTCATCTGTATCTGAAAGGTTTAGAATAAAAATAAAGAATAAAAAGCAGAAGAAAAAGATCCGCAGAGGCAGTAAACTCTGCGGATCTTTTTCCATTGCAAGGAAAACGCATGACTAGAAAAACCTGTGATCAGAAAAATACATGGTTAAGAAAATAAATGGCTAAAGAACCGAATGCTTAAAAAACAACCTGACTTAACACGAGAAGGCGGGCTGTTTCAAATGTTTGCCGTCAAAAGCGGAAGAATAACAGGAGGTAAGAACATGGAGAAATTTGAATACAAAACGCTGTTTACTGATGCCAAAGGAGCATTCGGAGGTAAGGTGGATCAAAGTGGATTCCAAAGAGAATTAAATGAATTAGGCCAGCAGGGGTGGGAGCTGATAAACACGGTTCCTGCTGCTCAAAGCTATGGAAGCACAAGATGGATCATTTCAATATTCAAAAGAAAGATAGAGTAAATTTGCAGAAAAGCATAGATAAAAGTAATGAATTAGTGATAAGTTATAACATATATTGCATGATATAGGCAAAATACCTCCAATAATCCGCAAAATATCATAGAAATTCTGAATGATCGACAGTAATAACATAATAGAAATGATATGAACCTAAGAGCATGGTTTTTCCTTATTTCCCCATAATGCTTTGACAATACCGGAAGTGATGCTATAATCAGAAGACATGCATTGAGACAAGGATAACAAAGGAGAATAAAAATGAAAGTTCTTGAAAAGCATCCCATGGTCATGATCGTGATCGGAATCATAGGAATTTCCCTTTCTGCGATTTTTGTCAAATATTCCCATGCGCCTTCTGTTGTTACGGCTGCATACCGGCTTTTGTGGACGGTAGGGCTTATGACTCCGGTGGTATTTGGGAAAGCGCAGGTTCGGGAGGAGCTGAAACGGACGGATAGGAAGACCATGGTATTATGTGCGGTGAGCGGGATATTTCTGGCCCTGCATTTTACGGCATGGTTTGAATCTTTAAAGCAGACTTCTGTGGCAAGTTCAACGGCAATTGTTTGTACCGAGGTCATATGGGTGGCTTTGGGATTTGTATTATTTCTGAAGGGCAGAATCGGAAAGGCTGCCTTAGCAAGCATTGCCATCACCGTATTTGGAAGTCTGCTCATCGCTTTTTCCGATTATTCGGCAGGAGGCGACCATTTATCAGGAGACGGACTTGCCCTGGCAGCGGCCATATTCTCAGCGGTTTATACCCTTATTGGCCGGGAAGTGCGGAAAGGAATGTCGACAACATCCTACACTTATATTGTCTATTGCTTTTGTGCACTGGTGCTCTGTATTTTTACGGCAGGGGCAGGGATTCCTTTTTATGGGTATGGAATCAGTTCTGTGGTAGTGGGGCTTCTTCTGGCAGTATTTTCCACCCTGCTTGGACACAGCATTTTCAGCTGGTGCTTAAAATATTTATCACCCTCTTTTGTTTCGGCTTCCAAGCTTTGTGAGCCGGTGGTAGCAGCTATATTTGCCGTTTTCCTTTTTGCAGAGCTTCCGGCCCTTTTGCAGGTTGCAGGAGGTCTGATTACCATTGGCGGCGTGTTTCTATATTCCAAAGTGGAGAAAAATGGGGAATGATTTTTCTTGTGATTCCCTTGAAATCGTGTTACCCTAGAAACCGTGGAAGTACTTTCCATAATATTTAGAAAAGGATTTATAGCAATGATCAGGAAAAGAAATCATGCGGGTACGATGGGAAAGAGCGTTCTCCTGGCAGTCATATTTATGCTGGCAGGGGCGACAGTTGCACTGGCAGATGACGCTTCAAAATTTGTTCCGGGGACCAGAATCAACGGTGTCCTTGTTGGAGGAATGACGGTTGAAGAAGCGAAGATACAGATAGAAGGCTTTTATGGCAGGGAATATCAGCTCTCCATTCAGGAGAGAGGTGACGTAACTGAGGTTATAAGCGGTCCTGAAATTTCCTATCAGGTGGTCCTTACGGAAGGGCTTCACACCATCCTGGAGGAACAGAATGCCACAGGTCGGATGGCAGGGCCTGCCGTTGATAATACTTATATCCAAAAGGGAGCGGTCACTTATGATGAAGGAAAGTTAAAGGAAAAGCTGAATTCCCTCTCCTGCATAAATGCAGAGGATATTACGGTTACGAGGAATGCCCGGATTTCTGACTGGCAGCAGGGAATTCCCTTTACCATCCTTCCTGAAGTACAGGGAAACAGCGTGAACCTTGAAAAACTGGAAGCAACAGTCAAGGCTGTGTTAAATGAAGAACTTCCCCAAATAAACATTGAGGTATCAGGCTGTTATGACACCGTAACCGTCACCTCAGAGGATGCCGGATTGATTGCCCAGCGGGATGCCCTCAACCGTGTAAGGGAAATGGAAATCACCTATGCTTTTGGAGACCGGTCAGAGGTTTTAAAAGGAGAGGAGATCTGTTCCTGGATATCAGGAATGACGGGAGAAGTGATAAACGTAAGAGGAGATAAAACTTCGGCTTATGTAAAGGCTCTGGCAGACAAGTATGATACAACAGGAAAAGAACGGGCATTTCGTGTCACAAATGGAAAGGCCCGCCTTCTTCCTGGTTCCTATGGCCAGAAGATTGATCAGGCGGGAGAAACTGCTGCCCTGGCTGCTATCATTCAGTCCGGACAGAGCCAGAAAAGGGAACCAAAGTATATTCAGACAGTGGCTGACCGGAGCAATGCCTGGGGAGGAAATTATGTGGAGATAGATATGGCGGCCCAGCATGTTTACATGTATAAAGCCGGTGTCCTGGTATGGGATTCTCCATGTGTGACAGGAAATGTTTCCAAAAATTACACAACTCCGGAGGGCATTTTCACCCTTTCCTATAAGGAGACAGACCGGGTCCTGCGGGGAGAGAAACGAGCAGATGGCACTTACGAATATGAAAGCCATGTGAATTACTGGATGCCGTTTAACGGAGGGATCGGTCTTCATGATGCAAACTGGAGAGCCGGGTTTGGCGGAGATATTTATAAGACAAAGGGAAGCCATGGCTGTATCAACCTTCCGCCGGATAAGGCAAAAGCCCTGTACGGCCTGGTTTACTCCGGGATTCCTGTCATCTGCCATTATTAACCGGGAGCAATAAGCGAAGGAAATGATATCTTTTTGCCAGGGACAATAAAAGCTAAGGCAGCTGCAAAAATAGGTAGGCAATCACTTATTTTTGCAGCTGCTTTTTTGCAGGATTTCTAAATTAAAATATTATTTCTTTGGATATTTTATTTCCCGGCGTAGCTTTCAGCCGCAAAACAAATATAATAACTCAAACCAGTCTGCTGTTTTTCAAGCATTTGACGATGAAACTCATCTGTCATTAAAAATTTTGATTGAGCGGCAAAACCTTGTGCATCAATTTTCATACTGCGTCCCATAAACTGAATATGCTTATGGATGGCGGAGTGAACCTCATTTGCATTGGCACTGACGCCGTTTCTAAGGGCATTTGCCATAAAAGTTATAAACTCTGTCGCTTCATTAGCCTTTTCATTCATAATATCTGTATCAATTGTACTGGTGTCAATGGAATAGCCATAGTTTTCACTTAAATACTCGTTCTGTGGCTCTAATGCACCTTCCCATTCTTGCTTATTCAGACCCAAAAACATCTTTTCTTTACTCATAGCAGCTCCTTTCTCCGTATAGACGATTGCTTCTTCGAGCGTATGCAAAATGCTGCTGATTCTCTGTTGGCGCGCTATCAACAAAGTCTTTTGCTCACATAAGCACCGCAAGCGGGAGGGCCCGTTTTGCATGGCAGATTTGATTTTTTCCAACGGAAAATCAAGTTCGCGGTAAAACAGGATTTGCTGAAGTTGTTCAAGCTCCTTGTCACCATAGTACCGATATCCATTTTCTGCAATACTTTCCGGCATAAGCAATCCGATTTTCTGATAATGATACAATGTTTTTATTGTAACACCAGATAATTTTGCGACTTCATGCACTGTGTATGACATGCAATATCACCTCCCAAATACAACCATAAGGTCTGACCTGAGGTTGGAGTCAAGTGTTTTTTATAAATTTTTCTGTTTCACCTTAACCGGCGGGAACTATTGCTTAGTAAAATCATATTCATCTAATTCTGTCCATTCACACTGCTTAACACAGATCAATATTAATTCTGAATATATTCCCTTTCTTGCAAACTTTAAGCATCGGCCGGTTTTAAAGCTTATTTTATTAATAACAGGAAGTCACCGCCTGATGAAACATACAGTTCTTTATTTTTTCAAAGTATAAGTATAAACTTTGCTTAAAAGTAAAGCAACTGCCATTTTATCATTTTTTCAATCATTATTCTTTATTAAAAAAACCGTTTTTATAAAAATGAAAAAAATTACTATAAGAGTAATAAATATTAAAATGTGGGATAGTATCCGTATGCGTGTGAAACTATTTACATGTTAAATGAAATAAAGTATCATAAGGCCATCAGAAAAGGACAATCAGAAATGTTGAAAAGGAGAAAAGCAATGAAAACATTTAATGTTTGTATCGTTGGAGGCGGAAGCACTTTTACACTTGGATTCCTGAAGTCATTTGTCAGGCTGAGAGAAGAGTTTCCTTTAAAGAGGCTGGTGCTCTTTGACATTGACAGCGAACGTCAGGAGCCCATTGGAAAGTATGGGGAGATTCTCTTTAAGGAGAGGTTTCCGGAATTGGATTTCTCTTATACCACGGATATCAAAGAAGCCTATGAGGGGATGGATTTCATATTTATGCAGATGCGTGCCGGAGGGCTATCCATGCGGGCAAAGGATGAGCACATTCCATTGAGCATGGGACTGGTGGGACAGGAAACCTGCGGAGCAGGGGGGATGGCTTATGGCCTTCGGTCCTGTGTGGATATGATTAAGGCCGTACACGATATCCGTACCTATTCGCCGGATGCATGGATTCTGAATTACTCTAACCCAGCTGCCATTGTTGCGGAAGCGTTACGCAGGGAGTTCCCGGATGACAAGAGAATCTTAAACATCTGTGACCAGCCGGAGAACGTGGTGCGTTCCTGCAGCAGGCTTTTAAAATGCAGCTGGGAGGATTTGGACCCGGTTTATTTCGGACTGAACCACTATGGCTGGTTTACCCATATGTATGACGTCCGCACAGGAGAAGACCTGCTTCCAAAGATCAGGGAAATGGTTGCCCAGAACGGCTTCCTTCCCCAGGATGCGGAGCAGAGGGACAAATCCTGGCTTGACACTTACGGAATGGTAAAGACGATCATGGAGGATTTCCCGGAATACCTGCCTAACACCTATGACCAGTATTACCTGTATCCGGAATACAAGGCCAGCCATCTGGACCCGGACTTCACCCGAGCCGATGAGGTTATGGCAGGGAGAGAAAAGCGTGTATTCAGGGAATGTGCAGAGGTAATCAGGGAAGGAAAGCTGGGAGATAAGTTCGACGAGATTTCCGATGCTCATGCCGAAATGATGATTAAGGTAGCAGAATCCATTGCTTTTAATAAAAATGACAGACATATTATGATCATTGAAAACAACGGAGCCATAGCCAATATGCAGGATGATGCCATGGTTGAGGTGGTGTGTGAGCTTGGGGCAAATGGTCCCCGTCCCATGAGAGTTGGAAACATTCCGCAGTTTTATCTGGGACTTCTGGTAAACCAGGTATCCTGTGAAAAGCTGATCGTGGATGCGTATTTTGAGAACTCTTATCAGAAAGCTCTTGAGGCATTTACCCTTAACAGGCTGATCAACGATGGAAAGAAAGCAAGAAAAGTTCTGGATGCCTTAATCGAGGCAAATAAGGGCATGTGGCCGGAGTTAAAATAAGGGCATATGGAAGAAAGAAATTGGGGGAGTGAGATGAAATATGCTCGCCCGGGAAAACATAAGAAAACAGGATGTAACGCCGCAGCGAAAGGGGACTGCGGCGGGAGAGGATATTATCATGAAAAAAAATAGGGTGATGGACTTTTTCTCAGCTCTGGGACGTAGTCTACTGATGCCAATTGCAGCTTTGGCCGCATGCGGAATCGTTCTGGGACTGACCTCTGCGCTTATGAAGGCGCAGGTACAGGCGGCGGCTCCATTTTTACAGCAGGGGCTTGTCTATTTTATTATTTTTACTTTAAATAAAATATCAGGCGTTGTATTTACATTGATTCCGGTTTTGTTTTCCATTTCCATTTCCTTTGGTATGGCAAGGGAGGAAAAGGAAATAGCAGCGTTTGCAGGCTTTATCGGATATTATACGTTTTTAGTGGCATCCTCATGTATGATCAATTCCGGTTTTATGAATTTCGGAGCCTTGAAAATATCCACCATCCTAGGTGTAGAGACATTGGATATGGGAGCGGTTGCAGGTATTGTCTCAGGTATTATAACGGCCTCCCTTCATAACCGGTATCACAAAATCACCTTTCCGGTGGCAGTCTCCTTTTACGGAGGCAAGCGTTTTGTAGCGATTGTGGTCATTATGGTTATGGCAGTGGTAGGTCTGGCAGCGCCAATTGTCTGGTCACCTGTATCCATGGTCATTGACGGCATGGGAGGATTGATCTCTGCAACAGGGCTGGCCGGGGTATTTGGCTATGGATTCCTGGAGCGTCTGCTGATCCCCACCGGTCTGCACCATGTTTTAAACGGCATTTTCCGTACTACCTCCATCGGAGGAACCTATGAAGGCGTGGAAGGATGTTTAAATATCTTTTTACAGTTCGTTGATAAGGTGAATATCACAGAGCTGAGGCCATTTACGGTATTCTTAGGACAGGGAAAGATGCCCATGATGATGTTCGGCCTCCCTGCTGCTGCTTTGGCCATTTACAGGACTTCTCCTCAGGAGAAAAAGAACAAGGTAAAGGCTCTTATGATTGCAGGTGTTGCAGCCAGCATTGTATCCGGAATCACGGAACCGCTGGAATTCTCATTCATGTTTATTGCTCCTCCGCTGTTTTTGTTCCATGCGGTCATGGGCGGTCTGTCCTTTATGCTGATGGCGGCATTTAAGGTCGTTATCGGAAACACAGGCGGCGGCCTGATTGATTTCCTGATCTGGGGCGTATTCCAGCCGGGATCCCGCTGGTACTGGGTGATCATTACAGGACCCTTCTTCTCTCTGATCTATTATTATGTATTCAAAAGCTATCTGACGAAAAAACAGCTTTCCATTGACGTATCCGATGAAGATCAGGAGACAGAAACCCGGGAGAGCACCATGGAGGATAAGCAGCATGCTCTGGCCTCCAGAATCATAGAAGGACTTGGAGGATACAATAATATTACTGTGGTAAATAACTGCCTTACCAGACTCCGTGTGGACATAAAGGATATGGAACTGGTAAGTGAAGAGATTTTAAAGAAAACAGGCGCCATGGGATTTGTCCGTTCCAGTGGTACTCATATTCAGGTGATTTATGGGCCAAAAGTGGAAGGGATTGCATCCAATGTGAGGGAAGTATTAAAATATTAATAAGGGATAAAGAAAGCTGCCGGATCATGCAAGTCATGGTCAGGCAGCTTCTTTTTTTGGTTAAGGCAAAGCCAGGGAATCCTCCCCGTCTGCCGGGGTATTCTGTTTGATCTGGGCCGCCAGTTCAATGAGAATCTGGACAATGGTGAAGATTCCAAGCCTTGGATTGATATCTACATGGCGGTACTCCTCATTCCGGTCATTGGTGCAGAGGGCAATGGTGCTGCAGGCAATCAGAGGGCTGTCCTTTTCACAGGTAAGGAGGATGGTGATGACACCCCGGGCTTTTGCCTTGCGGAAAACAGACAGATAGCGCCTGGCATCCCCATGGGCTGTAATGACGAAAAGAACGGCATCGCTGCTGATCTCGTGTATGAGCCCGTTTAACAGGCGCTGCCACTCCACCAGAATACAGGGATAGTCAAGAGTGGTCAAGACTGTCTGGAGGTATTTGGCGGCCAGGGAGCTTAAGTTGGAGCCGTAGATATAAATAGGCCGGTCACTGGTTAAAAGCCCTGCGATCTCTTCCAGCTTTTCTTCATCCACCTGCTCTAAATTGTCCTTAAACAGGGCAAGGGAGTGATGGATTAAATCATCCGAGCGAAAGGCCTGGGGCTGAACCTGTTTTAATTCCTTGCGAACCTGGTATTTAAATTCATTATAACCCTTTAAACCCAGCTTTTGGCAGAAACGGACAATGGTTGCGTTGGAGGTATACAGACAGGCGCTTAAATCGTTTAAATTGGCATACACGGAAGAAGGAAGATTGGATTCAAAATACTTAAGAATCTCCTCCTCTGTATACGTAAGCGTAAGCTGATGTGCTTTTTCAAATAAAGGAATCATGGTTTCCTCCCTGTTCCGCCTGTTCCCTGCCGGACAGCTTATAATGAAGATAGCTGCGGATGATGACGTTGATTACATAAAATACCGGAAGCCTGGAGGTGAACTCCGCTCCCCGGTTCTCACGCTGGTCAGTGAAGAAGCGGAAGTTGACAGTGGCCAGATTGGCAACCGCATTGTTGGTATATGGGGTGATGGAGAGAATTGGAACATTGTTCATCCGGGCGATTTTGCCAAGGCGCACGGTGGGGCCGAAATCGCCGGTGGTGCTGATTAAGATCAGCAGGGATTCTGTGCGGATATTTCGCAAAATATGCTCTCCCATTTTGCCGGATTCGATCTTGTATACGTTCTGACGTCCGATGGAAAACAGAAGTTTCTCAAAATAATCGCTGAGAATGGAAGTGATCCCTCCCGGCGCCCATAAGTAGATGGGGCAGTCGCTGTCAAAATACCGGAAGGCAAGGCTGAGCTGGTCTTCGGATATGAGATTGGAGGTCCCTTCCACATTGGAACACAGGCTGTCGATCATGATTCTGGTGGTGAAATCCTGGGCTTTTGAAACCGCAGGCTCTGAATGTTCCTTTTTTCCTTCGGCTCGGAGGGCATATTTAAATTCCGCAAACCCGGAATATCCAAGCTTTTTGCAGAAACGGAGGATGGTGGCAGAGGAATAGGCTGTCTGGGAAGCCAGGCACTGTATGCTCATATCCAGAACTTCTTCCGTGTGCTCATAGACAAATTTCAGAATATTCAGTTCGTTGCTGCTCAGGCTTTTGATAACAGCGTCATCCAGATGAAGTGTAACCATTGGAAACCTCCTTGAAAACCTCTTTCGTCCATTTTATCACGAATACATCATAAGTCAATGCAGATGTTGGGAAATAGGCAGGCTCCCTGGGAATGTGACATACAATCAGGGGCAGTTTGCTGCAATAGATTGACAGGATAGCCTCTTTGTGCTAAATTCAGGTCATAGAAAGGGTGAAAGGAGATGATACCTATGGCAGAGATCATGCCTCATATCAAGCTGTCAGAAGAACAGGCCGTTCCCTATGGACTGCTTCCGGGAGATCCGAAACGTCTGGACAGGATCGCAGCCTGCCTCACAGAGGTGGAGGAACTGGCTTATAACAGGGAATTCAGAAGTCTTAAAGGGAAATACAGGGGAGTTCCGGTCATGGCGGTGTCCACCGGAATCGGAGGCGCGTCCACGGCCATTGCAGTGGAGGAACTGGCCAGGATCGGAGTGAAGGCAATGATCCGGATCGGAAGCTGCGGAGCGCTGCAAAAAGGAATCCGCCTTGGGGATTTGATTCTGGTCAATGGGGCTGTCCGGGATGACGGAGCCTCTTCTTCCTATGTGGACTCCATCTATCCGGCTGTGCCGGATACGGAGCTTTTGCTGTCCTGTATAGAAAGTGCTGGGGGATTGGGAGCAAAAATCCATGTGGGAATAGCCAGAAGCCATGACAGCTTTTACATTGATGAGGAAAAAGAGGTCTGCGCCTATTGGGCGGGAAAAGGAGTCATGGGCTCTGACATGGAAACCGCTGCGTTATTTGTGGTGGGCGGACTTCGGGGAGTGAAAACCGCTTCCATTTTAAATGTAGTGGTTGAGCATGAAGAATCCATAGAAGACAACATTAACAGCTATACGGTTGGAGAGTCTGCCATGATGAGGGGAGAGCATTTGGAGATCCTGACGGCGCTGGAAGCCTTTGTCCGGATGGATCAGGGCTGAAAGAAAAACATCCTTCAGCCCTGAGTTTGTGAATCAACCGGATATACAAGCATATCCCTTGATTCCCTGGTATGCAAAAACATAAATGGAGGAAAAGAGATGAAAAATTTATTTAAAACCAAATTGAATGCGGCCTGCTTTGTGCTGATCCCGGCCTGCATTGGAATCAATTATTTAGGAAAACTTTTTGCATCTGTATTAAAGCTGCCGCTTTGGCTGGATTCCATCGGCACCTGTATCGGCGGAATTCTGGGCGGACCTGTGATTGGCGGGATCTGCGGAGCTGCCAATAACCTGATTTACGGCTTTACCACCGGTGATTCCATTACTCTGGTCTATGCATTGACCAGCCTGGGAATCGGTGTTGCCGTAGGAATTATGGCAAGATTCGGCCATATGGAAAAACTTTCAGGCGCCATTCTCACAGCCTGTGTGGCAGGTCTTGCGGCTGTTGTGATCTCCACTCCTTTAAACATCATTTTCTGGGGCGGAACTACCGGCAACATCTGGGGAGACGCTGTCTTTGCCTGGTCACAGGCTTCCGGACTTCCTGTTGCCCTTGGTTCTTTCCTTGACGAGGTTATCGTGGATGTGCCGGATAAGCTGATCACCCTTTTGATCGTGTTTGCCATCATCAAAGGACTCCCAAAGAAACTGACTTCCCTTTATGAACTGGATGATGAAGTGATGAGTCTGGATTAAAGCAGGAAAGGCAGAATTATATGAAAAGTATCAGTCTTTACGTGGATAAGGATACCTTCTTAACCAGGCTGCATCCATTTGCCAAGATGTTTTATATCCTGGCCGCCGTCAGCGCGCCCCTGATCGGGGGTGCGCTGTGGATGTATGTCCTGTTCCTGGCCATCAGTCTGTGTCTTTTGGTCAGCGGGAAAATCATAGGTCATGTTTTTCCCTTGATCGTCTTTTCTTTTACCATCATCATCACCATTTTTTTGATACACGGTCTATTTAATCAGGAAAATCAGAAGGTGCTGTTCCATCTCGGGCCCCTTGCTTTTTATCAGGAAGGACTTCTTTATGCCACCAGGATCGGACTCAACATTTTGAACATGCTTTTGGCTTTTGCCACCTTTGTATTGACCACAAAGCCTGCGGATCTGGTAGATGACTTGGAGCAGGCAGGCTTTTCGCCCAGGTTCGGATACATGATCAGCTCTGTTTTTCAGATCATTCCCCAGATGATGGGAACCATGAACACCATCATGGATGCCCAGAGAAGCCGGGGCATGGAAACGGAAGGCAGCCTGCTTGTGAGAGCCAGGGCATTTATTCCCCTGATCTCTCCTGTGGTCAGCAGCTCCCTGATCAACACCAGGGAAAGGGCAATTGCCTTGGAAGTGCGGGGATTTGATTCAAGGAATAAGAAAACATTTTTAAGGGACCACAGGCTTAATGGCAGGGACAAGGCATTCATGTCACTTATGGCCCTGCTCATTGCATGTTCCCTTGTATGGAGGGTGCTTGCATGGCTTTGATCGAAGTGAACAATTTAAAATACCGGTATCCCCATACAGAAAGCCTGGCTCTGGACGGAATTGATTTTGAAGTGGAAAAGGGGCAGTTTATTGGGATAGCAGGTGAGAACAAGGCAGGAAAAAGCACTTTATGCCAGGCCTTTGCCGGTCTGGTGCCAACCATGTTCCGTGGGGCTTACGGCGGAAAGATCTTCATTGACGGGGCAGAGGGGGCAAAGACTCCCATTGCCGAATTGTGCCAGAAGGTGGGCCTTGTGTTCCAGAACCCATTTAACCAGCTTTCCGGTGCAAAGGATACGGTTTTTGAAGAAATCGCTTTTGGACTTCAGAATCTGGGGATTTCCCGGGAAGAGATTTTTAAAAGGGTGGAAGAAAAGTTAAGGCTTTTGGATATTGAGGAGTACAGAGACAGAAATCCTTTTGATTTATCCGGCGGACAGACCCAGCGGGTGGCCATTGCCAGCATCCTTGCCATGGAGCCGAAAGTTATTGTGCTTGATGAGCCTACCTCCCAGCTGGACCCTCAGGGAAGCGAAGAGGTGTTCCGGGTGGTTGATAAGCTGGCAAAAACAGGCATCACCATTATTATGGTGGAACAGAAAATGGAGAAGCTGGCTTCTTATTGCCACAAGATCCTTCTTCTTCACAAAGGAAAGCAGGTGGCCTTTGATACTCCGGAACGGATTTTTTCAAGGGATGATCTGGAGGAACTGGGGGTTAAGCCGCCGGTCTATACCCAGGTGTGCAGGGCCCTTGGGGTGTACCGGAAAGAGGGGGAGGACAAGCTTTATCCGGTCACTCTTGAGCAGATGGAGGATTTAAGGGAGCAGTTTCCTCCAAGGCTTGCCGGCAGGAACTTTGTATATAAAAATGGAGAGAAACAGGCTGAGGAAGTGTTCCGGATTCAGGATCTTGGATTTCATTACCAGCCTGATACTCCGGTGATCCGGAATCTGGACCTTTGCCTTGACAAAAGACCTACTGCCATCATTGGCCAGAACGGAGCCGGAAAGACCACTCTGGTCAAACTGTTAAAAGGACTTTTAAAGCCTGATGCAGGGAATATTTTCTTTGAGGGCGAGGATATTTCCAAAAGGACCGTGGCACAGCTTGCCGGAAAGGTAGGGTATGTGTTCCAGAACCCGGATGACCAGATATTCAAAAACCAGGTGCTGGAAGAGGTCATGGTGGGACCGTTAAACTTAGGACTGAGCCGTGCAGAGGCGCAAAAGCGGGCTGTGGAGGCCCTTGAGATGGTAGGGCTTATGGAAGCGGCAGAAGAAAACCCCTATGACCTGGATTTATCGGAACGGAAAATGGTTGCCATCGCTTCAGTGGCTGCCATGGACCCTAAGGTGCTGATACTGGATGAACCCACCATTGCCCAGGATGCCAGAGGGCGGGCCGTGCTGGGAAGGATTGTCCGTACCTTAAGTGAAAAGGGAAAATTTGTGCTGGCCATTCTTCATGACATGGATTTTGTAGCGGAATATTTTGAACGGGTCATTATCATGGCTCACGGAAAGGTGCTTTCAGACGGTCCGGGAGAAGAGGTTTTTTACCAGAAGGAAAGCCTGTCCAAGGCCAGGCTGGAGCAGCCCCATACCACCAGGCTGTGTGAATTCCTGGGCTATGAGGGTGCCTTTATGACAGCAGATGATATAAAGGCTGCGGATAGATAATGCTTTTATCCGCAGGCAGGAAACGCCTGGCTTACAGAGGAATCCCTTTGAAGCCAGGTGTTTTTTATGTTGGAATCAAGGCCATTTTAAGTTTTTCTGTCAGGAGGGCAGAAGACCACAATCATCAGGGGAGTTGTGATAGCCGGGATGCTGCGCGTGGTAAATGCATAAGTAACAAGGAGAAAGTGGCCGCCAGGATTGTAAAAGAAAGTCTGACCGTTGGAAAGAACAATGGTTGTATCACTTTGATCAGACAGGCTCAGCTTCAGGGTTTGGGATGAACTCAGCAGGTCTTCGTCAAAATAATCAAAAGCAGCCTCATACCCATCGCTGTTTTCTGCAAGGACGACCGCTGTAAACTGTGGCGGATAAATAAGGGGCACAGGCGCTTTTGTATCGTAGAAGGCAACAATGGAATCGCCGGTGTTAAAGGTATGCTGGCTGAGTACATAGGTTTGAGGAGTGACAATAAAATTAGTCTGCCCCAGGCTCTCACTCATTATGGAAATAATCATGGTACAGCTTTTGTCGGCAGAGGAGGTCATTAAGGGTGTGACGGAAGTTACTGTTCCGTAGATAGGAGAATAGCGTGCCATAAAAGATCCTTTTCATCATTCTTAATTTTATCTTATGTAGGAGGAAGAGGCATTATGAAATATTTTGTCTGCCTGGAAAAAACGGAATTTTCTTAAGACCCTTAAGGTGGAAGTTCCTTCCAGGAATCCTGTTATGTCTTGGGGAGTCCTGCCTTCAAATAGGAAATCGTAATAAAAACGTCAAAAAATATACTGTAAAAATTTAGACAAATTTCGCGGTTTTCATGTATAATAAATGCTGAACGAAAAGGCTGGTAAAGAGGTAGGGAATAAATGGAAAATGTGAAACCGCGCAGCAGGAAGAAAAAGCCATTGGGATTAAAAGGCTGGGCAGCAATTGGAAGCGGGACTGTAGCTGCAGCGGCGCTGATCGCTGCCCTGGCCTATCTTCAGATGGGCAGGCAGTATGAGAAGGTGTTTTTTCCCAACACCACGATTAATGGAATGGATGCATCTAAGAAATCCATAGAAGAAGTAAAGAAGTCAATTGCTTCCGGAGTTGAGGGCTATGTGCTGTCAATCAGGGAGAGGGGAGAAAGCATTGAGGAGATAAAGGGAAAGGACATAGGCCTTGAGTCAGTTTTTGACGGAAGCCTTGAAAAGCTTTTGGCAGACCAGAAAACCTATAAATGGCTGAAACATATAAAAACGCCCCAGGAATTTGACATAGGGACCATGATTCAGTATGATAAGGACAAATTTGAATCGGCTGTTTCCGGTTTATCGTGTTTAAGGGAAGAACTTATGGAAAAGCCGGAGAATGCACATGTATCTGATTATGTACCGGGACAGGGCTACACAATAGTGGCAGCAAAGGAAGGAAACCAGCTGGACCCGGAAATTGTTCAGACAGGAATTTCCCAGGCTGTCATGGGCTTGCAGACAGAGGTTTCTCTGGAAGAGCTTGGAGCTTATGTAAAACCGCAGATCCCGGCTGACGATCCGCAGCTGATCGCCCAGGTGCAGGAATTGAACAAATACGTCAATGCTTCCATTACATACAAATTCGGAGATGAAAAAAAGGTTTTAAACGGCGATACGATTTCCAAGTGGATCGGAATCGGAGAGGATGGTAAGGTTTATTTAAGCAGCTCCTCTGTCACCGCATATGTAAAGGAACTGGCTTCTAAGTATGATACGTCCACAAAGGCCAAAAGCTTAAAAACCTCCTATGGGCAGACCGTAAAGATCACGGGGGGCAGCTATGGCTGGAAAATCGACCAAAGTGCCGAGGCGGATGAGCTGGCAGAGCTGATCCGCTCCGGGCAGAGCCAGGTAAGGGAGCCTGTGTACAAGCAGAAGGCTGCCAGTCACGGGGATACTGATTATGGCAGCACTTACGTAGAAGTGAACTTAACGGCCCAGCATCTGTATTTTTATAAAGACGGTAAGCTTGTGGTGGATTCGGATTTTGTATCCGGCAATGAGTCAAAGGGCTGGTCCACTCCTGCAGGTGTGTTTTCCCTTTCTTATAAGCAAAAGGATGCCACCTTAAAAGGAGAAGATTACAGAACTCCCGTGTCTTTCTGGATGCCATTTAACGGAAACATCGGTTTTCATGATGCCACATGGCGCAGCAGCTTCGGAGGCACCATCTATAAGGCCAGCGGCTCTCATGGCTGTGTCAATCTGCCTCCTGCCGTGGCAAAAACCATGTTTGAGAATATTGCGTCAGGAGTTCCGGTGCTCTGCTATCATTTGCCTGGAACAGAATCCAAAACAACCTCTAACGGAACTTCAAAACCAGGGGAGACAAAGCCTGCTGCAGAGACGACAACTGCAGCAAAGCCTACGGAAGCACCTACAACAGCGGCTCCCACCACGGCTCCACCCACAACTGCGGCTCCTACCAGGGAACCGGAGACAGAGATTACAACAAGTGCCCCTTCCACAGGGGATGAGATCGGACCTGGAATTTCCGGGACCTCAGACAAGAAGAAAACCGGGCCTGGCGTGAAAAAGTAGTGCTGCCCGGTAGGAAGATATGGGAGCAAAGCCCTTGGGCTGCTGCTCCGGCTGTTCACATGAGCCGGGCAGCAGTCTTTTATTTGCGTATTTCCCGCAGTTTTTATAAGAAAACAAAGGATTTTCTTGACAATATCAGGCTGCTGATATAGGGTTTGATATATCAGCCAGGTGAGATTAAGGAGGAAAGTGAAATGCTTAATAAAGATACTTTTGTGCCCATCCAGTTTTTTAAAAAGGAAGCTTACACCGGGAGCATGAAAGGAATGCGCTACCGGGTGACAAAGGAGGAGGAAGAATTTTCAGCCGTGGTATATCCGGAACCATATTGCTATGAAGCGACTCCTGAGGAGAAGAAAATAAGAGCGGCGTTTCCCTTTACGGAAGAGGGACGGAAACAGGTGGTGGACTGGATCAATGGGCAGTATGAGGAAAACCGTTCTACCTGGGAGAAAACCGCAAGAAAATGACGGGAAAGACAGGGCAGCAGCCCGGTTCTTTGCTGTATTTTCCCCCTTTCCTAAATGGATGAAGTATGGTATGATAGTGTATTATTGGAATTACTGACATGGAGGAAGAGAAATGGAAGATAACAAAGAAGAAGTGGTTTCTAAAAACTTTATTGAACAGGAGATAGATAAGGATCTTGCAGAGGGTGTTTATGATCACGTGCAGACCAGATTTCCGCCGGAGCCTAACGGTTATCTGCATATCGGGCATGCAAAATCGATTTTACTTAACTATGGTCTTGCTCAGAAGTATGGTGGAAAATTCAACCTCCGTTTTGACGATACAAACCCGACAAAAGAAAAGACAGAATTTGTGGAATCAATCATAGAGGATGTAAAGTGGCTGGGAGCTGATTTTGAGGACCGCCTTTTCTTTGCTTCCAATTATTTTCAGGAAATGTATGATTGCGCCATCCTTTTGATAAAGAAGGGAAAGGCATTTGTTTGTGATCTGACTGCGGAAGAGATCAGGGAATACCGGGGAGATTTTAAGACTCCTGGAAAAGAAAGCCCTTACCGGAACCGCAGCGTGGAAGAGAACTTAAAGCTGTTTGAAGAGATGAAGGAAGGCAGTTATAAGGATGGGGAAAGGGTTCTTAGGGCCAAGATTGATATGGCATCTCCAAACATTAACATGCGTGATCCGGTTATTTACCGTGTGGCCCATATGGCTCATCATAACACCGGCGATCAGTGGTGCATTTATCCCATGTATGATTTTGCCCATCCAATAGAGGATGCCATTGAGCGCATCACCCATTCCATCTGTACTCTGGAATTTGAAGACCACAGGCCTCTTTACGACTGGGTGGTTAAGGAGTGCGAATTTGCAAATCCTCCCCGCCAGATTGAATTTGCAAAGCTGTACCTGACTAATGTGGTCACCGGAAAGCGTTATATTAAGAAGCTGGTGGAAGACGGTATTGTAGACGGCTGGGAGGACCCCAGGCTGGTATCCATTGCAGCCTTAAGAAGAAGAGGTTATACGCCGGAATCCCTCCGTATGTTTGTGGACTTAGTAGGCGTATCAAAGGCCAACAGTTCTGTGGATTATGCTATGCTTGAATACTGTATCCGGGAAGATTTAAAGCTGAAAAGGCCAAGAATGATGGCCATCCTGGATCCCATTAAGCTGGTCATTGACAACTATCCGGAGGAGGCAATAGAGTATCTGGATGTTGCCAATAACCTGGAAAACCCTGAATTAGGAGAGAGAAAGGTTCCCTTTGGAAGAGAACTTTACATTGAACGGGAAGACTTTATGGAAGAGCCCATTAAGAAATATTTCCGCCTTTTCCCAGGCAATGAAGTCCGCCTGATGAATGCCTATTTTGTCACCTGTACCGGCTGTGAAAAGGATGCTGACGGCAATGTGACCGTGGTGCATTGCACCTATGATCCGGAGACAAAAAGCGGTTCCGGCTTTGAGGGCAGAAAGGTGAAGGGAACCATCCATTGGGTGGCAGCTTCCACTGCAGTGCAGGCGGAATGCCGTTTGTATGAAAACATTGTTGATGAAGAAAAAGGAAAGCTGAATGAAGATGGCAGCTTAAACTTAAATCCAAATTCCCTGACAATCTTAAAAAACTGCTATGTGGAACCCAGTTTCTCAAATGCAAAGGCCTATGACAGCTTCCAGTTTGTGAGAAACGGATTTTTCTGCATTGACTGTAAGGACAGCAGGGAAGACCATCTGGTATTCAACCGGATCGTTTCATTAAAGAGTTCCTTTAAAATAACAAAATAATCTTTGACAGGCCGGGAAGGCCGGTTAAACGAGGAGAATGCTGCATGGCCGGGAGAAAAAAGGACGTGCGGCATTTCTTCATATCCCGTAAAATCCCCTGCGGGATGCTTTTATGCCGGAAAGCACAGGCAGAAAGGAGGAACTTTTCATGGAACTTATGATACCCTTAAAAAGCCAGCCAGGGCCGCCCTATTACAGCCAGATTTACAGCTACATCAAAGAGGAAATAAAAAAGGGAAATTTAAGTCCTGCTACCCGCCTTCCTTCCACAAGGCAGCTGGCGGAGAATTTGAAGGTCAGCCGCAGCACCACCCAGATGGCCTATGAACAGCTGCTGTCGGAAGGGTATATTGAGGCCGTTCCTTATAAAGGATATTTTGTATGCAGGATCGAGGGTCTGGTGCATACCGGGCAGGAACAAAGGGAGAAGATCCCGGCCTTTTTCACCTCCTCTTCCCTTGGCAGGGAAAAGGCTCCGGAATGGAAGGTGGACTTTTCTCCCAGAGGCATTGATCTTTGCGCATTTCCCTTTAACACCTGGAGAAAAATATCGAAAAACACCCTTGTAGATGATAACCGGGAGATGTTCATGCCGGGAGATCCTCAGGGAGAGCCTGCTCTCAGGGAAGCCATCCGTTCTTATCTTCACTCTGCCCGCGGGGTAAACTGTCTGGCAGAGCAGATTATCGTAGGTGCCGGAAGTGAATACCTTTTGATGCTGCTGTCCCAGATCCTTGGAACCCAGCAGGTGATTGCAATGGAAAATCCTACGTATAAACAGGCCTACCGGGTCTTTGACAGCTTAAAATACCAGGTGGTCCCAATTGCCATGGACCGGTCCGGCATGGATGTGAAGCTTTTGGAAAAGAGCAGGGCAGATATTGCCTATGTAATGCCTTCCCACCAGTATCCCACCGGTATTGTTATGCCGGTAAAGCGAAGGCAGGAGCTTCTTGCCTGGGCCTATGAAAAGGAAGGGCGGTATCTCATTGAGGACGATTATGACAGTGAATTCCGCTACAAGGGAAAACCCATCCCTGCGCTGCAGGGAATGGACGGAAGAAACCGGGTTATTTACTACGGGACTTTTTCCAAATCCATTGCACCTGCTATCCGTATAAGCTACATGGTTTTGCCTGGGCCGCTTTTAGCCATTTACAGGGAACGGATGAATTTCTATGCTTCCACAGTATCCCGCATTGACCAGAATATCCTTTATCAGTTTATGGCGGAAGGGCATTACGAGCGCCATTTAAACCGGATGAGA
The DNA here is from genome assembly GCA_902363835.1 of Lachnospiraceae bacterium. Lineage (GTDB taxonomy): Bacteria > Bacillota > Clostridia > Lachnospirales > Lachnospiraceae > Lacrimispora. The sequence goes on from CABJBM010000019.1 coordinate 131,391, forward strand.
GCGGTCTATAAGGCGAAACATGATGCTATGGCAGCAGGGCTTAAGCCCTTTGAAAGCCAGTTTTTGATCAGAGGAGAACATGCGGGACTTCATCTGCTTTTAACGAACCAAACAGGCAGAGCGGAGAGCATGCTCATAGATTTGGCAGCAAAATCAGGGGTTAAGGTTTATGGAATGTCGGGATACTTTATCCATGAAGAACATAATACCTATCCTTCAACCGTTGTTCTTGGGTTTGCAAGCCTTACGGAAGAAGAAATAAAAACAGGACTTGAGCTCCTTTGCCGGGCCTGGTCAGTATAGGAAGAGGAGGGATTTTGTGAGTGATGAGTGGAAGGATCAAAAAAGGAAGGAAAATCTTCGCATCCTCCTTTGGATCGGGCTTATTACATTGCTTTTGCTGCTGCTCAGTGTAGCCGGCACCATAAGAAGTGAAAAACCGTATGAAGAGCCATCCGGGGACTTTACAGAGGTGGGAAAGGCAGAAGTAAAAGCTCTGGCAGAGCCTTTAGCGGAGCCCTTGGCAGAGACTTTATCAAATGAGATGGCCCTTACTTCTGAAGATAAGGAGTTTTTAAACCGGCTGACCCAGCTGTTTGATCAGGGGGACTTAGAAGGGGCAGCCAGGGTGTTAAACAGTTATGAGATTTCCTGGAAGGAGTTTCCGTGCATGTATGATGGCGCGGCCATGAGAACGGAAATATCTTCCGGAAAAGGCCTGGTGTTTGTAAAGGCTTCCACGGTTTTTTACGGAAATTTTGAATCAGGAAAACCGGAGGGAGAATGTGCGGCCCTTCAGGTCCTTGAACTGGAGGAGGGCCGGCGTTATGATTATTCCTATGGGACATGGGTGAAGGGAAAGCTGAACGGAGCCGGGGAATGCGGCTACAATTATTACGATGGTGTGAAGTCGGACATCACAAAGCTGAACTCCAAAAGAGGCACTTTTAAGGATGATATGATGGAGGGAGAGATCACTTACACCAGCACCAACGCACAAGGAGAATCCGCTGTCTGGGAGTTTTTAGTTGCAGATGGGGTGATCGTAAAGGATGACAGGTGGTTGAAAGATAAGGATGATTCCGGCACTGTCATTTATAAGCTGATGGCAAAGGATGATGATATCCATGCATATGCCCTGGGGGAAAGCGCCATAGGAGAAAACAGGTGGAAAAACCTGATCATATTTCCTCAGGCTTAAAAAGGAGGTCTTGACCGATGAATCAGGAAATCTTGGACCGTCTGGGGATAATTACAGACGAGGAGCGGGAAATCATAAACGGACGGACGGAAATTGACCGTAACCGCTATACCGAAGGGCAGGATCTGGTCATTGACAGTAAAAAGATGCTGGAGCATGGGAAGATGATCTCCATAAGACCTCACACCAGGTTTGTCCATTTTCCAAAGCACAAGCATAATTACATTGAAGTGATCTATATGTGCAAGGGGGAAACGGTTCATTTTATTGATGGGGAAACAGTGGTTTTAAAAACAGGAGAGCTGCTGTTTTTAAACCAGCATGCCACTCAGGAGATCCTTCCGGCAGGAGAGGGGGATATTGGAGTAAATTTCATTATCCTGCCGGAATTTTTTGATACTGCTTTTGAGATGATGGGAGAGGAAGAAAACCTTTTGCGGGATTTTCTGGTAGGCTGCCTTTGCTTTGATCCCCGTTACGCCAGCTATCTTCATTTCCAGGTAGCTGATGTGCTGCCGGTACAGAATCTTGTGGAAAACATGGTGTGGACCCTTTTAAGCGACCAGCCTAATAAAAGGAGCATCAATCAGATCACCATGGGGCTTTTGTTCCTTCAGCTCATGCATTATACGGATAAAATCAGCCATACCCTTGAAAGCTTTGAACAGAAGCTTATTTTTCAGGTGCTCACTTACATTGACGAAAATTATAAGGAAGGGGAACTGACAGAGCTTGCATCCTTGCTTAATTATAATATTTACTGGCTGAGCCGGGCCATAAAGAGATTGACCGGGCGGACCTATAAGGAGCTTTTACAGATAAAGCGGCTGAATCAGGCTTCTTTCCTCCTTTTAAATACAAGGCTCTCCGTGACAGGCATCTCCATAGCGGTGGGGTATGATAATACCAGCTATTTCCACAGGATCTTCCGGAACTATTACGGAATGTCTCCAAAGGAATACAGGGGTTCGGTTTCATAGGACGGGATAGGAGAACTTTTAAAATTGAGGGATCATTGTACATGTGAAAAAGATAAATGAATAGTGACTTGATGTTTTGTATGTGGTATAATATCCCCATAGATTAAGGAGGGCTGAGTATGACAGATAGTGAAAGATTGGAGCTTTTATTGCAGGCAGTAACTAATATTCAGGTTGACTTGCAAGATGTCAAGGTTGACTTGCAAGATGTCAAGGTTGATTTGCAGGATGTCAAAGTCGACTTGCAAGATGTCAAAGTTGATTTGCAAGATGCTAAAGTTGAAATAGCGGATTTAAAAAAGAAAGTATCCATTATTGAACTGACACTTGAAAACGAAATCAGCCATAACATTATGGTAATTGCCGAGGGCCATTTAGACTTAAACCGTAAACTCGATGAAGCGATACACCTTACCAGTGATATTAAGGCAAAACAGGAAATTCAGGATTTATATATCAAAAGACACGACAATAAACTGAGAACCAAAGGAATTTCATAGCCAATAGAGAAATCAATAAATATAGCACTGAATACAAAGCGTAAAGTCTGGTGGGCATTACGCTTTTTTTTATTTATTTTTCATGGAATCCATGTACAGAGACCAACTCATTATATGGATACAAACTCGAAAGCAAATAAAAGAGGGAAAACAGAAAATCCTTCCATCAGAAAAGAAAGGATTTCCTGTTATGACATTTATGTTTGTTTTAAGACAGCAGTTCCTTTGCTGATACAGAGCAAAGAGGCGGATACAGTATGGACTTTATTGTCCGGTTTTGATTTCATAAGTCCCGTGAGTCAAATCGATTTCAACCACAGTGCCGTCAGCAAATGAGGTACGCTGCCGGAAAAGATCGCCGTCAATAAATTCGTGGGATACCATTTCACACATGGCAACCTTTTCATGGAGGGAAGCAACAACCCTGCAGCGGGCAGCCATTTCTTCCTCTGAAAGAGTCTCAAATCCGCCAAAGGAGCCGTCAATGTTTTCATAAGCACCATCCCGGATAAAATAGGGAGCACCGCCGTTTAAGAGGGCATAGAGCATGAGATCTTCTTTCTCGTATTTTTCCATCATCCATGGGATGATCATACAGTCATGGTATACCAGGTTAAAAAGAGGTACCCCGATTCCCTGACGTTCAGCCCCAGGCTCGTGCATCATAAAGGAATAGGGAGCATAGTGGCAGAATACAAGGCTTTTTACGGACCAGTCTGTTACTTCCTCAGAGCTTGGAAGGATCCCCTGGGAAAGCAGGTATTCAAAGCAAAGACTCCTGTAGTCCAGACATTCCTTCCGGTTGATCCGGTGCCAGGGATGATCGCATTCATCAGGCTCATTGCAGGTGAACACATCTAAGTAGGCACAGTCTAATTCCACTCCGTTTTTCCTGATTTCAGCAAAATTCCTTTTTACATAATAGGGGGCCTGGGTGGCACACAGATAGGTTTGCGGCCCGCCTGCCCAGTTGGCATGCTCTGTAAGGGTTTTGTCAGGCTTTTGGGCGGCAAAATTCTGGTCAAAGGTTTTTGCCCTGCGGTAATAATCCCGGTACTGGTCGTGAACGCCAAAAGAATACCCATATTTGTGCATGGTGTCCGCAAGCTCCTTCATCTTTTCCCAGCCTCCTGCCTCTTCACAGGCGGGAGTGTAGTCTGGATGCTGGTTGTCATAGCCTGGTTCCGCCCAGCCATCCAGATGGAGATACAGCTTTTTAAGGCCCAGATCCTTGTGGAAATGATGGATCTCATTAGTTCTTTTATGAAAGCTGTATACATGGTTGTTTTTGTCCGGGTTTTCCGGGTCAAAGAATCTGGAATCCGGCATGACCAGGGTTTTGATTCCCTTATGGATAAAGGAAGCGCCCACCAGTTTGTGAACAGGTGCCTTGGCAGCTTTTTCTTCCAGGGAACAGAAGGTGCCCTGTTCTTTTACATAGGTTCTGTAATGCTTGCAGATGTCATTGTAATCGCAGTCCGACAAAAAAGAATATTGCATGGTTCTCCGGCTGTTCATTTTGCCAAGGCTTGGGAGCCATTTGATGCCGGTATGGGTATATGGACCCTTTGCCGGATGTTCGGCATAATAGGCGGCATCCCAGGGCTGTTGGCAGACGGCTAAGTATCCCTCTCCATCCTTTATCTGGCTGAACCAGGGCATATAAGAGCCGGCTGTGCACATCATGCCGTCAAAGGGCAGCTTTTCAAGGGCAGTTTCCCAGGTGTTTGGTATGAGCAGCCCCTGCTGGACGTTTAAAAGGGTATACCATTGGTCGCTTTCCTTTTCAAATTCCATGTATCCGGGCCAGTATATTTCTGAAATCGGGGTGCTGCTTTCTGTCAGGGGTATCCATTCAAAATGAATGTCTCCTGTGGCATACTCGATCCATGAAACCGTTTCAAATGCCAGTCCAAGATCAGTGCCGTCTAACAGGAAGCCCTGGTAATGGCTGATGATTCCTTCCCCTACTCCTGTTTTCCAAAGGTTGTGAGTAATGGAAGCAGCGTCATGGAAATAAACGGTCTGTCCACCGATCATAAGGCGAGGTCTGTATTCTTTGTCCCATTTCCAAAGTGTGTTCCCGTGCTTTATAGAAAACAGGAGGGAGCTTTCCTCAAAGCTCAAGGCGGTTTGATTGAATATAATATCGTGCATTGTCCATCCTCCACTGAGTTGATGGTTCTAATATAGCACTTTTTTGAAAAAAAACCTTACGGAATCATCACGGAATCTTGTCAAATTATCCTGTTATCCTCCTTTTTTTTCTTGCTCGCATTTGTGACCTCATTGGAATACTTTTTGACGGAATTAAAATATTCCAGGGGTGACATTCCTGTTGTTTTTTTAAACTGCTTGGAAAAATACTGCAGAGAGCTGTAGGACAGGAAATAGGCAATCTCCGTAAAGTTCATATTGCCATCCCGCATGATTTCCTTGGAACGCTCGATTTTCATTAAATTAAAATAATCAATTGCCCCGCAGTTTTTTTCTCTGTGAAACAGGGAATGGAGGGTGGAACGGCTTATGGAGAATTCATCACAAATGGTTTTTATGGAAAGGTGTTCACAGATGTGAAACTCCATAAACTGAATGATCTGCTCCAAATGGGTGGAATTGGAGGAAAGGGTTATCTGCTCCGTTGGAATTGCATGAATGGGAGCACCCTCCTCTTCAAAATGATTCCGCTTTACATGGATCAGGAACATCTGAAGGTATAAAAGGATGAGCTGGGCGGCTCCAAAGGGCGGAGAAGGAGCCAGTTCCACCTTTTCAACCGAAGGGATGTGAAGGGGAGTGGAAAAGGCATGTCTTGCCTCTGAAATAATCCCGGAAATAAGGAAACGTTCCTCCTGATTTAAGGAACAGGATTTTTCTTCAAAATACTTCATGCTTTCATTGGTGCAGCGGAAGGAGATTGCAACCAGATTGGGAGCCTTTTTTCCGGATGCTTTTAAGGCGTGAAATTCATTTGGCTTGTGAAAGATCACATCTCCTGCCTTAAGATTGTAGATGGAATGATTCGCCTGTACGGTGATCTCCCCCTTGTCCACATAAAGAAACTCCCAGAAATCGTGGGCTTCCCCTGAAAATACGAAATCCTTCATATATTCAAAATAGTGGACCGTTATGATCTCCCGGATATGGAATTCTATGTTTAACGGTGTGCTGAAATATGCCATTTGGAATACCTCCTTTGGCTTTTATGGTAGCATGAAATCATACGTCTGGCAAGATTGGATAATTTGATAACAAGACAGGACAATCCTGCAATTCAAACTATTTGAATAATAGTATAATAAAGAGAAATAAATATTTTGCCAATGGAGGTATTCATCGATTCGTATGGATGCCTTTTTTTGCATTTTTCGGCAGGTTCCGTTGAAATCGCTGGATGGATGGGCCTCTATTGGGAAAAAGTTGTGCACAATAACTGAAAAAGCAACGAATTTGGCAATGAGTCTGGATAATAGTATAAGCATATCATTCCGGTTCATTATATAATGATAAAAAAAGAACCATGATATAATAAGTGCTAGAGAGCAAAGACGAACCTGCTCACCGGCACGATGGTTTGAATAACAATCATGAACCGTAAGTTCATGATATTAAGAAAGGACGATCATAATGAAACGGATTACAGTTGCCCTTGCGGGCCTTGGAAGCAGAGGAAAAGATACCTATGCACCGGTAGCAAAGCTGCTTCCTGAAAAGATGGAGATCACTGCCATTGCGGACATTGATGAGGCAAAGGTGGAAGAGGTGGCCAAAGAGTACGGAGTGCCGGAGGAACGGTGTTATTCCAGTGCAGAGGAGATGCTGAAACAGGAGAAGCTTGCTGATGTGATGTTTATTGCCACACAGGACAGACAGCATGTGGGCCATGCGATTCCGGCCCTTGAAAAGGGATACGATCTTTTGCTGGAAAAGCCTGTTTCACCGGATTTAGACGAATGCAGGGAATTATTAAAGGTTGCTAATGAGAGAGGACGGAAGGTGGTTGTCTGTCATGTGCTGCGCTATACGCCTTTTTACACAAAGGTAAAAGAGCTTATTGATTCCGGCGTGATTGGTGATGTGGTCACTGTCATGGGAATTGAAAATGTAGGCTATTGGCATCAGGCTCATAGCTTTGTCAGGGGAAACTGGAGAAATTCAGAGATCACCAGTCCCATGATCCTTCAAAAGTGCTGCCATGATATGGACCTTTTATTGTGGCTGACAGGAAAGACCTGCGATTCCGTGACCTCCTTTGGAAGCACTTATTTGTTCAAAGAAGAAAAAGCGCCAAAGGGTGCTGCAAAACGCTGCCTGGATGGCTGCGGTGCCAAAGAGGAATGCCCCTTTGATGCGGAAAAGATCTACATAACCAATGAAAAGACCGGTATTGCCCATGGCAAGTCCGACTGGCCCTGTAACGTGCTCACCCTTCATCCAACAGAAGAATCCATAATGGAGGCCATAAAAACCGGCCCTTACGGAAGATGCGTATACCATTGTGACAACAATGTAGTGGATCATCAGGTAGTGAATTTAAATATGACAGACGGCTCTACCATCAGCTTTACCATGACAGGCTGCACAGAGGAAAATTCCAGGTATGCCAAATTCATGGGAACAAAAGGAGAGATTGAAGCCAGCCTTCATTCCAATCTCATCATTGTAAGGCCCTTTGGAAAGGAAAAGGAAATCATAGATGTCTCCAAATTGTCCGATGATTTTTCCGGTCATGCCGGCGGTGACAACCGGATGGTGGAGCAGCTCCTTGATATGGTTCGGGAAGGAACCGAGCCAAGCCATTTCATGACAACACTGGATAAGTCCCTGGAAAGCCATTATATTGCCCTGGCAGCGGAACAGTCCAGAATTTCAGGCGGAAAGCTGATTCATTTAAAGGATATTCGTTAGTTTTTAAAATATCAATAAAAAAAGGAGAGAGCATATTATGAAGAAAACAAAAGGAATGAAAGTGCTGGCAATGGGAATGGCCCTTGCCATGGCAGCAATGAGCATTACCGCATGCAGCGGAGGCGGCGGAGCTTCTAAGGGAGGTACTACCACCTTAAGCTTTGGCATATGGGATGAAAAACAGCGTCCGGTCATGGAATCCATGATCCAGGCCTACCAAAAAACTCATGAAAATGTAAAGATTGAGATCCAGCTTACCCCTTATAAGGGAGGCGAATACTGGACCAAGCTGGAAGCTGCGGCAACAGGCGGAACAGCGCCGGATGTGTTCTGGGTCAATGTACTTCATGCAGAGGATTACTATGACGGAGGAATTCTTCTGGATTTAAATGATTATTTGAAAAAATCAGACCTGGATTTAGAAAAGAATTTCCCGGAATCCCTTGTAAAGGCTTATAACTTTGAAGATAAGCAGATCGCTGTACCAAAGGATTTTGATACCAATGCTCTTTGGTATAACAAGGATATCTTTGATAAGGCAGGAGTGGCATATCCAACTGATGACTGGACTTTTGATGATCTTGTAAAAGCATGTAAGGATTTAAAGGCAGCAGGTCTTGACTCAGGAGCATATCCCTTTGCCTGCCCCATCGATTTCCAGACATGGTATTATCCTACCGTATATGCCAATGGCGGCTGGATCCTAAATGCTGACAAAACAGAAACCGGTTATGCAGATCCTAAGACCCAGGAAGGAATCCAGTGCTGGATCGATCTGATCAATGAGGGATATTCTCCGTCAGCAGCCGCATTGTCTGAGACCAGTGCCGATGCCATGTTTGAGGGCGGCCAGCTGGCTATGGTTTTGGCAGGCTCCTACATGACACCGGAGTATACTTCTAATGATGCCATTAATACCAAGATTAATCTGGTGGAATTTCCGGAATTTAACGGAAAAGAGCCGAACATCATTAACGGACTTGGCTATGCAGTGTTTGCTGGAAGTAAAAATAAGGATGCTGCCGCAGATTTTGCATTATGGCTGGGAAGCGAAGAGGCCATGAAGATCCAGGGAGAAAGCGGAGTTGTTATTTCTGCAAGGAACGACGCTCAGAAGTATTTTGCCGATTCCAACAAGGATTTAAACCTGGCGGCCTACACCAATCATTCCGGAGAAGCCAATCCCCTTCCTGTATGCAAATCTGTAGCAGAGCTTTATGATAAAGAAGCAGAGGCCTTAAAGGCAGCTTATTCCGGCGAGAAGCCTTTGGCAGATGTATGCAGCCAGCTTAAGACGGATGCAGATGCGATTTTGGCAAAAAATAAGAAGTAGGTGTATGGAATGCAGGGTACGACAAAAAAGAAAATAGCAAAGCGGCAATGGAAAGAATGGGGAGAGGGGTATTTATTCATAGCACCGCTGTTATTTGGAATCTTCGTGTTTTATATTTTCCCCTTTATCCAGAATTTCTGGTTCAGCTTTAATGAAGTGAATAAATTCAATGTAGCCACCTTTTATGGCCTTAACAACTATCTGGAAATGTGTAAGGATAAAGAACTGTGGAAGGCTCTTGGCAATACACTTCTCTACGTCGGGGTCACCGTGCCCCTGGGACTTACGTTATCCTTGTTTGTTGCGGCCCTGCTCAATACAAAAATCAGGGGAACCTCTTTTTACCGGACCGTTTATTTCCTGCCATCTGTTACCATGTCGGCTGCAGTGGCAATGGTCTGGAAATGGATTTATAATGAGCAGTACGGCCTTTTGAATGCGGCAATGAAAGCTTTGGGATTTGCCCCTCATGGATGGATTACTGACCCTAAAACAGCCCTGTTCATGGTCATGATCGTTGGAATATGGGGGACCGTAGGTTATAACATGATCATCCTTTTAGCAGGCATGCAGGGCATATCAAGGTCCTATTATGAGGCAGCGTCTGTGGATGGAGCAAGCGGCATTCACCAGTTTTTTAAGATCACGGTTCCCATGCTGTCCCCAACCATATTTTTCGTTTTGATCACTTCCATTATCGGCGGTTTCCAGGTGTTTGACACCATTTATATGATGATTGGAAAAACGAATACGGCTTATCGCAGCACTCAGACCCTGGTTATGATGTTCTACCGCAATGCCTTTGATTACGGCCATAAAGGCTATGCAGCAGCCATATCCATTTTGATCTTTTCTATTATCATGCTGGTAACGGTGATTCAGATGATAGGACAGAAAAAATGGGTCAATTACGACTAAAGGAGGCAACCGATGAAGAGAACGAGCAGTCGAAAAAAGCTACTGATCCATCTGATTCTCATTGCAGGAATCGGTATTACCGTGCTTCCGTTTCTTTGGATGCTGTGTACCTCATTTAAAACAAAGGGAGAATCCATGGCGATTCCGCCTACGATACTTCCGGAACGGTTTGTTATAGAGGCCTATCATAATGTTCTGACCGCCCTTCCCTTTGGAAGGATTTATATGAACACCGTATTTTCTACGGTCATAACGGTTGCAGGACAGGTGGTGATCTGTACTCTGGCAGCGTATTCCTTTGCCAGGATTAAGTTTCCGGGAAGGGATATCCTGTTTTTGCTGGTGCTTTCCGTTCTGATGGTGCCGGGGCAGATCTTTTTGGTTCCCCAGTACTTGATCGTGCAGAAGATCGGGCTTTTAGATACGTTGTTTGCGCTTTTTCTGCCTAATTTGTTCAGCGCCTTTGGGACCTTTATGATGCGGCAGTTTTTCTTATCACTTCCCGATGAACTGGAGGAAGCGGCCATACTTGACGGCTGCGGCAGATTCCAGATCCTAACTAAGATCATGGTTCCTCTTGTTAAATCAGGGATCGTAGCCCTTGTGATTTTCACGGCAAAGTTTGCCTGGAATGACTTTATGTGGCCTTTGATTGTTAATACTACAACAACAAAAATGACTCTGGCTCCGGCCCTGTCCACCCTTCAGGGACAGCATACCAATGATTATCCTGCCCAGATGGCAGGCGCTGTTCTGGCTGTTATCCCAATGGTTGTTTTGTTTTTTATCTTTCAGAAACAGTTCATTGAAGGCGTGGCTCACACAGGTGTAAAAGGCTAAAGAGCAGGTATTTAAAAGTTTTTAAATGTAAATAGGGTTGTTAGAAATCAGGAAAGGAAAGCGGATCATATCCGTTTTCCTTTTCTTTTCATGGAACAATAAAAAAACCTTTAAAACCGGAAAGTTTTCATGAAAGTTCTTCCTGAAAGAAATTCTATTGTGGATATTATAAAGTAATAAACAAAAGAAACTTTGCATATACTTGGTAATATATGGCCGATATAAAATATTTCTGTAAAGGAGAGAACCAATATGCCAAGAGGAGTAAGAAAGACACCACTTGAAAAGCTTCAGGAAGAATTAAAAGAGGTCCAGGAAACCGTCCAGCAATATAAGAACAGCCTGGTAACTTTAGGGGAAAAAGAGAAAGAGATTCAGGATAAAATTAAGCTGGAACAATTTAAGGAAGTATCAACAATTTTGGACGAGCATGAGATGTCGATCATGGATTTAAAGGAATTGCTTATTTCATCAAAAACAGAGTAAAAGTGCCTGAAAGACTGAAAAAGGATATGGAAATAAGAATGCAGTTTTAGATAAAATACGACACAGTATTGAGAAATACAACATACATGCATTTACGGCATTTTCAATAATACGCCGATTAAAAATTGTCATTATAAACTGTTTAGTATCGACTTAAACCGAAACAATTTGGGGTAACTTTATATTACAATCATGACTCTTTTAAGCATGTTCTATTTTATTGTATGTATTGTAAATTGTGTGATTTAATCTATATGTTTATATAACCAGTTGTAAGGAGGGCGCTATTATGCCAAGAGGTGTACGTAAAGCATCACTGGAAAAGCTTCGGGAAGACCTAAAAAATACGCAAGATGCCATAAAGCAATATAAGGCTGCCATTAAGATTCAGGAAGAAAGAGCAAAACAAATAGAGGAAGAGATTAAATTAGAAGAATTTAAAGTGGTATCAGCAATTCTCGAAGAGAGAAACCTGTCGATATCAGAATTAAAAGATATACTTACCAGCAAAGAATAGTTTATATGCCAAATGTCCTGATTGGGTGTTTGGCATATTTTTTTGAAATACAGGCAGCATGTTTGCATCACTGCTCAATTTAGATAGAATCAGAGTTGACGGCATGGTTTTTGACCTTCAACTCTGATTTCTTCCGCACTTTAATAAAGTTTTTCCATTGTGCCTGTTTATGTAATATCCTGGATTAGACAGGGGTTTTTCAGCTTAAAGGTTTGCACCATTTCTCTTAATGTTTCTGCCTGCTTGTACAGCTGGGAGGTTGCTGCGGTACTTTCCTCGGAGGCTGCCGAATTTGCCTGAACAACAGTGGCTACCTGGCTGATTTCGTCGTTTATCCTGGCTATGCCAAAAGCCTGCTCTGACGATGCGCCGGCGATTTTTTCCGCCAATCCGGCCACCTGCTCAATTCCTCCCACTATTTTGTTAAAAGCATCTGCAGTGGTCTGTGCGATCTTCATTCCGTGCTCAGCTCTCTGTATGGAGTTTTCTATCATATCTGCGGTTTCTTTTGCAGCTTTTGCTGAACGGGCCGCCAGGCTCCGCACCTCATCCGCCACAACTGCAAAGCCCTTTCCGTACTGTCCCGCTCTTGCAGCCTCTACTGAGGCGTTTAATGACAGTAAATTAGTCTGGAAAGCAATGTCCTCGATTGCCTTTATTACGTTTGAGATATTTGATGAGGATACGTTGATCTCATCCATGGCTTTCAGCATTTCCTCCATGTGCCTGTTGCCGTCCACCGCTCCGTGTCTGACGTCATTTGCACATGCCCTGGCCATTGCCGCATTATCCGCGCTTAAGCTGATCTGGTTTTTTACCTCAGTTATGGCCGCTGCCAGCTCCTGAAGAGAACCTGCCTGGCGGCCTGCCCCTTCCGAAAGGCGTATGCTTGCTTCCGATATCTGACCGGTCCCGCTTAAAACCTGCCCCGATGTATCACATATTTGAGACAAAATGTGGTTGTTTTTCTCTACAATACTGCTTAAGGCAATGCCGAGGACATCCTTTTCCGAATTTATTTTCACATGGACAGTTAAGTCTCCGCCGGCGATTGCCTGGGCTGTCTGAGCCTGGCTCCTGATGTTTTCCACCATCGCCTTAAAGGATTGCATCAATTCTCCAATCTCGTCCTTTGTAAGGACCCGGACGTTTGCGCTGGCATCTCCCACAGACAGCTGCCGCGCAATATTGCTGAGTATTTTAAGAGGACGCACAATGCTTTTGTTTAAGACCCTGCATATTATGAAACTTGCAACAGTGGATCCCATTGCCAGCACAACCATCCCGGCCGAAAAAAGTGCAAAAAGTCCTGATGAAACATTGTTTGCTGAATATAATCCGTAAATAGTAAAAATGCTTACCAAAGAAATTAAAACTGCCATAATGTTCACAATGCCAAATCCCATTGCCAGTCTTTTGCTTAGTGCAATTGAATTCTGTTTTTCCTGTTTTTCCATTTGAGTTACACCCCTTGTTTTGGTTTTTATATTTATAGTTTATATCGGCATTTTTTTGTATAATTTTAGTAAAAAAATTTTTTTGTTTGCCAGCAAAAAGAAGAAGGGGTAAGATGTGGCAGCAAATACAATCTTAAATGCAATAGTTTACGGAACTTTCAGTGGGATATTTGCCGCCTGATTTTATTTAAAAAGAATTATCTTGTAAAAACAAATCAATAGAACAAATATCAAACGTGCAGGAAATATAAATTTTTAAAAGCCTGTGCAAATAAGGACGTAGTTTTAAATAAAATACGACACAACATTGAAAAATGTCACAAACACACGTAGTTACAGCATTTTTCAACAATACGAAGATAAAAATTTGCCAATATAAACCGTTTCGAATCAGCATAAACCGAAACAATTTGGGGCAAAATTTGGGGCAACCTTATATTACAATCATGACTCATTTAAGCACGTATCTATTTTATTGTATATGATGTAAATTGTGTGATATAATCTATATGATTATATAACCAATTTTAAGGAGGGTTTCACTATGCCAAGAGGAGTTCGCAAGTCACCACTTGAGAAATTGCAGGAAGAACTAAAAAATACACAAGATTCGATAGAACAATATAAAGCTTCAATCAAAACACTACAGGAAAGAGAGAAGCAAATACAAGAAGAAATTAAAGTTGAACAGCTTAAGGATTTGTCTAGTGTGCTTGAAGAGAATAATATGTCGATTTCAGAATTAAAGGATTTAATTGCAAACAGTGATAAAACTAAATAATAATACAAATAGGCTAGTCGAAATGACTGGCTTATTTTTTTGAATAATACACTAGTTAAAAATAATATTAAAAAAGTAGCACAAACGTTTGCTTTTACAGAACGCATGTGCTATAATTGGTTATAATCGAAAATGAAAGGGTGGAATGTCGAATGAAAAAACTGTCCGATAAACAGCAATTAGTATACGACTACATCAAGCAATATGTCAAGCAAAATGGATATCCGCCTACAGTAAGAGAGGTGGCCGAAGCGTTAGGTTGTAAATCAGCTTCCACCGCACAATTTCATATGCAGAAACTGGAAGAGTTGGGATATATAGTCAGAGATCCTGCCAAACCCAGAGCATACGAACTTAAAGAGTTAAATAATAAAACTGTTGATATACCAGTACTTGGCACTGTAGCCGCAGGATTGCCGTTATATGCAGAACAAAACATAAGAGAGTATTTTCCTATACCAGCCGAAATGGCTAAAGGAAATGACTATTTTATGCTTAAAGTTAAAGGCGATAGTATGATTAAAGTTGCAATATATAACGATGATTTAATTTTGGTGAGCAGACAACAATACGTAGACAATGGTGAAATTGCGGTAGTATTGGTAAACAATGAAGCGACAGTAAAGCGCTTCTTCAAAGAAGATGGATATTATAGGCTACAGCCAGAAAATGATTTGATGCCTCCGATTATCGTATATAATGCTGAAATATTAGGCAAAGTAGTTGGAACGTTTAGAATCATGTAAATATAAAACACAAAGGAAAATCATCATGGTATTTTACATCAACAAGCAAGCAATTGAGATAAAATCACGGTTTCATGGGATTAAGTTGACATCTGTAAATGAATGTTGCTGTGCAATTGGAATTTTAGCAAAGATGTATGGCCTTCCAATGCCACAGAAGCATGAAAACTTGGAGGAAATGAAGGAAGAACTATATATGGGAATCGATGGCAAATCAGCACCATCGGAATACGCAACAAAAATAATTGATATGCTTGATGGGTATAACGGCATGGGAACTATTACAAATGAATTCTATGACCTATTGCAATATGCTTATAATGAGCAGCGTGGGACAGAACCAGCATATAGGTAAAAATAAGGAAGCAAACACTGCTTCCTTTCATTTCCACTACTAAACGAACATACATTCGAGTATAATGTCTCTAGAGGTGATTTGATTATGAATAGTGTGATTTTTCACATCGATGTGAACTCTGCTTTTTTGAGTTGGGAAGCAGTATATCGAATACATCATTTGGGTGGGAATTTAGACCTACGGGATATACCGTCAGCGGTTGGTGGTGATGTTACGAAAAGACATGGTATTATATTAGCGAAAAGTATACCAGCAAAGAAGTATAATATAAAAACAGGGGAATCCGTGCCTGAAGCACTAAGAAAGTGTCCTGATCTTGTACTTGTTCCTCCTAACTATAATCTATATCAGAAGTCATCAAAAGCGTTTATGAATATTTTAAATGAATATGGCCCCACTGTAGAGCAGTACTCCATCGATGAAGCGTTTGTAGATATGACCGGAACAGAGTCGTTATTCGGCAAACCAGAAATCGTTGCAAATGAAATAAGAGAGCGTATTTATAGAGAATTAGGATTTTCCGTAAACATCGGAATATCAAATAATAAAGTCCTGGCAAAGATGGCATCAGATTTTAAAAAGCCAAATTTAGTTCATACACTGTGGCAACACGAGATAAAAGAAAAAATGTGGACACTTCCTGCATCTGACCTATTTTTTGTTGGTAGAGCTACTGCGAGAAAATTAAATGGTATAGGAATTAAAACTATAGGTGAATTGGCACAAACTGACCTGTCAATAATTAAATCTCATTTGGGTAAACATGGAGAAGTGATATGGTCATTTGCGAATGGAATTGACTTCTCAGCAGTTGAGCCCGTACCACCACCAAATAAGGGCTATGGCAACAGCACGACTATTTCTTTTGATGTTACAGATGCCGACACAGCGAAGTTGGTGCTATTATCACTTGCAGAGACTGTTTCAGCCAGGCTGCGTGATGACAACGTAAAAATCAAAGTAATATCCGTTGGAATAAGAGATTATAACCTTGGATACTACAGTCACCAAAAGAAACTTAAAACTGCTACTAACATAACACGAGAAATCTATGAATCGGCTTGCCAAGTCTTCGATGAAATGTGGGATAAGGTTCCAATCCGTCACCTTGGTATCCACACCAGCCAAGTAGTAACTGAAGAAACAAGACAGCTTAATTTATTTGATGACTTTGATTACGAAAAGTTAGAACGATTGGATAGGGCAGTAGATGATATCAGGAAAAGGTTTGGCGCAGATTCTATCGTGAGAGCAAGTTTTATCAAGGCTGATAAAGTTGACCATATGAGCGGCGGAATCAGTCGTGAAAAGAGAACCGTGAATTATGAAACTCAAAATATATTATAGGTGGTAAGGTAACATGAGTGCATTTGGGATTGGAACAAATGTAAAAGAAATTGATAGCGGAGAACTACACGGTAAGACGTATAATATTGCTTGCAAGGCTTGGTTTACCTCAAATTGTAGTCCAAGACCTCTGAGCTTTAAGTTTGAAGGTGACGACGGTATCATACAAACAATATCTGATATAAACATAAAATGCACTGAAGATAAAAATTATAACGGAATTCCATCAAAAGAATTCAAGTGTGATGCAATTATTGGTGGCATACGTCATGAATTTAAACTGGTTTTTTATATGGAATCATGCAAATGGGTCATGGTAATATAAAGTACGTGTATAGGATTTCCTGTTATTAGTACAATAAATGATGTACTGATAATGTAACTAACCGAAGTAAGAGGTTAATAATGGATATATTTGATGAAAAGGGTATTGACCCTATGCTTATATCAGAAAGAGTTGATCCATATGATGATGTGGATTCTATTTTCGAACTAAAGTTTGACGGAATCAGATGTATTGCATATATAGATGATCAATCTACCGATTTGAGAAATAAACGAAATATGAGCTTATTGCCGAGATTTCCAGAATTAGAATCATTATATGAGGGCTGTCGGCACAAATGCATACTTGACGGCGAACTCAATGTACTGGTCAATGGAAAACCAGATTTTTATGAGGTGCAAAGAAGGACTGTCTTGACTGATCCGTTTAAAATTCAGTTGGCTTATCGGAAATTTCCTGCTAATTTCGTGGCTTATGATATTTTGTATTATAAAGATAAACAAGTAACTGATTTACCTCTGATGGAGCGCAAAAAGTTGTTAGATGAAGTTATATCTGAAAGCAACATATTATCAAAATCACGATATGTTGAAACGAACGGAATTGCGATATATAAATTTGCAGAGGAAAATGGCTTAGAAGGTATCGTCGGAAAAAAGAAAACAAGTCTATATTGGTTCGGGAAGAGATCAAAAGATTGGAAGAAGATCAAGGTACTCAAAGAAGATGATTTTGTCTGCATAGGTTATATGTTTAACAAAAACAGTATGACGACACTGATACTAGCGAAGTATAATGACGATGATGAGCTTGTTATCACTAATCATGTTTCACTCGGCGTAAGTATCACGAAGCTTAATCAACATGGCATGAAAATTTCTAGTTGCCCAATCCTTAACTTAAAAGGGTATGCTGATGCGACTTGGATTGATCCAATGGTTTGCACAATCGAGTATATGCCTTCTGAAAAAGAGGGCATACGACAACCAACATTCAAAGAAGTGAGAGAAGATAAACCACCAATGGAATGCAGGATTAAGGAAGATGACACCTGAGAGAGTACTTTTTTGCTAAAATTATATTTATATTTTATTCAATTATGTTAAAATATAAAGAAAAGGATATGAAAAATTATGGATAATATTATTGGTGGTTCTTCAGGCTGGACATACATTTATCTTGATGATCAAGATATAGAATCTCCGGTATCGTCTAGTTCCATAGAAGCAATTAATAACAATTTAAAAATCATAGAAGAATTAGAAAAAGAAAATATGGTGGCAAATCATAGAAGAAAGAATAATGGATACTAAACACGAAGATGGGAAATAAAAAAATAACAATACTATATAATGTAGTTTGAATTAAACAAAGATACAATATATAGATTGGAATATCTATGAAAGAGTACTTTTATACAGTAAAAAATAGGGAATAGAAGAGTGTTTAAGCTCAACTATTCCCTTAATTTTATCTGTTCTCTAAAATTTCTTCTTTCTGTGCTTCGGTAATCCAGTTCTTAATCACTGCATTAGCCAACATTACAACCGTAAGCGGCCCATTTCCACCATCATACAATCTCATCAATGTCTCAAACATGCTTACACCTCCAGACTTGATAATACTAACGTGTCAACGGTTGCCTTTAAGGTTTCAATTTCTGCCGCCTGTGTCGCTACCTTTTCGGCCTGCGCCGCCACTACTTCGGTTAAATCAGGTGTCCTGAAATATGCAATCATTACATCGACCTTAACCTCTGTAATTCCATCATCTTCTAAACCGATTACATGACCGGACTGCTTTGTCAATCTACCGGCATATACTAAATCCGATCTCTTCCAGTCTACCTCTCCGGATAATCCAATCTGTGTAATGCTGCCGTTGGCTTTCAGGATCGTTTCGATCTCATCAAAAGAATACTCTCCTTTCTGGAAAGTAATCTTCCCGCCTGATTCTCCAAGGTTTACTCCGGCGGCTACCAGATCAAATGTCTGATCTCCGAATTTGATTTTTTCAATATTGCTCATGTAATTCCTTTCTGCCTTTTAGGCATAAAAATAAGCCCCATAAAAGGACTGGTTAACAAGTTTCTTTTCTCAGTTAAATGATCATTTAAAAATTTGAAATATAATTTCCCCATATTTCGATGAAGGAATTAGCTGATATTACTTTCCCGCTATAGTTAAACAGCTTAAATGTTTTTGTAGTCGCATCATAAGATAAGTAACCGGTAA
>CABJBM010000020.1 GCA_902363835.1 Lachnospiraceae bacterium
CTTTCCTGTTTTTTTACCTACACAGAAAGAGGGTGTCACTCCATCACTTCATTTTGGTGATTTTGCGACACCCCCTTTTTTAAATATCCGATTTTATCGGCTCAGCATTATGCTCATTAAACGAAGAATAATATACCTATTCGTCCTGTTCTTCTTCATCTAACTGTTTTTGTATTTTCGCTTGTTTTTTGTTATTCAGATAACCCAAGAATGACAGCACAATAAAACAGCCTATGGTTGCGCTAATAAAAGTAACTGCTAACACGGCTATAAAATAACCTATACCAACCTCCTTGTATTTCTCTGCGTATTTTGAATAATTCAAAACACCATTAACCGACGTTACTACAACTCCCGTCACTATGCTGTTCACCAAAGGAATGTCTTTTGCTTGTTTTGTTTCACCGTATATATTGAGTCCGAGCATCATGTGTCGTATGATCATGTAAAAGGACATTCCGAAGAAACATATAACCTCA
The DNA here is from genome assembly GCA_902363835.1 of Lachnospiraceae bacterium. Taxonomy (GTDB): domain Bacteria; phylum Bacillota; class Clostridia; order Lachnospirales; family Lachnospiraceae; genus Lacrimispora. The sequence goes on from CABJBM010000020.1 coordinate 480, forward strand.
ACAGCATACTGTTTAAAGGGAGCGTTTAACAGAAACTGCTGTACAAGAATGGAGGAGAGAAGCACAATCATTAAAATTCCATATGCTTCACTGTTTATTTTACGGCGTTGTGTCAGGATTCTTTCGTCCTGCATATTTTGCTTTTTCATTTCAAATCCTCCCAGAATAAATCATTTAATGTTTTACCGAGCACCCTGCAAATTGCTATACACAGGTTTAACGTAGGATTATATTCTCCTGATTCTATCAGCCCAATCGTTTGTCGAGTAACGCCCACGGCTTTTGCCAAGTCCTCCTGTTTCATATCAACTTCCATTCGGGCGATTTTCATTCTCTTATTTTTCATTGAATGCCACCTTTCATAGTCATATTGTACTATATATATTTCCCAATGTCAATTATATATTGCATTTTTTATTTTGTTACTCAAATGCAAACTCAAATGCAAACTCAAATGCAAACTCAAATGCAAACTCAAATGCAAGATGAGATGCCACTTTGTAATTCGAAAAGCCATCTTTGTAAATGACAATTGAATATTTGTAACCGAAAAGCCACTTTTGTACTCGAAATGCATGTTTTGTAAACCAGAAGCCACCTTTGTGACTGAATCTAAGAAAATGGAAAGGACTGGTAATCTCAACAATCAATGAAAGAATATCCATCTTTTTTGTAAGCCAGAATGCAACCTTCTGGTATCTATATCTAATTTATAAATTTTATCTCAATCTGGACTCGGAAGGGTTGCATTTCAATTTACAATTGAGCTAATAAATGGAAAGTTCTTTTGATACCTTTTTTGGATATTTCATCAAAAGATTCATGAAACAAATGAAATAATTATGAAACAGATGTAAAACTTGTGACTATATTGACAAAAATATCTTATTACTTTATAATTCGATTATTAATTTATCATATAATTATTAATTTAAAGATAAAAAATATGGTAATTATATACAAAAGTTGTTTCTGAAACAAATTGAAAGAGGTGAAGGTAATGCCATTGACAGTTAGAGATATTGCAAAAGTTGCAGGTGTTTCTCCAGCTACTGTTTCAAGATATTTTTCCGGCAGTGGTATTGTGAGTAAAGATGCGGCCAGAAAGATTGAAGATGCTTCAAAAGAGTTAGGGTATAGACCAAGATTTAAAAAGTGCAAAGATAATGGCGTTATAGCAGTTTTGATTCCTAATTTACAACTAGGCTTTTATGGAGAAGTGTTAAAAGAATTGATAGAAGAGATTCCAAAATATAATTACAGAATTGTATTTATACCAACCATACCGGACAGTGAAAATTATAAAATATTCTTTAAGGAAATGAACATAGTAGGCGTAATGTATTTTGATGAATTCATTGACCGGGATATTATTAATTACATCTCTTCCAAGAAAATTAAAACTGTGATGTTTGCCGGAGGATCTTTTGATAGCAGGTCACAAATGGTGCATATCAATGATATTGCAGCCGCCTATGAAGGAACTAAATATTTAATTAGTCTGGGGCATGAAAAAATAATAATTCTATCAGATTTTTTGAAAAATATCGGATCTTCTTTTCAGCGGTTTACTGGCTGCAAACGTGCACTTGATGAAATAGGGGTTAATTTAAATGAAAGTGAAATGTTAGGATGCGGTACTGTTACTTATGAAACGGGTTACCGGTTAACAAAACAATTCTTAGACAAGAAAACGGACTTTACCGCTATTTTTGCTTTTAGTGATGAGATGGCAATGGGAGGAATAGCTGCTTTGCATGATTTTGGGCTTAAGGTACCGGAAGACGTATCCGTTTTGGGATTTGATGATATTGCCCTGGCAAGCAGATGCATACCGAGGTTAACCACGATACATCAGCCAATCAAAGAATTTGTTGCGAAAACCTTAGAGGCTTTTCAGGATTTAGACAATGTAAACGATGAAGTAGAGATTACATTGCCATATAAGATTGTAAAGCGGGACACCTGCGCTGTGAATAAGGGAGTAAATATATATGAAAAATAAAAGAATAGGGACATTAGTATCTGATATATTAAGACGGATTTATCTGATATTCTTTGTGTTTATCTCTATTGGACCATTATTGTGGATTATAATGTCTTCATTTAAGACGAACAAAGAAATTTTATCATCTGCATTCGCATTGCCTTCAAATTTTAGTTTGGCAGGTTATGAAGCAGCACTTAAACTGGCTCCTATCTTTAAGTTTTACCATAACAGTTTATTGATTTCCATGACCAGTACAATACTGAATATTCTTGTAGTATCAATGGCAGCATATATTTTGGCAAGATGTCGGTTTAAAGGGAAAACATTTTTAACATTATTACTTTCCTCCTCGTTATTAATACCTACTTCCTCTTTATTAATGCCAATCTATATTATTATGACAAAGATTGGTTTGTATGATACGAAAACAGGACTAATCATTGTATACGCAGCATTGGGGCTTCCCTCTTCGCTGTTTATTATAAAGAGTTATTTTCAGAGTATACCGGTAGAATTGGAAGAAGCAGCTTATTTAGACGGAGCGGGTTTTGCGAAAACTTATTTTTTAATTGTATTCCCAATTGCTAAATCGGGGTTGGCAACTGCAGCAATACTCCAATTTTTAACTTCATGGAACGAATTCATGTTCGCATTAATTTTAACAAAAAGTACATTGGCAAGAACATTACCATTAGCACTTAATTATTTTACATCTCAGTTTTCATTTAATTACACGGCAATGTTTGCTGCGTTATCTATGGTAATCATTCCAAGTATATTAATTTATACTCTGCTGCAGGAACAAGTTACAGATAGTATGGTAGCCGGCTCAATTAAAGGTTAGACCAAAAAAACATTTTAATTTAGTGATTTCGCTGCTTATAAAAGTAAAATCATACAAGTTAATGGTGCTTTGGCACGGTGGTGTCTCAAATATAATGTATCAAAGAAAGGGGATTTATTATGAAAAAAGGTTTTAGGAAAGTAGTAGGGGTGCTATTGGTAGGGGGTATGGCTATAGGTATGTTGTCAGGATGTGGGGCAAAAAACAAAGAAACCGGAAACAAATCGAATACCGGCAATACACAGGTGTCGGATGGCGGTAATGAATCTGGTAAAATAATTGAAATTAATTTTCCTACCTCTTGGGTTGGAGTTAGTACAAGTACAGAATGGTTTAATGATCGCTTAAGCGCATTTAATGAACAATATTCGGATAAATATAAGGTTGTAGTAGAAGAGATTGCCGGTGATCAGGCTTATGTGGATAAATTAAAGGTTTTATATTCCTCCCACTCCTTACCGGATGCAATTAGTGCAGGAGGTTACAACCTAATCGATTCTATGAGAGATCAGCTGGTTGACTTGACACCTTTTGTGGATGACCAATGGAAAAACTCTATCAGTGAAGTATGCTGGGATGTAAATTCAAGAGATGGAAAAATCTATGGTGTTCCCTATTCCAGACAGGTGATTGGATATTTCTATAACAAAGATCTTTTCGAAAAAGCAGGAATCAAAGAACCGGCAAAAACCTGGGATGAATTCTTTGAACAGTGTGATAAATTGTTGGCAGCAGGTATTACGCCGGTATCAATGGATACTGCAGATTCAGGCTGGCTGACTTCATTACTGTTGGGTGCCATGATTGCTTCTGATGACGAAGGCGAAAAGTTTATGAATACGTCACTTCCTAAAAATTATAATACCCAGGAATTCATAAATGCGGCAGGAATGATTCAAAAATTGTTCCAGAAATATACGACTCAGGATGCAATTGGTGGAAAATATGAGAATGGTGCAAGTAACTTCTTTATGGAACAGACAGCAATAATAGCAAATGGACCTTGGATGGTTAGTGATTTTTATGATACTTCCATGGTAGAAGAAGGTTTTGCGGACAAGATAGGAACAGCAATGTTTCCGGGAAATGTTATGTATAACAGTGGAAAGATTGGTTTTAATATTGCATCTAAATCAGAAGAACAATTAAAAGCTACTCTTGAATTTGTTAAATTTATGACTTCTGCAGATAGCCAGCAAAAAATGTTGGAAATGACAGGAGAAATTCCGGCTGATGTTAATGTAACTTCCGATAACATTTATCCACTGATAAATGATGTTGTAGAAAATAGTAACCAGGCTGCTAGAAATATTAATGATTTTCAAAGTTTATGGTATGCTAACGTGGTTGATGAGATAAGCATTCAATATCCGTTGCTTGCCCAAGGGCAAATAACTCCGGAAGAATTTGCAGCCGCTTTAACCAAAACAGCAGAGAAAAATTAATTGACAATATCAAATCTTTCCTCTGCCTTTACCGGCAGGGGAAAGGAGAAAAGAGGTGACAGAAATTGCGTGTTAAAAAAAGAATGATGGTATGTTTCTTATTACCTTGTATCCTGCTGTTTTCTTTAATTTATCTAATACCTATGGGAATTGTATTTGTAACTTCATTCTTTGAGTGGAAATCAGGCGGAGTTTTTCATTTTGTTGGTATTCATAATTATATTGAAGCATTTGTAAATGATACAAGAATGCATCAGGCATTAATAAATACTGGAATATGGGCTTTGCTCCAATCAATTATCCACGTAGGAATAGGTACAATTACTGCACTTATACTATCCCGTAAAAGAAAAGGCTGGAAGATCCTCAGAACGATATTCATGATACCTAATGTTATATCAGCAGCTGCCTTAGGCGTTATTTTTTTAAATGTATTTAACCCCAAATATGGACTGCTTAATTCCATAATCAGCACTTTAACCGGTAATGAGTTTTCTAAAAATTGGTACTTTGATCAGAACTCAGCTTTTCTTACTGTGACCTGGAGCTGGTTGTTGTATGCAGGTCTGGTTATGATACTTGTTCTGGCAGGTGTAATGTCTGTTCCTGATGAAGTAATGGAGGCGGCGAAAATAGACGGAGCCTCTGGTTTACAAATTGATTTTAAAATAAGGCTTCCGTTGGTACGGACAATTCTTGGAACTTGTGTAATTATATCAGCAACCAGTATGTTAAGAGAATTTGAATTGATTTATCTAACTACCAACGGCGGACCTGGCGATACTACCCTTAACCTGCCTTTATATCTATATAAAACCTCTTTGACAGATAATAATTATGGATATGCTAATATGATGGGAGTTTTATTGATTATCTTAGGAATTTTTGCTGTTTTTTCAATTAATAAATTGTTCCGTATGAGTGAGTCTGATTATTAATAAAAAAGATAGGAGAATGAGAATGAAGATTACAGTAATAGGTGGTGGAGGGGTCCGCTCAATGTTTCTCGCAAAGAGCCTATCCCAGAATGCAAGAAGATTAGGAATCACTGATCTTGTATTCATGGATAATAATGAGAAAAAGTTAAATATTTATGGAAAGATGGCAAGAGAAGTTGCAAAAAGAATTGATCCTTCTCTTATATTTACTCTTACAACTGATCCTGTTGAAGCAGTAACAGATGCTGACTATGTCATTACCACCATACGTGTTGGAGAAGATGACATGAGAGTGAAAGATGAAAGAATAGCCCTTTCCTATGATTTGTTAGGGCAGGAGACAACAGGCGCGGCAGGCTTCTCATTTGCAATGCGTTCTGTTCCTGCTTTGGTAACATACTGTGAGCTAATTAAGGAACATGCAAAAAAAGAAGTAAAAGTATTTAATTTTACCAATCCTGCGGGAGTAGTTTCTCAGACTTTAAGGGATATGGGATTTGATTTTACTTATGGAATCTGTGATGCACCCAGCGGTTTGCTGCATTCCTTTGCGAAACTGTACGGTGTCAGTCAGGATGAAATAACAGGAGAATGTTATGGACTTAATCATCTTTCCTTTTTTAAAAGCATTCAGTTAAATGGGAAGGAGATTATGGCAGATTTGCTGGTAGATGACCGTGTTTATAAATCTACTGATATGCGTTTTTTTGACAAAGAATTGGCTTTGCATTTGGGCTGTATCTTAAATGAGTATTTATATTACTTTTATTATCGTGAGGAAGCCATATCCAATATTCTTGCAGCAAAGGTAACCAGAGGTGAAGTGATTAAAGAAATTAATCTACATATGACAGAAGAATTATCTAAGATGGATATAGAAGGTGACTTTGACAATTGTTTAAAAGTATATGAACAGTGGTATAACAAAAGAGAGAGCGCTTATATGGCTAATGAAACGGGGATTAAAAGCCATAAACCTTCTTTTAAATTTGATATTAATGAGAAAGATAGCGGTGGCTATGCTGGAGTCGCTTTAAAATATATTGAAGCAGAATTATCTGGAGAGCCAAAAGATATGATTCTTTGCGTTCCCAACAATGGGGCTATTGAAGGATTAAAGGATACGGATGTAGTTGAAGTCAGTTGTACCATTACCAGAGATGGTTATATTCCTCACAGGATTGAAGAGCCGGGTGAACTTCAAATGGAGCTGATAAGAAGAGTAAAAGCTTATGAAAGACTTGCTTCTTCAGCCATTCGAAACCGGGATAAAAAGGAAGCAGTGGATTGTCTCATGCTGCACCCGCTGGTGAATTCTTATTCCCTGGCTAAGGCCTTAATGGAACAATACCTAAGTATCAATGCAGAATATATTAAGGAGTGGAACTAGGATGGGGCACGTATCAGGAGTGGGAATGATTAATGTGGATATCCTTTATTCAGGAATTGAGAGAATTCCCAATGAAGGGGAAGAAATATATTCCAAGGAATTTGATATTCAGTTAGGTGGGGGAATTCCGGCAACCATGATTAACCTGGCACGCCTTGGAATTCCTACTGAGCTATGTACTTTCTTAGGAGATGATATGTTTTCCAATTATGCAAAAGCCCAGTTAGAATATTATAATACACCGTATCATAATATTTACAATGGAGACGGTGTGCCCCTGGCCATAACCTCCATCGTCACAACACAAAGGGACCGTACTTTTATCTCTTACCGTAATCACTTTACACTGAATGAAGAAGATCAGGATAAGATATACAATAAACTAAAAGGTGCAAAAATAGCAGATATGCAGCTGGGGTTTTTAGAAGTTTATAAGCGGTTAAAAGAAGATGGAACAATACTGGTTTTTGATGTGGGCTGGGAAGACGGAATGTCTTTAGAAAAATATGCGGAGTATCTTAAGCTTGCAGATTATTTTACGCCAAATCAGAAAGAAGCGTTAGAGATTACGAAAACAAAGAATTTGCAGGATGCCGCGGATAAACTGAAAGAATATTTTGATCAGGTTATTATCAAACTTGACAAGAACGGTTGTATGCTTATAGAAGGTGATGCTACACATATCATTCCGCCGTTAGAGAATATTAAAGCAGTAGATGCTACAGGAGCAGGAGATGCATTTTTAAGTGGCTTTATTTATGGTTTATATCATGACTATGACATTAAAGATGCCATACTGTTTGGCAACATTACCGGCGGATTATGTGTAGAGGGGATTGGGTGTTTAACACGTTATGTAAATGAGAAGGAATTATTAGAGATAGCAGAAAAACATCGTAAAAAATCAGGTGAACCAAATCATTAGAAAAAAGGATTAAAATAACTGGATAAGACAGTATAGAAACTTAAACTGTTAATAGGGGTCTGCCAAGTGAAATGTGGAAAAACAAGGTATCGTTTGAATCGAACGGTGCCTTGTTTTACTTTGGAGAGAAATGAAATAGTAAGGCATATACCAAAACATGTCCAGAAAAGGGAATTGCTTAGACAATTCGGTAATGGAAAATTTCTTTGGTTTACTATAGACAGAAATGTTTTACGGTTATAAGTTTAAATTAATCGAATATCTCATATATGAAATGGAGAAATATATCAATTACTATAATAAACGAATTAAGTGCAAACGAAAAGGACTGAGTCCGGTACAATATCGGAATCAGTCCTCTAGAGTTGCTTCATTAAATACTGTCTAACGTTTGGGGTTCAGTACAAAGCCAATGGCCTTGACCCCGAGAAGAATATTGATGCAGAAGCAGATTTTTTAGATATAGTATTTCAATCATACCAAAATCACTTTCTGGTGAATGGGAAGTAAAATCGAAATAATGATAGAAAAATAATCGGAAGCCCCTGTCAACCATAAGAAAGAATCAAAACAATAGAATCTATCTTCCCATTGCACTTTCATGCAAATACATTTGATTTCTGACCATTTCTGCAAGTGCCGGAGAAACTTGTTCTAAATGCCATAAGACGATGCACTGCGTATTAGGCTGGGCATCTGCAAGTCCTGATGCAATATTATTCACAAGGTTCTTTTTCTCTGCTGCAGAAAAGGATTCATATCTTTGAGTCGCTTGTGTAAAATCGTCTGGATTCGGGATTTCGGAACGCATAATTTCACCGGCGACGTATCTGCCGTTTCCGCTGGATACCATAGATGCAGGAGACCAATTCGGCTGTTTGTTGATGGGAGTATTGCGATAATCAGGTCCCAACCTGTGGCGTTGTGCATCCGAATAAATAAAGGTACGTCCCTGCAGCACCTTATCATCTGAAAATTCCAGACCAGGAACTAAATTCGCCGGATTAAAGGCCAATTTATCTACCTGCTCACTATAATCATCCGGATTACAGTTTAAAACCATACGCCCAACGGGTAAAAGGGGATATCGGGTTACATCCCATACCTTGGTAGCATCCAAAGGATCAAACGGAAGCATTCTCTCATCTTCAGGGTTCATCAACTGTACCTGAAGTTCGTATTCGACAGCCTCTCCTTTTGCTATGGTGTTATACAGGTCACGTCCGGCAATATCAGGGTCTTGGCACGCCAGCCACTGAGCTTCCTGTTGGTCAATGTACTGTGCCCCTGCCACAGGGCACCAGTGGTATTTCACATAGCGGCGGATCCCCTGTGCATTTCGCCAGACATAGGTGTTGACACTATATCCTGGGATATGGCGAAGGCTTTTGACCGTTCCATAATCTGAAAAAAGCCAAATCAGCATATTCGTTGCCTCTGGATACTTGGCAAACAGACTCCAAAGCCGTTCCGGTTCAGTCAGGTTATTTACGGGCGAAGGCGACATATGGCTGATTACATCCGGTATACGAATTGCGTCGCGTACAAAAAAGACAGGGAGATGATTGCAGAGCAGGTCAAAAAATCCCTCATCAGTATAAAACCTTGTGCTGAATCCCCGCACATTTCTGGAAGTATCCGGCGTTCCCTGATTGCTTGAAGCGAGAGAGAAACGTACTGCCACCGGAACCTGTTGATTAGGCGCTTGCAAGAATCCGGCTTTGGTATATTCTTTCATTGAGTGAGTGCTGTAAAAGTACCCAAAAGCACCGTATCCTTTTGCATGGATACGTCTTGGCGGCTTAGTGGAGGATACAAAAGTTTCCAAGGTTTCATGCAGGACAGTATCTTGCACAAGAACAGGGCCCCGGGCACCTACCGTCTGGGAATGGGATGCATCTGAGTTATCTGTTTTTTGCCCTCCTGCCGCACACCGGGTATTTCCTTCGTCTGATTGAAACAATCCGCTATTGTTGTACATATATAGGTCCTCCAGATCATGTTAAAAACAAAATAATATAATACACTGTATTCTTAATTTTCATAAATAATGCTATTGTATATAAGCTTCAATTTTCTGCAAACAGATATATTAAATAGTTGGCGTTTATCGCCTGAAAGCAAAAAGACTGCAGGACAGGTCATTGCCAGGAAAATCCGATCCTGTGGGTTTATATATAAAAAGATAATTTAGATGGAAGAGCGCTTAAATGGCATTCAAGAGGCCATGGGTTCGAATCCTACTATCTCTGCTAAACAAAACCACAAAGCCAATAACGCTTTGTGGTTTTCTTATACCCTTATACAAATGAGATTGGGCACTTGATAACAATGAAGAACAAAGTGAAAAGCCTATACAGAAATATATAAGTCTCATGTCATAGCCAGATCTACGTTTCAGATATAGCATTGAATAAACAATTATAAATATTCAATGCTATATTTTGTTTTTTTATTTGTTATAATTAATCAAATTGGAATTTAATCTGCCTTTCTGTTTAACGTCATTGCTGCCTTCTATTTCGTTATGCCGTTTATAATAGCTATGACATAGAGTATGATAGTGAAATAGCACATTATAAAACTTGGAAGAATATTGTTATTATATAAATTGAATAGAGGAGTTATATTATGGCGACCGTATCAGGACAACTCGTATCTGATAAAAATAGAAGTGCTACCATTGATGCTGGAGATTCTGAAATATCCAATATACCTGTTGTATTACAAAATATACAAACCGGTATTAGGCTTGTAGTTCTTACTGATACTGCGGGAAATTATGCATTTAACAATGTACCGGATGGTAACGATAGGATTGTAGAGGCTTATGGTACGAAAGGGGGAGTACCATCACCATATGATTTTACCATGGCTGCAGCCGGATCAATTCCCACAGCTGTTGCTCCGCCTGTTACTTTTGTGACAGATCCCCCTGCAGGGACCACAAATTTAGATTGCCTTACCCCTAATACAATATTATTAACAATTGCAGGAGCGGATGCAGTAAGTCAAAACATACTAAATAGTCCTGTAATCTATACACCTATAGAAAATAAATTAGATAAGTGTGCAACTTTATCTAATATAAATCTTATTACAGATCCGGTGCCTCTTCTGGTTCAAGAAATTCCTGAGGAGGCAGATATTGCAGTCGTAAAGAGAAGCAATAACCAGACAGCTGTTCCCGGGCAAAGTTTAAGTTATACAATAACAGTTGCAAATCAAGGACCGGCTGAGGCACAGAGTGTTCTTTTATCAGATACGATACCATCTGCTATTCTTGACCCGCAGTTTTCTGTAGATAATGGAGTAACATTCCAAACGTGGACCGGTATCCTTAATTTAGGAGCACTGGAAGCAGAAGAGGTAAGAACTATAATCATAAGGGGAACTGTTAGTCAAGATGCCGCAGGCATAATCTCCAACACATCAACTGTTAGCTCTCCAACACCAGATCCAGATCCAACAAATAACACCTCAACGGCAGATACCCCGGTATCAGGCATCATAGAAGCAGATGTTTCCGTTATAAAAAGTGCAAATCCCAATCAGGTAACTCCAGGGGATGTGATAACTTTTACAATAATCGTATCTAATGCAGGTCCCAATAATGCAGAAAATGTTATTCTTAATGATAATATTACACCCTTTATTATTGAGCCGATGTTTTCTACCAATGGAGGCGCAACGTATGATTTATGGCCAGGATATCTTTCTTTGGGACTCTTACCTGCCGGAGAATCAAGAACGGTTTTAATCAGAGGAACAATATCAGGGTTGGCTATCGGCTGTTTAAATAATACAGCCATTGTAACATCAACAACACCAGACCCTAATCTGCTTAACAATACTTCGTCCTTATGTATAGCCCTTATATTTTCCTAAAGCTCTGACACCCAAAAAGATTTGAGGAAAATCAGCACAGATATTAATATTCCATCATGGCGTAAATTTCCAGAAAAAGCATATATACAAACATATGTTCTGTTGGTATGATTAGATTAGGTTTAGATCATAGTAATGAAAAATGGGAGGTGTTTCCTGGATGGAAGAGCAAATCTACTTATGCATTGATCTAAAATCATTTTATGCTTCTGTAGAATGTGTGGAACGTGGGCTTGATCCTCTGACTACCAATCTTGCGGTGGCTGACCCTGAGAGAAGTGAGAAAACAATATGTCTTGCGATTTCACCATCCATGAAAGCATTGGGGATAAAGAACCGGTGCAGAGTATTTCAGATACCCAAAGATGTGCAGTACATCATGGCACAGCCAAGAATGAAACTCTACATTAAATATTCAGCGGAGATTTATGGTATTTATTTAAAATATATTTCGAAAGAGGATATCCATGTTTATTCCATTGATGAGTCATTTCTTGACGTAACTCATTATCTTTCCATGTACCATATGAGCGCAAGACAGTTGGCATTACGGATTATGGAGGATATTAAAAGTATCACAGGAATGACTGCTACAGCAGGAATTGGAACAAATTTGTATCTGGCAAAAGTAGCATTGGATATTATGTCAAAGCATGCGAAAGATAATATCGGATATCTGAATGAGGAACTCTACCAAAAAACAATGTGGAAGCACCAACCCCTGACTGACTTCTGGAGAATAGGTAAGGGAATTTCAAACAAACTGAATCATATGGGTATTGTCAATATGGAAGATATTACCCGAATAAATGAAGATTCACTATACCGATTGTTTGGAGTTGATGCGGAGCTTTTAATAGACCATGCCTGGGGAAGGGAAACAACCACCATGGCAGATATTAAGGCGTATAAGTCAAAAAGTAATTCCATATCCAGCGGTCAGGTGCTTGCAAGAGATTACAGCTTTGAAGAGTGCAAGGTGATTGTAAAGGAGATGGCTGATGCCTTATGTCTGGATATGGTAGATAAAAATGTGGTTACTGGTTCTATGTCATTGATGATTGGATATTCTAATGAACTGGAATTAAAGCCGGCAATAGGAACCGCATCCATGTCTGTTACCACTAATTCCTACCGAACGATTATGCCCTATGTGATGGGACTGTATGAGCGTATTGTGGATAAGAGCAAACCAATACGGCGGCTGAGTCTGTCATGCAATAATATTGTTGATGAAGCTTACGAACAGTATGACTTATTTACCGATCCGGCAGAGCTGGAAAAGGACAGGAAGTTGCAGAAGGCAGCATTGGAAATAAAAGAAAGGTTTGGTAAAAATGCTCTTGTGCGTGGGATGGACCTGCAGGAAGCCGGCACCACCATAGAACGTAACAGACAGATTGGAGGTCATAAAAGTGGAGAGTAGAAGGGGGAAAATGGACAGGGGAAGCCGTGCGAAACAATTTATGCCCTTTGCTGCGTTAAAAGGGTTTCGGGAAGCAATGGCAGAAAAAGAACGGATTATTGTTCCTAAACGTGATTTATCGGAAGAGAAGAAAGAGGAGTTAGATTGGAAATTAAGGCAGATTCAGAAAGAAGACATAATTACCGTGGAGTATTTTCAGGATAGAGAATATGTGCAGGTAACCGGAATGGTAACACGAATAGACAATGCAAGAAGAGCATTGGAGATTGCCGATATGAGGATAGCTTTTGTTGATATTTCTGATTTAAAGTGTGATATGTTCCAAGAGTAGATTTGTGTGTGGAAGAACTTGGTATAGAAAGTCAGTAAAGGCTGCTTTTATGGGATGATATCAAATAACATGACGGAAGCTTAATATTGGAAAAAGAAAGCCGTTCTATATGTTGATACACAAACATTTCTTTTAGTTATAATTAAAACTCTATACAGAAACCTTTCAATAGGGAATAGATATGCGGTTAGGGCATGGACAGTTTAAACGGCCCATGCTCCTTTCTTGGTGAGATGAATACCACACATTTATTCAAAAAGAAATTTGGGGGATTATTAAACAATGAAAAATTAATGTTGATAGTTAGTAAAAAGCACTGTATTCTATAAATAGAATCGTAATTTGAAGGGGGAATTTTGATGAAGATTGAGAAATGTACGAAAGAATCGTTTGCAGTTATTGGAAAAGAAGGTACTACAAATGACGGAGAAGGATTTATTCAAAAGCTTTGGGGTGATGCTAATTCGCATTTTAATGAAATAGTACATTTGGCGAAAAAAGATGACAAAGGGAATCTTTTAGGAATTTGGGGTGCAATGTCCGATTTTTCTCACTCATTTAATCCATGGGATAACTTTTCACAAGGATTATATCTTGCGGGTGTAGAGTGCTTAGATGATGCTGAAGCACCGAAAGGATGGACTAAATAGGTGGTTCCTGGATACGAATATATTTATGTTGAGAATGAAGATAACGATACTTTTTCTGACGTTATTAAATATTTAGAAGAAAACAATATACCTCTTGCAGGTGCAGTGAATGATTTTAATTGCCCTGAAACGGGTAAATTTTATATGTTTTTCCCTGTTCGCAGATTATAAGCAGAACCAGGCTGTCAAATTTCAACTAAGATTGTTAATAAAATTAAGAAAGAGGAACTCATGAAACAGATTGCAATCTTATCCGACACTCATGGTCTGCTGCGAGAGCATGTTGTGGCTGAACTTGCTGAAGCTGATTGCTCCATTCATGCTGGTGATATCAACACACCGTACATTATGGAGTCCATACGAAAGCTGGGAGAGACCTATGTAGTACGTGGTAACAACGATAAAGAATGGGCAGAAGCCCTGCCTAAAAGCGTTGCCGTCACAATTGAAGGTGTGAGATTCTTCATCGTTCATAACAAGAAAGATGTCCCCAAATACTTAACAAATGTGGATGTAGTGGTTTATGGCCACTCCCACAAATATTCCGCAGAAATTGTTAATGGAGTACTATTTCTCAATCCCGGCAGCTGCGGTAAACGGCGTTTTGATTTGGAAATCACAATGTGCCGAATGACTGTGGAGGCAGGGCACTACCAGTACGAAAAAGTGATGATTCCCTGTGACATCCGAAAAGGCTGATATATGAATAGGAAAAGAACGAGAAAGATTTATATCTGCCCATGATCATCTGCAAATCGTAACTGTTCCAATACAAAAATTCTTTGCGATTAAGAGAAAAGAAAATACCAATAAACCCGGAAGTAACCGACTGCAAAAGCTGAAAAATTGTGATTTTTACACAAAATAATTCTGATAATTGTTATATAATTAATATTGAATAATAAAAGGAAAATCAATATAATAACAGGGTATCAATTGTTCTTTGAAAAAATCATATCTATATAGCTGTTTAAAACGTAGCTGGGAACACGCGGCATACTGCTGGTATCATATATACCGATTAGCGTATGAGGGTGTTTCGTGGCCACCCAAACCGCCGGCAGTACACCAGTCATATAGTCTATGAAACAAAGCTTGTTATGTATTTAATACTAGGAGGTAATGATGAAAGGAACCCTGCTTGTAAAGAATGTAAAACATCTTGTGACATGTGACGCTGATGACAGACTACTGGAGGGAGTGAATGTGCTGATAAAGAACGGTGTAATAGCCGAAGTCGGCAGCACTGCACAAACAGCTGATGATGTGATTGACGCATCTGATATGGTGATGTATCCGGGACTTATTAATACTCACCATCATTTATATCAAACCTTCAGCCGTAATCTGCCACAAGTTCAGAAGATGGAATTATTCCCATGGTTAAAAACTTTATATGAAATCTGGAAACACGTAGACGAGAACGTGGTTTATTACAGTTCCCTTACCGGACTTGGGGAGCTGTTAAAAACAGGGTGTACCACCTGTTTAGACCATCATTACGTGTTCCCCAGGCATGCCGGAACAGGGCTTTTGGATGCCCAGTTTTCCGCAGCGGAGGCACTTGGCATCCGGTTTCATGCCACAAGAGGAAGTATGGATTTAAGTGTGAAGGACGGCGGTTTGCCGCCGGATTCCGTTGTTCAGACAGTGGATGAGATTTTAAAGGATTCTGAAGCTGCTGTGAAGAAATTCCATGACAGCGGTCCATATTCCATGCGCCAGGTGGCATTGGCTCCATGTTCTCCCTTTAGTGTGACCGGGGAACTTTTAAAGGAATCGGCAAAGCTGGCCAGAAAGCTGGGGGTAAGGCTTCACACGCATTTGGCGGAGACAAAGGATGAGGAGCAATTTACCCTTTCCCACTTTGGCATGCGGCCTTTAGCATATATGGAAAGCCTGGACTGGGTAGGCCCTGATGTATGGTATGCTCACGGAATTCATTTTAATGAGGAGGAACTAAAGCTTTTGGCCAGGACTCAGACAGGCGTAGCTCATTGTCCTATCTCCAACATGAAGCTATCTTCAGGCATCGCGTCTATCCCAGAAATGCTTGATCTGGGTGTCCCTGTAGGTTTGGCGGTGGACGGATCCGCCAGCAATGACGGCTCCAATCTTCTGGAAGAAATGAGAGTGGGTTACCTTCTCCACAGGCTGAATGACAGCCGGAAGGCGCCTGCCGGATATGATATGCTGAAAATCGCAACCAAGGGCAGTGCAAAGGTGCTGGGCCGGGAAGATTTAGGAGAAATTTCTGCAGGTATGGCAGCAGATTTCTTCCTGGTTAATTTAAACCGTATTGATATGATAGGCGCTCAGTTTGACCCAATGTCAGTTTTGTGTACGGTAGGACTGAAGGGCAGCGTGGACTATACGGTTGTAAACGGTAAGATTGTTGTAAAAGAAGGCCGGCTGGTAGGAATGGACGAAGAGAATCTGGTTCGGAAAGCGAATGAGGCCGTAGCTGACTATTTAAATAAGTGAAACATTTCCTGAATCACTGAACAGAGTGGCGGGAAATGCTGCCCCTCTGTCAGATCGGGAAGACAGAGGGGCGAAAAATAAATAATACAAATAATGTCAATTTAATAATGATCTGTTTTGATTTATCTAATTCGATATTTCATCAATAAGTTGTTCTTTTACTACATGCTAATTTTTGAAATAAATGAAGTTCTTTCCGTTCTGAGAATCTGCCCGTCTTTTATCCCACCCAAAAGCAGCTTCACATCCATTGTCAAACGGGTATGCAGTTTATCTGCTTCGCATAGCCCTCGGTAAATCGCTTCTTTTTCCTCTGCATAACTGCATATCTGACTTTTATCCAACGATGTTTCCGTTAAATACTGCATAATAAAATCATTATTACCTCCATATATGAACCATTTAAATACTTCCTGGGTGGAAATCTGGCTTAACCGAAACCAAAGCTGCCGTTGTATTACAGGAAATATACGTTATCATTAATTTTCGGCTTTGATAAATTTTTATTGACAAAGAGGCGGAGCATAGAATATAATAAACAAAACTTATAAAACATATAGAAATACTATGTTATTAAAAGGGGGCGGAGCTATTGCAACTAATTCTAACGTATTTTTCCAAACATTCCTCTGACTATATCCTATTGGTAAAGGAACATATCTTAATTAGCCTCAGTACCGTTATTCTTGCGATGATCATCGCTATTCCTCTTGGGATTCTGTGCACCTCGTATGATTTCCTTTACAAGGGAGTCAAGAGGCTTTTCGGAACGCTGCGTATTGTACCAAGCCTGGCTATTTTGGTGCTGTTCATACCGATAGTAGGAACAGGCGTGAAACTTGCGGTTCTGGCGTTGACCATTTTAGCTATCCCTCCCATTCTGATCAATACTGCACTGGCCTTTCGCACACTGCCTGAAGCTGTGCTGGAAACAGCCCTGGGAATGGGAATGGGAGCATGGCGGACCTTTTTTATAGTAAAAATACCACTGGCTTTTCCGCTTGTTTTTGCAGGAATTAAAACCGCTGTTGTCGAAGTGATTGCAAGCGCTACCCTTGCTGCCTATGTCGGTGCCGGGGGACTGGGAAGCTTAATTTTTACAGGGCTGGGGCTGATGAGGACGGACCTGCTGCTGATCGGCGGCGTTTCTGTAGGAATCCTTTCGCTGCTTTCGGGTTATTTACTTAACCGATTGGATCATAGGATTACAAAATATAAAACAGTAAATGACTAGGAGGAAACAACCATGAAACATTCAGTTATGAAAAAAGTATCTTTATTTTTAATCTTGACGTTCCTTATCTCTATGGCAGCAGGCTGCTCTTCCCAGAAATCAGGTGATGCCGGTTCTGCTGATCAGAAGGCAATCAAAATAGGAACAAAGAATTTTACGGAAAATTTAATCCTGGGCGAGATTTACGCACTGGCTTTGGAAGACAAAGGCTTTAAAGTGGAACGAGTATTCGATATTGCAAGTTCTGTGGTACATACATCTTTGGTAAACGGTGATATAGATCTCTACCCTGAGTATACGGGGACCGGTTTGTTAGCCGTGTTAAAGCTTCCGCTGGAAACCGATCCTCAAAAAGTATATGACACCGTAAAAGAAGAGTATGCAAAAAAGTTTAATGTAGTCTGGTTGAATTACGCGCAGGCGAATGACGGCCAGGGATTGGTGATCACTACCGAAGCTTCGGAGAAATATGGAATCAAAACCATTTCAGATCTTCAGAAGAATGCAACCAAGCTGAGATTCGCTTCCCAGGGAGAATTTGATGTAAGGGAAGACGGTATTCCTGCACTGGAGGCAACATATGGGAAATTTGACTGGGCGTCCTCCAAGGTGTACGATAATTCGCTGAAGTATGAAGTTCTGGCAGCAGGAGAAGCCGATGTGGCTCCAGCATCAACAACAGAAGGAAACCTCATTGATCCTAAGTTTACCTTGCTGGAGGATGACAAAGCCGTCTGGCCGCCTTACAACATTGCTCCTGTAGTCAGAAAAGAGGTTTTGGATGCAAATCCTGATATAGCGGAAATCCTCAATGCTGTCAACTCTAAAATCGATATCAAGACCATTACAGAATTAAATGCCCAGGTGGATGTGAACAAAAGGGAATATGAAGAAGTAGGAAAGGAATTCTATGATTCCATTAAATAACGGCGGAGGCAGAAGATATGAAGAACCTTGTGTTTATAAAGAAGTTTCAAATTCCTGAAGCTGCATATTCCAATATAGATAAATTATTTACACCAGAAGAGATAGAATTTGTAAGCCGGATGGAGCTGAAGGTTTTTTCGGAAGAAGATGTAAGAGCCATGGGCCTGCCCGATCCTAAGGGCTTTTTGAAGAATAGTTATAAAAGAGGGATTGTATCCTTGGCGGATGAAGAAAAAGGAACATTCCGGATATCTGACTTTTATAACAGGCTGGATATCTTTTCCATATCGGAAACGGAAACCTATCGAAGTTTTTCCAAAGAAGACAGAGAGGCTCTTGATGAGTGGTATTTCCAGGCCTATTACAGCGGATTGGACCCGGATCCCTACCGTCCCCCTACGGCGGATGAAATAATGCCACTGGATGAGGTGCTTGATTTCATCGATAAACAGGAGCGGCCGGTTTATCTCAATTACTGCGATTGCAGAAGCTTGCGGGGAGACTGCGGTTTACCCACAAAGACCTGTATTACCTATAAAAACGGCATAAACTCCTTTGCGCACCGGGGTCTGTCAGAACAGATCGATAAGGAGAAGGCAAAGGAAGTCGTAAGAAAGGCCGATCAGGCAGGGCTGATGCATACGGTAAACCCCAACGGGATCTGCAATTGCTGCGGAGACTGCTGCTACCTGTTTCGGGGCCAGAAGAAAAGAAACAGTCTGGGAATCTGGCCTAAGGCCTCATATATTATTGATTTCGATAGTTCAAAGTGCATCCAATGCGGCAGGTGCGTCAAACGCTGCAGCTTTGAAGTGTTTTATAAAGAAGGGGAAATCCGGAAGGATGCATCAAAATGTGTTGGCTGCGGTGTCTGCGTCCAGGGCTGCCCTGTAAAGGCGTTGTCATTGAAAGGAAGATAAGGTTATGGCTGTTGCTGTTGAATTTATGAATGTCAATAAACGGTTTCCCAAGGCGAACTATAATGCTTTGGAAAGTGTGAACTTAAGCATTGAGGAAGGAGAACTTATTACAATACTGGGAACTTCAGGCTGCGGAAAAACCACGCTTTTAAAAATGATAAACCGTATATTTGAACCCGACAGCGGTGAAATCAGACTGTTTGGCAGCAGCATCAAAGAAATGGACCCTGTAAAGCTTAGAAGAGGGATCGGTTATGTCATTCAGCAGATCGGGCTGTTTCCTCATATGACCATTTATAATAATATTGCCACTGTCCCCAAGATTCTCGGTTGGGAAAAAAAGCGGATCAACGACAGGATTGAAGAGCTTTTTGACCTGGTGAACCTGGAGGCAAAGGAGTTTAAGTCCCGCTATCCCGCGCAGCTTTCCGGGGGACAGCAGCAGAGAGTCGGGCTGGCAAGAGCACTGGCAGGATATCCGGCAGTAATGCTCTTTGACGAACCCTTTGGGGCCATTGATGCAATCAATCGGGAAAATCTTCAAGATGAACTTCTCAAAATTCATGAGAAATCGAAAAAGACTTTTCTTTTTGTAACCCATGATATTAACGAAGCCTTTAAGCTGGGCACACGGGTACTGATCATGGATAAAGGAAAGGTGAAGCAATTTGATTCCCCCGGGGAGATCACAGCTCATCCTGCTGATGAATTTGTTGAGGCCCTGATCAGAACCGCCGGAAAGAACTATATTCTTTCGGATAAGGGAGGGATCTGATGATAGGCTATTTAAGTACATATCAGGAAAAGTTGCTGACCGCTTTGGTGCAGCACCTGCAGATCGTAGGAATCACACTGATTATTTCTATTTTGCTGGCTTTTGCCATCACCCTGCTGAGCATTTGGTCGGAGTGGCTGGTAAATGCAGCGATTCAGATTTTCAGTGTCATCTATTCCATACCAAGCCTTGCACTCTTTGCAATGCTCATCCCGATTATGGGAATTGGCAGAAATACGGCGATCTTCGTTTTGGTGCTTTATAATCAGTTTCTTTTGCTGCGTAATATTATGGCTGGATTAAAGGGGGTGGATGAGCCGGTTCTGGAAGCAGCTTTGGGAATGGGAATGAACCGGTGGCAGATTTTATACAAGGTGAAGCTGCCTCTTGCACTGCCCGTAATTATGGCTGGAATTCATCTGTCAATCATATCTACCATCGGTATTGCAACCATTGCCGCCACTATCAATGCCGGCGGTCTGGGTACCATACTGTTTGACGGGCTTCGTACAATGAATACTTATAAAATCCTTTGGGGCACGATCTTTTGCGCTGGCATCGCGTGGGCGGCAGATGTATTGCTTCAGATGATTGAATCAATATTATACAAAAAGGTGGGATTTAAACATGAGCTATGAGGCATACAAAGACAGTTCTCTCGGTTTTACGACAAGGCAGCTTCATGCGGGATATAACCCGGGAGAGCATTACCGTTCCAAAGCGGTACCGATTTATCATACCGCAGCCTTTGAACTGGGTGATTTTGACCGCTGCACAAGGCTTTTCGACTATTCGGAAGAAGGGCATTCCTATGTGAGATTTTCCAATCCTACAAATGATGTACTTGAAAAAAGAATAGCTTCCTTAGAGGGCGGAAGTGCAGCCCTTTCCTTAAGTTCAGGCATGGCAGCCATTTCCAATACATTTTTGAATCTTGCAACAGCCGGGGATGAGATTGCGGCGGTTCAGACTCTATACGGCGGGAGTACTACCCTGCTGAATAAAATCCTGCCCGAGTACGGGATCAGGGGCCGGTTCATTGAGGACGAAAACGATATTGAATCCTATAAACGGGCAATCAATGAAAAAACAAAAGCCATTTATATTGAAAGCCTGGGAAATCCGGGAATGAACATCGTAGATATTGAGGCCATTGCAAAGCTTGCCCATGAAAACGGCATTCCCCTGGTCATTGACAATACCTTTGCAACTCCTTATCTTATCAAGGCTTTCGACCACGGGGCCGACATTTTATGTTATTCTGCCACGAAATATCTGGCGGGTCATGGCACCATCATCGTGGGTCTTGTGGTGGAAAAGGGAGGTTTTAATTGGCATAACGGAAAATTCCCTCAGTTTGATTCTTTTTATGAAGAGTATAAGGACTCAATCGGGGAGGAAGAGCTGAGAAAAAACATCTTTACCAAGAGGCTTCGTATCCGGTATCTGACGGACTTTGGATCCCATTTAAGCCCGACCAATGCCTTTTATCTCCTGCAGGGTATAAAAACCCTGTCCCTTCGCATGGAACGCCATGTGGAAAATGCCTTAAAGGTGGCACAATTCCTGGAAAGCCATCCGCAGATTCTGCAGGTATCCTATCCGGGATTGGAGAGCAGCCCTTACTATGACCTGGCGAAAAAATATTTTCCAAAAGGTCCCGGCGCAATACTGTCCATCCGCCTAAAGGGAGGTTTGGAGGCAGCCAGGAAGGTGCTGGAGCGGGTTCGCATTTTCGATTACATGGTAAACGTGGGAGATGCAAAGTCTTTGATCGTACATTCCGCAACCTCCACGCATTTTGGCCAGTCAAAGGAGCAAAGGGAAAAAGCAGGAGTTTATGATGATACCCTTCGTTTGTCCGTGGGCATTGAAGATGCGGAGGATCTTATTGCAGATTTGAAGCAGGCATTGGATTCGCTGTAGGGGAATTTATATAAAAAATAATTAAGCTAAATCAAAAAAGCAGATCTTCGCCTGAACTGCTTCCCGTCAAGTAGACAATGAAAAAAATAAAAAGTTTTCTGCCAGTGAGGGCATTCACTGGCAGTTTTTATGCTGCCAAGTAACTTTTGTGCTTTTCTAACGGTGTCAATACTCCAAGATTCCTTTGCAATCGTTTGTCATTATAATAATCAATATAGCTTTTAATCATAGTTTCAAGTGATTCTCTATGGGTAAATTTGCACCCATAGTATCGTTCACGTTTTATAATCCCCCAAACCCTTCCATCGGGCCATTATCTATGCATTTGCCAACTCTGGACATGCTCTGTTTCATACCTGCCGTCTCCAGTTTCTCATGAAAAGCACGGTTCGTGTATTGGAACCCACGATCACTGTGGAACAATGGATGGGCATCCGGATTTGCTGCAACAGCTTGATCAAATGTATTAAAAACCAATGGGTTATTATTTCGATCACCAATAACAAAGGCGACAATACGGCGATCAAATAAATCCAGAATCGCACTTAAGTAGAGCTTTCGTTTTTCGCCGTTTTCATAATACTTGAACTCGGTTACATCTGTGTGCCATTTTTCATTGGGCGCATCAGCGGTGAATTCACGTCTCAACTCATTCTCTGCTAGATACTGTGGGGTGTCCGCTTGCCTTGTACAGCCATTGTTTCCATACTTTATGGTGGATTTTATCTTCTGACTGCGGCAGATCCGTAAGATACGCTTATCATTTACATCGATATCATGATAACGTTCCAGATCATCCCGAATTCTCCGGTATCCTTTGTCAGGACTTTCTGTATGAATCTCTTTAATCACTTTTGCTATCCGCTGATTCAGGACTTCATTTTCAGGAATTTCCCGCTTTAACCATTTATAATAAGCTGCTCTGGAGACTTCTCCCAGCTTGCAAAGAGCCTGAATTGGATAGGTATGTTCTTCGTTTTCTTCTTTGATTGTCTGATAAATAAATTCATATCGGACCAGACTTAGCTTCGCCTCCCCTCGATCTCTTCGAGTTTTTTTAAGAAAGATACCTCCATTTCAGCGCGCTCTTTTTCAGCACGCAAAATCTTATTTTCGGCGCGCAGCTTTTCAAGTTCACTCATTTCGGCATCCGTTTTACGTTTTCCACGCCGGTCCAGAAGTCCATTTACACCTACATCCTCATACTTTATCGTATAGTTGCGGGCCTGCTGATAAGAGACCTGGTACTTATCGGCTGTTTCTGCATAGTTGTGTTCATGAGCGATACAATACTGTACGATTTCAACTCTTTCATCAAATGTGGTTTTTCTGCCCTTAGTCATAATCGGCTTTCCTCCTGTCCCGGAAGCTTTCAGCTCCATATGACCATTATACTTTAAAATCCAGTTCCGTAGTTGGCTTGTTGAACGAATTCCGTATTTTTTGCAGATATGCAAATATGAGCCTTCTCCATTTAAATAATCCAACACTGCGTTCCTTTTAGCATCCACAGAATATGCGGTGTTTTTAGAAGTAGTATTAAGCCCGGTTGCCCCTAATGACTGATATAGAGATATCCATTCTAATACCCTGTATCTATTAATGCCTAATAGCTTAGCTTCATGATATGCAGAAGTTTTTCCAGATAAACATCGTAAAACAACTTCTATTTTTGTTTCAGATGAAAATTTAGCTTTTCTTCCCATAAAATATGCTCCCTCCCAGATGACAAGTTTTTTTATTTCACTTGTCTACCTAGAAGGGAGCATATCAGCCATAAGGGGAAGGTCTGCTTTTTATATGGACTGTGAAAGGATTTAAATCCGGTGATCATCCAGGATAAAGAAGTTGATAAATTTGGAATATACAATATACTTATTATAAAAGAAAAAAGACATTTCTTACATTGTGGCTGATATCAGAATAGACGTTTGAGAAAGGGAATCCGATAGAACTTGAAAATTTTAAAGAAATACGGGAGGATGATAGATGTATATTGTTGCTTATCGTTTGTTAAATTTACTCAATGACTGTGAGTTTGGTTCTACAGATGCGCATATCGCGAAAAGTCTGCTGGATATGATATACGAAGTTGAATTTTTGCCCATTGACCAGGTCGCAAAAAAATGCCACATTTCCAAGTCAACACTTTCTAAATTCATAAAGCGCCTTGGTTTTGAGGATTACAAAGAGTTTAGGGATAATGTAAGGAATGAGAAGAAAAGAAGCAGATATACTGGAAATGAACAAAAATTGTCCATGAACGAGTTTATTGAAGCACAAGGAATTGAACGATATTTGAATGTCCTTTCTGGCGATATTAAGAATTTTCTCTCTGGAATTAACATGGAGCAGATTCAAAAACTGGCAGAGGCTATTTATGAATATGATAAAATCGCTGCATTCGGAGCTGTTTATTCGGAAACGGTTGCTATGGATTTTATGTATATGTTTGCTGAGGAGAGGAAATATATAAAAACAAATCTCTTTGATATAAAGCAGGAACAATTTATTAATCAGGCAGACGAGGATACTCTGATTATTATATTTTCTAATTCCGGACAGTATATTTATAGGGATGGGCTGAAAGCTATGAATTCATCCAAATTATTTATCAAAAAAACCAAGGGCAAGATAGCGCTGATTACTTCCAACAAAGAGGCTGCATATGACTCCTGTATCACGTACCCGGTCTTATATCATTTAACAACGGATGTGCAGAATCACCTGATCCTTGAACGTATAGTCGTGGATCTGATTGTGGACGTCTACAGGAAAGTCAGGAAAAAGAAAAGAGAAGAATAGATAAACCGAAAAAAGACAGACTTTCATAAGGAGTCTGTCTTTTTTGTGAGAAGTGACTAAAATTTATTCCAATAATTAAGGTGAAGTTGCTAAAAAAGTTTCCAAAAAGCGAAATTTAAAGATTTTTAAAGTGATTTTAATTATAATAAATTGCATGTTATTATGCATAATAAATTGTTGAATTTGGGCATGAAAGGAGTAAGAGATGTTGGAGGGTTATAAATGACCGTAGAATTATGGGGAGGGTGACATTGCCAATACAAAGACCGGATATTTTTGTTCCTGTTACAAAAGTTATCTTGAGAGAAAGTTGGTTTTTCATTGAAAGGGCCGTGATGTATTGAGTGAAAACGTTAGGAGGAAGGGATATGTATTATATTATTGCTTCACATGGCGAATATGCTGAGGCTTGTAAAAAAAGCTGCGAAATGATTACCGGCGCAGCACCTAAGTTTATAGTGGTGACTTTTACAGAAGAAATGACAAAAGAATCGGTTGAGAATGCTTACAGAAAGATTCTTGAGGAAAAAGGAGCAGAACAGTGTCAGGCGATTATTACCGACATAAAAGGGGGGACGCCTTATAATGCAGCAATTGTAATAAGACATGAGTATCCATCTGTTGCGCTGGTATCAGGATTATGTCTGGGTATGCTGATTGCATTGAATATAGGTGATACGCTGGAAAGTGCGATTGAACAGTCAAGGGAAATCATCACCGGAGAAGGGGTATCTTCCTCAAAACAGACAAAGAAAGCTGTGGAATCTGCAGAGCCGGTGGAAAATAACGGGATTGTGAACTTCCGGCTGGATGAACGTCTGATTCACGGCCAGGTGGCAACTTACTGGACACGTACCCTTGGCGCCACAAGAATTATGATAGTAGACAACGATATCTTAAGCGATG
The DNA here is from genome assembly GCA_902363835.1 of Lachnospiraceae bacterium. Lineage (GTDB taxonomy): Bacteria > Bacillota > Clostridia > Lachnospirales > Lachnospiraceae > Lacrimispora. The sequence continues at coordinate 26,284 of CABJBM010000020.1, forward strand.
AGATCAGCAAAAAGGCTCTGCAGGCAGCCGTTCCGTCAGGTATCAGACTAAGTGTCCTGTCAGTAGCTTCTGCAGCCAGGAAGCTGAACAAAGGTGCATACGCAGGACAGAGAGTATTCCTCATTGTAAGGAGGACGCATATAATCCGTGAGCTGCTTGAAGCAGGGGTCAAAGTAAAGGAAGTAAATATCGGAAACATGGGAGTGAAAGGCGGACGGAAACAAATTACAAAATCCGTATACTGCACGAAGGAAGAAATTAAGGACATTCTGGATATTGAGAAATCCGGCGTGCAGGTATATGCCCAGATGGTACCCAATGACGATAAGAAGAAATTCACATCTTTTATAAATTAAACAAGGAGGCATAGAGAATGGGAATTCAAGTGTGGCAGATTATAGTATTGACATTATTAGCTTTCTTTTTTATTTGTGAAGGCTTATCTACATCTATATTTGCAAACCAGCCGGTTATCATTGGGACGATCACCGGTATTGTTATGGGGGATATAGGAACAGGACTGGCAGTAGGGGCGACTCTTCAGCTGATGATCCTTGGAGTAGGTACATATGGAGGGGCCTCCATACCTGATTATGTAACTGGTGCAATGATTGGAACCGTATTTGCAATCACTTCTGGAAAGGGAATGGAGTTTGGCATGGGACTGGCGGTGCCTGTAGGACTTTTGATGGTACAGCTGGACGTTCTTGCAAGATTTTCCAATGTGTTCTTTTCCAAGAGAGTTGAAGCGGCCATTGAAAGAATGGACTTTAAGGGGATGGCAAGGAATACATGGCTGGGAGCTTTTTCATGGGGGCTTTCCAGAGCGATTCCGGTTTTCCTGATGCTGATTTTCGGGCAGAATCTTGTAAATGCCATTACAGAGCATATGCCGGAATGGTTAATGAGCGGCCTGTCAGTTGCAGGAGGACTGCTTCCTGCAGTGGGCATTGCAATCCTGTTGAGATATCTTCCTGTTAAAAATTATATTGCTTATCTGCTCATTGGATTCATTGCAGCAGCGTATTTAAAAGTACCAATGGTTGGGGTGGCAATCACGGGAGTTGCATTGGCAATCATCGCATTTAAGCAAGAGGCAGCGAAAAACCAGAACGTTGTTGTAGTCAATCAGGGTGCAGTTCAGGAGGGATTGTTAGATGGAGAATATGAAGACTAATCAGGAAAAGATTACAAGCCAGGATATAAATAATGTAAGCAAAAGATGGATTCTGGCATCACAGATTACATGGAATTATGAAAAAATGATGGCAATAGGTTATCTGTATTCCATACTTCCGGTTTTGCGTAAATTATATAAAAAAGAAGATGACTTAAAAGCAGCAATGAGAAATCATGTTCAGTTTTTTAACACGACTCCGCATATGGGCGGATTTATACTGGGCATTGATGTTGCAACAGAGGCAGAGGGAAAAAACAGCAGCACAGATGGGGTTGAAACAGCAAGTGGTATTAAAACAGGTCTGATGGGGCCTTTTGCAGGCGTTGGTGATACCATATTTGGAGTCCTGATACCAACGATTTGCGGTTCTATAGCCGCTTACATGGGACAGCAGGGAAATGTGACAGGTGTCGTTATCTGGATATTGGTTAACATTGCAATCATGGCGTTCCGTTATTTGACAGTAGGAATTGGTTACAGAGAGGGAACAAAATTAATTGCCTCTGCAAAAGATAAACTGGATGCATTGACAAGTGCGGCAACACTGCTTGGTATTACCGTGGTTGGTGCTTTGATTCCGACTGTAGTTAACGCCAATGTTACGGCAACTTTTACAACAGGAGATGTGACTTTGGCAGGACAGGACATTTTAGATCAGATCATGCCAAGTCTTGTTCCGGTTCTGGTTGTAGCCGCGATCTATGTTTTGCTTGGAAAGAAAAAGATGACCTCTACAAAGGCAATTTTGATTGTTATGGCAGCCTCCATCATTTTTGCTGCAATTGGATTTTTAGGATAAACAGGCAACATACCGTTTCGGGCAGAGCACAGAAATGTTCCGGTCAGGGAATGGTGATAATTAAATCATACGTTAGGAGAGATATTATGGGATTAGAGTTTTTTAACAAATCAAGAAAAATTATGGAACAACTGGAAGCATCGGAACAGGAACACATTCATGAGGCAGCCATACTGGTTTCAGATTCTATCAGAAACGGAGGGATCCTGCAGGCATTTGGAAGCGGGCATTCATATGCAGGTGCAATTGAAGTATGCGGAAGAGCCGGGGGATTGATCCCAAGCAAGATTATCCGTGACAAGGCAGAAGGAATGTATGAGAGCGTGGAAGGAAATGCGCCGTTTTTAATGCGCCAGGTGAACATAGGAGAGAATGATATTTTCATACTGATATCTAACTCCGGCAGAAACCCATTTGCAATAGAAATGGCTGATTACATAAAGAAAAAAGGCAACAAGCTGATTGTGGTAACTGCGCTGGAGGTATCAAAAAGCTCAACCTCCAGACATTCTTCCGGTAAGCTTTTATATGAATTCGCGGACGTGGTTTTGGATAACCATTCCACATTTGGGGATGCTGCCCTGGAAGTTGAAGGGTTGGACTACAAGGTTTGCGGAACCTCTTCACTAAGCACATGCCTTCTTCTGCAGCAAATGATTTATGAAGCGATACAAGATATGATGGCAAAAGGATATGAGCCTCCGGTTTACAAGAGTGCTAATATTGACGGAGGAAGAGAATTCAACAATACTCTGGAACAGAAATATGCAGATAAAATCTGGCATATTTAAAGACAAAGGCTTCTTGTGATCTGGGTTAATTTCCTGCAACAATCATATAAGGAAAGAAGATAATGACTCCGCAGGTAATAGAACGTATTTTGCAGTTTAACCGTAACTGCGGTTGAAGAAGCTGGCAAGTTTCTGATGAAATAAAAATTCAGAGAGTATGAGGTAATTATGAAACATTCAGTATTGGAAGTATGTGCAGATTGTGTGCAGTCTGCGGTAAATGCGGATAACGCGGGAGCAGACAGGATTGAGCTTTGCAGCAATCTGGTAATCGGCGGTGTGACTCCGGGAAAGGCACTGTTTAAGCTGGTAAAAAAATATACGCAAGTAAAAGTCCGTGTCCTTCTGCGTCCCAGATATGGTGATTATTGCTATAATGCTTATGAATTTGAACAGCTAAAAGAAGAAGTACAGATGTATCATGAATTGGGAGCTGACGGTGTGGTAATGGGAATCTTAAGACCGGACGGGCGGCTGGATGAGGAAAGGATGTCTGAACTGATAAAAATAGCCGGAAACATGGACACTGCACTGCACAGAGCATTTGATTCCTGTATAGACCCAATGGAAACCATGGAACAGGCAGTTTCTTTAGAAATGAAAACTATTCTGACTGGCGGACAGTGTGGGAATGCGTGGAATGGCAGAGAACTGTTAAAAGAACTTTATGAGAAAAGTGCAGGAAGAATCCAGATCTTGGCAGCAGGAGGAATTAATGCGGAAGAAATCAAAAGACTAATTTCCTTTACCGGAATCACCTCTTATCATATGTCAGGTAAAATTGCCGTGGACAGCATCATGACATATCGAAAGGAAGGAATAAGCATGGGGCTTCCTGAAAGGGATGAATATGCCCTTTGGCAGACATCAGAGGAAAAAGTAACACAGGCTGTGCAAGTTTTAAAAAATATTCTGAATAAATAAAGTGGGATAAATAGATTCCGTCAGGGGCTGTGTGCTAATTATTTAGTATACAGCCCTTTGAGTTAATAATATGTTTTTTCTAAAATATAATTTCAACATATATAGAAGTACCTTTATTAAATTTTAGGACCCTGAATTTTTCTATATTCCCCCGGAGTCATTGCCACATATTTTTTGAAAAAACGCTGGTAGCTTTGTGCATTATTGTATCCAACCTTTTCCGATATTTCACTCAGAGTCAGAAACGTGCCGGTCAAATATTCCTTGCTTTTTTTAATCCGGATATTATTTAAGTAATCAGTCAAGGTCATTCCGGTTCTGGACCGAAATATCTTACTTAAATAAGAGTAGCTGATATTTAGATAATCTGCCGTATCAGTGATGTTCATATCATTCATATAGTGTTCATTTAAATATTGCTTTGCCATTTCGCAATAGTTATTTTCCTTTGCATCATTGCTTTTGTACTGGACGCTTATATTCATAAGAAGCTCTTTGCTGTAATAAATCATGTCTGCCAGCGTCTTATATTCATAAAGGGAATCCAATAAGCTGTTTTCCATCAGCTTGGTAAAATGAAATTCATGATCCAGTTCAACCAGTATCCGGTTGTACACGTCTTTTACCTGGGAAACATTACTGATTTTTTTAAGCTTTTCTTCTAATTCCAAAAACAAACGGTCCGTTTCCGGTTCATTTTGGGAAACAATGCTTCTGATAAAAGAAGTATTAATGTTTAATAACATGGCATAAATTTCATCGGAATCCATGGTTTTTTTAATTCTTTTGCTTGTTGCCAGCTCATTCTTCCAGTTGAAGAAATAGGAGTTTTTTATCACTTCCAGACCTGTTTGGTATTCCTTCATGATTTCCTTTACATTGTGTAAGGGCTGGCTGAGACTGAAATAAGCTTTAGGGGAAAACAGACAGAAAGCGTATATTTGTGCCCGGCGGGCCGCCGATTACAGCGGCCTGCCGGGCACAATGAATGTTCAGGCATGCTTTTTTTGCTGCTGTTACTGCTGCGCCAGTGCATGCATGAGTTCGGCCGTACATGGATAAAGCCTGTTATATATATCCTGGTATGCCTTGTAGATCTGGTGATTTTTTGCGTCGGGCCGGTAGATTTTGCCGGGCTTGATAAACTTGGTCAGGGCGGCAAAGTTTTCAAATCCCGGATACTTTATTGCAGTGGCTGCCATCATGGCATCTCCAAAGCTGGCGCCGATGGTCACAAGCGGCGTGTTGATCTCCTTGCCAGTCACATCCGCCACAATTTGCATCCACAATGGATTCTGCACGCCGCCGCCCACGGCGAATATCTGATCGATTATAACGTTGTCGTGGGCTTCCATAAGGCTTAGCTGCTGGTTGACGGAGAATGCCACGGATTCCAGGGCGCTGCGGTACATGTGGGCTCTGGTATGGGACAGGGTCAGTCCCAGCAGGCAGCCTCTGGCCAGTGGGTCATTAATGGGAGTCCGCTCACCGGCGAAATAGGGAAGTGTGATCAGCCCATGGCTTCCCGGTGCAATTTGATCCACACCCTCCATCATGGTCTGATAGGTATCCGGACCGCCAGCCCGCTCAATTGCCAGGGCATCCGGAAACAGGGTATCCCGGTACCATTTGGTCAGGGAACCGGCCGCGTTGGTTCCTGCGGAAATGTCACACAGGCCCGGAACGATAAATTCTTCGCGCCACAGGCGGTCATCGTCCACCAGTTCCTTTGTTCCCAGAATCATGTAAATGGAGGAACCGAACTGAATCATCATCTTGCCGGGAGCCACCACGCCGATACTGATGGCCTCTGCGCCGGAATCATCGGTTCCCGTGATGACCGGAGTGCCTTCCTTTAAGCCGGTTTCTGATGCAGCCCGGGCGGTTACGCTGCCTGCAATCTCGTTGGCTTCTTTGATCTCTGCCAGCTGATCAGGGCGGCAGATGGGAGCGCATAGTTGGGGGTTGGGTGTTCCATCCCGGTCGTACAGGGGGTTGAAACTGGCAAGCCCCAGGAACCGGTCCACCACATAATTTCCCGTCAGCCTGGCGGTGATGAAGGTGGAAGCTGTAATGAATTTGTGTGTTTTTTTATAGACCAGGGGCTCATTGTTCCGGATCCAGAGAATCTTGGGCATCACATCCGAGGAACAGAGAGGCCGACCGTACCATTTCCTGATCTGTTCTTCACCATAAAGCTCTGTCAGCTGCGCCATCTCCCTGGTGGCCCTGGAGTCGATGCCATAGAGGATGGCTTTTCGCAGCGGGCGGCATTGTTCGTCCACCGGCAGGCAGTCCGCGCCCAGTGCGCTGGCTCCTACAGCCAGAATGTCCCCAGGGTCTATCCGGCTGTCTGCGATCAGCTGCCGGCTGATGGTGCAAAAATCCCCCCACCAATCCTTATCTGCATCGTGCTCATAATGGCCGGGCCTGGGATTTGTCATGGCGTGTTCAGCCGTGCTGGTGGTGATGATGTTGCAATCCTGGTCCATGAGTACGCCTTTGCTTGAGTTGGTTCCAGTGTCAATACCCATAAAATACTTTTTTTCGCTCATGTTAACCTCCATAAGAAAATGTTATTTAACTGTGCCCGCAGATCTGCGGGCCAGCTTGCGTTTGGAATCGATTTTGTAACGTGTGAAAAGTTCTGCGGTCTGTTATGGAGACGAAGTCTGCTTCCGAGGCGGAAGCAAGACATAAGAAGGCAGGGGTGGAACGTAATAGAATACCTGTTTTCTGCATAACACTGCCTCCTTTACTAAAGACAATGGTTTTAATAAGTTGACAGTAATTTCATACCAGATCTGGGGCAATCATAGCACAGCAGGAATTTGGATTCAATCTAAAAAAGAGTTTCATAACAATATTTGTATAAAAAGTGAAAAAATATATATAAAAATATACATATTGCACAATTGTTAAAATTAAGTGGGTGAAAAAAGAGGAATGATGTTGACATTGAACTTTTCGTTTGATATGGTAAAAGTGGTATCAAAATATTGTTAGCATATATATTGGATTGGGAGGAAATAACACATATGCTTTGGACTGAAGAAATGTTTCATACGAAAAAACCCATTATTGCCATGCTGCACCTGGATGCTCTTCCGGGAGATCCCATGTATTCTCCGGAAAATGATATGAAGACAATTGTGGCGCACGCCAGAGCGGATCTTAAGGCACTCCAGGAAGGAGGGGTGGACGGGATTCTGTTCTCCAACGAATTCAGCCTTCCCTATGAACGGAATATGAGCTTTGTTACGCCTGCCAGCATGGCACGGGTTATGGGAGAACTGATGAGCGAGATTAAGGTTCCTTTTGGAGTGGACTGCATCTCAGACGGTCTGGCTACCCTGGAACTGGCTGCTGCCGTGGGTGCCGATTTTGTGCGGGGAACCTTCTGCGGTGTTTATGTGGGAGACGGCGGGCTGTACAACAATGATTTTTCAAAGCTTTTAAGGCGCAGGGCCGCCCTGCCCCTTAAAAAGCTTAAGATGCTCTATTTCATTAACCCTGAATCCGACCGGAATCTGGATACCAGACCGCTGAAGGATATTGCCAGGTCCACAATTTTCAAGGCTAATCCGGACGGGTTATGTATTTCTGCCTCAGCCGCCGGGCAGGATGTGGACGATGAGCTGATCGCACAGGTAAAGGCGGCAGCTCCGGAGGTGGTGGTTCTGTGTAATACAGGATGCCGAAAGGATACCATAGAGCAGAAGCTGACGACGGCGGATGCTGCGGTAGTAGGGACTACATTTAAAGAAAACGGGGATTTCTTTGCCCGCGTGGATGCAGCCCGGGTAATGGAATTCATGGAAGTGGTAAAAGCATACCGGGAAAGGCTGTGAACAAAAAACTGCTTGCAATGAATTGGGGCCAAACGGCCGAGGATTCGGGCAGGAGGTTTCCTGTGCAAGTGAGGATGCTGTACTTTGGGCAGGCAAAAGTCCTGTGGGTGAAGACTAATAAAAAGATTGGGCTGAAGGCAGAAAAGCCATCGCCTGCCAGACTGTATACATCATCAGTTGGCGGGTGATGGCTTTTTGGTGTAAAATAATTTGCTCATATATGACTTTGGGGTGATCTGCTGAGTGTGAATCGCTTTAAATCCGATGTTTTATGTAAAATATGCACTATGATATGAGAATAATTATGTGAAAAATAATAAATTGACACTAATATTCTGATCTGATATACTTCAAGTGGTATAAAAAAACTATATACATATATATTTAATTTTGGAGGAGAAGAAAAGTGAAGGTTGCTGCTATGGGAGACAACTGCATTGACGTGTATGAGCGAATTGGAAAGAAATACCCCACCGGCAATGTGGTGGACACGGGAGTCAATATTCAGAAGCTGGGAATTCCCGTATCCATTATCAGTACCACAGGTTCTGATGAAAACGGAAAATGGATGGTTGAGACACTGTCCGGAGAAGGACTGGATTTGAGCCACTTTAAAGTGGGGGACGGGCCGACTGCCATAACTTACATGGATATGGACGGACTGGACCGGGTGCACGGTGATTATGTGGAGGGGGTGCTGGAACATATTATATTTGACGATGAGGATGTCCGCTTTGCAGCAGCTCATGATTTGGTACATACCGCGCTGTGGGGAAAGGCGGAGGAGGCTCTTCCCAGGATCCGTCAGCTTTCCGGAGCACGGATCAGCTTTGACTATGCAGACCGGCTGGACCACCAACTGGTTGAGAAAATCCTGCCATTTGTAGACTATGGGTTTTATTCCTACCATAAGGAGCGGGATTTATTTATTGAATCCTACTTAAAGGATAAGGTGGACAGGGGCATGACGGTTGCGGTGGCCACCTTTGGCGATAAGGGAAGCCTGGCTTATGACGGAAAGCAGTTTTATGAGGGAGGCATTTATCCTGCCCGGGTGGTGAATACTGTGGGAGCGGGCGACAGCTTTATCGCCGGATTCCTCTATGAAATTCTGAATGGATCTGACATTGAAACGTGTCTGGACACAGGCGCGAAGATAGCAGCCAGAGTGGTCAGCACCTTCAGTCCCTGGGAGGATTGAGAGGATGAGAAAACAGGTTCTATGTTATGGTGATTCCAATACCTGGGGTTACATGCCCGGAACCGGAACCAGATATGAGGAAAATATCCGGTATCCCGGAGTTATGGCCGAATTGCTGGGAGAAGAATACCGGGTTATAGAAGAAGGGTTAAACGGACGCACGACTGTGTTTTCCGACCGGATGGAGCCGGAGCGCTGCGGTATCGAACACCTGCTTCCGTTTCTGCTTTCCCATCTGCCCCTTGATTATCTGGTGATTATGTTGGGGACAAATGATACTAAAAGCCATTTCCACGTCAATGCCAGAGAAATTGGATTTGGTATGGAAGAACTTCTGATCAGGGCCAGACACATTCTGGATACCAGGGGATCTGAAGCTGAAATCATACTGGTTGCTCCGGTTCCCATTCACCCTGAGGCTGATCCCATGTTTGACCGGGAATCATGGAAAAAGAGCAGGGAACTGGCACCGGTTTATCAGGAACTGGCCCATACATACGGATGCCTGTACCTGGACGGCGGATCCGCTGCCAGGGAGGTGGGAGAGGATGGAATCCATCTTAGCATACAAGGGCACCGGGCATTGGGAGAAGCAATTGCAGAGATCATAAAAAAACACGAACAAAGGGGGTAATTAATTATGAAACTTGGAATGTTTACTTCTGGTTACCAGCGCAATCCGCTGGAGCACTGCTTTCAGGATGCAAAGCGTTTCGGCTATGATTTTATTGAGCTGTGGGGCGGCAGGCCTCACGCCTTTGCACCGGATTTAAAGGCAGGGGAGATTGAGGAGGTGAAACGTCTGATCGATAAATATCAGATGCCGGTGCTGGGATTCACGCCAGAGCACAATGCCTATCCTTATAATTTTATGATTGGAAGCGAGCTGCAGAGGAGAGATGCGGTGAATTACCTGAAGCTGTGTCTGGATATGGCAAAGGAGATAGGCTCTGACTATATGCTGGTGTCCCCGGCCCATGCCGGCTACCTGGCAACCTATGAAGAGATCTGGTCCCGTATGGTGGATACCTTGAAAGAACTGACCGGCCACGCTGAGAAGGTTGGCGTAAAGCTGGTGGTGGAGACGCTGACGCCCTATGAGACCAACGCGTTTAAGAGTGCAAATGACTTGATCGAACTGTTTAAACGCATTGATTCTCCCTATATTGTGGGCATGTGTGATGTAGTGCCTCCTTTTGTCCAGCATGAAAGCATCATGGCTTACATTGATAAGCTGGGCGAAAAAATGTATCACATGCACATTATTGACGGAGATCAGGGGACAGACAGCCACATTGTTCCCGGTGAGGGTTCCATACCGCTTCCGGAGCTGTTTAAGGAGTTAAAGGATGCCGGATATGAGAAGACAGCCACATTGGAGCTGGTGACAGGATATATAAACGAACCCAGGCTGTACGCCAGGAGAGCCATTGATAATGCCCGCGCCTATATGAGGGAAGCTGTTTTCTGACAAACGGACGGAAAGGGAGACTTATAATGTTTATTGACATTCATGTACATCCGGCGTTTTATGAGCCGATTAATGAGGACGCCAAGGTGGAGGAGTTAAGGCATGATGCCCTGGACATCCACTTAAACGGAACGGCACCTCTGCAGCATATCTTCAACCAGATGCGCTGCGCGGGGCTGGACCGCCTGTGCCTGCTGCCGGAGGATTACTCCACGGAGTACGGCAGGCCGCTGGTGACAAATGAGGAGATCAAAAGGCTGGTGGACCTGGCACCGGACCGCTTTATTGGTTTTGCAGGGGTGGATCCTCTGGCAGAGGGAGCTGCGGATAAGCTGGAGCACGCGTTTGGCGATCTGAAACTTAAGGGATTGAAGCTTCATCCCTCCAGGCAGCACTTTTACCCGTCGGATGAGCGGCTGAATCCGGTTTACGATATCTGCGAGAAGTATCACAGGCCTATAATCTTTCACAGCGGACTGTCCTGGGAGCCCAATGCTCTGGCAAAGTATTCCAGGCCCATTGAGTTTGAGGAGCTGGCAGCCGTGAGGCCGGGCCTGAAGATCTGTCTGGCCCACTTTGGCTGGCCCTGGGTGCAGGAGGCGGCCATGCTGATGCTGAAATATCCTAATGTGTATGCGGATACGGGGATTCTGTATTTTGATAGTGCCCTGGAGTTTTACAAGCGGGTATTTAACCATGACATCCCGGCCACATGGATTGACCGCAGTCTGCGGCACCAGGTAATGTTCGGAAGCAACAATCCGCGTTTTGAGCAGATCCGCATGGCAGACGCCATTTCGCGTCTGGGCTTCAGAGAGAGTACCCTGGAACTGATCAAAGGCGGCAATGCCATCGAATTCCTGGGCGGATTAGAAGAAACTTTCACCGGCGGTGTTACCGGGGAAAGGTAAGGAGGGATACCATTGGTAATCACAAGTTCAATTACACTCCTGACAACGGAATATAACCAGATGATCCGGATCACCGGTGAAATCGAAAAAGCCGTGAAGGAAAGCGGAGTACAAAACGGAATGGTCAACGTAATCAGCAGGCATACAACCACCGGAATTACGGTGAATGAGTCTCTGGAATGCCTGGAAAGTGATATATCGGAGTTTCTGGCCAGGCTGGCCCCTGAGGACTGGCCATACGCGCACGCCAGGATGCTCCGTGACTATGGTTCCACGGCCGGTAATCCAACAGGTCACTTAAAATCACTTCTCACAGGAAACCACTGCCATCTGCTGGTAAGTGAAGGCTGCATCCAAAAGGGCGGGGCTCAGGAGGTTTACTTTTGTGAATTTGACGGACCGGCCCAGAGAACCATACTCATCCAGGTAATGGGGGAATAGTGGTTTCAAGCAACAGACGCACATCCGGGGGGACGTGCAGTCAGATACGGTTATGGGGAGCCTGTTAACAAAAACACAAGTAAAAAGGAGAAAGAGTATGTCAAACGTTAAAACGCCGGAACAAAGTACCAACGAGTTAAAACGGAAGCTCGGTCTTGGTACGGTAATCGCTCTTGGAGTCGGTACAACAGTAGGATCCGGAATCTTCTCATCACTGGGTGAGGTGGCGGGAGCCGCGGGAAGCAGCCTGTTTTTGGTGCTGTCTTTCCTGATTGGCGGAATGCTGCAGATCCCGGCCAACTTCTGCTATGCGGAGTTAGCCAGCGCCTTTCCTGAGGACGGCGGACAGTATGTTTACTTTAAGAAAGCGGGCTCACGTCCCCTTGCATTCCTCTGCGGCTGGATCAGTTTCTGGGCCACTGACCCGCCATCCATCTCCATTATGGCCTTGGCCATTGCTAACTATCTGGCGTTTTTCATTCCGGTGCACGGTTTGATTCTCCGTCTGGTGGCAGTTGGTTTTGTACTGATTTTCATGGTGCTGCATCTGCGCTCTGTGGAAAGCGGCGGTAAATTCCAGACTATAATCACCGCTTTGAAGGTTATTCCCTTTGTGCTCATCATCGGCATCGGTATCTTCTTTATTAAAGGAGACTTATTCTTATCCTCCGTGCCGTTGGCAGGAGTGACCGCAACCGGTTTTACCGCCCTTCTGGCCGGCATCTCCGCCACCACATGGTCCTTTGACGGCATGGCGGCGGCCTGCTATATGTCCGGGGAGATCAGAGAGCCAAAGAAGAACCTGCCCAGAGGGCTGATCCTCACCGCATTTATCGTACTTGCCCTGTATGTTGGCCTGACCCTGATCGCTTCCGGTCTGCTGTCTGTTAATGAGCTTGCCGCCTCTGAGGCTCCTATTGCTCTGCTGGCCTCCAAGATTCCGGTTATCGGCAGATATGCGGGAACTATTGTGGCGGTAATGGCAGTGATTGTTGTAATCGGCTCTCTGTCCAGCTGTATCATGTTTCAGCCGCGTATTGAGTATGCCATGGCAAAGGATGGCCTGTTCTTCAAGGCTTTTGGCAAGGTTCATCCCAAGTATGAGACCCCTTACTTTTCCATACTGGTTCAATGCGCAGTTGCGATTGTTCTGATTTTCGCCACCTCCCTTTCCGACCTGCTGGGGTATTTCACTCTGGTAGCTCTGCTAAAGAACTTCCTTACCTTTGGCACTATCATTGTGCTGAGAAACAAGGCACACTACAAACCTGCATACAGGATGCCTGCAAGGCCTTTGATGGTGGGTGTGGCTATGCTGATCACAGGAACCCTGATCTGGTCAACCTTTATCTGGGCGCCTATGGCAGGTATTGCCTGTGCGCTGATTGCCGTGGTTACAGGACTTCCGGTATATTACTTCTGGGAGAGCCGGAATAAGAAGGCAGAGGCCGGGAAATAGCGGTTTTCTCTAATTAGAAAGATTGACACTTTAAGGCAGATGTTCTAAGATTGAAGATAGTGAAACAATATTTGTGTTTTAAGTATGAAAACAAAAGGAATGTCTGCCATGAATTTAGATCGCCAAAAGCCTCGTGATGAGGCAATGGAAAAAATTGAGAATTATATAATAAAAAATCATTTAAAACCGGATGAGAAGCTTCCTTCTGAGAGGAGCATGTGCGAGATGTGGAATTTTAACCGGTCCACCCTCAGAAGCGCAATCAAGCAGCTGATTCTGGAAGGAAAAATCTATAACAGGAATGGTTCGGGGACCTATGTGGCAAGGGAAAAACTGGTCCGCAATCTTCAGGATGTCTATGGGTTTTACCAGACAGCGCAGTTTGCAGGGCGGGAGGTCCATACAAAGGTGCTCCTCATGGATTTTTGTGAGACGCCCAAGAATATCGGGCGCAAAATGAAACTGCCGCTGGGGCACAAGCTGTTACGGCTTGTGCGCCTGCGTTATCTGGACGGGATACCTGTGCTGATTTCCACCATCTATCTGGACGCCCAGCGCTTTGCAGGGCTGGAACAGATGGATTTAAACAAGGTTTCTCTCTACGCTGTGCTGAAGGAACAGTATGGCGTTGAGGTTTCCGGCGGTATGGAGAAGCTGAGTATTGCCTACTGCGATGAGGAGGAAGCAGGTTACCTGGAGATCGAAGAAGGTGCTCCTGTGATTTATCAGTCAGGTGTGACGATGGATCAGCAGGACGTGGTATTTGAATATTTTAAGGAGATCACCCGCTCAGAATACGTTTGCTTTGCAAGCGAGCTTACGAGAAGGTGAGTTCTGTTCATAACAAGGAGGAAAAAAGTTGGCTAAAACAGCAGAGGTAGCTTACAATTCACCTATTTATCTTCAGCTTCGGGAAGTGGTGCGTTCGAAAATCGAGGACGGGGAATATGCTCCCGGCACGGCTATCCCCTCAGAAAATATTCTAGCAGGTACCTACGGAATCAACCGTCTGACCGTCCGCAGCGCTATTGACGCGCTGGTGAATGAGGGTCTGTTAAAGCGTGTCCAGGGCAAAGGCGTGTACGTTGTGGCCCGGATCGAGAGGGACTTAGAGGTGCTTGGCGGATTTACCCAGACCATGGATGAAAAGCATGTGCAGAATAAGCGCAAGATCCTGTTGAAAGGCCAGCGGAAGGCCGGAGAGAAATATGCGGCAATTTTTGGAATCGGTGAGGAAGATATGCTGTATTATATCAAGCGTCTGGACTATGCAGATGAAGAACCAATTGCCATTCAGGAAATTTATATTCCTTATAATCTGGTACCCAAGATGGAAGGGATCGACCAGAGTGTGTTCACCATGTTTGAAATCTATAAATTCTATGGGATTAACCCTGTAAGGGCATGGCAGACCCTGGACCTGGTTCAGCTGACTCAGTCCGATGCCAGGCTGATTAATATCAACAAAGACCAGGCGGTATTTCTGTTCACCTGCATGACCTATGACGAGACTGACCGCGTGATAGAATATTCAAAATCTTATACCCGTGGAGACAAATGCAATTTTAAGGTGCATTTCCACAAGCAGTAAGGAAGAGGCAATTATGTTAAAGTTTGATGAACCGAAGCAAATTGACAATGTGAACGGCGCTCTGGCGCTGGGACCGGAAACAAGAGAACGGTGCGGAGTTCATCACCGCCGGTTTGACTATTGATGACGGGAGGCAGGAGAGAATGTCGAAGATTACTATGGATCAAATCGGGGTAATGAGCGTTCCGTACGTCCATTATTCCCTGGAATATTATCTGGACTCCATGAAAAAATGCGGTCTGAAACACGTGGATCTTTGGGGTGGAATTCCCCATTACTGCAGGCTGGACTATCCCTTTTCAGAAGATGCCGGAGCAAAACTGGAATCCATCCAAAGAATGATGGATGAGCGGGGACTGGATGTGGCTGTTTACACCCCGGAAACCTTATCTTATCCCTACAGCTTTTCAGATCCCCAGGAGGCGGTGAGAAAGCGCACAGTGGATTATTTCAGTATGGCCATGGACGATGCTCTGGTGATGGGCACCAACAAGGTTTTTCTGAATTCCGGCTGCGGACTTCTGGATCTGCCAAGGGAGGAGTCCTTTGCCAGGTTGGTGGATACTTATAAAAAAATAGCGGCAATTGCAGAGAAAAAGGGGATTGAGCTGGTACTGGAACAGCTCCAGCCCTATGAAAGTAATCTGGTGCTGAATCTGGCAGATGTCAAACGTGTCCTGGATCAGGTCAATTCCCCGGCGCTTAGTGTATGTGTGGATGTGGTAGCCATGGCTGTGGCAGGGGAGGAACTAAAGGACTACTTTGAGGTTTTGGGTACCAATAAGATCAAGCTGATCCATTTTGCCGATACGTGCCATTATATTCCTGGGGATGGGGAACTTCCTTTAAAGGAATATCTGAAGACGCTGGAAGCCTATGACTATAAAGGGATTGTGGATCTGGAAATCAACGATTCTATTTACTGGGCTGATCCTCATGGAGCCATTGCAAAATCAGTGGAATGGCTGAAGGAAAATCTGGGTTAGAACCTATGTATGAAAAAGCGTAAGAAAGAACCTTCCATTCATTATAATTCTTTATATCGCTGGATAAATAAATACGAAGAATAAGGAGAAAGTGCGTTTCCTGGACACTGTTTTCACATAACTATTTTATTTTTCGCATAATATTAAATAAATTATCCGCTGGAATAAGGGAAATAGTATGTATGGAAAAAATTTTGGATGATAATTATTATGACTTGATTGTTGATAATTTAATGAACCCTAATGGCAGCGAAGATGCTGATATAACCATGTTAAATGAGACACATCACATCTCACATGTTCGTACATCTGAAATAAGTATCTGTGATGAAAGACAGGCTCCCTATTATTCTTTACCTGAATTATTTACTCCCGTATCGATAATTAACAGCGGAGGTGCATTTAATGAAAGTCTTTGGTTTAACTCCCAGTCTCCTTTTCAGGGGAAAGAAATTATTATTGGTATTTTAGGCACTGGAATTGATTATCAGCATCCGGCGTTTCTCAATACTGACAGGACGACCCGCATCCTTTCTATATGGGATCAGTCGGAGCAAAGTGGTGCTGTTCCTGCGGGCTTTACTTTTGGCAGTGAATATACCAGTGAAATGATTAATCAGGCACTGGCATCAGAGGATCCGCTGTCTGTTGTCCCATCAATAGATATAAATGGACATGGAACAGCGATTGCCAGCATTGTCACCGGCAGACCTGATTCAAATCAGTCCTTCAGCGGTATTGTACCAGAATCTGAACTTGTGATTGTAAAACTGAAGGAAGCAAAACAAAGTCTGAAACAGCTGTTTTTTGTTCCGGATGATTTACTGTGCTTTCAGGAGACAGATATGATACTTGGAATAAGGTATTTAATTACCGTATCTCAAAACCTGAGACGTCCTTTGGTTATATGCATTGCTTTGGGGAGTAACATGGGTGGCCATGACGGAATCAGCCCTATCAGTACTTATTTAAACAGTATAGCAGGATTGCCTGATATGGGAATTGCTATTGCTGCAGGAGATGAGGGAAACAAAGAAAGACATTATTTTAACAATACTGGTTCCCAGCCTTATTATCATGATTTCCAATTGAATGTAGGGAGCAGTGACAAATTATTTTCCATGGAAATCTGGCCATATGCGCCAAGCACCCTATCGATTGGGATTGTATCACCTTTGGGGGAATATACAGAACTTATTTACCCTTCACTGGCTTGCAAAGAGTTTGCGTTTGAACAAAGCCAAAGCACTCTTTTGATTAATAACTTTGTTTTTGAAAGCGGAGGCAGAAATCCGTTAATTTTAATCCGTTTTAAAAATCCTTATCCGGGAATTTGGTATTTTCGAGCTGTAAGTGTGGAAAATACGCCATTTTCTTTTCATGCATGGCTACCAGCTGGAGATCTGATATCCAATGAGACCTTTTTCTTTGAGTCAAATCCGGATACCACTGTAACTTCACCGGGAAATACTACGAATCCCTTAACGGTTACTGCCTATAATCAATCCAATAATAGCATTTTAACTGAATCCGGAAGAGGTTATACCAGGCTGGGTGTTGTTAAGCCCGATATAGCGGCACCTGGATACCAGATATCCTGTGCAGTTCCAGGAAACCGGTATGGGGTAATGAGCGGAACCGGGGCAGCTGTTGGATATGCGGCGGGTGCCATTGCCATAGCCATGGAGTGGTCTTATATAAAAGGAGATTATGTCACGATTAATGGGAATCAAATCAGAGGAATGCTAACTTATAATGCTCTGCGTGATTCTGCAGTTGATTATCCCAATAATATATGGGGATATGGAATATTAGATATTGAAAATTTACTAAATATGCTTTTAAACATTTAATGATAACTTAGGAAGAGGGATTTTGACCAGGTGCATAATGGTGCAGTCAGAGAAGGTTTTAATAGTGAATAAGAAGATAGGATAAAAGCACAGGCGGCATCCGGTAATCCGGATCCGCCTGTGCTTTTGCCAATGATAAAAATTTGGCGACCTTATATAGATTTGACCAGATATCCATCTTATACCAGTTATACCAGATTATGCTAAAATGACCTTTGAGATGCATTCATTTAATTTCCGGGCATATTGAGGTGATACATCGGAATCCATAATTAATACATCAACTTCATTTATTTCGGCAAAAGTCTGAAAGTCAATATGATTAACTTTGCTGGAATCGGCCAGTAATATAATATTATTAGAAGATTTAATCATAGCAGTTTTTATTTGTGCCAGATCCCCATTTGAAGTAGTTAAACCATGAGTAAGGCTTATGGCAGAAGATGCAATAAATAGTTTTTCAAAATTATATTTTTTTAGTTCTTCAATAATTTGATATCCATAGCAATAATGAAAACCATTTCTCATCTTTCCGCCCATAAGATGTATTTCAAAATCTTCTTTTTCCTCTAAAATGCGGGCTATTTCAATATCATTTGTAAATATCCTCAATTTTGAAAGGGAAGATCTGACAAGAGCCTGAGCTAAATAGAGCATGGTGGTTCCGGTATCGATTAATATGGTATCGCCATGATTAATTAATTCAAGTGCCTTGTTTGCTATCATTGCCTTTTTATCGCCATGCAAACGTTCGCTTATCAGTTGTTCCCGGTGCAGTGATGATTTTAGCATTGCGCCGCCGTGTGTTCTGATAATATCTCCGTTACTTTCCAGTTTGGCAAGGTCTGTTCTGATTGTGGTACTGCTCACATTAAAATAATCAGCCAAGTAATTTACGCTGACCCTGTTTTGCGAACGAATGATTTCCAGTATTTTTTCAGCGCGTTCAATATTATAAACTATGTCATTCCCCATATCAATGGATACTCCTTTTATAAGTGGCTTTCTCTCTTTTTATTTTAGGACAAATATTTCATAAGGTCAATAGAAAAACTTTTAAAACAAAAGCAGTTATTGAAAGTGAAAGAAATATTACACAAAATTACTCATTTTAACTTTTGAAACGAAAGCAAAACAAAACATATACAAGAAAAATATTGAAAAATCAAAAGAACTGTAGTATGATATAGAAAACGATTAAAGGAGGAACAGAAATGACCTTGACGATCAAAGAAGTTGCAGGAATGGTGGATCATACAAATTTAAAAGCTTATGCTACAAAAGAGGATTTCCAGAAACTTTGTGATGAAGCCAGAAAATATGGATTTAAGTCTGTAGCGATTAATTCCTATCCGGTAAAAATGTGCAGAGAAATGCTGGAGGGGTCAGAGGTGCTTACCGGTGCGGCTATTGGATTTCCCTTAGGACAGACCACAATTGAAGCTAAGGTATTTGAAGCTGAAGATGCTGTAAAAAATGGCTGCCAGGAATTTGACTACCTGCTAAATGTGGGAAAAGCAAAAGAGCATGATTATTTATATATTGAAAATGAAATGAAAGCATTGGTGGAAGTAGCAAGAAAAAGCGGGATTTGCTGTAAAGTGATTTTTGAAACCTGTTATCTGACAGAAGAGGAGATCATTGAAATTTCAAAAATCGCCGGCAGAGTGAAACCTGATTTTGTTAAAACCAGCACAGGATTTGGTACAGCAGGCGCTGCCCCGGAGCATATAAGGCTTATGAAAAAGTACGCAGGAGAAGGTGTAGCTGTAAAAGCGGCAGGCGGAATCCGGGATTATGAAAGCGCAAAGCTGATGATTGAGGCTGGTGCAACCAGATTAGGAACAAGCAGCGGAATTAAAATTATAGAAGATATGCAGAAGCTGGGCATTAATTAAGAAAGGACCTGGTATGAAAGATAAAATAAAGGTTTGTCTGATCGGATGCGGGAGAGCAGGCATGATTCATGCAAAAAGCTATTCCAGATATGTAAAAAATGCAGAATTAACAGCTATCTGCGATCCCGATGAAGAGAATCTTAAGGCGGCGCAGGAAGAAGCAGAGGTTCAAAAGGTATACACTGATTACAAAAATGTAATGAAAGATAAAGACATTGATGCTGTTATAGTGGTTACCCCAACAAAATTTCATCATGAAATTGTAATAGCTGCGGCCAATGCCGGCAAACATGTTTTCTGTGAAAAGCCCATGGCCATAAATGAAGAAGAATGCGACGATATGATTCGTGTCTGCAAGGAAAAAGGAGTTAAATTACAGCTGGGATTCATGAGGCGCTTTGATAAAAACTTTCAAAAAGGAAAAGCTGTTATCGATTCCGGCGATATTGGCGAGGTGACTTTATTAAAATCCAATACCCATGGACCAAGTGAGCCAAAAGCATGGATGTTTGATGTCAGAAACAGCTATGGGCCAATTGGCGAGGTGAACAGTCATGATTTTGATACTTTGCGCTGGTATGCAGGATGCGAGGTGAAGAAAATACATGCAATAGGACATAACTTCCGCAGTCCGGAAGTGAGAAAACAGTATCCGGAGTATTATGATACATGCGCGGTATTGCTGGAATTTGAAAATGGAATTGTGGGTACTATTTCAGGTGCTCAATATGTGAAATACGGATATGATGCACGTGCAGAAATATTAGGAACAAATGGACTGGTGAAAGTCGGCACGCAAAGGGCAGATGATGTTGAAGTGGTAATCCGGCAGCAGAAAAATATTTCTGATTCTGTGAATTCCTGGAGGAGTCTGTTTGCAGATGCATATGTTTCAGAAGCAAATTCGTTTATTGAATGTATCCTCAACGATACGGAGCCGGAAGTCACAGGCTATGATGGGAAAATGGCATTGGTACTGGTTAATGCGGGGCTGAAATCGATTTTGGAAAAGTGTCCTGTTGAGATTTCCAGGCATCAGAAGGAGTGATAGAATGAAAGCAATTCGACTACTGGGAAAAGAAAAAGTAGAACTTCAGGAGATTCCGGTTCCCGAAATATCGGAAAATGAGCTGCTGATAAAGGTAAAAGCAGCTTCTATTTGCGGGACAGATGTGAGGATGTTAAAAAATGGTTATAAAGAAGTCTCAGAATACAACCCGCTGACATTAGGACATGAATTTGCAGGTGATATTGTTAAAACCGGTGAAAATGTAAAAGCGTATAAAGTGGGGCAAAGGGTTTCGGTTGCGCCGAATATTGGCTGTGGAACCTGTGATTTGTGTGTGAGCGGCCAGACTCATCTGTGCGGGGAATACGAGGCCTTTGGCGTAACAATGGATGGAGGATTTGCAGAATATGTAAAGATTCCTGAAAAAGCCATTACCCAGGGAAACATTGCAGTGCTTGATGAGGGGATTTCTTATCAGGAGGCAGCCCTGGTGGAACCGCTCAGCTGTGTTTATAACGGTCAGAAGCTTTTAAATGCGCGCCCTGGTGCAGACACATTGATTATTGGAATGGGTCCCATTGGAATTATGCATATTATGACAGCAAAGCTGTTGGGAGCAGGAAAGATTTTTGTGAATGATTTAAGCGAAGAACGCATGCAAAAGGCAAAAGAGTTGTTTCCTGATGTTATTTTGCTTCAGGGAAATGTGGAAGAAGCGTTACAAAAGACAGGCCAGAAAGGTGTGGATGTTTGCATTATTGCCGCCCCCGCCGCAGCTGCACAGGCCCAGTCTCTTTCCTATATGAATATGAACGGCAAAATATTGTATTTTGGAGGCCTTCCCAAAGACAGGGAAATGGTAACAATCAACACAAACCTGATACATTATAAGCAGTTGTGCATCCAGGGATGTACAAAACAAAGCGTATGGGAATATCGCTTATGTGTAAAGCTGGTAAATGATAAAAGGATTC
Source organism: Lachnospiraceae bacterium (assembly GCA_902363835.1). Lineage (GTDB taxonomy): Bacteria > Bacillota > Clostridia > Lachnospirales > Lachnospiraceae > Lacrimispora. Next base: position 47,623 of record CABJBM010000020.1, read on the forward strand.
CCCTGGACTTAATCATGTCGGATACATATTCCATCAATTCATTCCATGATGCTTTCGATCATGCGGCTCATGCAAAAGGGCTGAAGCATGTGATTGTGTTTGATTAAAGGGACTGCCAGCCGGCGGAAAGGCAGGAACGTATGGAGAAAATTTATTTTATGGCTGTTGATCTTGGAACAAGCTTTATCAAGGCAGGAGTATATGATACAGAGGGGCAGTGTCTTGCCGCAGCACAAAGTTCTGTTCAGAGTGATAGTTCCAGACCGGGAGTGTTTGTGCAGAGCGGGGAGGAAATTTTAAATAATGTTTTGTCATGTGCCAGGCAAGTAACCGGCATCTTTGGAAATGATAGCAGCAAAATTGCTGCAATCGGATTCACCGGGCAAATGGCAGGATTTATGGGAGTGGATAAGGAGTGGAATGACATTACCTCCTGGTCCTGTTCCTTGGATACACGTTATATTCCTTACGCTGAAAAACAGATGGCAGAGTTTGGGGATGATTTTCTTGAAATCAGCGGAACCAATGCACCTTTGATGGCACCTAAATGCGAATGGTTTGTTAAAGAGTTTCCGGACCAGGCAAAATATATTGCGAAATATATGCTGATCAGCAGCTATGTGATCGGAAAGCTTGGCAATTGCAGAATAGAAGATGCTGCGGTAGGCAGCTCCTATATTACGTGGACCGGATTGGCAGATGTAAAAACCGGAGAATGGTCAGAGCTATTATGTAAAAGGGCCGGGATATCCGGAGAGCTGTTGCCGGAAATTGTAAAATATAACGAAGTCTGTGGACATCTGGATTCCAAAATGGCGGATGCCATGGGCTTAAAAGCGGGGATACCTTTAGTAGCAGGTGCAGGAGATAAGATTGCAGGCTGCATTGGTTCAGGTATTTTAGATACAGGTGATATGATTTTTGAGGCATCGTCATATGGGGCTTTAAGCTGTCTGGTTGATGAATATAGGCCAAACAGAGTACAAAAGGATTACGATGGGATCCCTTCCTTGCTGGAAGGACAATTTTATATCCATAAATACCTTCCTGGCTCCGGAATAACATTAAAATGGTATCTGGATACTTTTTCAGAAGCTGCAATGAATTGGAAGGATGCATTTTTATCCATTGAAGAATCGGCAAAAAAGATTGCCTGCGGCTCAGAAGGGCTGATGGCTGTAGGTTTACTTGGCGGAAGCGCAATGCCTTTTGACGGAGAATTAAAAGGTGCATGGATCGGACACACCTGGAGCCATAAAAAGGAACACTTTTATAAAGCGCTTTTGGAAAGCTATGCATATGAGCTGGCCATAACAATTGACAGCATGAAAAAAATGTATCCGGAATGGAAAGATAATACAAGAATTAAGATGATAGGCGGAGGCGCCGATTCAACCATATGGCCACAGATTTTGGCGGATGTGACCGGATATGAGTTTGCCAGATTAAATCGAAATGACACGGCACTATGGGGAACTGCAGTTTTAACGGGGAATGGAATCGGAGTTTTTAAGGATATCAAGGCAGTTATAAACAGAACAATTCAGGAAAAAGACTGGATGAAGCCGAACTGTGACAATTATGAAAAATATCAGAACTATAAAGCGGTATACTCTGATTTAAAGAAAGACGTGCACAATGCATGTGCAAAATTAAAGCATGCCTTATAAATAAAAAATGGGGGTTATTATGAAAACACCGGGTTTTAAAGGTGGAGCCAAAATTTAAAGTGCGGCAGCATGCCCGTAAATCCAGCGGAGAAGGTTGGAAAGTAAGTGTGGATGAAGAATTATGAGAGAGGTGAGCATAATGGACAGCTTAAAAGCCCGTGTTGTACCGGTACGGTTTAAAGAGGCAAACGAAAGAGAAAAGAGTGAATTTGAACAGCAATTGAACAGACTGAAGGAGTTTTATGGTGATGTGGCGGTTTTTCTTGATCCCATCTGGATCGGTGAAGAGATGCCGAAAGCAGATGCGATTATATTTCCCCAATTGATCGGTGCTGTGTACAGCAATAAGGATCTCCTTCAGTCATATAATAAGCCAATGGTGGTTCTCACCTCTCAGTTCGGAACTGTTGAAATGTGGGATTGGGAGATTATTTCTTTTTTGAAAAGCAATGGAATCAACGTATTTTCTCCCTATAATATTGAAATGGCAAAAGTAGTATTAAGGGCAATTGCAGTAAAACAGCATCTTAAGGGTGCAAAGTTTTTGATGTTCCAGGATGATCCGGGAGAAGGAATGCAGGCCAATATTTTCAAACGTTTTTACTGGTGGGAACGGCAGTGTACGGAGCAGATGGAGCAGTCATTCGGCATCCGGATTATTTATAAGAGCTGGAAGAATGTGAATCAAAGAGCAGCAGAGGTATCTGATGAAGCGGCTGAGGTATTGTTTGACACATGGAATGTTGAAGCTGAGGGCGTGAGCAGGGAATCCAGGATACTGGCGGCAAAATTATATATTGGGGTAAAAGAGGTAATTGACGAGCTTGGAGGAGTAGACGGCGTTGGTGCAAATTGTCTGAACGAATCCATGAGCTGCCGGACAACCCCTTGCCTGGTTTGGAATATGCTGTTTGAAAACGAGGGAATCATCTGGTGCTGTGAGGGAGATACCCTGACACTGCTGAGTACATATATTTTGTATCAGTCACTGAAGCAGCCGATTATGATGACGAATATATACCCGTTTCTGGTGGGAAAGGCAGCATGCAGCCACGAAAAGATTGAGGATTTTCCAGAAGTAGATGAGCCGGAAAACCATGCATTGGGAGTGCATTGCGGTTACGCGGGATTTGCTCCAAGGGCATTCTGTCCAAAGTGGAAGATGGTTCCAAAGGTATTGGAAATCGTTGGTGAAAAAGCATATATGATTAATTGTGAATTGCAGACAGGGGATATTGTTCTGGCAAAAATCATGCCTACTTTCGATAAAATAACGGTTATTCCGGCAAAGGTGGAAAAATATGTGCAGTTTCCGGGGACAGATGCCGAAAACGCTTCTTTGATTTATTACCAGAATGGAGAAGGTGTTATGGAGGAATTATCCAGCCATCACCAGATGATAATTACGGGAAAGCAAAAGGCGAAAATTGAACAAATTGCGAAAGTGTTCAACTGGGAGGTAAAGGTTATTTTATAAACAAGGAGAAGATATCCGTTATTTTGTAAGCCGTATATAAAAGCTTTGTTAGTAATTTTTACATTTCATAAAAGACACCGTTTTCCAGAGGCATGTCCTGGAAAACGGTGCCTTTTATATTTTAAGTGGGTTACTGTTTAAAAAGTTGGGATAGAATTACTAAAAAGATGACAGATATAATGTTTTATTTGGGGTATTTGTTGTAAAAAACACAGCCCAAGGATGACCTTTACATTAAAATTACGATCCTATATTATAAAATTAACTAGTGGTTATTAAAAGAATGGAGTTTAGCTATGTTTCAAATCGGAAAGCGGGAAATTGAACTTCTTTATCTGGTAAATTCATCGAAGGATGGATTTGTTTACAGAGAGTTAACAGAGAGATTTGGATATACGGAACGTTCTTTTAAATATGCCGTCGACTTAATCAACAGTTTTCTGAAAGAAAACTCCCAACAGGCCTGTTTCGTACTTGGCAACAAACGATGTTATTTAAAAAATGCCCCTCTGTCCATGGAGTTTACAATGGACCATATCACAAAAGAACTGTATTACCTTTCAAAGGAAGACCGCTGTGAAACCATTTTCTTCCGGTATCTGGCTGACTTACACTACACAATTGATGAAATTACAGACTATCTGGATGTGAGCAAATCTACGATAAAGAAGTCTCTTGCAGTTGTTAAGGAAAAATGCGGGGAATACGGTCTGGAGCTGGTGAACCATAAGAGAATGGGCATTGAGCTGAAAGGAAGTGAAACAGTAATCCGTTCAGCACTCATGGATGTGCTTTATAAATACTGCGGTCTTTCAACCCAGGACAGTAAACAAAGAAAGCTGGCTGTCCGCAACTGCAATCCTTACTTAAGAGAATGGATTGAAGCGGTTTTTAACCAGTTTCAGTCAGAACAGAAAGCAGAGGTTTTGTTTTCCTCCATATGGGAATATCTGCCGGTTATTCAGAATGATGAGATTTATATACTGGCTGTTTTGAATCTGATTCTGGTATTTTACAGAACGGGAAGCGGGTATTACGTTTCAGCAGATACAAAAGAATACGTTGGCTTGGAAGGGAGAAAGCTGGCAGAAACTATCAGCAGCGCCTGTGAGAAAAATTTAAAGATCAAACTGCCCTGTGAAGAATTTTATAAATTTGTCATTGTTTTAAACAAAGGTTATTCCATAGAGAGCAATGAAAAAGACCAGTATCTGTTAATTGGAAGTATGATCTGGATCCACCGCCTTGTTTCTGATTTACTGCAGAAATACACCAACCAGTCCTTTCAATCATTGACAAATGAATACAGCTTAAGCGAGGCATTGGACATGCTCTACAATCATTTCTACGCAGCGGTGGAGAGAGTAAGGCGAAACATTTATATCCAGAATCCAATTCTTCAGGACATAAAAGAAGAATACGGGGAAGCGTTTCATGATGTGGAGAAAAGTCTGGAAGGGCTTGAAAATTATCTGGAAAAGAAGTTTTCACAGGATGATATCGGCTATTTCACTTTACTGATTGAAAATATCATTTCCCTGGTCCACAAACAGAAGAAAAAGGTCCGCAGGATCGTTCTTATCTGCGGTATGGGTTATGGAACCGCTCAGATGGTGAAAAACAAAATTATGCAGAAGTTTGATGTGGTGATTGAAGATGTGATTCCTTATTACAAGCTGGATACTTATGCGGATAATCAGAATATTGATTTATTCGTGTCAACGGTCCCTGTAAAGATAAATACAATCAGCAATGTGGTGGAGGTGAATCCTCTGCTTACAGAGCAGGATGCAGAAGCTTTGATAAAAGCAGGAATGGTCCGCGCAAGCAATGATGTGTCCGCCCTGATGCAGTTAATTGAGCAGAATGCAGTGATAACCAACCGTTCCCGTTTGGAAAGAAATTTAAAGGAATTATATGGAATCAGGGATTTGGAACATTCCAAATATGAAATTTTATTGAAGTATCTGCCTGAATCCAGGATCCTTGTCAATCAGATTTATAAAAACTGGCAGGAAGCCATTTACGGGGCAGGCGGCCTTCTGGTAGATACGGATTGTGTTTTGCAGTCTTATGTGGAGGATATGATCAATAACATCAAGGAGTTCGGTTCTTATATCACCATTGGCAACGGAATTGCCCTGCCTCACGCCAGGAATAAAAATAATGTGAAAAAGACCGCATTCAGCCTGATCACATTAAAAGAGCCGGTAGTATTTGAAAATGGAAAAAAGATTGATACGGTTATCAGCTTCTGTAATGTTGCAGGCAATGAGTATACAACGGCACTGACGGCACTCATGGAGTTAAGTGAGAACCAGTCCTTCCTGGACTATAAAAAAACGGTGAAAACGCCAAACCAGCTATTGGATTATATAAAAAAATTAAAGTAGGTGAATGGTATGAGTATTATCAATGAAAAATGTATTGCATTAAGGCTTGATGTCTCTGATGCACGGGAGGGAATTGCAAAAGCCGGACAGGTGCTCCTTCAGGAAGGATATATCAGGCAGGAGTATATTGATGCAATGCTGAAAAACTTCGAAAAGAACGGTCCTTATTTTGCCATTGCACCCGGTTTTGCAATGCCTCATGCAAGGCCGGAGGAGGGGGTCCTCCAATCCGGAATATCCTTGATTACCCTTGAAAATCCGGTTTCTTTTGGAAGCAGCAATGATCCGGTAAGGCTGATTATGGCACTTGCAACCAGCAGCGATAATGAGCATCTTGAGTTTATGACGAAAATAGCAGTACTTTTAGGCAGGGAACATGTGATAGAAAAGCTGTATCAGTGCATGACAGCTGATGAGGTCATGTCCATAATAAACAATGATTAAGAAAAGGAGACGAAAATGATGAAAGTATTAGCAGTTTGTGGATTGGGAATGGGGTCATCCCTTATCCTCCGGATGAATATTGAGGAGGTTTTTAAAGCAGAGGGTGTAAAAGCGGAAGTGGAACACAATGATGCTTCCGCAGCAAGCGGTGAAGCATGTGACTTCATTGTTACAACAAAAGAGATTGCACAGTCCCTCCAGAATCCCCGGGGAAAAGTAATTATTCTGGATAATTTTATAGACAAAGAAGAAATTAAAAGAGTTTTAAAGGAAAATAATGTTTTCTAACTACCTATGGAGGAGGTTTCGCTATGGCAGCTGTGAATTGGATTGCAACTAATATATTTGGGAATGCCGGCTTTTTATTAGGAATTATTGTTATGTTGGGGTTGATTCTCCAAAAGAAGTCATTCAGCCAGACCGTTCAGGGAACGATTAAAGCGATTATTGGTTTCCAGATTATCGGAATTGGTTCGGGGATTGTGGTTTCCTCACTGAATGTTTTCCAGCCCATGTGGGCTGAGGTTTTCGGGCTGGAAGCCCAGAGCCTTGGTACTTATATGGGACAGAATGACTTTGTTAAAAAATTCGGTACCGTTGTTACTCTTTCTATGACATTCGGATTTCTGATCAATGTGCTGCTGGCACGTTTCACAAAATTTAAGTATATCTACTTAACCGGTCATATGATGTTCTGGACTTCTCTTATTTTTGCAGGAATCATTTTTGATCAAAATATCAATGCTAATACATTTGCAGTAACTGTATTTTTGTCAATTGTACTGGGTGTTTACTGGACATTACAGCCTGCTTTGACACAGCCTTTCTTGAGAAAGATCACAGGAAATGACAGTGTGGCGCTGGGACATACATCAGCCTCTGTTGCATTTTTAAGTGCAGTGGCAGGTAAATTTGTAGGAAATAAGGACAAGAGCACAGAAGATCTGGTTATTTCCGAAAAATGGGGATTTTTAAGGGATTCCAATATTGTTACCGGAATTACCATGGCAGTTTTGTTCATCATTGGTACCATTTTACTTATGATTAAACAGACAGAGGGTGCCGGCGAAATTCTTGCGACCTCAGGAGATACAAGCTTTGTTATATACTCTATATTAACCAGTTTACAATTTGCAGGCGGTATAGCGGTGGTACTTTTCGGAGTCCATATGTTTATTGGTGAAATGGTACCTGCTTTTAAGGGAATTGCTACGAAAATTGTTCCTGGTGCAGTACCTGCCCTTGATTGCCCCATTGTTTATCCCTATGCGCCTAACGCGGTTATCATCGGATTCCTGGGAGCATTTGTAGCAAGCTTAATCTGGCTTGTGGTTTTAGGAAATACCGTTGGTTATGTGTTTGTTCCCACTATGATTGCTATTTTCTTCCATGCAGGAACAGCAGGAGTTTTTGGCAATAAAACAGGAGGAATCAGAGGTGCGCTGTTTGCAGGTGTGATTACGGCAACTGTCATTGCAGTTGGTCAGTATATTATGGTTACATTCCTGGCGCCAACGACGGTTCCTGATGTGGTAATGTGGGCTGCTGATTCCGATATGTTTATTATTGGGCCGATTATCCGGTTCATTGCCGGCCTTATATTCTAAAGAAAATAAGATTTTAATGGCATAGCCGGGGTTTTTAAAACTTACGGCTATGCTTTCCCGTAGAATTCATGGACAGACAGGAGGAGTTATCATGAGTTTTGTCAGAACGATTTTCGGTGATATTTCACCGGAGGAAATGGGAATTACCTATTCTCATGAACATTTGTTGTGCGTACCGCCTTATTGGAAGGAGAGAAAAGCAGATGACCTGCTTCTTGATGATCCTGAAAAAACAAAGGGGGATATGCAGGATTTTAAAGATTTAGGCGGCCGTACCATTGTGGATGCCACTGCCATTGACTATGGAAGAAATATTTCCGGAGTTGCAGAGCTGGCGAAAGAACTGGATATTCAAATCATTGCAACAGCAGGGTTTAATAAGTCATTTTTATGGGATGCAAAGCTGCCGGAACATTTAATTCCCATTGTGGGAAATTATTCTGCTTATCAGGAGTGGATGGAACAGGCAACCGTTGACCAGCTGACGGATCACGTAATCCGTGAAGTTGAAGTTGGGCTGGAAGGAACTTCCTGCAAAGCAGGGCAGGTAAAAACCGGCACAGGCTATAACAGCATTAATCCCCTGGAGGTCAAGACCATTGTTGCTATTGCAGCAGCTCATCATGAGACAAAGGCCCCTGTTCACCTTCATACGGAAGCAGGAACCATGGCGCTGGAGCAGATTGAGATTCTGGAGAGGGAAAAGGTGGATATCAGCCGGGTTTCCTTTGGGCATATGGACCGAAATTTAGATTTATATTATTATGAGAAAATTTTGTCCCACGGAGGATTTTTAAGCTTTGACGGACTTGGAAAAATAAAATATGCACCGGAGTCTGCAAGGATTCACGTAATTTTGGAACTGTGTAAAAGAGGGTATGAAGATCACCTCTTAATCAGCCATGATCTTGCCAGAAAATCCTATTACAGAAATTACAGCTACGGAATCGGTTTAAAATTTATATTAGACAAGTGGATTCCAAGATTCATAGAGGAAGCGGATGCAGCAGGCTTAGACGGAAGAACTCTGGCGGATAAATTCCTGATAGACAACCCCAAACGCTGCTTTTCCTTTCAATAGGAGGGAAGAAAATGAGCAATAAAATGAATGAACTGGATGGGATAACGGTCAGAGACTTAATACCAACTCATGATACCGCACTGCTCCCCTTGGGAGCTGTGGAAGTCCATGGCCCTCACCTGCCCATAGGCACTGATTCCTTTCTTGCTGAAAAGCTATGTGAAAAGCTTTCTGAGCGGGTTCCCTCCCTGATTCTTCCTGTAATTCATTATACCCAGGTCTGGAGTCTGGGAGAAATGAAAGGGTCAGTCAGTATCAGCAATGAGCTGTTAACACAACTGCTCTGTGAAATCCTGTTGGAAACAGAGCGAAATGGATTTCGCATGGCTGTTATGATCAATACCCATCTGGGAAATAACGGTGCCATAAAAGAGGCAGCCAGAAAAGTCCTGAAGGAAAGACCGGACTTTAAGATCCTGTATTTCACCTATCCTGGTGCAGGAGAAATTCTGGGAGAAGTAATGGGAGCAGGGAATTTTCACGGCGGATTTTTCCATGCAGATGAAATTGAAACCTCGTATATGCTGTATTTGTGCAAGGAACATGTGGACATGTCAAAAGCAGTTAATGAAACCCCTCTGGTGCCTGAACTCATAGACGTGACGCCTATCCGCTGGAGTGAATTTACTCAGACCGCTGTTATGGGGAATGCAAAAGATGCAACAGAGGAGAAAGGCCGTAAAGTCATTGAATACGTATTGGACCGAATGGTTTCTCTCATGGAAAAAGCAAAGGAGAGGTGATTCATGAACGGTATAAAGACTTATTTTAAAAATATTGAACGGATTCTGGATTCCGTACTGGAAAGCCAGGAGGAGGCCATGGAAGCTGCTGCAACGTGCTTTGCAGATGCAATCGGGCAAAAGCGTTCCATCTATGTGTTTGGCTGCTCCCATGGAGCTATTTTATCAGAGGAAATGTTTTACCGTGCCGGCGGCCTGGCAGTGATCAATCCTCTGTTTAATCCTTCTCTTATGCTCAATGTCCGCCCGGTTACTCTCACAAGCAGATTTGAAAGGCTGGAAGGCCAGTCAAAGGCTCTTCTTCAAGAGTCCAGCGCAAAAGACGGGGATGTGATTCTCATTCATTCTGTTTCCGGAAGAAATGCCGGAATTGTGGAAATGGCCCTGGAAGCCAAGGCCATGAATATGACTGTGATCGGAATAACCAATATGGCATATTCTGCGAAGAGTGCTTCCCGCCACAGCAGCGGAAAACGGCTTTTTGAGCTGTGTGACATCTCCATAGACAATGGGGGAGAATTTGGAGACGGCTGTGTTTCAATCAAGGGAATTCAGGAAAAGGCAGGAGCCACCTCCACGGTAATCGGAGCCTCCATTGTCAATGGTATTTCCGTCCGGACTGCGGAAATTCTGGCTGAAAGAGGAATCAGGCCGCCTGTCCTTCACAGTGCAAACGCAGATGGAGGAGATGAGATCAATAAGAGAATTTTTGAAGAATACAAAGGCTGTATTCACTATTTATAAAGGGAGTAAATTCCCATAAAGTGAACTGCTGCGGGCTGATTCATTTATGCCTGCAGCAGTTTTTTTATTGGGAAATAGAAAGGAAGAACGACATATTTGACGTATGTTAAAAAAGCATGATATAATATGAAAAGCTGACAGAAACTATATCTGATGCATATTATAGAGCGGCGAGGATGACGGAATGAATCAGAACCGGGGAATTAACCAGGATGTGACACAGGAGATGAATCGGTCTCTCCTTTTGAAAAGTTTAAGAAGAGAAGGCGTATGTTCCAGAGCACATTTAGCGGCGCTTACGGGGCTCAAACAGGCGACTGTGACCAACATCATGAAAGATTTCCTAAACTGGGGAATCGTAAAGGAGGTTGGTTTCTTAAATGGCAGCAAAGGGCGCCGGTCCATTGGAGTGTCCATCAATCCTGACGGCTACCGCGTCATTGGAGTGCGGCTTGCGAGAAAGCATTACAGCGTGGGACTATTTGATTTGACGGGCAGGCAGATTGTGAAAGAGCGGGTGGATTTTGAGCCGGAAAAGCAGCCCGGCGCGGAAGAAATCTTAAATCAGATTGCAGGGCGGATGCGCCTGATGATTCAGCAGTATGGAAAGGACAGCGTGCTGGCCGCAGGGCTTGCAGTGCCGGGACCGTTTATTGCGAAAAAAAGCCGTATTGCGTTGATAACGGGTGCGGATATATGGAAAGATATTGATTTGAAAGCATTTTTTGACAGGGAGATGGATATTCCGGTGTTCCTGGAACACAACGCAAATGCCGGGGCCTATGCCCATATGTGGGATTTAAAGGATGCCTATCACGATGACATTCTGGTTTACATTGCCGCCGGTCAGGGGATTGGCGCAGGAATCGTGATGAATGGAAGAATCTACGAGGGGGCGCTGGGGACATCAGGTGAGATCGGGCATATGACAATAGACAGAAACGGGAAACCTTGTGCCTGCGGAAACAGAGGCTGCCTGGAACGGTATGCTTCTTCCCTGGAGCTTGTGAAGGCAGTGTATGGGGAGCGTGCCGGTACGGAAGGCTGCAATTTTGAGGATCTGGAGCAGGGAATCAGAAGCGGTGATACAATCTATACAGAACATTACCGCAGGGCATGTGAGAGCCTTGGCATTGGAATCATAAACATTGTCAATGTGATTAACCCGGATCAGATTATTATTGGCGATGATATGGCACGCTTAAATCCGGAATTAATGGAGCAGACCGTGCGGGAGACAGTGCAAAAAGGGATATTGCCGGATGTGTGGGAAGAGCTTACCCTTTCCATCAGTGGGTACCAGGGGGACCCCATTCTGACCGGTGGGGCTATTGTGGCGATTGACAGGGTCTTTGACAGCCCGGGACAATTTATAAAAAAATGAATATTGGAATTGTGCTGAAGCAGCATTAAGGTCATGGAACGTTTGCGTAAAGAATGACTTTGGTGCTGTTTTTTGTTTGCCCGATTCAGAAAGAAAAGATATAGAGAAAATGCAAATAACCTATTGACTTTTTTGCAGAAAATGTTATTGTTTAATAGGATATATTAATTAAATGAATTAATACATAAAATGAAAATATTATTAAGGTGAATGAAAGGGGAAGAAAAATGAAATTTTTTATTGACACAGCAAAGGTAGAGGATATTAAAAAGGCAAATGATATGGGGATTATCTGCGGGGTAACAACGAACCCGTCACTGATTGCAAAGGAAGGCAGAGATTTTGTGGAAGTGATCCGGGAGATTACTTCTATTGTAGACGGACCAATCAGCGGAGAAGTAAAAGCAACAACAACAGATGCTCAGGGAATGATTGAAGAGGGACGTGAGATTGCAGCGATCCATCCAAACATGGTTGTTAAAATTCCCATGACAGTGGAAGGCTTAAAAGCGGTGAAGGTTTTGAACGCAGAGGGAATCAAAACCAATGTGACCCTGGTTTTCAGTGCAAACCAGGCGCTGCTGGCAGCACGGGCAGGTGCCACTTATGTGTCACCGTTTCTGGGACGTCTTGATGATATTTCCCAGCCAGGAATGGATCTGATCAGGACCATTGCAGATATGTTCAGTATCTCAGGGATTGAAACAGAGATTATTGCCGCCAGTGTGCGCAACCCCATTCATGTAATTGACTGTGCTCTTGCAGGGGCGGATATTGCCACGGTTCCCTACGGCGTATTGGAACAGATGACAAAACATCCGCTGACTGATCAGGGGATTGAAAAATTCCAGGCGGATTACCGTGCTGTTTTTGGAGAGTAAGCTGGGAGGAGAGAGAAGATGGGGAATTATCTGGAATTGGAAAAAACGGCAAATGAAATCCGCAAAGGCATAGTGACTGCAGTACATAGTGCAAAATCCGGTCATCCCGGCGGTTCACTGTCAGCGGCAGATTTATTCACCTGGCTCTATTTCCGGGAGATGAATATTGATCCGGAACATCCGGCAAAAGAAGACAGGGACCGGTTTGTGCTGTCCAAAGGCCATGTTGCACCGGGATATTATTCAACCTTAGCAAACCGGGGATTTTTCCCGGTGGAGGACTTAAAGACCCTGCGCCATACAGGCTCCTACTTACAGGGGCATCCGGACAGAAAGCATATTCCCGGGGTGGATATGTCCAGCGGTTCTTTGGGACAGGGAATTTCAGCAGCTGTGGGAATGGCCCTTTCTGCAAAGCTCAGCAAAGAACCATACCGGGTGTATACCCTTCTTGGCGACGGGGAGATAGAAGAGGGACAGGTCTGGGAGGCAGCCATGTTTGCCGGCCATAGAAAGCTGGATAACCTGGTGGTTATCATTGATAATAATGGACTTCAGATTGATGGCTCCATTGATGAGGTCTGCTCCCCATATCCCATTGACAAAAAGTTTGAGGCGTTTAATTTCCATGTCATCAATATTGACGGACATGATTTTGAACAGATCCAGCATGCATTTGAGGAAGCAAGACAGACAAAGGGGAAGCCAACAGCCATTATCGCTAAAACCATAAAAGGCAAAGGAGTTTCTTTTATGGAGGGCTCTGTAGCATGGCATGGGACTGCGCCTGATGACGGGCAGTATGAAATTGCGATGGCAGATTTGGAGAAAGCAGGTGAAGCATTATGCCGGAGATAAAGGAAATGGCTGTAAAGAAAATTGCCACCAGGGAAAGCTATGGCAATGCTCTGGTGGAACTGGGGAAGGCAAATGATAAAATCATTGTATTGGATGCAGACCTGGCGGCAGCGACAAAGACCGGAATCTTTAAAAAAGCATTTCCGGAGCGCCATGTGGACTGTGGGATTGCAGAGTGCAATATGATGGGAATTGCCGCCGGTCTTGCTGCCACAGGCAAGATACCGTTTGCAAGCACCTTTGCCATGTTTGCGGCAGGCAGGGCGTTTGAGCAGGTCAGGAATTCCATCGGTTATCCCCATTTGAATGTGAAAATTGGGGCTACCCATGCAGGTATTTCTGTGGGCGAGGATGGGGCCACCCATCAGTGCAACGAGGATATTGCCCTGATGAGAACAATTCCGGGGATGGTTGTGCTCTGCCCGTCAGATGACATAGAGGCAAGAGCAGCGGTAAAGGCAGCGGCGGAATATGAGGGACCGGTTTATATGCGGTTTGGACGTCTGGCAGTTCCTGTGATCAACGATACGCCGGATTATAGGTTTGAACTGGGAAAGGGTGTTGTACTGCGTGAGGGAACGGATGTGACCTTGATTGCCACCGGCCTTGAAGTATGGGAAACACTTGCAGCAGCAAAGCGTCTGGAATCTGATGGGATTTCTGCAAGAGTCATCAATATCCATACTATCAAGCCGCTGGATGAGGAACTTATCTGCAGGGCGGCCAGGGAGACCGGGAAGCTTGTTACGGTTGAAGAGCATTCAACTGTGGGCGGACTGGGAAGCGCTGTCTGTGATGCCGTGTGCAGAGAATACCCGGTTCCGGTGAAGAAAATAGGAATCCAGGATGTGTTCGGTGAGTCCGGACCGGCAAAAGAATTATTGCAGAAATATCAGCTGGATGAGATGGGAATATATCGGCAGGTGCTGGAGTTTGTCAGAGGAATTTAAAAATAAAAGCGGAAGAGAAACCGGATGAGTTTCTCTTCCGCTTTTTATCAAGCAGTTTTGAACCAAACACGACGAGCAAGCTTGAAAAGTTCTGATAACACAATCACACTGAATGCCGTTGCAAAGATTTTCAGCCACATGGCAAAATCCAGCGGGATAGTGCCAAAGAACGCTCCTGCAAACTGAATGATGAGGATTTGAAGAATAAACGTACAGCCAACCACCCACAGCATCAATTTGTTTTTCAGCAGATTCTTAAAAATACTGACACTGTGCAATTCCCGGCAGTTGAAGGCGTTAAAAAGCTGGAATAATGTGAACAGCGTAAACAGCACTGTCGGCATCTGTGCTGCTGGGGCGCCGAGGAAATTGAGTGTATATTGACACAAAAATACAATGGACATATACACACCCGTAAGCCCAATGCGCATGAGCATAACCTTTGACACAATGCTTTCCCCGCGTTTGATCGGCGCACGGTTCATCAAGTCGTTATAGTTTGGTTCCAGGCCCAGTGTCAGTGCCGGAGGTCCGTCCATAATAATGTTAATCCATAAAAGCTGTAAGGCTGTAAACGGTGCCTTTAGCCCCAGCAGAATTGATGTGAACACCACAATAACGGAGGAAAGGTTTACCGTAAGCTGAAAGCTGATAAACCGTTTAAAGTTTTCATAAATGTTGCGTCCCCATTCCACTGCTTTAACAATGGTGGAAAAAGAATCATCCAGCAGTACGATGTCGCTGGCTTCTTTGGAAACCTCTGTGCCGGAGATTCCCATTGCAATACCAACGTCCGCATTCTTAAGTGCAGGTGCATCATTGATACCGTCGCCAGTGACTGCCACTACATTACCCTGTGCTTTAAGCAATTGCACAACCCGCATTTTGATGGTGGGCGTGCTGCGTGCAATTACGTTGATGGCCGGAAGCTTGGCAGACAGTTCCGCGTCACTCAAATCGGCAATGTCCTTTGCTTCTACAGCAATGCTGCCGTTATCCAGGATATGCAGCTCATTGGCAATGGCCGTGGCGGTTACAATATTATCGCCGGTGAGGATTTTTAGGTCTATCCCCGCAGCCCGGCAGGATTCTACTGCATCATATACATCAGTGCGAAGGGGATCGGAGATTGCGACAAAGCCGTCAAATACCATGTTGCTCTCCATGTTCTGGTGCTCCGCCTCATCCTCAAAGTCCCGCATGGAGGGCAGTTCCTTGTGAGCAAAGGCGATTACACGCATGGCCATTTTCTGGGCCTGCATGATATACATTTCGATATCAGTCCGCGCTGCATCAGAAAGATTACACATGGCAAAAACCGCCTCCGGACTGCCTTTCACATAGGAGATGATTTTTCCATCCACTTTGGAAATAGTAGTCATGTGTTTGAGTTCTGAAGAAAAGGGGAAAGCGTGCAGTACATCATGCTCGTCACGCTCATCCCGGTATGACTTGCCGCTTTTCTTCCGTTCAGCCGACTTTTCATAAAAGTTCAGCAATGCACATTCAGTAGGGTTGCCGATGAAAGTGCCATTCTCACCAATGTCTGCGGTGGTATTCAGACAGACATTATGTATGAGCCAGCTGGAAGTAAGCTTTGATGTGTCCCTGTGCCATGCCCAGTCATAAAAGGCACCTACGGTCATCTTGTTTTCGGTCAGTGTCCCTGTTTTGTCAGAGCAGATGACATTGATGCACCCTACGGTTTCGGAAGCAATCATCTTTTTTACCAGTGCATTCTGACTGGAAAGCTTGATGATATTGATGGAGAGGGACACTGCTACGATAGTAGGCAGGCCCTCCGGTACAGCTGCAACAATCAGCACGATACTGGTTACAAAGGCTTCCATGACTTCTTCCAGTATCAATCCACCATGGGAGGCAAAGGAAAGGAGCTGGGATATAAACACAATGGAAGCAGCGATGACACCAAGAATTGTGATGGTTTTTCCAAGCCGCTCCAGCTTTTCCTGCAACGGTGTGCTGGATTGCTTTAATTCGGTCAGTTCCCGTGCAATCTTACCGAACTCGGTGGAATCCCCTACAGCAGTCACAACCATTTTGCAGTAACCATTGGTGATGAAATTGCCGCAGTAGAGCATATTCCCCCGTTCGGCAAGAGGCGTTTTTTCTTCCGCTGTCTCAAATTCAGCATTCTTTTTGGCGGGTACGCTTTCCCCTGTGAGTGCTGATTCATCAGCAGTTAAACCGGTACTTTCAAGAAGCCTGCCGTCTGCCGGAATTTTGTCACCGGTGGAAAGCAGAAGAATATCGCCCACCACAATATCCTTTTGGTTCAGCATGAAAGTAATACCGTCACGAATGGCTTTGACCTGTGTGTTGTCATTGATCCTGGAAAGAGCTTCAAATGCCTTGGCACTCTTGCCTTCCATAATGACTGTGATGATAACCGAAAGTGAGATGGCTGCGAAAACGCCGGCACATTCCCAATAGTCAGCTTCTCCGCCTGTTGCGCTTCGGATGATGTTGACGGCAAGTGCGATCACACCCGCCATAATCAGCATGATAATCATCGGCTCGGCAGCAGCGTTCCAGATACGCCGAAGCAGGGATTCCTGCTTTTGCCGCGTGAGGAGGTTTTCTCCATGAAGTCTGCGGCTTTCCTCTGCTTGCTCTTTGCTTAATCCTGATGCCTGGTTTGTGCCTAACTGTTTTAGCAGCACTTCCTTTGTTCCTGTAAATTCCTTCACCTATCAACTCTCCTAACATTGGATTTCAACAAAAAAAGACTCAGGCATGGTTTGTACCATACATGAGTCAAAAATAAAAAGACCATGTATGGAAAAAACCATACATGAGTCTTGTTCTTTAAGGCAAGCCAGACCCCACGGTCAGTATGTTGACTTGCCACGCAAAACCTGCGCAAACTACTCCCTCAAGTTGAGTGTTCTTAAGTTGTTCTGGAGATTATAGCATAAGGCGCAGCGGTTAGTCAACGATAACCATTATGGAGGAAATAGCAATGGAACTTAGAATGGTAAAAGACAGTGAATTTGAAGCCGCAAGGAAATTCCAGTGTATGCTTTACATGATCCATATAAAATTAAGAAATCGCCTTGTACCTCATAAATACGGTGGAGATCCCCGGGAATGGATTAAACCATTCAAATATATAAACACTATGTTTATTCACAACAAAAACTCAGTTTTTTATTTTTCAAATCTTCCCTCCAATTTCCCTTTCCCATACTGCTTAGGAGTGACTCCCTTATATCGTTTAAACGTTTTAATAAAATAACTGATGTCATTAAACCCGCAGGAATAGGCAGCCTCTGTAACGGATATTTCCGTTGTACTGAGTCTGTGGCAGGCCTGCTCAATTCTGTAGTAATTCAAATAATCCATAGGGGTGTGGTGGATAACAGAATGAAAATACTGGCAAAAATATTTAGGAGTCATTCCGGCAATCCGCGACAAATCTCCCAGGGAAACGGGAGAGGCATAGGAGGAGTCAATAAATTCCAGAACCGGCTTTAGCTGAGCCATTTTCCGGCAGCCGGTTCCTGGCTCACCGGAAGCTTCTGTATACAGATGATTAAGGAATATTGTACCAAAAAACTGAAAAAGAGCGCCCAGAATCATCAGCTCACTGCCTGGAGACTGATCCTTCATGGAATGAAAAAGCTGTTCAGCTGCCTGGCGTATCACCTGGTCCTTTGTTGTAAAATGATTTTGAATCACAACCTTATGAAGGGTGATATTACGGATGTACTGTCTGCAGGCGTCTGTATGCATTAAAAGGCTTTGAATATCAAAAACAATGCATTCATATTGGCAGTTTTCAGGAGTTCCTCCGTGAATGACTCCTTCATGAATCAGTATCAGATCTCCTGCCTGAGCAGAAATCTCTTCATCCTCCACCTTTATGAGAAGACGGCCCTTTAGTATCCGGATAAGCTCCATTTCCTTATGCCAGTGAAATGGCATGTTGTACCGGGAGTGGTTTTCGTCCACCTGATAAAATTCAATGGGAAAATCCAGGGTCCCATGCTGCTTTTGTTCATTGTAATTAAAATAGTGCAGATCTCTTCCTCCATTCTTCGGCAATAACAGATGGAAAATGTGAATATTATTATACTTTTTGCTATTATATCACAAGAAATAAATTAACGGCAATAGTATAATAAAATTATCAAAAAACTATATAGGAGGAATCAATATGGCAGCAAGCAGATTAATTGGAGAATATCCGGTAATCGGCATCCGGCCTACCATTGATGGAAGGCGGGGGTACTTAAAGGTCCGGGAGTCTTTAGAGGAGCAGACCATGAATATGGCGAGAGCAGCGGCCAGGCTGTTTGAGGAGAACATTCGTTACAGCAACGGCGAGCCGGTAAAGGTGGTGATTGCAGATACCACCATCGGAAGAGTGGCGGAGAGCGCGGCCTGTGCCGATCAGTTTAAAAAGGCAGGGGTGGACATCACTCTTACCGTAACTCCCTGTTGGTGTTATGGTGCGGAAACCATGGATATGGATCCCAAAACCATAAAAGGCGTATGGGGTTTTAACGGCACAGAGCGTCCGGGAGCCGTTTACCTGGCTTCCGTGCTTGCCACCCATGCCCAGAAGGGGCTGCCGGCTTTTGGCATTTACGGCCGCGATGTTCAGGATGCAGATGATACGGAGATTCCTGCAGATGTAAAGGAAAAGCTTCTGCGCTTTGGCAGGGCTTCGGTTGCGGCCGCCACCATGCGGGGAAAATCCTATTTGCAGATCGGTTCCATTTGCATGGGAATCGGCGGTTCCATTATTGATCCTGATTTTATCGAAGAATATCTGGGAATGAGAGTGGAATCTGTGGATGAGGTGGAATTGATCCGCAGGATTGCAGAAGGCATTTACGATCAGGAAGAATATCAGAAGGCTCTTGCCTGGACCAGGGAAAAATGTGTGGAAGGCTTTGACAAAAATCCTCCTGAAGTTCAGAAAACCAGAGAGGAAAAAGATGCAGACTGGGAGTTTACGGTAAAGATGATGCTGATCATCAAGGATTTGATGAACGGCAATCCCAATCTTCCAAAAGGCCGGGAAGAAGAAATGGTAGGGCACAATGCCATTGCGGCCGGCTTCCAGGGCCAGAGGCAGTGGACAGACTTTTATCCTAATTGTGACTATCCGGAAGCTCTTTTAAATACCAGCTTTGACTGGAATGGAGCCAGAGAGCCCTACATACTTGCAACCGAAAATGATGTGTTAAACGGAATTGGAATGCTGTTTATGAAGCTTCTGACCAACAGGGCCCAGATCTTTGCAGATGTGAGAACTTTTTGGAGTCCAAAGGCTGTAAAGCATGCCACCGGCTATGAGCTTGAAGGATTTGCAAAGGAGGCAGGAGGCTTTCTTCATCTTATCAATTCCGGGGCCCAGTGCCTGGATGCCTGCGGAAAGGCAAAAGATGAAGCAGGAAACCCGGTTATGAAGCCCTGGTATGAGGTAACAGAGGAAGACCAGGAGGCTATTCTGGCAGCAACCACATGGAATGCGGCGGATTTCGGATATTTTCGGGGAGGCGGTTTTTCCTCCAGGTATCTGACTGATGCCCAAATGCCATGCACCATGATCCGGCTGAACCTGGTAAAAGGGCTGGGACCGGTGATCCAGATTGCGGAAGGCTGGACGGTAAACCTTCCTTCAGAGGTTTCCGATATACTTTGGAAGAGGACTGATTATACCTGGCCCTGCATCTGGTTTGCGCCGAGAACCACAGGACAAGGGGCTTTTAAGACGGCTTACGATGTGATGAACAACTGGGGAGCTAACCATGGAGCCATCAGCTATGGCCATGTGGGAGCAGATTTAATTACCATGTGCTCCATGCTCCGCATACCGGTAAGCATGCATAATGTGCCGGAAGATAAGATGTTCCGTCCTGCGGCATGGAATGCCTTTGGCATGGATAAAGAGGGGCAGGATTTCCGGGCATGCGCCGCATACGGCCCTTTGTACCGGTAAGGCGGTGAGGTTATGTCCATAAAAAGGGTGCTTGCAGCAGATTTAGGTGCTTCCGGCGGAAGAGTCATGCTGGGAACCTATGACGGAACCAGAATCGGACTGAAAGAGCTTCACCGGTTTTCCAATGATCCGGTATTTTTAAACGGAACCATGTACTGGGATTTTCTGCGCCAGTTTCATGAGATTAAGCAGGGGCTTATAAAGGCAAAGCCTTATGGACTGATTGACAGCCTGGGCGTGGACACCTGGGGAGTGGATTTCGGTCTGGTGGATGGAAAAGGCTGTCTTTTGGAAAATCCGGTTCACTACAGGGATAAACGGACAAAAGGAATGCTGGGAAAAGCTTTTGAAAAAATAGATCCGGACCGGTTCTACCAGATCACGGGAAGCCAGTTTATGGAGATCAACTCCGTGTTCCAGCTTCTGGCCTTAAAGGAACAGAGACCGGAGCTTTTAGACCGGGCGGAAAAGCTTTTGATGATGCCTGATCTGTTCAATTATTTTTTGTCAGGGGTCATGGCATGGGAGTATTCCATTGCTTCCACCACACAGCTTCTGGATGCAAAGGGACAGACCTGGTCAGAGGAAATCCTGTGCTGCCTGGACCTTCCCCGCCGTCTTCTGGGACCTGTGGTTCCCTGCGGAACCGTTCTTGGAAGCCTGAAGCTTGAAATCTGTGAGGAGCTTGGAATAAATCCTGCGGCTGTCATTGCAGCAGCAGGTCATGACACCCAGAGCGCTTTGGCAGCGGTGCCGGCAGAGGAGGAGTTTGTCTTTATCAGCTGCGGAACCTGGGCTTTGTTTGGAACCGAGCTTTCAGAGCCCCTGCTCACCCCCCTGTCCCGGCATTATAACATAACCAATGAAGGAGGAGTTGAGGGCCGCACCTCTTTTTTAAAGAATATCATAGGCCTCTGGCTCATTCAGGAAAGCAGGAGACAGTGGATCCGGGAAGGCCGGGAGTACGACTTTGGCCGATTGGAGAAGATGGCAGCAGAGGCAAAAAGCTTTCAGGCCTTCATTGACCCGGATGATCCTGTATTCATACCCGCCGGAAACATTCCTGAACGGATACAGGAGTACTGCCGGAAAACAGGACAAAAAGAGCTTAAGAAGGAAGGGGAGATAGTCCGCTGCATTGACGAGAGCCTGGCCTTTAAATACCGGGATGCTTTTGAGGAGATCAGCAGGTGCACGGGTAAGGAATACAAGGTCATCCATATGGTAGGCGGAGGCACTCAAAGCGGTCTTTTATGTCAGATGACTGCCAATGCCTGCGGATGCAGGGTACTGGCCGGCCCCACGGAGGCTACGGTCCTTGGAAATATGGCGGTCCAGCTGATGGCTTTAGGAGAGCTTACCTCTCTTTCGAAAGCCAGGGAAGTCATAAAAAATTCCGTGGAGGTCAAGGTCTATGAGCCTCAGGACATTGAGGCCTGGGACAAAGCATATGAGAGATTTAAAAAGATCTCTGAAAAGAAATAGGCCCGGTTGCGGCAGACAGGAGCAGAATATGGAATTAAGCTATATAGAACTGAGAAAACAGATTTGTGATATCTGCTATAAGATGTGGCAGTTAGGCTGGGTAGCGGCTAATGACGGCAATGTGTCGGTCAAGCTGGAGGATGGCACCTTTTTAGCTACGCCTACAGGGATGAGCAAGAGCTTTATTACCCCGGAACGGCTGGTACATATCAATGGAAAAGGAGAGGTTTTAGAAGGCCTTCCCGGATACCGTCCCTCTTCTGAGATTAAAATGCATCTCCGCTGCTATGAGGAGCGGGAGGATGTGGGAGCGGTTCTTCACGCCCATCCGCCTGTTGCTACAGGTTATGCGGTGGCGGGCATTTCCCTTGATGAGTATTCCATGATAGAAACCGTCATTGCCCTTGGCTCCATTCCGGTGACGCCTTATGGAACGCCGTCCACCTATGAGGTTCCTGAGGCAATCGCTCCCTATTTAAACGACCATGACGCAGTACTTTTAAAAAATCATGGAGCCCTGACAGTGGGAGCTGATGTAATAACCGCTTATTACCGGATGGAAACTCTGGAACTGTTTGCAAAAATCAGCTTAAATGCCCGGCTTCTGGGAGGGGCTGAGGAGATATCCAGAAAGGATATTGACCGGCTCATTGCCATGCGGAAGGACTACGGAGTGACCGGCAGGCATCCGGGATATAAAAAATATCAGTAAAACAGGAGGGAAGCATATGCTCAAAGGAATTCCTCAGATTTTATCTCCGGAGCTGTTAAAGGTTCTGTGTGAAATGGGACACAGCGACAGGCTGGTGATTGCCGACGGTAATTTTCCGTCAGAAACCATTGGAAAGGGAAACCGGGTAATCCGCATGGATGGCCATGGGACAACGGAAATCTTAGAGGCAATTTTAAAGGTGTTTCCTCTGGATACCTATACGGAACATCCGGTAAATCTTATGGAGGTTATGCCCGAAGATCCGGCAGAAACGCCGATCTGGAGTATATACGAAACCGTTGTGACAAAATATGACACCCGGGGAAAAGAGGCCATGGGCCGGATAGAGCGGTTTGCCTTTTATGAAGAGGCAAAAAGCGCTTATGCGGTCATTGCAACAGGGGAAAAGGCGCTTTATGCCAATATTATGCTTCAGAAGGGTGTTGTAACAGAATAGGAAAAACAAAGGCTTAAGGGGATTCGTCTGCTTAAGTCTTGTTTTTTTCTAAGCAAAAGAAGCTCTTTGTATTATGATGAGAGCCAGAAATGGGGAGGGTTTATGTATCGAGTGATTCTTGTTGATGATGAATTTTTAGTCAGGGAGGCGGTAAAGGAAACCATGGACTGGAGCAGCAGGGGATTTGAACTGAAGGGCTGCTTTCCCCATGGAGAGGAGGCCATGGACTATATCAATGACCATCCGGTAGAAGTGGTTCTGACCGACATCTGTATGCCATACATGGATGGTCTGGAACTAAGCCGCCGGATTTCCAGGGAATACCCGCAAATCTGCGTGGTCATATTAAGCGGCTATGATAATTTTGAATATGCAAAACAGGCCTTAAAATACCGGGTAAGAGAGTATATTTTAAAGCCTTTTTCCTTAGAAGAGCTGGGGCAGGCCCTTGATAACATCCGGGAAAAGCTGGATCAGGAAAGGCTGGAAAGAAGAAAATTGCGGGGGAACAGGGAGGTTTTAAAGTCAAAGCTTCTGATGAGCCTTATCTGCGGGAACAAGTCTGCTGCTGAACTGGAGCCGGAGCTTAAATCCTATGGCATCGCCCTTAAGGGTCCTGAGTGCATGATTGCTGTGGGAGATACAGAAATCAGGGAAGAGGATAAGGAATCAGCTGAGCTTTTGTGCTTTGCTGTTTATAATATTGCAGCTGAGATCATTGGAAGATCAGGTATGGGTTATGTGATTCAGAAGCTGGACCATCAGCTGGTTTTTCTGCTGTTGGGGAACTTTCATAAATGGGGTGAAGGAAAGGCGGAAAAACTGTTTCAGGAAATCTCAGACAGCGTTAAAAACTGCATGGGAATCAGGCTTACCATAGGAATCGGAAGTCCCGTTGACAGTACGGCACAGCTTTACCTGTCCTATGAGGAGGCGGAGGATATGCTGGAATACCGCTACAGCCAGGAGGCAGGGGCCATTTTGTACAGGGAAAGGGCAGAGAAGGCTGCTGCTTTTGAAGAGTGGGAAATGCTGCAGGAGGAATTGCTGAACGCGGTCCGGGAAGGAGAAAAAAAGAAAGCAGGAAAGGCTCTTTTTGAACTCTGCCTGCGGATACGGGAGTCTTTTCTTAAAAAGGACCGTGCAAAAAGCATCATCATTCATACGCTCTCTGGGGCTAAGTCCATGCTGGAGGTAATGGGCATGGAGGGCTTTGAGGTGTGTGAGCAGGTGAATGAATATATCTCCCAGATAGACGGAAAAAAGTCTCTGGAAGAAGAACGGGCGGCTTTGGAGGAGATTTTCGGAAGAATTGCAGATGTTGTGGCAGAGGTAAAGGACAGAAAGGGGAATGAGCGGGCTGTACTGGCCGTGGATTATATCAGAAGCCACTATGGTGAAAGCTCTTTAAATCTTCAGTCCATGTGCAGTTACATGGCCATGAGCCCCAGCCGTTTCAGTGCCATGTTCCGGGAATGCATGGGAAAAAGCTTTGTGGAGGTTTTAAGTGATATCCGCATGGAAAAGGCCAGGAAACTTCTGGAAACAACCAGCTTAAAAACCTATCAGGTAGCTGAGAAAACCGGGTTCGGAGATCCTCATTATTTCAGTCTTGCCTTTAAAAAGGCAAACGGAAAAACGCCTACAGAATATGCAAAGGAAAAGAGGAGATAAATGAGGGGTGGTTTTCAATTTAAAAGCATCCGCTCCGGCATGCTGATCTGCTTCCTGCCAATCATCCTTTTTGCCCTGCTTCTGATCTACGGCTTTTCCTTCCGGTATACGGAAAAAAATGTTTTAAACAATTCCGTAAACGGCACCATGCAGCTGATTGAGCAGGTTAACCATAATATAGATTCCTACCTTGCTTACATGGAAAATATTTCTTATCTGATGTCAGGGGATAAGGACTTGCTGCAGTATCTGTTTTCAGAAAAGGACCAAAACCCCAGGGCAGAGCTGAGAAGCAGCGTGCTGGAGCGGTTCCGGCTGGTAAGGGAAACACGGGATGACATTTACAATATCGGCGCAGCGGCCGGTCCGGGTAATATCCTGATCAATGACGGAACCCAGACCCTGAATCCTTATGCGGATATTTTAAGGGAGGCCTGGTACCGGGACGCTTTGGAGGCAGGAAAAGGGATGACCGTTCTTTCCTCCTCCCGGGTGCAGAACATCATCATGGACGAATACCCCTGGGTGGTGACCTTAAGCAGTCCGTTAAAGGATCCGGGCAGAACAGAAAATCAAGGGGTTTTCTTTATTGATTTAAATTACAAGGCAATTGAAGAGCAATGCGAACGCATTGATCTGGGGGCCAGAGGATATGTATTTATTCTGGATAAAAAGGGAAACATTCTCTACCACCCCAAGCAGCAGCTGATTTACAGCGGCTTAAAAGAGGAACTGACGAAAGCGGTCCTTGACTGCAGGGAGGAATATTTCTTAAGCGGAAAGGGCATGGAACAGAAGCTTTATACCATAAGTGAATCCCACAAGACGGGCTGGAAGGTTGTGGGAGTGGCCTATACTTCAGAGCTTTTAAAGAATCGTTCCCAGACCCGGCTGATCTACACCCTGGTTACCCTGCTGCTTTTTCTGGTTCTGACCGCAGCCGTGACAATTCTTTCCCGCAGAATAACAAGGCCCATGATTCTGCTTCAGGATACCATGAAAAAGGTGGAAAGGGGAAAATTTGAACAGGTGGATTTAACCCGGATTCCTGATCATGAAATCAGGAGCCTGGGCAAAGCCTTTAACATGATGGCAGAGGAGATTCAAAAACTGATGGCGGAAAACATCCGGGAACAGGAGGAAAAACGCAGGAATGAAATGAAGGCCCTGCTGTCCCAGATCAATCCCCATTTTCTCTACAACACCTTAGATTCCATTGTGTGGATGGCCGAAGCCGGAAAGAACCGAGAGGTGGTTCATATGACCATGGCCTTAGCCAGGCTATTAAGGCGGTCCATCAGCAGTGATCAGGAGCTTTTTACCATAAGGCAGGAAACCGATTATGTAAAGAATTACCTGGATATTCAGCAGATGCGCTATAAGGACAAGCTGGATTATGAAATGGCCATTGATGAATCCATATTGGAGAAGCCGGTGATTAAGCTGGTTTTACAGCCTCTGGCTGAAAACGCCATCTACCATGGCATTAAATATAAAGAAGGCAGGGGGCTTATCCGGATTGAGGCCTACCCGGAGGGAGAGGATATTATACTGAAGGTCTGGGATGACGGAAAAGGGATGACAAAAGAACAAATGAAGTCTATTTTTCAAAAGCATAAGGTCAACTATGAGAAAAACGGGGTGGGGGTGTATAATGTGCAGACCCGGCTGAAGCTTTATTATGGCAGGGAATACGGTCTTTGTTATGAAAGCAGCCCCGGCGGGGGAACGGCGGCTATTGTCCGTATTCCGGACAGGGAGGGAGGCAGTGAACGTGAAAAAGAGCACGGTGATTAAGCTGGGAATGTACCTGCTTTTGCTGGGAGCAGTTTTTGGAATCTGCTATCAGCTTTATGAAACAACGGGAGAGAAGGCGGGACCAAAGATCATTCTGATTCCCAAGAAGATTGATGAGAGCAACGAATTCTGGTCCTCCGTCATAGCAGGAGCACAGGTTGCGTCCAAAGAATACAATGTAGAATTAAGCCTCATGGCTCCGGAAACAGAAACCGATGTGGAAGGGCAGAACCGGCTGATTCTGGAGGCTGCAGGCAAAAGGCCGGATGCGATTTTAGTCAGTCCATGTTCCTATGAGGGAACGGCTTCCAGCATCAGACAGGCGGTAAATCAGGGAGTAAAGGTTGTTCTCATTGATTCCAATATCAACGAAAGCCTGTCCATTCCTCTGGTGGCTACAGATAATGTGGAGATTGGAAGAAAGCTGGGGGAGTATATGAAGAAACTTCTTCCGGAGAATCCCCAAATCGGTCTGGTAGGCCATGTAAAAGGCAGCTCCACTGCAATTGACCGGGAAAAGGGAATACGGGCCGGCCTGGGAAAAGAGGCTGAGGCCATTGAAGAGGTGGTATTTTGTGATTCTATCTATCAGGAGGCCTATGATGTAACCTTACAGCTTTTAAAAAGGCATCCTGAAATCAATATGATAGCCGGATTCAATGAATATTCTTCCCTTGGTGCTGCCAGCGCAGTACGGGATCTGGGGCTTAAAGGCAAGGTAAAAACCTTTGGAATTGATAATTCCGTATCCCAGATCCAGCTTTTGGAATCCGGCGTATATCAGGCCCTGGCCATTCAGAATCCGTTTAACATGGGGTATCTGGGGATTGAGGAGGCAGTTAAGGGCATAGAAGGAGGAAAAACCGATCTGTTTTTAAACTCAGGCTCCAAGCTGGTGACCGTGGAGGATATCTATACCGAAGAAAATGAAAAGCTGCTGTTTCCGTTTTTAGGAAGCAGGGCGACGAAAAAAGAAGAAATCAACAGCCAATAGAAGAAAGAAAAGGACCTTTCAAAAAGGGTTAAAAGACTTGAAAAAGTAATATTTTAACCTATTTTGGGAGGTTTTTCAATTTTTTTAAAAACCTCATCCTGATATACTGATGCCAGATTCAAAGAGACGGAGAAGAACGGAGGGAAATCAGTGGGAGAGGTTATTTTGACCATGAAGGATATTGATAAATCCTTTGCAGGAGTTTATGCGCTGAAAAAGGCCGGTCTGGAGCTGAAGCAGGGAGAGGTTCATGCGCTTATGGGGGAAAACGGTGCAGGAAAATCCACGTTAATGAAAATATTGACCGGCATTTACTCCAGGGACGGAGGAAGCATTGTCTTTGAAGGGCAGGAGGTTCAGTTTAAAAACCCCAGGGAGGCCCAGGACGCAGGAATCGTGATCGTTCATCAGGAGTTAAACATGATGAATCATTTAACCGTTGCCCAGAACATCTTCATAGGAAGAGAGAGGATGAACGGAAGGCTGATAGATGACAAACACATGGAAGAGGATGCGGCGGGGCTTTTCCGCATGCTGAATATAAAAATAGATCCAAAAGAAAATATGGGGCGTCTGACCGTAGGGCGGCAGCAGATGTGTGAAATAGCAAAAGCTATTTCCACGGAGGCTAAAGTAATCGTATTCGATGAACCGACAGCAGCCTTGACAGAGTCTGAAATCAATGAGCTGTTCAAAATCATCCGGGACCTGCGTGACAAGGGAATGGGAATTATTTACATATCCCACCGGATGGACGAGATCAATCAGATTACGGACCGGGTTACTGTCATGCGTGACGGGGAATATGTGGGGACCCTGATTACTGAGGACTGTACAAAGGATGATATCATTCGCATGATGGTGGGACGGACTGTTTATGAGGAGCCCAAGAAAAAAAGCAGCGTGCCGGCGGATGCTCCGGTAGTTCTGAAGGTAGAGAATTTAAATGCAGGAAGAGCCGTAAAGGATTTAAGCTTTGAACTTCATAAGGGAGAGATTTTAGGCTTTTCCGGGCTTATGGGAGCAGGGCGCACGGAGGCGGCCAGGGCTATTTTCGGAGCGGATAAAAAAGACAGCGGGGAGATATTCGTCAATGGGGAAAAGACGGATATCCGTTCTCCTGAGGATGGGGTAAAGGCCGGAATCGGGTATTTGTCTGAGGATCGGAAACGGTATGGCGTAATCGTGGAAAAAACAGTGGTGGTAAATACCACCATGTCTTCTGTAAAGCGGTTTACCAAAGGACTCTTTCTTGACAGCAAGGCAGAGGTAAGAACAGCGGAGAAATATGTGGAAGCCTTAAAGACCAAGACTCCTTCCGTACACCAGCAGGTAAGAAATTTATCCGGAGGCAACCAGCAGAAGGTGGTCATTGCCAAATGGCTTACCAGGGACTGTGAAATTCTGATCTTTGACGAGCCGACCAGGGGGATCGATGTGGGAGCGAAAAGTGAAATCTACACGCTGATGAACGAACTGGTTAAACAGGGAAAATCAATTATCATGATTTCCTCAGAGCTGAACGAGGTGCTTCGGATGAGTGACCGCATTCTGGTCATGTGCGAAGGGCGCAAGACAGGAGAAATAAACATTGAAGAGGCGACCCAGGAAAAGATCATGCACGCTGCTACCATAAGAAATTAACTAGGAGGAGTTATGAAAATGGAAAACAAAGACAATCAGGCAAAAAAAGAGCCGGGAAGCCTGTTTCAGGCAATTGGCACTCAAAAATTAGTCGCAATTATCGCATTAGTTATGTTATTCCTGTTTTTCTGGTTTTTTGGAGAAAATTTCGCAAAATACAGCACCATAATCAGTATCCTGGATTCTTCTTATTACATCGGATTCATGGCAATCGGCGTAACCTTTGTCATCATTACCGGAGGGATTGATTTATCTATAGGAACCTCCTGTATCTGCTGTTCCCTTATTACGGGAACCCTCTTTACCAAGGCAGGGCTGCCCATGCCGGTGTGCGTGATTCTGTCTGTTTTTCTGGGAGGACTGTTTGGACTGGCCAACGGAATTATGGTATCGGTTATGAAGCTTCCGGCCTTTATCGCCACACTGGGAACCATGATGATTACCAGAGGCTTAGGCTCTATTGTTACCAATACAGCTACAGTAACCTTTCCTCAGGCAGCGGCCCCGGGAGGAGCTTTTAGAAGCCTTTTTAAGCTGAAGGCGCCTGGGCTTCCCCAGGCCGGTATTCCAACAGGCTTTCTTTTACTTATTGTTCTGGCTGTGGCCATGGCTGTTCTGCTGAATAAAACACGCCCGGGCCGTTACATTCTGGCTTTAGGAAGCAATAAAGAGGCCACCCGGCTGTCAGGTGTGGATGTGATGAAATACGAAACTCTGGCCTTTGTCATCAGTGGATTATTTGCCGGTCTGGCAGGAGTATCCTATGCAGCCGTGTACTCCACTCTGATGCCGGGCACTGGAAACGGCTTTGAACTGGATGCCATTGCAGGTGTTGTTATCGGCGGAACCAGCTTAGCAGGCGGCGTAGGCTCTATTGCAGGAACTCTGATTGGAGTATTTATTATGGCTGTTTTAAAAACCGGACTTCCCTTTATAGGAGTACAGCCTCATTACCAGCTTTTAATTACCGGATTTGTCCTTGTAACAGCAGTCTTTGCAGATGTACTGAACCGAAGAAAGCAGGGAAAGGCTTAAAAAGTTCCGTGTATTATTAATGAATCTTCCGCTGAAGCGGGAAATTATAAATAAATTATTGACAGGGAGGTTTTCAAATGAAACAAAAACGATTACTTGGTGCATTTCTATGGGCTGCAATGACTTCTGCAATCCTGTTTGGCTGTTCCGGAGAGACAAAGGCTCCGGCGCCTGCTTCCACAGAGGCTCCGGCTATAAAGGAGGAAGCTGCCCCGGCTGAAAGTCCCAAGGCAGAGGAGAGCGGGGCGATTGACTACAGCAGTATTTCCGTGGAAATTGTGGCAAAGGGATTTCAGCATGATTTTTGGAAGGCTGTTAAAATGGGGGCAGAGCAGGCAGCAAAGGATTTAGGCTTAAAATCCACTAATTTTGTAGGGCCGGCCAATGAAAGTGCAGTGGCTGAGCAGATTGAGCAGTTAAATAATGCGGTTAATAAACAGCCAAGCGCCATCTGTCTGGCAGCTCTTGATACCCAGGCTTCCCTGGATTCCATTTCCAATGCCCAGGCAGCAGGCATTCCCATAGTAGGCTTTGACTCCGGTGTTCCGGATGCCCCCAAAGGCGCCATTGTAGCAAATGCGGCAACAGATAATTATGTGGCAGGAGGCCTGGCAGCTGAAAACATGTATGACATCATCAAGGAAAAGGTAACAGATCCTGCCCAAACAGTGAGAATCGGTGTGGTTTCCCAGGACGCCACTTCTCAGTCCATTGGAGAGAGAACCGGAGGCTTTATTGATAAAATGCGCACCCTGATCGGAGAAACCAACTGTGGGGTGGAAGGACATGACAAGTACAATGTAAAGGCTGACGGGGCAAAGGTGATTATTGATGTGGGAATTCCGGCAACCGTAGATGATGCAGCCTGTGTAACAGTGGCAAGCACCTTGTTAAATAAAAGCGATCTGATTGCCATTTATGCTTCCAATGAGTTTACGGCAAAAAATATGGTAACTGCCAATGAAAGCCTTCAGAAGCTGGGAACGGACAAGGTGATTGGTGTTGGATTTGATTCCGGTTCCATTCAGCTTGACGCCGTAAAGGCCGGGGTCCTGGCAGGCTCCATTACACAGAATCCGGTACAAATCGGTTATCAGGCGGTTACCCTGGCAGCAAAGGCTGCAACCGGGCAGCAGGTCGAGGATATAGATACAGGCTGTTTATGGTACGATGCCTCAAATATGGACTCAGCAGAGGTGGCGCCCTGTCTGTATAAATAAAACGGAATTTAAAAACAAACCTTAAGTAATACACCGGACCGGCTTGAGAATATTGGCATTCTCAAGCCGGTCCGTATGTTTTTTTAGGCTGCATTCTTCCGGCAGTTCTGTTTACCAGGACAAGAGCTGAACATGTACAATTCCATTGTGCTCCTCTTTACACACAAAAATCTTCATGCTATAATCCCTATTATTATAACATGTGTATCGGTTCGTATGAATATTCCAGCAATCCTTTGACGGAAGATATTGAAAACTATTAAGCCAGGACGACGTCAGTTCTCATGGTCAGGAGAGATTCCAATGATAATAGAAGAAGGAAGAGCAGGCTGGGAGGCTGATGAACCACCTTGTCCGTGATAAAGTGGAATAATTTAAGAAGTGTTATGTGAAAAGTTTTTTGCAGGATCAGAAGCTTTTAAGGAAAGGAAATTATGAGATATGGCAATAGATAAGAAAGGGAATCTTTCTCAGATTGCAGCCGATTATGTTCGTCAGGAGATTCTTCAGGGAAAATTCAAGCATAAGGAAAAAATTGTAGAGCAGGAGCTTGCTGAGAAGTTAGGGATGAGCAGGGGACCTGTGCGGGAAGCTTTAAAGATTTTGATGCATGAAGGTTTTGTGGAATATGAAGCCAATAAAGGCTGTACCGTGACCCTTCTCTCTCCTAAGGAAGCATATGAGATATTTTTTCTCAGGGGCAGTCTGGAAAAGATTGCGCTGGAATTATGCGACGGACACCTTCTAAAGGATTGTATATTTCTGATGGAAGAGGCGTTGGAAGGGATGATCTGCGAGGATGAACTGGGTGAGATGCCTCGTCTGGTTAGTTGTGACGAACTGTTTCATAAGCAGATCCTTAAGTCCGGCCAGATGGAGCGGCTGATAAAATTATGGGAGAGCATGAGTCCCATGAATGGCGCCATGTTTCTGACTGCAAGAAACAGCAGGAATAACAGCATTATCAATGAGTTTTTGAAAGAAAAATATGTTGTCAATGGGCCGACATCCACATATGAAATTCATAAAGAGCTTTATGAAGTGTTAAAAATGGGAGATTTGGAGAAGTCCAAACAGGCACTGGATAACCATTACCAGGCCACAGGAGAGCGCATTTACCGTATTGGAATGAAAATGGAGAATAAAGAGTTGTTTTTTCCATAAAAACAGTTAGCTGAAACAATAAGCTTTTATATAATTAATAAAAAGAATCAGAGATCTTTTGACAGTTGTCAGGGAACTCTGATTCTTTTTTTCTATGGAATTTGCCGGTCTGGATACTGGTTCAGAAGATGGCAGATGTACTGCATTTCCTTTGGACCATATCTTTGGTCACAGGGAAGGGAAAGCACATGATCATAGATATATGAGACATCAGGCTGCCCAGCCAGGGGAACAACGGAGGGAACCGGCCAATATACAGCACTGATTACACCATAAGCTGTCAGATAGTCCTGAATTTGTTTCCGTTTTTTGACATAGACAGTAAAATGGCTGGGCACAGCTTCTGCTGTAAGGGTTGGGAAAACGAAACTCAGATCCGGGGAGGGGGTTAAGTGCTCCAGAAGATACCGGTAATTTTCCCGGCGTTTCCGGCGGATGACATTAATATCCATGTGTTTCATGATATTGATTGATTCCGGATCACTTTCATAGGAATCGAATATGTGGCGGAGCATCATTTCTGCCTCCCAGAATACTGAGGTTGCCGCAGCAAGCTTTTGAGCGGCTTTTGGGTCAGAAGAATGGCTCCAGGCTTCTTTTTCAACCATGGCGGTTTTTCGTTTGTCCAAATGACTGAATTCTGGTTTTAGCAGCTTTTTTGTAAAATGTCCATGGGTTTTAATTGCAAAACCACCGGAAGGAATACCGGCCCATTTGCGCAGGCTTCCCACAATATAATCACAGCAGGGATCAATGCCATTTAATGAAAGAATGGAATGTGTAGTATCCTCTATTATGCGGATGCCGTGATCCCTGCATAAGCGAACAAATTCTCTGTCATAGAAGCAGAAACCAAAGTAACCGCATAAGGAAAGAACGCTGATCCGGCTAAGGACAGACGGATCAAATACCGGTGTCATGGACCGGTCAACGTCATAAAAAAGCAGCTGGTATCCTGCTTTTTTGAAAGGAGCCAGAACAGTCTCGCAGGTATAGGCAGGTACGTAGGCAACCCGCTTATGATCAGTCAGCATAAGGTCTTCCAGAGCATAATAGATGGCACATCGGCCGGACATCAAAAATGCAAGATCCCCTGAATCCGGACATAATTCTTCAAAGAAGTGATTTTCCGTGTCTGCCAGATGTTCAAAATTGAAATAGCCTCCAATGATTTTCATATAAAATTGTCCTTTTTAAGTGAAATGGCGCGTTAATAGTGTTTCGTAAAAAACAGCAGTATTTGTATTACAGAAATTATTGATTGCTTACTTAAACATTGGTACTCATGAATTTATTATATCAGATCCGGATAGTGCAAACAATAAAAATGTAAACAAATAAAATAAATTGTTATATAAATTATAATATTGTTGACAATATGTTGGGATTGTTTTATAATTCACCTAATAAAATAGAAGAACAAAATGACATTTGATTTTGTTGATAAATGGAAATTAACCGTATAAGCTGTTAATTTCAATGTGCGATGACAAAGGGGTCACGTGCGGAGTCTGCTTAAGCAGGCTCCATTTTAATACCTGCATATAGGCATGAACCTTCCAATTCTATATGAATTTGTGCATGATTGTTTTCGTATCTCTGAATGACGGAATGCCTTGGCAAAGCAGTATAAAAATTGCATGGCTTATATTTAGAAAATGTAAAGAAAAGCTGTGACTATATAATAATGAGGAGAAGGAATATGTATAAGTACATTGTAAAACGGCTTTTGATGTTAATTCCGGTTATTATCGGGGTGACCTTTATTGTGTTTTTCATCCTGAATCTGTCTCCTGGTGATCCGGCGGCGATTATTCTGGGAGATCAGGCTTCCGCAGAGGCACTGGCAATGAAGCGTGAAGAACTGGGATTAAATGATCCCTTGCTGATTCGTTACGGACGTTATGTCGGGAATATGCTTCATGGGGATTTGGGAACATCCTATAAAAACAGCTTAAGTGTCTGGGATCAGGTAATCAGCCGGTTCCCCAATACGGCAATTCTTGCTGTTGCAGCTATTTTGGTTGCGCTAGCCATAGGTATTCCGGTGGGAATTATATCCGCAAAGAATCAGTATTCTGTTTTGGATAATGTTTCCATGGTAACCGCATTGATCGGCGTGTCCATGCCAAGCTTTTGGATGGGACTTCTTCTGGTTATTATATTTGCCCTTAAACTTGGCTGGCTTCCGTCCCAGGGGATGGGGCAAGGTTTTGTTCCTCTCCTAAAAAGCCTGATTCTTCCGGCAGTTACACTGGGAACCAGTGCGGCGGCAACCATCACCCGCATGACACGTTCTTCCATGCTGGAGGTGATCCGGCAGGATTATATTGATACTGCCCGTGCAAAAGGTGTGTCAGAAAAGACGGTCACCTACCGCCATATGCTGAAGAATGCCATGATTCCCATTATTACGGCAGTTGGGCTTCAGTTCGGCACTCTCTTGGGAGGAGCAATGCTGACAGAAACCGTATTTTCCTGGCCGGGCCTGGGACGGCTTATGGTAGAGGCAATTAAATCAAAGGACATTCCATTGGTTTTGGGATCTGTAATCTTTCTGGCAGTCATGTTTACGATTGTAAATCTGGCAGTGGATATTGTTTATGCTTTTGTAGATCCGCGTATTAAATCCCAGTATAAGAGAAAGTAGGTGCTGCAAATGGAAGAAAAGAAACAAAGATCTCTATGGGCTGAAGCATGGAGGCGTTTTAGAAAGAACCGTCTGGCAATGGCGGGATTGAGTTTTATTTTTTTACTGGTGTTCATAGCAGTTACTACTTCGGTGATTGACTTATTTACCAATAAAGCATTTTTTCTGTCACATGTGGTAAAGCAGAATCTGACAAGCAGACTTTTGCCCCCCAGTCTAAAGCATCCTTTTGGCCTGGATGAGTTTGGAAGAGACATACTGCTCCGCATGCTGTGGGCAACCCGGTATTCCCTGTTCATGGGAACTGTGGCAGTTGTGGTTTCATGCATTCTTGGCGGAATGCTGGGAGCGGTTGCAGGCTATTATGGGAAAAATGTGGATAACCTGATTATGCGTTTTATGGATATTTTACTGGCCATTCCTTCCATGCTGCTGGCAATTGCCATTGTTGCAGCACTGGGAACCAGTCTGGTTAATGTACTGCTGGCTATTTCCATTGCCTATATCCCTACTTTTGCAAGAACGGTCCGGGCACCTGTTCTGACTGTAAAGGACCAGGAATACATAGAAGCTGCTAAGGCCATTGGCAGCAGTGATTTAAGGATTATTTTCAAATATGTGCTTCCTAACTGTATGGCCCCAATCATTGTTCAGATAACTTTGAGCATTGCGGGAGCGATTCTGTCAATTGCCGGTCTCTCTTTCCTGGGGCTGGGAATACAGCCTCCCACACCGGAGTGGGGAGCCATGCTTTCCAATGCCAGAAGTTATATCCGTGATTCCTGGCATGTGACAGTAATTCCGGGACTGGGAATCATGCTGACCATTCTGGCTTTGAATGTGGTGGGAGATGGTCTTCGTGATGCTCTGGATCCGAGGCTGAAGGATTAATTCCTTAATATAGAGAAAGGCAGGGCAGTTTATGGCAGGAAATACATTACTGGAAGTGAAAAATTTAACGATCCGGTACGAGACGGAAGACGGAGTTGTACAGGCCTTAAATGATGTTGATATAAAGATTGGTGTGGGAGAAACTCTGGGTATTGTGGGAGAAACCGGCGCTGGAAAGACAACCCTTGCAAAGGGAATTATGCGTCTGATTCCCTCACCTCCCGGAAAGATCACAAGCGGAGAAGTATTATATATGGGAAAGGATCTTTTGTCTCTTTCAATGAAAGAGATGCAGGAAATCCGGGGGCAGCATATATCTATGATTTTTCAAGACCCTATGACCTCCTTAAATCCCGTACTGACCGTAGGGGAACAGATTATGGAAGTGATTGAGCAGCATAATAATTTAAAACCGCAGGAAGCGCAGAAGCAGGCGGAAGATATGCTGGAGCGTGTGGGCATTCCGGCAGAACGGTTTGGGGAGTATCCCCACCAGTTTTCCGGGGGAATGAAGCAGCGTGTGGTAATCGCCATTGCACTTGCATGCAATCCCCGGCTTCTGATTGCCGATGAACCGACAACTGCACTGGATGTGACAATTCAGGCGCAGGTGCTGGATATGATTCACAAATTAAAGGCAGAAAACCATACCTCAATGATTTTAATTACCCATGACCTGGGAGTTGTGGCACAGAACTGTGATTGTGTGGCAATTGTTTATGCTGGAGAAATTGTGGAGTATGGAAATCTCCGGGAAGTTTATAAAAACACCAGCCACCCTTACACAGAGGGACTGTTCGGCTCCATTCCCAGTTTAACGTCTGATGTCAGGCGTTTGCAGGCCATTGAAGGGATGATGCCGGATCCGGCCAAAATGCCGGAAGGGTGTAAGTTTTATGAGCGCTGTAAGTATGCCTTTAAAGAATGTAAACAGAGCATTCCACCCATGACTGCTATTGGAGGGACCCATCAGGTTCGGTGCTTCCGCTACACGGATCATGATAAGAGCGGAAAGGGAGGAAAATAATATGCAGGAAAACAGAGAAATGCTGAAGGTAGAAGGACTTAAAAAATATTTTCCCACCCCTGCCGGTATGCTGCATGCGGTAGATGATGTGAATTTTTCCATTCGGGAGGGGGAAACCTTAGGAGTGGTAGGTGAATCCGGATGCGGAAAATCCACAATGGGACGAACGATTTTGCGCCTCCATGAGCCGACTGGAGGAAATGTGTATTTTCAGGGAAAGGATATTACGGGTTATAACCGGAAGCAGTTAAAAGAGTTAAGGAAAGATATGCAGATGATCTTTCAGGATCCCTTTGCTTCCTTAAACCCTCGTATGACTGTAAGTGAGGCAATTATGGAACCGCTTCTGGTTCAGGGAATGTATAAAGCCAAGGATTCGGCCATTCTCACTCACGTACATAAGATCATGGATCTGGTGGGTTTGGCAAAACGCCTGGTGAATGTGTATCCTCATGAGCTGGATGGCGGACGCCGTCAGAGAATCGGTATTGCCAGAGCATTGGCTGTAAACCCCAAGTTTATCGTCTGTGATGAACCTGTATCAGCCCTGGATGTTTCCATTCAGGCACAGATTTTGAATTTGATGCAGGATCTTCAGGATGAGCTTCATTTAACCTATCTGTTTATTACTCACGATTTATCGGTTGTAAAGCATTTTGCCAACAATATTCTGGTCATGTATCTGGGACAGATGGTGGAGATGGCACCGTCTAAGAAGTTGTTTGAAAGGCCCATGCATCCTTATACTCAGGCACTTTTATCAGCGATCCCTATGCCGGACCCGGATTTTAAGATGG
Organism: Lachnospiraceae bacterium; assembly: GCA_902363835.1. Classification (GTDB taxonomy): domain Bacteria; phylum Bacillota; class Clostridia; order Lachnospirales; family Lachnospiraceae; genus Lacrimispora. The sequence continues at coordinate 85,376 of CABJBM010000020.1, forward strand.
AGCGCATTCCCCTGAAAGGAGAGCTGACATCGCCCATTAATCCGGAGGGGGGCTGCAGGTTTGCCAAACGCTGCCCATATGTCAGCCAGGTATGCATCAGCCAGGAAATGGTGTTAAAGGAAATGGAACCGGGGCATTTTGTCAGCTGTCAAATGGTCCAGAATGTGCAATAGAATAAATCCTGGGATAATCCAGTGTTTATAAAGAAAAAGAGAGGAGTTATCGTATGAAAAAAACATGGAAAAAAATTGCGGCTTTGACACTAATGACCGCAATGGCTGTGTCTGTTGCAGGCTGCAATGGTTCCGGTTCAAACAAAACAGAACCGGGCAATACCCAGGCCTCCGGCGAAGATGGGGCAGGAGGGACCGCCTCAGGAGAGTACAAAGACACATTAACCTGGGCACAAGGAGCGGATATCACATCTCTGGATCCTCATCAGGGAAAAGAAACCACGGCTGTTCAGGTTACAAAGCATATCTTTGATACATTGACAGTGGTAAATCCCAAGACAGGAGAACTGGAGCCTTCGTTGGCAGAGAGCTGGGAGCAGACCTCTGACACCAGTTATGTATTTAAACTTCGGGAGGATGTAAAATTCCATGACGGTTCCCAAATGACAGCAGAAGATGTAAAGTTTTCTCTGGAAAGGGCAATTAATTCTGCGGCAGTATCTTATATTGTAGACTTTATTGATTCGGTCAATGCAGTGGATGCGTATACGGTGGAAATCACCCTGGATGCCCCGTATGCCCCGGCGCTTCGTAACTTGTCCGTTCCCTTTGCAGCCATTGTTCCAAAGAAAGCAGTGGAACAGGACGAAGAGGGCTTTAAGCTTCATCCCATTGGTTCCGGTCCTTATAAATTTGCAGAATGGAAGCAGGGCGATTCTGCCCGTCTGGAAGCATTTGACCAATACTGGGGCGCACCGGCAGCAACGAAAAATCTGGTAATGCGTGTCATTCCTGAGGCAGCTCAGAGAACCATTGCACTGGAAACAGGTGAAATTGATCTGGCTTATGATATTTTGCCAAACGATATGACTAAAATAGAGGACAACCCCAAACTGGCTTTGTTTGAGGCGCCGTCATTAAGCTGTTACTATATCTCAATGAATATGAATAAGGCACCGTTTGACAATGAGAAAGTCAGGGAGGCAATCAACTATGCCATTGACCGCCAGACCCTGATTGATACCATTGCATGCGGAGCCGGGGAACCTGCTGACGCGATAATTGCCCCCCTGGTATTCGGCTATTACAGTCCGGGTGCTTATGAGTATAATCCGGAGAAGTCAAAAGAATTACTGGCAGAAGCAGGTTATCCTGATGGGTTTACCACTAGCATCTGGGTAAATGACAACCAGGCCCGTGTTGAGATCTGTCAGGCTGTTCAGGCCATGTTTCAGGAGGTGGGCATCACCTGCAATGTAGAAGTGATGGAGTTTGGAAGCTTTATCTCCCGTACTTCAGCCGGGGAGCATGATATGGGATACTTTGGCTGGGTAACCTCAACCACTGATGCGGATTATACATATTATTCATTAGAGCATTCCAGCCAGCAGGGAGCGGCAGGAAACCGTTCTTTTATCAACGATCCGGAAGTGGACAAGCTGATTGAAACAGGAAGAAGCAGCGCAGATGAAAAAGTCCGCTTAAAAGCATATGAGGATTTGGCAGTGAGATTAAAAGAAATAGGCAACAATGCGCCGATTTACTACAGCTCCATCACTGCAGGTGCCAGTGCAAAAATAGAGAACTTTGTCATGGATCCAATCGGATATCATAAGCTGGATCAGGTAAAAGTGGCAAAATAATATTGTTAAATACAATGATTAAAAGACAGGTGGGTGCTGCATATGATGCAGCGCCCTGCCTGCTTTATAATATTTAGAAACCAAATATATTAAAAATCAGGAGACGATAATATGAGATTAGCAAATTTAACCTGGCCCAAAGCAGAGCAGTATTTTAAAGAAAGTGATATGGTTTTAGTGCCCATAGGCAGTATTGAGTGCCATGGCAGACATCTGCCTTTGGGAACGGATACCATGGTGCCAAACAGGATTTTAGAATTGATAGAGGAGAAAAATGATATTCTGATTGCGCCCACCATTCCCTATGGTGCCTGCCAGTCTTTGGCGGATTATCCTGGCACTGTGAATATTGACATAGAGGTATTGTATCAATTTTTATATCAGGTAATTGACAACCTGTACCGCCATGGAGCCAGGAAGATTCTGGTGCTTAACGGTCACGGCGGCAATATTAAGGTGATTGAACGGGTGGGATTGGACTTTAGGAAAAAAGGGGCAATGGTTGTGATGTTAAACTGGTGGCTGATGGCATGGGACATGAACCCGGCCTGGAAAGGCGGGCATGGAGGCGGAGAAGAAACTGCGGCTATTATGGCTGTGGATCAGGCTCTTGTTGATGTTTCAGAAATCGGCGGCCCGCTGGAGCTGGAAAATATCAATGAGAATCTGATTGCCACTGGTTTCCGCTCTATCCGGTTTAAGGGAGTGGAGATTGAAATTCTCCGTTCCACACCTGAGGTAACGGACAATGGCTGGATTGGACCGGATCATCCAGGAACAGCAACAGTCGAATGGGGAGCCGAGATGATTCAGACGACTGCAGATTATATTGTGGATCTGATTGAGGAGTTAAAGAGAGTAAAACAATAGTGTGGCATATTTGAAAAAGGAGAATGCAAAATGGATAAGAATCAGACTTTGGGGATGATTGAAGATATATCGGAGGCCAATGGGGTATCAGGATTTGAGGATCCGGTGGCAGACGCCGTCCGGAAACATGCACATGGGTTGGGGAGCTTTGAGGAGGACAGCCTGCGTAACCTGTATATATACCGGAAGGAAAATAAGGGCGGACGGATGGTCGTCCAGTTAGATGCCCACAGTGATGAGGTGGGCTTCATGGTGCAGGCAATCCGTCCGGATGGAACTTTGCAGATGATTCCTTTAGGAGGCTGGGTAAACAGCAATATTCCTGCACACCGGGTCTTGGTCAGAAATGCGGATGGCGAATATATTCCGGGAATTACCGCCAGCAAACCGCCTCACTATATGACGGAAGCCCAGAGAAATGCACCGCTTGATATTCATGACATCACCGTGGATATAGGAGCTGTATCTAAGAAAGAAGCCATAGAAAAATTCCGTGTCAGAATGGGAGAGCCGATTGTACCGGATGTAACGTTTGAGTATCTGGAAAAACATGATTTAATGATCGGAAAAGGCTTTGACTGCCGGTTGGGCTGTGCTTCGATTATAAGCACATTACAGGAGCTGCAGGAAATGGAGCTGGAGGTAGATGTGATTGCAGGAATTGCTTCTCAGGAAGAAGTGGGAGTCCGGGGGGCCAGTCTGACCTGTCAGCGCATTAAGCCGGATATTGCAATTGTTTTTGAAGGCTGTCCGGCAGACGATACCTGTGTGGCAGAATATGAAGTGCAGACAGCCATTAAACGGGGACCAATGCTCCGCCATATTGATGCCCGGATGATTACCAATCCCCGTTACCAGCGTTATGCACTGGATTTGTGCAGGGAGCTTGGAATACCGGTGCAGGAAGCCGTACGCCGGGCAGGATCCACAAATGGAGCCGCAATTCATTTATCAAACCAGGGAGTCCCCACAATTGTAATCGGAGTTCCGGTACGGTATGCCCATACCCATTATGGAATTTCCTCCTATGAAGATTATCAGAATGGGGTACGGCTGGCCTGTGAGATTTTAAAGCGTTTGAATGAAACCGTAATCCGAAGTTTTTAGGGTTGTGCCTTAAATGTCAGTTCTTGATCAGATCAATCTTAGTCCCATCCACGAAGAGGTTCTTTCCGCTGGCTTCCCCTGATTTTAAGATAAGACGGGCCGGTTGTCCAAACAGTTCTTCACAGAATTCTCTTAAGAATGTGGTGCGGAATCTGGCTATTATGCTATGGTCTGGGGCTTTGGCTCCAGCCAGAAGCCAGAGAAAGTTGATATCCCGCCTGCATGCTTTTTCTGTTTTTAGACACAAAAACGGAGCTGTTGCTCCGGTAGATTATTCAATTTGTTTTTACAACAGATTCTTTATCCGTATAAAACTAAAAAGATTATGAAAGAAAAAACTGAACTTTGTAAAGCGTTTGAAATATTAAAAAATTCCAGGCGTTCCCGGAGAAAAAAATACATTGCCAGTACTTAAATAATAAAAGAGAGAAGAGGAAATGCCGGCTTGACAAATTTAGGAAACTCGTTTATAATGCCGATTAGTCCAAACTAACTAAAGAATAAGGAGGAGTTGTGCGCAAATTTATCTGGTTAAACCCTGTGGTAAATGAAATGTATGGAAAAGAAACGCTGGAAAAGCATCTGGCGGAAAAAGGTTATGAGCCGGTGTTCTGCCGGGAAGATCATATTGCTGCAGTTAAGGAAAAATACAGGTCAGCCTTAGACAAAGCCCATACTTATGTGGCGGATGTCCGTTGTCCCATGGCTGCAGACTACATAAAAGAAGTATATTCTCCGGATTTTCTGGAATTTCCCCCTATTGAGCCAATTCTTTTACACTGTGCCAGGGAATTGCATGAAAGGCTTTCCTGCCAGGGGGTTTTATGGATCATTACGCCCTGCAAGGCGCTTGCTGATATGGGAAACAACATCGGACTGCCGGAGACGAGATTTTGTACATGGAAAGAATTTGCCCGGTTGGAAAATATTCAATTACGCGGAAAGGCGCTGGATGAAAGTCCGATTCCTCCTGGCTTTTTTCTCGGTCATGAGGAGCAGGCGGTTGTGTTGGATAACAGGGAAAAGATCGATTTTTACTTTTCCGAACCCAGCCGGAAGGCAAAGAAAGGGATGGTGGAGCTTCTCTACTGTTCCGGGGGCTGTCATCATGGAGACGGGGTATAGGGTGAGGCTATGAAAAAAATGTGGAAAGCGGCTCTGCCCCTTGCATTACTGTTTCTGCTGTGGCAGACAGCATCGGGTATGGGAATATGGAGCCAATATGTTCTGCCCAGCCCTGAACGGGTTTTTCGGGCGTTTGTGACTATGATTCAGAACGGTTCGCTGTTTGGGCATGTTACGGTCAGCCTGCTGCGGGTTTTCACCGGGTTTTTTATCGCTTTTGTGCTGGCGCTCTTACTTGGAGTTCTGGCAGGGGTGTATCCGGCAACCACGCCGTATTATAATCACCTTGTGGAATTTATGCGCAATGTTCCGCCTTTGAGCCTGATTGCGCTGCTGATTCTCTGGTTTGGAATCGGGGAAACCTCCAAGACCATTATTATTGTTCTGGCCTCCTTTTTTCCCATGTTCCTAAATATCAAAAAGGGGCTGGTTGCCTGTGATGTCAAACTTCTGGAAGTGGGATTTTCCTTGGGATTTTCCAAAATGAAGGCCTTTTTTAAGATCATGCTTCCCAATGCCCTTCCGGATATTCTTGTGGGCATGAGAGTGGGACTTGGGTACAGCTGGCGCGCGATCATAGGTGCAGAAATGATCGCAGCCTCCAGCGGACTGGGTTATATGATTTTGGATGCACAGCAAATGTCCCGTTCTGACAAAGTGATTGTGGGGATATTTGTAATCGGTATTGTGGGATATTTATGTGACCGCCTGCTTTCCCTGGCGATCCGCAGCATATTGCATGGAGGTGTGGATGACAGCTGGAGTTAAAATTGAGAAGTTATGCAAAAGCTATCAGGTGGCAGAAAAGAATCTAAAGGTTCTGGATAACTTAACCGCTGAATTTCAGGAAGAGAGCATAACCGTGATTTTAGGAAGAAGCGGCTGTGGCAAGACTACGCTTCTTCGGATTCTGGGCGGATTGGAGTCCTACGACAGCGGGACCCTGGATATTCCGGACCATGGCAAGATCGGTATGGTTTTTCAGGAACCCCGCCTGATGCCCTGGCTTACGGTCTGGAAAAATATAGGATTCGGGCTGCCGAAAAGACGCATATCTGAACCTGATATTCAGGCATTGATCCATACGGTAGGGCTGCAGGGCTTTGAAAAGGCCCGTCCCATGCAGTTGTCCGGAGGCATGCAGCAAAGAGTATCTCTGGCCCGTGCGCTGGCCTACAATCCGGAATTGATCCTGATGGACGAGCCTTTTGCCGCCTTGGATTATTTTACCAGAACCGTTATGCAGGAGGAATTGATACGTATTTATTCCCTGCAGAAAAAATCCATTGTTTTCGTAACCCACAGCATTGATGAGGCTCTTTTAATTGGGCAGAAAATTCTTGTTCTTAAGCAGGGAAGTGTGGAACAGGAGATATCTTTGTCAGGTTACGCCTATCCAAGAGACATTCTTTCATCAGACCTTATTGAAATCAAAAAAAATATTATAACAACATTATGACAAAGGAGCAATCTATGAAACTAAAGCGTATTTTATCTGTATTTATGTCCGCCTTAATCGGCGTTTTTGCATTGACGGCCTGTGCCGGTCCGTCCAATACACAGACGGCAGGAACGGAAGCTTTGGCAAACTCTGCAGAATCTAATGCAACGGAACCGGAAACGGCAGAGGAAACAGAGCCTCAATTCACCGTAGGCAAGATTGGTGTCACCTATGTAAAATCTCCTCTGAATGTGCCATCGATTGTGGAAAAGGAAAAAGGGATTTTCAATGAAGCCTTTTCCAAATACGGACTTAAAGTGGAATATTCCAATTTAACATCTGGTCCGGAGCAGACACAGGCGCTGGCTTCCGGCGACATTCAGTTTTTGTATGCAGTTGGAGCCACTTCCGTTATTTTGTCTGCTGCCAATGACGCGGACATAAAGATCATCAGCACTTATAGCCGCTCTCCGGAAGCTTTTCGGCTGTTTACCGGAAAAGACAGCACCATACAGACCGCTCAGGATTTAAAGGGAAAAAAGATTGCAGGACCCAAGGGAACCATCCTGCATGAGCTTCTGGCTGCATATCTGGCGTCAGCGGGAATGTCAGAAAAGGATGTAGAGTTTGTTTCCATGGGAATTCCCGATGCCCAGGCAGCCCTTGCCGGCGGCACAGTGGATTGTGCTCTTTTGGCAGGTCCGGTGGCTTATAACATGGAAAAGGACGGTTACCGCATTGTGACCAGCGGTAAGGGGCTTGTAGATGCCGTTATCGTCGTTGCCACCAGTAACGAATTCTATGAAAAAAATCCGCTTTTGGTAAAAACATTTCTCGAAGCTCAGGATAATGTCCAGGATTACATGAATCGTAACCCGGAGGAAATTTTAGACATTACAGCAAAAGAAACGGAACTCACCATTGACGCTGTCAAGGAAATGTTTCCCATGTACGATTTTAACCCGGAAATTACCGATGATGACATTGCGTCAATGAAGAAAACCCAGCAGTTTATGAGAGAAAACGGGATGATCGAAACAGAAGTAAATATTGATGACCTGATTCTCCGTGTGAAATAATCACAGAACCAGAGATTTCAGAGAGCACGTCTGCCCATAAGGGTAAGGCGTGCTTTTTTCAGCCAGCCAGTGGGGATTGCAAGACATGGCACATACTTGGCATAACCAGGCACCATACCCAAAAGGCTGCCGGAAGTGCCGCCGCCTGAATAAGAAAATTCACAGTAGGACCGGTAACAATACAAGAAGGGACAGATTTTAAATAATAAAAATTTTCTTGACATACCTCATGAAATAGCGTACACTATTAACAGTGTTAGATATAAGCATTGATTCCTGTTAAAAATGGAGGTGAACAGATTGAGCAGTATAGAAGAACTGGTCGATTCATTGGGGGAACTGATGTCCCGTGGAAAAGTCATGGATGAATTTAATCGTTCCGGAAAAGGTGAAATTTTCATTTTACGATATCTTTATATGAAAGAAACGCCTGCATCACCGTCCGAATTAAGCGAGGCACTATGCAGCAGTACGGCCAGAATCTCTGCGGCCCTCCGTACCCTGGAAAAGAAGGGGCAGATTCACCGTGAAATAGACACCACGAACCGGCGCTTTATTTTAGTTACCATAACAGAAGAAGGCCGTGAGCGGATTCGTGCAAACATGCAGCGAATGCAAAATCATTTAGTTCAAGTGCTAACGGAAATGGGGGAAAAAGACGCAAGAGAATTTGTGCGCCTCTCCATGCGTTTCTTTGAGATTGCCCAGCGCACCAGACCTGATCCTTTTGAATAGAATAATCGGAAACAGGGAATAAGAATAGTGAGTTAAGAATGCAGACCAAATGAGGTCTGCATTTAAGAGGTAAACATCTAACAGCGTTCAATATAAACACTAATAATAAGGAGGCTTTTTTCTATGATCAGAATTTTTAAATATCTCAAGCCTAAAGAGTGGCTGATGGCTTTCATCAGTTTGGTTTTCGTGGTGGTCCAGGTATGGCTGGATTTAAAATCACCGGATTACATGTCAGAGATCACCATGTTAGTGCAAACGCCTGGCAGTGCCATGAGTGCCATTTGGCTTGCCGGGGGCAAAATGCTTCTTTGCACACTGGGCAGCCTGGCAGGTGCTGTAATCGTTGGTTTTTTTGCAGCACGGATTGCCGCCGCATTTTCCAAACGCCTGCGCAGCCTGCTTTTTAATAAAGTGGAGTCCTTTTCCATGGAGGAAATCAACCGCTTTTCCACTGACAGCCTGATCACCCGTTCTACAAACGATATTACACAGATTCAGATGTTGATTACAATGGGGCTGATGCTGATTATCAAAGCTCCGATTATGGCTGTTTGGGCGATCACCAAAATTGCCGGAAAGGGTTTTGAATGGTCGCTCATCACAGGAGCGGCAGTTGCGCTTTTGGTTGTTATGATTGGTATTATCATGATTTTTGTAATGCCGAAATTTAAGAAAATGCAGGCCTTAACAGATAACATGAACCGGGTTACCCGTGAAAATCTCACAGGGCTTCGGGTAGTAAGAGCTTATAATGCGGAAGATTATCAGGAAAAGAAGTTTGAGGAAGCCAATGAGGAATTAACCGGTACTCAGTTGTATACAGGCCGTGCTATGGCAATTATGATGCCCATTATGACAATGATTATGAGCGGACTGTCCCTTTCAATCTATTGGATTGGAGCCTATTTAATTCAGGGGGCGCAGATGACGGATAAACTGACGCTGTTTTCCAACATGGTGGTCTTTTCCAGCTATGCCATGCAGGTTGTTATGTCATTTTTGATGCTGGTCATGATTTTTATCATGCTTCCCCGTGCCAGCGTTTCTGCCAAACGAATCAATGAAGTGCTGGATACAGAACCTACCATCCTTGATGGCAGTCTGACAGAGGGAGTTCCTGGTTTGGAAGGCCAGGTTACGTTTAAACATGTGGGCTTTAAATATCCGGATGCAGCGGATTATGTGCTGGAAGATGTGAGCTTTACGGTAAAGAAGGGGGAAACGATTGCTTTCATCGGTTCCACAGGGAGCGGTAAATCAACCCTGATCAACCTTGTGCCCCGCTTTTTTGATGCAACAGAGGGAGAAATCCTGATTGACGGTGTGAATATTAAGGAATACACCCAGGAGGCACTGCACAATAAAATCGGTTATGTGCCGCAGAAAGCGGTTCTGTTTAAGGGCTCGGTTTCCTCCAATGTGGCATACGGAGATAATGGCGGCAATGGTTTTTCGGAATATGAAATCAAGAGAGCTGTTGCAATTGCCCAGGGAACGGATTTTGTTGAACGCATGGAAGGAGGTTATGAAGCAGACATTGCCCAGGGAGGTGCCAATGTTTCCGGCGGGCAGAAACAGAGGCTTGCAATTGCCCGGGCGGTCTGCCGAAAGCCGGAAATCTATATATTTGACGATTCCTTTTCAGCACTGGACTATAAGACGGATCGGATTTTACGTAATGTGCTGAGAAAAGAAACCGCAGGTGTTACTAGTATGATTGTGGCACAGCGCATCGGCACGATCATGGATGCGGATCAGATTGTCGTGCTGGATGAAGGCAGAGTTGTGGGCAAAGGCAAACACAAGGATTTGCTGCAGAACTGTGAGGTATACAGGCAAATTGCCATGAGCCAGTTAAGTGAGGAGGAGCTTGTGTCATGAGTGAACAAAGAACGAACAAAAAGCCAATGGCCGGAGGTCCCATGGGACAGGGGGCTGTCGAAAAGCCAAAAGATTTTAAAAGAACATGGGGAAAGCTGATTGCCTATTGTAAAAATTATATGCCTGCAGTGATTGCCGCCCTTGTTATGGCTGCAATGGGAACCGTGCTGCAAATTATCGGCCCGGATAAACTGAAGGAAATGACCAACGAGATCATGAAAGGATTACCTGCGCTGATCAATGGTGTTCCGGTTGCCGGTGCAATTGATTTTGGCGCGGTAAAAAGCATTGGTTTTTTTCTGGCGGCATTTTACGCAGGCTCAGCTCTCCTTAACTTTATTCAAAGCTTTATGATGACAACGGTAACGCAAAAAATCAGCAGAAATATGCGTACCGGTATATCGCAGAAAATCAATAAGCTGCCTTTGAAATATTTTGACAAGGTAAGCTATGGCGATATTCTCAGCAGGGTGACCAATGATGTGGATACCATTGGCCAGACCATGAACCAAAGCATTGGAAATCTGGTTACATCTATTACCATGTTTGTGGGTTCAGCAATTATGATGTTCTACAATAATTGGATTATGGCGTTGACTGCTGTGGGATCCAGTGTTTTTGGATTTATTATCATGGGTGTTATCATGGCAAAATCCCAGAAATATTTCGTTCAGCAGCAGGAAGATCTGGGTGTGGCCAATGGTCATATTGAAGAAGTTTATTCCGGCCATAATGTGGTGAAGGCTTATAACGGGGGTAAAGATGCAAGATATTTTTTTGAGAATGTGAATGAGAGCCTGTATAACAGCGGCTGGAAGAGCCAGTTTATGTCCGGATTGATGATGCCGCTTATGACGTTTATCGGTAACTTTGGCTATGTTGCAGTCTGTGTGGTAGGTGCGGCGCTGGCCATGAACGGAACCATCAGCTTTGGTGTGATCGTTGCGTTTATGTTGTATATCCGTTTGTTTACCCAACCGCTTTCGCAAATTGCTCAGGCATTCCAGAACCTGCAAAGAACCGCAGCTGCCAGTGAGCGCGTGTTTGAGTTCTTTGATGAAGAAGAGCTGTCTGATGAGAGCCAGAAAGCGAAAAGCCTTATCAACGTGAAAGGTGATGTGGAATTCCGGCATGTGAAGTTTGGATATACCCCGGAAAAAACCATTATCAATGATTTTTCAGCTCAAATCAAAGCTGGACAGAAAATAGCCATAGTGGGTCCGACCGGTGCAGGAAAAACAACAATGGTTAATCTGCTCATGCGCTTTTATGAACTGGACGGGGGAGAGATATTGCTGGATGGCATTCCAATCAGCCAGGTGCCAAGAGAGAATGTCCATGAGCAATTTTGTATGGTATTGCAGGATACATGGCTTTTTGAAGGAACCATCAAGGAAAACATTATCTACAGCAAGCCGGGGGTGACAGATGAACAGGTGATTGCCGCTTGCAAGGCAGTAGGGCTTCATCATTTTATCAGAACTCTGCCTCAAGGATATGACACATTGCTGAATGACAGGGCAAATCTTTCACAGGGGCAAAAGCAGCTTGTCACCATTGCCAGAGCCATGATCCAAAACGCTCCTATGCTGATTCTGGATGAAGCAACAAGTTCCGTAGACACACGAACCGAAATTCTGATTCAGGATGCTATGGATAAGCTGACGGTAGGACGCACATCCTTTGTCATCGCGCATCGCCTGTCCACCATCAAAAACGCCGACTTAATCCTGGTCATGAAAGACGGGGACATTATCGAAAGCGGCAGTCATAAGGAACTGCTGGAAAAGGGAGGTTTTTACGCGGAGCTCTACAACAGTCAGTTTGAACCGGCTGCATAGATCCGTTTGGTTACTCTAATGAATTTTATGCGGGCGTTCCATCATCGCTGCCTGTCTTAATATATCTTCCGGCACAAGGGAATCATGGGCAATTCAAAAAGCTGTCAGAATGGGAAAATTAAAAATACTTTTGTAACATCCGGAAAATCACATGAAAAACGACATAACACAGTTAAATGGCGGTCTTGGAATCAAGGCCGCTGTTCTTTTTTTGCATTGATCAGGTTTGACATAGTCTGGTTTTTTAATAATTGTCCATGTCATTGAATTATTCCCCATTGTATCAAAGGCTGAAATTATGTATAATAACCTGGCAGTTAGTTATACCTAACAAAAAGTAGGAGGCCTGTTTTGAAAAAGGTAAAATTCAGTTCCGCAAATAATAAAAGGTTGTTTCCTTTCAGGCTGGTTGTTGCTCTTTTGTGTGCCGCCCTCATTCTGTCAGTTTTCTTAGCTCTGGGGCTTGGGGCAGTACACATATCCCTTTGTGATACATATGCCATAATTGTGAACCGCCTGTTTGGGATAGAACTGCCGGGAACAGGTGAAATTTTAAAGAGCGCCAATGCTTCCATCATATGGAAAATCCGTTTTCCCAGAGTTTTGCTTGGGGTTGCCGCAGGTGCCGGTCTTGCACTGTGTGGATCAGTCATGCAGGCAACAGTACAAAACCCTCTTGCAGAGCCATATATTCTGGGAATATCTTCCGGAGCGTCGCTGGGAGCCACGATTGCAGTTTTTATCGGTACAGCCATTCCCTTTGTGGGCAGTATTTCTTCCGTATCCCTGCTCGCCTTTTTAGGAGCAGTGGGAGCCACCGGTGCGGTTTTATTCCTGGCCTCTGTGGGCGGACAAGCCACATCAGGCAAGCTGATTCTTTCTGGTACAATTATTAACGCCATATGTACCTCTTTTTCAAACTTTATTATTTCAGTAGCCGGCGATGGAAATGGAATGTTAAGCATAAAATTCTGGACAATGGGGTCTTTGACCCGGGGAAGCTGGAACAACCTTATTTTGCCCAGCTGTGTTGTAGCTGCCTGCTGCATATTTTTTCTCAGTCAGTACCGGACCCTGAATACCATGCTGCTTGGTGATGAGGCGGCATCTACCTTGGGCGTAAATCTCAGCTTTTACAGAAAGCTGTATATGGCGGCAGCAGCTCTTTTAACCGGCGTATTGGTTTCCGCCTGTGGTGTGGTCGGCTTTGTGGGCCTGATGATTCCCCACATTGCAAGATCTGTTGTGGGAGCAGATCATCGCCGTCTGCTGCCTATTACGATTTTGCTGGGTGGGATATTTCTGGTTTGGGCGGATGCGCTGGCAAGAGTTGTAATACCCAATGGGGAGCTTGCCATTGGAATTGTAACATCTATGATTGGCGCACCGTTCTTTGCCTATATTTTAATAAAACGGCATTACCGTTTTGGTTAGTGAGGTTTGAGAATGGATGTTACTGTACGGGATTTAAAGGTTCATTTAGCAGCAAATGAGATTTTAAAAGGAGTCTCGCTGGAGGTTAAAGGTGGAAAATTTATTGGTGTTTTAGGGCCTAACGGCAGTGGAAAATCGACGCTGCTTAAAACGGTATACCGCATGCAAAAAGCATCTGACGGCGTGGTAATGCTGGATGACAAGCCATTGCAAAGCTACAAGCCAAAAGCATTGGCCCGGGAAATGGCCGTAGTGGGGCAGTTCAACAGTATAAATTTTGATTTAACAGTTGAAGAAATTGTTATGCTGGGGCGTTCCCCTCACCTGGGTACCTTGGAAAGAGAAAAGCAAAAGGACCGTGATCTTGTGACGGATTCTTTAACAAAGGTAGGTATGGAGAGCTATGCAAAACGAAGCTTTGCTACCTTATCCGGGGGAGAGAAGCAGCGGATTGTTTTGGCACGGGCGCTGGCACAGCAGCCGTCCCTTCTTATTTTGGATGAGCCAACAAATCACCTGGATATTACATATCAGCTGCAGATTTTAAGCATTATCAAAAACTTGGGGATTAACGTTTTGGCAGCCCTTCATGATTTATCTTTGGCAGCACAATATTGTGATGCCATCTACATTTTAAACAAAGGGATGATCGATTCCTATGGATCACCCAAAGATATTATTAACCGCGAAATGGTACGCCGGATTTATGGGGTGGATTGTAAGATAACAGAGGACAGCCAGGCAGGAATGGCAATCAGCTATTTTCCCCTTGTGTAACAGGACAAATTCTATAAATAAAGGAGTAAAAAATGAAAAATAACAAAATGAGAAAGAATATGGCGGCTTTTACAGCAGGCACTATGATATTGGGAGCAATTTTAAGCGGATGCAGCTCAAAGGAGGATAACTCCCAAGGTACGTCTGCCCCACAAAGTACGTCCGCACCTTTGTCAGAAGTTTCACAAAGCAGTACCGTGAATACCGGGTATCCCATTACTGTTGAAACAAAAGGCAGTGACTTTGCCGCCATTGGGCAGACATATAACAAAGCTCCGGACAGAGTTGTTACAGCAAATGCGTCATCAATTGAACTGCTTTACAACTTAGGCCTTTCAGACAAAATTGCCGGCACAATTGCCATTGACAATGCACCCGGAGATGAATGGAAGGAACTGTATGATTCCCTGGACATTCTGGGGGATAAGATGACCATCAGCAAAGAGGTGATTGCGGCAGCCGAGCCTGATGTTATTATTGGGCGCAGCGCCACGTTTGCAGAAGGAACCTTTGGCTCCATTCCGGAACTGAATGAGCTGGGGATCAATGTTTATGCTCAAAAGGCAAGTGACATGAGCACAGATGTTTCCATGGAGAATATTATTGATGACGTAACTGCTCTGGGAAAAATTTTTGATGTTCAAGATAAAGCAAACGCATATGCAGAAAACCTGACAGAACGTTTAAACACAGTTTCAGAAAAGGTTGCGGCCTCAGCCGGAGACAAAACTCTTCGTGTGCTGGTTATGGCAACTTATAAGGAAGGCACATTTGTGGTTTTCGGTGCAAATGCAAAGCTGCAAAATGGAATGCTTTCTGCATTAAATTGTGTAAATGTTATGGATAAGGGCGGTTCCAATCTTACGCTGGAAAACCTTGTAGAAGCAAATCCTGATGTTATTATTTATATTACTGCGGACCGTAATGCGGAAAATGATGCAAAGGCTGTAGAAAGCATAAAAAACGAAGAAATACTGGCATCAATACCTGCTGTGGTAAACAACAGGATCATTGAAATACCTTATGACGCTTTTATGGACTATGGTGTACGTAACTTCGATACATTGGAAGAACTTTCAGACTTCCTTTATAACTAATTAAGGTGGAATAAATGCAAACAATTCATACAGCAGGGAGAGAGTTAGAACTGTTGGCGCCATCCGGTTTTTCTCCCGGAACAAGCAGTTGTCCGGTTGCATATGTGCTGGATGCGGACATCATATTTCAGGCACTGGAAAAAATTCCGGAAGAAAAGAAATCATATCCCTTTCTTTTAGTCGGCGTACCGCCTTTGGACCGGCTGTCCCAGTATACACCCTGGCCTGCCAAAGCGCTTCATAAACGTTTTGCCGATTTCGGAGGAAAGGGAGAGGAATATCTGGATTATTTGGAGAAGGTTCTGATTCCAGGCGTTAATAAGGAACTGTTTGGCAATGGGTCTCCTGCTAAGACAGCATTATTGGGCCACTCCCTCAGTGGACTGCTTGGGATCTATTCCTTATATAAAACAGATATTTTTGATCATGTTGTTTCAATTTCGGGTTCCTTCTGGTATACGGATTGGACTGAGTTTGTGAAAAAGAATGTTCTGGTCAACAAAAAAGCGTCCGTATTTCTTTCTTCAGGAGAAGATGAAGGGAAAGATGCCCATGATATTAAAAGAAATGCTGCACAGGCAACAAAGGATACTTATGAAGTGCTCATAAATCAATTGCCACAGGGCAATATAGAAATGCAGTGGAATCCTTACGGCCATCATGAAAATATTCCTCTGAAATTATCCGGGGCACTGGCTTACTTGGATAAGCAGTTCCAATAACAACATAAACCTATGCAAATTAAAACATATTTGGGAAAACACCGCAAAGGAATAGTCTGTCTTTATGCGGTGGTTTCCCTATTACCATATGGAAAGAAAGGATGGATCAAATGGAGGCTCAAACTGCTCTGAATATACTGAAACAGGCTTATCGGCTTTCTCCGTTCCGTGTGAATAATGTAATACAGTTTGTGAAATATCCATCGGAAAAGCCTACCTCTTACCAAACCATACACGGAGCATTTATTTTTCCTCTTGAGGGAGAAGCAGAGATAAGGTTTGATGATAAATGTTTTATTGCAAAGCCGGGAACAATGGTACATGGCTGTCCTGGGTGTCAGCTCACTTTTCGTGTTTTAGGAGAGAATCCGTTTACTCATATCAATCTGTATTACCATCAGATAAGTAGTAATTTATTGTTTTCCATACCCATTAATCTGCCCGCTGTTTCACCGGTTTTGCAAGAACTGGCCAATGCCAATGAACAGATGGACATCCATTCCATTCTCCAAAAGGAATTACTGTCCCGCCAGGTTTTTCAGAGCATTTTCTTTAACGGAGAAAAAGATAATGCTGCTGAAGATTACCGCATCGTAAAAGAGCTTGTGGATTATATAGAAGATAACTATAGGAATGCAATAACAATGGAGGATTTGGCAAATTATATAGGGAAAAGCAAATCACAGCTTTCCTATCTTTTTTGTAAATACACACAGCGCCGGCCCATTGATTTTCTCATAGATTACAGGATTAATATGGCTGCTAAGCTTTTGCGGGAGCAGGGCTGTACAGTGACTGAGGCTGCGGAGGCTGTGGGGTATACGGATCCCCTTCATTTCAGCCGCTTATTCAAAAAGCGCACCGGCTATGCGCCAAGTCAGATACAAAGAAAAAATGAATAATATTGAACCGGTTTATTTCCTGAAAATAAGGTTTTCCATGTTAAACGCTGGTCCCGACGTTTCGGGCCAACATTTGCTGCCATGTATTTGATTAAAAAACAGCAGGGAGATTTATTATGCAAATCATTTTATTGTATGTCAAACTCCACAGCTGAGGCAGCATTGCCGCTGTCCATGAAAAACTTCTTGATGATTCGATAATGTCCGGGGCTTAGATTCTCATAATAGAATTTCAGTAAAAACTTTTTCTCAATGCTCCCCTTTGGCGGCAGCATATAGGCGATATCTATCCACGCCGTACCTTCCTTTAAGGGTATAACGTACCAGCTATCCTCCTTTTTGATTTCAAGATGAGGCTCTTCTCCGAACATGACCTGGGTATCCGTGTTATTGATGTACTCAATCATTACTGAATCTGTTTCAGTGGTCACCGTTTCGCCAGTGATCCGCACCTCAATGCCAGTATCTTCTATCTCGCCATATTCAGAAAGGGCAAGGTTACCCATATCGTTGTCCTGCGCGCAGGCTGTTATTACCAGCATGAAAACCATTATGAAAATAATTCCTATCCTTTTTTTCATTTTTAAGCTCCTTTCTTCTTCCTCTTTTCATTTCTGGGGTAATTCAAAAACGCTCAGGGTATGTTTTATTGCCTACTTCACATTATAACAAATATGGAGCTTAAATTCCTCTGCAAAATCTTATTTATCGAATTAATTGAAGAGATTTTCATTCTCCATGAACTTAAAATTTTTCCGGATGATGGGGATGCGGTTATGCAAAGAGATTAGTTGAACACGCAATCCGGACAGCAAAACAGAATAAACAAAAAGCCATTTCCTTGGATTGTATGAAAGGGAATGGTGTGCCGTAAAAAATGTGTCAGACAATAGAATCTCAGCTTAATGGTATTTTTTTAAATAGAGTGGTATAATGCCATTAACATATCAATTTCTCAGCAGAAAATAGGAAGGTGAGAACCAAATATGGCACTGCAAATAAAAAGGATCTATGATGCTTTTCAGGAAAATGATGGGACACGTTTGCTGGTGGACCGCCTGTGGCCGCGGGGGGTTTCCAAAGAAAAGGCGCACTTAGACGGCTGGGTGAAAGAGCTGGCTCCCAGCCACCAGCTTCGGATATGGTTTGGACATAGAGCGGAAAACTTCGAGAAATTTGCCATACTTTATTGCGCTGAGCTGGATGGGGATGCCGAGGCACAGGCAGCCGCCCGGCAGGTCATGCTTCAAAGTAAGGAAAATACGGTTACCTTGTTGTATGGGGCAAAAGATCCTCAAGTGAATCATGCTGTTATTTTAAAAAAGTATCTGGAATCTAAAATAGATATGGTATAAGAAAGCCAACATATAGTAAGGGAATATTGTGAAAAGCGGTCCGCTTTATGAAAAAAAGCTGCCTTGGTAAAGAGAATATGACGAACACAAATAAAAGTACGGGATTTTACCGTGCTCAGGCCGTCGACATTCTATATGTTGATGATTTTTTATATCTATTATTTAGAAAAAGAATTATGTTATGCTGGATATTAGTCGGAAAGTGCGAGCCATTTCAACTACTATTACTTTGCAGGTTATGGCTATAACGGACAACAAAGACTAAATTGTGCCGTTTCGTCATTAGAAGAGTACTGTGAAGGAACATTTATTCCATGTGTAGCTAAGAAATATTTGCTATGGTATACTTATTTTATTGTGTTTGAAACAAAATTTATATTATCAGAGGTATAGATATATGTCAGACAAGACACATGATAAGATTATCAAGATGGCTGCAAATGAAAATCTTGCTCCGATTGGTATGTTCCAAAAGGGACAATCAAGATGCTGGCTTGATGATAATGGTTGGTTTTTGATCCAAGTAGAGTTTCAACCAAGTTCGTGGAGTAAGGGAGCATATCTTAATGTTGGCATATCGTTTCTTTGGGATAAAACTGAAGCGTTAAATGAAACACTATCTTTTGATGTTGGATATCGAGAAAAAGAGCATGTTGAATTTAAGGGCGATGAAGAAGAATTTTACAAAGAAATGGTTGGAATGGCAGTTTATGCGAGAGATAAGGTTATATTATTTCGTCAATATAACGATTTTGATTTTTGTAAGCAAAAATTGAAAGAATTTGCAGATGAAAGAAACTCGCTATGGTGTAACTGGGATATGGCAATGTTCTGCTTTTTAACAAAGGATAACGGAAATGGAAAAAAATATATTAGGCGTATTGTAGAGAACAATAATCAGGAAACAACTGGTATTGACTGGATTGATAAAATGACAATTAAAAGTAAAGAACTTCTTATGGCAGAAGATGACTTAGCGTGTTTTGTATTAAATACCATTCATGAAAGAAGACGTAATTTTAGTAACAAGAGTAGTTTCAAAAAGCTTAAAAATTGGCAAGGTATTTACCCTAGATCATAAGCATTGGTAAATGGGGTTAATGAGAATACCCATACACTAATTAGGTGGTTTTTCTACGTTAGCACAGTAGTTTCTTCATACGACTTCACCTAAAAATATGTTGGTTCGCAAATTCCATATAACTCGAAGCTATTAAAATCAAGGATTGGCTCGGGGTATACCATTAATATACAGCACGTACCTATAAAAAGGCACGTGCTGTATTTGTTGAAAACCGCCTAAAACATTGATGGAAGTCATATCAAAGCCAATGGGAATAATTATAAGTATCAAAAGACAGTTGTTGAGAAATCAACAGGGTTTTATGAGGCGGAGTTGCAAAAAGAAATCGCAAAAGACCGTGAGGAACATGGAAAAAAGCCGTTAAAAGAAGATAATGCTGAACTGGAGCAGAAAGAAATCAAGCAGAGTACAGCCGACCCCGATTGCGGCGTTTTCCATAAGGGAGAGCATAAAAAGGTTTTTGCTTATACCGCTAATGTCGCTTGTAACAGTCACAATTACATTTTAGGATTTGAAGCTACTGTGGTAACTTGCACGATTCTATGGTTTTTCCACTTCTTTATGATAAGCTCAAAGGAAAATATAAAGGAATCAAAAATGTAATAGTTGACGCAGGATACAAAATTCCAGCGATAGCCAAAATGGTCATTGACGACGGCAAAACACCCATCATGCCGTACAAACGCCCTATGACAAAGAAGGGGTTTTTTAGGAAACACGAATATGCTTATGACGAATATTTTGACTGCTATATCTGTCCAAACAATGAAGTTTTGAAATATTCAACTACTAATCGTGATGGTTGCAAAGAGTATAAGAGAAATCCTGTCAAATCTGAACCTGCCTATTTTAGGCAGGTTTTTTTGCCGCAACAGAATAAAGGTTGTGATATGCCCTTAGTGCCATGGCTGACAACCTTTTCTGTAATCGTTTATTGTTGTAGTAATCTATATAATCAAATATTGTCTTTGCTAGAATGTCCTGGTCTGTAAATCTGAGACTATAGCGCATTTTACGCTTTAAGATTTCCCAGAAGCCTTCTTCGGGCCATGATCTATGCAGTGAGCTACTCTGGACATACTCTGTTTTATTTCTGCCTTCTTTAGCTTTGCACGCAACTCTTCGCTTGCATACTGAAAGCCTCTGTCACTGTGAAAAATGGTTCCCTCTTAAGGGATTCATAGAATGTGTTCCTAACTAATGCATTATCGCGGTGGCGGCCCATCTTAAATACTACGATTCTGTGGTTATAAAGATAAAGGCTGGCACTAAGATAGGTTTTATGTACTTCATATCTATATAATACTTGAATTTTGATGCCTCTGTAAGCCACTTTTCATTTGGTGCATCAGCATGGAACTGCCGGTTTAAATAATACTTGGTTTATGATAGGGATTTCTGATATTTCTGGTACAACCCTTAGGTCCATGCCTGATGGAAGAATGAATCTGCATTTTTGGATTCAGATTCAGTACCCGTTTATCATTGACCATAATTTCATAATTTACGTCAAGTTCATCGCGGATTCTACGATATCCCATTTCCAGATGTTTGTCATGGATATTCTGGATTGCCGCTGAAATATGTTTATTCTCTAGTTGATGTTTGCTCTTAGGATCTGTTTAAAGGTTGGCTTTCTTTTCCTGAATTCCTTATAAAAGCATCTGGCTTCAATGACATTTCCCTGATTGCGGATTTCATCTTGTCTTTTACTTTTCTAGGTGTGAGTTTCATCGGTGATCTCTGAATTATTGCTTAAGTCAGTGGCATTGTTGACAAAGGGTGCAGTTTACTTGTTGTTATACACTTACTTCTAATCGTTACACCGATTAGATTCAATTCTAAACACTACTTTCATACTAACTTGTCTTCTGGCAAGCTTATCATTCAATACATATTATAACATATAAAGGAGTTCTGAAGCCCTTTATATTCTGATTTTAATTTTGTACAGAATGCTTATAAGTAAAAAATCACAATATCAGACCTTGACAGGAGAATATGATAATGAATAATTGTAGAAATTGGGACGATAATCGTTGCTACAATGGATGCGGTTGCTGCGGCCCAACCGGACCGCAAGGGCCTAGAGGCTGCCCCGGACCGCAAGGGCCTAGAGGCTGCCCTGGATCACAAGGGCCTAGAGGCTGCCCCGGACCAACTGGACCACAGGGACCGCAAGGGCCACAGGGACCAGCCGGACCTCAGGGGCCAGTTGGACCACAAGGACCACAAGGACCGCAAGGTATACAGGGACCGACAGGGCCAACAGGTGCAACCGGGGCTACCGGAGCTCAAGGACCAACAGGTGCAACCGGAGCTACCGGAGCTCAAGGACCGACCGGTCCACAGGGAGCAACCGGAGCTACAGGAGCTCAAGGGCCAACAGGTGCAACCGGTGCTACCGGAGCTCAAGGACCGACCGGTCCACAGGGAGCAACCGGAGCTACAGGAGCTCAGGGGCCAACAGGGCCAACAGGAGCAACCGGAGCAACAGGAGCAACAGGAGCTCAAGGACCGACTGGTCCACAGGGAGCAACAGGAGCTCAGGGACCAACTGCTCCGTTCAACTTATGGAACAAAATAACTATCTACTGAAAAAAAGCAAGGATCCTGTTTCCTTGCTTTTGATATTATTAAGGGGCTTACCCCTTAAACCCCAGAGTTTAACGCAAGTATGCCTGCGTGTAGAGAGAAAGAAGCAAGCAGATAATTTGCTTGCTCCCTACACTATAGGCACCCGATATAGCTCGAGTTGTACTCCTACATTGCTCTATCCCTTTACCGGGTAATTCAATTTATGCTTTTTACCATTCGTTATACCTAGAATATATGACTATCTGTTTTTAGATTCAGAACCCGAGGTATAATCTATTTTACAAAAAATCAATCAGCCATCACGTTAGTGACTTGACCTTGATTGCAGAAAAAAGAATGCTAAAATGTAATTCCGAAAGTGAATAAATAATTATCTGTTTTTGAGTTCTTCACCTTCGGTAATACCGTTAAAGCATTCTTTTTTTTGTTGTCAAGGTTGGCGTAGCCGTAAGCCATTATATAAAAACAAAAACCATCTTTCTTACTTTAGTTTTATAAATCAAGATTATCAAAGAAATCATTAAAACTGGCATGAAAAATATTTTTAAGTGCTACTAACTCACTAACACGAATATTCATTCTATTAGTTTCAATTTTTGCATAAGTGCTTTTTGAAATTTCTAAACCCATTAAGTGCATTTTTGCTATTACTTGGTCTTGCGTCAATTTTGCTTCTTTTCGTAATTCTTGAATATTACTTCCTATATCCATATCCGGGCGAATCTTCTGCATTTTCTCTTTACCTTTCCAAATGTTTCCTTATTACGAAATATTTATCTTGATTTTATTACTTAAAGCATTTACAATGTTTCGTAATAAGGAAACATTATATTAAAAACGGAGGAAGACTAATGGCAAAAGAAGAATCATTACTAAAACAAATTTATGACAGTGATATGAATCCTTGTATATGGAATAATCCTGATAATCCAAACTGGAAATCATTAAAAAAGGCTTGTACAAAGAGTTATGAAAAAATCACTCAAAAATTGTCTATTGAGCAGATAAAGGAATTAGAAGAATTAAAGAACATGGAATTTGACTTAGAAGAAATAGAAATCGAGCATGCATTTAAACAAGGGGTCACTCTAGGGATCAAACTCATGATAGAAATATTGATAAAAACAAAATGATAAATTATAAAAAATTAACCGCTATACAAAGAGAGAAAAAAGAGAAAAAGAATACAGGGGGTCGCAGGGGGACAAAAGAAAAAGAGAGATTAGCCGATACAGTATCTCTCATTCTTGTCCCCCTCATAACCTACCCATACACCAACAAACACACACCAACCAAACCTGCCACAACTAACAAACAAAAAAACACAAAACAATAAGCAGAAAGTAAAAGAAAAGTATCACGTTGTTCAAATGGGGTCTCGGGTAATTTTAGCTGAGACCCCATTTGAATATTTCTTTAATTTCTGCGGTTTTTATGCCTTTTGTGGCTCTTTTTTTATGGCACACTTATAGTGTACCAGTATGTGCCAGGTTTTGTTGTGGCAGATTTTAAAATGTAAATGGTTCTTTGGTTATGTGGACAAACCCTTTTATTCTATTTCCCATTGGGTTCTTGATAGTCTAATATATCGCCAACATTACACTCTAACGCTGCACACAAACGAGCTAATACATCTAAGTCAACTCGTTTATTGGTTCCGTTAAAATATCGTTGAATACCGGAAAAGCTAATACCAGTTAATTCACTTAATTTATTTTTACTAATATTTTTTCTTTTCATAATCATATCTAAATTATAAATGATTGTACCATAGTTTTTCATATACGTTCACCTCTATATAAATTTTATCATTCTCTAACACTATTGACATTCTCACATTATTGTCATATCATATTATTGTGAGAGGAGGTGAACATGGTAGCAATCTATAATAATGTCATTTCAAATGAAAATAATATTGACTTTGTAAAACAGGGCAAACGATATATTAAAAGAAGATATGAGAACATTTCATCAAAAGACATAATTGTTTATGAAGATAGAAACCCTCACCGTTCCTACAAGAAAAAAGAAAAGTTTATGAAATTATTAAATGAGTTACAACAATATAAAATCAAAACAATTATTTGTTATGACTATTCAAAAATAACAAACAGTTGCAAGGAATTTGTGGAATTATTAGATTATTTAGCATTATTCCAAGTTGAACTTATAGGAATCAACAATAAATTTCAAACTTAGTTTAAAGTAGACAACTTCCATTGCATATGGTTTAGAAAGAGCAATGGAGTTGATTTTATGAATAAGGGAGACTTCAAGCCAGTTTCTATCTATAAAGAAAAAGGAAATGACTTTAAAAAATTATTTACAAATTCTATTTTAAATTACCTAGAATCCAATGACTATACGTTAAAAGATTCTACAATAAAAAGATATCATTCAGTAGGTAGTTATCAAATAAAGGACGAAAAGGAGAAGAAAAATGAACGTTCATGATAACTATTCAGAAACAAAATATGAAACATTATTTAACGAATATAAAGTTGCTATTTACTTAAGGCTTTCAAAAGAAGATGAAACTGTCGGCCAATCAATCAGTATTGATAATCAAAAAAATATTCTTATCGAATATGTACTCTCTCAAGGGTGGACTTGTTACCAAGTATATATTGATGACGGTTATTCCGGTTTAAATTTTGACCGTCCCGGATTTCAGCAAATACTAAATGATATTGAAGAAAAAAAGATAAATTTAGTAATTACAAAGGATTTATCAAGACTGGGACGTGATTATATTCAAACCGGTTTTTACCTAGAACGCTATTTCCCGGAAAAAGATATCCGTTACATTGCCCTAAGTGATGGAATTGATACTAGTTCTCCCGGTGGTGTTAATGACATAGGTCCTTTTAAATCTCTTTTAAATGATATGTATGCAAAGGATATATCAAAGAAGATTCGTTTTGTATTTGACGGAAAAAGAAAAAGCGGTGAATTTATTGGTGCATTTGCCCCTTATGGGTATTTAAAAGACCCCGGAAATAAAAACAAACTAATTGTTGACCCCTATGCCTCTACGATTATCAAGCAAATATATGACCTATACACGAATAGTAGCAGTATGGGGGCAATAGCCAAAACACTTAATGAAGAAATGGTCCTTTCCCCTATTGCTTATAAAGAGACTTTCTGCAATTACAAAAATGAAAGAACCGTCCGAAAATTATGGAATCAAGGCATGATTAAAAATATTCTTACTAATCCTACATATTTGGGACATATGGCACAAAAACGGTCGGAAAAAATCAACTATAAAATCAAGAAAATGAAAAGTTATAAACAATCCGATTGGATTATTGTTAAAAATACTCATAATGCCATTATTGAACAAGAACAATATGATTTAGTGCAAGAACTAATCAAAAAAAAGACTGTTCTTTATGCGAGAAAAAATGGGGCAACCCATCTACTCAATGGATTAGTATATTGCAAAGAATGTGGTTCTAAACTGACCTATAAAAAGGTAAATGGTAAGCAAAAAATGAATTGTATCATGTATTTAAGACATGGCACAAATTATTGTTGCAGTCATTGTATAGATGAAAATGCTTTGGATTCATTTATTATCGAGGAACTAAAGAAAATAGCAGATAAAGCCTTATCAAGTGACTATTATAAGCAATTTGGTACCTTAGAGAAAAGGGAGAAAGCAAACTTATATGATGTTGAAATGGCACAATTAGAAAAGCGAAGTCTAGAAATTCAAACTTACATAAAGAAACTCTATGAGGATAAAGTCAAAAATGTTATAACGGAAGATATATTTATCAGTCTCACTAATGACTATAACAAGGAAAAAGAAATTTTAAACACTCGATACCAGCATATAAAAAAGGAACAACAAAATATTGAAGATAAAAAGAATCAATCTAAAAACTATGAAAAATTGCTTTTAGATATCATTCAATTTGAAACTCCAGATAAAACAATTTTATCTCAATTAATTGAAAAAATTGAGATAGACAAGGATAGAAATGTCTATCTCAACTATAATTTTGAAAATCCATTTTTAGATACACAATAGGACAATCCATAAGTTGAAAGGACCTACTGGACCAACAGGAGCAACAGGAGCAACAGGAGCTCAAGGACCGACCGGTCCACAGGGACCAACTGGACCGACTGGAGCAACCGGACCTACTGGTACCATAGGACTTACCGGAGCAACTGGTCCCACTGGACCTACTGGTTCTACCGGAGCAATTGGTCCCACCGGCCCTATAGGACCTACTGATACATGTATTTTAGGAAAACGGCTATAGCCCTTTCTTTTGATTTTTACTATTATATCACTTATAATTTAACCTGTCTAATTTAACATATTAACTATTTGTAGAGGATAATCGTCTTTTGATATGTCAAAGGTTTATTTTTTATAAATAATTAAGGATTCCATGATTAATATTTAAATCCAACTCGACGAATAGCCCAATTAAATAAATTACAATAAAATTTTTCAAAATATAATTGCCATTCGCTATTTAGACTATACTGCGAAACATGATGAATTAAATCCACAATATAATTATTTTGTTCTTTAATATCTTCTTTAAAAAATGAATAAATATTTTCTTGCTTTGCTAAAGATAATAAATTATTTATATTATTTTTATTATTCACAAAAAACGAATCGAAGTTCTCAATTTTAAAATTTTCTAATACCTTAGCGGTAAAAATATTTTTCTTATATTTGTTAACATCTAAATTTACATTACCTTTATTACTTAATATAAAATCAGGATTATAAAATGGTTCCAAGTCATTTAATGTTTGATATAGATTTCCCATGGATAGTCCAAGTTCAGATAATAATTTTAAGACTTCAGCATTAGTACCACCCGACAAATAATAACCAATCAACAAACTGTTTTTGACAAATTCGCTGGTTTCTAACCTCATAATATCTAAAGTTTTATGAACATCCTTATAATAATCATCGGTTAATTCATATAGTAATCCTTTTGTCATATTTTTTACATTAAATGAGTAGGTTCTTAAAATTTGACCATATAGATTTTTGTCTATATCCATATTTATTAAAGTATCGTTGATTAGTTCATACGCTTTTCCAACAAGATGAAAAGAGTAAGCTATTGTTTCACTAGGATTATATTCTTTATGAAAAGCAGATTTCCCATATCTTAAATCGTCATTATCAATCAAATCATCAAGTAATAATGTAGATTTATGTAATAACTCAATTGATATACATACATTAATTAACTTTGAAAACTCATTACTAGAAATATCAGACTTACAATAAGAATATCCCCAAAATGCCATTTTGGGTCTATACCTACTACCTATATTCAATATAGCGCTTTGTTTGTGCTTAAAGCCAATCTTGTCAAGATACATATCCCATTGCTCATTAAAATAAGTTTTAAAAACGTCTTGGTCTTGTAAAAAAAAGTACTTATCAAAAATCATATAGTTTCTCCTAGAATATATTATTGTGGTATATTAAAAAAAACCTCCACTATGGTATTTAATGATTCAAATAAATTCACAAAATGAATGAATAATGATGAAAAGGAAAATGCAAAAGATATTAAATATATAGTGTAATCATTAACATCATTCGCTGAATTATTAATATATGATGATATGGATAGAAATCTATTTATATGCTTTATTTTTTCAAAATTATTTAAATTATTACTATTCTTCAAAAAAAAATTCATATCGTTTTTTGAAAGTTCTTTCCAATTATCAATTATGTGCTTAAATAAGTTCTGAGAATAGCAAAATATAAAAATAAAACCAAATATGATTAAAACAAGAATGGTTAACCAGGTTATAAAATATACGACATTATATAATGAGAAAAATTTATAAAAGTTAATAGCACTAATTGGTGCTACCAAGAAATATATAATCACATAGATTAACCCAATGCCCAGAAACCCAATTATAAATAGATTCATCAAATTGCTCATTAATTTTAAATCCGGGGTATTGGCAGGTTCAAATCGATTATATGTTCTTATCTTTAACTTTGAAAACTTACGCAAAAAAAATATATAATGTGAACAAATTATGTACCCCAACATACTTATTACTAAACTGAAACTCATTATCAAAAATAAATATAGCCCCATAAGATTGAGTGGCAATATTTTCAAAACAACAAATTCTATACTGCTGAACAATACAAAAAACACTGATAAAAGGATTGTTCTTAATGAGAATGATTTATTAAAAAAATCGCAGAATAACAAATTATAACTCTTATCATTATCGAATAACCCCTTTAAGTTTATAACCTTTTTATATACTAGTCTAAATAATATAAAACAAATAAATATAATTAAATAAAATAGTAATTGAATAATACTAAAGTAATTATAGAAATACCTTTTATTAAGTACTTGGCCTAAAATAGCATAACAAAGAAAAAACAAAAGCCATGCAATATTTAAGGTTAATTTTTCATATAAGAAATTAAAGTATTTCACTTGCCACCTCTTTTAAAATATAAGATTAAACAATGTAAATAATACTAATGAAGAAAATATTGCAATAAGGTTTGTTTGCTCATTATTGACAATGTTATTTGATTGCAATGTGGCCCCAACGTAACTATCTATAAAATTTGAAATAAAAGCTGAAAAGTATATACATATAAATTCAGTAATTTGAAAATCAAAATACAATGTACTAATTAATAAAAAGAATAATAAGATCAATGAAGAAGATATGGTTCCAAAAGCAGAGATGCCTCCGTCATAACCTTGCTCTACTTTTTTAAAATTTAAAATGTTATATGTCTTAACTTTAAATAATTGTCCCATCTCACTAGCAGCAGTATCTACAATTAAAGCGGATATCGAGCAAACAACATATAAAGCAAATAAATGATATAAAACATTATTGCTTTCAATTATAAAAATATTAACTATACTAAAAAAGATTGATAATCCCGCACTATAAATAAAATTTGATATTTTATAACTAGATACATCAGATTTATGCCTTTTATACTTTACAATAGTTTTTAAAATACCTATAATTATAAAGCATAAATAAAAGGAATAAAAACTTGTATCATCAAAAAACAAATAAGATACAACCTCTAATAAAATACAAAATGAAACTGTTTTAATATTCATTTTAAATTTTCTTATTAAAACATAATCCATAAAAAATGAAAATAATAATAGAAAAAATCTCATAACATATCACCCTTCTATTTTAGATAAGTTTGTTTTATGATATAACATATCTGCAAAAAATAAAATAATTGTAAAAATGATAAATATAAAGTTTATTATAGCATTTGGAGATAACGAATTATTTGGAAAATAAAGTGCACAATATAGAATTAAAACACCATAATATAATTTCCCCCAAAAGCTACTATTCAAATAATTACTTTTTTTCAACGAAACAATACCAATTATAAAGATCAATAATTCTCGTATAACAATAATGTTTAAAACATACGGATTAAAAACTCCAGATAGATAAAAACCTAAAAATGCTAATAGTAGTCCAAACTTATCAGCAAAAGAATCCAAAATTCTAAAAGTAAGTAAATCTGACGCCTTATTAGTTCTTTTGCGAATGATTACTCCATCGTAATAATCTGTTAGTGCAATAATCGCAAAAATTGGGTATATTAAATAACAACTTGTTAAATAGGTATTATAATACATACTGCCAACAATTAATAGATATATAAATAAAAGTATCCTAATAAAGATTAAGGTTAATGATAAATAAAATTTCTTAAACACACATATGACCCCTTTTTGCTCATGAATACAGAGCGGATTTCTTATATAATAATTATATCATAATATAATACTATGTAAATCTTTAAATTTCTTTTTATAATTAAGTTTACCGCATAGAGTTTTCGTACAAAGGGAATAGAAAAAGCAAGTGAATTTTTGTTCACCTGCTTTCCCCTTGTACTATAAACATCAATAACCGCTCTGGTTACGCTTCCGTATTGCCATATCCTGTTATTGATACTATATTCTATGTATTTATAACGATTATGCTAATGCTTCGTCATTCATCAGCATTCTTTCCAGTGCTCCTATTCTTTCTACCGTATTTGGGTGACTGCTCTTGATTTTCTCCAACACCGTCATTTTTTGCCCTATAGTTAAATCATTTAATACATACAAAACTTTGAGTAATTCTTCGCCATATCCAAGCGAATAGGAAAACTTATCGGCTTTAAATTCGTTTGCTCTAGAATTGATTAATAATAGGCATTGAACAAGGAAAAAAGCAAGGTTCATAAGTAGATTGGAACAAGAGCCAAAGAATTTCGCAAGGGCAAAATCATCGTCCATAAAAATTCCAACAGCAAGAAAAACTAACTGAATTAGCTTTGCCATTACCCAAACAATCCAAAAGACTGTATTGCCGACAAGCAAGAACGATTGTAAAGCGGTATCCCCATTCACGATATGCCCAAATTCATGCCCTAAGATTCCTTTTAGTTCTTCATCACTTAGATTCATTAAAGAGCCTTTCGTAACAGTAATGGTATTACTTCCGATTGCATACGCATTAATGTCTAAGCTATCATCAATATAATAATTGATGTTTTTTTGTATCTTAGGATACTTTGCTTTCACCTCGTCATATACTTCATTAAATAATTCCGAAAGTCTTTCTATTTCTTCTCTCGTCTCTGGTTTCCTACTTCCAAACAAGAGCCTTAAGAAAAAACTACCAATCGGACTAATTGAAACAAGAGCAATCCCTAACTGCATACTTAACACAATCCAGAAATCTTGTTCAGGGAACGGCCAAACGAGATTGTCAAACATAGCTGTTAATAACAATACAACAAACATAATAATAAGATTGTTCACACTGATTTTCATACTTTTAAAATATCCTTTCTTAAAATGGTTTATTGATGTTAATAGGGCAACTGATTTTCTTGTCTTTACTAACAATGTAACCTTTACCAGTTTCAAATTTTTTGATATCGTCTGGGTGTAATGAAAATTCATGTACTTTTCTTATACTGCCTTTTCCGGTGGTTGCTCCCTCTTCGATTTGATAGGTCATATCTAACGTCTTATACGTTCCAACTATGGAAGCCCATTCTTCGGCATTGACGGGGCTATTTTGCCTTAAGATAATATAATTGTTACAGTTTTCTATGACCTGATTTTTAAAGTGTTCGCTGACAGAAGCGGAGAGGTCAGAAAGGCTTTGAGAAGCTAAAACGCAAGTAACCCCGGCAGATCGGCTCTTGTTTACCAAATCTAGTAATGAATTAGAAGCATAAACATTGATTTCATCAAAGATGAAAAACCGTCGTTTCACTTCTTCACTATATAATTTAGAAATAGCTTTCTTACTATCAATAATAACCAAGTTTCCAAAAAGTGGCGAAAGTTCTGGATAAAGTAAGGGATTCAGTACAAACATAATGATAGAATCTTCTTTTAAAGCAGTATAAATATCAATCCCATCATCAGAAAAAATCGTTCCTAACTCTGATTCTAAAAGCGTAGAAAAACGGGCAATCGCACTTTCGGCAATGTCTCCGCTTTGTTTGGAAAGATTTTTATTATCAAGGTCTTGTTCTTTGGAAAGTTTCTTTTGTTGAACTAAATCCTTACTCAACATCAAAAATGAATTTTTTTCAATGTATTTTACGATAGTGCGGAAAGTTACTGGAATTTCTGCTAAAGAGATAAGGTCAATAACTCGTTGTAAGTACCTCTCGACATTGAGCTTGTAGTGTTCTTCGGTCCATGTCGATAAATTGATTAACATATCCTTGATTACCGTACTACTGGTGTTACAAAAAGGATTGTATTTATCCGATGTTGCGGGGCGGTTTAAATCAATCACATAAACCTTTCTTGATTCGCCTAATGTTTGCACAACGTCCAGCAAACTATCTTTTCCAGTGTCCCCTTTACCATCAATAATGAGCATAGGAAACTCGTATTTCATACCGGAATCAATGAAATTTGCCAGAGCAACGGTTTTCCCGCTTCCGGTTGTTCCGCACACATAAACGTGTTTTGCGTTGCAAGGAAGATATACCTTTCGTTTTCCAGTCGTTCCAATATAAATACATTCTTCTAGTGGTGCTTTTTTCTCCGGTAAAAATTCTGCTTTCGTCTGATTTTTATATTTCTTTTCTATATGAAAAAAGTCCCCATTAAAATTCGTTACCAAATGGAGTAAAAAAAGAAAGCAAACAAAAATGATTCCAATTACTAGAATCATTGATATATCAAAACTAGTCATCTTTTAACACCTCGCATGAATAGAGTATGCTTGCATTATGATAAGTGGAAAGGACAGTTTCAACGATGTTACGCAATTTTTTATTCTTTTTTTCAATCACCCATATTTGATAATCATAGTTAATGTAATTTAATTGTACATTTTCCTCTAGTCGAGATTCCGATTTTAAAGAAAGTTCAATTTCATAGGCGAACGTTTGCCCGTTTGATTCTATCACAAAATCGGGATAGTGCTTTCTAGAACCGAAACCGTCTTTGGAATGAAGTTCTTTCTCACTGGTAATAGAATCCATAGAGACAACTTCTTTTCTCATGACATAAAGAACAGTATCTAAAACAAGGATATCATGATTCACTTGATCGAGTCTGATTTTCACACTCCGTTTATTTAATCCTATAAAGATTCGTCCTTTATGGGTTAAGGTATAAAAGGGAGGAACACCATATAAAAGATATTCTCTTTTCAAATAGCCTAACTCAAGAAGTCTTTTGATTTTCCGGTAAAAGGTACGAGTGGACGAATAAGAAAGAAAGTCTTTTAAATGTCGGCTGAGTAAAAACCCCCATTTCCCAATCAAATGAAGAATCTGGATTTCATCATTCTGTAACATGTCTCACCTCAATTTTTGTTTTCAGAAAAAATATATAAAGGAAGCAAGACAAATAGAACTTAGAACTGAAAAAAAGTAACGGGAAAAGAAGAACGTAAAAAAGCACGAACAAGCTTCTTCTTCCCTTACCGAAATAAAATCCTGTTTCGGTCAGTCTGTCAAGAACGAAGCCCTATGGGTGCATTTCATTCATGAAATGCATTCTTGATAGAGTGATTGAAATAGGATATCCTCTAAAAACGAGAAGAAGAAAGTCTTTCAAAACTGGAAAGCGAAAAAGAATTGGCTAATAAAGTAAAGTAACGGAAGCACAAGCAAACTTAGTATTTAAAGACATGCGAAGCATGTCCCAAAGAGAGAAAAGAGGTTCAAAAAGATAAGAAGGGGGTTCAGGGGGAACAAAAGAAAATGAAGGAGATTAGCCGATACAGTATCTCCATGTCTTGTTCCCCCACATAAACATACACACACAACTAACTACTACTACACTACACACACCACAACGAACCAACAAAAAAAGAAAAACAAAACAGTACGCAGAATAAAAAAGAAAAGTAACACGTTGTTTAAGAGGGGTCTCGGGTAATCCTAGCCGAGACCCCTCTTAAAGATTTCTTTGATTTCTGCGGTTTCTACGCCTTTTGATGTCTTTTTTTTGTGGCACACTTAGTTTGATACGATCTGTGCCAAGGTTCGTTGTGGGGCTTTCCTGTAAATCAATCCGTTTTTTTCATGAATCTAAGTATTTCCTTGTCCGAAATATCAAGTAATTGAATCAGCCTTTTCAAAGTTGCAATTCTGGTCTGTTCCTCATGTTTTTCAATTCGCTGTAGTTGTCTCCAACTAATGCCGATTAACTCGGCTAGTTCCTCCTGGGTATAGCCTTTTTTGATACGGTTTTCTTTAATCATTTTTACTATCCTCCACACGACAATTATGTCATATGCTATTTGTTTCAAACACGACATATAATGTCGTTAAAAGTGATTGACAATACATTGGACGAATAGTACAATTAATTACACGACATTTTATGTCATATCAAATAATCATAATAGGAGGATACAGCATGAAAAGGAAACTAGGTTTATTATTCGCAACAACCGTTTTAACTTTAACAACCACTACTTCTGCAATGGCCTTTGAAGTTGTTATTGAAGGGGAAGAAAAGACGGGAAAACAGTACCCCACCATTACAGAGTATTACATGGACTTTGAATATCAACCTTATGGTGATGGTGAACTCTTTTGGGAAAAACTCGGCTCTAGAGAAGTTCATCTTATTCCTAAAGGAGAAAAGTTCTGTATTGATGACGTCGATAATGTTAAATTTTGTGTAGAGGATACTGTTTTATCAGAAGAAGAACCACTTATTAGAGAAGTTGGTGATTATGGTAATCCCGCATGGAATGGTGGCGGTGGTGGTGGCATTATAAGTATAGAACCCTACTTTTTTATTCTTGGAAACAGCAATGAATATCTTGATGTTTATAACTTGATTTTTTCAGGTGAAAGACTGACACATGAATATTATAGTTATTTAAGAAATAATAAGGATAATATCGTTTGGGCGGTTTCTAGTAATAGTCCTAAATCAGAAGAAGATGGAAACTATGCTGATGGATACTGGTATGATGATATTGATTTTGATAATCCAGATGTATATTATTTTCGTTTTGTAGATGCTCCACTTTTAAAACAAGATACTAGCACTCCTAAAGAAGAGGAAGAGAAAGTGACACCATCAGAAGCAACTCCTAGTGAACCTGAAAAATCGAAAGAGAATAATAAAACGAGTAAAGGCAGTAGCAGTGGAGGAGGCTCTAGTAGTTCTACTAAAAAAGTAAATACCGATACTTATCCCAATGCGACATGGCAAAAACTTGACGATGGCACATGGATGCTCAAAAAATCGAATGGCGAATATGTAAAAGGTTGGGCAAAAGTCAAAGGAATTTGGTATCATATGAACCTTGAAAATGGACTAATGACAACTGGTTGGATAACAGATATAGACGGAAAAATCTACTATTTAACCGATACAGGAGCAATGGTGCAAGGTTGGAATTTTTTAGATAACAAATGGTATTACTTTGAAACAACTGGTGCCCGTTTTTCAGGGTGGCTCAATGACAAGAGTGGTAAATGGTATTATCTAGGAATTGATGGTGTTATGCTTTTCAATACAACTACTCCGGACGGTTATCAAGTTGATTCTAACGGGGCATGGATTCCGTAAACTCAAGAAAGACACTCTGTGGGGACAGGGTGTCTTTCTTAAAATATAGACCTAGCGTTATTATTTATTATTTTTTATAAATTCTAATGTTAGTTTGTATTCGTCTGCAAAGTTAAACTTAATTTCGATTTTGTCTTTTTCATAAATATGTATTTTATCTACCAATTCAATTAGAATCTTGTTGTCAAGTTCGGTGATGTTCTCATGTCTACAAAATGTTTCTAAGTATTGATTATTTTGTTGTACATTTGATTCTAGTTGTATTTTTTCTCGTTGTAATTCTTCCCCTTCATTTTTGAGTTGTTGTATCTTATCTTCGGTCTTCATTCTCATACGGTTGTGTTGTTCTCTTGTGATATCGCCATTTTTCCAATCAATATATAAATTATCTTGAATATTTTCTTGTTTGATTAATGCATTTTTGTTTGAGCTAAGTAGGCTTTCAATTCGTTTTGAGGTTTTGTTGATTTTTTCAGATTTGCTTATTTTATCAACTTTTTCTCTTAGTGATACAGCAAGAGCAACTTGTAATTGAATTGTCTTTAAAACGACTTCGGTTAATACGTCCTCTCGGGTCGTGTGCTTCGTGCAAGCGGTTTTTGAACGCTTTAAGTAGGTGGAGCAGTAATAATAGTTAATGTTCTTTGCCTTCTTTGCTATCATGGCTTTTTTACAGTCTCCGCAAACAAGATAACCACTAAACAAGTAAGTGTGTTTTTGTGTCGGTGCCGTCCTGGTATCTCTTGTCAATAATTTTTGTGTGAGTTCATAAGTTCGAAGCTCAATAATCGCTTCATGGGTATTTTCTACCAGTTCGCTACTGTCT
This sequence comes from Lachnospiraceae bacterium, assembly GCA_902363835.1. Lineage (GTDB taxonomy): Bacteria > Bacillota > Clostridia > Lachnospirales > Lachnospiraceae > Lacrimispora. The sequence goes on from CABJBM010000020.1 coordinate 121,178, forward strand.
TTTTCTTCATAGTCTAATTTAACCACTTTTTTTCGATTTGGCATAAATATTGTTTGGCTGTGGTGTTGGTCCATATTACCAATATAGTATTCACGGGTTAAAATATTTCTAACGGTGCTTTCACTCCACAACCCGCAGTTATCAGTAGCACTTTTAAAATTTAAGCCTTGTTCTTTTTTGTATTGGGTTGGGTTTGCAATGCCTAAAGTATTTAGTTTTTCCACGATTCGACGAATGCTCATTCGCTCATATACAAACCAGTTATAAATGTCTTTTACAACTTCAGCGGCTTCATCGTCCACTAGCAGTTTGTTTTTATTATCATGGTCTTTTTTATAACCATATGGAGCGAATGAACCAACGAACAATCCACGTTTACGGCGATTTGCTAATTTATCTTTTATTTTTAATGAGTTTTCGATTGGCATATTTGCGTTGGTCATACCTTGGAATTTGACGTCCATTGAATAAATCCGGTCTGGATCGTAATAGGTATCTAATTGGGGAAGAATACAACTAATGATTCTTGTTTTCTTTTCTCTAAAATAGTATTCCAAATATTGTTTTTGGTCGGCATCGTTTCGAAACATTCTTGATAAATCGCATACAATCAAACCGTTAATAATTCCATTTTCAATGTCTTTAATTGCCCGTTGAAAGTCGTTACGACTGTCATACATTCCACTCGTTCCATCATCAACATAAGTACCAGCAATTACAATATGTTCACCGTTTCTTATTAAGTTGTCAATATGATTATCTAATGTCATATCCTGACTGATAATTGAGCGACTGTCACCTGCTAGTAAATCTTCTTTTGATAACCTTAAATATTTTCCCAGTCTCCAGATTTTTTTACCATTTTCTTCACTCGGATTCTTTCTAATTCGTGCCATAACTTAATTACCATTATAGCCTTTCATTTAAACATTCAATCAAATAACGTTCTATACATTCATCAATTGTAAGGTCAGTATCAGCAAAAGACATTTTAACAATGACGTTACCACACTTTACAAAGTATGGGTTCTGTGTTGCTTCTAAATAATTCGTTATTCGTTCGTATTTGCCTTTTTTTGGGTCAATATTGATATTGTCAATATCGATTACCTTATTACTGTTAATTTCCTTTAAATCAATGCTTTTAAACGCTTCTAACTCATGCAAGGTCATTTGTTTCACCTCTAACTTACTTTAAAACATTTTATGCAAGTTAGATTTATACATGATGCTTTGATTAATTATTTAAAGGTTTTCCTAAAATATATGTATCAACCGGAGCTACAGGCCCCACCGGACTTACCGGAGCTACAGGCCCCACCGGACTTACCGGAGCTACAGGCCCCACCGGACTTACCGGAGCTACAGGCCCCACCGGACTTACTGGCGATACCGGCCCCACTGGAGCTACTGGTCCTACTGGCCCCATAGGACTTACCGGAGAAACTGGCCCTACTGGAGCTACCGGCTCCACCGGTCCCATAGGACTTACTGGCGATACCGGCCCCACTGGACCAACAGGCCCCACCGGACTTACCGGTGAAACTGGACCTACTGGAGCCACTGGCTCCACCGGTCCCATAGGACTTACTGGCGATACCGGCCCCATTGGACCAACAGGCCCCACTGGACTTACTGGTGAAACTGGACCTACTGGCTCCACCGGTCCCATAGGACTTACTGGCGATACCGGCCCCACTGGACCAACAGGCCCCACCGGAC
>CABJBM010000021.1 GCA_902363835.1 Lachnospiraceae bacterium
TCCGATGCACGAACGTGCTTCGGAAAGTCCTATTTTATTGAGGAGTTATTTCACAGCCCCTTATTCTATTGATTCGTTCTTATTACTTCCACAAAAACGGATCATCCGTCTTGTGCAGGTAACGTTTAAGCTTTTCTCTGTATGCTAAAACCTCGGTTCTCTGACATCCCGGTTCCAACAATTCCGGATTTTTCTGATAAGGATCCTCCATATTATCATAAAGATATTCCTTTTGCTCCTCTCCCGGAGCATAGCCGTTGGAAATGACATAGGTGTAGCGTTTGCCTTTAATGCCCCGCCATCCGTAAGCCTTATGGCTGAGCCCTTTATCAGAAAATGCCTTTACCATCTCCGCGCCTCCAGGATAAGAGCAAATCAGCATATCCTGTGGCTCATTCTCATCCGTTCCGAACATTCCCTTAACATGGCTGTATCCCTCGCATGTCTCAGGTACAGGAATTCCCAGAAGCTCCAGAATGGTAGGCATATGGTCCGGGCTTGCAAATATTCCGTCGTTGTCCGCAGCCTTGATTCTACCCTTCTGACGGATCATCAGAGGAATATGAATGGATTCCTCATACCAGATGTTTTTACTCATCAGCCCATGGGAGCCAAGCATTTCCCCATGGTCTGCAGAAAGGACGACAATGGTATTTTCTTCCATATCATGATCCTTTAAGTATTGAAGGATTCTTCCAAACTGTTCATCAATTCCATAAATCGCGGCATAATATTGCCTTGTCTGGGTTTCCAGAAGTCCTCCCTTTTCCCGCATTTCCTCCGGCACGTTTTCACGGTAATGGACTTCCAAATCTTTAAACTTCTCATAATACCGGTCCGGTACCAGCTCATAGGGAAGATGGGGAGGATTATAAGATAAGAACAGGGAAAAAGGCTGTTCCTCCTCTTTTCTTGCTTCCATGTATTCAATGGCTTTGTCTGTTTCAAATTCCGCCGACCATTTCCCTGGCTTTATCTGTTTTTCATCGTCCTGCCAATAATGAGGGTCCAAGTGATCATCCCAGGCTCCGTAGGACAGCCAATAATCAAATCCGTGCCTTCTTTCCCCTGGGGGCGTATAGGCATCCCAGTCTCTTGCCCCTGATTTTGGATTGGAAGTAAAGTTAAGCTCCGAAGCATCCAGATGCCATTTGCCAATGTAACCTGTCCGGTACCCTTCAGCTTTCAATACATCTCCAACACAAAGCTCCTGGGGTCTTAGCATAACTTTTTCTTCCAGTCCTATTTTACAATTGGTCCACATTCCCGCATTGAAAGGGTATTTTCCTGTCATCAGGGAAGCTCTGTGAGGAGAGCATAAAGGATACGTGCTGTAAGCATTGGTAAACCTCATGCTCTCATGGGCAAAGGAGTCAATATTTGGAGTCACCACCTGGTCCATGTTCATAAATCCCATGGCGTGAGCCCGCCACTGGTCAGCAAAGACATACAGCAGATTCGTTTTCATTCTTTTTCTCCTTATTCTTCCGCCAGCACCTACCAGTACAGTTTCCAATCCTTGGAAAGCCGGGTAAGAGCCTCCATGTAAAAATAGTCGCCCCAGGTATTGCATTCATCCACACCCCGGTTGGTACAGGTATTCTCCTCAGAATCCCTGGCATAGGTACCGTGAAGCAGCAGTCCATTGGATTTTTTGTAATCCTTGTTGGCACAATGATCCACCAGCGCCTTAAGCATCCGGTCAGCTGCATCTAAATATACCATGGCCTTATCTTTTTCCAAATATTTTGCCATTTCCAGGATTCCGCAGATGGCAATGGCAGAAGCTGAGGAATCTCTTGGCTCTGTGCTTCCCGTATCAAAGTCAAAATCCCAGTAAGGAACCAGATCCTCCGGCAAATGCCCGATAAAATAATCGGTCACCCTGCTAAACAGATCCTTGTACTCCTCATTTTTCAAATACCGGTAGCTTAAGGCGATTCCATAAATCCCCCAGGCCTGGCCTCTGGCCCAGGCGGAACCATTGCGGTTCCCCTGATGGGTCACTCCATAGGTAGGCTCCCCTGTTTCCACATCAAAGAAATGGGTATGGTAAGTGGAATCATCAGGACGCAGAATGCATTTCATAGCAGTTTTTATATGGTTCTCTGCCTTTTCTTCATAAGAAGGGTCTCCTGTCACTTCTGTTGCCCAGTAAAGCAGGGGGAGATTTAACAGGCAGTCAATGATCAGACGGTATTCCTTCGGCTCTCCTGGATTACCCCAGGCCTGAAGGAATCTGCCTCTTTCCCTGTAGCGTTCTGCCAGGTGATCCGCTGCCAGAAGAGCTGCTTTTTTTGCGTGCTCATTGCCTGTCAGTTTATAAGCTGCCACACAGGATAAACTGTATAAAAATCCCATGTCATGATGGTTTACGTCAATTTTATTTTCAATTCTGTTAAGGAAGCTTTCCACCTGTACTTCAGCAGCTTTCCGGAAGACTTCATCGCCCGTATGCTCGTAAGCCAGCCAGATCACTCCTGTCCAGAATCCTGTTGTCCATTCCACATTTTCTGTTGCTTCATAAAATCCGTTGAAACTGTTGGAAGACTGGAATTTATCCGTAAATTCCGTAAGATTCTCTTTGACGATCTTTACGGCATCATCAAAGGCCTTTTGAATCATGCCCTCTTCCATTCCAGGATAGGTTTTTATTTGTTCCAATGTCTGTGCCATATGCTTTCCCTTTCCTTTTATTGGTTTATAAACAGCGCCCACCCCACTTTATCGGGTGTAAAGGTATTATCCCTTCTGTTTCCTGTTATCCCTTGATTCCGCTGGCTGCAACACCCTCGACAAAGAACTTCTGGCAGCTTAAAAATACAATGATAACCGGGATCAAAGAGCATACGGAGGCTGCCATGATCCATGCATAATCCGCTCCGAACTGGGATATGAACATCCGGATACCAAGCTGAATGGTCTTTAATTCCTTTGTCTTTAAATAAATCAACGGTCCCATGAAATCATTCCATACATTTGTAAATGTAAAAATGGTCAGGGTAGCCATTGCAGGCTTGCCAAGAGGAAATACGATTCTTCCGAATATGCCGTACTCGTTTAACCCGTCGATTCTGGCTGCTTCGCATAATTCATCCGGAATGCTGATGTAAAACTGACGGATCAAAAATACGCCGAATGCGGAAAATGCCTGCATCAGGATCAATCCTAAATGGGTATCGTTAAGACCCAGCTTGGAAACCAGAATAAACTGGGGAACCATGTAAACCTGCCAGGGAACCGCAATGGTTGTAACATACATAAGGAAGATTAAGTCCCTGCCTTTAAAACGCGTCTTTGTAAAGCCGTAAGCAGCAAAACAGCTGGTGAACAGCTGGATTATGGTCGTGATGACCGTCAGCTTTGCGGTATTGATAAAGAAAGTCACAAGGGGCAGTTTCTTCCAGATAATTTTATAGTTCTCCCAATGCATTGTATCGGGCCACCACGTCATTGGTATGGAAAATACGTCTTTATTAAGCTTTAAAGAAGAAATTACCATCCAGTAAAAGGGTATCAGCATAAAAAGAGATAAAGCAATCAATCCCAGATACAGAAGTATCCTTAAGTCCTTTGTTTTTGTTTTCATCGCTTTCCCTCCTTACATCATATCCTTAGACCACTTTTTCTCACCTGCAAATTGAATCAAGGTGATAATAAGCACTACAGAAAACAGAACAATAGCTCCCGCGCTTGCCGGTCCAAACTGCCATGTGGTAAATGCCTTTTCATAAATATAATTGACCAGGGTCTTGGTGGCGTTACCCGGACCTCCTCCTGTCATTACATATACAAGGTCAAATACTTTAAAGCACTGGATAGTCAGCATGATCAGCACAAAGAATGTGGTTGGTGTCAGCATGGGAATGGTAATATACCGAAGCTTCTGAAAGCCATTGGCACCATCTATTCCGGCCGCTTCATAAAGAGAACCTGAGATTCCCTGAAGGGCTGCCAGATACACGATCATATAATATCCCATGTATTTCCATATACTTACCACGGAAATGGCCACCATAGCCCACTTCACATCCACAACCCATCTGGGGGGCTTGGAAATGCCGATGAATTTCAGGAACTCATTGATCGGCCCGAAATCCGGCTGGAACAGCATATTCCACACCGCACCCACTGCCACGATGGAAGCAATATAAGGGAAATACAGGGCAGTACGGAAAATAGCGATGCCTTTTAATTTATTATTCAGCAGAACTGCAAGTAAAAGCGCCAGCACTAAGGTTGGGAATACGGTAAGCAATGCATATTGAATGGTGTGAAAAAAGGATTGAACAAATATTCTGTCACTGAAAATCTGTGCGAAATTTTTTAATCCTACAAATTCCATGGGAGCCTGTGAGCCATCCCATTTCATAACACTTAAAATAAAGGAAAAGATAACGGGAATGAATACGAAAATAGCATACCCGATTAAATTAGGCAGAATAAAAGAATAACCGATCAGGTTACTTCGGATTGCCTTCATTTGATGTGATGTCAGTGTCTTTTTTACTTCTTTCATACAGGGTTAACCTCCTTTTCACCTGCTTTTTGCCACAAAAAGAGCGCCTTGCTTTAATTTTAGAAAAGGCGCTCTCCGGGCAATCAATTATATTTTACCAGCCTTTGATTTCTGTAACACGTTTGTTCAGTTCTTCGATTCCCTGATCAACGGTATACTGCTTGATCATGATCATTTCATGAACTTCATCGAGCACCTTACGGATTTCTTCGATCTGCGGGTCTAAAGGACGGTCAAATGTATAGTGAGTATAGGACAGTGCTTCAATATTTGACTCTCCCTCTGGGAAGAACTGTGCGGAAGCGATGGTCTTTAAAGATTCTTCTGTCTGGATACCGGTAAATACGCCCTGTTCAGCCAGAATATTTGCTGCTTCTTTGCTGGTTGCAAATTTTACAAAATCCCAGGATAAGTCAGGCTCATCGGTATAAGCGCTGATTCCGATAGGAGTAAGGGCTCCTACTGTATAACCGGCTTCTGTATCAGCTGGATGAGGAATCCTTGCAATGCCCCAGTTAAAAGAAGTCTCATCTGCTGCACGGGACTGGATCATGGTTGCAATAAACCAGGTTCCCATTGGCATCATGGCACACTGCTGATTCTTAAATACAGAAGAATAATGGATATTAGCTGTCTTTAAAGTAGAGTAATCCTGAATATAACCATTATCCTGTAAGGAAAGAGCTGATTCATACCATGGCTTTAAGAAGGAATAATCCTTTTCAACAACGGTGTGCTTGCCATCCTGAACGGCCCAGTTTGTTACAAGTGCCTGCCAGGTGTGGTTGTGTCCACCATAAACCTTTGAGCTGCCTTCTCCAGAGGTCATCTTGGCTGCAAGAGCATTATACTCATCCCATGTCATATCGTTGGAAGGATAAGCAACGCCGGCTGCGTCAAAAAGATCCTTATTATAATATAATACATACCAGTCGGAACGATACGGAAGTCCATAAGTCACTCCGTTGTACTGAAGCTGCTCTGCCGCACCATTGTAAACAGATGTATCAAAGCTATCTTTCTTCATAAAGTCATCCAGAGGAAGAAGCTGCTTTTTATCAGCCATCTGAAGCATGGAACCCATATCCTTTACCCAGATGATGTCTGGATCCGCCTGTGCTGCGGATAAGCTGATTCCTAAGGAATTGTTGTACTCGTCAGCTGATGTGTCAATAACCTTGATCTCCACATTCGGATTTTCTTTCATATAGGCGTCAACGACTGCCTGGAATTGTGGTGATGAATCATAATCCCATGTTGTAACGGAAAGAACCTTCTTCTCGCCTGTACCCTGTGCTTTATCATCTGCTTTTGTTGTTTCTGCAGAAGTTGTTGCTCCAGTTGTATCTGCAGCACTGCTCTCAGTTGTCTTGCTGCCGCATGCAGTCAGAGATGCGCATGCCATTCCGGCTGCTAAAACCATTGCTAATACCCGTTTTAATCTCATCGGTTTGAAACCTCCCTTTTTTTAGAACTACGCGCGTGTGTTCTTTATGATATAAAGATACCAGATTTGAAACCAGATCGGAATAAACGATTTGCATAATTCTATTATTTTTTTTACGCTTCCCGTGTTTTCAAGATTCCAAACATATATTTTATTCAGATTTTTATACTTTTTTAAGATTAATTTTCTATTTCATTGAATTTCTGCGGAAGAAAGGATATGATATTACTGAATTTATTTCTCGTGAAAGCAACCGGCCAGGCTTATTTGACTTTGGCGCTGCTCACGGGCTTCAGAAAGGATCCATGTCATGCCCCGTACATTCCAGTATAAATTTCTCCTGTACAATCTTCTGGTAGTAATAAGCATTGCCTGTGCCGTCAGCTTTTATAACTATCATTCCTATTATAAGGATGCAATTAAGAACGAAACGGAAAATTCCGTGAACCGGATTCAGATTCTCTCAGACCGTATGGAAGTGGCCTATGAAGAAATGGTCAACATCGTTGTGACCTGTTCCGAAAGAAAGTCTTTATTTTCCTCCCCCTCCCTAAGCCGGCCGGACTACGAGGAATCCACCTATATTAAGCTGTACGCCTCCAATGTGCTGAGGGATTTCTGCGCAATTTCAGGCTATAGCAAATATATTTATAAAATCACACTTTATAATAATGGAGAAGTCCTCCAGGCCGGAAATGCCTACGGCTCCATCCGCGATGCCAAGGACATCCAAAATGCCCCCTGGTTCCATGATCTGCTTTCCAGGAAAAACACCCAGTATCTCCTTTCCCTGGAGGACAACCCTTTTTCTCCCACCAATTACACGCCAAAGCTTCTTCCTCTTTTAAGGCCCTTAAAATATGTCTACGGCAGCCAGCCGGAAGACGCCTGGATATTTCTGGCTATTTCTCCCCGCCTGTTTTCTGATACATTGAAAAGCATGGGGGATGGACAAATTCTTTATGCGGCCACTTCAGACGGAATTATTATTTCCTCTGTCAATGGGGATTCTTTTGATGTTTCCCTTTTACTGACCACCTTAAAAGACTTTAAAGAACCCAGGGGTAATTTCCGAACCTGGCTGGAAGGAAAGGAATGTATTATTGCCTATCAGAGACAAGCTGTCAGCGGGCTTATTTTCTTTCAGATCCTTCCGGTTTCAGACCTTAACCTGGACCATGGAATGATCGGGGGCACCATTGCCCTTATATTCTTTTTCTGCTTTGCCATCGGCCTGACCTTATCCTGGTTCATATCCCGTCAGTTAAGCGCTCCGATCGGCCGCTTGAAGAAACGTCTGGAATTCATTTCCAGAGGAAATTTCGATCCGGACCGTTCCATTGAAACGGACGATGAGATCGGAAGCATAGGAAAACAGATCAACCAAATGTCCAGCCGGATCTCCAACCTTCTGGAAACAAGGGTTCAAAGTGAAAAAGAAAAGCGGGATTTAGAAATTAAAATGCTTCAGGCCCAGATCAATCCCCATTTTCTCTACAACACTCTGGATTCCATCAAATGGATTGCAACCATGCAGAAAAACAGCGGTATTGTCCAGGTGGTCACTGCCCTGTCCTCCCTGCTGAAAAACATGGCAAAGGGCTTCAACGAAAAAGTAACCCTTCGTCAGGAATTGGATTTTCTTCAGAATTATGTTATTATAGAGAAAATCCGATATATTGAACTCTTCGATGTAACTACCCAGGTTGACCAGGAGATTCTGTACGATGCCAAAATCGTGAAGCTGACCCTTCAGCCCATTGTGGAAAACGCTATCTTTAACGGGATCGAGCCAAGCGGAAGAAACGGACTCATACAAATACACGTTTTTGCCGAAAACGGCGTTCTTTATATTACGGTAAAGGACAACGGCATCGGGATTTCTCCGGAAAACATTGAAACTCTGCTGACGGATACATCCCGCATTACCAGAAGCAACATGAGCGGAATCGGGCTTCCAAACGTGGACCGAAGGCTAAAACTGGTTTACGGGGAAGAATACGGATTAAAGCTGGAAAGCGAATTAGATCAATACACATTGATTACCATTGCCCTTCCTCTGGAATTTTAGAAAGGGCTGACAAAGGGGTAAATAGACAGTATGTACCGAATTATTATTATAGACGATGAGCCGCTGATACTGGCCGGCATCGCTTCCCTGATCATATGGGAAAATTATGAATGCACCATCATCGGAAAGGCAACTAACGGCCCTTCCGCCTTTGACATGATCATGGAGCTTCATCCGGATATCGTCATAACAGATATCCGGATGCCCGTGCTGAACGGATTGGATCTGGTGGAAAAATGCAAGGAAAATGGCTGTACCTTTGCTTTTATCGTATTGACAAACTTAGAAGAATTCCATTTGGTGAAAAAGGCCCTTTCACTGGGGGCCTCCGACTATCTGGTGAAAATCGATTTGAATGAAGAAGCCCTTGTTGCCGCTTTGGAGAGGGCCAAGGAATCCTGCGACCTGCTTGTCAATAAGCAGAACCGGCTGGCGGACGGTCAGCTAAAAAACAATCAGGAGGACTTAGCAAAGACGACGTTTCGCCGCCTTTTCCTTTCCCAGGAGGAAGTCCCTGACATCCCCGGTGAACTTGTGGACCAGTATCCGGCTCCCTTTGTCATCCTGTTTTCTTTAAACCCCATTCATATAGACTTTGAAACAGGAGGAGAAACCTATGACTTACATTCTGTCAGCAGGCAGCTGATCGATATCTTAGGCGGAATCGCAGCAAGGTTTTTCTTTCATTATACGGTCCTGGAATACAGGCAGGATACCTTTCTCATGACAGCTTCCTTAAAAAAAGAGGAAGCTTATTCCCAAAGCCTTATAAGGGACTTCTGCCAAAAGTTCAGCGTTGCTTTAAAAACTTATTTCGAGCTTTCCGCTGTTTATGGGGTCAGCAGGGCAAAGGAAAATATTTCAGAGCTTCCGGATGCATTTTCCGAAGCCTTGACAGCACTGGAATATTACTACTTTGACTCTTCCTCCCAGGTGGTGTTTTACCAGGGGCAATCCTCCCATTTCAGCCAGGCAAAGAAATTCAACATCAATGTATTTAAAAAAGAACTGTCCGCTTATATCAGTCAGAACGACAGTGAAAAGCTGGCTCTCATCTTTGAGGACATTATTACCCTGTTCCGGGAAAACAGGCCCCGCAAGGAACAGGCCGCCAGCGCCTGTATCAACATTTACACCTATCTCTATTCATTTTTTGAAACAGGGGATGACAGCTACCAGGAGATCTTTCCCTATACCATCAACATTGCTGAGCAGCTGAATCATTTTAACAGCCTGGAGGATATCCTGGAATGGCTGAGAAGTTTCTGCCAGAAGCTTTGCCGGCTTTTGGAGGACCGGAAATCCACCCGTTCCGACAAACTGGTGGACTTAGCAAGAAGCTATATCAAGGAACATTACATGGAAAAACTGACTCTGGCCGATGTTGCGGAAGCCTTAAACATAAGCTCCGGCCATTTGAGCAATACCTTTAAAAAGCTGACAGGAACCACCCTGTCCGATTATATTGCCCAGGTGAAGATACAGCACGCCATGGAGCTTATTGATACCCACCAATACCTGATGTACGAAATCTCTGATAAACTGGGGTTTGATAACCCCTATTATTTCAGCAAGGTATTTAAAAAGGTTACGGGCATATCACCACGAGAACACGAAAACCGGATCACCTATCCGTTAACAGATGAAGGGAATTAAATCTATGCCTCCAATTAATCTTTTGATCAAACCAGCCTCCGGCATGTGCAACATGAAATGCGATTATTGCTTTTACCATGATATTACGGAAAAGAGAACGCAAAGCTCTTACGGCTTCATGTCGGAGGAAACTTTAAAAAACGTCATTAAAAAAGCCCTGGATTACGCGGACACAGCCTGTACTATCGGCTTTCAGGGAGGAGAACCTACCCTGGCCGGCCTTCCTTTTTTTGAACAGGCCGTAAAGTTTTCTAAGGAATATAATAATAAACATCTGGAGATACATTTTGCTCTTCAGACTAACGGCTATAACTTAGGCCCGGAATGGGCGGAATTCTTTGCCAGAGAGCATTTTCTGGTGGGCATCTCCATAGATGGGACCATACATACCCATGATGCTTACCGAAAAGGTGGGAACGGCAGCGCCACATTTTTAAATATCATGAAAACAGTGGACAACTTTAACCGGTACGGTGTGGAATATAACATCCTCACTGTATTAAACCGGAGAACCGCTTCTTCCATTGGAAAAATATACCAGTATTACAAGAAGATGGGCTTTCGGTATCTCCAGTTCATCCCCTGCCTGGATCCCCTTGATACTCCCTCAGGAGCCATGGAATATTCCCTGACACCGGAATTATACGGGCAATTCCTGTGCGACCTGTTTGACTTGTGGTATGAAGATCTAACTGCGGGAAAAGAGATCTATATCCGCCAGTTTTATAATTATCTCTCTATTATATTGACCGGAAATGCAGAATCCTGTGACATGAACGGTTTTTGCAGCATCCAAAACGTCATCGAAGCCGACGGCCAGGTATATCCTTGTGACTTCTTTGTTCTGGACCAATACAAACTTGGTAATTTAAACAATGCCGATTTTGATGATATAAATAAAAAAAGAATGGAAACCGACTTTCTTTCTTCCCAAAAAGCGCCTGACAGCCAGTGCCAGGCCTGCTCATACTTTTCCCTGTGCAGAGGTGGCTGCTACCGCCACCGCATCATGTCCCCGGAAGAAACCTGCCGCAATTATTTCTGCAGATCCTATCAGATGTTTTTTGACCATTGCCTTCCAAGGCTTATGCAGATTGCTGGTAAACTCAGCCGCTAATGATAACATGAAACGGTAAAATATATTGATTTGGTCTATATATTTAAATGAAAATCTCTTATAATGAATTTCTGTCTGCTTAAATCGGGATTTAGGAGGTAATTTATATGATAAGACATGCAGAAATGCAGGATCTGCCTGCAATTTTAAGAATATACGAAATTGCAAGGAAATTCATGGCTGATAATGGAAATGCATCGCAGTGGGGAAACACTTTCCCTCCTGTAGAAATGCTTGAAGAGGATATTAAGAATAAGCAGTTATATGTTTATACAAATGAGAACGAGATACATGGTGTATTTGCCTTTCTCCTGGGAGATGATCCTACTTACAGCCATATAGAAAATGGCTCCTGGATATCTGACACAGACTACGCAGCCATTCATCGTGTGGCCAGTGACGGAGCAGAAAAAGGCATACTTGCAAAATGCATGGACTATTGTAAAAAACAGAGCTCTCATCTTAGAATAGACACTCATGAAAAGAACGAGATCATGCAACATCTGATTCAAAAAAATGGGTTTGTGAAATGCGGGACCATATATGTGAAAGACGGAAGTCCAAGAATCGCATTTGAATATCTGGAACAGGATAGCGCTTCATAGGCTGATAAAAGCACGGGATTTTACCGTGCTTTTATCAGTGTTAATATTCTATATGCGACATTCATTTTATGTTAAATGCTATTTTTCAATTTAGATGCCGTATAAGTAATTTGGCAAACAAAACGAATACAAAACAGTAAGAGCAGTGGTTTTGTATAGAGGCTAAATGTAGTTCCAAAATCTGGGTAATGTATTATTAGAACAAATCTTGGCATTGTTAAGCCATTACTAAATGCTGTACACTTTAATTGTAAGCAAACGGCCGTTGCTTAACATTATCCGAAGGGTGGATTTATAATGAAAACGACAAACGAAAAACTGATTGAATGGGCAGTAAACAAAATTAAGAAAGAATACAAAGACGATGTATGCCTGCTCATAGGCGGCAGCAGGTTGATGCTTGAAAAGGACTGTGATGGAGAAGGCCTTGGCTGCTTTGACTTTTATGTTCCGGCAAATGAAAATGCAAACAGTCTGGCAAAAACCTTTATAGTCAATGGCATCGGTTATGACCTTTATCCGCGGACCTGGGAGCGGCTGGAAAAAATGGCGGATTTGGATGACTATAATACGACCTTAATGGAGTACCAAATTCTTTATTACCGCACAGAAGAAGATAAACAACGTTTTCTCTCATTGCGGAAAAAACTATATGAAAACCTGCAAAACCCTGAGTTTATATTCAAAAAAGCGCTTGAAAGGCTCAGTGTCGCAATGGAGATTTATCAAACAATGATGTTTGAGGAGAAGCTTGGCAAGGTGCGGATGGCCGCTGGATTTATAGCTGATTACCTGTCTGTTGCCGTGGCATTTACAAATCAGACATTTTTCAGAAAAAGCCAGATAGAGCAAATCGAAGAGCTTTCTTCTTTGCCGTTTATTCCGGAAAGCTTTATTGAGTATTACAAGGGAATTATCAATGCTGTTACCATTGATGAACTCAAAAAACTGAGCCATCAAATGATTTCTTCAACTCGCAAATTTCTGACTGCACGAAAAACGAAAAATTCCGGCATTGTGGCTGCTGATTTTCAAAATTTGGCGGATTGGTATCAAGAGCTATGCTACACTTGGAGGCGGATTTACCATGCGTGTGATATCAACGATGTGCCAAGAGCATTTATTTGGGGCTGCATGCTGCAGCACGAGCTGGATATTATGAAAGAAGAATATGGTCTTGATGAAATGGACTTATTCGGCCCTTACAATGCAACAGATTTAATGCCATTTTGCAAAAATGCTGAAAGGCTGGAGAAATACATCGTGGAAGAACTGCAAAAGCATGGTGTAAAGCTTGATTCTTATGTAACTGCAGAAGATTTTATAGCGAAAAATTCATAGAAAACGGAGGTCGTTCCATGAGATATAAAAACGCCTCTGACATATTGCCCGACGAGCTTCTGCGCGAGTTGCAAAAGTATATTTCCGGCGAAGCGTTATATGTTCCGTCAGACAAGAAAAGGAAAGAATGGGGCGACGGTTCCGGGGCAAGGGCATTCTATAAGCAAAGAAATGAAGAAATCCAATTCAAATTTTTTCACCAAGTAAGCATAGAACAGCTTGCCAAGGAATATTGCCTTTCCACAGAAACAATCCGCAAAATCGTTTATAAATAATATGACACCAAATAAACATTTTAAACATTATGGGCGCATTACCTAACCCCTTTGTTTGATCGTGTATTCACCAACTTTTGAAATCTTTTAAAAAATCAATTATAAAATCCAATGGCTTCTTGATTTTTTGTTAATCAAGAAGCCATAATTTAACAATCTGAAAAGCCTGGTAACATCCCGTGCTTTTATTTTATTCCCCATAAGTCCCTTTTGATTTCACCAGTTTTGGCCGGTATCCGGACTCCGTAAGGGCAGCCATAATGGTATTCTTATGCTCTGTTCCAAATGCCTCCAGGGTAATACGAAGCTCCACTGCCGCATTCCGGTTAATGCTGATAAACTGGTTGTGTTCCAGGCGGATGACATTACCCTGCTCTTTTGCAAGAAGTGCAGATACCTTGGCAAGCTCTCCTGGTTTATCCGGAAGAAGAATGGATACGGTAAAGATACGGTCTCTCAGGATCAGACCGTGCTGAACAATAGATGCCATGGTAATTACATCCATATTTCCTCCGCTTAATATAGAGACCACCTTTTTATTTTCCACGTTCATGTGCTTTAAAGCCGCAACTGTTAAAAGTCCGGAATTTTCCACGATCATCTTATGGTTTTCTACCATGTCCAGAAATGCCACTATCAGCTCAGAGTCTTCAATGGTGATGATATCATCTACATTTTCCTGAATGTAAGGGAAAAGTTTGTCTCCCGGGCATTTTACTGCCGTGCCATCGGCGATGGTGTTGACTCCCGCCAGTTCCACCACCTTTCCCTGGCGAATGGATTCCTGCATGCAGTTGGCGCCTGCCGGTTCCACACCAATGATCTTGATCTTGGGATTTAACATTTTTGCTAAAACGGAAACTCCGGTGCACAAGCCGCCGCCGCCGATTGGAACCAGAATGTAATCAACCGTGGGAAGCTCTTTCACGATTTCCATTGCAATGGTTCCCTGTCCGGCAGCCACATCCAGATCATTAAAGGGATGAACAAAGGTCAGCCCTCTTTCCTCCACAAGCTTGTTGGCATAATCACATGCCTCATCAAATACATCTCCCTCCAGTATCACCTCTGCGCCATAGCTTTTGGTGCGGTTAACCTTCATCAGGGGCGTTGTTGTTGGCATGACGATTGTGGCCGAAATTCCTGCCAGCTTTGCCGCATAGGCGACACCCTGGGCATGGTTTCCTGCAGAAGCGGTAATAAGGCCCTTTGCCTTCTCCTCCTGGGAAAGGGTACTGATTTTATAATAAGCTCCCCTCACCTTGTAAGCACCGGTATACTGCATATTCTCCGGCTTGAGATATACCCTATTGCCGGTCTGGTTGGAATAATACTCACTGTATATCAGCTTCGTTTCCAGGATAACCTTGCTAACCACTTCTGACGCTTCTTCAAACTTTTCCAATGTCAACATATTTACGCCTCTTCTTTCTCTTCTACGTGAAACAATGCGCTTACAAATTCTTTTGCATTGAATTTCTGCAGGTCATCAATTTTCTCTCCTACCCCAATGTATTTGACCGGAATCCCCAGCTCCGACTGAATAGCCACTGCGATTCCCCCTTTTGCGGTTCCATCCAGCTTTGTCAGGATGATTCCTGTAATATCGGCAACTTCCATAAACTGCTTTGCCTGGACAAGAGCATTCTGTCCCGTGGTTCCGTCCAGCACCACCAGGGTCTCCCGGTAGGCCTCCGGATATTCCTTGTCAATGATCCGGTTGATCTTTTTAAGCTCTTCCATCAGGTTTTTCTTATTATGAAGGCGGCCTGCAGTATCGCAGATCAAAATATCCGCATGTCTGGATTTTGCCGCTGCTACCGCATCATAAACAACTGCCGCAGGATCAGAACCTTCCTGCTGGGCGATGATGTCCACTCCGGCTCTTTTTGCCCACTCGCTTAACTGCTCAATGGCTGCCGCACGGAAGGTGTCTGCCGCAGCAACGATGACCTTTTTTCCGTCATCCTTCATCTGCCCGGCCAGCTTGCCCACTGATGTGGTCTTTCCCACTCCATTTACGCCAATGACCAAAAGAACGGACCGTTGTTTTTCAAATTCATAGGCATTTTCCCCCAGATCCATCTGTGTCATAATACTATCCATGAGAAGCTGTTTGCATTCCAACGGGTCCTTGATATTCTGTTCCTTTACTTTTCTTCTCAAATCCTCCATGATGGACATGGTCGTCTGGATACCCAGATCTCCCATAATCAGGATCTCTTCAATCTCTTCATAAAACTCATCATCAATGGCTGAAAATCCGCTGAATATGGAATCCACGCCTGCGATAATATTATCCCTTGTCTTCTGCAGTCCAGCAACCAGCTTCCCAAAGAATCCCTTTTTCTCGCCCATAGTCGGCCTCCTTAACTTTCTAAATCTTCTTCAATCAGGTTTACAGATACAAGGGTTGAAACGCCCTTCTCCTGCATGGTAATACCATACAAACGGTCTGCAGAAACCATTGTACCACGTCTGTGTGTAATAACAATAAACTGCGTAGATTTTGTCAGCTTATGTAAATATTTTGCAAAACGGTCCACATTGGAATCATCCAGGGCGGCCTCAATTTCGTCAAGAAGGCAGAATGGAGAAGGTTTCAGGTTTTGAATTGCAAACAAAAGCGCAATGGCTGTTAATGCCTTTTCCCCGCCGGAAAGCTGCATCATATTCTGAAGCTTCTTGCCGGGCGGCTGGGATATGATCTGGATTCCTGCTTCCAGAATATCCTCATCCTCCACCAATTCCAAGGCTCCCCGCCCTCCTCCGAAAAGCTCTTTAAACACCTTGTCAAACTCCGATCGTATTTCACGGAACTTTTCTTCAAACTGCTTTCTCATTCCCGTATCCAGCTCATCAATGATCTTCAGCAGGGTGGCTTCAGCAGCCACCAGGTCATCGTGCTGGGTCTTCATGAAGCTGTAACGTTCTGATACCTCCTTATAATCCTCGATGGCATTGACATTGACATTGCCAAGCTTCCGGATATCCTCTTTTAAGGACTGGATCATGCGTTTGATCTCAGGCAGTGACGTCCATTCTTCGTTTCTTAAGTCCTTTGCAGTGGAATAGGTCAGTTCATATTCATTCCACATGTAATTAACATGGCTTTCTATCCACTCATCCAGTTTTTCTTTCTGGCTTTGTAAGCGGAACAATTCTTTATCCAAAAGGCTGATCCGTCCGGTAAGCTCTTCTCTTTTCCGGAATAATTCTTTCTGTTCTCTGGAACTGGTCTCCTTTTGTGCGGATTTCTCGTTTACAATCCGTTCCAGTTCTTCCGAGCGTGTTCCTTCCTCCTGGATCCTGGCTTTTAATGCTTCTATTTCCTTTTGCTTCTCTTCAATAATGGAGTTGGAACCGTTGGTTCCCTTTGAAATCCGTTCCAGTTCCTCTTCCAAACGATGAATTTCTTCTTTTACACGCCGGATATTTTCCAGTTCAAAGTCATCCTTTTGCTTTAAACCTGAGGCTTTCAGCTGAACCAATGACAAATCTTTGGAATACTGCTCTCTGTCAGTCCTGGCTTTTTCAAGCTGTCCGTTTAACCGCTCTAAGTCTTCAACTATTTCCTGGTTCTGCTTTTCCAGCTTATCTATTGCGGAAAAAAGTTCCTGCTGGCTGGCGCCGATCTCCCGTATCTGCACTTCAAGCTGGCCGTTTTCCCGCTCTAAATCTCCATAGGATTCCTTGATCTCCTCTTTTTTATCTTCGATCCTGCGTATATTTATTTTAACCGTATTTTGCTTTAAATAAAGCTGCTGTTTTTCCGCCCGGATCTTTTCCAGTTCTTCCCTGCATTCTGCAAGAAGTCCCTCATTCATCACCAGCTCTGTTTCCAGCCGTTCCACATCCGTAAGGGCCTTGGCACAGATCCCTTCCAGCTCTTCCATCTCCCGTTTCCGTCCCAGAAGATTGCTGGTATTCTTAAAGGCACCACCTGTCATGGAACCGCCTACGCTTAAGAGTTCTCCTTCCAGGGTTACGATCCTGAAGGAATATTGAAATTTCTTTGCAAGAGCAATGGCATGGTCAATGGTATCCACCACAACCACACGGCCCAGAAGATAATTTAAAAGACTTTCATACCTGCCATCTGCCTCTACCAGGGTATTGGCAAGTCCTAAGACTCCCGGCTCTGTAAGCGCCCTGTCCTGGCGGAAGGAATCCCTGCCCGCAATGCTGGTTAAGGGAAGGAAAGTAGCCCTTCCATACCGGTTTTTCTTTAAGTATTCAATGAGCTGCTTGGCCGTTTCCGAGGAATCGGTAACAATATTCTGAATACTTCCTCCAAGAGCGGTCTCAATGGCAATCTCATACTTTTTCGGCACTGTGATCAAATCTGCCACAACTCCATGGATACCGTGGACCCGGTCCCTTACCTCCATCACACGGCGGATGCTCCCGCCATAACCTTCATACCGTTCGGCAAGGTTTTTTAAGGATTCCAGCTTTGTATAGCTGGTATGGTATTCCTGCTGTTTATCATTCAGATTCTTATTAAGCCTTTTGACTTCGCCTTCCAGCTCCTCTGCCCTGCTCTCACAAAAGGCCTGGGCCTTCTGGCCCTCAGCAATCCCGGTTTCGATCCCATCTGCTTCCTTTTGAAGATCTGCCAGCCGTTCATCCTGCTCTGACTCATCACTTTTAAATTTTAAAAGCTTCTGGCAAACCTCGGAACGGCGCACATTCACCTGTTCCAGCATGGTTTCATAACGCTGCTGTTTTGCAGTCAGGGAAGCCTTTTCATTGAGGATATCAATGATGCTTCCTTTGCCTTCCTCAATCCGCTGCTCCAAAAGGTGGATATTCTCCTCCTCTGAACCCAGAATCTCTTCCGCATCTTTAAGCTCTTTTACTGCGGATTCTACCTGACCGGCAATCAGGGACCGTTCTTCCTCGTATGAAGCCGTCTGATCCATTTTCAGTTGGATATCCTCATGGATAGCCCTCATGCGTCCGGCAATGTGTTCCGCATTCATCTGTTCTGTATTGATCTGTTCCTTTAATACATTGATCCGGCCTTCCAGACTTCCCATTTCCACGTTGGATTTATTTTTTTCATTTCTGGCTTCGCTGATGGCCTCATCCAGTTCCGACAAATATGTATCCAGAATATCATACTTTTCCCGGATCCCTTCTGATGCCTTCTTTGCCTCTTCTAAATCAAGAGATACGATATTTTCCTTTTCCCTGTTTCCCTTCATCTGGATCTGAATGCCCTCTGTTTCCATCAGAAACTGGTTCACATCGTATTTTTTTAAGTCTTCCTTTAACCGAAGATACTCCTTTGCCGCCTCAGACTGCCTTGCAAGAGGCCCTACCTGCTTTTCAAGCTCTGTAAGGATGTCATTGACACGAATGAGATTTTGTTTTTCATCTTCCAGCTTTTTCTGGGCAATGAGCTTGCGCCGCTTAAATTTAACAATGCCGGCGGCCTCGTCAAACAATTCCCTGCGCTCCTCCGGCTTTCCGCTTAAAATCTTATCAATTTGTCCCTGCCCGATAATGGAATAGCCTTCTTTTCCGATTCCCGTATCATAGAACAATTCATAAATGTCCTTTAAACGGCAGGCGCTGCCATTGATCATGTACTCGCTTTCGCCGGAACGGTAAACTCTCCGGGAAACTGTCACCTGGTCGTAATCAATGGCCAGATGGTGATCGGAATTATCAAGGGTAATGGCAACATAGGCAAAGCCCTGGGGTTTTCTCATCTCTGTTCCTGAGAAAATCACATCCTGCATGTTGGAGCTTCGAAGCTGCTTTACCTTCTGCTCTCCAAGCACCCAGCGCACGGCATCGGCAACATTGCTCTTGCCGCTGCCGTTGGGTCCTACAATGCCGGTAATCCCGTTATGAAATTCAAAGACGATCTTATTGGCAAAAGATTTAAAACCCTGGATTTCAATACTTTTTAAATACATACCCTTCTCCATTCTTAAGGCTGAGGATCCCATGATAGGCAGCTACCTGCTCCGCCGCCTTTTTCGTCCGTCCGATGCCCTGGCCGATTATTTCCTGCCCTATGAGAACCTGGGCTTCAAATACCTTGTTGTGATCCGGTCCCTCTTCCCGCAAAAGCTCATAGCTTAAGGGCTCGTCTGTTTTACTCTGTACGATCTCCTGCAAGATAGTCTTGCTATCATAAAAGAGCTGCTTATGTTCCAGATCATTCATGATGAAACGAAGGATAAACTCTTTTGCATTAGCAAAACCACCGTCCAGATAAATGGCCCCAATCAGCGCTTCCATAGCATCAGATATAATCGACGCACGCCCCCTGCCTCCTGTGGCTTCTTCTCCCTTGCCCAAAAGCAGGTATTCACCCAGCTTTATATCCTCCGCACAATAGGCAAGAGTCGGCTCGCAGACAATACTGGCGCGTATCTTTGTTAAATCCCCCTCCGGCTTTTCCGGATATTTGTGATACAGGCAGTCACTGGAAACCACCTCCAAAACAGAGTCCCCTAAAAATTCCAGGCGCTCGTTGCATTCCAGCTTATTCAGCCGGTGTTCATTGGCATAGGAGCTGTGAGTCATGGCCTGTGTCATAAGATGCCTGTCCGAAAAACGGTAGCCGATCCGCTCCTCCAGTTCTTTTAAATTCCTGCTCATCATACACCTCTTTCTCATTATGAAAGAAGGTGCTGCGGACAGACCCAAAAGTCCCCGGCAGCACCCACATCTATTAATTTAAAGCATTCTTGATCTGTTCTACTGCGTCGCTGACACTTACAATGTTTTCTGCCACTTCTGTCGGAATCTCAATGTCAAATTCCTCCTCAATGCCCATAATGATCTGGAACACATCAAGGGAGTCAGCGCCAAGGTCATCCACAAATGTGGAGTTCATGGACACCTCATCCGGCTCAATATTTAATACCTCTGCAATTATGTTCTGTAACTTCTCAAATTCCATTTCTTTTCCTTCCTCTCTCCTATTCTTGATTTCCTTATTCCTGCCCATGCTTTTTGGGCATAAAGGTATGCCCGAAGGGCGTTCCTTATTCCTGCCCATGCTTTTTGGGCATAGTGGTATGCCCGAGGGGCGTTCCTTATTCCTGCCCACGCTTTTTGGGCATTCCTTCATTTTTTATAAGACTTTCTCTTATCTTATCATTAATTCCCTGTTCTTTGAAGGTTACGCATTGAAGTATGGAGTTCTTCACTTCCATTGCCTTGGAATTCCCATGAGTTTTTACCACCAGGCCATTTAGTCCCAGAAGCGGTGCTCCGCCGTACTGAGATGAATCAAATGATTTAAGGGTTTCCTTTAAAGCAGGCTTTA
The DNA here is from genome assembly GCA_902363835.1 of Lachnospiraceae bacterium. Lineage (GTDB taxonomy): Bacteria > Bacillota > Clostridia > Lachnospirales > Lachnospiraceae > Lacrimispora. The sequence goes on from CABJBM010000021.1 coordinate 20,326, forward strand.
CAAGCAGAGCCCCAATCTTGCTCCTTAAACTTCCCATCATACCGCTTTTCACCTTGCCTATTAAGGTTGCGCCCACTCCTTCGTAAAGCTTCAGGATTACATTGCCCACAAATGCCTCACAAACAATGACATCTGCACCGCCACGCGGAATCTCTCTGGCTTCAATGCTTCCGGTAAAATGGATATCCTTACACTCCTTTAACAGTGGAAAGGTCTCCTTTACAAGCGCATTTCCCTTTTCCTCTTCTGCGCCGATATTGACAATAGCCACTCTTGGATTCCTGATTCCCATTACATGCTCCATGTAAAGGGACCCCATTCTGGCGAACTGTACCAGATGAGATGCTCTTGCATCCACATTGGCTCCGCAGTCAATCAGCAGGGAAACGCCTTTTTCCGTAGGGATAAGCGGAGCCAGCGGTGGTCGTTCCACCCCTTTTATCCGTCCGACAATCACCTGTCCGCCAACCAGTATGGCACCTGAACTGCCGGCTGATACAAACGCATCCGCCTCCTTTTGTTTTACCAGATTCATTCCCACAACGATGGAAGAATCTTTCTTCTTTCGTATGGCATTAACCGGAGGTTCTTCCGTCTCGATTACCTCTGACGCATTCACAACCTGTATCTGTCCCTTTGGGTACGTATGCTTTTTCAGCTCTTCCGATACAATATGCTCCTGCCCTACTAAGAGAACCTGGATTTCTTTATTCGCGTTCACCGCCTCTACGGCTCCGGCAACCATTTCAACCGGTGCATAATCGCCGCCCATGGCGTCTACAGCTACTTTTATCATCTTGATTCTCCCTTCTTCTCTCACTGTCCACAGGTTCCGGACATATAGGTATATCTGCAGGTATTTTAAATACCGCCTAAGATAATCTATTACATAATATACTAAATATTATTCTATAAATCAATAATAATATTGAGAAATTTAAAGCTGGCGGAAAGCCATACTTTTTTCCACCCTTTTCATAACGAAAACATAGGAAATTCCCGTAAACAGTGCCGCACTGACCCAGGCCGCCGGGTCACAGGCGCAGGATAACGCAAAGCTGAGCAGGTGCATGGCCAAAGCAGCCGTCACCAGCCTGGCCACAAGCTCCACAACTCCGCCCATCATGGGAAGAAATCCATAGCCGCAGCCCTGCATGGTATTTCTGAATATAAATATCATTCCCAAGGGAATATAAAAGGCAGCGCACAGATAGATGTATGTTTTGGCCCAGGGCAGCATGGTCGCTATATCCACATCACCGTTAAAAAACAATTTTAACGCAAAGGGAAGAGCGATGCAAATGGCAGCCGAACAGAGTACGGAATAGGAAATCCCTATCCCCAGGGCAGCTCTGACGCCATGCCGGATACGTTTTATATCCCCTTTTCCGTAATTCTGCCCGGAATAGGTAGACATTGTCTGCCCTGTGGCGATCATTCCCTGAACCACAAGATTCTGAAACTTGTTGGCTGCCGTATACGCGGCAACAGCCGTTGATCCGAACAAATTAATGGCTGACTGCATAATCATGGTTCCTGAAGCCGTGATCCCAAACTGGAGCGCCATGGGAATTCCTACAGAAAGCTGATGCCTTGTATCCCCGCCGGTAAGCTTCCACTGGTCCTTATCAGGCGCCAAAGCAGGAACCTTTTTGGAAATGTATAAAATACAAAGGACCGCAGACACCCCCTGGGAAACATTTGTGGCCCATGCTGCCCCTGCCACTCCCATTTGAAATCCAATAACAAAAAGAAGATCTAATACTAAATTCAAGCCTGAGGAAAACGCTAAAAATAAAAGTGGAATCCGGCTGTTTCCCACCGCCCTTAAAAAGGATGAAAACAGGTTATAAAATATATTGGCGGCAACGCCCATGCATATGATGGAAATATAGGTATAAGCATCTCCAAAAATGTTATCCGGCGTATTCATCAGCCTGAGCAGGGGGTTCATAAAGAAAAGACTTACAGCCGTCATGATCACTATTACAAAAGCCGCCAGAATGATGCCATTGGCTACGGAATCCTTTGCCCCCCTTCCGTCGCCTGCCCCAAACCGCTGGCTGGTTAAGACTGTAAATCCGGTGCACATTCCCTGGGAAAATCCAATAACCAAAAACATGATCGTTCCGGTGGAACCCACAGCTGCCAGTGCGTCAGGCCCTACGAAACGGCCTACAACAATGGTATCCACCATGTTGTACAGCTGCTGAAAGATATTTCCAAGAAAAAGGGGGAGTGTGAATTTTAAAATGACGGAAAGAGGATTTCCTTTTGTCATATCAGTTTCCATAATGTTCATCCTTTGCTCATAGATTCCACCAGATATTTCCTGGTGGCGCAAACGTTATTTTACCATGTTCCCCATCTGTTGTCACCGTTCTTTTAAAAAAATATGGAAAGGATTTTTAGCCTCATTCATAAACCGCAGCCATAACAGCTCCATAATCTCCAATCTTCTCCCCCAACTGAGCCGGCACAACCCTGCAGGCGGAGGCAGAAGAGGCAAGAGCCTCCCTGTGGATCTCCTCCCACATGGCTGCTTCCAGAAATTCACGGCTTCTGGCATATATGCTTCCTGCCACTATCACTTCCGGGTTCAGGATATCGATAAGTATGGACAGCCCTTTCCCGAAATATGCTCCGGACTCCCTTAACAATTCAATGGCATCCTCATGGCCTGCTCTGGCCGCCTCCGCCACATCCTTTGCTTTAATGTCTTCTTTATCTCCTGTTTGAAAGGAAGCTCTTCTCCCTTCTTTTTCCATCTGCTCCGCTTTTTTTACTGCCATCTGCCGGATTCCACCGCCGCTGCAGAATCCTTCCAGGCTGCCTGCCTTTCCGTATCCCACCGGCCCATCCTCCTCAATGCGGACATGCCCTACTTCGCCTGCCATGCCGCAGGCCCCCGTATATAAACGCCCGTTTAAAATAAGCCCTGCGCCAAGGCCGGTTCCAAAGGTGAGAAATATCATATGACGGGATCCCTTTCCTGCTCCATACTTCCATTCGGCAAGGGCACAGGCATCGGCATCATTTAACATCCTGGCAGGCATTTTAAGCTTTTCCGACAGATAATCCACAACCGGGACTTGAACCCATCCCGGTAAGTTGGGCGGGGAGTTAATGATTGTAAGGTCATGGCTTAAAGGGCCTCCGCAGGAGATCCCGATGCAGCAGTCTGACCGGCAAACCCCATGAGCTTCAAGCAGCCTCTCTACATGACCGCATAAGGCCTCTAAAACTCCTTTCCAGTCTGACGTTGTCTGTATTTCCAGCCGGTCCTTCCATACAACAGTTTCCCCATCCAGGCGGCAAAGGAGCACCGCACACTTTGTTCCTCCAATATCAAACCCTACTATATGCATCGTAATACCTCAGCTCTTCTATTTATCATACAACAGCACAACAGAGCAGGAACCGGCATTCCGGCCCTGCTCTCTTCCTGTTATGGAATCTTTCTGCGGGTTATCCGCATTTTATTTCAGCGTTTCTTTTGTAAGAACGGAAACTCCTGTGTCCATGTTCTTATCTCCCGTATCCTTGTCTTCCAGAGCATTAACCGCTGTCTTTATGCCCTCATAACCCATAACGTCAGGATTCTGAGCCATGGTTGCCAGGAGATAACCATCCTTGATCAGCTGAAGGATCATATCAGATTTATCAAAGCCCACGCCGATAACAGTCTCGCCGGCTTCCTGAATGGCATTGCCGGTTCCAACGGTAGAGCCTTCATTGGCTCCGAAGATGCCTACACAGCCCTGGGTAATATAGTTTGCCGCAATATCCTTGGATTTTGCTGCATCGCCTTCTCCGTACTGGGTTTCCAGAATTTCAAACTTGGTTCCCTCAAATGCGGAACGGAAGCCTTCTTCTCTGGCTACTGTGGAGGCTGTTGCAGCATTGACATTGACAATACCGATCTTACCGGATTCGATTCCTTTTTCCTTTAAGGCTTTGATCATTTCTTCTCCCGCAGTTTTTCCGGCAGCCTTATTGTCTGTTGCAAGGGTCTGGATAGCAGGCAGGGATGCTGCGGAGTCTACGTATACTACCTTTACTCCTGCGTCCATTGCTTCCTGTAAGGATGCGGTAACTGCATCAGGACCGTTTGCTGCCAGTAAAATGGCCTCAGCGCCGCCTGCTACGGCATTGTTAATGCACTCGATCTGCTTTGCATCATCTTTTACATCAGGAGCCAGCCATTTATAATCTACATTCCCAAGCTCCTTTACCGCTTTCTGGGCACCCGCATCCACGTTTACCCAGTGCTGGTCCATTTGATCCATGGTGATCAGATAAACCTTGTGAGAGCCTCCCCCTGAAGCTGCCTCTTTTTTTGTTTCCGCTGCTGTGGTGGCAGCTGCTTCGGTAGCAGCTGCAGTTGTTGCTCCAGTCGTAGCTGCGGCTTCCTTCTGCCCGCTGCTGCAGCCTGCACACATGGATACAATCATTCCCATAGAAAGAACAGCCGCTAATACCTTCCGTTTCATAAACCTTTTCCTCCTTAAATTTGGATATTTTAAATTTTTCCTATATCAAAGCCTCAGGCTCCAATACCTTTTTATGGTTCTGACTTACTTTTCTTTCCAAGCTTTCCGCTTCTTACGATCACGTCAATCAATACGGAGATTACCACAATGGCACCGATGACAATATTCCGGATGGCAACCGGAGCCCCTGCAAACTGAAGCCCATTCTGCAGCACTCCCCAGATGGAAGCACCGATCACCGTACCAATAAGAATTCCCTGGCCTCCCAAGGTTGAAACTCCTCCGATAACGGAAGCTGCCACAGCATACATTTCATAGGCATTACCAGCGTCCATGGTGCCCATACCGCTTGTCGCACAGATCACCAGCCCTACGATGCAGGAACAAAAGGAGCTGACCAGATAAGCCTTTGTGGTGGTTGCAACAATATTCACCCCGGATAGCTTGGATGCCTCTATATTGCTGCCGATCGCATAAATGTGCCGCCCGGTCCTTGTTTTACTCAATAAGAAATTAAATATCAGCCATAAAACAATGGATATGATCACTGTGTTATATACTCCGCCGACCTTTCCATAATAAAAGAAATCCCGGAACACTTTTGCCCTGTCTCCAATGGCATCGGTATTGTAATTGTTATTGACAATCTGGGCAATGCCTCTGGCAATTGTCATGGTTCCTAAGGTTGCAATAAAAGGCGGAAGCTTGCATTTTGCTACCAGGAGGCCGTTGACTACCCCTACGATCAGGCAGCACATCAGGGTAAGAATTACCGCCATCCACGGATTCATTCCATGTGTCATCATGGTCGCAGATATCATGCAGCTCATTCCCACCACGGAACCGATGGACAAGTCAATATTTCCGGTGATCAATACATAGGACTGGCCGATGCCGATTAACAGAATCGGCGCAATCTGGCGTAAAAGGTTCGCAACATTTTTCCCGGAAAAGAATGTAGGGTTTATGATGCCAAAAACAATGCACATGACGATGAGTCCTATGCCTACGGTGACCACCTGCCCCATCCCGCGAACGGCGAACAGCCTTTTATACCAACTCTGTCTTTTACTATTCATGTTACCTCTCCTTGCCCTTCTCTTAACTGATCTTGCTTTCAAACTGAGTCGCAAATTTAAGGATCTGATCCTGGGTTGCCTCAGCTGTCATCATTTCCCCTGTAATCCTCCCGTCACACATAACAATGACCCGGTCACTGATACCAAGGACTTCCGGCATTTCCGATGAAACAAACAAAACGCCGATCCCCTTTTGCTTTAATTCGTTCATCAGGTTATAGATTTCTACCTTTGCCGCCACGTCAATGCCTCTGGTGGGCTCATCAAAAATCACCACCCGAGAGTTTCTTGCCAGCCATTTTCCCACCACCACTTTTTGCTGGTTTCCGCCGGATAAGCTTCCTGCATCCACCTCGGCGTTTGGCAGCTTGATTTTTAAGGAAATCACTGTTTTATCCGTCATTTCCCTTTCTTTTTTCCTGTTTACGATCCCTGTCTTTCCGCACAGCATATCCAGATTTGGAAGGGAGATGTTATCCCTTATGCTGAGCTTTGTGCAGAGACCATCTTTTTTTCTGTCCTCAGGAGCCAGCACAATGCCTGCCTTTATGGAATCCTCCACCTTATGAATGATAACTTCTTTTCCATCCAGGAAAATCTGTCCTGATTCCTTTGGGTCTGCTCCGAATATGGCTCTGGTTGTCTCTGTCCTTCCCGCCCCCATCAGCCCTGCAATGCCCACGATTTCGCCTTCATGAAGCTCCAGACTGATGTTCCGGACCAGGTGCCCGGCATTTAGGTTACGGACCTCCAGGATTTTTTTACCTTTAGGGCAGGAGACCCGTGGGAATTTCTGCTTGATTTCACGTCCCACCATATTGGAAATGATCTCTTCCATCCGGTTCTGGTCAAAGTCCATGGAAGTGATGAACTTTCCATCCCTCATAATGGTGACCCTGTCTACAATATGCTTCAGCTCTTCTAAGCGGTGAGATATGTATACGATCCCGCAGCCTTCCTTCTTTAATTTTTTAATGATCGTAAACAGATCATTGATCTCCTTTGAAGTCAGGGCCGACGTAGGCTCATCCATGATCAGAATCCTGGCATTCATGGAAAGGGCCTTGGCAATCTCCACCATCTGCTGTTTGGATACCGCCAGGTTGCCTACCAGCTCCTCAGGGTCCAGTTCAATGTTCATACGGCCCAGAATCTCGGCTGCCGCCTTATTCATCTCTTTTTCAGAAAGGACCAGCTTCTTTGTCCGTTCCCTCCCCAGGAAAATGTTTTCTGCCACGGTTAAATGCTGGCACATGTTCAGTTCCTGATGGATGATCGCTATTCCCAGTTCCTTTGCTTTCTGTGTGGTCATTTCCCGGATCTGGCCACCAAACACTTCTATGGTCCCCCCATCTCTTGGATAGACGCCGCTTAATATTTTTACAAGCGTTGACTTTCCCGCACCGTTTTCCCCTAACAATGCCATAACCTCTCCTGATTTCAGATAAAAGGAAACATCGTCAAGCGCTTTTACACCAGGGAATGTCTTTGTAATATTCTGCATCCGCACAATATCTTCCTGCATAACTCTCACCCTCATACTTCTCTCAAATTCGTTGCAGTTCAGCCATGGCACTTATCATTTGGCGAATTGAATGTATTCCTAAAAAACTTATGGATTCCGCCAAATGCTTAAGATCTGCTGTAAGCTTCTGTAACCAGTATAGCATTGGAATCCCCTGGATAGTAGGGGAGATTCTTTCGTTTAAGGGGGGCAATCTTTGGCAGTCAAACCTCCTGCGCCGGACCATTGCCTGCAGAAACGAAAAACAGGCAGACACGCTGCCTGTTGATTCCTTTCGTTACCAGCCTACTTTATAAAACTCCTCCTTGGCATACTCTGCCGCTGCTTTTCCAGCCTGAAGGATTATCATCCGGTCAGATACATCCATGTTGTCAGCAAGGTTGCTGGTGAGAATGAGCACTGAGATCCCGCTGTTTTTCAGTTCCTGGATCAGATCCAGCACATAACGCCTTAAGTACATATCTCCCTTTGCCAGAGGCTGCACGCATACAACGACCTTTGGGTGAAGCAGATGGATCCGGTAATAAGCAAGCCCGTATCTTTCCTGCAGGCTTAAATGATCAATTTTAACCGCATCAATGCAGGGGCCCACCTTTTTCATATATTCCTTCCGGACACTGCGAAGATGGCTGCGTTTTATATTCCCAAACCACACCTTCCGGTCCAGGAGAAAGGTCAGGTTTTCCATGTAACTCATATCCCGGAACAGGAAGGTTTCTGCCGGATCATCCGGAATAACGGCTACTCCTTCCTTAAAAAAGTCCACAGGCTCCTCTCCTGCAAAAATCCGTTCTCCCAGATAGATCCTGCCTCCGCTGATCCCTCTGCTGCCGGAGAGGACCTCCACCAAAGGCTCCCATGTCTGGTTATCCGTGTCCAGGATCATTAAGCATTCCCCTTTTCTCAGAGAAAAGCCCACCAGCTCTTTTCCATTTAAATGCACGCCTTCCAGCTTAAGGACAGCCTCCTCTTTTGGCTCCATGATCCGGCTGCCGGATAGGTCAAAGGATATGGAATAAGGCTGAAGGGCCGTTTCCACCATTTCTTCCTTTTCAAAAACCTTCCATATGGTTCCCTGATGAAAAAGGGCCACCCGGTCTGCGATCTGGAATACTTCCTGATGGTGGTTCCCCATATAAAGAAATGCGGTTCCCCGCATCGCCTGCTCCCGGATAATATCCTGGAACTGCTTTAGCTCCATCTGGCTTAAGAAGTTGCTGATCCGGTCCAGAATAATGAACCGGCACCCGGCCAGAATGGCTTTTAAAAGCTCTGCCACACACCGCTCAAAGGCATTTAAGGTGGATACCCGGCGCTTTGGATCAATGGACAGCCCCAGAGAGCCCATTAAAAGTTCCACCTGATGATCCAGCACCTTGCTGTTGATGATATACTTTTTAAACCCTTTCCGCATGACAAACAGGTTATCAGATATGGTCAGGCTGTCTATGAGCCTTCCTCTCTCCTCAATGACATAGACCCGGTTGTCCGTAAAATCAGAATGGGAATAATGGTTTACCCTGCTCCCTTCATAATAGACCCCGCCAAAGCTTATGGGAATATTATGGCAGATGAGGCGGATCAGCTGGTTACAGCCCTTGGCATCGGAAATGAGAAACCCCATAATCTCTCCCTTGAGAATATAAAAATCCAGATTATCCAGATACCTCTCCCCATTTTCTTCCAGGGTAACATGATTCAGCCGGAGAATTTCCTTTCTCATCTCATCACCTCTCTGTCAATCAATCCTTTACCAGGGGAAGGGATATTTCCACATCCGTTCCGGCCTCTGCCTGGCTGTAAACGTGGATGCCATATTCCTCTCCAAAGAGCAGCTTGATCCTGTTATTGACATTCTGGATTGCAATGCCGCCTTTCCGGTCCGTATCAGGATTTACGTCATCTAAGGATAAGCTTCTGAGCTTTTCATTCAGCTTTCTCACCCTGTCCGCCTCCATGCCAAGCCCGTCATCAGACACCTTGATAATCAGCCGGGTATCTGTCACCGAGATTTTGATGATCAGATGACCTTCTCCTATTTTCCGTTCAATCCCATGATAAATGGAGTTTTCAACCACCGGCTGAAGGGTCAGCTTTGGCAGGCGGTATTGCAGGATCTCCATTTCGTCCAATTCCTCTGAAAATGCATACTGGATGCTTAACTGTAGTTTTTTCCCAAAACGGAACTGCTGGATATAGTAATAGTTTTCAATATTTGCAAGCTCATCCTCTAAGTTCACCAGATGATCCACATTGGAAATGGTATAGCGGAAAAAGGTGGCAAGGGCCTCCGTCATTTCCGCTATGCTGTCAACTCCCAGGGTCAGGGCTTCACTTCGTATTCCTTCCAGGGTGTTATACAAAAAGTGGGGATTAATCTGGTTTTGCAGTGCCAGATATTCCGCCTGCTTTTTTGACACATTAATAAGCTCCCTGGTTCCCAGCATCTCCAGGAACCTTTGATTCACCTGCTCGGATTCCGGACCGTATGGATAGCGTATTTTAAATAAGTCATTTAAAACACTGCCTGAGGCAAACTGCCGCTCTACCCGCCTGGTTTCCTCCAGTGGCTTATAAATCCCATAATATCCGCCGTAAAAAAACAGGGCAATCAACAGGACTGCAGCCATTAAAAGCCACACTTGTTCCGGCTGCCCCATGGTCAGATAAAGGGCATACCCAAGCAAAAGCATGAATCCCGCAAAAAGACCGGACAAGAGAAGAAGCACCCTGGCAGACAGAAACCGAAATTTTTCCTTCATAATACGTCTCCTCCCTGTCAGGAATAAAGCTTCCGGTACTCATTTGGCTTTAATCCGGAATATTTTGTAAAGTTTTTAGTAAAGTACTTTACATCGCTGTACCCCACTTCCCCGCATATGGAGGCCACGCTTAAATTGGTTTCCTTTAACAGGCTTTTTGCCTGCTCCATGCGCACCTCAGATAAAAACTCCAGAAAGTTCTTTCCTGTCTCCTTTTTAAACAGGGAGCTGAAATAGGTAGGATTGAATCCGGCGACTTCACTGACGGTTTCCAAGGTAATGGCTTCTTTATAATGATCCCTGATATACTTTTTTGCCATACGGATGGGCCGGTTATTCTCCTGCATCTTTCCGGCTACTGCCTTGTCATAGGAAACGGATATCTCCTTTATAAGGTAGTACAGAACCTCCCTTGCAGAGGAACAAAATTCCACCCCCTGATTAAACCGCTCCATGAAATTCTGCTCAATGGGAATCTTATGATTTTTCATGAAAAACAGATAGAGATTGCACACCTCCCGGCACATCTGCAAAATTTCATGTCCGGTCATGCCCGGCTGCTCCAAAAGCCCTTCTTTCAGCTTCTTTAAGCAGTCCCCCACCTGCTGCCGGTCCAGACTTTCCAGGGCCGCATTCATGTTCTGGTTAAACTGGGTGAACCAGGGGCTGGAGGCCAGATGAAAGGAGCCGCGAAGCTCTCCTTCCAAAAGCTTGCCGTTTCCGGCCACCAGCCGCTGTTCCACCAAATGCCTGGCAGATTTGAGGGAAACCCTTATCTGAGCCATATCCCATACGGTTGTGCCAAAGCCAATGGTCACACGAAGACCTTCCAGAATGGATTCCAGTACAGCAAGCTCATTTAATATATTTTTACACTGCCTGCGGATCAGCTTCCTGCTTTCCTCCCCATAATTCAGGAATATATAAATATGGCTGTTTTCCACATACAATTCCCAGTCAAATACATGACCTTTCAGCATCTGCTCCGCAATCTGAGTTGTCTTTTCTGTCAGAAATTCCAGGTTTTTCTCGTCAGGCATGGAAATTCCATCGAATTTGACACAGACAATCTGAAAACAGCCAGGCTTTAGCTGATAGTAATACTGCTTATTGATTTCTTCCAGGACTGAACAGTCCTGCTCGCTTCTGTCCCGGTACAGGACACTGGAAAACCAGGTGGTCCTCAGCCTTTCCGCATCGCTTTTTCTTGCAAGCCTGACCCGTTCCTCATAAGTAAGCTGTTCGTTTTTTTCATTGTACCTCTCTCTTATTTTTTCCAGAGTTTCCGTCAGTTCCTGTTTTTTAATGGGCTTTAACAAATAATCGCTGACCCCATATTTGATCGCCGTCTGGGCATACTCAAAATGGCGGTATCCGCTGATGATCACAAACTCCACTCCCACATTCAGTTCCCTTGTCTTTTTCACCAGGTCCAGGCCGTCATATCCAGGCATCCGGATATCCGTAATCACCACATCAGGAGAAAGGGCTTCTATCTTTTCAAGGGCCTCGATCCCATTATTTGCCACCCCGCAAAGCTTCATATCCAGTGACTGCCAGTCAATCAGCTTTTCGATCAGCTGGCAGATCTTTTCTTCATCGTCTGCTATCAATACTTTTAACATGTTTATCCCCCTGCCATACCCCGTTTCTTTTGACATTATAACATGTTCGTCCTGGGTAAGGAAGTAGTGTTAAAAAGAAAAGCAGTCATTCCCACTTGAAAAAGCGGAGAGAAATACTGATGCATATCACTGCAACCGCAATCATCACCATAACCGGAACGAAAACCTTATCCATTGGCTGACCCAGTGAAGAGGCTTTGAGAAGTTTAATTCCCTGCGTCAACGGCAGTAAATCCGCTGCTTTTTGAAACCCGGCAGGCATCACTTCGTAAGGCAGGGTGGCCCCTGAAAAAATAAGCATTGGAAAGTACAGAAGGCTGGCAGCAGCACCGGCTATTTTCGTATTCGGCGCAATTCCTCCCACCAGCAGCCCAATGCTGAACATAGACAGCATAACCAGCAAATATGCTCCCAGAAATTGAATCCATGAGCCTTTCAGCTGGTATCCGAAAAATATCACTCCTGTTGTGTAAACAAGAATAAGGGAAGCAATGGAATAAAGTGCGTATATGACAATCTGCACCGCCAGGATCAGGGCGGGATCAGCGGGCGTTACTTTAAGCCGCTTTAATATCTTTCTGCTTCGATAATCAGATACAACCAAAGGCAGTCCCATCACGCCTCCGGCACAAATGGCAATGGCTGATACCGCCCCAAAAGACTGTTCCAGAAACGTATATTCCGCATCGTCAAAAGCAGGTTTATTGCCAAAAACCGCTCCTAAAATAACAACCACAACAACAGGCATACAGATAGCAAAAATAAACATATCCAATCCTCGAAGGGACAACCTGCCTTCTGTTATAAGTAATGTTTTAAATGTTTTCATATTCTTCCTCCTCTCCGGTATACCAAAGATATGCATCTTCAAATGTTTCATAAGGACTGGCTTCAACTGCTTCTTGAATGGTACCGTAAAATATGGCTTCTCCATTTTTTAAAATCATGATTTTGTCACAAAGGGCTTCCACCTCATCCATAAAATGAGAGGTCAGCAAAATGGTGATTCCTTTCTCTTTTAACTGGGAAAGGCTCTTCCACACTTCCCGCCGTGCCCTGGCATCAAGCCCTGTTGTCAACTCGTCTAAAAAGATCACCTCAGGATTTGGAATCAGCGCAAGCACGATAAAAAGCCGTTGCTTCTGGCCTCCTGAAAGTTCACTGACCATGCTTTGTAACTTGTCAAAAAGTCCAAACTGTTTTAGAAGAACCCTGTAATCCAAAGCGGCTTTGTAAAGGGAAGCGGTTGCTTCGCAAAGTTCAGCCACCTTTATTTTGTCCTGGTAATTGGCTTCCTGAAATTGAACACCAACCCTCTCAAACAGCTTTTTCCTGTCTTTTTGCGGATTCATTTCCAAAATGGATACTGTTCCCGTATCCGGTTTTTTCGTTCCCAGAATACATTCAATTGCAGTGCTTTTACCTGCACCGTTTGCTCCCAGCAAACCGAATACCTCTCCGCGACAAATTGAGATATTAATATTCTCTATCGCTTTAACATGGGCATAAGACTTGCAAAGCCCCTTTACTTCAATGGTTGTTTCCATGGGATAAAATCCCTCCTTTTTGTTTTTTCACAAAAAGAATAACACCAGAACAAAGTCTGGTGTCAAAGTGTAAGGTTTGTTTTAAATTGCTTTTTCATTTTCTCAAGATGAGCCACCATAACTTCCCCGTTTTGCTCCGCATAATGTAAGGAGGTAAGCAGCTTGTCGCATACGGAAATAATATCGTCGTCTTCATCTGGCGTATCAATTACCTGCCGGATATTTGCCCCGGGATTCTGGGATAATGTATTCAGCATTCGCAAAATTGCTGAAAGGGAGTAATTTGCGCAGCGCAGGGAGCGTATGATTTTAAGCCTGCGAATATCTTCATCCGTATAAACCCGGTAACCGTTTTGTTTTCGCTTTACAGCCAGCAGGCCGTTCATCTCCCAATTTCTCAAAGCATCCATTGAAATTTGCAAATACTCAGCCGTTTCTTTTCTGGTTAAAACCATAGTGTCAGTTTCTTGCCCCTGACTGGTTCCTGATAACAATCGTTCCGTAATTCCTATGGCTTCTTCAGCGTTTCTCTGCTCATTTCTTATATGCTTCAAATATTGTTCTGTCAAACGGATCGCCTTGTTAAAATTCCCGGAAGCTGAGGTCTTAATAATGGTAATTGCCTGCTTTCTCAATCCATTTTGCAAAACTTCAACCTTTAATGCGATTCTTGCAAACTTAATCTGCTCCAAATGAAAATCCGTAAAAACGCGATAACCATTTGTTCTTCGCTCTGGTTTGGGAATAAGCTCAAGTTCCTCATAAAGCCGTACCGTATTGGGATGAATTCCAATACTATGTGCAATTTCAGATGTCTTGTAAGTATTCATTTTATTCTATCACCGCCATTCTGTTCTGCCATAATATCATCACATAAAAGTCTGGTGTTATAGTGGAGAGTTTTAATTGTAACTTATGAGAACAAAAAACGCAAGGGTGCGGAAAATTCCACCTTTCCCATAAAAGAAAAGAAGCGGGTCCATTCTGAACCATACACTTCTTTTCCAGATATAATAACCCTGCAGCGCTTACAAGCATTCGATTGCTTCGTCACTTACCTTTGTATCTCAAATTCAGCCGCTCCTGCTGCTCCGGGCGCTATCTCATATTTGTCAAAAACAACAACCGGATTTCCATTGTCTTTCATATAAAACTTTGTCTCATCCGAAATACTTTCAAAGCCTCCTTCCTCAGGAGTCCAGAACGGGATCCCGATCTCAAGGGATTTTTCCTTCATCTGGTTTTTAATGCTTTCGTTTGCCTTATTCATATAATCCTCTCCCAGGACATCCTTCAGGGACAAAAGCGTTCCTGATTTTAAATCTATGTTATAGTACTTTTCCTGGCTGTAAGCAGAGGTCCAGCTCTCTGTCCCCTTTACTGCAAAGGAAAGATATGCATCACTTTGGGCTTTAATCTCATACCACACCTTGATCTCGATCTTATGCTCAGCCCATTCTGCCTCTGTTCCTCCTGTATCCAGAAATGCCTGTTTGTATTCCTTTGCACGTTCCAATGATTCATCCGCATACTTACTGCATATTTCCCGGATTTCTTTATTTACCTGTCTGGTAAGTCCATGGGTGTCCTTTTCAATGAATTCCAGCCCCGGCACTTCCACGGAAATTTTTTCGTCTCCTATCGTTTTCTTATAGGAGCTTACGGTCAGAATCCGGGCGATTGTGCCTACTACCGGAAGCTGGTTCATCTCCTCTGCAAACGCTGTGTTGGTATTTAAGGCAGCCGTAAATGTAATAAGAAAAGCGGCCGCTGTCCCAATTCCCCATTTATAAAACTGTTTCCCTTTGCCATCAACTCCATTCCGGCCTCCTGCTGTGATTTTTCCTTCAAACTGATTTATGGTACTTTGTATACGCCCGTTTAATTCCTCTGGAATGGGAGTCTCATCGTATCTGTTTTTTGCGCCTTCCAACTGATTCATAAATTCACCTCCTGAATATTCTGCTTTAACAATTTTAAGCCCCGGTACAATCTTGCCTTCACTGTGTTTAAATTGGTCCCGGTGATCTCTGCAATTTCTTTTAAGGACATTTCCTCAAAAAAGCGGAGCTTAATGATGTTTTGTATTTCAATATCCAACTGATTGATCTCATCATATAGGTCATCCGATGGCTCAAAGCCCTGTTCATAATAGGGGATCTCTAAACCCAGCTCTTCCCCTGATGCGATCTCCTTTTTATTTTTTCTGAGAAAATAAATGCTTTCATTTACAAGAATTCTATAAAACCATGTTTTCACAGCATCGGAATTTTTTAAGGATTCATAATGATCCAGCGCTTTTAACACAGCATTTTGAACAATGTCCAGTGCATCCTCCTTGTTTTGGGCGTAGCTGAAGGCCAGCCGGTAAAATTTTTTCTGATTTTCAATGATGTAGCTTGTTATCTTATCATAAATCTCTTGTCTCATCTGGTACCCTTTCTGTCCTTTCACAGACATTTTTCCGTTCTGTTATATAGATGATTTCAGGTACAAAAAAGTTGCGGGAAATAAAAAACAAGGCTCTGAAAATTCAAAAGCCCTGTTTTTCCATGATTAAATTTATCCTTATTATTCCTCTCTTTGGTTTGAATTTATTCTATTTGCAGAATTATCCAAAAGCAGCATCAGACCAGTCAACCCAGTCTGATGCCGCAGCCAGCATAAATATCGATTATTCTTTTGTAACTAATTCATTTACATTATCAGCAGTTACCAGTTCGTTGTCCAGGATCACATACTTTTCTACGTCTTTCCCCTCCAGATAATTGTATGCAGCGTTTAAAATCGCTTTTCCTAAGAAGAATGGCGGTTCTGCAATGGTTGCTTCAACCTTTCCTGCTTTAATTGCTTCAATGGTATCATCAATGGCATCGCATCCGATCATGGTAATCTCATCCAGACGGCCGGCAGCCTCAATCGCTTCCAAAGCACCGAGAAGCATCTCATCATTGGCAGCATATAATCCGTCAATGTGGTCATTGGCCTGAAGAATGTTTTCCATTACGCTCATGCCCTTGGAGCGGTCAAAATCTGCAACCTGGCAGGCAACGATCTTCATGTCCGGGTTCTGGCTTATAACTTCGTTAAAGCCTTTGGAACGGCTTTGAGCCACATTGGTTCCCATAATACCCTGGATTTCTACGATATTTCCTTTTCCTCCCAGCGTGTCTACCAGATACTGGCCGGCCAGCTTACCGGATTTAATGGCATCGTAACCGATATGAGAAACCACTTCCCCGCCGCTGGCCTCCCTGTCCATGGTAAGCACCGGGATACCGGCTTCGTTACATGCTTCAATGGAAGATACGATTGCATCGGAGTCACAGGTATCAATGATGATACAGTCCGGCTTTTTGGTGATCAGGTTTTCTATGTCCTTCATCTGAATGGCAGGGTCATCCTGAGCATCTGTGATATAAAGCTCCACGCCTAATTCGTCTGCTGCCTTCTGCACTCCATCTTTTACATCCACAAAGAACGGATTTGTCTGAGTATTCATGGCAAGTCCTATTACGTATTTCTTGTCCCCTGACTTAGCCTCTTCCTTTGACTGGGCTTGTGCTGTTGTTGTAGCTGCTTCTGTCTGGGTTGTCTCCTGTTTGGTTTCAGGCGCCTTTGCTCCGCTGCTGCATCCTGCCAGTGATGCAAGAACAAGTCCCGTAGCTGCAACTACTGCTGTCATGTGCTTTCTTTTCATCATAATTTTTTACCTTCCCTTCTCTTTTTACATTAATAGTTTTATTTATTCTGCTTTCGCAGATAAATCCTTGACTTTTTTGTCCACCAGAACTGCAATGAGCACAACGGCGCCCTTTACAATATTGGTAGCATGGGGATTTACGTTCATAAGCGTTAAAATATTGTCAATAATTCCCATGATCATGGCGCCTACCACAGTAGGCAATACAAATCCGGTTCCACCGCTTAAGCTGGTTCCGCCAAGTATAACTGCTGCAATGGCATCCATCTCGATTCCTTGTCCGCTGGTGGATTGGGCAGACCCCAGTCTGGCTGTTAAAACCACTGCCGCAATGCCGCTTAAAAAACCGTTGATGATGTAAGCCATCCACTCCGTCTTTTTTACTGAGATTCCGGATAAACGGGCTGCTTCCCGGTTTCCTCCAAATGCATAAATGCTGCGTCCAAAGCTGGTTTGCGTTAAAATATAATGAGCCAGCAGGAAAAGCCCTATGAGGATAATAACAGGTACCGGAACCCCTAAAACCGTACCTTTTCCAATAAATTTATAAGAATCTATTTTGACCGGAATAGGAGAACCTTTGGTGTAGATCAAAACACAGCCCCGAAGCAGGGTCATCATGCCCAGAGTGGCAATAAACGGAGGAATCCCACATTGGGAAATAAAAAATCCGTTTACGATTCCGCAGGTAATTCCGATTGCAACTGCTGTAAATACTGCCAGAAAGGTATTTCCTGTGGAGGCCAGCACACCGGAGGCTACAACTCCGGCAAACCCCAGAATAGAACCTACTGACAGATCGATTCCACCGGTAAGGATCACAAAGGTCATGCCGCAGCCGATGATACCGGCAACTGTCACCTGCTTAAAAACATTAAACAGGTTGGAAACACTTAAAAAGCTTTGTGACAAAAAGGTGGCAAAGATACAGATTACCAGTAAGATCAAAACCGAGCGATATATATTTATTTGGTTGATTAACCGTTTTTTAGTTTCCTGATTCATTTTCACTTACCCCTCCAGACGCATGAGCTAATATTTTTTCCTGATTCATTTCCTGTTTGGAGATTTCCAATACCGTTCGTCCTTCCCGCATGACAATAACGCGGTCACTGACCCCTATCAGTTCCGGCAGATCCGTGGAAATTACCAGGATGCTCTTGCCGGCTTCTGTCAACTTGTTCATAATGGCATAGATTTCTGCCTTGGCCCCCACATCTACTCCCCGTGTGGGTTCATCTAAAATCAGAATATCAGAATCCGCTAACAGCATTTTTGCAAACACTATTTTCTGCTGGTTTCCGCCGCTTAATTTTCCGGCAAGCTGCTGCGGAGAACTGATTTTAATATTCAGCGCTTTAACCTGTTCCTTTACACGTTCCATTTCCAGTTTGTTATCCATCCGGAATCCCTTGGTCAGCTTTTTTAAAGAAGACATGGAAATATTTTCTTTAATGCTTCTTATTAATACAAGCCCTTCCTGCTTCCTGTCATCCGAAACAAACCCGATTCCTGCTTCTAATGCTTTTCTGGGAGATGAACAGTCCCTTTTTTCACCGTGTACGTAAATTTCTCCGCTGTCCATTGGCATTGCACCGTAAATCAGCTTGGAAAGTTCTATGGTACCGGCACCCAGAAGACCTGTAATCCCTAATATTTCCCCTTTGTGAAGCTTTAAACTGACATCATGGACCCCGCGGCTGTTTACTTTTCTGGCTTCAAATACCACTTCCCGGGGCTTATAATCCCTTACCGGGTACAGATTGGATACATTCCGTCCCACCATCATGGATACCACATCTTCATAATCCGTCTCTCCAATGAGTTTTGATGCCACAAATTTTCCATCCCGGAAAACCGTAAGACGGTCTGAAATCTGAAAAATCTCATCCATGCGGTGGGAAATATAAATGATTGCAATTCCCTTTTTCTTCAGTTCTTCAATCGTCCGGAAGAGGATTTGGATTTCCTCTTCTGCCAGCGCAGCGGTAGGCTCATCCATAATAATGATTTTTGCCCCAATGGTCAGGCACTTGGCGATCTCTGTCATCTGAGCCTCTGCCACAGATAAATTCCTCACCTTGGTCCTTGCGCTGAACTTTAATCCCAGATGATCCAGATTTTCCTGTGCTTCCCGGTACAATCTGTTCCAATCCACTTTTCCAAACTGATTGGCAGGAAGTCTTCCAAGATACATATTTTCAGCCACCGACAATTCCGGAACCATATTAAATTCCTGATAGATCATGGCGATTCCATGTTTCTCCGCATCTTTGGCGGAATGGAACACCACAGCTTTCTCATCCAGATACATGGCCCCGGAAGTATAAGGCTGTGCTCCCGCAATTATTTTCATTAAGGTGGATTTTCCTGCCCCGTTTTCTCCGCACAGGGCATGGACCTCTCCCTCAAAAATCTCCAGATGCACCCCGTCAAGAGCCTTGACACCGGGAAACGTCTTTACGATTGATTCCAGTTTTAAAACTAACCTTCCTCCCATATGATTTCACCACTTCCCCTTTGCTTCCGGTCAATATGCGCAGCCTGAGACCAGTACGACGTTGGTATATCCTGTAAATTCACCTGTCAGGATGATCGCCTTGGCTCCCTCAGTGATCTTCTTTAATTCCTTATGAGGCACATACTCCACCGGAATGCCTTCCGGCAGGAGAGCCAGCGCCTTTTTATGAAGTTCCGGGCTTACGGCAAGCGCCTCCTCTGCAAATATGGCCTTTTCCGTCACCATATATTTTTCTATTTCTTCCAAAACCTCCAGGTAAGAAGGACTTCCCGGCTTCCAGCCTAAGTCCACCCGTTCCACTTCCTTTGGAATCGGAAGCCCGGCATCTCCGATTACCAGCATATCCATATGCCTGAGTTCCGCCATGACTCTTGCTAATTGAGGGTGTAAAATTCCTGTTTTTAACATACCTCTTTCTCCTTTTCCTGTGCTTTGATAAATGAGTCAACTTCTTCCCGGTCAGGCATGGCCGGTGTCGTTCCGATTCTTTGCACTGAAATAGCTGCTAATGCATTGGCAAAGGCTGCTGCCTCCCATAAATCCTTTCCTTCTGCCAGGGCTGCCACCAGACCCCCGTTAAATGCATCTCCCGCACCGGTGGTATCAACTGCGTTGACCCGGTAAGCAGGCAGTATCCCTCTTTTCTCAGGAGTTGCTAAGTAAACCCCTTTTCCTCCCAGGGTAATCAGTACATTTTTAACTCCTTTTTCAAAGAAGAAGTCTGCAGCTCTTCCTGCACTTTCTTCCCCGTCTACCGGTATTCCGGTTAATATCCCGGCTTCTACCTCATTGGGCGTGATCAAGTCCACCTTACTTAAAATGCTGTCACTGACCGGCTGCACAGGTGCTGTATTTAAAATGATCTTTACGCCCTTTTCATATGCAATATCAATTATTTTTTCCACGGAAGAAATATTGGTTTCCAACTGAGTCAGCAGATAATCCGATTGATCCAGTAAGTCTGAAACAGATTCTACTTCTTCGTCTGTAATGGTGTCACAGGCTCCCAGAATAACAACAATTTCATTCTGGCTGGTGCTTTCATCCACCATGATCAGCGCGCTGCCGGTCTCTGTCTGCCCGGTACGGAATATCCGTCCCGTATCCATTCCCAGGTTTTTCATGGTGCTTAATGCCACATCTGCAAATGCATCCTCACCAAGCTTTGTAACCATGGTCACATCAGCTCCTGCCTTGTGAGCAGCCACCCCCTGGTTAAAGCCCTTGCCGCCGGGACCCATCTTAAAAACGCTTCCTTTGACGGTTTCTCCCGGAACCGGAAGATGAGGGCATCTTCCCATCAGATCCACTACAAAGCTTCCAAAAACTGTTACTTTTTTCCCCATGACCCTTCTCCTCTCCTTATAGCAAGGCGATTCCGTTGCCTGCTCCAATCCGGTCTGCTCCGGCTTCTATCATAGCGCGGGCCTCTTCCTGTGTACGGATTCCTCCGCTTGCCTTTACTTTTGCCCTGTCCCCTACCGTCTGCTTCATAAGTGCCACATCCTCCGGTACGGCACCGCCTGTGCTAAAACCTGTGGATGTCTTTACAAAATCGGCTCCGGCTTCTACAGAAATCTCACAGGCCTTTTGGATTTCCTCTTTTGTTAAAAGGCACGTTTCTAAAATAACTTTTACCGTTTTTCCCTGGGAGGCCTCCACAACTGCTTTTATATCGTCACGGACCATATCATAATCTTTCTCCTTCATGGCGCCGATATTCATTACCATATCCACTTCCTCTGCCCCTGCCTTCACTGCTTCGGAAGTTTCCAAGGCTTTTGCGGAAGTCATCATTGCTCCCAGAGGAAATCCAACCACGCAGCAAACCGCTACGCCGCTGCCCTTTAACTCCTGTGCAGCAAGAGGCACATGACATGTATTCACGCACACTGATGCAAATCCATATTGTTTTGCTTCTGAACAATACCTTTTAATTGTTTCTGATGTAGCATCTGCCTTTAGCATGGTGTGATCTATCATTTTTGCAATATCCATTTTTTTCTCCTCTTTTCTTTTTTTCATGTATCTTCCGGAATGTGTAACCGGTTACACATTCCGGGTAAAAATAAACTGCTTACACGCAGCCTATTTTATTAATTCTGAACCTCGAAGCACTACCTGATAAGGAACAAAGATTTTTCTGCCGGAGCTTTTACTCTCCTTATGGGACAGCTTGTCAATCAACATTGCCATTGCTTCATATCCCTGCTTCTTTGCATCACGTTCAATGGTAGATAGCCTGTAATCAATTATTTTAAGGGATTCGATCTGGTCAAAGCCTACCATTGATATGTCCCTGCCCATTTTAAGTTTCTGCTCTGTGAGATACTTAAGCACTCCTAAACTGGTCTGGTTGTTGGAGGCAAAAATCGCAGTTGGCGGATCCGGAAGCTCCAGTAATTCTTTTGTCCGTTCATATGCCTTGATAATCTTGAAATCCCCGGATACAATATACTCTTCCTTAAGTTCAATCCCATAATCCTTTAAGGCTTTCTTGTATCCTTTTAGCCGGTCCTTCCCCGGCATGGAAGTACTGGGACCTGTAATGATTGCGATCTTACGGTGACCGGCATGGATCAAAGCTTCCACTCCTTTATAAGCAGCGGCGTCATTTTCCACAAAAACCCCATCCAGGCTGGAACTTTTAATATTCCGGTCAACTAAAACCACTGGAATCCCCTTGTTTTCAAATTGTATCAGCTTATCCCGGGTCATCATATCAAGCTCAGAAACCGGAGTTATAATCAAACCGGAAAGTCTTTGTCCTTCTGCCATCTGAAGGTACTGATGCTCTCTTTCCTGCATTTCACCTGTATCAAACAAAACAATGTTATACTGGTTATTGGCTGCTATCTCTCCCATTCCGCTTATGACACTGGAAAAAAACTCATTGGCTATATCCGGAACAATGACCCCGATACTGGAAGAGTCACGGATGCTCAAACTTCTTGCAATGGCATTGGGTACGAAATCCGCTTCTTCAATCGCCGCTAAAACCTTCTGCTTGGTTTCCTCCTTTACGTATCCGGACTGATTAATCACTCTGGACACAGTCGCAGATGAAACACCCACTCTTTTGGCAATATCCCGTATATTCATGTCAAATCTCCTTTATGTAACCGGTTACATATGCATATTAACATATTGGATAACGAATGTAAAGTATTTTTTATGATTTTTTACAACAAATTTCAAAACTTTTTAATGCAAGAAGAAAATAGTGCCAGCCATAAAGGAAATGTGCAGGGGTCTTTTCTAAAAAACCGCCACACCCACAGGTATGACGGTTCTTCATTAAGACGTATATTTTACAAACTGAATCTCTTTCATATTTTCTAAATATTTCAGCACTTCTTCCCGGCCTTTATGCTCTGTATTCTTCAGATTAATAACAGCCTTCTGAAATCCTTTCCTCTTCTTTCCAACCTGGACTTCACCAATTTCCAAACCAAATCCTGCAATTTCCCGGGCAATATCCGCCATTTTGGCATCCTCATCCATTTCCACATACATGCTGAGCCACACATCGTCAAAAATCAGATGATACTCTAATTTCTTAAACTGGGTCATAATCAAAGATACTGCCATAGTAGCGATGATTCCGGCTATGTAAAATCCAATTCCAATGCTCAGTCCGATGCATGCAGCTGTCCAGAGACCTGCCGCAGTGGTTAATCCTTTGATTTTTGTCTTTCCAAAAGTAATAATACTTCCGGCTCCAAGGAAACCAATGCCACTGATTACCTGAGCTCCCAACCTTGCCGGATCACCGCTTTGAAAATGATCATACATGTACTGTCCTGTCATCATAACCACAGCAGCCCCCATACAAACCAGCATATAGGTTCTCATTCCAGCCGGCTGGCGGGATCTCCCCCGTTCAATACCAATCACTCCGCCGCAGATCATGGACATGAGAATCCTCACGCTGATTGAAATCAGGTTTATGCCTTCTAAGTATTCCACAGCTTCCGCTACCGTCTTCATGTTTCCTCCTCCATTACGCGTTCCAGTTCAGTCCTTTTGAAGCTTTTTCTCCTCCTTCCAATGGCATGGCTAAAAGAGTGCCGGCTTTATTTTAATTCTCTTATCGCTTTTCTCTGGATACCCTTCTGTTTCCAGCGTCTGATTTTTTCCATTCCATTCCCTTGCCCAAAATATAAAGCCACAGAGGAAAGAATCATTAAAACAACCGTATATACAAATCCCATTGCCTTGGCATCAATGGCTGCAGACTCATCGGAGGCTGCCTTAATAACAATACCAAGGGGCTGGAATAAGGGATGATACAGAAATACGGATAAGTCGTAATCCGATAACATGCCATTAAAATTTAAAATAATGACAGACATGATTGCAGGGAAGATAACCGGCAGTATTACCTTTATCATCGTATAAAAAGTGCCGGCACCCATACATTTTGCGGCTTCTTCCAGGTCATTGTCAATGCTGAAGAAGGCCGCCTTTATCATCCGGTAGGAAAACGGCAGTTTGACTACCGTATACCCCACAAGCATTAACACCAGGGTTCCTACAAGAACATAATGAAACAAAATCGCGTGGCGTTCTCCATATGTTATGGTCAGGCCAAGTGCAATTAATGTGGAGGGAAGCAGCCATGGAACCAGCATTCCCCATTCAAAGAATACGTCATATTTACGCTTAGCCCCACGCACGAATCTGACGCAGATAACAGCAATTACTGCTGCTGCCACCGCCGCCAGCAGGGAATACACAATACTCACCAGATACGGTTTGACAGCAGCTGCACTTGTAAACAGTTTCTGGTAATTAGCCACAGTAAACGAAGTCATGGTAATATCACCTGTCTTAATGGTCAGGGAATCACAGAAGGAATACACGATAACCAAAAGGATTGGAATGACATAAATGACAAACATAAAATAAGCAACCACATGTGCCAGTATGTTGCACACAGGATTATGGATTTTCTGCTTGCGCATTTTAGCCTTTGTTTTGGATACGGAGATGTAATTTCCGCCTTTTTCAATTCTGCTGAATACTGCCAATAAAACCATGGTAGCAAGTCCCAGCAGGATTGCGAGAAACGCTGCCACCTCCCTGGAATAACTGGACTTTGCAAATGTAATGATCATGGGATTAATGGTCTGAAAGGCATCTCCGCCGACGATTAACGGTGCCGACATGGCTCCCAATCCTGTAAGGAACGTAAGGATTGTAATTGCAAAAAAAGTAGGCTTTAGTACCGGCATGACGATTTTAAAGAAAATTCTGCTGCCGGAAGCCCCCATATTCTTTGCGGCTTCAATGGTATGATAATCCAATCCGTGAATGGCATTTTTTAAAAACATCATGTGATTCTGGGTACAGGAAAATGTCATGACAAATACAACTGCCCCATATCCTACAAACCAGTTTGGATTCATGCCCGGAATGATCATCAATAACAGTTTTGTCAGCAATCCATTGGCTCCATAAACGTATTTGTAGCCGGATACCAGGACTACTCCTCCGTAAACCAGAGAGCTCATGTAGGCAAGCTTTAAAACCTTTGCCCCTTTAATATCCCAGTATTCTGTCAAAAGGACGCTTAAGGTTCCCACGATGTTCACGGTAACAACAAGAGTAAATGCCAGAATAAAGCTGTTTACAAGGCTTTTCATGGCCCTGGCAGAGCTAAACACCTTACCGAATACTTGGGTGGAAAACTGGCCGTTTTTATAAAACATGCCGATCATTAAGTTCACGTTGGGATATATGACAAATGCAACAATCGCCCATATTATGACAATTTTTAAAATCAAGGTCTGTACACTGAAAGACTGCTTTCTGGCTATATGCTTCATACAAACACCTCCTTTTAAAATTGCATGATGTCTTTAGGCCCAATGTATAAATCCAGGGTCTGACCAGGTTCTAAAAATGGCATTCCGTCGTTTATGTGGATGACGCGAAGCATACAGCCCATAACATCCACAGAGTATTTGGTCATGACTCCGTTATAATCATAATCTTTTATAATTCCACTTAACTTCCCATAGCCGGAGACTTTTTCTAAACGGATTCTTTCCAGACGGATATAGGCACTTTTATTTTCATCCAGCCTGCAATCTGTCTGTTTCTTGATTTCATTCATAACCGCTGCATTCAGGCGGTTAATTTCACCGATGAAATCACAGACAAATTCGGATTTGGAATGGTTATAAATATCATATGGTTTGCCTGTCTGCTCCACGAATCCGTTATTAAATACGGCAATCCGGTCAGATAAGGTAAGGGCTTCCTCCTGATCATGAGTGACATACAAAGTAGTAATCCCCAGGTTCTTTTGCAGCTTCTTAAGCTCGCTCCGAAGCCCCACCCTCAGCTTGGCATCCAGATTAGAGAGAGGCTCATCCAGGCATAAAATCTTCGGTTCTAAGACAATGGCTCTTGCAAGCGCCACCCTTTGCTGCTGCCCTCCTGACAGTTCCGACACATTTCTCGCCAAATGTTCGTTTTTTACCTCGATTACCTTTGCAACCTCTTTTACTTTTTTATCGATCTCCGCTGCTGAAAGCTTTTTGACCTTCAGTCCAAATGCCAGGTTCTCGTATACCGTCATAGTGGGAAACAGGGCATAACTCTGAAACACCATGCCTATCTTCCTCTCCTCCACCGGTGTATTAGTAATATCCTTCCCATCAATCATGATCTGACCGGCACTTGGTTCTATAAAACCCACCAAAGACCTTAAGGTAGTCGTTTTGCCGCAGCCTGACGGGCCAAGAAATGTAAAGAACTCCCCATCCTGGATTGTTAAATTCAAATCTTTAATTGCCGTAAAATCCCCATATTTTATTTCTATATTTTTAAATTCAATCATCCTGTTCTCCTTGCAAAAAGGCGGTATCATTTATTTACATAAACCATACCGCCCTCCATCACCTACTGTAAGAACTCTAGTTCACATTTTTCAACCCATTGATCAATGTTCTCAGCTACAAATCCCCAATCCATATCCTGGGGATGAACCAGATCAATGAATTCCTTAATATCCGCAGGAGCCTCCTCCAGTGCCTTTGGCTGGCATGGAATGGTGCCAAACTGCTTCATCCAGGCTGTTTGTGTTTCTGCAGAACCAAACCAGTTTGCAAAATCAACCGTAAGGTCTTTTTTCTGGGAGCCTTTAATCATGGCAATCTGCTCTGTAACATATGGAACGCCTAATTCGGGAACCATGATCTGGAACTTATAATTTCTCTCTGTCTGATTCTGAAGCACACCGCTGCCCCATATCTCTGTAATGGGGATGGAACCGGAAATTACATTTCCAACATAATCTTCCCCCTGCTGCTCCATATGGCCATTTTGAATCCAGTTCTTTACAAACTCCCAGCCTTTATCGGAAATGCCATGTTCCCCACTGTCATCTCTGAAACGAATCAGCAAACTGGCCAGAATTGTCTTACCGGTGCCGCCGCCAAAATTCAGGATGTTGTATTTGCCTTTCCACTCCGGATTCACCAGATCTGTATAATCCTTTGGCGGATTTTGCAAATCAGCACTCATGATATTCACCAATGGCTGAATGACGATGGGATAGTAATATCCTTCTTTATCTCCTAAGGACATATCCACATCTCCAACCCAGGAAGGTTCCCATTTATCAAGAACATTCTCCTTTTTCAGTTTCTCATATTCAATGGAATTCAATCCAAACACCATGTCTGCCTGGGGATTATTTTTCTCTGCAATGATTCTGTTAGCTAAATCCCCGCCCTGAATCTGTACAACTTCGATGTTATAACCTGCAGCGGCTGCCTGTTCCTTTAACCACGCATCCCTGCCATTGGAACCTGAGTTGGTATAGACGATCAGTTTTTGGCCTTTATCCACCTCACCGCCTGTTGTCTGGGTTGTTGTCTGGGCTGTTGTCTGGCCTGCCGTATCAGCCGTTGTCTCCTTGCTGCCGGACCCACAGGCTGCCAGGGACAGTACCATAGCAACAGATAATCCAAGTGCTGCAAACTTCTTTAAATTTTTCATGACTCTTCTCCTATTTTTCCTTAAATTTATTTAATATGTATCCTTTTAACAACGCCGGCCAATCAGTCTGGATAATTTCGAATCCAAGGTCCATTAACGTTCCCCATGTTTCCTCATAACCGATCTTAATGGCATTATTATCATCCAAAAGCCCTGAAAGAATGGTATCATCATCCAGTGTAATGGCATTGACCCACGGAGCAATGCCTGTCTCCTTTAATTGCCCCATGAATTCCGGACTTAAAAATTCACTTTCTAAATCAGTAAAAATTAATTCCGCTGCTGCAACATTGATATCATATTTCTTTATAATATCCCATTCTTCCGGACGTCTCATGATGGGCATGTACATAATTCCAGTGCCGCTTACCTCAAGCTCCTTCAGTAAATCCTCTTCCACTCCTGATTTTAAAAGGATTTGATCCTTCATATCCATTCTCTCCAGAAACGCTATAATTTCCTTCCAGTAAAACCAGGATCTATCAATATTAATCAGACATTTCCCCCGGAATCTTTCCAGAACATCCTCTAAATACTCCAGCTTTTGTCTGCATACATGTCTCACGGAATTCAAAGTATAAAGCTGATTCACCTCCTCTGAAGTCATGGTTCTGATATCCCGGTCAATCCCCAGCTCCAATGGCTCTTCTCCATTATGAAACGCATAAAACACTCCGTCCGAAGTCATGGAAACATCCACCTCTATCATATCTGCTCCATGAAGCAATGCATTCTTATATGACATGCATGTATTTTGAACCACATTTCCCCCGCAGGTTCCGCGATGAGCCGCAATTAAAATCTTATTTTTCTCAATAAGATTTCTAATTGATTGATTCTTTATGTACATTATCCTTACCTCCTTGGTTCTTTAACTATTTTATACACCATTTATTGGAACGTGTCAATATTATTTTATAATTTAATTGTTTATTTTACATGATTTCATCAAAAACTTTACATTTTTTTGTGCATATTATGGTGATCGTTTTACTGATTTGCGTACCTTTACCCCATTTTTATTGACACGTTCAATTATTTTATCCGCTTTTTGCCGCAACAAAAAGGTGCTGCAGCAGAGTTCAACCGGCGGTTGGTTCCTGAAACTCCTACTGCAACACCTTTTTGGGATTTCATATTACTTTAAACACGTTCTGGTACAGGATTAAAGATTCTGCTGCATTCTGCCTGCGCTTTTTCCAGGGCAATGTCTGCCTCCTCAATTCCCGAAGCAATGGAACGGATCGCTTTTCCCAGAATATCTTCAAACAAGAATTCATTAAAAACATGATTTTTATGGTGATGGGATATTCTCCAGCCGGGTTCAAAGGATTTTTCCATATCCTCCAGCCAGGGATAAAGCTCCAGTATGTCCATATTCCTGCTGATTTCATGATTGCACACATACCCGCCAAGATAGGTAATGGTTTCGGCAATGTCTTTTCGGTACAGCCATTTTAAGAACATCATGCATTCTTCATATTTATTGCTGAATTTTGAGACACCAACAGAACCGCCTCCTGACAAAGGCTGTCCGCCGGGAACCGTTCCATAGGCAATTCTTCCCACTACCTTGGATTCCAAATTGTGAATCATTTCAGAGGCATAATTGGAAAATACAATGTGCATGGCAGTACTGCCCTCTGAAAACTGCCGCGTTGGTTCTTGCCACCACTGGTAAATATCATTGCTGGTATAACGGCAGGTATCCAGGTAATTTAAAATTGCCTGCTTCATCTCAGGGATCAGGATGTTCACATGCCCGCTTTCATCAAAAATATCCTTCTTATATTCCCGGAATCTTGGCAGGAAATCACAGGCCGCGAGAAACGTCCGCCCATAAGTAGCTGACGCCCCATACCTGGTCCTGGAAGCCGGGTTTTCCTTTTTCGTAAAAAATCTTGCCACTTCATTAAATTCTTTAAAGGTCCTGGGAATCTCCAGGCGCCTTTTATACGTTTCAAAAAATTCCCGTTTAATCAACTCATCCTCAAATAAATCTTTTCGGTAAAACAGCATCTGCACGCAGGCATCCAAAGGAAATGCATACCGGACGCCATTTACAATGGAATAATTTTCAGATAATGTAGGCAAAATCTGCTCTCTCAGCCATCTTACCACCGGTCTGGTATCATCTAAGGGACGGTATATCTTATCTCCCAGCTCTGTCATCCATGCCATATCAATCCGGATCAAATCATAAGGATTGCTCTGGCTGCATGCACGGGACATCTTATAATGTTCATCATAAGAAACCTCTATCATATTTACTTTAATTCCGGTTTCCTTGGTAAAGGAAGGAAGAAGCATTTTAATGGCTTTGCTGGTGGGATTCTGAATGGTGAGGAAACAGATGGAACTGTCCTTTTGGGTGAAAGGTACATCATAATAAAACCCGTCATTTTCAACAAGAATCTGTTCCAACCGGTTTTTTCCCTGCTCCTTTTCTTTCTCAGCCTGACTTAATTCCCGTTCTTCTTCGCTGATTCCAATAATTCGTTTCCCAATGGTCCTTCCAAGCAGTTTATAATTCAACTCATATTTGCACACTTCAGGATCAATGCCAATGCTTTTACTGGACAGGGCATAAATAACCGGCATCTTTTTATCCGGATTATATTGGTGGGCTGCCTTCACATAATCCGCATCTTCCTTGCTCATGGCAATGACCGCATCAAACTCCTCTTTGGAGTTTAAGATATCAAATGCCTTATTAAACCACTTGCTGTCATCACTTGGAAATATTTTATAAGAGCAGTTGTTATCCTCAAACACATCCACTGCCCCGTTTATAAAACTTTTGCTATTGGAATAAATGCTGTTTTCGCAAAACAATGCCACATTTTTATGGCCGTCTGCAATACACCTCATGGCAATGTCCTGTCCCGCTTTGTCAAATGAAAAAGAAACGTAAACAGCACCTTCCGGCATTCCCTTAACCTTCCGCTCCACAAAGAAAAAATTTGCTTCGGAGGTGTAAAGCCCCCGGTTCTTTAACAGGGAACTGACCACCACCACTGCCATGGGATTTAAAGACAGAGCTTTTTTTACCGCACGTTCCTCACCGCATTCTAAGTTATTGGTACAAATTAATTCTATACTGAAATCATGATCCCGCAAATACTGTTCTAAACCAAAATATAAGTCATTATAGCTTTTCAAAGTAATTTTAGGCACAATGATGCAGACTCTGCGCGCCATGCCGGCACGCAGCTGCTGTGCCTGGACGTTCATCTTATACCCCATCTCATTGGCAATCCGTTCCACTAATTGAATCTTTTCAGCACTGACGTTTCCCCTTTTATTCAGCACATTGGAGACGGTGCCATGGGAAACACCGGCTTTTACAGCTATATCTTTGATCGTAGGCATAGACTTATCCTCACTTTGATTCGTTCAAATTAATATTTGTTTTATTATAGCATGAACATATGGAGTTTTCTATCTATTTGTTCCAGAAATATTTTACCCCTTTATTTATTGCAATAGCGGCGGTCTCAGAATAATTTAATCCGAATGGCTTATCAATTTTACGTTTTCAACCGTTTCCTCTTCTATCTTAAACGGCTGCCGTACTTCCACAAAGTGTAAATCCTGCATAACAACCTGGCCGGCATCGCAAAGTTCGATTCCCTGACTGCAGGCTTCAAACCTACAGCCGGAAATGGTGATATTGCGGTTATACGGACCGGAAAATCCCTGGGATTTCACGGCAATTCCTCCCATGCCATATGAGCCGTACCGGGGCTTGAATCCGCAGTTAATAAAGCTGCAGTCCTGGATTATTATATTTTCTCCATGCCCTCCCTCGCAGTGTGTGCTGAATTCAGCTCCGATCAAAATTCCCGCATTCATAAGGTTCTCATAGCGGCATCCCCGGATGGTTACATTTCTGCACCGCAATAAATGGCCCGCACCGGCAATATTTTTAAATACGCTGTCCCTGCACTCATAGGAATCAGGCTCCCAGCACAGTGCATGTACCAGGGAACCCGCTGCCACAAAATCAGGCAGACCCTCCTTTAATACCAGACGATATCTCGTTATCTGGTTAACCGTCCCCGCTACAGCGGTACCGGCAGTCTTTTCCTCCGGCTGTACACTGCTCTCCCTAAAACCGCCGGCAAACTCCCAGCTCTCAAGCCGGAACTCACACATGTCCATGCCGTCATAAATTCCTATGGCCGCAGGTAAGCGAAGTGGGACAGGTGCATATTTGCAGGTACAGATGAGTTCACGCTCACCAATCCGCCTTTCCACAAGAAGAAAATTACTGTGAACGTTCTGACCATCCATCCGGACGCCTTCCACATGACACCGGTCCAGCAATATGGCTCCGCTGCAGCGGTAGATCTTCCAGCCGTCCCTTGGACCGGTAAAAAACTGGGCGCCGGCCGGTTTTATAACCAGACGCCTGGCTGTTATATTCCTGCAGTTCTCCGTCAGAACAGCAAACCCATTGGTATTGTAAACACGCACATTGGACAGGCTCAAATCGTCGCAGCCTCCGAAAAAAAACTGAAAATCCGTGCGTCCTGACTGATGCCAGGATAAGCCCTCTCCCACATTTACCTTTCTCCCAATCTCCCCATCCCGAAGGCACAGAGTTCTTTCTCCTGTTTTGGTAAATCTCCGGTCATAACCAAAGCCATAGGTTAAACTCTCCCCAAGCAGACGGCCTTCTCCTATTTTTTCCCCGGCATGGCCCCTGACATCAAAACGGTTCATACAGTATGCAGCCATTCCATTCTCACAAGGCAGACCCGGGAAAACTTCTATCTCCACCTCATCTTTTGAGATCCGCTTCACCACACCGGCGCTGGCCGTTTCCGGCATTCTGGTCACAGCTATGTTCTCAAGCTTCAGGCTGCCGCAGCCTTCCGCCCATAAAATAGCCGGCATCAGTATCTGGGGGTCCTGCTCGTGCAGTCCTGCCAAAACAGTTGCCGGTTCACCCTCCTCTATACATACCCCGCTGATCGTCAGCCCCCGGATCCCCGAAAGAAAAAGAAAACAGTCCTTCTCACGGACATCTCCGCAGCCGTCGTCATGGGCAATGGATGGGGTCTCAATCGTCTCATAATCATCAAGTATATAAGTCCCGCTTCCCAGTCTGACATGCAGGAAGCCTGTTTCCACGGCATGTCTGACAGCCTCTCTTAACCCGCGGGCGGCATGCTGTTTATCTGCAATAAAGTCATCCGCCCGGACACAATCATATTTCATAACAGAATCCTCTTAATCTCACGGCTCATTACAGCTGCTATTTTCACGTAGCCGTCATGATTGGGGTGAATCCTGTCCTCCAGATACAGTTCTGCGTTATTGCGGTGAATTCCGCACATCCGGCGCATATCAATCAGGAAAAATCCCAGTTTTTTACTGGAACGTTCCAGCTCCTCATAGTAATCCAGCATTGTGTAGCCTTTTTTATTGGGAAGATCATACGCCTCCCCCTCCTGTTCCACACCGTCCGGCTTCTCAAAGCGGTATATAGGGGTTGCCCAGGCCAGCAGCGCCCCCGGTGCCGCTGTGTGCAGTTTGTCAACCACAATCCTGACTGCGGCAGAAAATTCCTCCAGCGAACTCCCCCAATACCAGTCATTGCTTCCATGCCAGATCAAAAACAGTTCCGCATCTTCCGGAATCGGATGTTGTTCCAGAACTTCCAGCATGTTCCCTGGAGTGGCTTTCGCCAGACCACTGGAACCAACTGAAAAATTACAGACCTCCGCCGTACAGAGCGCTTCCTTTATCAGCCCCTCATAGCCGCCCTGGCCGTGATTAACCGTTGAAATACTGTCACCGTATATTACCAGCTTTTTCATTGTATCTCCTTTTCTCCGGTCCTGTGCCCGTCTTCCCTTTGAGTCAGGCGGATATTCCCAATCCGCTTTGCTGCCTGATCCGGTTAAAATGTCAGCTTCATATCACCCTGCACAGAAATGGAATGCTGTGCCCCCTGGTAAATCAGGTTCAGCTTAAAGCAGTCTTCCGTATGAATCGTCACATCAAGGGAGCCGCCCATGTCCTTTGCCTCAAAATCCGCGGTTTTTCCGGCAAACCAATACCGCTTGCAGCCCAGTACACCGCCCTTGACAAGATTCCCTGAAATCTCCCAGCGGACTGTCGGCTCGCCTTCTTTTCGCTCCAATGACAGGCCCACGGCATACTGGATTATGTAAAGGATCGGACCGAGCCCGGACCAGCCCACAAACTCATTTTTGTCGGAATCGCCGCTGGAAATCTCATCAGCCGGATAATTTTCCCAGATTGTCCCAGTCTGGTCATATACCTTTGAGATCACATCCAGGTGATTGATGGCAATATCTCTTGCCAGTTTATGGAAACCATGCTTTTCCAGGCCGCCAATCACCAGCGCATTGGTCGGCGCCCATACGGAACCCCGCCAATAGCCGCCCCGGGGATCATACCCTTCTTCATCAGCAGCCAGCACCGGGATCCGGTGAGGACGGTTAAATGCTTCTTTATCCTCCAGCCATTCAATCAGGCGTTTCCCCTGCTTTTCATCGGCAACCCCTGATACCAAGGGGAAAAATCCGGCTATTGTCTTGATTCTGGTCTGGCGTTCGCCAAAGGTAATGTCATAATAAAAGCCCTCATGCTCATTCCACATGTAACGGTTGATTTTTTCAATCAGAATGGCCCTGTCCCTGGCAAGTCCTTCACGCCGTTTCTCGTAGTCCGGCACTTCATAACCGTACTTTTCCAGTTCATCCATTATGTCAATCAAATTACCTGCAAACATCACCATTTCTGAACTGGTATCCACAGCAAGGCCCAGATGCTTGTTCCTGGTCGAATTGTCCATGCTGGCCCAATCAGTCACGTACAAACCGTTTTGATGGCGGAGATGGTATTTCAGCGCCTCATGATAACGGTACAGCGGTTCCAGCACCATCCGAAGCCGTTTTACGTCTTTGGTATGGCAATAGCTCTCCCATTCCGCAAATGCCAGCAACGGATGATTTAAATTGTCCAGAGTTAAATAAGGCTTCTTTTCGATAATGCGCCCCATATTCGGTTTATACATATCCTCATAAGCCAGAGTCCCCAGCTCCTTGAGCATGCGGAAACCGTAATGGTTGTGAAAATAGGAGTACAGCGGGCTGTCAAAGGCATTGACCCAAAGCAGGAAATCCCTGCCCGTATCCCGTACCATTTCCCTGGGTATTTCCCCGTCATCAAACTGCTTGCAGTAAAAATTGTCCAGGGAACAGATTCCCGGCACATAAGGATGAAACAGATTGCAGAACAGTGTCATAAAGACAGTGTCCCATAGGAATATATCATTATTAAACGCTGCATCCACAAAATTGCTCACAAAACCGCTGCCCTCAGCCGGCTGATGAATGTTGGTATACAGAATGCGGACCGCATAATGATAGCAATCCACCCACTCCTGATGATTGGATACAATCGGTACCGGAAGCAGGTCTTTTACTTCGTCGTACTTCAGATAGGGAACTCCGTCATATTCTTTTTTCTCAAAATACATTCCCCTGTCAAGAGAATCTAAAAAACTGTAATCTCTGTCCATAACCGCATTCTCCTTATTTATGCCGTTTAACCGTTTATTTTAAACCACAGATACTCATATGGTTCCAGTGAAACCTTCTGTTTCATGGTTTTACCGGAAAGCAGATCGGTTCCGTCCAGTCCGGTTGTTACTTCCACTTGATCCCCGGATACGTTGACAAGCACCAATATCCGGTTTGCCAGCCTTCCTCTCACCACTGCAAAGACTTTGTCGTTCAGCCGGCGGACCTGCTGAGGACTGTTGGGAGCAAAAGCCTCCTCCTGTTTCCTTGCTGTCAGCATCTTCCGGTAACCGGAAAGCACTCTGCTTCTTAAGGAATCCGGGCAGGAAAGCTCTTCTTTCAGCCGGTCGGCATCCAGCTTTTCCCGATTGATCCTCCGCTTGATGCCTGACTCCTGATAATCTTTATAACAGTTCCTGGAACCCAGAAGGCTGTGGTAATAGATGGCCGGCATCCCCATCACAGACAAAAGGATACACTGGGAACCCAGGAATTTCCGGACCATCAGCACCGGATCGGCCTCATTCCCGGCAACCGCATCCAGGTAATTGATGTTCAGTTCATATGGAACCTGGCTTCCGTCGGCCAGCGACCGGTATCCCACCTGACCGCCACTGGCCAGCACCTGTTCAACCATGAACTGCCGTTCTCTCTCACTGAGGATATCCTCCACCGGCCTCATTCCTATGCCGTCATGGGAGGCCAGGAAATTAAAGTATGTGGTGGTTTCGGTGGTTGGCTCCAGACCAGCCGCCCAGTCCGACAGATAGCAGGCAGTTCCGCTTAAATAGGAATAAAGCGTCAGAGGCGGCAGGGGAAACTGATAGACAAGGCCGGCCTCATCATAGCCATTGCCAAAGTAACTGATATTTTCTTTATGGGGTACATTCGTCTCCGTAATAATGGTGCAGCCGGTGACACAGGCCTCCAGCACACATCTCATGAGTTTTATCAGCTCATGGGTCTGGGGCAGATGCATACAGGTGGTTCCCAGCTCCTTCCAGGCAAATCCAATGGCATCAAAGCGGATAAATCTGGCTCCTTTTGCCGCATAGAGTAGGAGAATGTCCAGAATCTCCAGCAGCACCTCCGGATCCTTATAATTTAAATCCAGCTGGTCCTCACTGAAGGTGGTCCAGAGATATGTTTTACCCGGGCCAGTCTTAAATTCCGTCAGAAGCGGCAATGCCCGGGGCCGGATAACCGAGCTGTAATCCCCATCCGGATCCGCCTTAATAAAGAAATTTTTATACCTGGGGTTCCCTGCCGCATATTCCTTAAAATAGCTGCTGGACTTTGACACATGATTGATAACCGCATCGTACATCATGTCATAGCGTTCACGAAGCTTTTCAATATCAGACCAGTCTCCCAGTTCCCGGTTGATCTCTCTGAAATCAACAACAGAAAAGCCGTCATCTGAGGTATAGGGAAACATTGGAAGTAAATGAACCGCTGAAACTGTATGGGCAAGCTCCTCCTCCAAAAATGTCCGCAGGGTGGCAAGGGGCGCTTCCCCCTCCCTCCTGATGCCGTCGCCGTATGTAATTAACATGATATCGTCTTTGTCTACCCAGGGATATGATTCTTTTATCTCCGGCTTCCAGGTTTCTATCAGTGCATGGATCCGTTCTGCCAGCTCCTCGTGGCAATCCGGGTATAAATGCTGTAAATGTTCTTTTATGCTGTCCATATTTTATCTCCAAATCTGATTATCTGATACGCAGTGTTGTCCCGCAGTCAAAGAACATGACGCGATCTTCCTTCACCTGCAGTGCAACCTTTGTCTTTGGTGCCATCTCCATATAGGTTGTGGTATGAATCTTCACTTCATTGCCGCCGATCTTTGTTATTAAAATGGCATGGGACCCCTGCGGCTCCACAAAATCAATTGTGGCATCACACATATACCCCGGTGTTTTCTCCAGTGAAAAGGATAAATCAATGTATTCCGGTCTGACACCCATGTCGACTTCTTTTCCGGCGTATGGCAGAAGCGCCTGCACAAGAGCCTCCGGTACCTGATAGCGGATATGTTCATTTGCCGCCATCAGCCCGGCCCCTTCCTTTTCGATCCTTGCCTTGAAAAAGTTAGTCGGTGGGGTTCCGATAAATTCTGCTACAAATTTTGTGGCGCTGTTCTGATAAACCTCCATAGGGGTTCCGATCTGCTCAATGTTGCCTTTGTACATAACCACAATCCGGTCAGCAAGACTCATGGCCTCAGACTGGTCGTGAGTTACGAAAATACTGGTGGAATTCTGCTGGAGGTGGATGTTTTTCAGCTCCGTTCTCATGGATACCCTGAGTTTTGCGTCCAGGTTGGAGAGCGGTTCATCCATCAGGAAAATCTTGGGTTTCACGACAATGGCACGGGCTACTGCCACCCGCTGCCGCTGACCGCCGGACATCTGCGCCGGATAACGGTCTAACAACCCTTCAATATCGGTTGCCCTGGCCGCCGTTGTCACCCGCTCTTTGATCTCCTCTTTCGGCACCTTCTGAAGCTTTAAGGGATAGGCAATATTGTCAAACACAGTCATGTGGGGCCAGATAGCATAGCTCTGGAAAATCATTGAAACGCCCCGGTCCTTGGGCTTTTTTCCCACAACACTTTCCCCATCAATCAGTATTTCACCGCCGCTGATATCTTCAAGTCCTGATATCATCCGGATGGTGGTGGTCTTGCCGCAGCCTGAAGGCCCCAGAAAGACAATAAACTCGCCCTTCTCAATTGACAAATTCATATTGTTGACAATCAGCGGACCGTCTTTTGTATATCTCTTCTGTAAATTCTTAATTTCCAAATAGCTCATATAGCTCCTCCTATAATTCAACTCCGCCCCACATCTGTCCGATATATCTTCTGATAATAAAGGTAAATACCAGTGCCGGAAGAATCAGCACAATGCTTCCCGCCGCCGCATACTGGATGCCGCTTGACGTTGTGCCGATTGCTTTATAGACAACCAGGGACAGCGTCTGATTTTTATTGGTCAGAATCAGCGCCGAGATGGTGTCATTCCAGGCCGTTAAAAACGAATACATGGAGCTGGCTGCCAGAGCCGGAAATGCCAGGGGCAGGGTGATCTTAAAAAAGGTCTGCACACTGCCGGCACCAAAGATCATGGACACCTCCTCCAGTTCCTTGTTGATGCCGATGAAAATACTGTTGGTAATCCAGGCCGTCAGCGCAATATTGGGAACCGAGTACAACAGTGCAAGGCCGATCCTCGTATCAAAAAGCCCGAATTTGATCAGCAGCATGGCCATTGGGATGCTGATTCCAACAACCGGGAACATTCTGACGATCAGGAGCGAAACGTTGATCTGTTCTTTAAATTTAAACTGGAACCGGGCCATGGCAAACCCGGCCAGGCTTCCCACTCCAAGGGAAATCAGAATTGTATAAAGGGAAACTATAATGCTGTTTTTAAGTGCCGAGGCAGCATTGGGAACAATGCTGAAAAAGGTCTTAAAATTGTAAAATAAATCTTTTTTATAGGTAAATTCCATTGGCCCATTTGTCAGCGTCTGACTGAAATCCTCCACCAGCTGCTGGCCGGGAACAGTCACCGCGTACTGTCTGGTAAAATGGGATTCCAGCTTGGACGGCCTTTTGGTGGTGATAATCGATTCATAACCTTCTCCGCTGTCATAGAAGATCTCAAACTCACCTTCCGGATTTGCCTCCACTTTGACTGTGACCTCAAACTTTGGCAGCAGCCGTTTGGGAAACTCCGTCATTTCCACGGAGTTGGAGAATGCAACTGTTGTGAAAGCCAGGAGCGGAATCGCCACAAGTAAGAACATGGTCGCCAAAATGATGGCCATAACGGTTTTCTGCACGATATTCAGTTTATCCATTATTTTACCGCCTCCTTTTTTCCGCCTCTGGAAACCTTAAGGTAGACCACGGTTGCACACAGGACAATGATCGTTGTCAGAAAGGACAAGGTAAAGGCAAGCTTTTGGCTTGTACTGACCCCAGGTACCGCCTCAACATAAAAAGCAACCCGCTCCACCAGAAAGGGCACTTTGCTGTAACCCAGAACCATCACCGCAATAGCCCAGACCTGAATGGCAGCGATCAGCCTCATAATGATTGACGTTGTAATGGAAGGTTTTAAAATCGGGATAACAATATCCTTAAATATCTGCCATTTATTGGCGCCGAACAGGTAAGCCGCTTCTTTTAACTCCCGCTGCATTCCCTGCAGTCCGGCGATCAGAATAATCATAACGGACGGCGTAACTGTCCAGGTATCAATCAGGATGATCAAAAAGACTGCCATCAGCCCTTCCCCGCCCATAAATACCATGGGTTTCTCAATCAGATGCAGCCCCATCAAAACCGTGTTGATCCAGCCGTCCCTTACCAGTCCGGTTTTCCATAGAATTGCCACTGCCGTAGGCGTGATGGCCATGGGAATCATGGAAACAAACATCAGGATCTTGGCGCCCTTAAACTTTCTCGACAGCAGCACTGCCAGAAGAAGGGCCAGAAGGTATTGCAGAATAACCGATACTGCTGCAAATGCGGCGGTGTTAAAAATCGCAGCGCCGATCAAATCAGACTGTGCCATCAGTTTGAAATTACCCAGAAGCGTAAAGTTGCCATTAAAATCGGTAAATACTTCTTTTATTCCGGAAAGCACCGGGAGCAGCCAGAAAACTGCATAAAAAAGGAAGGCCGGCAACAGGAGCAAGTAGGGAATGCTCTTTTTACTGATATTTTTGTTCAAATAAATCCCCCCGTTCTGTAAATTTAAAGCCCGGAAGTATGCAGCGGCGCCTGGTCCGCATTGCATTCTTCCAGGCTTTTACACAATTAGCTCATCAGTTCTTTAATGCTTCCATCTTGCTCTGAACATCAGCAAGAAAATCATCTCCGGGAACTGCCTTGTTCTTTAAAATGCTGTTGAACACATCTCCGTAAAGCAGTTTGACTGCGTTCCAGTCAGAGTAATCAGATGCCGGAACACCGGTAACAATGGTTGTTTTAAGCATTTCGATACCTGCTCTCATTACAACGTCATCGGAACCCAGAATATCTCCCACCTCTTCAATTGGGCTTAAGGAACCGCCGTAGTTGGAACAGAAATCATAATTAACTTCCGGATCAGCAATATAGTTGATAAACTTCTCTGCCAGTTCCTGGTTCGGAGCGCCCTGGGCAATACCATAACACCATGCACCGGAGGTTGAGCCTGCGCCCTTGCTGCCCTTGGGAGCCGCGCCAATTACGTAGTTGTTAGGAGCCGCATTGTAGCTGGAACCAACCGGAGCCATATGAGCGAATGTCAGCCATACGTCGCCGCTGTTTAAGGGATCCGTGGGCGCCGTATACTGATCCTGCTCTGCATAGAAGCCGTCGCCTGCCGCAATTGTTGCAATGATGCCAAGAGCATCCTTAAAACCATCTGATGTGAATTCCGGGAATCCGCCGCCGTAAGCCAGGCTCATGCCTCCCATGGGGTAAAGCAGCTGGGATCCGGTTAAGTTGGCCGGCATCATTGTTTTGCCTTCCCCTTCGCCTGCCGCGATTGCCACTGCCCACTTCGCATACTGTTCCCAGGTTATACCGGAAACAACATCTTTCTCGGTCAGTCCATCCGGAAGATAATCCAGCGCCTTTTTGTTGGCGCAGGTAACGTATACGTCAAAGCTCATGGGAACAAAGTAACGGGCTCCATCCTTGTTTGTGGAATGATCAAACATCTGTGTATAAGTAGATCCGGTGCTGTTGACTAAATCCGTAATATCCTGCATCCAGCCGCCATTGACATAAGGTGACATATTTGCCGTATCCGCATAGATAATATCGGTGATATAGTTCTTGCCCTCCTGCTCTGACTGAATCTTCTTGATCGCATCGGCCTGAGCGACAAAATCAACTTCCACTTTACAATTGTTTTCTTCCTCAAATTTCTTAAAGAAGGAATCCATCAGATACTGTTTTTCATGGATTTCCGGTGTACCGCTGTATGTAACCTTTAAAACATCTCCTCCCGAGGCCTTCTCTTCACCGGCGGCAGTGGTTTCCCCTGCTGGAGCCCCAGTCTCCTCAGCCTTTGTTTCAGCAGCTTTCGTCTCAGCCGGTTTTGATGAACACCCTGCCGCGCCTGCTGCAGTCACCATCAAAATTCCCAGCACTGCCAGTTTCTTTGATAAATTTTTTCTCATTGATCCCTCTCCTTTACATATATGTTTATAGTAATTTTATCATCAAGCCTCCTCCGCTACAATGTGGACGAGACCAAACTCACACTTTGTCATTGTTCATTTGCACAGCAGGCAATGGGGCTCTCATGGACTGCCTATTTTGATGGTAGCAATGTAGAGCAGAATCAGTTCCTTTGCCCGCCTTGGGTTCTTGTTTAACAGCTCTTCGATTTTAGCCAGACGGTAATTCAGCGTATTGCGGTGGATATGGAGCTTTTCGCATATCTGGGAATAATTGTCATTATTCTCCACATAAGCTGATATGGTCTCCCTCAGAACCCCGTCCGTATCCTGTTCCTTCAGCAAATGAATGATTTCATCCAGTTCCCCGGTCATCTCAATATTATTTAAGAGACATTCCAATGCCACCTCATGGTAGCATAGAATCCGTTTCCGGATATTCAGCGTACTGGCGATATGAAATGTCTGCATCACGGAGCTGGTAGCCCTGCTTGCCACAATGTTGGATTCCCCCATATAACAGTGCTCCAGGTCATTGCTGATTTCCATAATCTTTTCCAGCCTTGCTTTAAGCCGCTCTCCTGACTGAAAGAGGAGCAGCACTTCATCCATGCCCTGACGGACAATATATTCGTCCGCACTCAGGCGGTTTTTTATGATATCAATGATGCTGTAGCGGATATGGCTGCTGGTTATGATCACCGCAGTCCTTGGAATTTTTAAATTGATCCCCAGATAAGCAGCCTGATCGTAAAAGGCGTCGTCATACTCTTCCTGGTCCAGGCCGATCCATTCATAAAGAAAATCCTTCAGACGATTTTCCTTGATCGCCGTCATGTCACTTAACAGCCGGTTTTCTATCATTAAAACCGCAATTGACAGGCAGATCTGGCCGATGGGCATTACCTCCTCCACCTCCCCGTTGATAGCAATCACTCCCAGGATACTGTTGTTATAGATAATCGGCAGGCTGATTCCCTTCTGCTCTGTGGAAGTCGTTTCATACACCACGTAAGATTCCTTCCGCTTTAAGGCTGTTAAGGCTCCCTGATGCATGGTCCCAAGCTTTCTTTTGTCACCGCTTGCCAGGATCACCCCGTTTGTATCCATTATGTTGACGTTGCAGGGAATGATCTTCATGATCCCATCTGCAATTTTTTGAGCATTTTCCGTATTCAGGTAATTCTGGTACATGTCATCTCCCACTTTCCAGGACTTTAAAAGAATGATTTATAATCCGCTTCCAGAAGCAGGCCCGTATGTTTCAGAATTAAGTCTGCACCTTTCAGCACCTCTTCTTTTCCGATTCCAATACAGTGCATCCCGCCGTTCTTTGCCGCCGCAACACCAGCCCGGGCATCCTCAACCACCACGCAGTTTCCCGGATTCACGCAAAGCCCCTCTGCCGCAGTCAGAAATACTTCAGGATCAGGCTTTGCCCTGGTTATGGAAAGCCCATCCGCAATAACGTCAAACAGATTCTCTATTCCCAGCCGCCTAAGAATCAGCCCGCCGCTTTTACTGGCTGAGCCCAGGGCTGTCCGGTATCCTTCACTTCTGATCCGAAGCAGAAACTCATAGATTCCCGGAAGAATATCCTCATTGCTCAGGCCGCTGATAAAATCCAGGTAAAGCCGGTTTTTGCTGTCTGCCAGGACTTCCTTTTCCACTGCTTTAAGGTGGGTCATTTCCCCGGCCTCCAGTACGATCTCCAGCGATTCCATGCGGCTTACACCTTTTAACAGCTCGCCTTTCTCTTCCGGAAAGTCAAATCCCAGCGACTGCGCCAGCTGTTTCCATGCCTGATAATGAAATTTTGCCGTATTCACCACAACTCCGTCCAAATCAAATATAAACGCCCTATTCACCCGTTTCCTCCATCCTGACTTCCGTGCCTCCTTCAGAATCTTTCGTGATGGCAACCCGCTTTCTCTGACCGTGGTCCATCACAGAAAAGCGAATGGATTTCCACTTCTTTGGCAAATGGGGACAACACTCCAGATGGCCGTCATTCACTCTGATTCCGGCAAAGCCCTTAAGAACACAGTTTATAATTCCTCCCAGGGAAGCAGCGTGAATCCCTGCCGCAGAGTCCTTATAACCCTTGTCCAGATCAATTTCCATGGCCTTTTCAAAAAAATCCACCGCCATGTCAGGCTCTCCGATCACCGCATCTGCTTCTGCATGGGCACAATAACTCAGAGAAGAATCATGGAGGGTCAGCGCCTCATAGAATGTCACATTATTCTTTACTGTCTGATGATCAAACCGTCCGGGAAGAAGTTCCAGAAGCATAACCACGTCAGCCTGTTTTAATACCTGCATACCAATCACCTGGCTCCGGCTGTAGTCCTTAAGAATCGTCTGACGCTCATGGGCAGTCCTGTACTTTTCAATATCAGGCAGCTTCGGTTTACCAAGAAATGTATCATCCTGGGGTATGATATGGTCAGGGCCGGGTTTTGGCAGGTATAAATGATTGAGGAAATGGTCAAATGCTTTTTCCCAGCCGTCCCTCCTGTACTGCCTGGCCAGCTCCCCGTTCCACGAAGCAAGAATCTTTCTGGCCGCCTTCACATTTTCATGAGCCAGATAATTCGTATATGCGTTATTATCCACATGTTCCGTATATTCGTCCGGGCCGATTACATCCCTGATTTCCAGTTGTCCTTTTTCTTCATTCCACACCGCTCTGCTGCTCCAGAATACCGCTGTTTCCAGGATCATCTGATATCCGTACTGCTCCATAAATGTTTTATCTCCGGTCAACTCATAATAATTGAGCAGAGCGTAGATAATATCCGCAGTCACATGATGTTCCTTAATGCCTGACCAGACCTTTGCGGCAGTGCCGGTATGGATATCAATGGCCGCCCATAAGGGAGTTTCCTCCCCGCCCGCCACAGCAGATTCCCATGGATACATGGCTCCTGAATATCCATATTCCTCCGCCTTCTGACGGGCTCCTTCAAGCCTGTGATAACGGTAGAGAAGTAAATTCCTGGACACTTCAGGAAACATCAGGGTGAAAAAGGGCATGATGAAGATTTCCGTATCCCAGAAAACATGGCCTTTGTATCCCTCTCCAGTCAGTCCTTTGGCCCCTACGCTGTAAGAAGATCTGTCCCAGGGCACCATGCCGGCAAGGTGGTACTGTGCAAATTCCATTACCCCTGCCTCTTCTTCTGCAGCTCCCTCAATTTCTATCGCCGCCATATCCCAGTAGCCGTCGAAAACCTCCTGATGACGGCGATACAATTCTCCATAACCGGCAGCTTCCGCTTCCTTCAGAATAGCCGCCATCTCCTCAAGCTCCAATCCGTCTGTATCATAAAGTGTATATTTACATAGTGTCCAGGTCTGTCCGGGCAGGAGTTCTGTCTT
Organism: Lachnospiraceae bacterium; assembly: GCA_902363835.1. Lineage (GTDB taxonomy): Bacteria > Bacillota > Clostridia > Lachnospirales > Lachnospiraceae > Lacrimispora. The sequence continues at coordinate 64,726 of CABJBM010000021.1, forward strand.
TACATCCTCATAAATGCTCCGCCGTTCCAGGTGAAACGCTGCCTTCTTTCCAGGCAAACCCATTGTCTGTTTTTTTCCATCCCATTCTTTTACCTCATGCTGATCCCTGCAACACAAGGACATAATCTTAAGCGTCTGTCCATCATCACAGCCGCATTCAAGATAAAAGGGGGTTCCGGTTTCCTGTCCGTCTGAACAAGGCATTCTGAATTTCTCAAAAACCCGCGCCTCCATCCGGTCAAAATGAGAGACACCGCTGTTTGTCATCTGTCCGTTGATTCCCGTGGACAATTCCAAGATTCCTCCATTTTTAACGGTAATACTTAGTTGATGACAAAACAGTTTTTTATTGTCCATGGAGGAAAACCGCCTGGTCTTGATACAAATCCCATTCAAAAATCCGACCTGGCTCACCAGTTCCCCGGTTCGTGTCCTCAATGAACGTTCATACAAAGTCAGCTTACCGGAATCCAGATGCACAGGTTCTCCATTCACCCTGATTCTGAATTCCGTAACATCAGGACAGTTTACCAGCTCAGTCACCTCATGGTTTCCTGCCCGGTGGTAAAAGCCACCGACAAAGGTACCTCTGGACTCATCCAGCTGTTTTGTCTCAAATGATGCCCTCACACCCAGATAACCGTTGCACTGTGCAAAAACAGACTCGGTTTTCCGGTTGTAATCGGGATTTCTTTTCGGTTCACAGAGCCGGAACCCTTTTTTCTCTTTTTCAATCCTGTAATATATCATAGTTTCCAACCCCATATAAAACCGGTTTACCGGTTTCTGCCGAGCGGTACAGACCGGCAATCAGTTTCTGAACATAGACGGCCTGATCCGGTGTCACCAGACTCCTGGCATGTTCCCGGCAGCATTCCACAAAATGCCTGATGCAGTCATAATGCCAGTCCCCCATCTCATCAAAGGGGTATGTCCTGTTTTCCTGCCGTCCGTCTTCCTCTCCGTACAGCTCCGCAGGAAAGACACTGAGGCCCTTTTTATCGCCATACAGGCAGAGAGTACGTTTCTCTTTTTCCCCAATATTTACCGCAAAGGAGGTTCTGATATTCAGGGAACTGCCGCCGGCAAATTTAATGAAGCCAAACAATCCGTCTTCCACGCCAAAACGCTCTTTATCCCACTGCCCCATGAGACCCGTGCCGCCCCTTTTGCCGATTCTGTCGGAAGCTGTGGCGCAGACATAATCCACAGCAGGATAGTCCATGAGATAAACCGCCAGATCCAGCATGTGCACCCCGATGTCAATCAACGGCCCGCCGCCCTGAAGCTCTTTATCTGTAAAATTTCCCCAGCCCGGAATCCCTCTCCGCCGCATCCAGGTTACATCCCCGGCATATATGGTGCCAAGTTCCCCGTTTTCAATCTGTTTTTTCAGAAATGCAATCCGCTCAGCATAGCGAAAGTGGAATCCAAAGGTCAGGATTTTCCCCCATCGCTTTGCCGTATCTCTCATTTGTTCGGCCTCTTTTACCGTTATTGCCGGAGGTTTTTCACAGAGAACATGGCAGCCATGCTCCAAAGCAATACAGGTCATCTCACAGTGAAATTTATTCGGCACACAGATGCTGACCGCGTCCGGCTCTACTTCTCTGAGCATGAGATGAACATCATTGTACCAGCGGGGAATTCCCAACGCGTTTGCCGCATCCTCAGCAGTTTTTGCATTAATATCACAGACAGCGGCCACCTCAACGCCGTCAATATCCTGATAATGATTGATATGGGAAGTCCGGGCAACCTGTCCGGCCCCAATTACCGCTACCCTTAGTTTACTCATGAGTTCCTCCTGCTTCTATATGAATTGTTTCATATAGGCGATTGAATCCTCATAAGCCTTGAGCGGGTCCTTGCCCCGGATTCTCCCCTCATTGACAACCGCCCCTTTATAACCGATTCGCTTTAATGTCTCCATGTGCCGCTTAAAATCGATGCTGCCGCTGCCCGGCTGGTATCTGTGATTTTCAGCGATATGAACATGGCCGATGTAATCTTTATATTTCTCCAGGGTTTCAGAGATATCATCCTCCTCGATTGCCATATGGTAAAAGTCTGCCGTGATTTTTACCATTTTGAACTTTCCTTCATCAATGATGGAAACCCCGTCTTCTATGGTATTCAGCATGTGATCCTGATAACGGTTCAGCGGTTCTAAATAGATGTTTATTCCATATGTATCAGCCGTCTCATCAAGCTGGCTCAAAGAATCCAGAATTGCTTTCCGGTCTCCCTCCTTACTTCTTGGAGAAACCATGGGCGGAAGGCGGTATGTAAACATTCCCCAGGCAGCCGGCACTACAACTCCGGTTCCTCCCACTTCCTTTAAATTGCGGATAATCACCTTTAAATCAGCGATGCCGTTCAGTCTTCTTTCTTCGATAAAATCACCGATCCAGCCGCGGTATCCGCCGCATGCGCTGGACACGGGAAGTCCGGAAGTGTCAATGGCGCGTTTTATCTCCTCAGCCTGTTCCATCAGAACTTTTCCATCCACCTCAAAGCACTCAAATCCAATGGCCTTCATAAACCTGAATTTCTCTGTCAAATCCTGGGGAAAAAAGTCCCTCTCCTGTGTTCCCAGCAACATTATGCCTCACCTCCGAATACTACGCCCATTTTAATGCTCTTTTCCGGTTCCCGGTCCATATAGGTACAGATGCCTTCCGCACAATCCTCAAACTTTACAATGGGATCGATGATTTCAGAACAGTCCAGATAATTGCTCATCAGCATATCCCACACCACATCTTCCATGCGCTTCCGGTTCCACCTGGGATAATCCGGGTTGGGTTCACTGCAGGCCCTGGAAAAAATGATTTTTCCGTAATTATAGTGAGCTTCCTGTCCCAGCCACAAACCGGCCGGAAATGGCTTTGCAAACGCTACATAGGCAATCGTTCCGCCGTAAGCCAGGCCCTTCAGCGCAGACTGCAGCGCCTGAACGCTTCCGCTGGTCTCCAGAATTGCATCCGCTCCCAGCTTTCCAGTGGAGCGCTTGATTTCATAACCAACGTCACAGGCCATTGGATCAAGGCAAACATCGGCCCCATAACGCGCTGCGATTTCCCGTCTCTTTTCAATGGGATCAACCGCGATGACCACGGCTGCCCCCAGCTTTTTCGCCAGCTGAACCGCGATCTGGCCAATTGCCCCCAGGCCAATCACCACTACATAATCACCGGGACGGACATTGGCATCCCGGATCCCACCCAGAGCAAACTGTGCCGGATCGTAACAGACCGCATTCTTTGCCGAGGAGTCCTTGCTCATTTTTCTCAGCTTATAATTATTTACTCCGTTGACAATCTCAGTCTCCCGGATCGGACCATAAGAGCACACCCGGTCACCTGCCGCATATTCCGTTACATCAGCTCCTGTCTCAATGATCGTTCCCACAAACATGTTGCCAATGGGAAGATCCCCGAATTCGATTCCCCGCGGCTCATCCTTCTCCCGTTCAATAAAAACATTCCACTCACTGTCAAACTTTCCGTTGATAAATGGGGTTGTACCTCTGAAATCCGCCAGTTCAGTCCCGTGCTTGGGAGCGGCAAACTCCACCTTGACCCTGACCTCATTGCTTTCAACCGGCCGATCTTCATAGTCTTTTAATTCGGCCATTCTGGGTGCTGTTGCAACTAACTTTTTCATGATTTCCTCCAGCTGATTTATTTTATTTTTCCCTGTTCTTCCTGCATAGGGTTGATTCCCGTTCAATAACAGTGGATGGCAGAAACATCTGTGTCTTTTTCAGTTCTTCATTATCCTGATCCTTTTGAAGCAGAGACTGAAGCTGGCTGATGCATTCTTTTGCCAACCTCTCAAAATCCTGGCCCAAGGATGACAGAGACGGGTAAGCCTCCTCGTTAATGGACAGGTTGTCCGCCGACAGCACCCCCAAATCCTCCGGTATCTTTTTCCCGCATTCAAATGCCGCCTTATAAATTCCCAGAAAGCGGTTGTCACCGTTTGTGAAGATGCAGTCCGTCTTCCCATCAGCCAGCAGCTCCTTTGTCTTTTCATAAGCGCTTCTGGCATCTTTTACACCGTAAATAACCTGTCCGTCCGGCACTGCCTTCAAAAAACCGTTTACACGCAGCTTTGTGGAATAAAAATTCTCATCATTGGTCAGATAGCAGATGTTCTGAAAGCCCTTGTCCCTTAAATATTTGCCGCCGGTTAGCCCCACATCAAAATTGTCCAGACTGACAGCCGGAATATCCTTTTCCTCCGGTTGGCCCAACACCACATAGGGAGTCCCGGTGCGCTTTAAATACTGGAGCCGCTGATCCTTTGCCATATATTCCAAAAGAATGGCTCCATCGGCAATCCCGCTGGAGAGAAGGTTAAATCCATCCGTCTCATCCTCCCGGAATCCGTAGCAATCTGACGGTGATACAATTACTTTCAAGCCAATCTTGCTGGAATAACGAAAGATATGTTTCAGCATCTCACTTCTCCACAGATTCATATAGGCATCATTGTGCTTGTCCAAAAACACAATAATAATATTGGTTCTGTTCTGCTTTAAGCCCTTTGCCAAAAGGTTCACCTGAAACCCGCACTGCTCCATGGAACGTCTGACCGCCTCCCTTGTCTTTGGACTCACCTGATCCGGATGATTGAGCACTCTGGACACGGTCTTTAAGGACACGCCGCAGCGCTCGGCTATCTGCATCATATTTGCTTTCTGAATAACAGCCACCTTCCTTCTGACTTTATTTTGTCCTACGTTGTCATTTTAGACCAGCATCTTTTTTTTGTCAATTCATACGGGCTATCTTTAGGCATTTATTGAAAATATTGTGAGGTGATTGTTCTTTTACACAATGAGCGGATTTCAGGTATGCTTATTTTTTCAAGCTCAATTTAATTGGCAATTCGGATATTTTACGCCTTTTGAATAAAAAAGCAAAAAAAAACAAGGCTCTCCTATCGTAGGAAAACCTTGATTTTACTAGCCTATTAAGCTTATTTTCTTAAAAAATTACTCAACAGAAATAATTTCTTTCTTGTTGTAAGAACCGCAAGCTTTGCACACTCTGTGAGGCATCATAAGTGCACCGCACTTGCTGCACTTCACTAAGTTTGGAGCGCTCATCTTCCAGTTTGCTCTACGTTTGTCTCTTCTTGCTTTAGAAGATTTGTTCTTTGGACAGATAGACATGGTTACACCTCCTTAAACTGTTTAAAAATATCCTGGATGACTGCCATTCTAGGGTCTGTAGGCCTAATATCGCAGTCACAAGTCTCATGATTGAGATTTGTTCCACATCTATTACAAATCCCCTTACAGTCTTCACTGCAGAGAACCTTCATAGGCAGGTTCAGTATGAGTTCATCACAAACCAACTGGTCTACATCCAGATTATAACCGTTAACAAATGGTTGTTGTTCGAAATCTTCTACTATTCCTGTATCCGTTTCACTTAAATCAAGTGTACGGATCACATCAAAATCCAGATCAATTCGTACCGGCTCTAAACAGCGGTCACATGGAATGCTCAAGGCGAGTTTCGCCTTACCTTCCACTTCCAGCTTTTTATCTCCCAGATTCATAATCCGCAGCAGTACAGGTTCTGCATCCACCACTTCATAATCACCGCCCGGACCGTGATAGACCTTCATTTCAAGATCAGGTGTATAAGTTTTCTCTTTCCCTTCCAGGGTAAACAACTCAGTTAAATTAATAAGCATACTAGTCTCCTAATACGCACCTATGTTATTATACATATGGGTGCACTATTTGTCAACAAATATTTCCATATTTAATGTCACACATAACATCATGTGCCGTTTTACCCGGATTTATACCAGAGCCTTTGTCTCTCTTGCAATAGCCAGCTCTTCATTGGTAGGAATAACACATACCTTTACCTTGGAATCGGGGGTGGAAATCATGACACGTTTTCCTCTTGCTTTATTGATTTCCGGGTCAATGGTAATACCAAGATAGCTTAAGTATTCGCATACAGCGCCTCTGATGGGCTTGTCGTTTTCGCCAACACCTGCAGTAAATACGATGGCATCAACGCCATTCATTGCTGCCGTATAAGCGCCAATGTATTTTGCTACGCGGTAAATAAATGCCTGGATAGCAACATCAGCCAGGTGGTTTCCTTCTCCCTGTGCCTTCTGAACATCACGGAAATCGCTGGAAATGCCGCCGGACATACCAAGAATACCGGACTTTTTATTTAAAATATCCAATACCTCATTAACGGTTTTGCCTTCCTTATTGCAGATAAACTGAACAACAGCAGGATCAATATCGCCGCTTCTGGTTCCCATGATAAGGCCCTCTAAAGGTGTCAGTCCCATGCTGGTGTCCACGCACTTGCCGCCAATGGAGGCTGAAATGCTGGCGCCGTTTCCTAAATGGCATACAATTACCTTGCCATTTTCAGGATCTAAATCGCAGTAACTTAATGCTTCATTGGATACAAATTTGTGGCTTGTCCCATGGAAGCCGTAACGGCGAATGCTGTATTTCTCAAAGTATTCATTAGGAATTGCATACATAGAGGCTTTTTCAGGCATACCCATACCAAAAGAAGTATCAAATACTGCTACATTGGGAACGCCAGGTACTGCTTCCTCACATGCTTCGATTCCCACAAGGTTTGCCGGATTATGCAAAGGTCCTAAGTCAAAGCAGTCACGGATAACTTTTTTCACATCTTCATTTACTACGATGGAATCGCTGTAAATTGTGCCGGCATGGAGAACCCGGTGTCCTACTGCAGAAATTTCACTGGTATCCTTGATTACACCGTATTCCGGATCAAGCAATGCATCCATAACCAGCTTAATAGCAACGGTATGGTTCGGCATCTCTTTTTCTACTTCCATTTCCTCTTTTCCTTCTGCCTTGTGAGACAGTTTGGAACCGTTAATGCCGATTCTCTCGCATATGCCTTTTGCCAGGACTCCCTCGTTCTCCATATCGATCAGCTGATACTTTAAGGAAGAACTTCCGCAGTTGATAACTAAAATTTTCATATTTCTTTAATTCTCCTTTATTTATTTTATAATTTCGCCGTACTGTTCTCTTCCGCAGCCTGCTGCGTTGGATTCATCTGTATCAATGTGCATGGCCAAAGCATAATTTTCATTTACACGCACAACCACATCTCCGAAAATCAGGCTTCTTCCATCCGTGTCAACTTTTACAGAAACGACTTCACCATCCTTTACACCAAGCTTTTCTGCTTCTGCAGGAGTTGCATGAATATGACGCTTGGCAACGATCACGCCCTCTGTTATTTCGATTTCACCGGCAGGTCCAATGATTTTGCATGGGCCGCTGCCGGCAACATCGCCGGATTCTCTCAAAGGTGCTGCAATTCCAATGGAACGGGCATCGGTCATAGAAAGCTCTATCTGAGTTGCTTTTCTAACTGGTCCTAAAATAGAAATACCTTTAAACTCGCTCTTGGAACCCACAACCGTTACTCTTTCCTCACATGCATACTGGCCTGGCTGGGATAAATATTTTTTCTTTGTTAACTCATAGCCCTTTCCAAATAAAATCTCAAGATGTTCCTGAGATAAATGTACATGGCGAGCTGATGTTTCAACGATAAAGTTCATACCTATCTATTCTCCTGTTCTTGTAATCAATGTTTTTCATCGATTCTCACTCTATTCTATGTGTATTCGCCAAAATTTTCAAGTGTTGTACTAAAATAATTTGCATTTTTTGCGGAACAATTGCATAATAGAGTATAAAAAAAGAAAAAGGACATTTTCCATGGTAAAAAATAAAAATTCTCTTGCCGTTGGCATTATCGCTGAATACAACCCCTTCCACAATGGACATGCCTACCATATCAGAAAGGCCAAAGAAATGGCACAGGCGGACTACTGTATCGTAGTCATGAGCGGGGATTTTGTCCAAAGAGGAGCGCCTGCCGTCTACGATAAATATACCAGGACAGCCATGGCACTATCCTGTGGAGCCGACCTTGTAATAGAAATCCCCTCTATCTTTGCCTCCAGCAGCGCAGAGGATTTTGCCGCCTGCGGGATCGCCCTGCTTAACAATCTGGGAGTGGTTGGCTCTGTCTGTTTTGGAAGTGAATGCGGTGATGTGGAAAAACTTTCCGGTATTGCTTCTATTTTAGCCACAGAACCCCCTGCTTATACGAAGGAACTGCGCAGAGAGCTGAAAAAAGGAGCTACTTTTCCGGAAGCCAGAAATCAGGCCCTGATTTCCTGCGGGATCCTGGAAAAGGAGGACTCTTCCATTTTAGCCTCCCCAAATAACATCCTGGGGATCGAATACTGCAAATCCCTTTACAGGCAAAAGAGCCTGATGGTCCCTGTCACCATTTCCAGGAAAGGCTGCGGCTATCATGATATCAGTCTGGTTTCAGAGCATTTCAGCTCTGCCACAGGGATCCGGAAAGCCCTTCGTGAAACCCCGGAGATCCTGAAGCAGACAGATCCTTCCCTGATGCAGGTGCCGGATGTTGTAAAGCAGATGATGACCCAAAGCTTCCCCGTGTTTCCTGATGATTTCAGCGCTCTGTTAAATACCTCCCTGCTGAAACTGGATTATGAGGAAATTCCCTTTCAGAAATATGCTGATGTTTCAGAGGAACTGGCTGCAAGACTTTTAAAGCAGCTTACGGATTTTCTTCCTTTTGAGGAAAGAATCAACCAGCTAAAGACAAGGCAGTATACTTATACCCGGATCAGCCGGGCCCTCCTCCATATCGCTCTGGGGATCACCTCCCATCAGATCGTTTTGGGGCGGAGCGCCGGTTATGCTCCCTATGCCCGGGTCTTAGGCTTTAAAAAGACTTCTGCATCCCTTATGGGAGAAATAAAAAAGAGAGGGAGCATCCCTCTCATCACAAAAACTGCTGATGCCAGACTCATTCTTTCCGGCACGGCCTGGTCCATGCTCCGGCAGGATTTTTACTGCTCCCACATTTATCAGACCATTGTGCAGGACAAATATCGTATAAAAATGAAAAATGAGTTCACCCATTCCGTCGTCATCCTATGACGACGGTTGAAGGAATTCCTGGATCCTGTCTTTATATAGAAGAAACCGGGATTTTGGAACCACGATCCCCTGCTTCCACATTTCAAGGAGCTGTTCAAATGTGACAAATTTTGCATCAACCACTTCTTCCTGCTGAATGGTTATGTTTTTTATGGTGACCGTTTGCCTGGTGATATAGGTATCTACAAACCGCTCTTTCTGACGGATCGCATGGATCAGAAGGAGCTGTTCTTTTTCCGCCCGGACTCCTACCTCCTCAGAAAGCTCCCGTAGAGCTCCTTCCACGCTTGTTTCTCCTGCAAGAACAGAGCCCCCGGTACATTCCCACATAAGGCCATAGGGCTTATCCGGATGCCTTTTGGTCAGCAAAATTTCCTGGTCCTCATTCACCAGCCAGACATCTGCTACAAGATGGTATTCTCCCTGGGCCAGCGGAACTCCCCGAACATGGGTCTTTCCGGTGGCCACCCTGTTTTCATCGTAAACATCCCAAAACTCCATAAGCCATTCCTCCCGACTTAAGAATCAGCTGGTGCAGTTAAAAGTTTCCTCCATTCCATCCCCAGTGTTCCACTTCCTCATATTTCACATAAATTTTATCCTGAGCAATGGAAAGCACATCTTTGTAGATTTTGCAGATCTCAGCCGTGAGCCGGTCGTAATCCCGTTCTGATGCATGGCCGAAAATCTTCACTTCCACAAAAGCTATCTTTGTATTATCTTCCCCCTTAAAGTAAAGGGAACAGTTATCCTCAAAACCGACCATGAGCCAGCTTTCCGACTTGCCGGGAATGAGGCTGATCGCCTGTCCAAGCTTTGTTTTTAGCGCTATTTTTTCTTCTTCCGATAATGTAACATTTACTTTGGAATTGATAAAAGGCATTGATAACTCCTCCTTAGACTATTTTATCTATCATACCACATATAACCAGAAATTACCATCTGCTTTCTATTGCAAATCATCTTTCAGAAGCAGATCAGAAAGGGTCAGCCTCCCATGGAGAAATTCCAGGATCTCCCCTATCTCCTTTTGGTTATCCTTCTTTCCTCCCTGCTTTACTGCGCGGATCAGAATATTCTTTGGAGTGTGCTCCATATCAATAAATTCCAGGATCTGAGTGCGGTATCCCTGGCTTTCCAGAATTTCCGCCCTGAGGGCATCGGTATAAAGGGCAGCCATTCGTTCCTTAATGAGTCCATATTGGAATACAGGAGCCATAAGCTCCTGATGCATGGTTTTATTCAGCTCATGCTGGCAGCAGGGAACCGACAGGATAACAGAGGCCCCCCAGCGGACCGCCTTTGCCAGGGCGTAATCCGTAGCAGTATCGCAGGCATGAAGGGTCACCACCATGTCCACATGATCCACTCCTTCATAGGAAGCGATATCTCCATGATAAAACTTCAGCTTATCATATCCATACCGTTCCCCTAAACGATTGCAGTCATCAATGACCGTCTGCTTTAAATCCAGTCCGATGACACGGATCAAATACCCCTTTAGCTCATGAAGATAATAATACATGGCAAAGGTCAGATAGGATTTCCCGCAGCCAAAATCAATGATCACATTTTCTCTGTTCTTATCAAGCCTTGGAAGAATGTCTTCAATGAATTCCAAAAACCGGTTGATCTGCCGAAACTTGTCATACCTGGAAGCGATGATCTTCCCTTCCGCTGTCATGACACCCAAATCCACCAGAAACGGAACGGTCGTCCCTTCCTTTAAAATATAAGTCTTCTGCCTGTTATGCTGGGGAACAGGGGAATGTGCTGCGATCTTTTGCTGACGCTTCACTTTAATGCTTAAACTCCCTTTTTTGCTCACCAGAATTCTTACCTGGCCTTTACGGGAATCCAGCTCCATCTGGCGCATCTTCCCTTCCAATAAGTCCGTTATATAGGAGATGCATTCCCCGTCAGAATAATTCTTATGAAAGGCCTGGTTTCCCATCAGCTCCTCAGCCTGAAAAACCAGACTTCCTTTTAGCAAAAGCGGGCGTACCTTTACCTTGGAAACGCCCTGCTTGTCTGTTGGATTGCTGATCACGATCCGGAGCAGACTTTCATCAAGAAACTCCCTGATCATCTGAATTAGATTTTCTCTTTCCTTTTGTTCCATGCAATCAGACAATTCCTTTCCTCTTTCTTGCCCATGCCCCTTGGGCATAAAGGTATACCCGCAGGGTGTTTCTGTTTTCAGTTTTCTGCATTCACCCAGCCTGCCCGCAAAAGCTCCGGATAAGGTTCCAGGTGTGCATAATCGTTAAATCGTTCCAATGAGAAACGCCCTGTTTTTTCATTCCAGCGCACTTCCGTGATGCTGCAGTTTTCAAGGGAATTTCCAAGGAGACGGTAATATCTTGGTTCCATATGAAGCAGTGCTGCAGTCACGGTGCGGATCACTCCTCCGTGAGTCACCACCGCTGCATTCCGGCAGCCGCTTGCGGCAATTTCCTCTAAAACAGGAATGGCCCGCCTTATTACCTCTTCCCCACATTCGCCTCCAGGATAGGGCAGATCCCTTTCCATCCGATTCTGTTCTTTCTTAAAATCCCCAAACCTTGCCTCAATCTCCTCATCCGCCAGGCCTTCCATTTCCCCAAAGGAAATTTCCCTAAGTTCCTGTCTTATGATATGCTCTACATTCCAGTAACGGTTTGCCTCCTTTGCAGTCTCAACTGCCCGGATCAAATGGCTGGAATACACCGCTTCAATGCCTTTGGAAGCCAGCCGTTTTCCAACCAGAGCCGACTGGCGGAAGCCTTCTTCGGATAGATTCACATCAACATTACAGAGCTTGCTGCTTTGCCGCCCATGGCGAATCAAATAAATATCCATTTACCCTGTCCTTCTTCCACCTGAACTTAATTTTTAAAGCTATGGATTGGTGCAGGAATCCGTCCGCCCCTGGTTACAAACTTCTCACAGGAGTACCGGCTGACCGGCATAACAGGAGCATATCCTAACAGACCGCCGAATTCCACCGTATCGCCCACTGATTTTCCGATAACAGGGATAATGCGGACTGCAGTAGTTTTCTGATTTACCATACCAATGGCAGATTCGTCAGCAATGATGCCCGCAATGGTAGTTGCCGGCGTGTCTCCGGGGATTGCAATCATATCAAGGCCTACGGAGCAAACACAGGTCATTGCCTCCAGTTTTTCTATGTTCAGAGCTCCCATTGCAACCGCATCGATCATTCCCTGATCTTCACTGACCGGAATAAATGCACCGCTTAAACCGCCTACATAGGAGGAGGCCATGACGCCGCCTTTTTTTACCTGGTCATTTAACATGGCAAGAGCTGCTGTGGTACCCGGCGCGCCTACCCGTTCCAGACCTATTTCTTCCAGGATTTCAGCTACACTGTCGCCAACAGCAGGGGTGGGCGCAAGGGATAAGTCAATGATTCCAAAAGGAACATTCAGCCTTCTTGATGCTTCCTGGGCAACCAGCTGTCCTACACGGGTTATCTTAAAGGCAGTCTTCTTAATGATTTCACACAGGACTTCAAAGTCCTTTCCTCTGGCTTGTTCAATGGCAGTCTTAACAACTCCCGGGCCGCTGACTCCCACGTTGATGATGACATCAGCTTCCGTCACCCCATGGAACGCTCCAGCCATAAAGGGATTATCGTCCGGCGCATTGCAAAATACCACCAGTTTGGCACAGCCAAGAGAATCAATGTCCTTGGTAGCCTTTGCCGTTTCCACAACAATTTCGCCCATAAGAGCCACTGCATCCATATTAATTCCTGTTTTTGTGGAACCCACATTAACAGAGCTGCATACCCGTTCCGTACAGGCAAGAGCTTCCGGTATGGAACGGATCAGGTTTTTATCCGCTGCTGTCATTCCTTTGCTTACCAGGGCAGAATAGCCGCCGATGAAATTCACCCCCACTTCCTTAGCCGCACGGTCAAGGGTCTGTGCAATGGTCACAAAATCTGACTGGTTTTTGCAGGCCGCACCTCCGACCATGGCAATGGGGGTCACGGAAATTCTTTTATTTACAATGGGGATCCCAAAATCCCTTTCAATCTCTTTCCCCACTGCCACCAGGTTTTTAGCAACAGTTGTGATCTTGTTGTAAATTTTTTCATTGACTGCGTTTAAGTCGCTGTCACTGCAGTCAAGGAGGCTGATGCCCATGGTAATGGTGCGCACATCAAGCATTTCCTGCTCAATCATCTTATTGGTTTCATTTACTTCAAACATATTCAACATATCGGGAACCCATCCTTTTCTTAAGCATTTCCATCATCATCAGATGCGGTGCATACTGGTAAAAATTTCCTCTCGCTGACATTTTACTTTTACACCGATTTCATCGCCAATCCGTTCCAGTTCGTCGGCCAGCTCCCCGAAAGACTTTGTTGCGTCATTGATATCCACGATCATCATCATATTAAAGAATCCCTGGACAATGGTCTGGGAAATATCCAATATGTTCACCTGATTGCTTGCCAGATAAGTACAGATTTTTGCAATGATCCCAACGGTGTCTTTTCCAACTACTGTAATAATCGTTTTGTTCATAATACTTCTCCTCTTTTATATTGTGATAATTTCCGATATCTGATCCCTTTTTGCAACCGATATGGAAAAATCCGATGCCTTAAACGGATTGTCTCCTTCTGTGATTTCAAGCTTTACAGTCTCATAAGCAAGCTCTTCATAATTGTTCTCCTTGCTCAAATGCCCCAGCAGAACCTTCTTTAAATTTTCATGAAGAATACAGCATAAAAGCCGCCCTGCATTCTCATTGGAAAGATGTCCGTGATCCCCCAGGATCCGGCGCTTCAGATAATAGGGATATGGACCTGCCTGCAGCATATTTACATCGTGATTGGACTCTAAAAGCACTGCATCAAGTCCCTGAAGATGTTCAATAATATACTGGTCGTAATGTCCCATATCCGTGGCCACTGCAACAGACTTGCGTCCGTGCTGGATCCGGTAAGCCACCGGGTTTGACGCATCGTGGTCAATGGAAAAGGGCTTTACTTCCAGATCCCCTACACAAAAATCCACGTCAGGTCTGATGGCACAAAATAGTTCCCTGGGGTATTCTCCCAGATATTTCTGCTTTGATATCTCTTCCAGGGTTTCCCTTGTCCCGTAAATAGGCACTCCATATTTTCTGGCCAAAACTCCCAGCCCTTTTGTATGATCAGAGTGTTCATGGGTAATGACGATTCCGGTCAGCTCACTTCCCTTTATGCCGATTTCATTTAATCCCTGTTCGATCCGTTTGTTGCTTATCCCGGCATCCACCAGGACATGTGTGGTATCGGAGCCCACATAAATGCAGTTTCCGCTGCTTCCGCTTGCAATGCTTACCAATCTCATACTTTCCTCTTTCTTATCCACGCCTTTTGGATAAGAGGTATACCCGCAGGGTATTTCCTCTCTCCTGTCCACGCCCTCTGGCCATAAAGATATGCCCGCAGGCTGCTTCCTGCTGTGGCATATTTACTGAGCCATAATCCTGAGCGTTCTATTCCCTGGCTTTCAATATTTCTGCCAGCTGGCTCTTCAAATCCTCCATGGAACCGTCATTTTCAATCACCCGGGTACAGCGGCTTAAAAACTCTGATTCAGAGGCCTGACTTGCTATAATACGTTCCGAATGTTCTCTCGTATAGCCCCTGCTTTCCGCCAAGCGGCGGATCCGGTTTTCTCTGGAGGTGCGGACATACCACATTTCCCTCCAACTGCCATCCGTTTCTTCATTCATAATTGCAAATTCTACCACAATAAGCTCTGCTTGGGAAGCAGAAATTTCATCCCTTATGGTTTTCCATACCAGAGGATGGATGATATCATCCACGGTTTTCCTTGCGATTTCATCCTGAAAAATGCGCGTTGCCAGGGCCTTGCGGTCAATGGTGCCATCCGGGTTTAAGAAGCCTTTTCCCAAGGCTTTTGTTACCGCCGCATAGCCTTCCTCCCCCGGCTCCATCAGCTGGTGGGCAACCTCATCCGCCTTAATGACTTTTGCACCGTATTCCTCTTTTAAAATAGAAAGAACCATGCTCTTTCCGGCTCCAACCCCTCCGGTCAGTCCAATCACTCTCATCCTGTCACCAACTTTTTATTCTCGTGCAGACAGTCGCCTGCCGGACATGCAGCCATGCCCATCCGGCGACTGCCATGGGGTAAAATACCTTGTAGCCTTCTGTAAGATATTTACTTTGCATCAAACCAGGAATCTCCTGTATTTGCCTCTACTTCAAGAGAAACCGCAAGATCTGCAGCATGCTTCATCTCTTCCACCAGAAGTTCTTTTACCTGGTCTGCCTCATCCCGGTATGCTTCAATGAGAAGTTCATCATGAACCTGAAGAACGATCCGGGATTTTAATCCCCGCTTTCTCAAGGCATTGTCCACCCGGATCATTGCGATCTTGATAATATCTGCCGCAGTTCCCTGAATAGGAGAATTCATGGCGACCCGTTCTCCAAAGGAGCGCTGCATGAAGTTGGAGGATTTCAGTTCCGGAACAGGACGCCGCCTGCCGAACATACTGACCGCATAGCCCTGTTCCTTTGCTTCAGCCACAAGACCGTCTAAAAATGATTTCACTCCCGGATAGGTTTCAAAATATTTGCTGATGTATTCGGAGGCCTCTTTCCTGGTAATGCTTAAGCCCTCACTCAATCCAAAGGAACTGATTCCATATACGATTCCGAAGTTTACGGCCTTTGCGTTCCTTCTCTGAAGCGGTGTCACCTCATGAAGGGGAACATGGAACACCTGGGAAGCTGTGATGGCGTGGATGTCCTCCGCCTGCCGGTATGCCCCGATGAGGCGCTGATCCCCTGACATATGGGCCAGCACCCTAAGCTCAATCTGGGAATAGTCCGCATCAACAAACACACACCCCTCCTGAGGCACGAAAACCTTCCTGATCTCCCTTCCCAATTCCACACGGACCGGAATGTTCTGCAGGTTGGGTTCCGTACTGCTGATCCTTCCGGTAGCTGTAATGGTCTGGTTAAAGGTACCATGAATCCGCTCATCCGGCCCAATATAGGCGGCCAGACCATCGGCATAAGTGGAATTTAATTTGGTCAGCTGCCTGTAATCCAGGATCAGGCTGACCGCAGGCCAGTCAGGTGCCAGCTTTTCCAGTACATCCGCAGCCGTTGAATAGCCGGTTTTTGTCTTTTTCCCTCCCGGAATCTTCATACGGTCAAAAAGTACCTCTCCCAGCTGTTTGGGGGAATTGATGTTAAAGGTTTCTCCCGTTTCTTCATATATTTTCTGCTCTAATTCTGCAATACGCACCTTTAAACGGTCTCCATATTCTTTCAGGCGCTCCCGTTCCACCTGGATCCCTGCTTCTTCCATGCGGAACAAGCTGTAGATCAAAGGCATTTCGATCTCATAAAACAGCTTATCCATGCCCGCATTTTCCAATGCCTCATGAAGCAGGTCCCGGCATTTTAAAGCAACATAGGACATATGGCAGAGGCAGGAAACCGCATTTTCCCTGTTTTCTTCCAGGGCACGCTTAAAGGAGTCTTTTCCTATAAGCTCTGTTCTGGATGGGATAGAAAGATCCAGGTAATCCGCCGCCAGATCGTTGTATTCATAGGAATCTTTTAATGGGTCTAACAAATATCCGGCAATGCTGACATCAAACACCGGGCTTTCCGGTGTAAGCCCTAAGAATGCAAGCTGGCGCTTTAAATTTATGACTGCTGTTTGTCCTGCTCTTTTACATATTTCCGCCCCTTTTTCTGCCAGATATTCCGGCTTAAGAAGTCCCTGTGGAATGAAGCAGTAGCATTCTGTTTCACTGAGGCAAAGTGACAGAGCTGATACAGTCTTGTCCTCAACCACCAGCTGGATCCCTATCCGGCAGCCCTCTCCGCACTTTTGGAATATGGACTCAGCCTCTGAAAGGTCTGTAACAGCATGAAAACCTGACTCCTGGGAAGTTTCCTCTTCTTCTCCCGGGAAAACGGCAGGAACAAAATCCATGTCTATAATCTTCTGGATCTCTGCCTGCTCCAGAGTTTTTGTGTAATCCAGGCGGATATCGCAATCCCTGGGAAGGGTGGCAAGTTCTTCCTTTTTCCTTACCTCTTCCTGACTTCCCGTAAGCGCCTCCCTGATTCTCTGAGACTCTATCTTTTCTATCTGATTATAAATATTTTCAATGCTGTGGTACTCCCTTATCAGCTGGCAGGCGGTTTTTTCTCCGATTCCCTGTGCTCCTGCCAGGGCAAAGACCCCTTTTAATTCCTCCGGCTCAAGTCCGAATTCTTCCCTGATAAGTGAAATGGAATAGGACTTGAATTCCAGACCTTCTTCCCCCACATCAGGAAGTTTAAGGGTTACATGCTCTTCCACTGCCTGCAAAAGCTTGCGGTCTCCAGAGAGGAGGACAACTTCCCCATTTTCTTCCTGACACCGTTTTGCCAGTGACGCCAGAATATCGGAAGAAGCATATCCTTCTTTATTAAGAACAGGAATCCCCAGGGAAAGAAGAGTTTCCTTTAAAAGCTCTTCCTGCTTTAAAAGCTCTTCATACACTCCTGTGTTTTTATAGATCTCCTTACAACTGTTTTCCGTTCCGGAATCAAAGGCCGCAGCCACATAATCCGCTTCTTTTGCCTCCACCAGGTTCATGATCAGGCTTTGAATTCCTCTTGATCCATTGGAAGGAAGCCCGTAAAAAGCGTTTTTTATCATGCTGCTTCCATCCACCAATATAATTTTTTTTCTATCCATGTTTCCTCTTTCCTGCCCATGTTATCTGGGCATAAAGGTATACCCGCAGGGTGTTTCCTCTTTCCTGCCCATGTTATCTGGGCATAAAGGTATACCATCAGGGCATTTCTTTCCATCATAGTATGCCCCACTGCAGCCAGATCCGGCATTGCAGAAGGACTGTAAAGATCAGCGCCAATACACTTACTGTAGACACCGCATATCTGGCAATTTTAATACACCGTATAATCTGGAGCCTTTGCCTGGATTGTTCTATAGCAGCCTCCAACGCTCCTTTTATATTATAATTCCCCGCTTCAGAGTCAAGCTGCATGATTCCTACGTCAACAGTAAAGTATATTTCCAGTTCCTCCCGGCAATCCGGACAGGATTCCATATGCTCCAGAAATTCCCCCAGCTCTTCGTCTGTCAATTCATCTTTGATGTAAGGCATGACCAGACGTTCTGCTTCCTTACATGTCATGGTCCAGACACCTCCTTAAACATATCTTCTGTCTATCATACAATATATTTTGCCTATTTTCAATTTAATAATCGCAAAAAAACACTTGCCAAATGGAAAATCCTATGATAAAATAATGAACGTTGTAAGAACGGCCGGCATGTCGGAATGGCAGACGAGGCGGACTCAAAATCCGTTGATGGCAACATCGTGTGGGTTCAAGTCCCACTGCCGGCACTACACCCTTGGCAGAGAAAAAGCCCTGGAAATTTGATTATTTCAGATTTCCAGGGCTTTTTCTCTATCCTCAGGCAACCCGTTCCAGTAATTTCCTATATTTTTCTTAATTTCGACAAAATCCGGCCACAACCGCGATATTTATGGTATACTGTAAAAAAATCACGAAAAATGAAGGGAGGCAATCCTATGAAACGAAACTCAGTCATCCCAGCCCTTTTCATTGGCTGTGCCCTGATTTTAAGTGGCTGCGGACAGAAAAATGATATAAAAACCGTCCCATCAGCTACTACTGTTGCAGGAGAGTCCATGTCCTCTGCCACAGAAGCGCCCAAGCCCGGAAAAACCGAAAGCCCGGATACCAAGGCACCGGAAAAGGAAACTGGCAAAGACACCGCTTCCACCCGCATCACCGCTGCTCTTCACACCTATGAGCAAGGAAACGCTTCCATACAATATCCGGTGGTCTCCGGATCAGAGGATGGGGCAAAGGAAGAAAAAATTAACGGCCTGTTAAAGAGCAATGCCCTGGAAATAATAAAGGCATATTCCGTTAACCCGGAAAAGGACAGCCTTTCCATTACCGCTAAAGTAATTTCCGCGGACAGGAAGCGGATCACCGTGGTATACACCGGACTGTTTACCGGGGAAGGAGCGGCTTATCCGGTCAATATATTTTATACCAACACGGTTGATATGACCCAGGCAAAGGATATAAGGCTCACAGATTACGCTGACCCAAACGGGCTGGCTGAATACATACGCTCCGATGACTGTCAGCTTTACGATGCCTCCCCGGAACTTAAGGAAGCCTTACTGCCTTTCCTTGCCCAGACAACCCAGGAAACATATGCCAAAATGCTCCGGAATGCGGATTTTCCCATGGAAACATCAGTCTCAGACAACGCCCCTGTTTTCCCGGAATCCTTTAGCTATGAAGATCATGGCACCATCATTGTTTCCATTCCCGTACCTCACAGTTTAGGGGATTTTGCGCTTATAAAATATACTCCTGAGACAAAATAGGAAAAATAGTTGCCATTTACCCCTTTCTTTGATAAAATAGGACGGAAAATAAAAAGAAATGGGGTAGAAAAATGAGTAACAACGCAAAACTGACAACCCGAGATTATCTGCTCAGCCTCCAGCATCTGTTCGCCGCATTCGGCGCCGCCATGCTGGTCCCCTTACTGACAGGTCAATCCACCGCTGGCATTATTTTCTGCAGGCGTCGGCACCTTAATATTCCACTGCTGTACTAAATTTAAGGTTCCTGTATTTCTTGGTTTCTCCTTTGCTTTTCTGGCCGCTGCCACCGCAGCCATCCGGCCGGAAGGAACCGTGATCTCAGGAAACGAATCTTTAGCACAGGGTGGAATTATTTTTGCGGTCTGAACTATCCTATTTTCGCCTTAACTGCCTGCGTAACCTTTATGGAGCATATCGGGGATGCAACGACTAAGGATACTGCAGCAGGGAAAGACTTCTTAAGGGATCCCGGACCTGTTCGGCAAAATCGGAAATTTCCAGATTCTTGTTTGACTGGTTCTGGTATTTGGACTTAAATTCGCACTGCTTGAAGGACTTAATGTTAAAATAAGCTCTATTACACGAAACATTTCAGGTTTGTTTTCTGCAGCCATAACCGGTGTCTTCATGAACCTCTTATTGCCGGAAATCCCTGATACAGTAAATGATTAAAGAAAGGATTAAAAAATACTATGGACTTTTCAATGGACAATGTAACCATTTTCAACCACCCTCTCATTCAGCACAAGATCTCTATATTAAGAGATAAGAGGACAGGCACCAATGAATTCCGTGCCCTCATTGAAGAAATAGCAATGCTGATGGGATTTGAAGCCTTAAGAGATCTTCCTTTACAGGAGGTGGAGGTGGAAACTCCCATTGAGACCTGCATGACTCCCATGATTGCCGGTAAAAAAATGGCTGTGGTTCCGATCCTTCGTGCAGGACTGGGCATGGTCAACGGAATCCTGGCTTTGGTGCCATCCGCAAAGGTAGGCCACATCGGTCTGTACCGGGATGAAGTTACCCATGAGCCTCATGAATACTACTGTAAGCTGCCAAGCCCTATTGAGCAGAGGACCATTGTTGTCACCGATCCCATGCTGGCAACCGGCGGTTCCGCAGTGGCTGCTGTGGATTTTATCAAACAGCATGGCGGAAGGAACATCAAGTTCATGGCCATTATCGCTGCTCCGGAAGGCTTAAAGAGACTTCAGGAGGCACATCCTGACATTCAGATTTACATCGGACATCTGGACCGGGAGTTAAATGAAAACGCCTATATCTGTCCCGGCCTTGGAGACGCAGGGGATCGGATTTTCGGTACAAAATAGCTGACACCAAAGGGGCTGTTGTAAAACAGCCCCAAAGTACATAAAACGCGCTTTGATCCGGCTTAAAAGCCAATTCAAAGCGCGTTTTCATTTATCTGAGAAGCTGTTTTTCCTTATATATTTTACCTGATTTCTTTATATAAAATACTAAGTGCAAATACCAACACCTCAGTGTGTTGTTTATCCATTGCAGGGTTTCTTATTCCTCAACCAATTCTTTCTCTACGATTTCTCCCTGGTTCTTATAGATGGAATTGGCATCTACACAACCTCTGACACAGGAAAGAGGATAAATATTGGATTTCGGTCCGATTACTGTTCCCGGATTTAAGATTGCACCGCAGCCAATTTCAGCGAAGTCGCCTATGATCGCTCCGAATTTCTTAAGTCCGGTCTCAATATCCCCATCCTCTGCATGAACCGTAACCAGAGACTTATCTGATTTTACGTTGGAAGCCAGAGAAGAAGCGCCCATATGAGACTTATAGCCTAAGATGGAATCTCCTACATAGTTATAATGAGGAACCTGTACGCCGTCAAAAAGAATGGAATTCTTAATTTCAGAAGAATTTCCCACTACAGCGCCCTCACCAATGATGGCATTACCTCTGATAAATGCGCAATGACGGATCTGAGCTCCCTTGCAGATGATTACATGTTCACCCATGCAGGCTGTTGGCGGAAGATTGATGGATTTGTGAATCCACACTGCTTTTCCCACATGAACATATTCATCCTTTGGAAGGCGTTCTCCCAGGGAAACGATGAATTCACTGATTTTAGGAAGGATCTCCCATGGATAAGCGGTCTGCTCAAATAATAATTTTGCTATAGTATGATTGGTATCGAATAAGTCTTGGTTTGTCATATCTTCTTTTTTCATTTTGATAATCTCCTATTTTTGTTTTTTATAATTAGCTGCCGCGGTGTCAAAGACGCTATGCAGGCTATAATGATTGTTAAGCCTTAAAACTCCTGCAGTTCGCCCGGCAACAAAATTCTCCAGTTTCTCCATATATTCTTCCGGGGTTATGGTTCCCTCAGCAACATAATTCAGTCCTTTTTCCCAGCTTGCCGTTAATTCCGGATTAAGGAGCTGTCTGATGGAGGCATTGACTACATCAAAAATCATTTCTCCCAAAAGAGTGGGAACGATCACCTGGGTCTTGCTGTTTAAGGAAAGATACTTGATATGAAACAGCTTTTTTAAAATTTCAGCCCTGGTAGCACTGGTCCCGATTCCGCTTCCCTTGATTTGGGCGCGGAGCTCTTCATCTTCTATAAGCTGTCCGGCATTTTCCATGGCTAAGATCATGGAACCGGAGGTATAACGCTTGGGAGGGGAGGTTTCTCCTTCTTTAATAGTCAGTTTCTTAAGGGGAAGCTTCATTCCCTTTTTTAAACTTCCAAGCATGGCAACGAATGCCGGATTCTCCATTTGATTCTGAGAGGACTCCGGATTGTTTTCTTCCTGGCCGCCTTCTTCAGAGGAGGATTCTCCGCTTCCTTCCTCCTGCTGCTTCT
Organism: Lachnospiraceae bacterium; assembly: GCA_902363835.1. Lineage (GTDB taxonomy): Bacteria > Bacillota > Clostridia > Lachnospirales > Lachnospiraceae > Lacrimispora. Next base: position 87,076 of record CABJBM010000021.1, read on the forward strand.
TTTTCCCCCAGGATACCTCTGCGACTTTTAAATAACCTGCTTCCAGCATGACACGGAAATTGGCAAAAAAATGTTCCTTGCCCGATACCTGTTTAGACGGGTCAGGCTCTGAACCAGGGCAGGTTGTATCAGCCACAAGTTCCAGGGCATATTTCTGATAGACAGCAGGCGGATAAAAGACACTTAAAAATCTTCTTGCTATGACTTCATAAACCTTGGATCCCAGGGGAGATAAGCCTTTTAACGAGGCAAGTCCCTGTCCGGTGGGTATGATGGCATAGTGGTCCGTTATCTGCTTATCATTCACATACCTGGTTTTTTCAATGGTCTTATAAGAACCCTTCTCCATGATTTCTGCCGCTGCTTCCGCCACGGACTCAAAACCTTTAAGTCCGGTGATATTCTTATGGATCTCCTTTGCAACCGCAGAGGACAGAACTCTGGCATCGGTTCTTGGATAGGTGACCAGCTTCTTTTCATAAAGCTCCTGGACCAGCTTTAAAGTTTCATCAGGACTGATCTTAAACATTTTGGAACAATCATTCTGAAGCTCCGCCAGATTGTAAAGCAAGGGTGGATTCTTTGTCTCTTTTTTCTTTTCTATGGAAGCAACGGTTCCTTCCATAGGATCCATGAGAGACAGGGTATTTACCAGCTCTTCTGCATATTTTCGTTCCTTAAAACCGTTTTCCTTATAAAGGAACGGGGATTCATAATACCTGGACCCGGGAGCGCTTCTCCATTCCCCGTCAAAATCCATGGCCGCCTGTTCAGGGCAGGCAGGATCTTCTCTGGAAAAGGTTCCGATCACCCGGTAAAACGGGGTTTTTACAAATTCCCTTATCTCCCGCTCTTTCCGCACCACCATTCCCATGACACAGGTCATGACACGGCCTACGGATATTACCGTATTCTTCCCGCTCTTTAAGTAATTGGAAATATGCTGTCCATACCTTAGTGTTAGCAATCGGGAAAAATTAATTCCCATGAGATAATCTTCTTTTGCTCTTAAATAGGCAGATGCTGAAAGATTATCGTAATCAGATTCATCCTTTGCTTCCCGGATGCCTCTTAAAATCTCTTCCTCTGTCTGGGAATCAATCCACACACGCTTCTGCTTCTTGTCCTTGACTCCTGCCATCTGCGCCACCAGACGGTATATGTACTCTCCCTCCCGTCCGGAATCCGTGCACACATAAATGGTATCCACATCAGGACGGTTCAGCAGACTGCTTACAATTTTAAACTGCTTCTCAACGCTTGGAATTACCTCATACTTAAATTCCCTGGGAAGAAATGGGAGGGTGGAAAGACTCCACCGCTTGTATTTGGGATCATAGCTTTCCGGATAGCTCATCGTTACCAGATGCCCTACGCACCAGGTTATGATCACCTGATCCGATTCCATGTATCCATCCCTGCGCTTTCCATTAGCTTTTAAAGCATTTGCAAATTCCTGGGCCACACTTGGTTTTTCTGCAATGTATAACGATTTTGACATATCTCTCCCTACCGCCTTATGATTGTAACCGTTCTATTATACCATTAAAATTCATGAATAGCAATTCTTTCTCACAACTATGCCTTTGCAGTGCCTTTCCTCTTATACTCAGACAGGAGGACAGAGACAAACATCAGCACGCATCCTGCTCCCAGTTTTAGGGTCACAACATCCCCTAAAAATATGACAGAAAACATCAGTCCGAATACGGCTTCAAAAGATAATATGATGGAGGAAGTATTGGGACTTAGATGCTTTTGTCCCATATTCTGCATAAGAAAACAGAACATTGTGCTAAGAATTCCCAAATACAGCAAACCGGTCATCATGGAAGGACTGATCACCCTAAAATCAAAGGAACCCTCCAAAAGGGGCGCAATCGCCCAGTTTAATACTGCTGCCACAACCATCTGTACCACCGTCAAAATAATGGGGTCATGGTCCTCTGTATAACGGTCAATGAAAACAATGTGAAATGCGAAGAAAAAGCCGCATACCAAAGTCATCAGATCTCCTATGTTTACGGAAAGGTTTCCCTCCAGGGATAAAAGAGCCAGCCCGAACACTGCGATCACCGCAGCTGCCATGTTGTTGCCGGAAGGTCTTTTTTTATTATAAAACCAATGAAGAAAGGGCACCAGAATCACGTACAATGTGGTGATGAAGGCATTTTTGCTGGCAGTGGTATATTTAAGACCATAAGTCTGAAAAAAATAGCTGATAAACAGAAATATCCCTAAAAGCCCGCCGCAGATCATATCAGTTTTACTGATTTTTCTCACCCGTTTCCAGAATACGGCTACCAGTGCAGCGGAAGCAATGGTAAAACGCAGAGCCAGTAAATAGGCGGGAGAAATCACTTCCACCGAATTCTTCATCACAACAAAAGCACTGCCCCATATGATTGTCGTTATAATCAACCCCAATACAGACAATGCCTTGATTCCTTTTCCGTTCTGTTTGTTCATATGTACACCTGATGTCCTTTCACATAAGAGCAGGGGCGCAGTAGCCTGCGTCCCTGGTTTATCTTTTTGTTATCTTTTATTTTATATTGGAAAACCTGTAAATAGTGGTTGTCTTATATTCCTCTCCGGCCTTTAAAACAGGAGACTGGAATTCCGGTTTATTCACGGAATCAGGATAATACTGGGTTTCAAAGCAATAGCAGCAGCGATTTCCGTAAACTGCTCCTCCTTTTCCCACAGTTCCATTTTTTAAAGAGTTGGCAGTGTAAAACTGTATTCCCGGAAGGTCTGTATAAACCTCCATCCGGATGCCTGTCTTATCTGATTCCGCCGCAGCACATAAGGAAACTTCTCCGTCCGGGTGATTTAAGACCCAGTTATGATCATATCCATTTCCAAAAATAAGGGCCTCATATTCTTCCTGGATGTCCTGCTCAATGGGCTTTATCACCGTAAAGTCCATGGGAGTTCCCTTAACAGGAGTCAATTCTCCGGTTGGAATGGAACCTTCATCTGTCCTTGTATAGGCATCTGCATCGATCCAGACTCGCTGCTTCATGGTATCTGTGCCGTCTTGTCCATCCAGATTGAAATAGCTGTGATTGGTAAGGTTTGCCACTGTATCCGCATCACAGATCATATGGTAGGAAATCTCAAGGCTGTTATCAGCCGTAAGAGTGTAGGTCACGGTAATATTCGCATTTCCCGGAAAACCCTGGTCACCATCCGGTGAAAAGAGGGAAAAGCTGATGCTGGTTCCTAAATCACTTTCCTCTGCCTCACTGTCCCAAAGGCGGCTCTGGTAAAGATCCGGGCCGCTGTGTAGATTGTTTGGCCCATTGTTGGCTTCCAGTCTGTATTCTTTTCCGTTAATGCTGAATTTTGCGCCTCCAATGCGGTTGGCGTTTCGTCCGATGGGAGCTCCAAAGTGAGGCGGGTTTAAAAGATACTGGTCCACACTGTCAAATCCCAGGACCACATCAACCATAGCTCCATCCCTGTCAGGCACATTCATGGTAACCCAAACTGCACCCAGATTCGTAAAAGAAGCGGAAACTCCGTTTCCATTTACCAGTGTATACAAATACACTTCCCTTCCATCGGGCATGTTTCCCCAAAGCTCTTTCTTATATGCCATGTTCCTTCCTCCATATACCTTTTTACTAAAAGCTCCCTCCCATTAGGTCGGGAGCTTATGTTCCAATCATTCCTTGGCTTTAATATATCCCTTTGCGGTTAACAGTTCTGCTGAAAGAACCGCACCGCCGGCCGCTCCGCGGACCGTGTTGTGGGACAGGCCCACAAATTTATAATCATAAACCGAATCTTCTCTTAAACGTCCTACTGAAATTCCCATTCCTTTTTCAAAATCCACATCAAGGTTTACCTGAGGGCGGTTATCTTCTTCCAGATACTGTATGAACTGCTTAGGTGCGCTTGGAAGCTCCATTTCCTGAGGGAGCCCCTTAAAACTTACCATACGGTCAATCAATTCCTCTTTGGTAGGTTTTTTGCGGAATTTTACGAATACGGCCGCTGTATGTCCATTTAATACCGGTACCCGGATGCACTGGCAGGTGATGACCGGCTCACTGGCTTTCACAATCTCTCCGTTTTCCACCTTTCCCCAAAGACGAAGAGGCTCCTGCTCGCTCTTTTCTTCTTCTCCGCCTATATAAGGAATGATGTTTTCTACCATCTCCGGCCAATCCTTAAAGTTTTTTCCGGCACCTGAGATGGCCTGATAAGTAGTAGCAACAACTTCATATGGTTCAAATTCCTTCCAGGCTGTCAAAACAGGAGCATAGCTTTGTATGGAACAGTTAGGCTTTACAACGATAAATCCCCGGTCAGTGCCCAAACGCTTTTTCTGGTCCTCAATGACTTCAAAATGTTCAGGATTGATCTCCGGCACAACCATGGGAACATCCGGAGTCCACCGATGAGCGCTGTTATTGGATACTACCGGCGTCCCGGTTTTTGCATAAGCTTCCTCAATGGCCTTTATTTCATCCTTTGTCATATCCACAGCGCTGAAAACAAAATCAACACTGGCGGCAACCGCTTCCACCTCATTTACATTCATGACAGTTAACTTTTTTACGGACTCAGGCATTGAGGTGGTCATTTTCCAACGGTCACCCACTGCCTCCTCATAAGTCCTGCCGGCAGAACGAGGACTTGCTGCCACTGTCACTACTTCATACCAGGGATGATTCTCCAAAAGGGAGATAAATCTCTGTCCCACCATACCGGTCGCTCCTAAAACGCCAACTCGCAATTTCTTTTCCATCGCTTTCTCCTCTTTTCTTTTCATTTTGTAATCTTATCATATGCCAAATTCTTAACTATCCTATAACAAAGTGAAAAAAAAATCAATATTTATTCGTCAGAAAAATACATTTGTACGCCACACAAATACATTTCTTCAAAATGTATGCTGCAGTAAAGCACTAAAGGCGCACTTTACTGCCTTTTCCGTCACGTTTTCCAATTTTCAGCCGGTTTAAATGGACCTCTTTTTCCTTGTAATGAATGATCGGGTCTTCTCCTAGAAGATATACAGCCTCCAGCTCTTCCCCAGGCGACAGCTTGATGCCCCGCACGCCTCTGGCATTTTTCTTCATCTCTGAAATCTCCTCTGTCTGGAAACGTAAAAATACGCCTGCTGACGTCTGAAGCACCACATCCGTCTGCCCGCCCACAATCTGGACGCTAAGGAGCATATCGTCTTCCTGAAGCTTTGTGGCAGCCACTGTCCTGTTGTTGGTTTCAAATTCCTCTCCCGGAACCAGCTTCACAAGCGCCTGTTTTGTGGCAAAGAGGAATTTACGCCCCTTAAGCCCCTGTGCATGGCATAAGTATATGATCTCTTCCCTGGTTCCGTCAAACTTGCTTAAGTTATCAATGGGCGTTCCCTTATCCCGCAGCTTTCCGTTTGGAATGTCCTGAACCTTCACCTGATGTAAATTTCCCCTATTGGTAAAAATACAGATCTTGTCCGTGTTTAAACAGTTTACCACATAAGGATTCTCTGTTTCAATGGTTTCTTTATTTCTGTCATAAGTTGCCTTGTCCAGAATCTTACAGTAGCCGAAACGGTCCATGACAAAGGTCACCTCAGACACCGCAACAGCTGTTTCATCATAGACAGCTTCCTTTCCGTCCTCAATTAAGGTTCTTCGGGGAGTGGCGTATTCCTTTTGGATCTGGGCTAAATCATCCTTGATCACCTTATCCATGTTTTTCCGGCTGGAGAGAATTTTTTCATATTCTGCGATCTTAGCCATGGTCTCTTTATACTCCTTTTCCAACTGGAGAATTTCCAGGCCGATCAGCTTATAAAGACGCATTTCCAGAATGGCAGTTGCCTGTTTCTCCGTAAAGTGCAGGGTCTTTGCATCTTCTTCAAATCCCTTGACCTTGAAGTTGATGTTTGAAATATCTCCGGTCATAAGGCAGTTCTTTGCATCCTTTAAGTTTTTGGAACCTCTTAAAACTGCGATAATAAGGTCAATGATATCACAGGCCTTTATAAGACCTTCCTTGATTTCCTTTTTTTCCAGCTCTTTTTCCAAAAGGGTCTGGTATTTTCTGGTGGCATTTTTATATTGGAAATCCAGATAGTTTTTAAGGATTCCCCTTAGGTTTAAGGTCTCCGGCCTTCCACCGGCAATTGCCAGCATATTGACGCCAAAGGTATCCTCCAGCTTTGTCTTTTTATAAAGGATGTTGCGGATCTTTTCTACATCCGCATCTTTCCGCAGCTCTAAGACAATCCTGATTCCTTCCTTGTTGGACTGGTTTGAAATATCCACCACATCCACCAGCTTCTTGCTTTCCACCAGATCGGCCACATCCATCAGGAATTTATTGATTCCTGCACCTACCATGGTGTATGGAATTTCCGTAATCACCAGCTTGTCCTTATCTGCTTTCCTTTTGCCCAGCTCCACCTCAATCTTTCCCCGAAGCTTGATCTTTCCGACGCCTGTTTCATAAATGCCAGGAAGATCGCTTTTATTGGCTATGATGCCGCCTGTGGGAAAATCCGGCCCAGGTAAGTATTCCATCAGTTCCCGGATGGATATATCCGGGTTGTCAATATAGGCCTGCACCGCGTCAATGACCTCACCCAGGTTATGGGATGGGATACTGGTGCTCATTCCTACTGCAATGCCTTCCGCTCCGTTTATCAGGAGGTTTGGCACCCGGACCGGCAGGACCTCAGGCTCCTTTTCCGTTTCATCGTAGTTGGGAATAAAGTCCACGGTTTTATCCAGGTCCTTTAAATAGACTTCCTCAGCAAACTTTTCCAGTCTGGCTTCCGTATAACGCATGGCCGCTGCTCCGTCTCCCTCAATGGAGCCGAAGTTTCCGTGGCCGTCTACCAGAGGCATTCCTTTTTTAAATATCTGGGACATGACCACCAGGGTTTCATAAATGGAGCTGTCGCCGTGGGGATGGTACTTACCCATGGTATCACCCACGATACGGGCCGACTTTCTGTGGGGCTTATCGTGGTTTAAGCGAAGCTCGCTCATATCATATAATACACGCCGCTGTACCGGCTTTAAACCGTCTCTTGCATCCGGGATCGCTCTGGCAGTGATAACGCTCATGGAATAATTCATGTAGCTCTTCTGCATTTCCTCGGAATACTCTGTTTTAATGATTTTTTCTGCCATATTTCCTCTCTTCTGTCCACGTTTTCAGGACATATAGGTATCCCTGGAAGGGGTTTCCTCTCTTCTGTCCACGCTTTCAGGACATATAAGTACCCCTGGAAGGGATTTCCTTTTTCCGCCCACAGGTTTCGGACAAACAGTATGCCCGAAGGGCATCAATCTCCTTATGCGTCAATCTCAGCTTCATCCGCATGTTCATAGATAAACTGCCTTCTGGGGAGAACGTCGCTGCCCATGAGCATTTCCGTTATTTCTGAGGCCATGCGTGCATCCTCGATTTCCACCTGCTTTAACACCCGCCGTTCCGGGTCAAGAGTCGTTTCCCAAAGCTGTTCGGCATCCATTTCACCAAGGCCCTTGTAACGCTGTAAGGTAAATTCCCCGGTATGGGTCTTACGATAGCGTTCCAGCTGTTTTTCATCATAGAGGTATTGCTCCTCCCCCCGTTTTGGAATGACCTTAAACAGGGGAGGCATGGCGATGAACACGTGGCCGTTGTAAATCAGCTCCGGCATGAAGCGGTATAAAAAGGTGAGAAGAAGGGTGTCAATGTGGCTTCCATCCACATCCGCATCAGTCATGAGGATGATCTTATGATACCGCAGCTTTGAAATGTCAAAATCATTGCCGTAGCCCTCGGAAAATCCGCAGCCAAAGGTGTTTATCATGGTCTTGATTTCCGCATTTGCCAAAACCTTGTCCATGGAAGCCTTTTCCACGTTTAAAATCTTTCCGCGTATGGGAAGAATGGCCTGATACTGCCGGTTCCGGGCAGTTTTTGCAGAGCCTCCCGCGGAATCTCCTTCTACAATGAAAATTTCGCACTTTTCCGCATCCCGGCTTTCACAGTTTGCCAGCTTTCCGTTGCTGTCAAAGGAAAACCTGGATTTGGAAAGCATGTTGGTCTTGGCCTTTTCCTCTGCCTTCCGGATCTTTGCAGACTTTTCCGCACAGCTTATGACCGCTTTTAAAACCTCTAAATTGCGGTCAAAATACCGCTGCAGTTCGTCACCGGTCACAGTAAAGACTGCCTTTGTCGCATCTGCACTGGCAAGCTTTGTCTTTGTCTGGCCTTCAAAAATAGGATCCGGATGTTTTACCGCCACAACCGCTGTCAATCCATTTCTCGTATCTGCTCCCGTGAAATTGGCATCCTTTTCTTTTAATATCCCCAGTTCCCGCGCATAGCTGTTGATCATCTGGGTAAAACGGGTCTTAAAGCCGGCCAGGTGGGTTCCCCCTTCCTGAGTGAAAATATTGTTGCAAAAGCCCAGGATATTTTCTTCAAAGGTGTCCACAAATTGCAAAGCCACCTCAATCTCCACCTTGTCCACGGTTCCCTTAAAATAAATGGGGTCATGGATCGCTTCTTTCCCGGCGTTTAATTCCCTTACATAGGCGATGATTCCATCCGGCTCGTGATAGACAACTGTTTCCTCTTCCCCCTGCCGTTTGTTCATATAGATGATTTTTAGAGCCGGATTTAAATAAGCAGTTTCATGAAGACGGCTTTTCAGCCAGTCCGCCTTAAAACGTGTTTTCTCAAAAATTTCCCAATCCGGCAGGAAGTTGATCTCTGTTCCCGTTGCCTTTGTTTTTCCTAACGTGGGAAGCAGGCCATCCACCAGTTCTACCGTTGGTATGCCCCGCTCATACTCGTCATAATGAATCAGACCATTTTTATATACTTTAATTTTCATGTGAGCGGACAGGGCATTTACCACCGAAGAACCTACTCCATGAAGACCGCCGCTGGTTTTATAGGCATCATTATCAAATTTACCGCCAGCGTGAAGCGTAGACAAAACCACACGCTCCGCTGATACGCCTTTACTGTGCATTTCTACCGGAATTCCCCTGCCTGCATCCTTGACAGTGCAGGACCCGTCCGCTTCCAGGGTCACCCATATCTGATCGCAATAGCCGGCCAGATGCTCGTCCACCGCATTGTCAACGATCTCATAAATCAAATGATTCAGTCCCTTTGTCCCAACGCTTCCTATATACATGCCCGGACGCTTCCGCACCGCTTCAAGACCTTCCAGTACGGTAATACTGTCCGCATTATACTGTGTTTTTGCCATGTTACTCCTCCACATCTAGTATTGTCATTTCCCATTATACAATGCCTCTTCCATTTTTGGCAAGTTACTGGCAATTTTTTTGCTAAATTTTATAAAAAAGTATTGAATTTTTCCAACACCCTATGCTATAATATAAAACGTGTCAAATGACATTAAGCAGATATAGTTCATTGGTAGAACATCAGCTTCCCAAGCTGAGGAGGCGGGTTCGATTCCCGTTATCTGCTTTTTTCTTTTATTTACAAGAAAAAAGAGGACTTCCAATATAATTTGGATTGTCCTCTTTTTTTGACTTGACACCACTTTAACTTTATATATTTTTCATAATCTCCACCTTACCGGAAATGGTTAAAAATCTCTCTTATTTCTCATTCCTCATCATCAACGGTTTCAAAATCCGTAATCAGGCAGCAAAGCTCATCGTTTTCATCATACCCCCAATAAGAAGCATAACAGCCATCGCCATAACCGCTGGAAAACACGGTCAGATTATTATTTGTTCCGGGAAGTGTGTAATTTGCTGTAGAATAGGTGTATACATAGCTGTCCTCCAACGCTTTTTCCAGTTCCGGAAGCATACCGTCATCAATTGGTTCAATGAGTGTCACAAACTCACCACAAGTCAACTCGTCCATAAATCCGCCTGTTCCGCTGTCTACCCCATAGCCGTAATATTCATCTTCCCCCAGTTCTTCGGTGCACTGTCCTTTTATAAGTGCAAGTTCAAAACGAACAGGGAAACTTTCTGTAAATCTTATTTCCGCAAAGGCGACGCGGCGGTCATCTTCGATATGCTGCACATAGAGAATAACCGGGTATAGGCCAGGCTTGACAGCTTTTTCAAATGGCTCTGTTTCATAAATACACAACGGGTCATTTGCCACAACTTTTCCTGTGGGGAGGTTGAGTAAGCCAAGAGACTGTTCCTCAATTTTTTCATAAAATTTACTGTTTATAAAAAACCTTTCACTCTCTCCTGCCCGCAGCATTTTCAGCTTGTTTATTTGTTTGTCCATTCCCATATTTTTATCTCCTCGTATGATATAAAAAATCTTCATGAGTAGAATACCATCATACTTACGAACTATCAATATTAAGTTTTCAATGTACCCTAATACATTGAATCTTAACTTTTCCGGCTAAATTAATGCATAAAAAACAGCCAACTTTTTTGGGGAGGGCAGTTTACACCTCAATACAGTCAGCTGTTTTCAAATTTATAAATCGAATTTTTTCGTGGTACTGCATGCTTATAACATTACAACGTTTTAACCATGTAATACTCATCTACATATGTACCGTCTTTGAATCGCAGTGCATTTGGTATCGCAGTAATAATCTTAAAACCAAAGTCCTGATACATTTTAATGGCACGCTCATTGTTTGCCACTACTTTCAGCTCCACTTGCTCTACGTTATGTAATTGACACCATGACAGGCATTGTTCCATTAATTTTCCACCGATACCAAGATTACAATATTCATCAATAATAACAAAAGCGACCTCTGCTCTGTGCCTGTAACGCTGATATCTTCTAATCAATCCTATAGAGCATTGCCCTACCAATTTTTTATCATACTCGGCAACAAACCACGTATGATCAGTGTCCTTTATCACTGAATTTATAATCTCTTTTTCACGTTCAAGAGTGGTGGTGAATTCCCCTGGTTCTCTTGCTAAAAATAAAGTTTCTGTATCTGCCTTAGCTATTAATGAAATGATGTCTTTTGCATCGTCAACAATAGGCTCCCTGATCATTACTTTACTGCCATTCCTCAATATATATTCCAAGATTACAGTCACCCCACTATCTATCAATTCTCTTGATGTTTAGTCTATAAAAAACAATACAAATTCCCATTTCTCTGCCGCATTTGGGCATTCTTCCCTCCCCCCATAATCATGTTTCCGTTTTCATCTTTATCACACCAGCCGAGTTCGGTATTAAATGCTTTTTTATAAAATCAAAGGGGGCAATTCTGTCTTTTGCACAAGGAATCATTTCATAAATCGCCCCTGGCTTCTTTCCAGTCTACAAGAAGATTGTAGTGTTTTGTCCTGAAACGCAAAACACAGTAGTTTGGATCTTCCGGCCCGTTGAAATTACTTTCAAGTCCTTCATACCACATCTCTTTTTTTATTTCGGAATCAGCCAATACCTCTATTGTACCCACCAACGTAATGTTATGGTCAATTGAGTCAAAACATACGCTTGCGCGATTACACTTTTCAATTCGTTTTGTTTTGTTGCTGCCAAGGCCGGTACAGAACGTAATCCAATTGATACCGTCCGCTTTTGAGGCGGATATGGTTGAAGCTGTTGGGAAACCGTCATCGTCAATCAACGCTAATACGCAATATCCCTCATTTCCGCCGCCAGTCTTACTTGCAACGATCTCTCCGGCTCTGGTAATTATTTCTGCATTCATTTTATTTTCCTCCTGGTTGATTTCAGAGTCAGTATAACATATTCAATATGATAACTGTTGAAAATGCGTATACTACTCATTTATAGCCAAAATTGGCGGGTAGCCTAATATCAGTGATTATGTTGCAATAACAATATAGGTAAGATATCCATCAACTCCGCCTTTGCAGGAATATCGGGAATTTCCTCTCAATTTCATGACTTTCTATAACAACCCAAAATCGGCACTCTCAATCATTGACTTCATTGGACATAAGCAAAAAGGATGTCCGGCTGGATCAAACATAACTCTCCAATCATCAGAAAATTGCTCATCTGCGATTGTTGCTCCACAATGAATTGCATGTTGAACTGCTTTTTCCAAATCATTAACGGCAAAATCCATATGTGCCATTTGCTGTTGGGCCCCAGGCTTTTCCGGCCACACAGGCGGTTTATACTCAGTATTGCATTGAAATAATATACAAGGATATGTTCCCTGATTTGTTCCCGGGGCATATACACATGCCCACTTTTCATCAATAAGCACTGTTTCCCACTTGAGCAGTTCTGAATAGAATTTTGCTAATTCATGCGGGTCTTTGCAATCCAATGTAAATGAGTACATTTTGATTTTCAGTTCATCATTCATAGCGCTAATACCTCCTGATATAAATTATCTTTGCTTAATAATACCATACATAATCTGACAACTGTATGTCATATTTAAAATATAAATAATCTTCCTAAATAGACTGCATTATAAGCAAAAGTGAATGTATTATTATTAAAAACTTCCATAGATTCTGAGTTAATAATTAATTTATTATATTTCTACTAACTACCAAAATTAAGTTTTCAATATACCGAGATTTGTTTAAATCTTAATCTTATAGACAATCTTAATGATTCACAGCATTTATTTTTTAAACTTTATAATATAATCCCACCATAGAAATAATCAGGATCAACCATAACAATATTTTAAATTCTGCATATATTATAAAGATGTAAGTAAAAATCCTTAAGAGGTCATAAATGGGCATTAACGGTTTTGGTACAATCACACCATTAGGACAAATACTGAAAGTTGAAAATGCGCTGGTTACAGAGGTCTTCCTTCGCAGCAGGATCACCGGATATCTGGGCATTATCTTTGCCTGGCCTGAAGTTAATGAAGACTTTGCTGAATCTTTAAGGCTCAATGCAAGCTTTGATACTGATATTTTAAATTCATCCGGTCAACATATGTGCTTATGCGATATCAAGGAAGGAATGTGGATAGACTCCTTATTTTCACCAATTATGGAAAATCGTATTCCACCGCAATCTAACGCATATTTAATCGTTGCAAGAAACTACAATCAGCCGCCACTGAATTTTACTGTCGACCAGATTGCAAAAGTGGATATCAATAATTTTCTTCTTTATACCGGCGATCCTGATAATGAAGATAATCAGATAAAATTTACGATCAGCAGTGCAACCTCTATTCGCGATAAAAATGGTTACCCTGCTCCTTTTCGCTCGCTGCGCCCTGGTTTATCAGTACACATAACTCATTCTGAGGTTCAAACTGAGGATATCCCGCATCATGCTGATGCCTTTCATATCCAAGCATTATAAATTATTACTTAATGTTACCAGCAGGGCTCAACCAACCTGCTGGTTTCTTTGTTTTATCTTGATTTTCTCATGATCCTGATCAGACATTTCATACCAATACTGCTTCCACCCCTTCCCGGTTAATTTTATTTTTCTTTTTCGAAATTCCCAATTTTTGATAACAGAGTTTTTTATGATACATATATTAATATAAAATATAAAAGCGGTGGCTGACTGCATGTCTAATTCTGAAAACGCAAATCAAGGTGTTGCTAAAATACCAACCTTCCCTGCTGATTATGGACCAAACCCCTTTGTTATTGATCTTAATAAAGCTGCACAGCAAAATAATACGTTCCGTTCGACTTTATGGACAGGAACTTATTTGCAGGTTGTTCTAATGAACATTCCTGTTGGTGAGATTATTGGTATGGAAGTCCACCCTGATCACGACCAGATTTTACGAATCGAAGAAGGTTTTGGGTTGATTCAGCTAGGGGAAGATAAATTCTCAATGTACGGCCAATATCTTGCATTTAATAATTATGCTATTTTTGTACCCGCCGGCACATGGCATAACATCATCAATATTGGTAATGGGCCACTAAAAATATCATCTTTCTATGCGCCCCCTAATTATCCTTGGGGTACGGTTCAGAGAACAAGGATCTATGATTCCACCTTGCCGGACAGCTTTTAAATGATACTTTTGCATACAGCCGGCAGGATTCCCGTGATCTTGCCGGTCCCTGCCTTTTTACGGCAAAATTCTGGATAAGCATCCATCGGAAATGATTTGCCTTTTTATGTTCAAAAGCGGATTGTCCTTACGCAACAATCCGCTTTTTTACTCCCTGTCAATACCTTACCTGGAACCCCTTTTCTTCCACCGGCGGGATCCGTTCTGCCTGAAAGCTGTCTATCAGAATGTAACGGTCCTGTCTCATGTGGTCAAACAGGCGGTCCATTTCAGCCTCTGTTCCCTGCAGTTCCATTTCCACCCGACCGTCATCCAGATTTCTTACCCAGCCCGTAAGGCCAAGGCCCCGGGCAAGCTGCTGGGCCCGGAATCGGAAACCAACTCCCTGGACCCGCCCGCTGACATAAATATGCTTTCGGATCTTTTCCCACTTTTCCATCACTGTCACCTACGCCCTTACATCCTTTGGTACCAGGGCTTCTCCCTTTTTCATTAATAGCATCTCATCAAAAGCTTCAACCGGCATTGGTTTTGCAAACACATATCCCTGGATCACATCGCAGCCCGCTGATGTTAAGAAATCAACGGTTTCCACATATTCCACCCCTTCTGCGATCGTTCTTATCTGAAGCTCCTTTGCCATATTTATGATATTGGATATGACGATCCTTTCTTTCTTAATATCCGTGCTTTTCCTGAAAAACATAATATCCAGCTTTAATACATCAATGGGAAGATTTTTTAACATATTCAGGGAAGAGTATCCTGAACCAAAATCATCCAGGGAACAGACAAACCCTTTTTTATGCAGCCTGCTCACAAGGCTGCTGAATACAGCGTCATCCTTAAGCATGACTGTTTCCGTAAACTCCAGCTCCAGAAGGCCGTCAGGTATCCGGTACTTTTCTTTCACTCTTCCATAAAAATCCACAAAGTCTTCCCGCAGCATCCCGATTTTGGAAACATTGACAGCCAGGTTTACCGGCTTCCTGCCGGTCTTTAAATAATTGTGAAGCCATTGACAGGCAATCTCAAGCATATACCTGTCAAGCTTTACGATTTTTCCGTCACGTTCCATAAGAGGTATGAACAGCCCCGGCGGTATGGTTCCTTTACGAGGGTTCTCCCATCTCACTAAAACCTCGCCGCCTACAATCCGGTTTCCATTTTGAATGGAAACCTTGGGCTGTATAAATGCCTTAAACTCCCGGCTCCTTATTGCCCTGTCAATCTCTGATTCCAGTT
Source organism: Lachnospiraceae bacterium (assembly GCA_902363835.1). Classification (GTDB taxonomy): domain Bacteria; phylum Bacillota; class Clostridia; order Lachnospirales; family Lachnospiraceae; genus Lacrimispora. The sequence goes on from CABJBM010000021.1 coordinate 102,275, forward strand.
CTGACTCATATACCACCTTATTACGCAGTTCTTTATTATAAAAACCAAACTGGTTTCCCGGCTGGCTCTTTACATGCTTCTGCGCAATATTTGCCCGGTCTATGATCCGTTCAATGGACAGATTCCGGTCTTCTTCCTTCATACAATAAACACCCATGCACAGCTCCATGGTAATTCTTTTATTGGAAAGCAGCTCCCTGCTTTGAAAAAATTCAACCAGTTTATTAAACCAGCTGCGCATATCCTCCCGGGATTCGTATTTATGAAGCCCTGCAAAATTATCGGCCGATACTCTGCAAAATAAAGCCTCCTGTTCCCCATAATCCCGAAACAGATTCGCAATGGAGGTCAGGATCCTGTCCCCTTCCTCATATCCTAAAATATCATTGATGAACTTAAATTTCTTTATGTCACAGTACCACATTGCGTAAGAAGAAATATTCTCTTCCCGGATCACCCGTTCTGCTTCCCTTTTAAAGGAAGAAAAATTCCTGCACCCGGTAAGGCTGTCTTTATAAGCCAGTTCCAGGAGAGCCTCCTGGTTTTGATTGATGATCCTGCACTGCCGGAAAAAAGAATAAAGAAACAGCCCTGCAGACAGCAAAATCACTGCCCCTATCCACGCCTCTATGTGACTGCTCCTCATACCATATTGAGGAAAAACGCTTAATACATACCAGTCATTAATTCCCAGGGGAATTAAGACAGCTGTTTGCTTCCGGTTATCCTCTGACACCATGGTAAAAGGAATCTGACTTCCCTTCATTATTGCTTTCCGGACTTTCTCCTGTTCCTTTATTTCAGCCTCTCCTGCAATCACCATTCCATGCTGATCAAGGATTTCTGAAAAGCCTTCTCCCACAAAAATAGAGGTATCGATTATATTGCGCACCATATCATGGGAATTTGGGGCATAAAGAAGGCCCACAGGCTGGTCCTCCCTGTTCCTTACAGGAACCTTATAGTAATCATCATAACGGCTTGATCCCTTCCAATCAGCGCCGTCTGAAAAGTCCACCTTCATAAACTGGCTGATGTCGTTAATCTCATTTATAATCCGGCTCATTTGCTCCTTATTATCCGGATCCATGGCTCCAAGACATACAGCCAGTCCTCTAAGGGCATGAAAATTCCCTTCTATCTGATTCTTAAGAGTCACCTGGTTCTGTTTTGCCGCACTGTAAAAATATGCAGCGTCCTCTTGCTCATCTTTTTGTACCATATATATCAGAAATGTAAAGCAGCATGTAATAAAAATCAAGCAAAGGATCACAGGTACCAGCATTTCTCCTTTTTTGATTATTACGTCTTCCATCTTTTGCATAGAAAATTAACTCCTCAGAAATAAGATTTCTCTGTTAGAACTCTCTGTTAATTATAACTTTTTATGGAAGATTTGGCAATCCTTACGTAATTTAAGTTTTTTTTCATGAAAGGGTTGATTTTTCACTACTTAGCTGTTATACTATCAAAGGTTCAGATCTTATATAAAAAAACCGGATTGCTTCCGTAGCGCAGTTGGTAGCGCAACGCATTCGTAATGCGTGGGTCGGGGGTTCGAGTCCCCCCGGGAGCTTATTGAAAACCTCGTGTTTGCGGGGTTTTTTCTTATTTTAAGAGATTAAATTAGTTTTAAGAAAATTTAATTTCATCCAAATGACTAACATTTGACTAACGTTTTTATATAAGCTGAGATGAGCTTCTTAAAAAATCGCAAAAAAGCACTATCTTTATGATAATGCTTTTCATAGATCCTAAATTATGCTTTCGCCTATGTGTTTAAACCTAATTTAATTCATAATATTTTCGATATTTATTTAATATGGGAGTCTCATCAATACAAGCCAAAAGAATTTCACTTTCATCTCCTTTTTCAAAATCCAATAACCCCATTTTCACTTCTTCCGAATACTTTTTCCAAACATATTTTATTGCCGTTGATAAAAACAGCTCTCCAACAAATCCTTTATTCGTTGCCTTTTCCAATACTTTTAGCAAAAGGAAAATAAAAACATATATAATCCCAAAATAAGGTAATTCACTTGTTATCTGTAATCCTTTGGCTTTTGAAAGGCCCAAACTTAAAAATCCAAAAACTATAGTTAAACATATCCAGTATGATCTGGCAACATAAATTAATATTCTTTTTAGTCCCAATTTATTTTTATACCTTTTAACTGCCGATCGTATAATATTTTTCCTATTACTCTCATTAATGAGAACTTGAATATCCTTTTCTGTCTCTAATTTTTCAACTGATTTTTGGAGACTCATCGTTTCAAGCTTAATCATTTCTTCAACTGACGTAGCCAGCATTTCAACTGATATTTCTTCCATATCTCCAGCTGTGTTTTTTATCAATAATTCTTCCAGCTTTTCTTTTCTAGCAATAGAAATATCAATTACATCAATGTTATGCTTCTGTTTTAATTCTTTGGCAGAGGTTCTTAATTTTTCAAAAAAGGCAGTATTGGCCTGCTGTGCAGCATAAGCATTCCTAGCTAAAGTCAACAACGGAATAGTTGTTGAATTCTGTGCTTTTGGCAACCATAATCGACACATAAGCATATTGTCTGAAATAATCGGTAATGCATTAGGATTCCACATAGCAACCCCTTTATCATCTGCTCCAAACCTGTGGATATATTCTTTAATATCCCAAACCAGAGCTGTATTGGTTGTGATAAAAACAGGCAATTTTTTACGTCCTCCATATTTGACTGAATAATCACCCTTTCGCAATATATTAATATAATTTATTGAATCAATATCATTTTCTATTGCTCTTTCTTTCCATCGTAAATGCTTGCACTTAACAAACTGTATTAATGCCTCCGAGTCTAAATTATTCTTATAATTCTTCTTTTCTTCCCAATCGACAGAAGGTTGTACTCTAAATCCCAATTTTCTTTCTATGGTTGCTCTTGCAGATTGGCTTTGCAATCTTAAATCGTAATCAGTACATTTGTTTAACTCTACATACATTCTTAACTCATAATCTGCAATAACCTCACCCCTTTTTAAGGTTTCAGCTGCATTATATAAGGCAGATTCAATTTCTCCAACTGTATGCTCAAATACACAAATATTTCCACCATATTCTTTTTCAATTAAATCTGATAATTCTTTCGTAGACTCAATTTCCAGCGTCCATGAATATCCCATTAACCGTAAAATTAATTTAGTATCAAAGTAAAAATTCGTTCCTTTAAACTTTTGGTTACGGTCCTGATTATAGTCATTTGTTTCATACAATCCAATATAAATCATCATTCCATTTACTATATCAATAAGATATTCTGTTCTTGCATCATTACATTCAAGTAAATGGGATACATATTTTCCAACATACCAATCATTGGACACAAATTTTTCTTTTTCAACTTCTTTAACTGCTTTTTCTGCAAATATTGCAACAGCATTTCCACGAACCAATAAAAAATTCGTTAAATATTCTCTAGCCTGTTGATAGTTCCAATTTAATTTATAATCCTCAGCATAAGACATTAGTCCATTAACTAATAAGCGTTCTTTATCTTGCAATTGAGTTTTCTTTACTTCAAAACCACTTAAATCAAAAGAAAAATCTTTAAGTAAATATCCTGCACCTTTTGAAAGTCTTTCAATCTTTTTGTCTTTTTCTAAGATTCGACAACACATTTTTAGCATGTGCTGTGGCATTTTTAAGCCAAATTGCTCCGAAATTTTATCAGATAATTCGTCATGCCTCAACGAAGAGGCCGGTGTTATGATTAAGCATATCAAAACATAATTGCAAAATACTGTTAATGGATTATCTGTTTCTTTTATATAGGCTAAAGCAATTAATGCATTTTCATTCTTCACATCTATGTACCCCCCATTGATTGCCATTATACCACACTTTCCTTTCTATTTCATCCATATTTTACAATTATCTTCACCTAACTTCATTTCAAATATACTTACAATTTAAAGGTTGGTAAATAATTGGTTAGCTAACCCCGGATACTGCAATGCACCATCAGCATCAGGAGTTAACATTACAGGTTCAGTAACCATTTGACCATCCGCATCTACCGCATAAATCTTTCCGGAATTTTCTACAAGCTGTGATACGCACATAACGCCGTCTGGTCCCAGGTAGTACCATGCGCCCTTGTGCTGATACCAGACGTTTGAGACCATCATACCGGCACCATCAAACCAGTACCATTTACCATCAGGATCCTGGTGCCAATCATTACGGACATACTCGCCGGTATCACCGTTGTAGAATCTCCATCCGCCGTCCTCCTGGAGCCAGCCGAATTTCTTTTCCGGTGTAGCCGTCAGAGCCGTCTTAAATGCCTCCCAAGTATGCTGTGTGTGATTATAAACATAAGGATTGGGACAAATCTTCCCGGTCACATCATAGTGCCGTATTACATGATCTGCAGAGATGTTGTACTTCGCCATCAGTTCCTTGGTCAGTTCAATGGCTGCCTGCACTGTTGCATCTTCAAAGTACCAGTCCCGGCTTGTATCTGCCTGGCTTCCCTTATTCCTGACACAAAGCTCGATCCCCAGGCTGTTTGCATTCCTGCATTCCAGGTGCTTATATCCACTCTTAGTTCCACAGTGCCATGCGATATTCTGATCCTCAACGGATTGCCATATCTCCCCATCAAATCCAACGTAATAATGGGCGCTGGCTCCAATGTATTGGGACGCATAGTATTTGCAGTTTGCCTCCGCTCCGCCCAGGGCACCTACATAATGGATCACGATGTACTTGATACGCTCCACGTCCCCTGCGGTAAGGTTATACGGAGTAAGTAATTTATTGATCTGCATAGATTCCTCCAATCGAAAAGGCCCAGGATAATCCCAGGCCTAAAATTATGTATCAATATAAGTTACTGCTTTAACTCTGGCAAACCTGCAACCGATGTAAGTGCCGAGAGAATCCCGGCCAGTGCCGTTGCTGATCCCACCATAATCCAATCTACGCCGGACATTACCGCCGTTGTCCCGATAGTTGCAATTGCCGTCTGCGCCATCGTCTTAATTGCTCTGACTCCCGCTGCTTTCGCCCATTTTGTAATATAATCTTTATTCATGATATATTCCTCCTTATTTGACATATTGTGCCATCATAATAATTAAACCGGTAGCAAATGAACCAACCAAGGCACCAATAAATGAATTTATCGCTGCACGTTTCGTACTGTTCCATGCTTCACCGGGCGCTGCTTCTAATTTGGCGATCTTCTCCCCCTGTATCCCCTGCTCCTTAATCATTGCCTGCATATTTAACGCAAGTTCTTTAACCGCAAGCACTAAGTCCTGGATTGTTTTACTTTGTTCTTCCTGATCCTCCATACGGTGTTTCAGTGACTTTATTTCATGCTCATGGGCTTCCAATTTAACCGCAACCTCCGTTTCAGTCATGGCAGCACCTCCGTTTCATTTATTTAGATGCAATAATTTCCTGTTTTTGAGCTTCGGAAATCCAGCCCTTGATGACCGCATTTGACAGCATGGTAACCGTCAACGGTCCATTTCCCCCATTATATAATCTCATTAATGTCTCAAACATGCTTATCCCTCCAGACTTGATAATACTAATGTGTCAACGGTTGTTCTTAAGGATTCAATCTCTGCTGCTTGGGCAGCCACCACTTCGGTTAAATCCGGCATTCTGAAATACGCGATCATCACATCTGCGCTTACCCCTTCGATGAGCTCATAATCAGACTGTTTCGTTAATCTCCCGGCATATACCAGATCAGACCGGCTCCAGTCTGGATCGCCAGATAATCCAATCTGTGTAATGCTGCCACCGTATTTCAGAATTGTTTCAATCTCATCAAAAGAAGCCGCCCCTTTCTGGAAAGTAATAGTTCCACCATTCTCCCCAAGGTCTACCCCGGCAGGAATCAAGTCAAAGACCTGATCGCCAAATCTAATTTTTTCAATACTCATAAATTTCCTTTCTGCCCGTTTTCAGGCAATAAAATAAGAGCCTTTCAGCTCTGGTTTATAAGTTTTTTACTCCATCAAATAGTAAATGGCGGGCTCAATTGTACCGTAGCCCACCAATAAACTTTTATTCTATGATATAATTTTTTAAAGATTCCTCAGAAAAGTGGCCTCTATTTGCTACTCCTAATTTTGTTGAACAAGAAAAATTTACATTACCAGCAAAATACATTTGCAAACGGCTGCTCTCATCTACGTAAAATTCCGAAATATCAGAATCAACAAAACATATAGTTAAAGTTTCTTCTGGCTTGATTATCCTTTCACTACAAAAAGTACGTGTCTCAGTATCATATAAATATAATGATTTTTCCTGCCCCTCTCTAAGAATCCTGCACATCGGCATGATTGTTAATGTTTTATTGCATTCATTTCTTATTGACATTGTAATAAGTCTACTATATCCAACTTTGTTCTCCGTCATTGATGAAATCATAAATGTATAACCATCATTTACATCATCAATAACCTGTCCTTTTCCATCTACAAAACGCCCATCGCTAGTTTTTCCATTAAATTGTAGCGCTCCATCTTTAGTAAAACAAAATGTTCTTCCTTCAATGTTTACAATACCAGTACTCATATATCCATTTGAATCAAAATGATAAACGCACTTATTTGATGGATCCTGAAACCAAGTATCTGCTAACATAGCACCGTTATCTTCTATATACTTCCAACCGTTTGAATCTTGGGTCCACTCCCCTGCATAACTTACAATATGTCCTGTCAAACAAAATATAAGCGACAGCAAAACTATTAACTTTTTCATCTTTTCCCCCTATTTAACTTTTTTAAAATTATATCACCATTTAAATAAAATCTCAACTCTGATAAATAGCAATCACTTTAAGGCATTGTGTCCTTCTTTAATGCATTCGGTGAGAAACTCTATTGACTCATTCAGTTCCATTCCTTTCTCTTCTGAAATCTTTTCGGCAATAAACCTACAAACGGCAACTGCCATAGTCAATAGGTTTGTCGTCTTACCCTTCATAAAAACCTTTGCCTTTTGTTTAATTCGAAAACATAATATAAAGTTCATTCTAACTCCCCTCTACAAAATTATTGTTATTTTTCCACAATCTGATAAAATATTATTATCAAATTGAAAGGTCGTGATAACGTGTCAGAAACAAAAAACAGCTTTTCCTTATTAAATGTAGAGGTTCCAGATTCCGTTGACAATGCTGCCAAAAATCTAACGGATTTACCAACTAAAAATGCTGGACAGACATTAGCCGACTGCTGGTTCTTAGTCTTCGGCGGTATCTCTCAAATGGCAGAAAAACGAAAAATCAAATATGCACTTGATTTAGAAATCTTCAAAAAATCATTGGAAGATAAAATTGCTAAAATACCAGAAGAAAATCGTATTGAGGGTAAAATCCAAACGATTATGCCAGCATTAGAAAATTCAAAATACTGTGTTGAAGAAGACGAATTAAGAGAAATGTTCTCTAATTTAATTTCGGCTTCTATTGATAACCGTAAAAGCGACTTAGTACACCCTTCATTTGGTGAACTATTAAAAACAATGACACCGTTAGATGCTCAAAATTTACTACTATTGCATTCAAATGGATATCTTCCTATATGTGATGTAAGGTTGTTCAAACCCTCACCTGCAATCGGTTACTCTTACGCAATGACCAATCTTTTTTTAATGAATCCAAACTGTGTCATAATAGAAAAATCAGCACAATCAATATCTTCCTTAACTAGGCTTGGTTTAATAGAAAGTTCATACAATGAATACATTCAACAACCAGACGCATATAACGCATATGAGGAATTTTTGAAAGCGTATCGGACATATGACCCTAGGCCTAATTTAAAATTAGAAAAGCGAGTTATTCAACTAACTCCTATTGGTACCTCATTTGTTAAAATATGTTGTTCTCAATAAATCTTTTGACATGTCAACCATACTTTTTACATAGTCATCGATTATTTTAAAATAGTAGGTGGCCATTATTTTTGTTGTCAACAAAGAAGTGACCACTGCTGTTATTATGCAAGCTATGATTATTTGTTCCATATTAATTCCTTTCTGCTGTTTCACGGACAGCTCCGTTCCTCAACTAAATAGCAATTTAATACAACTTATGGGACATTTCATGCTTATTGGGGGAATTGACAAAGTTGGATTTGGATACAACAACGATGCGGCAGGCTATGAATTCACGTACATAAATTTCACCGTAACAAATTGGGCTACATTTCAGTTAAGGATATTCATACAAAATTCTCCGTCAGTCAAGTTTTCCTTATATAAAATCGAGGGAAGTACTTATACAAAAATGTGGGATCTGTAAATGATCATTAAAAATGTGAAATATAATTGCCCCATATTTCGATGAATGAATTAGCTGCTATGGTCTTCCCGC
>CABJBM010000022.1 GCA_902363835.1 Lachnospiraceae bacterium
GTTATTCCAACAATCGCTGGGGAATCCTGGATTTACGGATATGGTAATCTTGTGCTGGATTCAACCGATCCGTTTACGGAAGGATTCACAATTGGTGATATCTGGGCTTAAGTGACTGCAAAGTGATAATGATAAGAAAGGAGATCTGTTTGTGAAAAAAATTGCATTTAAAGGCGGCATTCTTATTGATGGCACCGGTGTGGATGCGGTAAAGGACAGTCTTGTGCTGGTGGAAGGCAGTAAAATCATATATGCGGGGAAAAACAAAGAGGTGTCTGAAGATTATGAAGTCATGGATATTACAGGCAAAACCATTATGCCCGGGTTGATTGATGCTCACCTTCATTTTTCGGGAAATTTAACGGACAATGATTCTGACTGGGTTTTGGAAGACAATCTTCAGAAAGCAGTGGTTGCGGTACAGCAGTCACGGGAATGCCTGGAAACAGGACTTACCACAGTAGGAGAGATTTCCCGTTTTGGCATCCATATCCGTAATATGATAGAAGCCGGAGTTATGAAGGGGCCCAGAGTAGTGGCCTCAGGCCTTGGATTCTGTGCGACCTGCAGCCACGGTGATTCACATAAAGTGTCAAGTGAAATGAATAAGGAAGCCCATCCTTGGGGGGAATGCGTTGACAGCCCCTGGGACCTGCGCAAGGCCGTCAGAAGACGGCTTCGTGAAAATCCTGATGCCATTAAAATCTGGGCTACAGGCGGTGGTATCTGGCGCTGGGAAACTGCCATGGATCAGCATTATACCATGGAGGAGGTACAGGCTGTTGTGGATGAATGCAATATGAGGCATATTCCTGTATGGTCCCACTGCTTTGGCAGCGCTTATAATTCCGCAAAGGCCGGGGTAGACATGGTTATTCACGGACAGTCCTTAGATGATGAAACACTGGATATTATGGCTGAGAAGAGCATTGCCTTCTGCCCGACCATACACTTTATGCCCGCATGGTTTGCAACCTTTCCCCCCAAGTATGATCCAAAGCTTCATGACCAGTATCCGGGTGAAAATGTGACGGAGAAAGAACTGAATCGCATTTATGACAATTTAAGAAAGGCCAATAAAAAGGGAATCCTGTTAACAATCGGTTCTGATTCCTTTAACTCCCAGATGACTCCTTATGGAGATACTACAGTGGGAGAGGTGTATGCTTTTGTTGAAAAAGCAGGAATCAGTGAAATGGATGCGATTGTTGCGGCTACTTTAAATGGAGCAAAGGCCTTAAGAGTTGACGATATTACAGGTTCCATTGAAATAGGAAAAAGTGCAGATATTCTCGTTATCAATGGAAATCCGCTGGAGAATATCCGGGCAATTGCTGTGGAGAACATGGAAGTGATTATGAAGGAAGGTGATCTGATTAAACACTGATTCTAATAATACCGGGAAATTGTTATTTTATGAAAATGAGACTGCCGTCAGGCAGTCTCATTCCGATTGTAATAAATTGTTAAGCTTAGGACAATGAATATAGTTACGGATTGAAATTGTGCAAGAGGCAGATTTCCATGGAAAATAGGGCAGAACTGTTCCGGGTGGAGGAAACCATGGAGCGCATCTGCAGTCCCTATGGAATACGATCCGGGAGTTTTCTTTACTCCCAACCATGTGATTTTTATGACTTCGGGCAGTAAGAAGGAAGAAATATTTACAAAGGTCCAGTATATTCCTGCAAGAGGTTTCCGCCTGGACCGGGTAGCTGCAGTAAACCATCTTTTAAGGGAAATTGAGAAAGAACGCTTAAGTATCACTGAAGTAAAAGCACGGCTGGATCAAATCCTGGGGTAAGCTGGCGGGTCTATTCGGGATTTGCGGATAGATTAACAGTCCTTATAGCCGCACTGGCAGTTACCATTGTGCTTGTTTTTGAAATTCCTCAGGGATTCTTTGAATTTGTTGCAAAAAGGTGGGATGTATTGCTTGCCAGGGTGAAAGGGCGGGGAAGGCCGGAAGGTGAATTATATTCTGGTTCGTGTTAAAACAATATATCAGAATTTCTCCCAATCGCAAATGATTCTATCTGTTTTAGGAGGAGCGGATGCAGTTTGGTAAAAAAGATGAAAGGTAGTAGACAAGGAAGGGGAGTGAAATGGATTTGGCTAGATTTAAAGGCGGAATCCATCCCTAGGAGGGAAAAGAACTGTTGGAATATAAGCCGATACAGATGTTGAATTCAAAAGGAGAAATGGTGTCCCCTTATCCCAGCACATCGGCAAAACCTTTGGTGAAGCAGGAGATCAGTTCAGTTTCGGGAAAAATGAAGAACATTGAACCGAGAAGGATTGCTAATGGCGCTTTGGTTTTGTCTGCCATCATTGAAAATGATGAAAAGTATCAGACAGCCACAGGTATTTTCATACTTTCGAAAGATTCCGTCCGGTTTTTTGAAGAGATAAAAGCCAGGCCTATTCCTTATTTACAGGTGGTTATGCAGAGAAATGCCAGCTGGAAGAATCTATGCAGCTTTTTTACGAACCAAGTATAGGACCGAATAGACTAATGGTTCTGCTTAAGGGAGGCTTTACTCTGGACTCCTTTTATAAAACGGATCGGGACCATAGGGTGACTCACTATGAGGACGGAGCAATGGTTCCCATCTTAATGGAACAGACAGCATTGATAAATGCCTGACAGTAGACAAAGCATCTCATAAAAAAAGTAAGCTGTATCCCGATGGAAAGGCATAAAAAGAAGGGGAAACAAACATCCTTTGTTTCTATGCTCAACCGCCAGGGGCAGGTTGCGAGTGCTAAAATGTACAGCTTTTCACTTCTACTTTATCCATTTTCCGGAACGCGTCAGCGTTGAAGTTTTTCTCTATCTGAATGATTACAAGATTCATGTGTATCTTTTTAGTAATTATTTTGAACTGCAATCCTTAAAATTATTTTTTTGATTCCTTGATAATAAACACATCTTTTCTCCTTTCTCCTATGCAATCTAACTGGGTATCTCCTCAGTCTGTGGCAGATCTGTTGCCGGACTTTATGGACAAGATGTTGGCCAGACTATAGCAGCCATTCATTGAGCATTTTCATGTATGTAATCTAGTCATAAATATCCGACATTCTATTTTTTTCCAGTGTGGCCTGAAAATGGTATTAAGGGCATAAGATTATCCTATTTCCTAATAAAGAAGGCGTACAAGCCGTGGATTTCTTCATACCAGATGTTTTACATCATTATTGATCCAGGCGTTTACATTGGTGCAGGTCCGAAACTTTTTGTACCTTTGCCGTATAGAACGCTACATTGCCTCATATGGGGAGTGTTTATGGCGGTTGGGATGGGAGGCAACTTAAATTGAACGGGTATAGAAAAGTGTCTGTTTTGAGTTTCTTGCCTTTATAATATTGGAAAAGGCATTCTTTTTATTATGTTAAGACTGGCTTGAACGCAAATAAACCTCTGTTTGGGAAAAGTGCATGCAGGAAGTTGCAGGGAATTAGACCCTGAAGGATATGAAGGCATATAATTAAGTATAAAGAGCGAAAAGCCCTTTATATTATGATTTTAGTTTTATATAAAATGCTTGCAAGTAAGAACGTAATAACAGATCCCAATAGGAGAGAAGTATAATGGGGAATAGTAGAAATTGTAATGATGATTGCTTCTTTAATGAAAGAAGATGTTGTAACTCAAATGGATCACAAGGGTGCAGGTGCTGCGTGGGGCCAACAGGACCACAAGGCCCGAGAGGCTGCCCGGGCCCAACCGGCCCAACCGGAGCTACAGGGGCTCAGGGTCCAACAGGTCCAACCGGAGCTACGGGAGTTCAGGGTCCAACCGGCCCAACCGGGGCAACCGGAGCCACAGGGGCTCAAGGTGCAACCGGCCCAACCGGAGCCACGGGAGCTCAAGGCGCAACTGGTCCAACTGGAGCTACAGGGGCTCAGGGTCCAACCGGCCCAACCGGGGCTACAGGGGCTCAAGGCGCAACAGGTCCAACTGGAGCTACAGGAGCTCAGGGTCCAATAGGCCCAACTGGAGCCACGGGAGCTCAAGGCGCAACAGGTCCAACTGGAGCTACAGGGGCTCAAGGTCCAACCGGCCCAACCGGAGCTACAGGGGCTCAGGGCGCAACAGGTCCAACCGGAGCTACAGGGGCTCAGGGTGCAACCGGCCCGACAGGAGCCACCGGAGCTCAGGGCGCAACAGGTCCAACTGGAGCTACAGGGGCTCAGGGCGCAACAGGTCCAACCGGCCCAACTGGGGCAACAGGAGCCACCGGAGCTCAGGGTCCAATCGGTCCAACCGGGGCCACCGGAGCTCAAGGCCCAATTGGTCCAACCGGGGCCACAGGAGCCACCGGAGCTCAAGGTCCAATCGGTCCAACCGGAGCTACCGGGGCCACAGGAGCTGAGGGACCAACCGGCCCAACCGGGGCAACAGGAGCCACAGGAGCTCAAGGCCCAATCGGTCCAACCGGAGCCACCGGAGCTGAGGGTCCAACTGGCCCAACAGGAGCCACAGGAGCTCAAGGCCCAATCGGTCCAACCGGAGCCGAGGGTCCAACTGGCCCAACAGGAGCCACAGGAGCTCAAGGTCCAATCGGTCCAACCGGAGCCACCGGAGCCGAGGGTCCAACTGGCCCAACAGGAGCCACTGGAGCTCAAGGTCCAATCGGTCCAACCGGAGCCACCGGAGCTGAGGGACCAACCGGCCCAACCGGGGCCACCGGAGCTCAAGGCCCAACCGGCCCAACTGGAGCCGCCGGAGCCGAGGGCCCAACCGGTCCGACCGGAGCCACAGGAGCCGAAGGTCCAACCGGCCCGACTGGTCCTGGAGGAGAAACTGGCCCAACCGGCCCGACCGGGCCTGCGGGATCGACTGGACCCGACCGGGCAGGGGTGATCCCGTTTGCCATTGACAACGAATATGCTGAGGTTTCCACAGATGATCAGGGGAATCCGTCAATTATTCAATTTGCCGGTTTTGAAGCAAACCAGATTAATTCAGGCAGGCCTACACAGCTGCAGGAAGGTGACTGGGAAGCTGGAATAATTACGTTTAATTTTAATAATTACGATCAATTTTACCGTAGCTGTTTTGTAATGCCTTATGATGCAGTGGTAAAAAACATCTATGTGTTATTTGGTGCAAAATTATCACTTTATTTAGATGATGGAGTTACAATGTATCCGTTTGCAGCTCTTGCAGTTTTAACTTCAGATACTCCGGGGCAGACGACAGGAGGGATGGTATTTACCATACTTCAGGATACCCTGACTTATTCTGAACCGTTTACAGCACCGGAAGGAGGGGGAGTGGTTCCCAAATATACACTGAGAAGAGGTTCCACAACAGACATTAACGCTCTCATTCCGGCAGGTTCCCTTGTTGGAATTATAGTCGGCTGCAGAGCAGAAGGAGTTACTATGGAAACATTCGGCAGATTCTCAGTCAGCGGAGGAATTTTGCTTGAATAAATGATAGAAGAAGGCCTGTAATCAACCTGTCAGTATGATGCAGGCCTTTTTAAAAAAGAAATATCTGAGAGGATAAGGAGGAAAAACTGCAGTGGCAATCAATGAAGAAATTACCCGGATGATAGAGGAAGCGGCAAAGTTACCGGTTTCTGACAGAAAAAACAATCTGTATAAAGACCTGGGATTTGACTCCCTTTCTTTTATCCGTCTTTTACTTAAGATAGAGGATTTGTATTCCATTACCTTTGATATCACAGAAATGGAATCCTGTCTGGAAGTCAGCCAGTTGATTGCACTGGCTGAGAAAAAAGTAAAGGAGAAAATTAAAAGATGATCAGAGATTTATTTCTAAAGCCACAAAATCTGCAAAAGCAGGCAGTTATTGACGGGGAAGCCAGCATTACGTTTCAGGACCTTATTCAAAAAGCCATAGGGATTCAGGCATGTCTGCCCCGGAGCTATTGGGAAAATGCCGTAATATTTTTACCCGATGAGAGCGATTTTATTGCTGCTCTTTTCGGCATATTCTTAATGGGGAAAACTGCATTTCCTTTAAATGCCCATCTGACAAAGCACGAAGTGATTCCTTTACTTGAACAGACAGCCACAGATATTATTATTACTTCCGGAAGATTCCGTCCGGTTTTTGAAGAGATAAAAGCTGAGTCTATTCCTCATTTACAAGTGATTTATGTGGAGGAATGTCAGATGGAAGAAAGTATGCAGCTTCTTTATGAACCCAGTACAGGACCAGACGCACCAATGATCCTGTTAACCACATCCGGTTCTACAGGCAGGGTCAAAATTGTGCCTCTTACAGAGCGGAATGTTGAAGCCTCTGTTTTCGGATATATTGAAAAAATGTGTTTTGAAGACATGGATGAGAAGGATATCAGGTATGTTCTTGCAGTTCCGTTTTCTTCTGCATACGGCTTGATGATCCTGTGTGCCTGTCTCATAAAAGCATTCCCTATGGTTCTGCTTAAGGAAGGATTTACTCTGGATTCCTTTTATAAAACGGTTCAGGACCACAGGGTGACCCACTATGAGGGTGGGGCTATGGTTCCTCTTTTGATGGAGCAGACAGCAGGCAGGCCCATTCCTTATGATATTCATTTATTACAATATTTCGGATTCGGGGGAAGCAAAATTTCCGGTGCCACACTGAGAAAACTTTTAAATGCTTATCCGGGAATCCAGCTCTGGCAGGGGTATGGGATGACAGAAGCAGCCCCGTTAATTACAAAGTGTTCAAAAATCAGTTTGGAAAAATTGGATTCCGTGGGAAAGGCGATAAAGGGAATTAAGATTTTCATAGAAGCTGACGGTATGATCACAGATACTCCTTATACCAATGGGGAAATCCTTGTAAAGGGACCCAACGTGATGTCAGGATATTACAAAAATGAAGAGGAAACAAAAGAGGTACTGAAAAATGGCTATTTATATACGGGTGATCTTGGATATCTGGATGAGGAAGGCTATTTGTATATTTACGGGCGGAAGAAAAATGTGATTATTGTCAGAGGATTTAACGTATATCCGGAGGAAGTGGAAGCCTGCATCTTAAACAGCCTGCTTGCAACAGACTGCGTTGTCTATGGAGAGGCGGATAAGTGGGGAAATGAAACTGTCTGCGCAGATATTATTCCAGCCAACCCTCAAGACGGCAGGGAGAAAATCCAGGAAGAAATCAGGGCTTATTGCAAAGCACATTTGTCAGGCTTTAAACAGCCCAGAAAAATACAAATGGTTGATACAATCAGAAAGACTGTGTCCGGAAAAAATGAAAGAAGGAGAGAAGAACAGTCATGAGTCTGATTTATTTCCAGGGATTAAACTGTTATTCCAGCAGCATATTGAATGCTGCTGCTTTCACAGGTGTGGATTACCGGAATGTTTTTGTTAACCTATGGTCGGAAACAGACTTTACGTATGATCAGATTCATCATTTGTATTTATCCAGAAGAATACCTGTTAATCTGGAGGTTTTGGGTGTAAAGCTGGAATTTTTAAATTGCTGCTCTTTAAAAGAGGTGGAAAAAAACTTATCGCAGCTTTCTGACGGACAATGGCTGGTAATTGGAATGGATGCATTTTTCATTCCGTGGACTCCTTATTACCAGACATTACACAGCTTCCATTATTTTATTGCCCGGAAAGAGAAGAAAGATGGTTTTTCCTGTTTTGACCCCACGTATGACAGAAAAAATCTGGAGATAGCCCGTGAGGATATGATTTCCCACGCCGTTGATATTTGCCGGGTTTATAAAACATCGGAAAAACGGTCTCATATAAGTAGCCGGCAGGAGGCACAGGAAATTCTGTATTCTCACCCTAAAATGCAGGAGAGCTTACTTGTCCAGATCAGGGAGTGTGCTTACGGAAAACATAAAAACGGGGAACTGCTTGCAAAGTACATAGATGCTTTGATCAATAACCGTTATCTTTATTTCCATTACCTTCAGAACATGCCGTTGTACAGGGGGAAATATGACCAGTATTTTCCTAAGGAGTTTTTTCTCAAATGGACGACAGTGAAGTATGGGTTATACAAGGCATCTATCAGACAGAACAACCAGGAACTCATTCAGGAAGTATGCGGGCATTTCAGGGAGCTGATAGGAGAAGAAATGGACATTGCCCGAAAACTCCTGATGCAGTCATGATCTATGCCTGTGATAAGGACAGTTTGGAAGAATCATTTGTCCTGTTTACAGGATCCTTAAACAACAATTCAAGCTGCTATTACGCCTGTACAGAAACTTCTTCCAGACATAACTGAAAACGGAAAAACTTCCCTTGATAAATACCTGACAGCAGACAGGGCATTTCATAAAAAAGAAAACTGTATCCTGATAGAAAGACATGGAAAAGAGGTTGACATCCTCTGTTTCTATGTTCAATCGTCAGGGTACAGTTTTCAAACGCTAAAATGTATAGTCTTCCAATTCTACCTTATCCACTTCCTGGAACGGCGCCAGCGTTGATATCATCTTTACGATGTTCTTGTAGGGATTAAAGCAATAGTGAATTTCTGAAGGCTCAATGTGGATAAAATCCCCCTGTTTTAAATGATGGACGACCCCATCCACAACAATGTTGATTTCTCCCTCAAGAATGAAGAAATCTTCTTCCATCACGTTGTGATAGTGAGCGGTAAAATCCTCGCCTGGCTGGAACTGCACAACTGCAAAATTCATGCGGGGGCCTTTCATTAAATATTTTGGACCGCTGTTTCCGAAACGGAATTCTTTTTCTGATTCATTGATAATAAACATATTTTTTCTCCTTTTTCTTCACTTATAAACCAGGTGCAATCCACATATTCTTTGTGATTTTACGATCGCAGAGAAGCAGCTGTGCCTGATAAAATTCTCTCCAGTTATCATAAATCCCACAATAAATTCTGTGATTCTCCATGTTTGGCGTAAACTGATGCTCTATGGTTACCAGTTCTTTTGCAGCCTCAGCAATATCCTGATACAGGCCGACTCCATATCCGGCCAGGATAGCGGCACCCAGTGCAGTGGCTTCTTTTACTTTGGGAACCTTTACAGGGAGTCCAAGGACATCGGATAAGATCTGTGCCCAGAGAGAGCTGTTGGCGGCTCCGCCTGCAAATGTGATTTCTTGCGGAAGATGGCCGGTGGCCTCCCGAACCAGCTCCAGATGTCCCTTTGTAACAAAAGCCGTATTTTCTAAAATCGCCCGGTAAAAGGTATAATGGTTATATTTTTTCGGATCAAGTTCAAAGTTGGAAAATGTGGGCGCGGCATGTTTCCAGTTTATAAAGTTCATCACATCTGAAAAAGTGCACATCATGCCATAGCAGCCTGCGGGTATTTTCTCTGCTTCCTCATTCATCAGATCATAGACGCTTTTCCCTGTTTCGAGGGCCAGCCTTTTTTCAGCATGGCAGAAGCTGTCCCGGTACCAGCGCATGACAAGTCCCGGCTGAAAGGCAAGGGCTTCGTATTGCCAGATGCCTGGTATGGCATGGCAGTTTACCCGGACGCGGCAGCCCGGATCTGTGTCCGGTTTGTCTGTATTGTATTCGTACTGCCAGAAGCTGCCTCCGAATAATGCAGCTTCCCCTGCATGCACCACGCCCACGCCAATGCAGCCTAACTGGGCGTCTCCCCCGCCTGCAACAACCGGGATTCCCTCTGGCAGCCCTGTCTGGTCTGTGCAGCCGGAAGATGTAGTCCCGATTATTGTTCCGCATTCCTTTACAAGGGGAAATATGTCCGTCCGCAGTCCGCATCGTCCGGCAATCTCCGGATTCCAGCGGCGGGTCTTTAAATCAAATAATCCTGTGGTAGATCCGTTACTTGGCTCTACGGCCAGGATGCCGGTCAGCTTAAACATAAGCCAGTCATTGAACATACCAACGTATGCAATCCGGTCATAAATATCCGGCATTTTATTCTTTACCCAAAGGAGCCTTGGAAGGGCATCCAGGGCGTAAGACTGTCCTGTTTCCTGATAGAGGAGGCGTTCCAGCTCCGGATCACTGGAGATCAGCTGTTTTACTTCATCATTGCTCCGGGCATCTACATTGGCGCAGGCCCAGATTTCTTTTCCGTCTTTGTCATAAAGAACGATACCTTCTCTCATGCAGGTAGTGGAGATGGCGGCTATTTCATAAGGTTTATCGGTACCTGAGTATAAGACTCTTCGGATACAGGAGGAGGCAAGCTCCCAGTTGCGTTCCCAGTCAAAATCCATACTCCCCGGATATCTGGGATCTTCCCTGTGTTCCCATTCCTCCTGAATACAGGAGAGCTGGTTCCCCCTGTGATTAAATAGTACAGCACGAATGCTTCCAGTGCCTGCGTCAATAGCTAAAAGGTAATTTGATGACATATCCATTCCTCCATTCTATTTTCATTTCGGCGAATCAGGATCTTCCTCCATTAGGTTTAATGCTGTTTGTTCATCTGTGATCAGCACATTTAAATAACCACCCTTTAAAGAAGCGCGTATGGCTCTTACTTTGCTGTCTCCTGCAGCGACTCCAATAACATTGGGCAGAGTGCGCAGGGTTGTAAGAGACGTACTTAACAGACGGTCCTCAATATCGGTGTGAATGGGATTTCCCTCCCCATCGATGAAATGACTGAGGATATCCCCCACGGCTCCCTGCATGGACAGGTAGAGAAAGTCATTTTTCGTAAAAATTCCGTTCTTGATTATGGTTGCATCTTCTTTGATTCCTCCAATGCCTACCACGGTCATGGAAGCCAGACTCACCATACGTGAAATTTCCTGCATGGAAGGCTCGTTCTGCATGGCATTGCAAAGCTCTTTGGTTGAAACCACCAGGGGTGCAGGATAAAGAAACAGTTTTGCGTTAAATTTGCTGGAAAATGTATTTGGAAGATAATAACTGACCCCTCCTGTTAAAGATACGGCAGAAAGAGGCGCTTCCGTTATATTGGCCAGATGATTGATAACCCGGCCCAGGGTATCTCCGTATCCGATGTTGACGTATGTGTTTTCCGTGATCCGGTCACTGATGTACATGGCGGCAGCTTTGGCAACCGTATCGTTGAGACTGGAGATATCAGGGGCAGAAGGAACCACAAACGCATCCTTTAAATTCCATCTTTGGATTAATTCCTGTTCGATTTTTAAGTGACGGCTCCGCTCCTGAGAAATCTGAAACTGGATCACTCCCTCCTGCCTTGCCTTTTCCAGAAGTTTAATTACTTTCATACGGGATATTCCAAGTTTTTCTGAAATCTTTTGCTGAGTCATGTTTTCTATATAATAATACCACGCTGTTTTCATAATAAGGGAATCTTCATAATTCATGTCTGGGTCTCCTATTCATCTCATTGGTTTCTGAACAAATGTTATCTTGATGATAAAATGTTTTAATTTATGTTTAGTATAGCAAAGGAAAAACCTTATGTCAATAGTGCTGAACCAAATAAAAGTATTGCAGAGGGTCTATGATAATATTGATAAAACGTTCATGATATATTGGAGAATTTAGTGTAAAATTACTATACTTTTTGAAAATACTATTGACAATGCCGGTTATATCATGTATGATGTGGACATGAAACAAAAGTTAGATGGTGAAACAAAAATATCAAATTTGATGGGTGGGAGGAAATATGAAACAGTCTGAAGCAGCCCGTTTGGAACAGGTATTGTTTTCTGTCAGTGATATTGTTAAGTCGTTCGGCCCGAATGCTGTTTTAAAAGGCATTGATTTAAGTGTAGGAGAGGGAGAAGTACTTGCGCTTGTTGGCGGAAATGGAGCAGGAAAAAGTACCTTAATGAAGATTATTATGGGCATATACCAGCCGGATGCCGGAAGTGTAACGGTAGCAGGGGAAACACTTTCCGTATTCAAGCCGTCAGCTGCCCTTGCAAAAGGAATTTATATGGTTCCACAGGAACCCATGCTGTTTCCAAACATGACTGTTGAGGAGAATATCCTGATTGGCTTTCATGAAAATACGGCCACTCTTCGAAAACGTCTGCAACAGATCATGGATGAAATTGGCTGGCATCTGGATACTGACCGGAAGGCCATGAGCCTTTCCATAGCGGAACAGCAGCTGGTGGAGCTTCTCAGAGGGTTACTGAGACAGGCAAAACTTCTTATTTTAGATGAACCCACCAGCGCCCTGACCTTTGATGAGGTGGAAAGCCTGTTTAAGATTGTGGAGGATTTAAAGAAGAAGGGAATTGGCATCATCTATATCACACACCGGTTGGCCGAGGTATTCCAGATTGCTACCCATGTGGCAATTATGAGAGACGGAGTAATTACACTAAAGGGAAAGACTTCGGATTTTACCAGAGAGATGCTGGTTAAGGGGCTGCTCCCCGCCAATATGGATGAACAGCAGGAAGCTGAGAAAAAGGAATCTTCTGATCTGGACTATTCTGCCTTGAAACCGGTATTTGAATTAAAAGGCTATTCCGGTTACGGGTTCCGGGATATTAACCTTAAAATTTACCCGGGAGAGATTCTTGGGGTTGCAGGCGTTGTAGGGGCCGGGCGCACCGAGCTTGCTGTTACGATTTTTGGAAAAGATAAGGTTCTTGGCGGGAAAGCTGTTCTGGATGGAAGAGATGTGACCGGCCTTTCTACCAGGGAGATTTTAAAAGCTGGTATTAATTATGTACCGGAGGACCGCCGCTTAAATGGTCTGTTTGGAATCAGTGATGTGGCGGCAAATACCACGTCTGCCCTGGTTCCTGGGAAAGCTCTTGGGCGGATATTCTTAAACACAAAAGCAGAGCAGGGGATCACCCGGAAATATGTGGAGGATTTTCGTATTAAGATTACGGGACAGGACCAGATAGCTGGAAGCCTTTCCGGAGGAAACCAGCAGAAAATAGTCATTGGACGGTCTTTGTCCACAAATCCAAGGCTGGTGATTTTGGATGAGCCCACACGGGGAATCGATGCAGCGGCCCGGGGTGATGTGTATGCAATTATCCATGAACTGAAAAAGCAGGGAGTGGCGGTCATGCTGATTTCTTCTGATATGGAAGAGATCGTGGAGCTTTCAGACAGGGCGGTTGTGGTATTTCAGGGACGGCTTAAGGGAGAACTGAGCAAATGCGAGATCAGCCAGGCAAGCCTTATGGCAGCCTCCTTTGGTGTAACGGAAGGAAAGCAGGTGGGAGCATGAAGAAAATTGGAAAGATCCGTGAATTAAACAGTTTTCTGTTTCTGGCAGGGCTGATTTTTCTGGTAGGCCTGGTTAACCGGAGCTTCTGGCAGCCGGCAGTCATATGGAATTGTTTTAATGACAGCGTTGTATTTACTCTTCTGTCAGCGGGAATCGCATTTGTGATCCTGACTGGAGAAATCGATGTTTCTATTGGGGCGGTGCTGGGCTTATCGGCAGCTGTGGGAGCTACTCTCTTAAGGGACGGATATGGTGTGATAACAGCCACTGCAGCCGCTCTTATCATAGGCATTCTCACAGGCCTGGCCAATGGGGTGGGGGTGGCCATATTCCACATTCCTTCTCTGATTTTTACTCTGGGTGTCAATGGTGTTGTACGGGGCATGATTTATGTATACACAAAAGGCGCCTGGGTTGAGAATCTTCCGGCTGCATTTACCAGAATGTCAAACCGCGCACTGATGGGAAACCTGACAATTTTTTATGCGGTAACAGTTGCTGTGGTTTTGATTGTTCATCTCATTTTAACGAAAACCAAAAAGGGAAAATATTTTATTGCAGTGGGGGATCACGAAGCCGGTGCAACCCTGGTTGGAATTCCGGCAGATAAAACGAAAATCATGGCATATGTTCTGTGCGGAATGTTTGCCTCCGCTGCAGGTATGATTTACGCATCCCGCATTGGTTTTATTACGCCTACAGCAGGAAACGGATATGAGATGAAGGCAATTGCTGCATGTGTTCTGGGGGGTTTAAGTTTAAGCGGAGGAATAGGAAGCCTGGCCGGTGCCTCCATTGGTGCGGTCATCATGTCCTCCATCAGCAGAATTCTCGTATTTCTTGGCTTTTCTTCCGATTATGACAATACCATTACCGGCATTATGCTGCTGACCATTGTGGTGATCAATACTGTGGCACAGAACCGGGCAGCCGAGAAAAACCGCCGCCGGATCTTGTCTGCCAGGACAGGGGAAAAAGGAGGAGAGAAGAAATGAAAGCTTCTATCTTGAAAAAATGGGAATTTGCACTTTTCCTGATATTGATTCTGGAAATCGTTGTCTTTGCGTCAAAAAACAGCAAGTTCCTTATGCCAAGAGTGCTGTTTGGCAGTATGAATGACATTATTTCCATTTGTATCATTTCTCTGTTCGTCACCTTTGTCATGATTACAGGAGGGATAGATATTCAGGCCGGTTCCATTGTAGGGCTTTCTTCCATTATTATGGGAGTTGTCTGGCAGGATGGAGGGGTAAATATCTGGGCCGCTTCCCTGATTGCCATGGCCGCTGCTGGGCTGTGCGGCGCTCTTTCCGGCTATTTCATCGCTTACTGCGGTGTGCAGCCAATGGTGGTTACTCTTGGAGGAAGTTTTCTGTATTCCGGGGTTGCCCTGCTGGTGTCAAATTTGTCGGCAACAGAGAGCTACAAAGGCATCAGCGGTTTCCCTGACAGCTTTTTAAGGCTTTCTAAGATAAAGCTGTTTGGAGTTATTCCAAGCCAGGTCATCATTTTTCTTATTTTGGCAGTACTGGCTTATTTTCTTCTCCATAAGACCAGATATGGAAGACAGGTATTTCTGGTGGGGGTAAATCCCAATGCGGCAG
This sequence comes from Lachnospiraceae bacterium, assembly GCA_902363835.1. GTDB lineage: Bacteria > Bacillota > Clostridia > Lachnospirales > Lachnospiraceae > Lacrimispora. The sequence continues at coordinate 14,714 of CABJBM010000022.1, forward strand.
AATATTCCGGCATTCACACAAAGCTTATTATCATGAGTACATATATTCTTTCCGGAATCAGTGCGGCTGTGGCAGGAATTATCCTGACCTCTTATCTTGGAACCGCGAAAAGTGATATTGGTTCCACACTGACTCTTCCCATCATAACTGCTGTGGTTCTGGGCGGTACTTTAAGTACAGGAGGGAAAGGAAGCGTACCTGGAACCGCGCTTGCTGCGGTGGTCATCGGTACTTTAAGATTCGGGCTTCCCTTGTGCTTTAAGGTGAGCCAGCAGTATCTGGACATTCCGGCAGGGATTCTCCTGCTGGCAGTAGTGACAGGACGGGCATTTTTAAATAATCCGTGTCTGAAGGCACGTTTTCTGAAAAGAGAGCGGAAGTGACTGATAAAATGAGGGGAAAACCTCATCATTATAAAACTAATATAAAGCATATTAAAGGAGGATTTTTTATGAGAAAAGCAATGGCACTTGTATTGGTGGGACTGATGGCAGCGTCACTGTCTGCTTGCAGCGGTTCGGGAAAACCTGCTGAAACAACCAAGGCAGCCGCTGGGGAAACAAAAACAGAATCGAAGGCGGAAGAGAGCAAAAGCAATGCCGGCTCTTCCGATATTTCCGGAAAAACAGTGGCATTTATTCCAAAGCTGACGGGAAATGCATTTTTTGAATCCGCCAATGCGGGAGCCCAGAAGTATGGAAAGTCCTGGGGAATTACTGTTGATTATCAGGGAAGCTCCAATGCAGCCGTAGCAGATCAGGTTCAGGTAATCAACAATGCGGTGGCAAGCGGTGTGGACGCCCTTTGTGTTTCCTCTGTAGATGCAACGGGGCTTGACTCTGCATTAAAGGAGGCAAGTGATGCAGGCCTGACCGTGGTCACATGGGACTCCGATGTTTCGGATACGGCGCGCACCTTGATGGTGTCCCAGGGAACTCCTGAGATGCTTGGGAAAATGCTTGTTGATATGGGCGTGGATTCCTTGACAAAGCGGGGAAAGGATGTAAAAGCGGATGCGATTAAGTATTGCTGGCACTATTCCCAGGCAACTGTTGCAGATCAGAACTCCTGGCAGGTTGCGGGAGAGGCTTATATAAAGGAAAGTTTCCCTAATTGGGTGAATGTTGCACCAAATAATTATTATTCCGAGCAGGATGCAGAAAAAGCGGTGTCCATCGGCGCTTCCATTCTGGAAGCCAACCCTGACATTGATTTGATTATCTGCAATGACTCTACCGCACTTCCAGGCCAGTGTAAGGCGGCTCAGAACAAGGGAATTACAAAAGAAGACGTAACCATTACCGGTTTTGCTTCTCCCATGTCCATTAAGGATTACTGCAATGCAGGTGTAATCGAACAGTGGGGACTTTGGGATTGCCAGGTTCAGGGTGCCATTGGCTGCTATCTTGCTGCCTATCTGTCTGCTGGAAATCAGGTAAAGGTGGGAGATAAAATCGACATTCCGGAGATCGGTACTGTGGAAGTGATGCCCAATGACTGTCTGGTTGAGGGAGCCACTACCGGTGAGGTAAACAATGGAGTTGTTCTACTTCCGGAGCGCACGGTATTTAATAAAGACAATATGAATAACTATGATTTTTAATCCGGCCAAACCGCCGGAAGCAATGACAGTAAAAGGAGAGAAATAATATGGCAGATTTGGAAGGAATAAAAGTAGCGCATAATTATTATAAGGATGTACCATTTGCAAATAATCAGCCTTTTTATGTAAAGGGAGCCAATCATCTGGATTGGGGAATGAAAAAGCATTTATCAAATATTTTTGATGAGAACAGCGGAAATACGGTTATGTTTGCCTTTGACCATGGATACTTCATGGGTTCTGCTGCCGGTCTGGAGCGTCTGGATCTGGTGGTGCCGAAACTGCTTCCCAACATTGATGTTTTAATGGGAACAAGAGGAGCACTCCGAAGCTGTGTGCCGGCACAAGGAAGGAAAGGCATTGCACTTCGCGTCACTTCCGGTTCTTCCATGCTTGACGAGGACTTATCCCATGAAGTTCTTGCTGTTGACATTGAAGATGTGATCCGTATGAATGCGGATTGTATGGCCATTCAGACCTTTATCGGGGCGGAAGGACAGCTTTCCAGCCTTGACAATCTGTCAAAAGCAGTGAACTTAGGTGTACGCTACAGCATACCTACCATGGGAGTTGTGGCAGTGGGAAAGCAGATGGAGCGAACAGACCGTTTCTTTAAACTGGCTACCCGCATTGTGGCAGAGTTAGGAGCCAACATCATAAAAACCTATTACTGTGAAAACTTTGAAGAAGTGGTATCTGCCTGCCCGGTTCCCATTGTTGTGGCAGGAGGTAAAAAACTTCCTGAGAAAGAAGCGCTGGAGCTTGCGTATCAGTCCATCAGCCAGGGGGCAAGAGGCGTTGACATGGGAAGGAACATTTTCCAGAGTGAAAACCCTGTGGAGATGAGCGCAGCTGTCCGGAAGATCGTCCACGAAGGGTTCACTGATAAGGAAGCTTATGAGTTTTATCAGGATATGATTCATCAGTAAATACAGGGGTATTAGTTAAAACTGCGTCTTGAAACGGCATGGACCGAAAGCCGGATCAAGACGCAGTTTCTTTAAAATAACTCATATTTAATCTCTCTTTTATAACTTGCATTTATAGTTTCAATTCCATTCTCATATATTCTTTTCCTGAAAATTATTTTATTTTAGTTGAAAAATCCCGATAAATGTTCTATTATGAGAAGAAATATATCAGCATAGTACAGTGGCATAGAGGGAGAGGTAGAGATGAATTACAATATAGCAGTGATTCCCGGCGACGGGATTGGGCCTGAAATCATTGAAGAGGCGAGAAAGGTTCTTGATAAAGTAGGAAGTGTATACAATCATGATTTTCAGTATACAGAGGTATTGATGGGCGGCATTTCCATTGATACATATGGTGTCCCCTTAACAGATGAAGCCCTTGAAACAGCGAAAAACAGTGATTCCGTTCTCCTTGGAGCAGTCGGCGGAGATGTGGGAAATTCAAAATGGTACGATGTGGCACCGAATCTGAGACCTGAAGCGGGGCTGCTGGCCATCCGTAAGGGTCTTAATTTATTTGCAAATATCCGTCCTGCCTATCTGTATAAAGAGCTTTCTGATGCCTGCCCCTTAAAAAAGGAGATTATTGGAGAAGGCTTTGACATGGTCATCATGAGAGAACTGACAGGCGGCCTGTATTTTGGGGAAAGATATACCAGGGAAGTGGATGGCGTCATGACTGCCGTGGATATTCTTACCTATAATGAAAATGAAATTAGAAGAATCGCCGTTAAGGCTTTTGATATAGCCATGAAGCGCCGGAAAAAGGTGACCAGCGTGGATAAGGCAAATGTGCTGGATTCCTCCAGGCTTTGGAGAAAAGTGGTGGAAGAGGTGGCAAAGGATTACCCTGAGGTAGCGCTGACCCATATGCTGGTTGATAACTGCGCCATGCAGCTTGTCATGAATCCGGGACAGTTTGATGTGATCCTGACGGAAAACATGTTTGGGGATATTTTATCCGATGAAGCCAGCATGATCACAGGTTCCATTGGGATGCTGTCCTCAGCCAGCATGAATGAAAGCAAATTTGGAATGTATGAACCAAGTCATGGTTCTGCCCCGGACATTGCAGGAAAAAATATTGCAAATCCCATTGCCACCGTTCTTTCCGCAGCTATGATGCTCCGCTATTCCTTTGATCTGGATCAGGAAGCGGCAGCAGTGGAGGCAGCAGTGGAACAGGTATTAAAGGAAGGGTACCGGACAGCAGACATTTATTCAGAAGGATGCAAAAAGGTTTCAACCGCAGAGATGGGAGACTTAATTGCAGACCGGATTGGAAAAGAAAAGGAGTGTGAAGCAGATGAAAAGTGATTCAGTAAAAAAAGGGATGCAGCAGGCGCCTCACCGTTCCCTGTTTAACGCGCTGGGAATGACGGAGGAAGAGATGGAAAGGCCTCTGATCGGTATTGTCAGTTCTTATAATGAAATCGTACCAGGTCATATGAACCTGGACAAAATAGTGGATGCCGTTAAAATGGGAGTTGCCATGGCAGGAGGCACGCCGGTAATGGTTCCGGCCATTGCAGTCTGTGACGGAATTGCCATGGGGCATATTGGCATGAAGTATTCTCTGGTTACCAGAGACTTAATTGCAGATTCCACGGAATGCCTTGCAAAGGCTCACGCATTTGACGCCCTGGTCATGGTTCCCAACTGCGATAAAAATGTACCCGGACTCTTAATGGCAGCAGCCCGCATTAATATACCCACAGTGTTCGTCAGTGGCGGACCAATGTTAGCAGGGCGTGTGCAGGGCCATAAGACCAGCCTGTCCAGCATGTTTGAGGCAGTGGGTGCGTACACCGCAGGAAACATGACCGAAGAGGATGTGAGGGAATACGAGGAAAAGGCATGTCCTACCTGCGGTTCCTGTTCCGGTATGTATACGGCCAACAGCATGAACTGTCTGACCGAGGTCCTGGGAATGGGACTGAAAGGCAACGGAACCATTCCGGCGGTTTATTCGGAACGGCTGAAGCTGGCAAAGCATGCAGGAATGGCTGTTATGGAAATGCTTAAGAAGAACATCTGTCCCCGTGACATCATGACGGAAAAAGCTTTTCATAATGCCCTGACAATGGATATGGCTCTTGGATGCAGCACCAACAGCATGCTTCACCTTCCTGCCATTGCCCATGATGCCGGGGTGGAGTTGAATCTGGAGATTGCAAATGAGATCAGCGCAAAGACCCCCAACCTTTGCCATCTGGCTCCTGCAGGACCTACTTATATGGAAGATTTAAATGAAGCAGGCGGCATTTACGCTGTTATGAACGAAATCAGCAAACTGGGGCTTCTGGAATTGGACTGTATGACAGTGACCGGAAAAACGGTCGGAGAGAATATAAAGAATTGTGTAAATAAGAACCATGATGTGATCCGGCCGGTGGAAGAGCCTTACAGCCAGACCGGCGGCATCGCCATATTAAAAGGAAATCTGGCTCCTGATTCTGCAGTGGTAAAACGCTCCGCCGTAGCGCCTGAAATGTTAAAGCATGAAGGGCCGGCAAGGGTGTTTGACTGCGAGGAAGATGCCATAGAGGCCATTAAAGGCGGAAAGATCGTGGCAGGAGACGTAGTTGTTATCCGCTACGAAGGCCCCAAGGGAGGTCCGGGCATGAGAGAGATGTTAAATCCCACTTCAGCCATTGCAGGAATGGGCCTTGGTTCTTCCGTTGCCCTCATCACTGACGGCCGTTTCAGCGGCGCTTCCAGAGGCGCTTCCATTGGCCATGCATGTCCGGAAGCAGCGGTGGGAGGTCCCATTGCCCTGGTGGAAGAGGGAGACATTATTTCCATTGATATTGATAACCACAGGTTGGATGTAAAAGTATCTGAGGCAGAAATGGCCAGAAGAAAAGCAGATTGGCAGCCAAGGAAACCTCAGGTAACTACAGGGTACCTGGCCCGCTATGCGGCCATGGCAGCCCCGGCAAGCCGTGGAGCGATTCTTGAAATATAGCTTATCCGAACCTGCAACGCAGGTGAGGATAAAAGGGGCGTTCTTTGCCCCGTCCATCCGATTATGAAAACATCCTTTTGTTTTCATAATATAAAAGAAAAGGAGCAGCCTATGAAAACATTGAATGGAGCAGAGATTGTAATCGAATGCCTGAAGGAACAGGGTGTTGATACTGTTTTTGGGTATCCCGGCGGTACGATCCTGAATATATACGATGCCCTTTATAAGCATCAGGATGAGATAACCCATATCCTCACCTCCCATGAACAGGGGGCAGCCCATGCGGCTGACGGATATGCGAGAGCCACAGGCAGGGTAGGTGTCTGTCTGGCCACTTCAGGACCTGGAGCAACCAACCTGGTGACCGGAATTGCCACCGCTTTTATGGATTCCATCCCCATGGTGGCCATTACCTGCAACGTGGCGGTAAACCTTCTTGGACGGGACAGTTTCCAGGAGGTGGATATTGCCGGCGTGACCATGCCCATTACGAAATATAACTTTATTGTTAAGGATATAACAAAGTTGGCGGATACCATACGCAGGGCATTCCAGATCGCACAAACCGGAAGACCCGGTCCTGTGCTGGTGGATATCACAAAGGATGTGACTGCCAGTACCTATGACTACGAATACCAGACTCCTGAGCCAATTAAGCGGCAGGAGGATACTATAACAGAGGAAGATTTAGAAACAGCGCTCCATCTTATCCGGAAATCCCAGAAGCCGTATATTTTCGTAGGAGGAGGCGCGGTTGCGGCCAACGCCTCAGAAGAACTTTTCGCTTTTGCCCACAAGATCCAGGCCCCGGTGGCTGACAGCCTTATGGGAAAGGGAGCTTTTAACGGAACCGATGAATTATATACAGGAATGGTGGGAATGCACGGGACCAAGACTTCTAACTTCGGAATTACCGAGTGTGACTTATTGATCGTAGTGGGAGCCAGGTTCAGTGACCGGGTGACGGGAAATGCCGCCAAGTTTGCCAAAAGGGCAAAGATCCTTCAGTTTGATGTGGATCCGGCTGAGATCAATAAAAACGTCAAGACTTATGCCAGCGTTATCGGTGATGTAAAAGTGATCTTAAAGAAGCTGAATGCCCGTTTAGATCCCATCAACCATGAAGAATGGCTGGCCCATATAGACCGCTTAAAGGATATGTATCCCATGCGTTTTGACAAGAGCATTCTGACCGGTCCCTGTATCATTGAAAAAATTTACGAAGTTACCCAGGGAGATGCTATCATTACAACTGAGGTTGGCCAGCATCAGATGTGGGCTGCCCAGTTCTATCAGTATAAATATCCCAGAAGCTTCATCTCCTCCGGCGGCCTTGGAACCATGGGCTACGGTCTTGGAGCTTCCCTTGGAGCAAAGCTTGGCTGCAAGGATAAGGTGGTCATTAACGTGGCTGGAGACGGATGTTTCCGCATGAACATGAATGAAATCGCCACTGCTACCCGCTATAATATCCCCATTATTCAGGTGGTTTTAAATAACCAGGTACTGGGCATGGTCCGCCAGTGGCAGACCCTGTTCTATGGAAAACGGTATTCACATACAGTACTTAATGACCGGGTGGATTTTGTAAAGGTAGCAGAGGGGCTGGGAGCCAAGGCATACCGGGTGACCAGTAAGGAGGAATTTGAGCCTGTGCTCAGAGAAGCCATAGAGTTAAACGTTCCTGTTGTTATAGAATGTCAGATCCATTGTGATGACAAGGTATTCCCCATGGTATCTCCGGGAGCGCCCATTCAGGATGCGTTTGATGCAGATGACTTAAAAATTTAAGACAAAAGTATGAGGAGGAAGAGATATGAGCAGAGTGTACAATTTTTCCGCAGGACCAGCCGTACTGCCGGAAGAAGTCCTAAGAGAAGCCGCAGAAGAGATGTTGGATTACAGGGGCTGCGGTATGTCTGTCATGGAGATGAGCCACAGGTCTAAAGTGTTCGAGACCATCATCGGTGATGCAGAAGCGGATTTAAGGGACTTATTGGATATTCCGGACAATTACAAGGTGTTGTTTTTACAGGGAGGTGCCTCCCAGCAGTTTGCAATGGTTCCAATGAACTTATTCAAGAACCGTGTGGGAGACTACATCATCACAGGACAGTGGGCAAAAAAGGCATACCAGGAAGCAAAGCTTTACGGTACGGCCAATGCAATTGCTTCCAGCGCTGATAAGACCTTCAGCTATATCCCGGATGTTTCGGATCTGCCTGTTTCCGATGATGCGGATTACGTTTATATCTGTGAAAACAACACGATTTACGGTACAAAGTTCAAAACATTGCCCAATACAAAAGGAAAAACACTGGTAGCTGATCTCTCCTCCTGTTTCTTATCCGAACCTGTTGACGTTTCAAAATACGGCCTGATTTTTGCAGGCGCCCAGAAGAACGTAGGGCCTGCAGGCGTGGTCATTGCCATCATCAGGGAAGACTTAATTACAGAGGATGTGCTTCCGGGAACACCTACCATGCTCCGTTATAAGACCCATGCCGATGAGAAATCTCTTTATAATACGCCGCCGGCTTACGGGATCTACATCTGCGGAAAGGTGTTCCAGTGGTTAAAGAAGCAGGGCGGCTTAGAGGCCATGAAGGAATTTAATGAAAAGAAGGCGGCCCTTTTATATGATTATCTGGACCAGAGCCAGATGTTTACCGGTACTGTGGTAGAGAAGGACCGTTCCCTGATGAATGTTCCCTTTGTTACCGGAAGTGAGGAACTGGATGCATTGTTTGTAAAGGAATCAAAGGCAGCAGGCCTTGAAAACTTAAAGGGCCACAGAAGCGTAGGTGGTATGCGGGCCAGCATTTACAACGCCATGCCAATGGAAGGTGTGGAGAAACTGGTTTCCTTTATGAAGGATTTTGAAGCAAAGCACGGGAAATAATCACACGGTCAGGAGAGGAATTATGATGAAAAGAATTCATTGCCTCAATGGGGTTTCCAAATGCGGAACCGCATTGTTAACAGAAGATTATATATTAACAGATGATATAAAAGAAGCGGAAGGGGTCCTTGTCCGAAGTGCTTCCATGCATGAGCTGGAGCTTCCTGATGGCCTTTTAGCCGTTGCAAGAGCCGGGGCAGGAGTCAATAACATTCCCCTGGATGAATGCGCTGCAAAGGGGATTGTGGTATTCAACACGCCGGGAGCGAATGCCAACGGAGTAAAGGAGCTGGTCATAGCAGGTCTTATGATGGCTTCCAGGGATATTGTGGGAGGCATCCGCTGGTGCCAAGACAACAAGGAAGATGAAAACATTGCAAAATCTGCGGAAAAAGCCAAAAAGGATTTTGCAGGCTGTGAAATCCGTGGAAAGAAGCTGGGTGTTATCGGCCTTGGAGCCATTGGTACGGAAGTGGCCAATGCCTGCTCTTCCTTGGGAATGGAAGTCTATGGGTATGATCCGTTTATTTCCATAAATGCGGCCTGGAAGCTTTCCAGAAACATTAAGCACATTACCTCTGTGGATACCATTTTCCAGGAGTGCGATTACATAACCCTTCACCTTCCCCTGATTGATTCCACAAAGGGAATGGTGAATAAGTCTGTCCTTGATCACACAAAAGACGGCGTTGTGATCTTAAACTTCGCAAGAGATGTTCTGGTGAACGAGGATGATATGGCAGAGGCCTTACAGTCCGGCAAGGTAAAGAAATATGTGACTGATTTCCCAAATCCAAAGTCCGTTCATATGGAGGGAGCCATTGTCATCCCTCATTTAGGCGCTTCTACGGAGGAATCTGAGGATAACTGTGCAGTCATGGCGGTTGAGGAAATTATGGATTATATTGATAACGGAAACATCCGCAATTCCGTAAACTTTCCTTCCTGCGATATGGGAGTGTGCAAGGCGGCCAGCCGTATTGCAGTGCTTCACTTAAATATTCCCAATATGATCGGGCAGATCACCGGAACTCTGGCAGCAGGGGATGTGAACATCTCCGATATGACCAATAAGAGCCGTGAAAAGTATGCCTACACCTTACTTGACTTGGAAACTGTTCCGGATGAAGGAAGCATACAGAAGCTAAAAGACATTAAGGGTGTTCTGCGGGTAAGGGTAGTCAGGTAAAGGAGATATTATGGCAATTGTAAAACCATTTCAATGCGTCAGACCGGATCCGGAGTACGCAAAACAGGTGGCAGCCCTTCCCTACGACGTGTACAGCCGTAAGGAGGCCTGCCAGGTAACGGCAGCCAACCCAAGGTCGTTTTTAAACATTGACAGACCGGAAACACAGTTTTCTGATGATGTGGACATCTATGATGACCGGGTTTATGAAAAAGCCGGAGAGATGTTAAAGGAGTGGATAAAGGACGGAATTTTTAAGTCAGACACTTTGGAGGCCTATTATGTCTACGAACTGACCATGGATGGAAGGAAACAGACAGGAATCGTGGCCTGTTCCTCCATTGATGATTATGTAAATGGCATCATTAAAAAGCACGAGAATACCAGAGAAGAAAAGGAAGTGGACCGGATCCGCCATGTGGACACCACCAATGCCCAGACCGGTCCCATTTTCCTGGCTTACCGGTCCAGGGAAGAAATCAATGAGATCGTTAATTCTGTAACAAGCACAGAACCATTATATGATTTTATGGCGGAAGACGGAATCAGCCACAGGGTATGGCGGATCCATGACAAGGACAGGGTCACTCTGATCCAGGAGGCATTTTGCAGAATCCCTTCTACTTATATCGCAGATGGCCATCACAGAGCAGCTTCTGCTGTAAAGGTAGGGCTTAAGAGGCGGGAAGAAAACCCCGGATATACAGGGGAAGAACCCTTTAACTACTTCCTGTCTGTGCTGTTCCCCGACGACCAGCTGATGATCCTGCCCTATAACCGGGTGGTAAAGGATTTAAACGGCCTTTCAGAGGAGGAATTCCTTTCTAAGGTACGGCAATCCTTTGAAGTGCATTGTATGGGATCAGAGGCCTTTGCACCTTTTGAAAAAGGTTCTTTTGGGATGTATTTAAACCAGAGGTGGTATTGCTTAAGGGTATTGGATTCCTTAAAATCCGCAGATCCGGTAAAGGGCCTGGATGTATCCATTCTTCAGGACAATCTCTTAGGTCCTGTTTTGGGGATCGGAGATCCCAGAATAGATAAGAGGATCGATTTTATCGGAGGGATCCGGGGACTTAAGGAGCTGGAAAAGCGTTGCAGCCAGGATATGGCGGTGGCATTTTCCATGTATCCCACTTCCACCCCGGAACTGTTTTCCGTGGCGGATGGAGGGCTTTTAATGCCTCCCAAATCCACATGGTTTGAGCCAAAGCTTCGCAGCGGATTATTTATCCATCTATTATAACTAAGAAACGCCGTCCCCGGCAGGTGAAACCTTATGGGGACGGCGTTTCTTTTTCAGGTTCTTTTTTTAACTGCTCTCTGCGGTATATGTCATAGACCTCCAGAAGCTGAGGGCGTTTCACGACCCCTATTTTTTGAAAAATGTTATGAACGTGGGTCTTGGCTGTTCCCAGGGAAATATATAAGTCTTCGCTTATTTCCTGGTTGGTTTTGTCCATGAGAAGCACTTTTAAGATTTCCCTTTCCCTGGCGGTTAAGTGGTAAGCTTCACTGAAACGGAACAGAATGCTTTCTTCTATATCAGAGGGCAGATTTCCTCTGGTCTGGTTTGTCACCTCTTCTACAATGGTATTATTCTTTAATAGTATTTTCAGGTAGTACATAAGATATCCGGCAGAAAACAAAGCATACAAAAGGTATAAAATATCGGAGGTAAAGCTCCGGTTATTCATATTGATATAATATTTTGAATAAGTGTCAAAATTAAAAATCACAATGGTATCTTCCGCAATGATGGAGATATTCATGAGGACAGTAATGGAAAAAAGTCTTTTACACCATTTATAGAAAGGATCCTGATATTTCTCAGGGTTCTTTTTTATTATGTGTAAACATTCCGCCCCTATATAGGCGTTATAAAGCTGGCTTGGGAGGAAATAAAGCCATATTTTCCAGGCGCTGTTGTCCATGGCCGGTACAAACAGCATAAAAATCACGTAAACTGCTAAAATTCCGTAATCACGCCTTGTGATTGTTTTATTCAGCAGCTGTTTGAAAATGGTTAAGTACCCCAGTGAAAGGATCAGATAAATCAATGTCTTATGGGTGGGGACAATCATAAAAATCTTATTATAATAATCTGCAAAATTCCCAAACAGTTCTGATGCAAAAATCACAATATCATCCGCTAAAATTGCCCCGAATATGATTCCGATCCATAACAGGATCTTGTCTTTCCCATTAAAAAGAAGTGAGAAAGACATCCAAAAGATACCGGAGTATGCCGTGATCAAAACCAGATTGTAAATGAATACCATACCTTTTTCCATAATTTGTCTCCTGCTTTTTGTTCGTCCGCATGTTGTCCATCATCAGTATAACAAATAAAAAAGTTTTTTCAACTCTAAAATTTCACAAGAAGCCCATTTTTTAGTGCATAATGCACAAAAGTTTAGGAGAGTTTATGTGGATTAAAGTTAAAAGTGTTATAAATATCCACCTTTGGTTGCATTCTCAACCGGTGTGAGAACTGCTATTTTCATCTTGTGAGGACGCCGCAAGAAGCAAATCACAAACACAAAAATCACAGCAAAACAAAAAAAGGAGGTTTTACTGATGGCAGAGAAAATAGTCCTTGCCTTAGGCGGAAACGCGCTGCAGTCAGGAAAAGGAGAAGCAACTGCTGAGGCACAGCTTGAAGTCGTTCATAAGACTTGTGAGTACATAGCAGAATTAAATGAACGAGGATATGAGATGGCCATTGTGCATGGGAACGGACCTCAGGTAGGGAGAATTTTGCTGGCATCTGAAACTGCAAAAGATGTAACGCCGCCTATGCCGTTTGATGTATGCGGGGCAATGTCCCAGGGGTATATCGGATATCATTTGCAGCAGGGGCTGAAATATGCGCTCAATAAGCGGAATCAGAACTTTCCGGTTGTCACCATCGCCACCCAGGTAGTTGTGGATGAACATGATCCGGCTTTTCATAATCCTACCAAACCCATCGGGCCTTTTTACACAAAAGATGAGGCTTATACTCTGGAAAAGGAAAAAGGATACGTTATGAAGGAAGATGCAGGCCGGGGATACCGCAGAGTGGTTGCATCTCCCCTTCCTAAAAAGATCGTGGAGATTGAGGCTGTAAAGGAGTTATGGCCAAAGGCAATTGTCATCACCTGCGGCGGAGGGGGAATCCCGGTGATTGAAGATCCTGCCGGCGCTTTGCAGGGAACAGCTGCAGTGATTGATAAGGATTTTGCAGCAGAGCTTTTGGCAGAGCAGGTGAATGCGGATATTCTGGTGATTTTAACGGAAGTTGAAAAGGTAGCGGTCAATTACAACAAGCCGGACCAGAAAAACCTGGATCATCTCAGTCTTTTGGAAGCAAACCGGTATTGTGAGGAAGGGCAGTTTGCTCCGGGAAGCATGCTTCCAAAGGTTCAGGCAGCCATGAAGTTTGTAAGATCCAATCCATCAAAACGGGCAGTCATCACCTCTTTGGATAAAGCGGTTGAAGCCCTGGATGGTAAAACAGGCACCATATTCACATTTAACTAATTAACAATAAAAATTTATATAAGGAGATTTTGCCATGAAAGCAAACGGAATCACACATTTTATTGACACCAATGACTTCACAAAGGAGGAGCTGTTAGACATCATTGATCTGTCTCTGGCAATTAAAAGGAGCATTAAGGCAGGCTATAATCCTCCTCTGTTAGAAGGAAAAACACTTGGTATGATTTTTCAGCAATCCTCAACAAGAACCCGGGTTTCCTTTGAGACAGCCATGGAACAGCTTGGGGGCCATGCCCAGTATTTAGGACCTGGCATGATCCAGCTTGGCGGGCATGAAACCATCGGTGATACAGGAAGAGTGCTTTCCCAGCTGATTGATGTGGTAATGGCCAGAGTGGTTGAACACAACACAGTGGTGGAATTAGCCAAAGCATGCACAATCCCCGTATTAAACGGTATGAGTGATTACAATCATCCAACCCAGGAAATCGGTGATCTTTGTACAATCGTAGAGCATCTTCCAAGGGGCAGAAAGCTGGAAGACTGCAAGGTTGTTTTTGTAGGCGACGGAACACAGGTATGTGCTTCCCTGGGATTTATCACCACAAAGCTTGGTATGCATTTCGTTCATTACGGACCAAAGAACAATCAGCTTCTGGAAGAGCACAAGAAGATCATGGAAGAAAACTGCAGGATTTCCGGCGGTACATGGGAAGTAACCGATAACCGTGACAGTGTAAAGGGAGCAGATTTCATTTACACAGACGTATGGTATGGATTGTATGAAAACGAGACTCCAAAGGAAGAGCGTGTTGCTACATTTAAGGATTATCAGGTAAACAGAGATTTAATGTCTCTTGGAAATATTGGCTGCAAATTCATGCACTGTCTGCCTGCTACCAGGGGAGAAGACGTGACCGATGAAGTTCTTGACAGCGATAGCTCCATTGCATTTTTAGAGGCAGGAAACCGCCTGACAGCAATGAGAGGTCTGCTTGTTTACTTTACACAGTATCAGAGAGATCAGGCTCCAAGCCAGCTTCAGATCGCAGCAGCAAAGGAACAGTTAGAGAAATTCATGGATGATAGAAATATCAGATAGGAGGAAAATTATGTCAGACGCGCCAAAGAAGAAGTTTCGGTTAATTGATGCCATAATGACGGTAATATGCGTTGTATTTGTGGCAGAAGCAGCAAGTCCGGTGGCAGCGATTGGTAATTCCCAGTATTTCTGGTGGGTTTTCCTCTTAATAGCATTTTTGCTACCATATGGCTTGATCTCCTCAGAACTGGGGACAACCTATGAGGGTGACGGTGGATTGTATGACTGGGTGTCAAAAGCCTTTGGTAAAAAATGGGGAGGAAGGGTGTCCTGGTACTACTGGATCAACTTTCCGCTTTGGATGGCTTCTTTGGCGCTTATGTTTCCTGAGGTCATTAATCTTTTGACCGGAGGAGAGCTGGGATTTTTCCCATCCTTGATCATAGAGCTTACTTTTGTATGGATTATTGTTTTTATCAGCTTTTTTTCAGTTTGTGACAGTGCCTGGATCTTAAACGGAGCTGCTGTGATTAAAATCCTCATAGCCCTGATCCTGGGATGCCTTGGTATCTATGGTGCGGTTACTCATGGAGTTGCCAATGAATACACCTTGGCTTCCTTGATTCCAAACTTTAATTTAAACAGCTTGTCCTACATATCGGTTATTTTATTTAACTGCCTTGGATTTGAAGTTGTTTGTACTTTTGCGGATGATATGGAGAATCCCAAAAAGCAGATTCCCCAGGCCATCATTGCAGGCGGTATTGTCATTGCTGCTATCTATATCTTTATGGCATTTGGAATCGGTGTTGCGATTCCCGCCGACCAGATCAGCACCAGCACAGGATTGGTGGCAAGCGTTCAGCTTTTGACCGGCAGCACAAGGGGAATCATTGTAACAATTGTTGCCATTGGCTTTTTGCTCACGCTTTTTGGAAATATGGTTTCCTGGTCTTTGGGAGTAAATAATGTTGCCGCTTATTCGGCAGAGAATGGAGATATGCCATCAGTATTTAAAATAAGAAGCAAAAAGAATGATATGCCAATTGGTGCAGCCATCATGAATGGTCTGGTAGCCAGCACGGTTTTGATCATTGCTCCCATTATACCCAATCAGGATTTATTCTGGTGCTTCTTCGCATTGAATCTGGTTATGTTTTTGCTTTCCTATATTCCTGTATTCCCGGCCTTCTTAAAGCTCAGGAAGATAGACCCGGATACAGAACGGCCCTTTAAGGTTCCGGGAAGCAGTGCTTTCTTAAAGGTTTTGGCATACGTTCCAATGATGCTGATCATCATTGCTCTGATTTTTACCGCAGTACCTTTAAGCTTTGATCCGGAAACCCTGGCAGGAGTCCTTCCGATCACCATCGGGGCAGTGATATTCCTCGTACTTGGTGAGGTGATTGTAAACAGAAAAAGAGATAAATAAGAAAGAGAAGGGATAAATTATGGCAAAGAGAATTGAGAACACAACTCCAAAGCAGGACGGATACCGTATGCCTGCAGAGTTTGAAGAGCAGGAACAGATTTGGATGTTATGGCCGGAAAGACCGGATAACTGGAGAAACGGGGCTAAGCCTGCACAGGCCGTATTCACTGAGGTTGCAAAGGCAATCCTTCAGTTTGAGCCTGTTACCGTATGTGTTTCCCCTGCACAGTTTCAAAACTGCCGCGCCCATCTTCCTGCTGAAATAAGAGTGGTTGAGATGACAAGCAATGATTCCTGGATCCGTGACTGCGGACCTACCTTTGTCATCAATGACAAAGGCGGCATCAGGGGCTGTGACTGGACCTTTAATGCATGGGGCGGCCTGGTAGACGGACTTTACTTCCCATGGGACCAGGATGATCTTGTGGCCCATAAGGTATGTGAGACCGAAGGAATTGATTCCTATCGCACGGAAGGTTTTGTTCTGGAAGGCGGTTCTTTCCATGTAGATGGAGAGGGAACCGTTATTACCACAGAAATGTGCCTGTTAAGTGAGGGAAGAAATCCTCATATGACAAAAGAAGAAATTGAAAAGATGCTGGATGAATACTTAAACTGCCAAAAGGTTATCTGGATTAAGGATGGCATTGATCCTAATGAAACCAATGGACATGTTGACGATGTTGCCCAGTATGTAAGGCCGGGAGAGGTTGCCTGCATCTGGACAGAGGATGAAGAGAATCCTTTCTATAGGGAAGCTCAGGAAGCTTATAAAACATTATCCGAAGCAGTAGACGCAAAAGGCCGTAAATTAAAGGTACATAAGCTTTGCCTGACAAAGAAACCGGTTCTGCTTCATGGCGCAGATGCCATTGATATGGTAGAAGGAACTCTTCCAAGAGAGGATGGCGAGGTTTCCATCGCTTCCTATATGAATTTTCTTGTAGTAAACGGCGGCGTCATTGTTCCCCAGTATGGTGATGAAAATGATGCATTGGCCTTACAGCAGATCCAGGAAATGTATCCGGACCGCAAAGTGGTTGGGGTGCGCACCGAAGAGGTTGCATTTGGGGGCGGAAATATCCACTGCATTACCCAGCAGCAGCCAAAAGCAAAATAAAGGGTTTTCACAAATCTCCTCAAATGTATGCAGATACAGGGGCTGTTGCACTTGCCGCAACAGCCCCTGGGTTATGAAATGCTTAATTTTCTTCCTTAGGAGGCTCCGGCGGAACGAAATTATCAGGAATCCCAGGATCCCTCATGTCATATACCCGGTTATACTCCTTTGTCTCCTGATTCTTAAAGGTCTCGGAACGGTTCATGGTAAGGAATTTTGTAAGCTCATAACAGCTCACCCAGATCTCGTTATTTCCTTCTTTCTGAGACTCATCAAAAATGAGCTGAAGCCCAAAGTGGAGATGAGGTTGATTGATATTGTTGGTATTTTCAGTCCGGCTGTATCCGGTACGACCCAGATAACCGATCACATCTCCGGCCGTAACAATGCTGCCCTGGCTTAAGGATTTATGGTAAGGATAGTTTTTTCTTAAATGGGCGTAATAATAATACCGCTTTCCATCAAAGCTGCGGATCCCCAAACGCCATCCGCCGTACTGGTTCCATCCGATGGCCTCCACATAACCGCTTTCCACTGCAATTACAGGGGTTCCCACCTGACCCATCATATCATGCCCAAGATGCTGCCTTCTGTAGCCATAAGAGCGGGCAACTCCAAAATCATCAAAATCATTGTAAGGGAAGCTTTTGGCAATAGGAGAAAAGCCTTTCAGCCCATATTTCTTAACCCAGACCTTATCAGGATCTAAGCTGCCGTCAGGCAGGAGCGCAGGGGTGGCGTAAAGGGGCGCATTTTGAGAGGGAATCTGAATCTCATACTGTCCTACAAGACCATCCAGCACAGCTCCATAGGCTTCTCTGTAATAGGAATAATGACTCATTTTTGCGGTCAGTTCTTCCATGGTTTTACCGGAAAGAAGCTGTTCCGCCAGCCCATCCAAATCTTTGGTGGAATATCTGGAAAAATCTCCTCCATACTTGGCTCCAAGGTAAGCCAGCAAATCCACCCAGTTTAAGTGCGGTTCAGACTGACAGGTGTTCACATCATACCGGAAGGCTTCCTGCATGGCCTTTGCGGTCACGTCAAAATCCACCCATTTAATATATTTTTTTGCTTCTGAGGGACTGGAGTTTCCGTCCTGATTAACTACCGGAAATGAAAACTTCCCGCCTGGGGATATGAAAAATAAGGAGACCAGCAGAAATGTCAGAACAATGACTTCTATGTAAATGATAATATGGTGTCTGGACATATGGGAAAGTTTGATATCTTTTTTGAATAGGTTCATAAGCGTTCTCCTTGTCATTCCATGGCATGATTTACTTAATAAAGGCAAGCCAGGCCCGGTCTGAATGCATGAAATCAGCCGTTCGATGAGCCGCCAGATGAATCCAACTCCTTAATAGATACATATGAAAAAGGAAAGCAGGTTTCTGAGGCTTTCCTATATAAGATATGCGAAGGAAGCTAAAAATATGATGAAAAACAGGAGGAAGCCTGTATTGGAAATTAAGAAACGTTCGTGGTATAATTCCTATTAAGAATAAAAATGATGCGGAACAAGGAAAATCAGACTGCAGCAGAAAGTGAGGCTAGGAATGAATAATTTTGAATACTGTGTACCTACAAGGGTGATATTCGGCCGTGATACCCATAAGAAGGCGGGAGCCATTATTTCAGAATATGGATTTCGCAAGATTATGATTCATTATGGGGGAGGCAGCATAAAGAAAAACGGCCTTCTTGGGCTGGTGGAAGAGTCCTTAAAAGAACATGGAATTGAATACGTTCTTTTTGGCGGAGTGCAGCCAAATCCGGTCCTTTCCCTGGCAAAGGAAGGCATGGAATTATGCAGAAAGGAAAATGTGGAATTCATTCTGGCAGTGGGAGGCGGAAGTGTTATTGATTCGGCCAAATGCATTGCTGACGGAGTTCTTAACCCGGAAATTGATCCATGGAAATTCTTTTTAAAAGAAGTGGTTCCGGTAAAATCCCTTCCTCACGGCAACATTCTCACCTTGTCTGCTTCAGGAAGTGAAACAAGCTTATCCTGTGTCATCACAAATGAAGACGGGGGCTTAAAACGGGGGTTCAACAGCCCTACCCACCGTCCTTTGTTTACTATCTGCAACCCGGAGCTGACGTTTACCGTCAATAAATATCAGACAGGCTGCGGAACCGTGGATATTATGATGCACACCCTGGAGCGGTATCTGGGAGGAAGCACAAAGAATACGCCTTTGACAGACCGGATCGCAGAAGGGCTTTTAACCTCTGTTATGGAGGCAGGAGCTGCGGCAGATAAAAATCCTGAGGATTACCAGGCGAGAGCAACCCTTATGTGGGCGGGAAGCCTTTCCCATAATGAGCTTACCGGCCTTGGAAGGGAATTCATGATGCAGGTTCACCAGCTGGAGCATGAACTGTCCGGAATGTATCCGGCCATTGCCCACGGCGCCGGATTATCCGCCCTGTTTTGCTCCTGGGCAAGGTATGTTTGCGAAGACAATCCCATGAGATTTGCCCAGCTGGCGGTCCGTGTCATGAATGAGGAAATGAATTTTGAAGAACCTTTAAAAACTGCTCTTCATGGGATCAGCAGACTGGAAGGCTTTTTTAAGAGCCTTGGAATGCCTGTGAGCTTAAGAGAGCTGAATGCAGGAATAAAGGAAACGGATTTAGAGGTGTTGGCGGAAAAATGTTCCTTTTACGGAACCAGGACCTTACCGGGAATCCGGTTACTGGGGAAAGAGGAAATGATGGATGTGTACCGGCTGGCTTATTAGAATTCCTCATAAACCACTGCTTAAGCGGCAGTTATCCGGCTGAAGCCCGGCTCTCCGTTTACGGCGGCATGAAAATGCCTGTTCTGCTTTTATGAAAACGGTATTAATCAAGCTTTTAACAGCTTTCTTAATACCGTTTCGTAATGGCCGGGCAGGCTATTTCTTTGTTCCAGCCTGGATTTAAATAAGCCCGGAAAAGCCATGATCACGAATGAAAGAAAACCGGAAAAGAATGCTGTCTGATTTCCGATTTTAACCCTGGCTTCACAGCCCATATCATTGTGATTTTTTACATATGGCTTTATATGGCTTATAGAATCACTTTACCTTTCTGACTTACAGCAAGGCAAAGCGGGAATAACATTCTGATGTTTTATTATAGAACTTCCTTAACCTTTATTTATAGCAACCCATTTTACATATATCAGTTACGACTGCCCTTACCTTCTCCTTTTCCGGCTCTTTGCAAAAGGGTTTGAAAATGCACACCATGGTTATGGCATTCTGGGGAGGGCGGGTCATAATAAAGGAATTGCAGATAAAGCGGAAGTTAATTCCCCTGGCTTCCTGAATGGACACCAGATAGGGCTTGTAGGTGGCGCCCCGCAAATCCCTGGTGGCTTCGTGGAAGATTGCCAGGTCTTTGCAGTTTACATCGCGGTAGGGGGAAAAATTGCATGGGCAGCACATATAAGAAACTCCTTTGCCTTTTCTATTGTTATATCATATGCGTCTCCGGGGACGAGCGTGAGTCACTTTTTAAATTGTTCTTTGCAAAGCTGGAAAATCAAATCTAATAAATCCCTAAACTTACAGGATCTTAAATCTAAAACATGATACCTAACCTCCTTATTATTTGAGTTTTTTGAACAAGTTCATGGTTGCGCCTATGTAACAAAAACGTAATATATAATAATTAGAATGAAAAGCAGCAATTAACAGACAAAAATACAGGACCTTGGAGGTGCGATTAAGTACCTGCAGGATATATCATAAGGGGTCTGTAAAGTAAGATAAATGTTCCGACATAAAGGAAAATATAGGTAACCAGTAGTGACTATTCTATATTTAACATGAAGAGTATAATTATAACAGAATATACATAAAATTCCAAAGTTAACAGGGCAGGTATTCCGCATTGAATTGGTTTTTTCCTTTAACAGAAGAAGCTGCTGCCTTACCGGATCATGGCCGGTGGGCAGCAGCTTTTACAATATCCGGAAGGATTCCCGGTGTTATTCAAATAAATAGCTGGTCATGGAAAGAGCCCCAAGCACACAGGAGTCATTGAAGACGGTGACATGGTCGTGTTCATCAGATGCTCCCAAAACATACAGCAGCGGGGCAAAATGATCCAATGCGGAAAATGCAGAAGCGGAAGATGCACCGGCCTGCTCATAGTGAATGACATTTTCAAGGTTTCCCTCCAGGATATTGCTTTTGATATAATTGTCAAATTCCTCTGCCCAATGGTATCCGCCATTCATATCCCAGTTTACTTTGGCAAGGTTATGGACGACATTTCCGCTTCCCAAAATCAGTACACCCTGCTGGCGGAGGGCGCGGAGCTTACGGCCGATTTCAAAGTGGATTCTGGCGGGAGCCAGCCTGTCCACACTAAGCTGAAATACAGGGATATCAGCATGAGGATAAATCCTGCGCAAGACTGACCAGGTGCCATGGTCTAACCCCCAGGTATTATCAATCTGAACACTGCCCTTAAGCAGCTCTTTTGTCAGCCCGGCAAAATGTGGTGAACCAGGTGCATTGTAAGTAACCTGGTACAGTTCGTCAGGAAAGCCATACATGTCATAAATCATTTTCGGAGCAGGGGAATCCGTGACCCTGGTACCTGATGTAAACCAATGGGCTGAAACGGAAAGGATGGCCTGAGGCCTGGGAATCCGCGCCGAAAGCTGCTCCCATTGGGAAGAATACTGATTTTCCTCAATTGCGTTCATGGGTGATCCATGTCCAATAAATAATAACGGCATTTTTTGCATATACTTACCCCCTTATAGGTTATGGGAATGACTCTATGCTGATTATATCAATTTTTTAGAAAAAAATCCATTTAATATGGGGAAGTGTAAAACAGCTGACCAACTATCTGAATCAGGCAGTTGGTCTTTTTATTGCCTGAAAAAAAGCAGCACTCCCTTTTTAAACTATAACAGGATTCGTTGTATTGCTCATAAAAATAAAACAACTAAAACATCTGTATTCAGAGATGGTTTTATGATAAGATATACTACAAGAAGATACGATCAAAGGGAGTAGAAGGTATGAAAAATAAGGGGAAAGCTTACCGAAAGCTGTATTTATCTTATGGCTTTATTTTTTTAATCCCAATTGTCATGGGAGTTTTGTTTTATTTTTATGCTTATTATATTGCCAAAGAACAGGCGGATACCTCTAACCGAAGTTTGATCCAGACTGTGAAAAATACCTGTGACAGGGAGCTGGAGTATTATGAGAATATCTTGATACAATTGGCTCTTAACAAGAACGTACAGCAATTGTCCGTGGTAAAGGGGGAATTTCCGCCTGACAACTCCTACCAGCTTTATACGATTCAGAATGAAATTATGGACTTAAAGGTAACGATCAATAAGGGAGGAGATTACTGCAAAGATATCATGGTTTATTTTAAGAACTGTGACAAAGTTGTTTCTTCTCTTGGAAATATGAATTTTTCCATGTATAGTGATCTTTATTGCTTTGGGGAGGAAGATAAAAAATCAGCTGAAGTTTTGAAAAAACATCTTTCTGAGTATCATTTTCGTGATTCCATTCAAATGAATTCCAAATGGACTCAGGGGAGACCGACCCTTCTTTTGATGATGAACAACTTAAAAGGGGAATTCGGAGAATCCTCTGCAATGATCGTAATCTGGCTGGACATGGATGCCTTAAACAGCAGTATTGAACAGGCGTCCTGGGAGTCAGGCCTGGATTGGCTGATCGTAAACGAGAACAATCAGATCATGAACAGATCGGAAGATTATTCAGGCATTGGAATCCGGTATGACCAGTTGAATGTGGATGGGGATCAGAAATTAACGTGGAATGGGGAAAATTATATTATACGCACGGTATTTTCCGATGTATTTAACTGGAAATATGTTCTGCTGATGCCTGAGAGAATGATAAGCGGTTCAGCAGGAAAAATGCAGAATATTTTTGTGATCGGCATATTTATCTGCCTGTTTACCGGTTTCTGGGCTGCATCCAGGATGATGAAGATTAATTACAATCCCTTAAAGGTTCTGATGGAGGTATTCCGGAAACACGATGATTCTCAGGAGCTTTTTGTTGACAATGAATATTTGTATCTGGAGGAAAAGGCCATTTTACTGCTGGCAGAACGGTCGGATTTTAAGCAGATGGTGAGCAGGAGCCAGGAGGTGGTAAAACAGTATTATTTAACGGATTTGCTGATAAACTCCTATGAACAAAGCAAAGATACGCCGGACCGGGAAGCAATTGTTAAGAAGTTCCGGGAAGAAAGCAATCTTGTATTGCTTTTTACCGTAAAGGCTGCTTCTATGCGGGAGGGGAACCAGGAAGAATACATACAAATTAACAGTCTGAGAAAGTTTATTATTGGAAATGTGTTTGGGGAAGGAATTGCAGGCAGCTTCTGTCAGGAAAAGGTGGAGCTGGGTGATACTGTTGCAATGATTGTCAATATACCTGATACTGCTGCCGGATATGATGAGAGTCTGGAGGAAATCATAGATGCAATGCAGAAATATATTTATGAGAATTTTGGATTTATGACGGTGGTATTGGCAGGAGAAGCCCACAAAGGGCTGGAGGGAATTCATTTATCTTACATGGAAGCAAGAGAAGCAGAAGAATTTGTGGCTGTTCTGGATCCTGAATATATCAGTTACCGGGAAATTAAAGACGGTTCCCATAAAAAATACGATTATCCAACAGATCAGGAACTGCGCATCATTGCGGCGATCAAAAACCGTAACAGCCCATTGGCTTCTTCCTATATCAATAAAATTCTGGATGCCAATTATCTGGAAAACAAGGCATCTCTGGATATGTTAAAGTGTCTTCTGTATGACTTAATGGGAACAATTATGAAGGGGGCCCAGGAGGTAGAGGAAATTTCCGGTGAAGAGTTGGGATTAAAGGGTATTTCCGTAAAAATGCCTCTTGAAAAAATCAAGGAAACATTTGGGGAAGCAGTTGAAAAATTGTGTAAATCTTCCGGAAATTCCAGAGAGTATGGGCAAAACAAACAACTGTGTGAAAAGATACAGAAGTATATTCAGGAGAATTTCAGTGACCCTGACTTAAATATTTCTCAGACAGGTCTGTATTTTCATATGACCCCTGCTTATCTTTCCTCCATTTATAAAAAGCACACAGGTGAAAGCCTCTTAAAGGCCATCAGCCAGAAACGGGTGGATGAAGCAGAAAAGCTTTTGGCAGAGGGAATTAATGTGGTTGAAGTAGCTGAGAGAGTAGGCTTTCGGGACTGCTCCACATTTATCAGAACCTTTAAAAAATTTACAGGAGCAACGCCCGGGCAATTAAAAAGCGGGCGGTAGGGATTCCATAAATTGTAAATGAATTTTAGTTTTAGTCAAGAAAGGTTGATAAAATCATGCGATTTTGTCAACCTTTTTAAATATTTGAATATATAAAATGCGCATTGAACCATGTAGAATGTAGAAAGCAAATGCAATGCGAAAAAAAAGAAGGAGGAAGATTTATGAAGAAATGTTTTAGAAAGCCGGTTGCCGTATTGGCAGCAATGGCTACTGTCACCTCTTTGCTGGCAGGGTGTGGAAGCAAAACAGGGGCTCCGGATACCGCCGGGGAAACAAAGGAAACAGCAAAAGCAGCAGAAGGCGGTTCTAATACAGAAGCAGGGGGAGAAGTATCTTATCCTTTGGCAAAGGGAGGAGAGCTTACCTATTGGCTTCAGCTAAATCCCAATGCATCAGCTAACTTTACTAATTTAGGAGAAACTGAGTTTGGAAAAGCTTTGCAGGAGCAGACTGGAGTTACAATTAAGTTCCAGCATCCTGCAGCAGGAGCGGATCAGGCAAAGGAACAGTTTAATTTAATTGTTGCTGATGGAAATCTCCCTGATATTATGGAGTGGCAATGGGTGAAAATGTATCCGGGCGGTCCGGAAAAAGCGATTAAGGATGGAGTGATCATTCCTTTAAATGATGTTTTTGACAAGTATTGTCCAAATCTCAAAAAGTACCTGGCAGAAAACCCTGATGTAGATAAGATGATAAAAACAGATGACGGTCATTATTTTGCATTTCCGTTCATCCGGGGCGAAGATAAGCTGCGCTATACGGTAGGTGGTTTCATCCGTAAGGATTGGCTGGATGAACTGGGGCTTGAGGTGCCTGCAACCATTGACGATTGGCATACCGTACTGACTGCATTTAAGGAAAAGAAGGGTGCTGAGGCTCCTATTTGCTTTGACTGGTCCAATTTTAAGCAGTCCAACCCAATGGCATTTGCCTATAAAGTAGGAGCTGCAAACTCCACATGGTTTATATTAGATGATGAGGGCAAAATTGCTTTTGCACCTGCTCAGGCCGGGTATAAGGATTATTTAATGACAATGAACCAGTGGTACCAGGAGGGGCTGATTGATAAGGATATTGCCACTCTTAATGGTGATCAGGTAACTGCAAAGATGACAAGTGATAAATCAGGTGCTTCCGTAGGCTGGGCGGCAAGCCGTATGCAGCTGTTCATGACAAGTGCACAGAAGACCAATCCTGACTATTTGCTGGTTCCCACACCAATTCCAACGTTAGAAAAGGGTGCTTCACCTGAATATGGGTATATGGAAAATAAGTTTCCGGATGTGGCAGCAGCCATTACTTCCAGCTGTAAAGATGTAGAATTGGCAGCCAGATTATTGGATTACGGTTATTCTGATGCAGGGCACAACTTGTTTAACTATGGTGTTGAAGGCGTTTCTTATGAGATGAAGGATGGAAAAGCTGTTTATACGGATCTGGTTATGAATAACCCGGACGGCTGGCCTCTGGCACAGTCTTTATCAAAATACATACGTGCGAATTATAACGGACCATTTGTACAGGATTTAAACTATCTTGAGCAGTATTTACAGCTTCCCACTGTTAAGGAGTGTCCAGGTGTCTGGGAAGTTGCCAATGCAGGCAAGCATACTGTTCCAAACATCACTCCAACCCAGGAGGAGTCTAAGGAACTGGCCACTATTACAAATGAACTTAATACTTATGTAGATGAAATGACCCTTAAATTCATCTTTGGTACAGAAAGCTTTGATAAATGGGATAATTATATCCAGACATTAAAGGATATGAAACTGGACCGTGCGCTTGAAATTGAAAATGCAGCTTTAGAGCGTTACGAAGCCAGATAATTCTGGTTGATTTCCAATTCAAGCGGTATTCACAATCCGCTTTGCTACTTGATTCGGTTAAAATACGGCCGGGGCGATTGCATAACCAGTCCCCGGCTGTTTTAAATCAAAGGATTCAGATCAAGTTTTCAGATGAAAGGAAGGGATGGAAGGAATGAGGGAAAATTCGTTAAGTTGTAGAATCAGGAAAGATTTACAGAGAAACTGGACTTTATATTTACTGGTGCTTCCTGTCCTTATTTTTTATGCTGTTTTTATGTATAAACCTATGTATGGTGCAATGATTGCATTTAAAGATTTTACGCCTGCAAAAGGGGTATTTGGCAGTGAATGGGTGGGGTTTGAAAATTTTACCAGATTTTTTACAAGTCCTTATTTTGGAAGGCTTTTGAAAAACACGTTGTTGTTAAGTATTTATAGTATTATTTTTGGGTTCCCGGCTCCTATTATTCTGGCTCTTTTGCTGAATGAAGTAAAACACGGAAAATTTAAGAAGGTTTCTCAGACTATTACCTATCTGCCCCATTTTATTTCCCTGGTAGTTGCCTGCGGTATGATTAAGGACTTCTGTCTGACAACCGGACTTTTCAATGATATTATCGCACTGTTTGGCGGAACCAGGAATCCTCTTCTTCAGGATCCTGCATATTTCCGAACAATCTATACGGCCTCCAGCATATGGCAGGAGATTGGCTGGGGATCCATTATTTATCTTTCTGCATTATCCGGTGTTGACAGTCAATTATATGAAGCAGCCTCCATTGATGGTGCTGGTAAGTGGAAACAGCTTCTCAATGTAACCTTGCCTGGAATCGCTCCTACAATTATCATCATGCTGATTTTAAGAATGGGTTCTTTGATGAGTATGGGATATGAAAAGACGATTCTCTTATATAATCCGTCTACTTATGACACCGCAGATATTATTTCTTCTTATGTATACCGGGCAGGTTTAATTGAGCAGGATTGGAGTTATTCCACTGCGATTGGTCTGTTTAATTCAGTGATCAACTGTGTTCTGTTGTACGTTACCAATAAAATCTCTAAAAAAACAACGGAAAACAGCCTGTGGTAAAGGAGGAGAAAGATGAAAGTTAAAATTTCCCGCGGAGAGAGAATATTTCATGTCATTAATTATATTGTTTTGACCATCATTGCATTGATCTGTTTATACCCCATGTGGTTTGTAGCCATGGCTTCCTTCAGCAACAGCAGCCAGCTGATGGCACATTCGGGATTCTTATTAAAGCCTTTGGGATTTAATCTTCAGGCATATTTGAAGGTATTTGAAAATCCTATGATTTTGAAAGGTTATGTAAATACGCTGTTTATTCTGGTGGTAGGGGTTGCCCTGGATTTGGTAATGACTTCACTTGCAGCTTATTTCTTTTCCAGAAAGGGTGTGATGTTTAAAAAGCCTTTGATGCTGTTTGTGCTGTTCACTATGTTTTTCTCAGGAGGTATGATCCCGTTTTATTTAAATTTAAAGGATTTGCATTTGATCAACACCAGATGGGGACTCATCATTCCTTTTATGATCAATACTTATAATATGATTATTTTGAGAACGTCTTTTGAATCCATTCCTGACAGCTTGACAGAAGCGGCCAGAATTGACGGGGCCGGTCATATTACCATTCTGTTTAAAATTATTTTGCCGCTGTCCAAAGCAATTATGGCAGTTATGGTTTTATATTACGGAGTTTCCATATGGAATGCATGGTTCTGGGCATCTGCGATTTTAAGAGACAGGGAATTATATCCCCTTCAGGTTATCTTAAGGGAAATCCTCATATCCAATGATTTACAGGCAATGAACGGAGGTGCAGGAGCTGATGCGGAGGCCATTGCACAGAGCATTAAATATGCCACGATCATGGTGGCCACTGTTCCGATTCTGTTCGTATATCCATTTTTACAGAAATACTTTACAAAGGGAGTTATGATTGGAGCTGTAAAGGAATAGGGAAAACGGGACTTCTGCAAAATCAAGATCAATGATCGGAGCGGCTGTTTGATAAATATTTGACAATGTAAGGAGGAATGGTGTATGCAAACAAGAGAAGAGCTATTACAGCATAAGGAAATAGATGACAGAATGCTGGGAGCTGCCTATGATAAGGCAGCGGAACTGATTAAAAAAGCAACGGAGCAGTTTACGGAACAATTTCCCCAGGAAGCCAGTGTGAATAATTTTTACCAGAAAGGAACCAACTACGAATGGACGCCTGGGTTCTGGACCGGGGAAGTATGGCTGGCTTATGAGAAAACAGGGGATGAAGTTTTACGAAATACAGCTGAAATTGAAGTAAAGGATTTTTATAGAAGGATCAGGGAAAAGGAAGGCGTGGACCACCATGACAT
Organism: Lachnospiraceae bacterium; assembly: GCA_902363835.1. Taxonomy (GTDB): domain Bacteria; phylum Bacillota; class Clostridia; order Lachnospirales; family Lachnospiraceae; genus Lacrimispora. Next base: position 42,947 of record CABJBM010000022.1, read on the forward strand.
GGGATTTTTATACTGTCCCTCCTGTGTGGCAGCATACAAGCTTACGGGAAATCTTACAGGTAAGGAAGCTGCGATTATGGCAGCGGATAATCTGATGACCAGATTTCATGAAAAAGGCCAGTTTTTTCAGGCATGGGGAAAGCTGGGGGAAGAGAACAATTACCGCCTGATTATAGACTGTCTGCTTAATATGCCTCTGCTTTTCTGGGCAGGTGAGGTGACAGGAGAGGAAAACTACATAAAAAAGGCAGAAGCACATATTAAAACAGCAATGAAAAATATTATCAGAGACGATCATTCCACCTATCATACATTTTTCTTTGATATAGAAACAGGAGAGCCTAAAAAGGGCGTTACCCATCAGGGCTATCGGGATGGTTCTGCCTGGGCAAGAGGGCAGGCGTGGGGAATCTACGGATCTGCACTTGCTTATAAATTTTTGAAAAATGAGGAATATGCCGATATTTTCTGCAAAGTAACGGATTATTTTCTGGAGCATCTTCCTAAGGATATGGTTCCTTACTGGGATTTTGATTTTAGTGACGGAAGTGACGAGCCAAGGGATTCTTCTGCAGCAGCAATTGCAGCCTGCGGTATGCTTGAGATGAGTAAATTTCTTCCCGAGGAAAAAGCTAAATATTATACAGGTATGGCGAAAAGGCTTTTGCATGCTCTGGTAATGAAGTGTGGGGTGACTGATCCGGCTGTATCCAACGGGCTTTTGTTACATGGGACCTATGCAAAAAGCTCTCCATATAATACGTGTCCAAACCACGGAGTTGATGAATGTGTTCTTTGGGGCGACTATTTTTATATGGAGGCATTAACCCGGCTTTCAACAGACTGGAAGCCATACTGGTATTAATGGAGAAACGGAAATGACAATAGAACAATATTTTGACAGGCCGGATACTCATTATTTTGTGCCTGATCCGGAGAACTCAGCCTGTTATTGCAAAGAACACTGGAAGGAAGATGTGGAGCATATCCTTCGGATTGCAGACCAAGTGTGTGAAAACACATTTCTGTTTGATTTAAACTGGGATATGGAGCGCACCTATGAGCCTGTGGTATTTTCCGGGGAAATTGACTGGAGCTATACGCCTTTTGGTGATCCGGAATTTGTCTGGCAGTTTAACAGGCACCGGTTTTTCATCTGCCTGGGGCAGGCCTGGCAGATGACCGGAGATGAAGCATATATAAAATGCTTTCTGCGGCTGATTAATGACTGGATAGACAGAGTCCTGCTGGAGGAAAAGACTGAGATGGGACCGTGGCGCCTGTTGGAGACAGGGCTTCGGGGAGAAACCTGGACAAAAGCAATCCGCTATTTTAAAGACAGCAGCTTCATAACAGAGGATTTTTTAGACCGGTTTTTAAAATCATTGCGGCTCCATGCAAGAAGGCTGGTGGAAAAGGGCGGGGATGAAAGACTGCAGAGCAACTGGTGCATTCTGGAGAACAGCGGACTTTTTGAGATTGCAATGGGACTTCCTCAGAATGATGAAACAAAGGAATGGGCTTCCATTGCTCTGGAGAGGATTTATAAGTCAGTTAAGGTGCAGATTTACAAGGACGGCAGCCAGTGGGAGCAATCCCCTATGTATCACAATGAAGTATATCACTGCCTGTGCTGTGTGATTTTTCTTGCAAGAGCCAATGATATCCCGTTGGAACCGGATTTTGAGGAAACGGTTCATTCCATGGCACTGGCTAATGTTATCTGGAAAAAGCCGGACAGTCATCAATTCACCCATGGAGATTCTGATGACACAGATTTGCGGGATAAAATCACCATGGGAGCCTGGTTATTCCAGGATCCTGTCTTAAAATGGGGCGGCTTTGAGCTTATGGATTATGAAGGCGCCTGGGATTTCGGAAGCAGCGCCTGTGCTGATTATGCCCTTCTTCCAGCAAGGGAACCGGATTTTATATCAGCATGCCTGGAGAACAGTGGAAATTACTATTTAAGGGAAAGCTGGAAAAGGAATGCCAATCTTCTTCATTTTACATGCGGTGCAATGAGTACAGGTCATTGTCATGGGGATAAAATGCATGTGGATTTAGTTATGAATGGAGAAGATGTGCTGATTGACGGGGGCAGGGGAACCTATATGAATGTTCCTCTTCGTTTTACTTTAAAGGGGAATCCAGGTCATAATACCACAACGGTTGATGGGGAATCCTTTACTGGATTTGAAGATTCCTGGTATACAAATAAGCTTTCTCTGCCTGTAAACAGAGCATACAGCACAGGAAAGATTGCAGAATTTGTACAGGGCGGTCATCTGGGGTATATGAAAAAGGGTATCTTTGTAAATCGGCGTATTATCTGGATCAAACCGGATATTTATCTGATTCATGACCAGTTTTATGGGGAAGGTGAACATGAATACAGGCAGCATTTCCATTTTGCACCGGAAGGAGAGATTTTCACAGAAGGAAATCTGGTGACTTTCCGGGGAAAAGAGACCAGTGCATTTTTAAATTTTTTAACAAAGGATGTTATACTTGAAAAAAGCAGGGGAGTGACCTCAAGGCATTATAATCAGCGGGAAGAAAATGATGTGATTAACGCGGTCTTAAAAAAGGAAGGGTTTGCCAGCATGATTACAGTCATAAATGGGGGGAGCTCTTCTGCCGCGGAACCGGCTGAAGTGAAGATGATAGATGCAATCAGCCATACACTTCATAAAACGCTGGCAGAGAGCGAAGCCCAGGCCGTGAAAATCACTGTGGGGAGACGAAGTTATGTAGTAATTCTCTGCAATGATGAGGTCCTCCATACTTCAGATGCAGTGATCGCAGATGAATGTTTTGCTACAGGAAATGTCTGTGTTTTCAATGTCAGCGGCAGGAAAAAAGGAGAAAGGCTTTATGGAGGGGAAGTGCTTCATGTATAAGCAGACCGGATCATTGGGAGTGTGAGTGGAGCAGAGACATGATAAGAGAGCAGTGTTGCAGTCGTGGCAGGTTCTTTGGAACCTGCTTTTCTGTTTTTGAGCATAAAAACGGAGTTGCTGCTCCGGTAGATTATCCAATCTATTGGAGCAGCAACTCCGTTTTATTAAAAATTATTTGCAAAACTGAGAAATTAAATCTAATAAATCGCTAAAGTTACATGAGCTAAAGTCAAAAAACATAATACGTAACCTCCTTATTATTATTATTTACTTTTTTTGGAACAAGTTCATTGTAACACTTATGTAACAGAAATGTAATATATAATAAATGGAATGAAAAGCAGTAATTGGCAGTTTAATGCCCGCCGCCAGTACCATAGATGATCACCAAAGGCTGCTGTGGCCGTAATGGAAGAGAAGAATATAAAGTAATTAAGATTGAAGGAATCAGGGGCAGATGTGGTTTGTCTGTAAAAGGGAGGAGCCGGCAGGATCGGGGGAATCCTGCCGGCTGTATGAAAAAAAGTTTATTTTAAAAGGGTGCTGGCCTCTTTACAATTATTAATATACATGCAAATTGTGACGGAAGTTTGATGAATCTGTGACTTCCGTGTGTATATTAGATAGAGCACAGAATGTACAATTTGATGAAGAAGATTAGGATTAAATAAAGGCTTTCTGCTGTAATAATATCCCGGCGACATGGTGCAATTGCGCAGCGGTATCAATGTATGAATGATTCTCGTGCAGCATTATCTGCAGCCATACCGGGAGTGTTATAAAGTAACGTCTGGTGCTGGTACTTTTAAAAAGTAATTTGGATAAATTATTTTCCATCATATCACCTCAAAAATATGGTGTGTAGAATGGAAAATAATAATGCAGGAAGTATCTGGATGCCACTGAAGTTAGCATCTTTCAGAAAAAGGAGGTGCTGTATTAAAATTTCCGTCTGCAGACATTTATCCGCTGTGCATGGAAACTATTAGGAATAATGATTTTGATGATGATGAAATTTATCTTTCTGGTCTTACATCAGAGCCTGCTTCCACGGTAAATGCACCACGTATCAAAGAATGTTTTCTTTCTCTTGAAAGTCGATATTTATGGGAGCGTGAGATTGAAGAAGGAGACGATCATGTTCTAATGTGTTTTAAGGTGACAAATATTTGTATTGATGAAGCAAATTTAGATGAGGTAATGCAAGGACGTTATGGCGAGAAAGGATTGCTTTATAACGTACATTACCCTGTTAATCCAGAAACCTTTACAGGAAGTTCTCATGATTATATAGCCATATTGCAAAAGTATAGAGATATGGGTGAGTATTGACAACAGAGTTTCCATTTGTGTTGAATTATGGGTAAAAAGCAACTACTAGCTATCAGTATTCAGCTGGTAGTTTTTTATACCCAAAATGTAATAAGATGATCAACAAAACTGATATTTGGTGGAGGAAGAGAGCGGAATTGACAAATGCTGAGAAAAGCAGGTCAATGAACGATAAGGAACTGGCTGAGTTGATTGCCAGTGGAGAATGGTCTTGCATCTGTCTATTTTGTAGATATGAATACACAGGACAGAGTAAGTCCGATGAAGAAGGAAACGTGGTCTGTGATGGTTAGACTTGTGTAATGGGTACAATGGAATGGCTACAACAACAGAATTGACATTTTCATTACAAAAAACACGTACCGACTAGATAAACCAGACAGATACGTGTTATATAACTAAAGTTATTCCATTTGCTTCCAGTATTTATGGAGAAATGCGTATGTAATCAAAGGATTAGCCAGTCCCAAAACTGCTTGCGGACTCTTGAATACAATAATGTCTATTATAAGGCGTATTATAGCTACTATTACGATAAGATAAAAAGCAATATGTTTTTTATTTAAGAATAACCAAATATATAATATCACACTCACTGTGCAGATAGCTGTTACACTATAAATTGCTAAAGATAAATTTACTAATGCGCTTATGGTACTTCCCAAAACACTGATTATACACCAGATTTTAATCCCTAATCCAAATTTTACAACATTTTGATTTTCCATAATTTTACCATTCTCTTAAATATTTTCAAACACCAGTTTTTTCTTTAAACATATAGTAACTAATATTTTAGTACAAAAGCAGCAAATGTAATGAATTGTTATTTTAATGTAATTAATAATTAATTTCAGGACGTAAGGATGTCAAAGATATATGCGGTTTTGGAATGTTTGCTACTGAGTCAGATTAGTAAACTAAGATTCAAAGGAGGAATAAAAGTGATAATTTAGAATAGAGAAATCAAAGAAAATATATTAAGGAATTTATATTTAAATTTTAATCCAAATATATCTGATAAAGAATTACTTGATCTTAGAGAGAAAATATATCTCAAGGTTTTTCTTAAAAAGAACGGATTCGGAACATACGGAAGAGATTATTATCTCAGGAGCCGAAAAAAGATATGTATAATGAAAATGAGGATTTAACCTAAAGTGTAATTCATTTTATATCCAAACGCCAGCTGCGGACATCAAGGTCAGTGTTTAGTTCATACTTATTGCAGCATTCATTGCAATGAATATGAACGGTATGTTCTTCGAAACCAGGGATATCATTGTGTTCTTCCAAGATTTTTCCTTTTCCGCAAGGGCATTCATATTCATGGAGTTCGATAATGCCAGGGCCAGCACCGTAGCCTACGTGTCCCTTAAGTATTGAATTGATTAATTTGGTTTTCATATGTTATCCTCCGTTATTATAAGTATGATAACAAATCAATATAAATTAAAGTTAATAGAAATATAAACTTTTTAATAAGTAAATCTGAAATTTAAGAAAAGAGGGGAGGAAGTTTATATGTACGGAAGTTCAGGCGAAAAATGAGGTTAAATAAAAGAGTTATTTTGAATCAATTAGGGCTGAATAAAGCGGAGATAAAATTTAAGAATTGTAACAAAAAATAAGAATAGGGATGTTTTTCCCTACTCTTATATAGTGCCAGTTATCTACTACCAGGTAGTATACTTTTTATATCAACATAGAAAGTTTTAGAGATTGAAATTAGTTTAAGAGACCTTTTACAGACTCAATTCTCAGAAATCAATGGATTGGCTTTGTATATTACAACCAACATTTTCAATACAAGATTTAATTGAATTTTCGTCTGTTGATTCATTGTATCCGACTTCAATGGAACCTCTTGCTACATCAATATTGACCATAGAAACTCCTTCTATTTTATCCAATGCATTTTTAAGCTGAGTTTTAATTTCTGAATTCTGTATACCTGATGTATTATAATGAATTCTGTTCATAAGATAACTCCTTTACAGTTTAAATTATATTTTATGGACATTTAAAGCGCATAAGCCTTTATCATCTTGTTTAACGTCAAAGTTGACGGACTCGCCTTCGTGCAAATCTTTATTATGAGTTTTTTCTTTAACCTGTGAGTGATGTACGAAAACATCCTGGCCTTCGTTTGTTGAGATAAAGCCGTAGCCTCTTTCGTTATCAAACCATTTAACTGTACCGGTATAATTAGCCATGTTAAGAACCTCCTTGCAAATCGTCTATAAACCTATTAAAGTTTTATAGATAGTATTTCCTTATATGTGGAAATGGTTTCATGGATATATTTCAATAATATTAGAGTTTAATGTTCTTTATCCTTTGAATTATCAGCCTTTAATCCGAATACGGCTCGGGCGCTTTCTGCTTGTGGATTATGCTTAATGTGTTTGGAATGAAAGGTGCCATCTTCTTTTTTATGATTACTTGTACTTTTTTTTGAATTATCTTTGCTCATAATTTGCCTTCTTGCAATGCTGTTTTTTTTAGTATTCCATTCATTTAAAAATCTCATTCTATGGTTGGTTTCCAATTAAAGCCATAAAATTGTATTATATATAAGGCGTTGGAAAACTAAGCAATACTTTATATAAACATATTGAATAAACCAGATATTAACTTGTTAGGTAATAAAATGAGCATTTTCCTGATAAGTTAGATTTGGAAGTACAAGGTGAAATAAGAAATTATTAGATATTTTTTGTGGCTTTATGCCGTAAAACTAAGATTGGCCAAAGCTCGCAGCTCTGGGCAGGAAATTAAGATTTAATTCATCATATAAATTTTTAAATTTAGATAAGCAGCCAATATACTCCATAAAAGATATGGGATTTGTAAGTATGCTGCAATAGAATCTATTTTATAAAATTGTTGGATCATTATAATTATTAGAATGATTAATATGATTAACCATAAAAAGGAAAGTAAATATTGAGAAAATCCAAAGAAAATAATACTCCAGCAAAAGTTAAAAAATAGTTGAAGTCCATAAATTTTTAAAGCTTTTGTTGAATTCGCATTTCCAGACATAAAAATTATGTATGATGATATTCCCATTAAAATATACAGCAATGTCCATACAATAGAAAAGATATAGGATGGAGGGCTAAAGGCTGGTTTGTTTAGTGAAGAATACATTGACATATTTCCACTTATAAGAGCGGATAAAGATCCGACAGCTAAGGGAATAAGGATAGAAATTATTAGGGCACTTTTATTAAGAGATTTCATATAATGAGCTCCGGGAGTATTTATAACAATATATGAAATCAAATTAAGAGATATACAGATTATAGAATAAATTATTATTTTAAAAGGAACATAATTATGAGATGGTTAAACCGGAATAAATATGAAGTTCTGGAATCAGAAACCGTGATGCATACCAATGTGACAGAAATGCAGGTATGCATCAATCAGATGTATGAAATGATTGGCTGGTATTTAAACTGCCCCGAAAAAATATTCCCATCACTTCCTCCTTTCCCCCTGAAAACAACATCAGGCTGAAAGGGGATTTTTTGTCCTGTGAAGCAGGGAGGCCTATCACCTCAGAAGATGCCGTCCTCCCCGATACAGGCCTTATTCCTCTGAATCAATAAACACAAATACCAAGCGGTTTTCCAAATAAAAAAGATAAGAAATAATCATTGACTTGAAAGACGTTATATATTATAATGTGTAAAGAATATATAACGTTATATAATAATATAATCATATTAAACGGAGGAATTACCATGAAACAAGAGCACATCCAACAGATTGGCACCGCAGTGGCGGCGGTGACTGCGAAGAAACGCATCAACCATTTCTATTTTGTAGCCTGCGGAGGTTCCCAGGCCTTTATGATGCCGGCCCAATACCTTTTTGACAGAGAAATCGAAACACCAGCCAGCATATACAGTTCCAATGAATTTGTACATAGCGAACCAAAGGCCCTTGGACCGGATTCTGTTGTAATCACCTGCTCCCATTCCGGTAATACTCCGGAAACGGTAAAAGCAACGGAGTTTGCAAGAGAAAAGGGTGCCGCAACCATTGCCCTGTCCAATGTTGTGGATTCCCCGCTGTGGAAGGCAGCGGAATATCCCATTCACTATGACTGGGGAAAAGGAACGGATGCCAGCGATTTAAATAAAGGCGTTCTTTACTGCCTTATATTCAGCATTTTAAACGCAGTCAGCCCATGTGAAAAATACCGGAAGGGAATGGAAGGGGTTGACGGTTTAAATGATGCCATAGAAAAGGCAAAGGCACAGTATGCCGACACTGTCAAAGAGTGGGGAAAACAGTATAAGAGAGAAGAACTGATCTATACCATGGGCAGCGGAGCCAATTATGGGGAGGCATATTCTTTTGCAATCTGTTTGTTAATGGAAATGCAGTGGATTCATTCCAATGCCATTCATTCCGGTGAGTATTTTCATGGGCCATTTGAGGTGACAGATTTTGATGTTCCGTTTATTGTGATAAAAGGGATTGGAGCTACAAGACCCCTGGATGAGAGAGCCTATGATTTCTGCCGGAAATACTCAGAGAAAATTATGCTGGTGGATGAGGCGGAATTTGATATGACCGGCATTGATGAAGAAGTCAGGGAATATTTCGCACCGCTGCTGGCGGGAGCCGTACTTCGTTCCCTTGCAGATGAATTTGCATACCAGAGGGGCCATGATTTAAGCGTGCGCCGTTATATGTGGAGAATGGATTATTAAGCCTTAAGGCTGTTTTTTAAAAGGAGGAAGCTGAATGAAAAAAAATGCCAGGAAAGTGATAGCATTATTATTAGCGGCTGCTATGGGATTGTCATTAACCGCCTGTGGGAGCGGAAACAGCAGCACCGATGCCAAAGCAGGCTCAGAGAGCAAGGAAAACACGGTTAAGACAGGCACAGAGGAAAACAGCGGGGCAAGTGGAGAAAAGGTTGTGATTAATTTCTTCCACCGCTGGCCCAACGATCCGAAAAACGCCATGTTCCAGGAACTGATTAAGGAATATATGGCTGAAAATCCCAATGTAACGATTCAAATGGATTGTATATTAAACGACCAGTACAAGGAAAAGATCCGTATGGTGGTCTCTACCGATGAAGTTCCTGATGTGTTTTCCTCCTGGTCAGGAACCTTTGCAAAAGAAATGATTAACTCCGGTAATGTAATGGCATTAAATGACCTTTTTGAAAAGGATAAGGAATGGTCCTCTCAAATTGCCGGGGCCAGCGTGGACGGCTTCACGTTTGACGGTACGATTTATGGAATTCCCTGGTCCCAGGATGGAAAGGTATTCTACTATAACAAGAAGATTTTTTCAGACAATCATCTGGAAATTCCAAAGACCTGGAATGAGTTTATTTCTGTACTGGATTCCTTAAAGGCGGCCGGATACGAAACACCCATTGTAGAAGGGTTATCAGACAATTGGGCTATCCTTCACTACCTTGGCACAATGAACCAGAGAATGGTGGACCCAGAAGTTCTTGCAAAGGACTATGATCCGGCCATGGGAGAATTTACTAATCCGGCTTATGTGGAGGTTTTAAAGAAATGGCAGCAGCTCACCTCCTATATGGGCGAAACCTGCGTTGCCATTGATCATGAAACAGCCAGAAATACATACTTTGCCGCAGGAAAGGCTCCGATTATGTATCTGCAGTTTGCAGAGATTCCAATGCTTGAAAAGGCATTGCCGGAAGGCTTTGAATATGGATTTTTTAATTTCCCGGCTTTTGAAGAAGGAAAGGGTGATCCCATGGGATTGACCGGAGCACCGGAAGGATTTATGATAAGTAATAAGGCAAAGAATCCTGAGGAATGCGTGAAGTTTTTAAAATGGCTTGTAAGTAAGAAAGGCGGAGAAGCCCTGACCACAAAATGCGGCGACATTTCCAGCGTGGCAGGTGCCGTTGATGAAACAAATGCACTGCCGGCCCAGTTGGATGCCATGGATATTATTAAATCCGCTTCAGTACTGGTTCCGTGGTTTGACAATGCCTGCGATGCTTCCGTCTACACCGTATATGGGCAGGGGGCACAGGCTATTGCTATCGGCGATGAAACACCGGAGAGTGTTATGGAGCAGATAAAGGAGGCCGCAGCCGCTTTGCATAAATAAAGACTGGAGATAAGAGGCCGGATCCGGCCTCTTATCTAACATGGATGGGATGGTGTTATTTTGAAAAGAGAGAAAAAAAGAAATTTGCAGGCATTTGCTTTTGTGTTTCCAGGGATATTGATTCTTGGAATCTTTGTGTATTATCCACTGTTCAAGAACATCGTTTACAGTTTCCAGTCTTTTACCTTGTCGGATATTGCAAAAGAATGGGTGGGGTTTTCCAATTACAAACAGCTGCTGAATGATAAAATCATTTTGGTAAGCCTTAAAAACAACTTTCTTTACGCAGTCATATCGATTCTGATCCAGGTAGGCTTTGGCCTTGTCCTTGCAGCCGTGCTGGAAGATGTGGTGTTTCGTAAAGTTGCGCCTGCTTTGCGCAGCATTTATTTTATTCCAACAGTAATCTCCATGACAGTGGTATGTCTGCTTTTTGACTTCATATACAACCCGCAGATGGGGCTGCTTAATAGTTTCCTGAACCTGATTGGACTGGATCAACTGGCACACATATGGCTGGGAAGTAAAAAGACGGCAATGTACGCGGTAATTGCCGTGTCCCAATGGCAGAGTACCGGGTACGTTGCCATGTTGTTTATCGTGGCTATCCAGAAAATACCCACGGAGTTATATGAATCGGCTGAGGTAGACGGAGCAGGAAAATTGAAGCGCTTCTTTTATATAACGGTTCCACAGGTCCGGCAGATGTTCTTTGTAACCATGATTCTTACGGTGGTAGGGGCTTTTACCGTATTTAATGAACCGTACATATTAACTGGGGGAGGCCCGGGTACAGCGACAATGGTATTGTCCCTTCACATGTATCAGACCGGATTTGTTAAAAACAACATGGGATATGCATCCACCATTGCCATGCTGATTTTTATGATTACGGCAGTGCTGTCTTCCGTACAGTTCTTCACCTATGGAACAGATAAGGAGGAAGGGTCATGAAGAAACAAAGAGTGAGAAAGAGAAGGGCATATGGACCCTGGGAAATGGTATGGCTTGCAGTTTTGTTTTTGTTGGCTGCCCTGATATTATATCCTCTGTTCTGGATACTCATGTCTTCTTTTAAGAATTACAATGGAATCTATGGAGATGTGTGGGGATTTCCGGATATCTGGCATGTAGAGAATTATACGACGGCATGGCATAAGGGAATTTCCCAGTATTTTATTAACAGTACGGCAGTTACCGTATGCACGCTGGCAGGGGTTGTCTTTTTATCTACATTTTCAGCTTTTGGCATTTGCCAGATGAAAGGAAAACTGGGGAATCTGGTTTTTCTCTTCTGCATGTGCGGACTTTTGCTGTCTCCTCAGGTATGCCTGCTTCCTCTTTTTATGCTTTTAAAGTCATTGAAGCTAAAAAATACGCTGTTGGCCATGATTCTTCCCTACATTGCTTTCCGCCTTCCGGTATCCATTATGCTGGTCCGTTCCTTTTTTATTGGGATATCAAGGGAAATGGAAGAGGCTGCAACCATTGACGGGGCAACGCTTATGCAGATTTACAGGAATATCTATCTGCCCCTTTCCAAGCCCATCATCTCTACGGTGGTTATTATGACAGCATACTATGCATGGAATGAGTTCGTCTTTGCTACAATTTTTGTTGACAGTTCCAAGCTGCGGACGATTCCTGTGGGACTTATGACGTTCCGTGACGGGCTTATGACGGAATGGGGAGTGGTACTTGCAGGTATGGTCATTTCCTGCCTGCCTATTATTGTATTATTTTTAACAATGCAGAAGAGCTTTGTGAGAGGAATGACCGCAGGCGCGGTGAAAGGATGATAAGGATGAAGATCATTGCAATAGGAGATAATGTAACGGACTGCTACGTAGAGGAAGGGGTTTATTTTCCAGGGGGAAATGCTGTTAATGTGGCTGTGAACTGCAAAAGAAACGGAGCAAAAAAGGTGAATTACCTTGGTGTATTCGGAGATGATGAGCAGGCGGACTACATTAAGAAATGCTTATCTGAGGAAGGGGTATCCTGTGAACGTTCCAGAAAGGTATACGCCCATACCGCTCAGCCAAGGGTTTACTTAAAGGATGGAGACCGGGTATTCGCGCCTGGCCCCAGAGACAGCTGTCAGCACCTTTTTTCCATAAAGATTGTAAAAGAAGATCTGGAGATCATCAGGGAGTTTGATCTTTGCCATACCAGCTGCTATTCCAATTTGGAGTATGAGCTTCCAAAGCTTTGCAAGGTTTGCAACATATCCTTTGATTTTTCAGACAGGCACGAAAAAGAATACCTGGAAAGAACATGTCCGTATCTTACCTTTGCATTTTTTTCCGGTTCCGATATGGAAGAAGATGAATGTAAGGCTTTGTTAAAACAGGCTCATGGGCTGGGAGTGAAAATAGCCGGAGTGACCAGAGGAGCTGAGGGCGCTGTATTTTATGACGGCAAGGCATTTTACCGCCAGGGCATTAAGAAGGTGGAGGTGGTTGATACCATGGGAGCCGGTGACAGCTTTATTGCAGGATTTCTAACAGCTTACGGCGATGGCAGGACCATGGAGGAATCTCTTGACTATGCGGCTGAATGTTCTGCTGTTACATGTACAATCAACGGTGGTTTCGGGCATCCCCATCCCTATGAGGAATAGAAGGGCCTGATTGGAAAGGCATTCCGGAACCTTATCCGGTTTAAAAGGGTTGCTTTAAGGATTTTTGTATTATATAATTGTGAAGTCAGGTTAAGATGCCGGATGCAGGCAGTTTTATGGTGTTCCAACGGGAACCTTATATTCCGGGGACAAAATCCGGCAGATGGGAAGGCGCATTTGTACCTGCATCGGCCATTTTCATGATAGTTTTGGGCATTATGGAAAATTTAAATTTAGGAGAAACTTTTATGCTGGATCAGAATGCATTGGTTCCGCTTTACGAACAATTGAAAGATGCAATCAAAGAGGATATCAAGGCAAAGATATACTGCCCTGGTGACCGTATGCCCAGTGAGGTGGAGCTTGAGGAAAAGTACCAGGTTAGCCGGATAACCGTAAGAAGAGCGGTGAAAGAGCTGTGTGAAGAGGAAATTCTTGTTCGTAAGCAGGGAAAAGGAACGTTTGTATTAAATACGGGATTAAAAAGCCGGATTGACCGTCTGGGCGGTTTCCATGATTCCATGGAAAGCCAGGGAAGGAAAGTCAGGACAGAGGTCCTGGAAAAATCAATTATTCATGTAAAAGCTTCCTATGCGGAGGATCTTCAGATCGGGCCTGATGACGATGTTGTATATCTCAAGCGTATTATGTATGCGGATGATATTCCCATGATGGTGGATATGTGCTATCTTCCATTGAAACGTTTTCCTGGAATCGTCGATCGAATGACAGGGGATTTTTCTGTGTTCCGGATTCTGGAGAATGACTATCACGTCAATTTGAAACGATATTACAAAGTATTAAAGGTCCGCAGAGCGACAAAGGAGATTTCTAAGTATTTACAGTGCCATATGGGAGAACCCCTGTTTGATCTTTTTAAGATCACATATAATGTGGAAGGGATTCCGCAGCATATTTCAGTCAGTATACTAAAGAGCGAGAATACATCGTATATAATATCCAGTGATGAGGATGATCGGATGACTCACGTGGGCATAAGCTGGAAAATATAGAATATAAGAAAAACCAGCCGGAAGATCTGAAAAGATCGGCCGTCTGGTTTTTCTGATTTCATAACTGCTTTTGTCAAAGAATCAAGCCGCTTAAAAAGATCACCAGAGTTTGTGCTCCCACAATGATGATATAATTCTGAACCGAAAGGGCAAAGGTCTTTTCTTTGATTTGTTCCTTTTTAAAACGGCGGATGTTTTTATGAACAGGAATAATGGTGAGCAGCGCTGCCAGGCAGACCGGTGAAAGGAGTTTCAGTGTTACGGCTGCTGTCCAGGTCAAATAAGTCACATAATATAGTCCGGCAAAAACATCCAGCGCTTTTTTGCCTAAAAAATAAGATAAGGTATACCGTCCTACTGCAATATCCTTTTCTAAGTCGCAGATATTGTTTGCCAGCATAATGTTTGCGGTGGCGCAGATTGGGCCAACAGAAAGCAGAAGCAGGGAAAGAACAGGTGCAAGGTTTATGTCCAGCCGGATGGCATGCCAATCAGCAGTCAAGGCCAGAAAAGTACCGGATGGCATGCTCATATAAAGCATGAGAAAAGGAATGAACAGACCATAAAACAGCCCTGAAAAAATCTCTCCCAAAGGTAAACGGGAAATGGGGACAGGTCCCCAGGTGTAGAATACGCCGCAGAGAAAGCACAGCCCGCCTAACAGCAGAACCACCAGATCCGTGCGGTATGCCAGAGTAAGGCCAAGAGCAGTGCTTACGCCCAACAGCAGATAAATGATGAACTTAGCCATGCCCCGGGAAAACGGAAGCTTTTGTCCGTTGGTTTTGGTATCAATATAGTTATTGATTGCGGTTGTGGTTAAGTCGAACAGGAACATGGAGCCAAAAAACAGAAGCGTGCGCTCTGCGTTCACCGGCTGCCTGCGGTAAAACAGGTAAGCCAGGGACATGAGAAAGGGAAGCAGGCTTGTGATTTTGGTACGTATCTCAACGAATTCGAAAATTCTTTTCATATTAGATTGGCGATCTGTTATAACAGTTTTTGTTTGCATAATTATCCTCTTTCCTATATTGATTCCAATGGCCATAACGGGGGCGCCTGCCGGTAAATGGGGAAAATAGCCCTCATGGCCGGGGAAGCTGCTTTCATTTGAAAATATTTAGCAGTATTGTAAAGACACCTCTTCACAGCTTGAAAATGTTTATTTCTGCCCCCTTTGGTGGCCTGCACAGAAGAAATGTACTTCAAGTTCTCCTGATCCATACACTGTTATTCCTTTGCTGCATGTACAAGCGGCATAAAAATGTCATCTACAATCTCCGCTATTGCTGCATCGGAAACAGGTCCCTGCTTTGTGATCAGCTCGTACTGCAGCAGATCTATGGGCAATGTGATGATTCGGGGCGGCAGCTTTTCAAGGCAGACTTCACCGCGGAGTTCTGCATTTTTCATAATTGCCGTCATAGCCACTGTTAATTTGTTCTCCGATCTTAAGTGGATAATTTGCGGTATGGAGGCAATTATAGTATGCCAAACCCGCGGATCCATCATAAGCCCTCTGATCGTCTGTGTGCCGATTGTTTTCAGCGGTTCAACACGCCCACGAAGATAGGTATATACATCATTTCGCAGGTCGCCGGTATTTGGAATCTCATTGGTGATTTTCGGTAAGTATTTACGCAGGGCGGCCATCACAAGCTCTGACTTGTTGTCCCACCGGCGGTAAAGGACAGCTTTATTTGTCTCCGCCCTTGCCGCAACGCTTTCCATTGTCAGGCGCGTATATCCGATTTCAGCCAGTTCTTCCCATGTGGCCAGCAGGATTGCCTCTTCTAAAATCTCTCCGCGGCGGCGGGTACTCTTTTTTTGATCGTCCATTTTATAGTTCTCCTATCCTTGGGAATTTGAAATCTGTTATGAAATATGCATATAAGAAACGAAAGAGTTTCTTATTTTTTATGCGGAAATGTCAATTGAAAAAAGCTTATGGTTATCATATCATATTCATATAAGAAACACAAACGTTTCTATTGTAAATATGAAAGGGGTTTTCTCATGAATAAAGAGAATGTAAAGCCGGCAAAAGAAAAGCTCGATCCAATGGTGCTCAGGACTGCCATTGTCCTGATCGTCGGGGCGCTTGCACCGCTGTTTGATTCGACGATGGTCAATGTGGCCATCCATACGATTGCAACGGATATGAACGCAGCTATTTCTGCCGTTCAGTGGGTCACAACAGGATATGTTCTGGCAATGGGGTTGGTCATCCCGGTTTCAGGATGGGCCACTAAGCGGTTTGGATGCAAAAAATCATACGTCTTCTCACTGGTAATTTTTTTAATCGGCTCCGTGTGCTCCATGTTGTCATGGAACATAGAAAGCATGATTGTTTTCCGGGCCATTCAGGGTGTTGGTGCCGGGCTCCTGATGCCAATACTGCAAACAGAGCTTGTAGAAGTTTCCGGAGGACACAATCTCGGACGGATCATGTCCATCATTAGTATTCCCGCCTTGCTTGGGCCGATCCTTGGTCCTGTGTTAGGAGGAGTTATCGTCAGCAGTGCCGGTTGGCATGCTATTTTTTGGATTAATATTCCGATCTGTATTGTGGCGATCCCGTTGGCTATGTGGGGGCTGCCGGCCGACAAGCATGTGGAAAAGAAAGCATCTCTGGATGTGACAGGCATACTTTTGCTTTCCCCCGCGTTTGCACTTCTGATCTACGGCATTGCCCAGGTTGCAAAGCATGGAGGAATGAATAATAGTGAAGTTTATGTACCCCTTATCATTGGTGTAGTTTTGATGGCATCGTATGTTATCCATGCATTTCATACGAAACAGGAACCGGCTCTGAATGTGCGGCTGTTTAAATCCGTCAATTTTTTCGCTTCCAATGCCCTGCTGATTTTGTGTGGAATCATCACTAACGGGGCCATGCTGATGCTGCCCCTTTATTATCAGGAGGTACGCGGAGTAAGCGCCATGTATGCCGGATTGTGGCTGCTTCCCCAAGGAATCGGCATGCTGCTGACCAGAAGCTGGGCCGGTAAAGCCGCCGACCGGGATGGCTCGCGTAATATCGTGCTTATGAGCCTTGCTGCCATTGCGATCGGTACGCTGCCGTTTGTTTTTGCAGGTACGGATACGAGTGATATCCTTCTGTCTATTGCCCTGCTGATCAGAGGGGCGGGACTCGGCGGTTTGCTGATTGCCATCATGACATCCGCTTATATCGGACTTGAAAGAGAACAGGTTCCTCACGCGAGCACAGCAACCAGGATATTTCAAACCATTGGCGGGGCTTTTGGGTCAGCTATTCTGGCAACCGTTGCCCAGCAGCAGATGGCAGGCCGGAGTGCCTCCGATCTACAAGCGGCTGCTCATTCCTTCAACGTCTCTTTCGTGTGGGCAATTGGTTTTACTGTTGCTGCGGCAATCCCCACCCTGTTTTTGGTAGTGCATAAAAAGTCAAAGCCGGAAACGGCCCAACAGGAATCAGATTTACAGGCAGACGGACAGGAGTAAAAGCGCAATAAAATAATCGGCTGGAGGCCCTTTTGTGTGCAACGCGATTTCCATTGGTTGATGAAAGGGCCGATAATTCCACCGTTACTAAGCCATAGGAACGTATCATTACACGTTAAATCAGCAATATGACTTTCCTTGCTTCCCTTTCCGCTTGAAGGAGGGGGGATATTAGCTCCATTTTTCATCGTCTGGTTCAATATAACACCCACAGGCCGGAGAGGGCATAAATCAAGCTATGAAAACCATGACAACAGGCAGCAGCAATGGTATAATTAACATTACTATTTGTTAGCTGCCGGAAAGAGAGGTTACCATAAAAGACAGCTTGATAAAAAGATTTTTTGATACGGTCAATTGTACCATGAGACTGAACATGCCAAGGCAGCTTATGGGTCTGAGGACGTAAAAACGGGATATGATGCAGATCAGAATATGCTGTAAAGATCATTGATTCTTACATAAGAGAAGAAGGAAAAGAGTGAGGAGGGAAAACTATGGATATATGGGAAGAATTATATAATAAGGCAAAAGCGGAGTATTATCCTACGGATGTATCGCCATTTGTATATGCCCATCATGTTGTTTGCGCTTTAGAAAGTGCAGACGGAAGAATATTTACGGGATTTTGTATTGAAAGCTGCAGTGGGGTCATGGCATTGTGTGCTGAGCAGGTTGCTGCACTTAACATGTATGTAAACAGCGGACAAACGGTGGTGAAACGATTGATTTGCTTTCGTGATGAGCCGCCGACCGGTGTAAATGGAATGCCATGCGGAGCTTGCAGAGAATTTTTGATGGAGCTTTCCCTTAAAAACAAAGATATGGAAATCATGGTTGATTACAAAACACGTGAAACCATTCGTCTGGAAGAATTGCTTCCAAACTGGTGGGGAATGATGAGATACGAAAAAAATAAGGCAGAATGACAGAATTCAATTTGATTAACAATAGGTGGAAATATATACAGACCATAAATTGATTCCGCACATCAGCCAAATAAATGCTATGCATCAGCCTGAAGAAAGAGGAATCAAGAAAATTGCTGCTGTTTTGGAAAATGGCGGCAATATGGCCTGTTATAGAATACGTCTGCAGGCAAGAAGTTGATAATTAAAGTACACAAAAGTCCGGACAAATTATCAAACGCGATCATCTGTCCGGATTTTTTATAAAAAATGAAGATTCAGGAGGAATCGTCTATGAATGAAATTAAGCTTATTGCACCAACTATGGAATATGCAGATGATATTATGAAGTATCGTCAGGATTTCCTTGATTCCGGCGGAAGCCTGGATGGCTGCGGTAATTTAAGGGAATGTTCATCGGCAGAAGAATGGATTAAAGGAATTGAAATGATAAGAGATGAAGAAACCTGCCCGGCGGACAAGGTCAGTTCCGATACATACCTGGCCGTTCGTTTGGTTGATAATAAAATTGTGGGAATCATTGATTTCAGACATCATATTAATCATCCTGTTTTGGGCCTTTGGGGCGGCCACATTGGATATTCCGTCCGGCCATCTGAAAGAAGACAGGGCTTTGCAACAGAAATGCTTAGGCAAAACCTTCAAAATTGTAAAAACCATGGATTAGAAAAAGTGATGGTGACTTGCAATTACGATAACATAGCAAGCGAAAAAACAATTATTGCAAATGGCGGAAAGTTTGAAAAGGAAGTGTGTGTGGACGGGAAAAGGATCAAACGATACTGGATCCAATTGTGATTCATTTTCAATGTATTTAATAATGGCAAACCCGTTTTTCTCACAGACATAGAGAATTCAGGAAGAATCTGTATCAGGACATTCGTTTGATTAATATATAATTATGAAGTCTATTAGATATATTGGAGATTAAACTTGACTGATTACAATTCATATCTGGGTTTTAAAGAAGTATGCCAGCAGGTTCCTGTCCAGTTCCCTCCTCAGCATCAACCTGTACAACCAGGATTGGAGACACTCATGGTTCCTAAACCTGTTTTTAACAATCCGAACTACATTGGAACAGGGAAACTAAAAGATAAGGTAGCGCTGGTGACTGGAGGGGACAGCGGAATTGGGCGGGCTGTATCCCTGGCATTTGCCAAAGAAGGCGCTGATATAAGCATCGTTTATTATGATGAGCATGAAGATGCACAGATAACGAAATCTTATATAGAAGCCCAGGGAAGAAAGTGCATATTAATCTCAGGAGATGTGCGGGACCAATTGTTTTGTCAAAATGCCGTATCTGAAACCGTATCCGCTTTCGGTGGACTTGATGTTCTGGTAAATAATGCGGGCGTACAGTTTCCCCAGAAGGGCATCGAGAACATTTCCGTTGAACAGATGGTACTTACCTTTGAAGTGAATTTTTTCGGCATATTCATTATGACAAAAATGGCCCTTCCCTACTTAAAAGACGGCAGCACCATAATTAACACAACCTCTATTACTGCTTATGTTGGAAACGAGCAGTTGATTGATTATTCCAGCACAAAAGGTGCAATTGTCAGCTTCACGCGAGCAATGGCCCATTCCCTGGTGTCAAAAGGGATTCGGGTAAATGCAGTTGCTCCGGGCCCCATCTGGACCCCGCTTCAACCTTCCAGCTGGCCGGCTGACTACATTCCAACCTTTGGCTCTGATACCCCAATGAAACGAGCTGGACAGCCGGTTGAGCTTGCCCCAACTTATGTATATCTGGCAAGTAATGACTCCTCATTTGTCACAGGCCAAGTCCTCCATGTGGATGGCGGGCAATCAATGCAGTCATAAAGCAGAAGCACTTTTGAACGCTTTATGTAATCGTGAATGATTTTTAAAAGTCAGTTGATTTTTACGAAAAGCTCCTTCAAATATTGCATGGTTTCTGAAGCTGCCGGAAGCCCTGGCTCCAAAGGAAAGGCCTTGGTAAAAAAGGTTTTAAATTGATATCTTTTATGATACTATAGCTCTATAGAAATGCAGTATCGCTTCATGGAGAAGGGGAGGGTATTATGAGAAGTCTGGCGTATTTAAAACTGATGGCAAGGGAGTATCCCACGATTAAGGCTGCTTCCAGCGAAATCATCAACCTTACGGCCATTCAGGGCTTACCAAAGGGAACGGAATATTTTTTCAGTGACCTGCATGGCGAGTATGAGGCATTTGTCCACTTATTAAAAAGTGCCTCAGGCGTGATCCGGGAAAAAATCACGGAAACGTTCAGCCACATCATACCAGAGAAAGAGGAAGTGGAGTTAGCGAATTTAATTTACTATCCGGAGAGAGTCATGAACCAGCTGGAATTGAAAGGCCTGGCAGACGGAGACTGGCAGAGAGTGACCATTTACCGGCTGGTGCAGATCTGCAAAGTGGTTTCATCAAAGTACACCAGATCCAAGGTAAGGAAGAAAATGCCGCCTGAATTTGCCTACATCATTGATGAGCTGCTTCATGTGGATTATAATGATGACAATAAACGTGTATACTATAACGAAATCATACGGTCCATCATTGACATTGGGGTTGGAGATAAGTTTATTATTGCTTTATGCGAGCTGATCCAGAACCTGACCATTGACAGCCTGCATATTATCGGTGATATTTTTGACCGCGGCCCAAGGGCGGATATTATTATGGATGAACTGCTGCGGTTTCACGATGTTGACATACAATGGGGCAATCATGATGTTTCCTGGATGGGAGCGGCCACCGGGAATCTGGCATGTATCTGCAATGTGCTGAGGATTGCCATCAGCTATAACAGCTTTGATGTGCTGGAGGACGGATACGGCATCAACTTACGCCCATTATCCATGTTTGCGGCCAGGGTTTACCGGGATGATCCCTGTGAACGGTTTACTCCCCAGATTCTTGATGAAAACATATACGATGCGGTGGATCCGGGACTGGCGGCTAAGATGCACAAGGCAATTGCCATCATTCAGTTTAAGGTAGAAGGACAGATCATAAAGCGCCATCCGGAATACGGGATGAGCGATAGGATCCTGATTGAGGCCATTGATTTTGAACGGGGCGCTGTGACTGTGGAAGGCAAGGAATACCCAATGCTTGACATGTTCTTTCCAACCGTGGACCCTAAGGACCCTTTAAAACTCAGCAAGGAGGAAGGGGAGCTTCTCCACACCCTGCAGCTTTCCTTTATGCATAACGAGCTTCTTCACAAGCATATCCGGTTTCTCTATTCACATGGAAGCATGTATAAATGCTATAATTCAAATCTTCTGTACCATGGCTGCATTCCCATGAAGGAGGATGGCTCCTTTGATGAGATTGTAGTGGATCACCATGCTTTTTCAGGAAAGGCGCTGATGGATTACGTGGACCGGAAGGTTCAAAATGCATATTTCATGCCTGAGGGTTCCCAGGAAAGTGAGGATGCCAGGGATTTTATGTGGTATTTATGGTGCGGAGCCAAATCTCCGGTCTATGGCAAGGGAAAAATGACGACCTTTGAACATTATTTTATCGGAGATAAGGCCGCCCACAAGGAGCCCATGAACCCTTATTACAGACTTAGCGTAAAGGAAGAATACTGCGATAAAATACTGGAAGAATTCGGCCTTTGCAAAGACGGTTCCCATATCATCAACGGCCACGTTCCGGTGAAAATAAAGGAAGGGGAATCGCCGGTAAAGGCAGGAGGAAAGCTGTTCCTCATAGACGGAGGGCTGTCAAAGGCTTACCAGACCAAGACAGGGATCGCAGGCTATACTTTGATTTATAATTCCAACCACCTGGCTCTTGCGGAGCACAAACCCTTTGACCCAAATAAGGAAAGCACGCCTAAGGTTTCGGTTGTTGAGAACATGAAAACCCGGGTCATGGTGGCGGATACGGATAAGGGTGTGGAGCTGGCTGAGCGGATCGCAGATTTAAAGGAACTGGTGGCAGCATACCGGGATGGCGTAATCAAGGAGAAGGTAGAGTAGTCTGTTATTATCCTCCCTTCCTTCGCAAGTCCGGATAAGCCATATTATGAAATTTTAAGAATTTATTCAGAGAAGGTTTCTTTACGAAGTCCCTGTCGGATGATACAATAATCAAAGCTATTTACTTAATTGAAGGAGGCTCAGATGAGCAGACAGGAGTTTTTACAGCGCTTGAGGGAGGCTTTATCAGGTGAAGTTCCTGGGAGCGTGATCGAAGAAAATATCAGGTATTATGAAGAATATATCAGCACGGAAGTGAGAAATGGTTCTACGGAAGAGGCGGTCATAGCCTCCATCGGTGATCCAAGGCTGATCGCCAGGACGATTTTTGAAGCCAGCGGGAATGCAAAGGACAGCGGATCAGGAAGAACCTATTATGAATCCTATTCCGGTTCTGACCAGGATGTGTATGAGGATCCGGGTAATTTCGGACGCCATATGCATTATATTGACCTAAGTAAGTGGTACTGGAAGCTTTTGGGAGTCACGGTACTTATCTTGTTTTTCTTTTTGATCGCCAGCATTGTCACAGGGATTTTCAGCCTCCTGATGCCTATTATGGGCCCCTTGCTTTTAGTACTTCTCATTGTCTGGATCGTAAGAGGAACGAAACGATAAAGTTAGATATATTTAATAATTCCAAGTGAATGTTACAAAAGTATGACGGCATTTATGACGCAAAAAGCGTCATAAATGCCGTTTTTGCTTGACAAATGCGAGATATAAGTATATAATTCGAAATGTAACAATTATGTAACATTTTGACTAAGTATTGCAGGAACGACAGAAAAACGTAAAAAACAGGAGACATGATATGAGGAATAAAATGTGGAAGGCGATGGGACTTTTAGGGATCTTGGCGAGTTTAAGCTGGGTTTCTCCTACAGAAGCGAAAGCAGCAGAAATTGCTGTAGAAACCAGCACGACACTTTATGCAAAGATGGATGCGCCTGTATCTGTCAGGGAAGCTGCGAATACTGCAGGAACAGTTCTTTCCCAGGCCGGAGAGGGACAAACCTATGAAGTGATGGAATCCTCTCAGGATGGCTGGCTTAAAATAAAAACTCCTGAAGGAGAAGGGTACATACAAGGCAATTCCGCGACATTGATTGAAAAAACTCAGGAAAAGGTGGACAAGTCTGTTCTTCAGCGTCAAAAGATCGTAGATTATGCGCTTCAGTTTGTGGGCGGACGTTATGTCTACGGAGGAGTGAATCCCAAGACCGGAGTGGACTGTTCCGGGTTTACCAGCTATGTATTGAGAAATGCAGCCGGGGTAAACTTAAGCCACAGTTCAAAGTCCCAGTCAAGAGAAGGCCGCAGTGTCAGCTACGAGGAAGCCCGCGCAGGAGATTTGGTATTTTATGGAAAAAATGGATCCATTAACCATGTTGCTCTGTACATGGGAGACGGCCGGGTGGTCCATGCTTCCACAGAAAAGACCGGAATTATCGTAACAAACGTCATGTATCGCAAACCTGTGAAATTTGTCAGGGTTTTAAACTAAAATAATTTGAAATTCGTGCACTTTTAAATAATACTTGACGAAAAGATAAAATAAATGTATAATAACCGTAATGAATTTAATATTTACGTAACATTTGAAAATCAAAAAGTAAAAATAGGAGCAGATTTCCCGATGATAGATAAAGCATGGAAAACGTTAGGCCTTATGGCTTTTTGCGGAGCAATGATGATTGCAGGTCCTTCAGATGTAAGAGCAGATGAAATTTCCGGTCCAGGACTCAGTTATGGGAACTACATGGTGACCGTTGACGCAGATAAGGTAACGATCAGCAAGGATGAAGCTGGTCAGGAAGCACTGATGACCGCTTCCAAAGGATCTTCTTTTGAAGTTTTACAGGATATGGGCGGCGGATATGTTAAGGTTAAGATCAATGATACATATGGTTTTCTTCCTGCAGAGGGGAATGCCACCATATCTTCCACCGATGAGGCAACTCTGGCTGCACTGGAAGTAAAGACCCAGGTACAGGCGGCCGTGGATTTCAGGCAAAGCATTGTTAATTACGCACTTCAGTTTGTAGGCGGACGTTATTCCTATGGCGGCAGTGATCCCCGCACCGGAGTAGACTGTTCCGGATTTACCAGATATGTGATGCAGCACGCAGCAGGTCTTACAATTAACCGTTCTTCAGGCGGACAGGCTTCCCAGGGAAGAGCAGTCAGCGCTGACCAGATGCGTCCGGGCGATTTGATTTTTTACGGAAGCGGATCATCTATCAACCATGTTGCCATGTATATTGGCAATGGACAAGTAGTTCATTCATCAACTTACAGTACAGGTATTAAGACATCTCCGTGGAATTATCGGGCACCTGTAAAAATCGTCAATGTTCTTGGCGACTAATGAAATAGCGGATTACCGGATTTTGGAAAGGGATATAGGGCCTTCGGCATGGGATTGCCGGAGGTCTTTTGTTTGATTTGATGAAAAATGGACAAAGAGAAACAGACGGACAGGGGAGCTATCCGGCTGTTTCTGAGGGGAGTATAAATAATTAATAAGGATGAGGAAAATAAATTCCTCATTTTAATTATAATATAGTCTTGATGAAAATGCAAAGTTATTTTTTAATTTTAAATAAAAATTGGCAGTATAATCTGTCAGAAAAACGACATAATAGACGATGTAACGTAAAACGCCGATAGGAGGTATTTATTATGTCTAAGAATAATTACAATGATATGGACAATTCTTCCAGGAATTCCCATAACAACAATCAGAACAACAGCCAGAATAACAACCAGAACAACAGCCAGAATAACAATCAGAACAACAACCAGAACAACAGCCAGAATAGCAATCAGAACAACAATCGCAACTCCAGCAAGGACAACAGCCGCGATTCCAGCAAAGACAACAACCGCAACAGATTTAACTAATAAGGTCTGGCCGAACCAATTATTAAAAAAGGCGTGGGAAAGAGACAAAGGGGTCCTTTCCCGCGTTTTTTTTATTTGGACTTCCCTGATTTCGTATAACTTTCGCATTCCGGAAAATATGGAATATATTATTACTAGAAAGGACAGGTGATAATATGTTCAGGACCATACCGATTTGGGAAGTCGATCATTATATTAATTATGACAGCAACATTATGATTATAGATCTCCGTAGTCAGTCGTCCTACAGGCAGTCCCACATTCGGGGAGCGGTAAATCTGCCATATGAAGATATGGATCAATGGGTGAGCAGCTTGCCACAGGATAAACTTTTGATATTTTACTGTTCCAGGGGCGGACAAAGCATGATAGTCTGCCGGAATCTGGAGCAGGCCGGATACAATGTGGTCAATATAGCCAATGGAATCGCATATTACAAAGGAAAATATATGGTTCGAGGATAGGTAAATTCATTGACAGAAATACCTTGCTAGCCTTAAAATATACCTATTAAGTACAAAAGGAGAAAATGACTTATGAGATATATGATTGCTTCCGACATTCATGGTTCTGCCTATTTTTGCAGGAAGCTGTTAGATGCATATAAAACTTCCGGAGCAGGCAGGCTGATCCTGTTAGGAGATATTCTTTACCATGGTCCCAGAAATGATCTTCCAAAGGAATATGCTCCTAAAGAAGTGATTTCCATGTTAAACGGCTACAAGGACCAGATCTATAGTGTGCGGGGAAACTGTGACACAGAAGTAGATCAGATGGTGCTTGAATTTCCCATCCTTGCGGATTATGCCCTGCTTGCTGATGAGGGCCTGACAATCTATGCTACCCATGGGCACATTTATAATAAAGAGAACTTACCCCCCATGCAAAAGGGAGACATTCTGCTTCATGGACACACTCATATCCTGACTGCAGAGCGTTTTGGAGATATTACCATATTAAATCCAGGCTCCGTGTCCATTCCAAAGGGCGGCAACCCTCCTACTTACGGAATTCTGGAGGATCAAGTATTCCGTATCATGGATTTCGACGGAAATGCAATAAAAGAAATGAACTTAGGAGAATAAGGTGAAAAAAACATTTGAATTGATTGCGCCCTGTCATTTTGGCATGGAAGCGGTCTTAAAAAGGGAAATTATTGATCTGGGTTATGATATTGAATCCGTAGAAGACGGAAGAGTCACCTTTATCGGAGACGATGAGGCGGTCTGCCGTGCCAATGTGTT
The DNA here is from genome assembly GCA_902363835.1 of Lachnospiraceae bacterium. Lineage (GTDB taxonomy): Bacteria > Bacillota > Clostridia > Lachnospirales > Lachnospiraceae > Lacrimispora. The sequence goes on from CABJBM010000022.1 coordinate 69,505, forward strand.
TCTGCGCACAGCGGAAAGAGTATTGTTAAAGGTAGGAAGCTTTCACGCGGAATCCTTTGAAGAGCTTTTTCAGGGAACCAGGGGGATCTCCTGGGAGGATTACATCCCACAGGATGGTAAGTTCTGGGTGGCAAAGGCTTCTTCCATTAAAAGTAAATTGTTCAGCCCCTCTGATATCCAGTCCATCATGAAAAAGGCCATGGTGGAGCGGTTAAAAGGGGCTTATGGTGTGGAGTGGTTTCCGGAGAGCGGAAGCAGCTATCCTTTGCGGGTATTCCTCTATAAGGACCAGGTGACTGTGGGCATTGATACTACAGGAGATTCCCTTCATAAGAGAGGGTACAGGACCTTGACCAGCAAGGCTCCTATTACGGAAACTCTTGCTGCAGCCCTGATTATGCTGACCCCGTGGAACAAGGACAGGATTCTGGTGGATCCTTTTTGCGGAAGCGGAACCTTTCTGATTGAGGCGGCCATGATGGCGGCCAATATGGCTCCCGGCATGAACCGTTCCTTTCTTGCGGAGGATTGGAAGAACCTCATCCCAAGAAAGTGCTGGTATGAGACCATGGATGAAGCAGGGGACCTTTTAGAGGAAAATGTAAAAGTGGACATACAGGGATATGACATAGATGGTGAGATCGTAAAAGCTGCCAGATCCAATGCGGAGTCAGCCGGAGTAGATCATATGATCCATTTTCAGCAGAGACCTCTTGCCGCTTTAAGTCATCCCAAAAAGTATGGTTTCATCATTACAAATCCTCCTTATGGGGAACGAATCGAGGAAAAAAAGAATTTGCCGGAGTTGTACCGGCAGATCGGGGAACGGTATAAGGCTCTTGACGCTTGGTCCTTATACATGATCACTGCCTATGAGGATGCGGAGAAGTATATCGGCAGAAAAGCTGATAAAAACCGGAAGATTTATAATGGAATGATGAAAACCTATTTCTATCAGTTTATGGGGCCAAAGCCCCCAAGAAAAAAAGTGGGAGATTCGGTTGAAGAATAAAAAAAGTTTTTCCCTGCTTCTGATCATCATCTGCTTTGCGGCAGGATTCCATATTTCCAGTCTTGAGGCGGATCCTGCAAACGGAGCAGGTCAGGATTACGTAAAAGAGTCAGAAAGCGGGGAGCCATATAGCCGGACAGCATATAGCCGGACAGAGTCCCGGGACGCCGAAGTCTTAAAAGGACAGCTCCCGGCCTTTTATGACGGGAGAAAAGAAGGCCGGGTTCCTTCTGTGAAAAACCAGGGTTCCATTGGCACCTGCTGGGCCTTTGCTTCCCTGCAGGCATTGGAAGCAGGACTTCTGCCGGAGGAAGGTTATGACTTTTCAGAAGACCATATGTCCTTGAACAATGGTTTTTGTATTCCTCAGGAAGAGGGCGGAGAATATACCATGTCAATGGCCTATCTGCTGTCATGGAGAGGCCCGGTATTAGAAGAAGATGATCCATACGGCGATGGCTTTTCACCGGATGGCTTAGAAGCAGTAAAGCATGTCCAGGAGATTCAGATCCTTCCTGATAAGGATTATGAAAAGATCAAACGGGCTGTTCTTACGTATGGAGGGGTGCAAAGCTCCCTTTATACCTCCCTGACCGGCGAAGACAGCCGGTCTGTTTCCTACAATGAGGAGAATTTCGCCTATTGTTACATAGGCCCGGAACCTCCCAACCATGATTCCGTGATCATTGGCTGGGATGATGCATATCCCAAGGAAAACTTTCGTGAGGAAGTCCAGGGGGATGGGGCATTTATCTGCATGAACAGCTGGGGAGATGGATTCGGGGATCAGGGCTATTTTTATGTGTCCTATTATGACTCCAATATGGGAAGGAATAATATTATTTATACGGTTGTGGAAGACACGGATAATTATGATCATATTTATCAGTCGGATTTAAGGGGCTGGGTCGGCCAGGTGGGATATGGAGAAGATACCATGTGGTTTTCCAATGTATACGAAGCCGGGGACCTTGAACGCCTTGAGGCGGCGGGCTTTTATGCCACAGGTCCGGGAACATCCTATGAGGCTTATGTGGTACGTCATGCAGGAGAAGAGTCCGGTATTATGGAAGGCCGGGATTTTGACCGGAAGGTATTCCTTTCCAGGGGGAGCTTTGACTATGGAGGATATTATACGGTTCCGCTTACGGGAAACCACCGGGAGGACTTAGAACTTTCCCCTGGGGAACGTTTTGCAGTGATCATAAAGATCACCACCCCGGATGCGGTCCATCCAGCTGCCATTGAGTATGATGCAGGAGACGGACGTACTTTTGTCAATATCTCAGACGGGGAGGGTTATATCAGCGCCGATGGTATTACATGGGAGCGGGCAGAGAGCCAGAACTGCAACTTATGCTTAAAGGCGTATACAAAAGACCGGTGAAAGGGATTATGGAGGAAGGAAGAAATGAGCGATAATAAGATCGTATTTGCCACAGGGAATGAAGGGAAAATGAGGGAGATCAGAGAGATCCTTAAGGACCTGGGAATGGAAGTCCTCTCCATGAAAGAGGCCGGAGCAAACCTGGATATTGTGGAAGATGGAAGTACATTTGGGGAAAATGCCGAGATAAAGGCCAGGGAAGTGTGGAAAAAGACAGGAGGGATCGTCCTTGCAGATGATTCCGGCCTGGTAGTAGACTGCTTAAACGGAGAGCCTGGGATCTTTTCCGCCAGATATATGGGGGAAGATACCTCCTATGAGATTAAAAACCAGAATATCCTTGACAGGGCCGCCCATGCAAAGGGAGAGGAAAGAAGCGCCCGTTTTGTTTGCAATATCGCTGCAGTGCTCCCCAATGGTCAGGCGCTTCATACGGAAGAGTCCATGGAAGGGCTTCTGGCTGACCGGCCTGCCGGAGAGGGTGGATTTGGTTATGACCCTATCCTCTATATCCCGGAATTCGGAGTGACCAGTGCCCAGCTTACCCTGGAGCAGAAGAATAAAATCAGCCATCGCGGAAAGGCTTTAGAGGCCATGAAACGGATGCTTATAGAAATTTTTACAGGAGGGGAGAATCATGAAAGTACTGATTGTCAGTGATACGCATCGCAAAGATGAGAGTTTACAGAAAATCATTGCAGAAACCAAACCACTTGACATGCTGATACATCTGGGCGATTCAGAAGGCAGTGAAGAAAAAATCGCAGGCTGGATTCCAGCAGGATGTGAGCTTCAGATGGTCCTTGGAAACAATGACTTTTTCTCGGATCTGGACCGGGAGAGAGAAGTGAAAATAGGGAAATACCGGGCTTTGCTGACTCATGGGCATTATTATAATGTCTCCCTTGGAGTCGAACGCCTGGAACAGGAGGCAGCGGAAAGAGGCCTTGATATCGCTATGTACGGCCATACACACAAACCTTTTTACGAGGTACATAATGGGATCACGATTTTAAATCCGGGCAGCCTTTCCTATCCACGTCAGGAAGGAAGAAAACCATCTTACATGATTATGGAGACTGATGAGCAGGGGGAGGCTCATTTTACTTTGAAGTTTCTGGAAAAATAATTTTTTAGAAAAAACAGGTGGTTCCCCGGAAAACAGACGGAAGGTTTCCGGTATAAATAAGGTGCTGATGCAAAAAAGAGTATCTGATATTTGCTCTTCTTTTTGCAGCAGCACCTTATTCATTTATTCCATTATTTCCAGCCTTCCGGCAAATAGGCCATGGTGTTTTTTATCATGTCGTCTGCCAGCTTTTTGATCTCTTCTTCCCCTGCCCGTCCTTTTACCAGAGGATCGCTTAAAAAGGCTTCGTACACCAGGGAGCGGTCACAGGTGAGGGCGGCATCCAGGATGCGCTGGTGGTTGGCAATGTGGGGCATGATCAGTTCAAGGACAGTTTCCGGTATGGAGCCTGCTGCCACAGGCTTAATGCTGTCCCTGCTGAACAGGGCGTTTGTTTCAACAACGGCTTCTGCAGGCAGGTTTGGAATCTGTAAAAAGGAATTAGGGATATTGACATTGCTGACGGTTCTTTCAAGGCCGCACAAGGCCTTGATGAGCAGGATACCTTCTTCTCCCGATGGCTTTAAATCAATTTCCTCTTCCCCGCTTGCAAGACGGCGGCTCTTGGCTAAACGGTTTTTTAAATCCTCTTTTCTCCAGGCAACGGTGGTAAGGCCGAATTTCCAGCTTTTTACGGTTTCCGGGTCTTTTAAGTAATCACTTCCAGGCATGAATTCCACAAGGTGGCGGTCACCGGCAGCGGCCATCAGGCCATAGCGGCGGAAAAGGTCAAATTTTACCCTGTGGGCGCATTCAAAGCTGTTGTTTGCCCAGTTCTTGTCAGGCTCATTATAGCCTTCCTGGTAATGGGATTCAATGTAATCCCTGTAAACAGGAAACAAATCGATTCCCTTGTAGGAAGCCTGATCAAACCAGGTAAAGTGGTTGATTCCCAGAACGTTTACATGGATATCACGGCGGTCAACGTTTTCAAAGCCAAAGGTTTCTTCGCAGATCCCCTTTAAAACCTTCTGGGTACCAAATACTTCATGGCAGCAGCCAAAGGCTCTGATCTGGGGAAAAACATGGTAAAGGGTCTTTACGCATAAGGACATGGGATTTGTATAGTTGATGACCCACGCATCTGGAGAGTATTCTTTTATTGCTTCTGCAATGGTCACGAACATTGGGATGGTGCGGAGGGCACGGATCATTCCACCCGGGCCGGCGGTATCACCTACGGACTGGTAGATGCCAAGCCTCTCAGGAAGATGAACATCGGAATCCATTTCATCAAAGGTTCCCGGGAGAATGGAGATAACTGCAAAGTTACAGCCTGTCAGGGCTTCCTTTAAGGAAGAAGCGGTGACATAATTCCATTTTCCGGTGGTATCCTCCCTGTTTGTCAGTTTGCTGCCAATGATCTCATTGTTTTTTGCTGCCGCCTCGTCAATGTCATATAAACGGATGGTTCCGCTTAAGGAATCGTCCATGGAAAGATCCGTCATAAAGGTCCAGGCCCAGCCTCTGGAGCCGCCTCCGATGTAGGCGATATTAATATCGCTGACTTTGTTGTTCGCGTATTTCATAAGGGTATCCTCCTGTTAAAAGAATTGGTTTTTCGGATGGACGGGGCAAAGAGCGCCCCTTTTATCTTCACTTGCTTTGCAAGTTCATATAAGTTATATTATAATGGATTATAGTATTATAAATCTCATATAATTGAGACTTTTTTTAATAAAATCATACTTTTGGCTACTATTATGGAGGATGGAATGGAAAAAACCATATTTTCAGAAAGCATGGAGGGAATCACCATTGATCGGGTGGTCCGGGATCAGGAATATTCCATGACCATGAAGCATTTTCACGATACTTATGAACTTTATTTTCTTCTGGAAGGAGAGCGTCATTATTTCATAGAAAAAGAAACCTATTACGTGAAAACAGGGGATGTTGTCTTGATAAACCGGGAACAGGTCCATAAGACAAGCCAGGCGGGAAGCAAAAGGCATGACAGGATCCTTCTCCAGCTAAGCGGAAGGGTTTTGGAGCCATGGCTTAAGAATGCGGGGATGTATTCTCTTGAACGGATATTCGGGGATTATTATGGAGTTGCCAGGCTTACTGAAACAGAATGGGAGGAAATGAAGGAGCTTTTGATGGGGCTTTCAGAGGAAATGACCCACAGGAGGGAGAGGTATGAGGTAATGGTAAGGCTGAAACTTTCCCAGATTTTATTGATGATCTTCCGCAGCAGGAAGAAAAACCTGCTTAAGGAGATGCCTCCAAGGGTGCAGACTGCAAAGCATGGAAAGGTGCATGAAGTGGCGGAATATTTAACCCTTCACTGTGAGACTGGAGAGAGCTTGGACCAACTGGCAGAGGCCTTTTTTATCAGCAAATCTTATTTAAGCAGGATTTTCCGGGAGGTGACCGGATTTTCCGTAAATGAGTACCGGAACCTGGCCAGAGTGAGAAAGGCGAGGGAGCTGCTGGCTGGCAGCGGATATTCCATCACAGAAATATCGGAGATCCTTGGATTTGAAAGCGTCACCTACTTTGAGCGGGTATTTAAAAAGCATACGGATATGACACCGCTGAAATACAGAAAAGAAGCAGGAAGAACCCGGTGACAGAGGGCTTCCCATGGGTTAAGAAAGGCATAAAAGAAGGAACATGGCCGGAGCATAAGCCATGTTCCTTTTTTTCCTTACAGCGTCATTGCCGCAGGATCATTCCTTTTGCAGAGCCTCGCACAAAGCGGTCAGGGTCAGGGCCTGTCCGTAGGCCATGGGCATAAGGGCGATGTTCTTATAATGATCCCCATCCATGCCGATTCCGGTACCTGCCGACACGTTCAGCACGGTTCCATCCTCAGAAATGTTAGCGCAGATGGCTTCAATGGCCCGGTCAGCGGCAGCCTTGCAGGAGCTGTCAAGAATCCCTGATTTTACACCTCTTAACAGTCCGGCGGCAATGGCTGCTGAGCCGGAAACTTCGTCATAGCTGGAATCGTCTGTGAGAACGGTGTGCCACAGTCCGGAGGCAGACTGGAGGCGTAAAAGGGCGGATGCCTGGGATTTGAAGGTATCTGTTAAAAAGGCCCTCACCCCTTGGCTTAAGCCATCCCCGCAGGTATCTAAGTATTCCATAACACCGTAAATAAACCAGGAGTTTCCTCTGCACCAGAAGATGCCGCCGAAATTGTCCATGCGCTCAAAGCTGAACCCGTGATGGAAGAGCCCGGTCTGCTTATCAAAGAGATATTTAATATGGACCAGGAACTGGTGAAGGGCTTCATCCTTCCAGAGAGAGTTTTTGGATATGTATCCCATGTTATTTAAGAAAAGTACGGACATGAACAGAGTGTCCACCCAGATCTGTCCGTTGTTTAAGCTCACGCCATCCCTGTCTCCAATGGCGCTGGTCACGTGCTGGAATCCATTGTCAGGGGTTTTAGGAAGGTCATTGATAAGCCAGTCCGCTCTCTGAGCGCATATGTTATAAAATTCCTCTTGATTGTCAAGGCTTCCATATAAAAAGGACAGGGGAAGAAATGGAGCTGTGGTATTGATATTTTTGGATGGAAGTCCCTTTTTCTGATGGCCGCTGTACCATTTTTCAAAGAAGGGAAGATACCTGCCGTCTCCGTAAAATTCCTGAAGCTTGTATAAGCCGTACAGTCCCACACCCTGTGGCCAGTCCCATTCCTCTATGCCGAAATCCCTTTGTATGAGTCCCTTTTTTGTGTCATTGCTGCTGACGGTCTTATCCTGATCGTAATCATATCCTCCAAGATTCATCAGTTTTTCCACAACCAGATGGATCTTTTTAAGCAGCTGTTCATTTGTCATCATTATTTTTTCTCCTTTTCCATGTTTGCTTAAAGTTTGTTTTTCAGCTTTTCTATATATTCGGTCGGCGGAAGGCCGGTATACCGCTTGAATACCTGACTGAAGTACTGGGGATTGCTGCCAAATCCTACCTGGCGGGCAATCTGCTTTACGTTATCATTGTGATAATACGTCATCAGCCGTATGGCTTCCTCCATTCGCTCCTTGTTTAAGTAGTCGGAAAAACGCATCCCTTCCTCTTTTATGAACTGTTTGCTTAGGTATCCCACGCTTACGAAAAGATAATTCTCAGCCAGCCATTTTAAAGAAAGATTTTCAGAGTATAAATGTTCCCTGATGTAGGCTTTTAAAAGAGCGATGTTGGAACCTGTTTTATGGGCTCCGGGCATTGTGTCTTTCTGGACAAGGACCACACGAAGGAGCTCCCTGATCCCTGATATGGTATCACAGGAATAAAGACGCCGGAAAAAGTCACAGACAGCATCCACAGGAAGCTTTTCCCGTTCCGGTCCGGTTTGAAGGAATAAACCAAGTGCAAGGTTTCTGGCAGTGGATATGGGGATGGAGTCCATAAAAACAGAGTCAAGGAGTTCGGCTGCCTGTACCGTGTCTGCCGCAGAGGTAATGGAGTCCTCCAGCCTGCTGATCATCCAGGGGGAAGCGATATGGTTTCTGATCTCATGGGTTTCTCCCCCTTCGCCTATGAGAAGGATCCGTTCAAATCGGGAAATCTTCTGAATGATCTCCTGGAAAAGCTTTTCGGCTGAATCCCTGTGAAGGAAATCCGCTTCAAAGGTGACGGACTGGCCGGGATACCGGAGCCTGGTGACAGCACTTTGGATCCGTTCCTGAATCGCCAGAGTAAAAGCCGGGAATACGAGAACCGCTGTATTTTTCACGTAAAGAATGGAAAACTGCAGAGGAACCTTGGAAGCTTCTAAAAGCTTTCTTACGTCACAGACAAAGCTTTTTAAATAACTTTCTTCCACAAAGGAACAGATGCAGGCGTAAACGCAGTTTTTTGGAAGGGATAAAAGTCCCTGGTATTTGCGGAATACGGCTGAAAAGGAATCCTGGTGTTCCAGGGCTTCCATAATAAAGCTCTGTTCCAGGGGGAAATGCAGGCTCCTTAAAAAGTCATGCTGCTGCATTTTCCTGTCTTCTTCTTCCTGAAGGCGTTCCTTTCTTATGGAAACCAGGGATTCGATCAGTTCATTTTTATCCGTTGGTTTTAAAAGGTAATACCTAACCCCGTATTTCATAGCCTGCTTGGCGTATTCAAAATCATTGTAGCCGGAAAGAAGAATAAACGTGATTCTGGAATCGGATTTTATGGAACGCTCGATTAAGTCCAGCCCGTTTAGGATAGGCATTCGGATATCCGTGATCACCACATCCGGATAATCGTCACAGATCATATCATAGGCCTCCATTCCGTTTTTTGCAGTGGCGATGAGCTTATACCCAATGGACTCGTAATCGATCATCTGGGAAAGGGCCTCTCTTATAATCAGCTCATCATCAACAATCATCAGTCTCAGCATATCAAACCTCCTCCTCCTTGGGAATGGACAGCATCACCACTGCCATTTCTCTTTCATTGTAAAACTTCAGGCCGTAATGATCTCCATATAGCAGCTGCAGCCGGGAATTGATGTTGACCAGTCCCACTCCGGAGCCCTGGGGCTTGATCTCCTTGTGCCTGATTTTTTCCAAAAGGTCCGGCTCAAACCGGGAACCGGTGTTGGACACCCGGATCTCATAGTCTTTCTCCATTTCTTCTATTACGACCTGTATTATGCACATTTCGTCGGTATCTTCCATGGCGTGTTTTAAGGCGTTTTCCACCAGAGGCTGGATACAGAGCTTTGGAACGAAAATGTGAGAAATCTTCTCCGGCGTTTTAAGCTCAAAATGAAGCCTGTCCTTAAATCGTATTTCCTGAATGCGGATATAATTATCCAGTACCTCCAGTTCATCTTCAAGAGGGATGATGTCCTTTTGCCCTGCAATGGAGGCACGGAACAAATTTCCTAGGGAGCGGACCATAACAGAAATGTCATCAGCTCCGTATTTCTGTGCCATCCAGTTGATCGTATCCAGGGTATTATATAAAAAATGGGGATTGATCTGCTGCTGGAGCATTTTAATGGTGGAATCTCTTAAAAGAAGCTGTTTGTCATAATTTTCATCCCTAAGGACCTTGACGCTGTGGGTCATCTCATCAAAACTCCGGTGAAGCTGGCCTATTTCGTCCTGGCGGTTTTCATAATCATAGCATTTTACATCACAGGTCAGGGACTCCCCGCTGCCGAACTTCTGGATCTTTTCAATCAAATAGTCCAGATGGCGGAAGATATGGCGGAAAGTCAAGTTGACACAGGCTGCGGTGATAAATATGATAAAGACGGTAAATATAATGATCTGAAGACTCACAAGCTGGATCCTGTAAAAAAGCGGATCGTAATCCCTGAAATAAATATAATCCCAGCCCACATAAGGAACATGACCGGAAATGATAAATTCCTTTTTATTGTCCAGCGTGGAAATGAGGTAGGCGTTTTCCTGCTGCTTGCTGCCGGCAATGATTTCCGCGCAGTACGCATCATGAAAGGCAGTTGCAGGATAAATTCTCTTATCCCCTGACATCACAATGAAATTGGAGTTTTCCACGAGACACCCGGCATTTTTCAAACCGTCCTCAATCATTCGTTCCATGTTCACTGTAATGTATAGTCCGGCCAGCTTTTTCAGGCTTAAATATTTTAGCTTTAATATCTGCCTGGCGCATACCGTATCATTTCCCGGTTTTATGCCCGGAGCCCAGGTGGCTTGTCCCTTTAAGTCGTTGGTTGTTTTGTCAAGCTCCTTTAGGTCGAATTTAAGAATTTCATCAGAGCTTCCCATACAGATATTCGTTCCGTCAGCCAGAATAATGTTAATGGATTTTATATATTTGCTGCGGTAAACATAGGAATAAAGCTGCTGATAAATATCCTGACGCGCCTGGGCCCTGCGGTTGCTGAAAGGCTTCTCAGCCAAAAACACCAGATTATCCTGAATAACGGGGTCACCGATCATGCTGTATGATATGGTCTGGATCAGCTGTGTTTCCGATTCCAGATAAGTGGTCACACGATTTAAGGAATTGGCATTGGTGCGGTACAGCTCCTCATTATAACGGGAGGTGAGAATCCTGATGCTCATAAGAAAAGTAATGCAAAGTGCCAGCAGCGCCAGCAGGAAAATGGTCAGTATTTTTTTGTATAAAGACAGGTTGTTAAACCAGACCGAACATCGTTTCACGATCATACCTCCTTTCCTGAGTAATGGTATTATATAGTATAAAATTAAAAAAAGAAATTGAAAAACTGTCTAAAATTACAGAAAGCCGTTTTTTTAATCATAAAAAGCCACATTTTAACTTTACCATTGTGCATATTTGCCATAAAATGTGCTTATCACAAAAAAATAGAGGGAGGTTTTACAATTGAAAAAGAGATTATTAGCAACATCACTTGCTGCACTTCTTGCGGCAGCATCTTTGACTGCCTGCGGTTCCAAGACAGAAAGTCCGGATACCACCACTGGAGGGGCAGCTACAACAGCAGCATCAACCACAAAGGCAGAGGGTGAAACAAAGGCCGCATCAGGGGACAAGGTGACCTTAAACATTTGCTGGTGGGGAAATCAGACCAGAAACGACGTAACAAAAAAAGCTGCGGATTTATACATGAGCCAGAATCCAAATGTGGAGATCAAGGTGGAGTTTACCGACTGGGGCGGCTACTGGGATAAACTTTCCGCCATGGCAGCAGGCGGCAATTTACCGGATATCATCCAGATGGATTACTCTTATCTGAATCAGTATCAAAAGAGCGGACAGCTGGCTGATTTATCTGAATTCATTTCCAGCGGAGTCCTTGATACTTCCAAGATTCCGGAAAGCATTATTGAGAGCGGTTCCATTGATGGAAAATGCTATGCCCTCAGCCTTGGAAGCAATGCTCCTCTGATGGTTTATGATAAAGCCATTGTAGAAAAAGCTGGGGTGACCATTCCCGAGCAGATGACCTTTGATGAATTATATGATATTTCCAAAACCATTTACGAGAAAACAGGAGTAAAGACCGTTTATGACGGCTGGATCAATATGCTTCAGATGACGGCAAGAACCAATGGTTCCCATATATTCGATGAGTTAGTTGCGGGCAAAGAAGATTCCACCAAGATACATTTCGCCAATGTGGAGAAATTTCAAAAAGCAGAATTTTCCATTGCACCGGATATTCTGGTTGAAAAGAATCCCGACAACATTGAAACAAAACCGATTGTAGATGAAACCACATGGAATGATTTTCCATATTCCAATCAGTTTATCAGCCTTTCAAACGCAGCCGGAAGAGAGTTAGAAGTAACTATGAACCCTATTCTGCCAAATGGTACGCAGAATATGTATTTAAAGCCAAGCCAGTTCTTCTCCATTGCTGAAACCTCTAAAAACAAAGAGGAAGCTGCAAAGTTCATTGACTGGTTCACCAACAGTGTGGAATGTAATGAAATCCTTATGGCAGAAAGAGGAATCCCGGTTAATACTGAGGTAGCAGAGGCGATTAAACCAAAGGTAGATGCTGTTGCCCAGAAGGTATTTGACTATGTGGCAAAGGTTTCAGAGATCGCGGTTCCCATTGATGAGCCAGATCCGGCTGGTAAAGGTGAAGTGGAGGCTTTGACCAAGAGTGTGGTAGAAGCAATCCGCTATGGTGATACAACCGCTGAGGAGGCGGCAGCCAGCTTTGTGCCTGAAGCGAAAAAGATTTTGGAAGAAGCAGCAAAATAGTGACAGAAAGGTCTGGAGGGAACAAGATGAAGAACAATCAAATGATCCCCAAAAGAAAAAAAACATTTTCCCAGGTAATGAACACACCGAAGGTTGCAGGATATGTATTTATCCTGCCCTTCATCATAGGCTTTCTTGCCTTCCTGGCTGTTCCCATGATTTTTTCTTTAGGGTTTTCGTTTACCAGATACAACATATTAAAATCACCGGTTTTTATAGGTCTGGAAAATTACAAGGCCATGTTTACAGCGGATCCAAAGTTTTGGAAGGTATTTGGCGTGACCATGTACTATGTTCTGTTTTCGGTTCCTCTCCGGCTTCTCATGGCTCTGCTTGTAGCTATGCTGCTTGTAAAAACCACCAGATTGTCCGGTTTTTACAGAGCTGTTTATTATCTTCCTTCCATCATTGGCTCCAGTGTGGCTGTTGCCATTCTCTGGAAGCGGATGTTTGCCAGTGATGGTGTCATAAACGCAATTTTAAATATGATTGGATTACCGTCCGACATTGCATGGCTGGGAAGAGCGGATACCGCTATCTGGACCCTGATTATCCTTGCTGTCTGGCAGTTCGGTTCCTCCATGCTCATATTTTTATCCGGGTTAAAGCAGATTCCCATAAGTCTTTATGAGGCGGCTACCGTAGATGGGGCAAATGGCATTCAGCGTTTCTTTAAGATCACCATCCCAATGCTGACACCAACGATTTTCTTTAATCTTATTAACCAGCTGATCAACGGCTTTATGGCATTTACTCAAAGCTATATTATCACCCAGGGAAAACCCAAGGACTCCACTCTGTTTTATACAGTATACATGTACCAGAATTCCTTTACTTATAATAAGCTGGGTTATGGCTGTGCAATGGCATGGTTCATGGTGCTTGTAGTTGGGCTTTTGACCTTTATTCTTTTCAAGACACAGAAGAAATGGGTATATTATGAATCAGAAGGGTGACAAGGTTGAAAGAAAAACGCCTTTCAACCTTGAGTTTATGAATCAACTGGATATGCAGGCATATCCGTTTGATTTATTAGGAGACAGAATATGAAAACAGGATACAGAGAAAAAAGAATAGCCACCACAGTGGTTTATCATGTGTTCACCTTTTTGCTGGCATGTGTTATGATATACCCCCTTGTGTGGATGGTGATGAGTTCCTTTAAGAACTCCAATGAAATATTCCGGACTGCTGCCAAACTGCTGCCTGATAAATTTTCCCTTGAAAACTACCGCATAGGCTGGCAGGGCTTTGCCGGTTATGGTTTTGGCACATTTTTTAAAAATTCTTTTCTTATTGCAGGCCTTTCCACGGTTGGGGCGGTTGTTTCTTCCGCCGTTGTAGGTTATGGATTTGCCCGTATTGATTTTAAGTTTAAAAACTTTTGGTTTGCATGTATGCTGCTTGCCATGATGCTTCCGTTCCAGATCATCATGATTCCCCAGTATATTATTTTTAACAAAATGGGATGGGTGGGAAGCTATCTTCCCATCATTGTACCTCAGTTTTTTGGTCAGGGCTTTTTCATTTTCTTAAATGTACAGTTTATAAAGGGAATTCCCATTGATTTGGATGAGGCTGCCAGAATGGATGGATGCACCATATATTCCATATTCATAAGGATCATCCTTCCTCTCATTAAACCGTCTCTGGTGACCAGTGCTATTTTCTCCTTTATGTGGAGATGGGATGATTTCATGACGGCTCTGCTTTTCTTAAGTGATCCTCTCAAATATCCGGTCAGCTATGCATTAAAGATGTTCTCTGACCCAACGGCCGGCTCTGACTGGGGCGCAATGTTTGCAATGGCAACCTTTTCCCTGGTTCCTATTTTCCTGATTTTCTTAACCATGCAGAAATATCTGGTGGAAGGAATTGCTTCTACAGGAATTAAGGGCTAAACCGATTTTCAGGCAGGAAAACCGTTTTTTGGTTTTCCTGTTTTTTAATGATGATTAATTATCATTCAGCATCAGTTGAGTATTTTTCTCATTTACCGGCTTGCCCAATGGTTGGGGGATATTATATAATCCCTTGGTTAGTCTAAACTAATTTCAGTCATATGCAAGGAGGAATATATGAGAGGTAGAAATAAGGTTAGGTTATTGGCGGCTCTGACTGCCATGAACCTGGTGTTTACCATCCAGCCGTTTGCGGGGGAGTGGAGGCAAAATGGAGATAAGTGGCACTATATTCTGGAAAACGGCCAGGAACAGAGGAATTCCTGGCTGAAAACAGATGACGGCAAATGGTATCATTTTGATGAGAACGGAATCATGAGAACGGGATGGTACCAGGACAGGGATCAGAAGTGGTACTATTTAGGGGAGGATGGTTCCATGGTTTCCGGCTGGAAGGAGATCAATGGGAAGTGGTATTACCTGGAACCGGACGGTTTCATGGCTTCCGGTTGGAAAGAGATCAATGGACAATGGTATTATCTTAAGCAGTCAGGAGAAGCCCTGGTAAATGGTTACACGCCCGATGGATATTATGTGGGGACCAGCGGAGCCTGGAACGGAAGCCCATCCCGGTATTCCTACGATGATAGCAGTTCTGATGATAAAACCTCCTGGAATAATAATACAGAGGAGAACGGAAATAATCAGCCAGGCGGAGAAAACAATCAGCCGGGTGAAGAGAACAACGGAAATGAGAATTCCGGAAATAACGGAACCGGGGACGGGGAAAATCCATGGGAAAACAAAAGTCCTGTTATCTTAGAACAGAGCGGGATCGTGTCTGTCCTGGGGCTTCCTTATGCCGTAATAACCTTTTCTGATCAGGCGGAGGGGCTGGAGGAGTTTTGTTATTCCATAGCAGGGAAAGACGCTACATCAGCCCTTACTCCGGTGACAACCTCAGGCAGAACGGTAAAAATACCTTTGCCAGATGACAATATCCATACCCTTGCAATAACTTCCGGAAAATGGACAGTATCTGTGCTTGCGCTGAGAGAGCAGGGAAAAAGCGCAATTGCCGAGAAAGAGGTTATGGAAGCAGACTTTTCCCTTCCATCTGACCTTCCTCATGTGGTCCTTACAAGGGCAACCATTCCTCTGACCCAGTATGTGAAATTTATCCGGCAGGGTGATACTCTCTTTATAAAACCCTCTGTAACTACGGTAGATGATGGGCAGGATCAAAGTGTGGCAAAGGTACAGAGCCAAAGCCTGGAAGAAGAAAGTTATATCCTCATAGAGGAAGATAACCGGAGCTCTTCCGGTATTAATAGCCTTGCCGCCGATGCGGTTGCAAGCGCTACTGCCGTCCCTCCCGCCAGTCTGGAGGGAAAAGAGGAGACGGCCGCAATAGCTGTATTATTTGATCTGGCGGCCAATAATGTCATTGCAGATAATCTGGGGATTGACACCTCATCTGTAGAGGCTTTTCTGTCAAAATGGGAACCTCTGGAGAAATTGACCGCATTAAATGAGGACTTAACCCTGAGCACAGAGGCAAAAGACCTTAAAACAAGAAACTGGAAAAAAGCAGAGGAACTGCCCAGGTATGTGAAGTATTTAACAGATAAAGGCGGTTACGGAACTAAAGTAGAGCTTTTAACAGGAAAAACGGACAATACCAATCCACCTGAGCTGACCATTTCCCCCTCATTAAAAGGAAAGGACGCATCCATACAGCTCAGTGAAGAAAATGAATCATGGTACCGTTCCATCACTGAAATTGAGATTCCTTACAGCGGAACCAAAACCTTCTACTATCAGGAAAACAATACCTTATCAGAAGATGGAAAAACCTTGAACCTGGGAGTGGATAAGATCAGCGGTCCCATGAATTACGTTGGATCTTATGAGGTTACCATCCGTTCATTTGGGTTTGAGGATGTAAAAGGTACTCTCTCTGTTGTAGATCAGGCTCCTACCTTTACACCTACATGGGAGGACAGCAACAGCCGGTTAAAATTAAAAGCGGAGTTTGCATACTATGCAGACCGGGTAAAAGCAGTCACGGTCAATGGAGTCCGGCTGGAAACCGGCAGTTTTACAAGTGATATTAATAGCCTTTATATTTCCTACCGCTATCTGGTAAACGGAAAAAATACCTTTGAAATTGAGGCGGATGGGTATGAGAATACCAGCTTTGAAGTGGACTCCCCGGCAGCATTTGTCACGCCTAAAAGGGCAGCGTCCGTTACGGCAGATGAGGTGATAGATGGCTCTTCTTCCATGGTATTCCGCATGGATTCCTTCCAGGAAGGCAGCGAGGAGATGCAGTGGTTTGAGGCCCTGGAAGCCGGACATCTTAAGCTGTCATATTCGTCATACGGAAGCGTATCGGATCTTTCTCTTACAAAAGAGGAAAACAGCTTTACGGTTACTTCGAAAAAGACTGCAATGGCTTCTTACAACAATTACACCATGCAGATTACGGTGCCGGGATACGATATCGTAACCATAACCTTTACTCCTGTAAAAGCGCCGCCAGCTGTAACCCAGCAGTGGAACCTGGAGAATTACAGCTTAAATCTCACCAGCTCTTCCAATACCTCTTACTTAAGCTCTTATGTAACAAAGGTGATTATAGACGGAAGGGAACTGAAAAAGGGAGAAAGCGCCGATTATACAGTTTCCTATGGCCAGGGAGTTGAAATTTTTGCCCATAACTTTGTTGCTGGAAAGCCATATAAAATTGAGCTTTTTGCCTCCTCCTATGCTGTAAATAGATTAGAAGGAACAGCTCCCGCAGAACTGGCAGCTCCTTTGGAAGCTCCGGTACTTAAGGCAGAAGCTGTTCCAAAGGGAAGTAATGTAACGGTACAGGCATCAGGAGAAGCAGGAAAATGGCTGGATAAAATCCATTCAGTAACTGTGTCAAGTTCCTCCGGCTCCTCCGGAAGCGCAGCTAATTATACAAAAGCAGGGGATGGGCTGATTTTAAATTCCAGCAGCTTTTCCTATTCCGGTACTTATACGATTACAGTAAAAGCAGCTGGCTACCGGACAGCTCAGACGGAAGTGAAGATCCTGAATACAGCTGCGGTTACAGGCACAGTTAATTATGACGAAGGGCGCCTGGAATTGTCAGCCAGTGATTCCTATTTTTATGACAAGGTGATTGTATCCTTAAATGGAACCGAACTGGCGAAAGGTGCAGGATATACGACAAGCGGAACTAAAATGATTTACATACCCGCTGTGTTGCTCACAGAAGAAGAAAACCATCTGGTTTTATATAATGAGGACTACCAAAAGGTGGAACTGAGTTTTGGCCGGTATATTGCAGCGAAATCGGCGCCAAAGCTGGAAATAGAAACAGGAAGCTCCCTTGATAAGGAAAAAGCAATTATCTTGAATGTAAGTGATGAAGATCAGGAATGGTGGAATTCTCTGAATCAGTCCCACATTTCTGTAAAACGTTCTACCACCAGCCAGACGGTTACAGGATTTACCAGAAGCTCTGCAGATCAGCTGACCATTGAGTTAAAGGATTCATTGTCATACTCCTATGGCTATACCGTAACAATTTCAGTGCCAGGATACCGTTCCTGCAGCCTCACCTTTAATCCGTACCAGAAAACTCCGGAAATAGAAGAAGAGTGGATGGAAAATGGAGATTTGAAGCTTTCCACTGATACGTTCGGCTATTTCTACAGCTCTTACAACACCGTTTATCTGGATGGAGAGAAGCTGGTCCGTGATACGGATTATAGTCTGGGTACGTCTAGTTCACCGTACAGCCTGACTGTTTTTGCAAAGAAATTTACGTCAGGGGAGCATACGGTAAGGATACTCCATACAGGGTATTCCAATTATGCACCATATGAAATAACTGTAACAGTTCCGGAAAGCCAGAATTCCATGGCTATGGAAGTAATGGAGTTAATCCTGGAAAAGCCAGCTTCAGAAGCAGCAGATAATCTTCCGGGAGAAGAAGGAGAAAATGCTTCAGAAGAAAATGGGAAGGAGAATCCGGGAGAAGAAAATCTGGCAGAAGAAATTCCAGCGGAGGAAAATCCGAAAGAAGAGAATCCTTCTGAAGAAACCCCAGCAAAGGAGAATCCGGAAGAAGAAAATCCTTCTGAAGAAACCCCGGCAAAGGAGAATCCGGAAGAAGAAAATCCTTCTGAAGAAACTCCTGCTGAGGAAAAGGAACCAGAGGGCGACCAGGAACAAATTGGAGAGGAGGCATCAGAGGAAATCTTAGGGGGAGAGGAAACTGGATTTTCAGAAGATAACGGTGCACAGGACCCTTCCCAGAAACAGAATGATGTGGTCAAAAAGGAAAATGACTGACATCAGCTGCCGGAAAATGAGCCATAGAAAACAGCTTACAAAAAGAAATCCGGTGGTTTAATAGAATACTCAGGTTTTAGGCTGCCTTTTGGGGAAATCAATGGATTGCTGTACCCAAAGGGCAGTTTTATTTTAGTGAATGGGGAAAATAGAAATAAAAAAATGGAGCACCGCAGTATTGGGGAAATACGGCACTCCTAAGAAGAGTTATTTAAATTATAGCGCAATTAAACGGTTAAGTAAAGGGAAATAAGTAACTTTTTATAGATTTCTCATTAATTTTTTGTAAATATATCATGATTTATAACTATAAAATATAAATAAACATGTTACATCTCTATTGCAGTTTTATTCCTGAAATCATAGCTGATTCTTCTGCTCATATTGAAACCCCTGCTGCATAAAATATATCATATGCTTCATTGAAACAGGCAGGAGGCCGCAATATGGAAAAAATACTGGATAATCGGTATTATGATTTAATTATAAATAATGCCCTGGTTCCATCCTATAATACTGGTGATAATATTACGACGCTGAATGAAATGAATTCCCTGCTGCATATACCAAAAGATCAGATGGAGGCCTGTGATTTGGGCGTCAATGCCTATCACTCCTTTCCGGCTTTATATACCCTGGAATCATCGGTCAGCATTGAAAGATCCGGCATTGGAGCTGTTCAGCGGACTCCTGGCCTTGGTCTGCATGGCAGAGGGGTGATAATCGGCATTGTGGATTCCGGCATTGATTATCTCCATCCGGCTTTTCGGTATAATGACAGAACAACCAGAATCCTGTCCATATGGGATCAGACCCAGGTGGGCACGCCCCCCAGGGGGTTTACCTTTGGCGCTGAATATCCGAAAGAATTGATTAATTTCGCATTGATATCTGAAAGGCCCCTTTCCATTGTTCCCACGGTTGACACCATCCGCCATGGGACTGCCATTGCAAGTATTATCGCCGGACGGCCTAACGATGAATATAACTTCAGCGGTGTTGTTCCTGATGCGGATATGGTGGTGGTAAAGCTGAAAGAGGCAAAAGAAAACTTAAAGAGGCTGTTTTTTGTTCCGGAACATACCCTGTGCTATCAGGAATCTGATATCATCCTTGGGATCCGGTACCTGGTTACCACCGCCCAAAGGCTGAACCGGCCTCTTGTGATATGCATTGCCCTTGGAAGCAGCCAGGGAGGCCATGATGGACGGGGAGCCTCCAGCGTGTATCTGGATTATCTGGTGCAGTTGCCGAAACTGGGCGTGACTGTTGCTGCCGGAAACGAGGGGAGCAGCCGAAGGCATTACTTCAATGAAACACGGTTGGCGCCTTTTGTAACCAGCTTCCGGTTAAATGTGGGAATCAATGATAAGGGATTTTCCATGGAAATCTGGCCTTATATACCGTCAAGACTTTTTATAGAGATCACTGCGCCCACCTGGGAGTCATCACAGACTGTTTATCCTTCATTCGGAGAGTGCAGACAAATTGTTTTTCAGTCCGTAAATACCGTTGTATGGGTAAACAATAATATTTTTGAAGAGGGAACAGGGGATCAGCTGATCCTGGTACGTTTTCAGAATGCCACTCCGGGAACCTGGTATTTCAGGGTTGGCAGTGTGGAGAATGAATCCTTCTCCTTCCATTGCTGGCTGCCGTCCGGAAATATAATTTCAAATGAGACCTTTCTCTTTGATTCCAGTCCGGATACCACAATAACCTCCCAGGGAGATGCCGTACATCCTCTGACTGTTACGGCCTATAATCAGAACGATGGGAATATCCTTAATGAATCAAGCAGAGGATATACCAGACTGGGACTGGTGAAACCGGATGTAGGCGCCCCCGGTTATCAGCTTCCCTGTGCGCTTCCGGATTTTCAATACGGGATCGCTACAGGCACCGGAGCCGCAGCTGCCCATGCAGCCGGAATTGCAGCCATGGTAATGGAATGGGCCTACAATAAAGGGAATTATACGGCTGTTACCGGATATCAGGTCAACCGGGTAATGATACGCGGGGCAAAGCGGGATCCTTCCTATGTTTATCCCAATAACGTATGGGGGTATGGGCAGCTGGATGCAGAAAATGTATTCAGGCAGCTAACAAGCGTTTAAAATTAAAACCTTCAGACTGGACGGAGTCTCCGTCAACCTGGAGGTTTTTGTTTTGATAAGCCTGCCGTATATTGGAAGAAGAGTTGGGATTTTTTGAGGAAAAGAAACCATCAATTAAAATAGATAATCATCAGATCATTTGCAGCGGCCTTTTGCCTTCTGGGCAGTGACAGTGGTCTTATCATATGAGGCACAGGTCAACATGGCGGGTTTTCGGAAACCCGGCCCGCCTATTTCCCTTTTTTTAACTCTTTCCTGATCCTTGGTTCGATCCCTCTGCGCTCCATTTCAGCAATGATGCTTTCGAACTCACCGGAAGGAGCCGAAGGGGGGATTACCTCCCTGCTGGCAGCCTCCAACCGATTAAATTCTTCTTCAAGCCTTTTTTCACATTTCTTATTCCAGTGTCTCAAACTATCACCTCCCAGAAAATTATATAACAGTTGTAAAGCTACTTTTATGTAAGTTTCCGGACAAATGGCTGAAAATTATTTTTTGAGATAATTATACACTGTTTTCATGGGCCAGCCGGCTCTTTTCCTATTAAATACTGGTGAGCTGCCGGAATAAATTGTTCACATCCACCTGGCCATATCCCCATATGTTATTTGGATAGATGTATGTGCTGGTTCGCACGGCCCCCCTCATCATCAGCCGGCTGACATCGAGTCCGTTCATGGTGGCGTAATGTCCCCTGACAATTCCCCATTCAAAAACCATGGCCGTGATTCCAGCCGCATGGGCAGCAGCAGCTCCTGTACCGGTTACAGAACCATATGTGCCTCCGGGAACCGCACAAGTGAGCTGGTAGCCGGGAGCAGCAATATCAGGTTTGATCAGACCGATTCTTGTGTAACCCCTGCTTGATTCACCAAGAATTGAGTTGTTAAGCTGATTATAGGCAGTCACAGTCAGCTGGCGCCTGCCGTTTCCAGGCGAAGTGATGGTGGTATCCGGAGAGGAGTTTATAAAAAAGGTCTGGTTGGATATGAGGTTGCCTGAAGGAAGCCAGGAATGAAAGGACAGAGGTTCATTTTCAATGGACCTGATCCGTATACGCCAGATTCCGGCAGTGGTATTCTGAAAACGCACAAATATCAGCTGGTCCCCTGTCTCCTCTTCAAAAACATAATTGTTGACATAAATGGTGGTGGGAGTGAACACAAAGTTAAAAATTCTGCAGTCACCGATGCTGGGATAAATCTGCTGGGTGGATTCTCTGCTTGGGGAGGAAATGTCGATAGAAATTCGTCCAAGGGAATATGACCAGACTTCCAGGGAAAACATTTTATCATTTTCCCCTATTCTTAATTCAAAGTCATTGTAGTAAGGCTCTGCCAGGGTGGAATTGAAATAATGCCTTTGGCTGTTTCCCTCGTTGCCGGCAGAGACAGATATACCGATGCCGGGCTGGAGCGCCAGGTCATTTAAGTAACCGCTTAGTGCCCCCCTCCCATCATGGCCTCCCTGGCTGCTTCCAAGGGCAATGCAGGTGACTACAGGGCGGCTAAATCGCTCAGAAATGGTAAGGGCATAACGAAATCCAAGCATAATATCCGACTCTTGAAAGCATAAAGCATCGTCAGGAATAAAAAAAAACCTTTTCAGATTCTGCTTTGCTTCTTTTAATTTTACCATTACTATATCAGCCTGGGGAACCACTCCGCTGAAGGTTTCCAATAGATTGGGAGTGCCGGCAATAACACTGGCAATGGCTGTTCCGTGTCCGTTGGTGTCCGTGGAGGGGACAACGGATAAGGGATCATCGGAATTCAATGCTGCATTAATTTCCTCCCGGCTGTATTCCGTACCAAAGGTAAATGTCTCGGGAGGAGTTCCTTCCTGCTGGGTCTGGTCCCATATGGAGAGGATCCGGGTGGAACCGTCACTGTTGCGGAAAGCCGGATGCTGGTAATCAATGCCCGTATCAATCATTAAAACAACTACACCCTGCCCGAACAGGGCTAAGGCGGGGTTGCGCTGAATACTTCCGACACCGGTCTGTTCAAGACTGACAGTGGAAGTGAGGGTATATATGGAAGGAAAGGTGTGAGAGGGATATTTTACCAGATCACAAATGTTTATATCGGCAGTCGGAATATGTAACAGGGAATGCCGGTTATTTACATAAGTAATGTTATCGTCACCCAAGACTGAAGATACTGGGTTGGTAATGAGTAAGTCATAATAATTGTTATCCAATATTTTTTTCACAGTTAAGTCTCCTTGCTGTTACTGACAGCTCCAATCGTGCAATGAGCAAATGAGAATGGCTGTCTAAAATTGGGATGTTCCGGCAGCATTGCAGGGGCTGATATGCATGTTAAATGATATGGCAGAAAATGGAAAAATATGAGGAATGGGCCGGGGGACATTTTGCAAAAGAAAAAAACACCGGAAATCCTTGTATTTACAAGAAATCTCGGTGTTTATACCAGATCATAAGCGGAAGAAAGAGGATCAGACAGACTTTGGCGGCAGGCTTATTCCCCTAATTGATGCTCACTTATGATAATGGATTTTCCGGATCTTCCGATCATCTCTGTTGAAATTGTGTTTATGGTAGCTTTAAATATTTCCCTGCACTTGGATGCATTTAAATATGCGCGTTCCAGTTCTTCTGTTGAGGCGACATTTCCAAGGGTTAAATGAGGGAAATAAGGATATCCTTTGTTGTACTTTTTCAATACATGGGAATATAGCTTTTCATGGATCAGACGGATGGTTTCCTCTCCCTCCGTAACATTTAAAAATAAATAATTTCCAAATTCATCGGAGTGTTTGGAAACCCCATACAAGGAAATCTCAAAGGGTTTGATATACATAAGCTCATTGCTTATGTGCCTGTCTAACGCATCATTGCCCATATCGCTTTGGAACGGAAAAACCAAAGTGATATGGGGGTTAACAAGGCCGGATAAGGGATCATATTTTTTTCTGTAGAAATTGATTATTTCCATATTATGAAACTTCGGAAATATCATGATTGTTCTTGTAGTCATATTCATTCTCCTGTCTGGGATCTTCCTTGTTTGCTGCAAAGTCAAATAAAAACTGTACGTTGGTAATACACCGGCTGCCCGTGAAAAAAGTTAATATGGCGGCAGGCAGCTTTGAAAATTATCTTGATAGTTACCCATAGGTGAGATAATATATTATTTAATAAGGTTTTAGAAAGGAAAACATTATGGATGATAAAAAATGGCTTGAATGGGCTGTTGAATTGCAGGCAATTGCCCAGGCCGGACTGTATTACGGAAGGGATTGTTTTGACCAGGAACGGTATGAAAGAATCAGGGAAATTTCTGCGGAAATGATCAGCAGCCGATCTGGAATGCCCGTTGAAAAGGTCAAAAATTTATTTTGCTGTGAAACAGGATATCAAACGCCTAAGATTGATTCCAGAGCTGCTGTTTTTAAAGATAACAGGATTCTTCTGGTTAAAGAAGCAGACGGAAAATGGTCACTTCCCGGAGGCTGGGTCGATGTGAATCTGTCGGTAAAAGAAAATATTATAAAAGAGGTCAAGGAAGAGGCCGGCCTTGATGTTAAGGTTGAAAAGGTCATTGCAATACAAGACAGAGAAAAACACAACCTTCCGGTCTATGCCTGCAAGATTTGCAAAATTTTTATGCAGTGTTCTGTGACCGGGGGTTCCTTTCAGGTAAATAATGAAACCATGGACAGCCGGTATTTTTCACTGGAAGAATTGCCTTCCCTTGCAGAGGAAAAATGCAATGAAGAGCAGATCAGGATGTGTTTTCAGGCTTTTTCTGATGAATCGTGGAAAACCATATTGGATTAGGCATATGGCGGCTGAAGCACCCCTGCTCCGGCAGGGATGCCTGCAAAACAGACTCTCCTGCCGGAACTTTCCTGAATACTTATGCCCTTACAAGGGGCTGTGTACTGCACCGGAAGGAACCGCCCAAGCTTCGGGAAATTTTGAAATCAATTAATTCAACCGTAATTCCTTTGGCTTTTAGCTGTTCTGCAATATATTGAAATTGAGGGTCCAGGATGTAAACAGATTCATTTACCGGAAGCCCGTTCACCGCTAAATGGGCAATGTCCTTATAAGGAACCGAAATTTTATCCCAGTTTTTCAGTAGCTCAGGAATTCCCTCTAAAAAGGCTTCCTCACAGACAATCATCAAACCGTCTCTTACAAGGCTTAATGCACAATCCAAATGGAGCACATCCTTTTTTAAAGGCACCTGGATCACATCATATCCCCAGTGGGATAAATATGACTTAAGCCAGAGGCAGCCATTATGATTGGAGGCCAGCCCGGAATTTCCCACAAAAACAGTCTTGTTTAAAATCAGGATATCTCCCCCTTCCAAAAAAGGACCCGGTTCAGCGTCAAAGCCCTGGGAAATATCCGGTCTTGGCACGGACACATAAAATGCGTCGCTGTCATAAGCCTCTTTTGCAAGAATATCCCGAATTGGAAGGATTTCGTTTCTCCGGTGAAAGAAGCGCAGAGAACCTTCGATTATGGAAGATCCAATGGTGAAAAATGGGTCGCGGGCAAAGAAATTGCAGCAGCCGTATTCCTTACCGGTTTCTTTTTCATACTCAGTCAGCAGCCGGGGGCGAAGTATCTCCACTCCATATTTTTCAAGAACCTTTTTTAAATTCTCCCGTTCTTTTTCCCACTCCGCCTGACGTTCCGGAAAAACATCCTTATAATTCTTTCCTGCGGTATCAATGCCAAAATATAAATTCAGACTTTCCTCTGTAAGAAATGTATGCTCATCATTCCTTTCCTCCCGCTTCGGAAAGATGAATTCTGATTGGGTCAAAACAACTTTCTTTAAAGGAGCAAATTCACCTTTTACCAGTATCGTATCTTTTTTCATTACAAATTAATTCCTTTCAAAATTCTTTTGCCTTCTTAATTTCCGGGAATAATTCCAGTGTACCTATTTCAATCATACTCAATGAGCCGCGTTTTTTATATGAGTGATATAGCTGACCATGTTTTCATCATCCTGTTTGCAGTAAACATAACCCAAATGGTCAGAAACCTGCAGTGCAAGAGAACGAAACAGATCACAGGCAATGAAAATGGCATTCCAGAGATTTTCAGGGTTTCCGTCAGAGTAAGTTTTTAAATATTTTTCATAAAGCTCTGGGGACAGGTACTTTTTATAATATTTCCCCCACATTCCTGTTGAAACAGAATCTTCATGATCCATGGCAATGTACCACTCTACCATTTTATCAAGCTCCACATGTACGACTTGCGTATACATCCTCATTGCATACGGAATCTGGTCTCTTTTAATTCCTTTTGCAACGTTGTTTAAGCACCACCAGAATTCATTACAGCATCCGTTATACACCTGTTTTGCAGGGACTTTTATCCGGTAATCCGCATCGCTTGATGGGGGGATCTGAGGCAAAAGATGATCCTTGTCCATCAAAGGTACAGTAAGACTGTCTGAGAGATAATGTTCCATAGCTGTTTCCCTGACCATAATATGCAAATCAATCCTGTTTCCGTCTTTAAATAAAATGAGCCAGCCATATGACTTGGTAAAGTCGCAGTCTGTGCCCCAACCCAAGTCATTGGAATCCGGTTCCTGTACAATGGCAATTTCTCCGAAAATATTTATCCACGATTTATTCTGTAAAAATGATTGTGTTTCCGTAACAACATAAACAATGTCATAATCCTGATAAATATCCTTTTCAACATGAGGATTTGCACGGGAACCATTCATGTACACTGCTCTGACACGTTCATCTGCTTCTGCAACCCTTAAAATCAAATCAAACATTTCTTTTTCACTGCGCATGGAAATTCACCTCATAAAATTTAAATGATAGAAAGCTTTGATATGGCTATTCTATCATGACACGTTGGGGAAGTAAAGAATAAGCCCGGTACAGGAGATACCGGGTAAGCGCTTGTAAATATGAAGGTAAAAGGGCGGAGGAAGCCGCCCTGTGTGGTGTTTCATTACTCATTGATAACTGTTTATTTATAAAGTCATTTGATTAAAAACTCCTAAAACGCTTACTTGCCCGTAGCCCCATATTGGATTTGGATATGTAAGATAATTGCTTCGGTAAGCTCCTTTTATCAGCAGATTATTAATGTTTTTTCCTGTGATAGTAGTATAATTGCCGCGGAGAATTGCCCACTCCATGATCATGGCCTGTATCCCGGCAACGTGTGCAGCGGCGGCCCCTGTACCGGTAGCACTTCCATAACTGTTGTTAGGCAATGGACATGTAAGCCGATATCCGGGAGCAGCAAGATCGGGAAGGGCAACCCCGGCTGCAGAAAAGCCTCTGCTGGATTCAATGAGAATACTGTCATCATATTGATTATACGCAGTTACAGTAACCGGATTACTGGTGTTTCCCGGGCCTGTAATGGTAATATCCGGTGTTGCCTCAAGAAAGAATGTATCGGTTGTTATGATGGGACCGGAAGGCAGCCATGCGTTAAAAGAGGAGGCTCGCTTATCCAGGTTTGTGACTTTGATCTGCCATAAACCGTTTACGGCCTGTTTAAAACGCACCAATATAAGCTGCATGCCGCTCTTTTCTTCCAAAATGATGTTATTGATGTATAAAGTGGTGGATCCATAAATAAATTTAAACTCCCGGCATTCATAAAATTTAGGCTGGATGATTTGAGTATTCTCACCCAATGGCGTTGTAATGGAAATAACTAACCGGTATGGAGAATGATTCCATAACTCAAAAAAGAAATCCGGATCTGACGGATCAACACGCAGTTCGAAGTTTTTACTGTAATCAGGTGTATCAAACACTCCATAATAATGTCTGCGGTTGCCGCCTTCATTTCCGGCAGCAATGGTTACGGAGATGCCATGGTAGGAAGCCAGGTCATTTAAATGTGTAGAAAGACTACCCTGTCCACTGTGATCCCCCTGGCTGGTTCCCACTCCAATGCATATAACCATAGGACGGTCCAGCTTTAAAGCTACGGAACGAAGATATTCAATACCAAGCATGATATCGGTTTCAAGATAACATTCGATATCATTCCTTACACAAAAAATCTGGCGGTTGTATGATTTGGCTTGCTTTAACTTGACGATCACCAGTTCTGCTTTAGAAGCTACTCCGCTGAAATCTTCGCCTAAATCAGGGGTTCCGGCAGCAATACCGGCCAGCATAGTACCATGTCCATTCTCATCACGGGTTGGAACAGCGGATAAGGGATCATCGTCAAGCAGTGCATTGTTAATGGATTCTTTTTTATATTCGCTGCCAAATGTAAAATTTTCCGGAGGTGTGCCGTCTGTTATGGTCTGATCCCATATGGACTGAATCCGTGTGGAACCATCATTGTTAAGAAACGCCGGATGCTGATAGTCAATTCCAGTGTCAACAAATCCAATTAAAACACCCTGAGCAAACAAAGAAAAATTAGGGTTATACTGAAATGATTTTACACTGGATTTTTCCAGACTATAGGTAGAGTTAAGGGTGTAGATATGAGGGAATATGGTGTAAGGCTGGTTTCCCAGGAGACACATACGAAATTCGCTGATAGGCGCATGAAGAACAGAGTATCTTTGGTTTATATAGGTCAAATCATATGTTTGCTCCAGGATACTTGCATATTCATTGTTTATTAAGAGATCAAAATAATTTTCGTCTAATATTTTAATGATAAGCCTCCCCATTCAAAGGTCTCAGTTTTAACTATTATATGATTGCCCAAAAAGGAAAATTCCAATTGGGATAACCAGGTTTAAAGAAATACCCGTATGATGAAATCTTGTAGTTTGTATAAAAAAGAGGAAGCCGGCAAGATGGGGGGGGATCCTGCCGGCAGTTATGAAAAAAGTATTATCTTTAAAGGTTATTGGCCTTTTTACAGTTATTAATATACCGGAAAATTGTGATGGGAGTTTGACAGATCTGTGAAGAGTTTGTGAAAAAGAAAAAAATTGATGAAAAGGGTATTTTAGGACAGCCGCAAGCTGCAGGTACCGGCCAGAGTGCAAAATTGCCTGTCAGGAGAGGCAATGTTATGAATGAACTTTGGCCGGTGGAGCAAATGAGTTTGGGTTAAGTAAAAGAAAAGTAGTTGTATGTAAAATTCAATGGATTTTAAAATAACCTTTATTTAACAATAAACTTAAGGATATTCCCATTAATAACCCCATTCCCAAATTGTTTATCACTGCGCCAAATATCAGTCCCAAACTGATCCCAAGAGCAAGGGAATCCTGGTATGAATCGTTTTTGTTGTTTGAATTCAGCATTTATGTACCCCTTTTGCATTTTTAAATATTTTACATCAGTTATTGGGTTAAGTACACTGGTATTTTTTGAGAATGAAAGAGTGAAAGCCATTGAGAAGGAGGGGGGGCATGAAATGGAGTGGAAACCAGGGGTTGGCTGATTGCAGTGCATTGCATTGAAAACTTAATATTGATAGTTAGTGAGTTTGATGATATTCTACTCATAAGGGTTATTTATGTAATCTTGATTATAAAGATGGGAGAATGGTAATGGGCATAAATAAACGCAAAGCGGCAGCTCTGTTCGATGGTTGGGAAGAAGCGTTAATATGGTCCTGTTTGCAGGAACATATGGGAAAGATGCTTCTGGATAACGAGGAAGATCCTGCGTCGGCAGTTATTGATATTGGTGACTTTTGTTTTTTTGCGGGAAACCCAAATAGTGCGTTGCTGGCTGCTATAGATGGAGCAAAGCTGCTGATACCAAAAGACCAGCCTTGGGAAAAGCTGATAGAAGATTTTTATGGCAATAGGGTGAGTAAAACCTTTCGCTATGCAATTAAAAAAGAGCCTGATGTATTTGATGTTGAAACACTGAATGCTTATATTGAAACACTGGATCATTGCTATGAACTAAAGCTATTTGACCAGGAAATTTATGAAATGGCGCAAAATGAAGCGTGGTCTGTTGATTTGTGTTCTCAGTTTAAGAATTATGAGGATTACCATAACAGAGCTATCGGTGCGGCAATTTTACATAAAGGAAAGCTTGTGGCAGGGGCATCTCCTTATGCCGTATATAACGGAGGTATTGAAATAGAGATAGATACAAAACCTGAATACAGGTGCAAGGGCCTTGCAACTGTATGTGGGGCAAAACTGATTTTAGAGTGTTTAAAAAGGAATATTTATCCCAGTTGGGATGCTCATGATTTACGCTCTGTCGCCTTAGCAGAAAAACTCGGATATCACCTTGACCGTCCATATGTAACGTATGAACTTGCAGACAGGTAAAAGTATGAGTAAAATGGAATGTCAATAAAATGAATATGGTATAGAAAACTACTGCTATTAATAATTAGGGCAGTAGTTTTTTTGTGCAGTAATATGGTTGGGAGGGTTTGGATTTGACGAATTATTGTACATTGAAAGCTTAATATTGATAGTTGGTAAGCATGGTGATATTCTACTCATAAAGATTATGTTTATTTTAGGAGGTGAAATTTTGAACATAAAAATTATAAAAGGAAATTTTAAACATTTAAGAGATTGTGAAGAAGCACTTTTGAAATCATCCCTTGGACAGCATTATTTTCAGAGTGAAGGAAGTGCGCGTAAAGCAATTGAAGAGGGATTGGCACAAGGAACCCTTTTTGTTGCAATTGCCCAAGATGTATGCACTGGATTTATGTTCTACATTACAAATGGTGCATTTCACAGTTTCCCTTATTTGCATCTTATTGCTGTTAAAGAGGAATATAGAGGCAAGGGAATAGGAAAACATCTTGTTGAGTATTTCGAAAAGATATCGGATCGAGACAAGTTCTTTTTAGCAGTAGCTGACTTTAATCCAAATGCAAAACGATTTTACCAAAGTATTGGATATCGTCAAGTTGGAGAAATTCCTGGATTATATCGTGATGGTATTACAGAATATATAATGATGAAGAGAAAATAAGAGGTTATTTTGCGGAAAGATATTATAAAGTATCTATTTAAAGAAGTGGAGTATAGATGCCAATTACCAACTAACTTTTTTGGAATAGGATGCTTTTTTCATATTATTGCTTCCATAACAGATTATAATCTGTATGAGGATCATCACACTCATGGAGCCGAAATAGCTAAGAAAATATTACAAGGATTTAAATATGACCCAGATAAAATTAAGCTTGTTCAGAAATGTATCAGAAATCATAGGGGCAGTGTATTAAACTCAAAAGTGACATTAGAAAAATTATGCGTGGCTGATGCTGATTCGATTTCTCACTTTGATAATGTTCCAAGTTTCCTATATTTAGCTTATGTAAACAGAAAAGTGGGAATTGATGAAGGACGGGAGTTTGTAAATAATAAACTGAAAAGGAGTTTTGAAAAGCTTTCTATCAGAAGTAAATTGTTATACAAAATCAAATTCGAACAAGTTATGAGTGTTTTGAAGTGAAATATTAAAAGATAAATTAGTGACTATTCAGTTAATTCCAAATATTAGATATTGCTTGAATGATCATAGTTATCATAGATACACAAAAGATAAGGATTGCTGAGGAATAATAGTTTCTTCCCAAGCAGAATTGCTTAAACATTTATTAATCAGAGTTTCCAGATCCTCAGCATCTTGAGCAGATACATCATTGAGAATAGATGTATTAAAGTAATTGTGTGTTTAAAACTTGTTTTGAGTTAAATTACTTTTAGTATTATTTAATGTATTTCCGTATCTGGAAGTAGACCAGAAATTAATAGGAAAACAGCAGTGAATTCCGGTGACGGAACGGTTACCAGAAGAAAATATGTATTGCTGGGTAACCGTGGCGCATCCGGTAACTGTAAGATGTGTTCATGACAGATACGATCAA
Source organism: Lachnospiraceae bacterium (assembly GCA_902363835.1). GTDB lineage: Bacteria > Bacillota > Clostridia > Lachnospirales > Lachnospiraceae > Lacrimispora. The sequence goes on from CABJBM010000022.1 coordinate 100,860, forward strand.
TTAGACACTGGATTTAACTGGAGTAATGTTGTACCATGGGTTACAAAAGATGTCCTCAAACCGTATTAAAACCGTATTAACACTTTTTAATCGCAATCAAAAATAGTCTTGGCTGCAAGATATTTCCCGAAATCATCTTTCCATTTTTTGTGAATCTCCGATGAATCCCATACATTCAGAATGTCCGGTTCAAAAACCATTTTTATCATTAAATCATGGCGATTTGCCCTGTCAATACAAGACGAAAACGTCTGAACCTGATCGATTCCAGGTATCTCAGTTGCATGTAAAAATAGAACATTAATTTGGCTGATTAATTCTTCTTTATTAGAAACAGTATCTAGAAATTTTACAATGATATAGTGTGTCATAGCATCTCCTTATATAGTTTTGTTTTATAATAGCATATTATACAGTTATTGAAAACAAAAGTTTTTCCATTGTGACAGAAAAAGTAGAATACAAAATGGTAAATATAAAGAAAAGGGAATTGTAGATAGATAAAGAAAACAGGCAAATTAGAATTTTCATTACAAAAAACACGTACCAACTTATAAATCAGAAAGATACGTGTTATATAACTAATATTATTCCATTTGCTTCCAGTATTTATGTAGAAATGCGTATGTAATTAAAGGATTAACCAGCCCCAAAACTGCTTGCGGACTCTTGAATACAATAATGTCTATTATAAGGCGCACTATAGCCACTATTAATAGAAGGTAAAAAGCAATATGTTTTTTATTTAATAATAACCAAATATATAGTATCACACTCGCTGTGCAGATAGCTGTTACACTGTAAATTGCTAAAGATAAATTTACTATTGCGCTTATGGTACTTCCCAAAACACTGATTATACACCAGATTTTAATCCCTATTCCAAATTTAACAACATTTTGATTTTCCATACTTTTACCATTCCCTTAAATATTTTCAACACCAGTTTTTTCTTTAAACAAATAATAACTAATATCTAAATACAAAAGCGTTAAATGTAATGAATTGTTATTTTAATGTAATTAATAATTGTATCAGGATGTAAAGATATATTCGGTTTTGAATGTTGCTAGTGAGTTAGATTGGTAAACTGATATTTAGCGGAGAAGTCGAAAAAGAAGAATAATGCTCTATTTTATTAAAAGTGAGTATTGACCAAAACATTACAAAAGCGATACATGATGGAAACCTGAAAGCAATGGTTATACTTCTTTCCTTCCGCTTGAGGGTGTTTATACCAAAGAGGATAAAACCAAAATGGAGAAATACCATAGTGAGGATCGATGCTTATTTGTACCAACAACACAGGAAAAATGGGAAAAAGCGTATAAGCGGATCGAGAGGAAAGATTAAGGCTAACGGAACGCTATAATGCTGATATGAAAGCGGTCCAAAAGCAACAGAAAAAAATCAAAAGCTGTTTGTAGAAATGGAAAAGTTGGCAAAAGCGTTGGAGCATTGAATTACGTCTGGCATTATATAACCTTCCGGTCTGACAGTGCCGGGGCCGGAGTAAGAAAGGACAGTTGTAATTCATGATAAAAGGTAAAGTAGTTGTCAATTTGTAACAGTGGATATCTTGGCTACTCCACTGGTGAGGGAGGTTTTAGAAAGGGGTATGTTGTGCTGCAGAACTACTACCCTTCGTTTTTTTTAAAGCTATTTCTATCTGTTCACAGATAAACGGCATAACTTCTTTACACTTGATGTTCAGTACATAAGCAAATTCCTCACAAAGCGTTTTTTCAGCATCCTTGAGAAAACATTCGTCAGAAATATGCAGTTTTTTGTTTGTGTTTTTCAGCTCTTGTTGGTGTGTATGCAATGTTTTTACTAATTTAACAAGTTGGGAACGGTTGCCGTCTACAAGAATTTGCTTATATAATTCTTTGCGCTTATTATTATCCTTGATCCAAACGAAATCCTTGCCAGACATGTTCTGAAGCAGAGCGAAAATTTCATCGGCAGATAGAATGCGACGAATTTCTGTTTTCCTTCTGTCACTTATAGCTGAGATGTATACTGTCGAAGCAGTATGAAAAACAGGTTTGAGGACATAATATGGGCGGATTTTTTCACCCATGCACATATCCTGTAATCCGATAACCTTACAAATACCATGATTGCCGTATATAATGACATCACCTATGTTCATAATATCTCACCTCTTTCTGATAGGATAAAAAATGTGTGGCCCACTAAAACTGGACTTACGTCCCGCAAAGCGAACCACACGTTTAATGTTTCCATTATAGCACAATTGCAAGTGAAATGTAAATGGAAAAGTTTAACAAGATTCGCAACTATATTATGGACTAATCTATGATAAATTAGGATTTTCAAGATTACTGTACTTTGAAAACTTAATATTGATAGTTAGAAGCGGTTGTTGTATTATTAAACGAGTATATGGGAATTTAGTCGGAGGGTTAACACAATGAAAATGCATTTGGAGTTAGTTGCCAAATCGTATGATAAAGGAATTGATTTAGGACGAAAAGGGATTGATTCTTATGAGAGTCTCCCTCCACATATTACAAATGATCCTAATTATCCTTTGTATCTGAAAATGCGGATGGATGAAACACTCTCAGACAGTGGTCAAAAAGAAATAGTGGAATATCTATCCCCCAAAAAAGGCATGAACTTTATTGATCTTGGTTGTTGTTTGAACTTAATGTTTCGAGGATATAATGAGTGGCCATCAACGTATTATGGAGTTGATATAAGTGAAAAGACCATAGAACTGCTGCAAGAATTTGTCCACAAGAATAACGTTACGATTGGCTCTTTATATTGCGGCAGTATGCATGAAACACCATATGCTGAAAGTTTTTTTGACATTGGTGCATGTATTGGTTCGCTGGAATATTTTGAAAAGGACTTTGTGGCGCAGGCAATTGCAGAAGCTCATAGGATAATGAAACCGGATGGTAAATATATACTTGATATTCCAGATGTTGGAAGTCCTGAATTTCAAATTACAGCACTTATTGAAGAGCATCTGGGGCGAACTGATCGATATAATATATCGAATAATGAATTTGAGACAATATTGATGCCATATTTTACAGTAGTTAAAAAAGCGAAAATGGGGCCGATGATTCAATACTTTCTTATTTGCACCAAATGAACAATAGAGAAAATTTGTTTAATTCCAATTTAATAATATTAATCACCAACTACTAACTATCAATATTGGTTTAGTAGTTTTTTTATTGCTATAAATCAGGTAAACTGAGATTTAGCGTATCACTGAATATTGAAAACTTAATGTTGATAGCCAGTTAGTTTGGTAGTATTCTACTTATAAGGACTATTTATATTATCTTTTTGGGAGTGAAAAAATGTTTATTACTATTAACAATGATTGTGATGAGCAAGAGTTTTTAAATTCAGTTCGTGTAAATGGATTGCTTGAGCACAATATGAAAAAAACAAACGGTAAATTAAAAGTACCAGATTTGGAGTTTATCAATATAGCACGCAATGAAAATGGAGTTATTGTGGGAGGCGTATCAGGATGTACTTATCTATCATCTTTAGAAATAGAGGTCCTCTGGGTGCAGGAGGCTTATAGAGGGCAAAAAATAGCGTCACGTTTATTGGGAGAAATTGAACATCAGGCAAAGGACGCTGGATGCAAGATTGCTCATCTCACAACATATTCTTTTCAAGCGCCACTTTTTTATCAAAAGCAAGGATATGTTATTTGTGGAGAAGTCAATGGTTTTCCCGATGATATTAGATTATATGTATTAAAGAAACAGTTATAATTTCCGGCAAAAGTTATGAGCATAATGCGAAATCAATAAATTGAATTTATAAAGAAAGCTACTAGCTATTGATAATTAAATTAGTAGCCTTTTATGTAGTAATTTATTTAAAAAGCTAAAATTCAAGAGTACATTACATTGGCAGTTAGTGAAAAACTGATATTCTTAAATGGAAAAATTGTGGTCTAAAAGCCTATGAGAGGAAGTTTTTATGAGGATAGCATTAAATAAGGCAAATCTTAATGATTGTGATGAGATTCATACAATGCAGATTGTATCATTTAGAGATCTTCTTGAGAAATATAAAGACTATGAAACAAGCCCTGGTACAGAATCGGTTGAGGACATAGCAAAAAAGATAAATCAGAATCATACGGATTATTATTTCATTGTACTTGAAGATAGAAATATAGGGATAATTAGAGTAGTAAAGCTTTCAGCCAAAGAATGTAGAATCTCCCCAATGTTTATTCTACCGGAAAATCAAGGGAACGGATATGCCAAACAAACGTTAAGAGAAGTAGAATACTTATACCCAGAAGTGAAAGTTTGGAAATTAGACACAATTAAACAAGAGAATAAACTGTGCCATTTATATGAGTCTATGGGCTATCAGCTTACTGGAAAAGAAGAAAATATAAAGGAAGGTATGACAATTGTTTATTACCAAAAGGAATTAGGTGAATAGATCATCTAATTTTACTACTAGCTATTAATATTCAGCTGGTAGTGTTTTTTCCTTAAGCTGATCATTAAAACTGAGATTATCCTGAACTTCGGACTTCCGCCAGGTCGTTTTATCTGGTAAAGTTAATCCTTAGGAGGGGTGTCAGAGCCTTCATTACGTCCATAAATGGTAGATGCAAACCAATATTCTTCTTCAGTTAGTTCGAAATATTGGATGTTTCTTGGATGATCATAGTCATCATAGATACACAAAAGATAAGGATTATTGAGGAATACATATTCTGCTTCATCACCATTGCAGGAAAATGTTTTTGCTACATGGAAACTTCTTATTTTTGATTGAAAGATAGTTTCTTCACAAGCAGGATTGCTTAAACATTTATTAATCAGAGCTTCCAGGCTCTCAGCATCTTGAGCAGATACATCATTGAGAATAGATGTATTAAAGTAATTGCGTGTTTGGAATTTGTTTTGAGTTGAATTATTTTTGGTATTATTTAATGCGATTGAAAAAAGAATGACAAAGATAAGGCATATCACGATTAATTGGATGTTTGTTTTCATATGGATTCCTTCAATCATATTTTATGTATATAGTATCATATATGATAGGAAAAGAAAATATGGTAATAAACTACTCTAGAAAAGTTTGGATTTAGCATATTAGTGTGTAGTGAAAACTTAATATTGATAATAACTAGGTTAGGTGATAGTATATCCAAAAGGATTATTTATATAATTGGAGGTGGCTCTTGTGAATAAAGTCTCAGTAAAGTTATTATCTATAGATGATGCAGACAGCCTTTTTGAATTTGAAGTAGAAAACCGTTGCTATTTTGAATCCATTGGCTTGTCTCGAAGTAATTCTTATTATAACCGCGCCTCATTTCAAGAAATAATAGAAAGATTAGTAGCTGAACAAGAAAAGGATATTCACTATATGTATCTGGTGATGAATACACAGGGGGAGGTTATTGGCAGAGTTAACCTTACTGATGTTATAAAAGAGCCTTTAAAGAAAGCTGAGTTAGGATATCGTATGGGTGAAAAACATCAGGGGAAAGGATATGCAACTACAGCTGTAAAATTGATTGTTAAGCAGGCCGGTTTGGTACATAAGCTCCATAGAATTGAAGCTGGAACCTCTCCTCAAAATATAGGATCTCAAATTGTTTTAATTAAAAGTGGTTTTCTATTCGTCGGAAAATATAGCCAGTATATTATGCAAGGTGATAGTTGGGCTGATAGCCTGCTTTTTGAAAAAGTCTTAGACTTTAGTGATAAGCATAATGCTACACAGAATTAATAACCGAACAGACAGAAAAATAAGTGTAATCATATATAAAGAACTATCAGCTATGATATTAAGCTGGTAGTTCTTTTTTGTCGATTATTTAGGCTGGTAAACTGAAACAAAAATTTTGAAAAATAGATTAAGAACAAAATATTGATAGTTAGCAGCTTTTAGAATGTAAGCGTCAAATATGTCAGTGTATATTTTTTAACTTTTAATTGTGAGATAATGTCTCTAATTCTAAAAGTCTTAAGGAACTTAAGTACCTTAAGGGATTGGAGATTTATCTATGGATCACTTAACCGTAGCAACTGATTCCCAGAAACTCGGCCTTTGGATCGAACGGATTGGGGAATGCAGGGCAAGCAATCAGAAAGTGTCTGATTGGTGCACCGCTCATGATGTCAGTATAAAGTCCTATTATTACTGGCTTCGCAAGATCAAGCGCGAAGCCTTTGATGCAATTCCTGCTGAAAGAAAACCTAAAGTTCCAACTGTTGCTTCCCAGCCCTCTATGTTTGCTGAAGTTCCGCATACAACTGCCAATTTCAGCTCATCAACCGCTGTCATTATCAGACTTGGAAATACAACTCTGGAAATCCAGAATGGTGCGGACCAGGAAACAATCGAAAATACCCTTCGTACCATCAGGCATCTATGTTAGGCGATATTTCAAAGGCAGAACATATCTATCTTGCCTGCGGTTATACGGATATGCGCAAATCCATTGATGGCCTATCCGCCATTGTACAGCAAAACTTCAGACTTGATCCTTTTTCCAACAGCCTGTTTTTGTTCTGTGGACGCAAATGTAACCGCATCAAAGCTCTCTTCTGGGAAGGTGATGGCTTTGTCTTACTTTATAAGAGGCTTGAAAATGGAACGTTCCAGTGGCCAAGGACACAGGCTGAAGTACGGCTGATTTCAGGACAGGAGTTTCGGTGGCTCATGGAAGGCCTGTCCATTAACCAGCCCAAAGCAGTGAAGAAATCTCAGCCGGAAAGGATCATATAAAAGTCCTCAAATGCCGTATTTACTGGATTTTACCGTATCTTTATGGTATAATTATGACAGTTAAAAAGCAAAGGAACTGTCATCAAATGGAGCATAACAATCAGCTTGAAAATCTCGAAAACCGCATCGTTGAATTAGAAAAAGAGAACCTTCTTCTTCATGAAAAGGTTGCTTTTCTGACCAGAAAACTTTATGGCAGGACTACGGAGCAGACATCATCTCTCGGACTCGAGGGACAGATGTCTCTTTTTGATGAAGCGGAGGTCTTTGTAGATCCGAAGGCTGCAGAACCAGATTTAAAAGACGTTGCATCCTATCGCCGTCGGAAACATAAAGGGCAAAAGGAAGAACTGTTAAAGGATCTCCCTCATGAAAAGAAACTCTGTACGCTTGCGGAAGAGGACCGTTTCTGTGAGACCTGTGGCACTCCCCTTGTATCTGTTGGGGAAGAATTCGTCCGCACAGAGATTGAATTCATTCCTGCCAAAGTACGCGTCATTGATTATTACCGTGAGACCTTTGAATGCAGAAAGTGCCGTAAGGAAGGAAAAGAATATATGGAGAAGTCTCCAATGCCTTATCCAGTTATCCAGCACTCTTATGCCTCCCCTGGAGCGGTTGCGTGGGTCATTCATCAAAAGTATGAACTGGCTGTTCCTTTATACCGTCAGGAAAAGGAATGGGAAAACCTGGGGGTAGCCTTAAGCCGTGCAACGATGTCAAACTGGATCCTTACCAGTTACCGGGACTGGCTTTCCCCGGTGGTTGGGCTTCTTCATAAAAAACTGTTAGAGCAGCAATACCTTCACATCGATGAAACTCCTGTACAGGTCATGAATGAACCGGACCGGAAGAATACAACGGATTCTTATATGTGGGTATACTGCTCCATCAAGGACGCTGGGCAGCCAGTCCGCCAGTTCGTTTATCAGCCAGGGCGGAGCGGAACATATCCCCAGAAATATTTAAAGGGATACCATGGATTCATTCATACCGATGCTTACAAAGGTTATGAAAAAGTATCCGGTATTACCCGGTGCATCTGCTGGACTCATCTGAGGAGATACTTTGTTGAAGCACTTCCCAAGGATGTCGACAGCCCGGAAGCAACCATTCCAGCCCAGGCAGTCAGATATATCAATCAGCTTTTTGAGATTGAGAAAAAACTGGAAGTTCTATCCCCAGCAGGGCGGAAGGAACAGCGTCTGGTACAGGAAAAGCCTGTACTGGATGCCTTTTGGTCGTGGGTAAAAGAGACCTCACCGAAAGTCCTTGCGAGTTCCAGACTGGGCAAAGCCTTTCAGTATGCGAATAACCAAAAAGAAGGACTGATGAATTATCTTCTTGATGGCAACTGCAGCATATCAAACAATCTGGCAGAGAATAGCATCCGTCCATTTACAATTGGCCGGAAGAACTGGCTGTTCTCAGGAAGTCCGAAAGGAGCAGAAGCAAGTGCGGGTATCTATACTTTAATTGAAACAGCCAAAGCCAATGGATTAAATCCATGGAAGTACATAAAGTTCATTCTCAGCGATATTCCCGGAACTTCATTTCTTGAATATCCAGAATATCTGGAAGAGTATATGCCATGGGATCCAATGATTCAAAAACTTTGTCGTTAACAGACAGCCTTCAATTATAAACAGAGGCTGTCTGTTTTTCTATACACCAACATATTTGACACTTAC
>CABJBM010000023.1 GCA_902363835.1 Lachnospiraceae bacterium
AGCTGACTGTCACTAATAGGTCGAGGGCTTAACCAGGTTGGTTTAGGTAAGAGGAAAGAACGGATGATAATAGATATGTAACAATGTGTGGTTTTGAGGGTATATGCCTTAAAAGAAAAGAGATTAAGCGCGAGTGGCTCAGTTGGTGGAGTACGACCTTGCCAAGGTCGGGGTCGCGGGTTCGAGTCCCGTCTCGCGCTTTTTTTATTTAAGAGCTGGAATCTTGATTTTACAAGGGTTTCCGGCTGTTTTTTATTTTTGGGTTTTTATGGTAAATAGAGCAGACATTAAAACATTAAAACCGACAGAGCTTAAAACAATGGGAATTTTAACACTCATTCCTGCGTTTTGAGCTCTGTTTTTATTTGACACGGCATTTTCTGAGGGAGATAAAGATAATGTTAAGAAAATGTGAGATTTCTTAACTACCATTAATTCCTATGACGAATCAACCGATATAAAATTGTCATGCAAAATACATAAGAGGTTAACACTTCTGAAAATTACTGTTAGGAGGTTTTCCATTGTTTAAATTCATAAGCTCAACACTGATCGGACTTGTATTTGGTGCGTCTCTGATTGTTGGATCTGTATTTGTATCCGGACACGCAGAGCTGTTCTGGAACATACCCTCGGCATTTATTATTTTCGGTGGAACCATAGGCGCTACCATAATGGCTTTTCCGCCCCAAAGGCTTAAAACCATAGGAACTGTCATTAAAAAGGCATTTTCGAAAGCAGAGTATGATATAAAAAAGGATATTGCAGCTTTAGTCAGATGCTCTGAAATATCACGGAAGGAAGGCTTGCTTGCCCTTGAAAATCACATTGATAATCTAACGGACGATGCATTCCTGAAGCAGGGAATTCAATATATTATTGATGGTGCGGATGAAGAGCAATTGAGAAATTTATTGGAAGGTTCAACCTATTTCATGAAACAAAGGCACCATAAGGGCGCCGCAATGCTGGACATGATAGCGGCTACGGCTCCTGCGCTGGGGCTTCTTGGAACCTATGTAGGCCTTATTCCCATGTTAAATAATCTGGATGATGCAAGTACCCTGGGCCCAATGATGGCTCTGGAACTGGTTTCATCCTTTTATGGAGCTTTTGTCGCCTACGTTATATTTTCTCCTATGGCTAAGAGGCTGAAATTTATGAATAAAGAGGAAGAGACAAGAAGAGAACTGATAATAGAGGGGCTGGCAGGCATACAGCAGGGAAAAAATCCAAGGCTCATCAAAGAAGAATTGATGGCGTATGCAAATATAAGTCTGGATGATGAAGGAAAACCCAGTGGAAAGCCGGAAGGAAAACCTGATGGGAAACCGAAATCTCGTTTTAAAAAAAGGAGGTGACTGACCAGTTATGAGCAGATTCCGCAGGACCGAAGAGGAGGAAGAGGAAGAGGAGGCGAGTTGGCAAGACAGTTACAGTGACTTGATGACCGACTTGCTCGCTATTTTTGTAATTTTGTTTGCCTTTGCCATGATGAATCAGGCACTTACCATTCAGGAAAATAAAAGAGAAAAAGAAGCAGCAGCTGCGGCCAGCCAGGCTGCAGCCACGGAACAAAACGATTTGAAATCGGATTCAGAAGAGTTTAACAAGCTTTATGAATACATTAAAGCATACATAGAGGAAGAGCAGCTTACCAACGAATTAAGCGTTACAAAGCTGGGTAACAGAGAGATTCTGCTGCGAATTGCGGCTTCCGTGTTATTTGATTCAGGAAGAGCTGAAATCAATGAGGATGCGGAACCTATGCTTCAGAAAATTTCTGAAATATTAATAACCTACCAGGATTCCTTTAAAATGGTCAGGATAGAAGGACATACGGATAACCGCCCCATTAATACCCACATCTATGACAGCAACTGGGAACTTTCCACAAGCCGTGCAGTTAATGTTCTGCGGTGGTTGCTGGAGACCTCCGAAATTGAAGCGAAAAAGTTTTCTGCCATCGGCTACAGTGAATATTATCCAGTTGATGATAACTCTACCGATGATGGCAGAAGAAAGAACAGGCGGGTAGACTTTTTTATTGAGGGAACAAACGAATAATTGCAGCCTTACCAGAGCCTTTTACAAAATAAAAAATCGGTTAAAGCGCCTTATCCCGTAGATTTTACACTCTACGGATAAGGCGTTTTTCTGTTCATTGGCAAATGTTCCTATCATCTATTGACAATTCAAAGAGTCAGGATATAATAGTTATGTATGCAATTGTTGCTAATGCAATTATTGTTATAATAACTAATCCAGGGAGCCTGACATGAAAAACCTATTAGTCTATGCAAAAAAGTATAAAAAAGAATTTATCCTTGCAATAATCTGTATTGAGGCTGAAACCATTTTTGAATTAGTTATCCCCATGATTATGGCTGACATCATTGATGTGGGGGTTGCAAACGGTGATAAGAATTACATATTTTTAAAGGGATTTCAGATGGTATTCTTTGCCGTTGTTTCTCTCTTTCTGGGCCATGCATGTGCCCGGTATACCGCGATCTGCGGAAATGGTGTGGGAGCTGAAATCCGAATGGCAGAATTTCAGAAAATGCAGACCTATTCCTTCGCAAACACGGACCGGTTCAGCACCCCTTCTTTGGTAACAAGGCTTACAAGTGATATTACCACAATCCAGAATTCCATTACAAACGGAATGCGTCCCGGCTTTCGTTCCCCGGTGATGATGATGACAGCATTGATTGTTTCGTTCAGACTGAATGCAGAACTTGCTGTGGTATTTTTAATTGCGGCTCCCGTGCTGGCTGCCATATTATATACCATCATTAAAAACGTAAGACCTTTGTACGCAAAAATGCAGGGAGCTGTTGATCTTGTAAACAGGATCATTCAGGAGAATCTGGTCGCTATCCGGGTGGTAAAAGCGTATGTTCGGGGAGATTATGAGATAAGCAAATTTAAAGAGGGAAGCACGAACTTACAGAATTCCTCGGAAAGGTCCTTTTCCCTGGCTGCCTTAAATATGCCTGCCTTACAGTTTGTCATGTACGGAACCATATTAAGTATTCTGTGGTTTGGCGGAAACCTGGTTATGATCGGTGACATGAAGGTAGGTGCGCTGACCAGCTTTCTCAGCTATGTGCTGCAGGTGCTTAATTCCCTTATGATGTTTTCCAATGTTTTTCTTTTGTTCACCCGGTCCCTGACTTCATGGAAGAGGATTTCGGAGGTTTTAGATGAGGAACCGATTATCAATGACGACCGGGCAAAGGATATATCCATCAAAGAAGGCTGGATCCGGTTTGAACATGTATATTTCAAATACAAGGAAAATGCAAAGGAATATGTGCTTTCCGACATCTCTTTTGAAATCAGTCCGGGACAGACGGTTGGAATCATAGGGCAGACCGGAGCTGCCAAAAGCACCCTGGTGCAGCTGATCCCAAGGCTTTATGAGGTGACCTCCGGCAATATTACCATTGACGGCCATCCCATATACGAATATACCCAGGATCATTTAAGGGATTCCATTGCTATGGTGTTACAGAAAAACACCCTTTTTTCCGGTACGGTGAAAGAAAACCTTTACTGGGGAAAAGAGGACGCAACGGAGGAAGAAATAGAAAGAGCCTGCAGCATTGCCTGTGTCAATGAATTTATCGGCCGTCTGGATCATGGCTATGATACGGAGCTGGGGCAGGGAGGCGTTAATGTCTCAGGAGGGCAGAAACAGCGGCTCTGCATTGCAAGAGCGATTTTAAAGGCCCCTAAGGTGCTTATTTTAGACGATTCCACAAGCGCCCTTGACACCGCCACGGAAGCAAAGATAAAAGAGGGCCTGGAACAATCTCTTCCCGGCATGACAAAGATCATCATCAGCCAGCGGATATCCTCTGTCATGGATGCAGACCAGATTATTATCCTTGATGACGGAAAAATAAATGCCATTGGAACTCATGAACAACTGCTGGCTGATAATGAAATTTATCAGGATATTTACTTTTCCCAGCAGAAAGGAGGCAGCCAGGCCGTATGAAGAATACCGGACACCCAAGACCAAAAGACACAAAAAAGACCATGGAAAAGCTTTTGAAATATATCGGCCATTACAAACTTTCCATGGTGTTCATAGCGATCCTGGTAAGCATCAGTGCATTTTCCGGAATAATGGGAACCTATTTGCTGAAGCCGGTCATAAATGAATATATCCTGCCGGGAAATATTCCCGGGCTTGTCAGAATGATTGTTCTGATGGGAGTGCTCTATCTGGCGGGGGCAATATCCTGTCTGCTCTATAACCGGATGATGGTCCACGTTTCCCAGCAGGTGGTAAGCGAAATAAGGGTAGACTTATTCCGCCATACCCAGAAGCTGCCCTTAAAGTTTTTTGATACCCATACCCATGGGGAGCTGATGAGCCATTTTACAAATGATGTTGACACCATCTCAGAAGCGCTTAACAACAGCTTTACATTGCTGATCCAGAGCTTTATTACTTCCGTAGGTACGATTATCATGTTAATCCTTCTGGACTGGAAGCTGTCATTTATCGTTGTATTTTTTTTGCTGGTTATGTTAATATATATTCGACACAATGGAAAGCTGAGCAAAAAGTATTTTGCCCAGCAGCAGAAAAATCTCGGCAACATCAATGGTTATGTAGAGGAAATGGTGGAGGGGCAGAAGGTGGAAAAGATTTTCCGCCATGAAAAACAGGACTTTAAAAAATTCTGTGAGCTGAACGAGAAGCTGAGGGTTTCTTCCACAATGGCTTCCACCTATACGGGAATTACCGTTCCAACCATTGTGTCTCTTTCTTACATTAATTATGCCATCTCTGCCTGTGTGGGCGGATTGTTTGCACTGTCAGGACTGATTAATATGGGAACCCTGGCATCCTATCTGGTTTATGTCAGGCAGAGCGCCATGCCCATGAACCAGTTTACCATGCAGATCAATTTTCTCATGGTGGCCCTTGCCAGTGCGGAAAAGATTTTTAGTATGATGGAGGAAGAGCCGGAATCCGACAAAGGAACTGTCACCTTAAAAAGAGTGGTGCAGGAGATGGATGGAAGCCTGAAGGAAACAGATATCTATACCGGTTCTTTTGCCTGGAAAGTGCCTGACCTGGACCAGGGATATCATCTGGTTCCTTTAAAGGGAGATGTCCGGTTCCACGATGTGGTATTCGGCTATACGGGCGAAAACATTATTTTAAACGGCATCAGCCTTTATGCCAAACCTGGCCAGAAGATTGCCTTCGTTGGCTCTACCGGAGCGGGTAAAACGACCATCATCAACCTGGTCAACCGTTTTTATGAATTAAACGGAGGTACCATAACCTATGACGGAATTGATATCCGGAACATAAAAAAGGATGATTTAAGACGTTCCATTTCCCTGGTCATTCAGGAAACCCACTTGTTTACCGGAAGCATTGCCGATAATATCCGGTATGGAAGGCTGAATGCTTCCCATGAAGACGTGCTGACCGCCGCCAAAATCGCAAATGCGGATTCCTTTATACGGCGCCTTCCAAACGGCTACGATACCCTGCTGGAAAGTGACGGCAGCAATTTATCCCAGGGACAGCGGCAGCTGATCGCCATTGCAAGAGCCGCCATATCACAGCCGCCGGTCCTTGTTATGGACGAAGCCACCAGTTCCATTGATACACGAACGGAAAAACTCATTGAAAAGGGTATGGATGCCCTTATGAAAGACCGGACGGTATTTGTTATCGCCCACAGACTTTCCACCGTAAGAAATTCAAACGCCATCCTGGTTCTTGAAAAGGGAGAAATTATTGAGCGGGGCAGTCATGATGAATTGCTTCAGGAAAAAGGGAAGTATTACCAGCTGCATACAGGGCAGTTTGAATTAGAATGATGAAATGAAGCGTGAACAATATAGTAGATTTTGAGACGGCAGAGGGCCGGTTAAAAAGAGGAACTCAATTTAGGCATTGGTTCCATAGTAGTGATAAAATAAAGAGCAGAGGGGCACAACATGCGGCATGGCATGTTTGTGCCTTGAGCCAAGGGAAAGGAATGATAAAATATATGGAGCGATATAATGTGAGAGAATTATTGGTTCGTGAAGAAAAAGCCAGGAAACAGATTATTTCTCCGCTTCTGTCAAATATCGGATTAACGCCGGGGCAGGGACATGCCAGGATTTTATATAATCTTTTGCAAAAGGACCATATCACCCAAAAGGAGCTGGCAGATCGATGCTGTTTTGATGCGGCCACCATGTCAAGAAATATAGACAAACTGCAGGATATGGGGTTCCTCCGGAGAGAAAATAATCCGGACTGCAGACGTTCCTTTCTGATCAGCCTCACAGAAAAAGGGCTTGCCGAAGCAGAAGAAACAAGAAAGGTTTTTCAGCAATTCGAAGAACTTATCTGTGCCGGCATACCAGAAGATGAAATAGCCGTATTCAGCCAAGTGTTAACGAAAATGTGCAGCAATCTGGAAGCTTATAAAATTCCGGCGGGCAATGAAAACAAAGGAGAGTGTAGCACAACGACATCAGAGACCGTTTCAAAGTCAGTATAAGTTCAAAAGATGATATAAAGTTTTATAGTCATTTAGGGCAAGGCCATTTTCAGGTGGTTCTTGCCCATTGTTAATATTATAAATCTGTTTCTTTGCTTTGAAAAACATGCATGGAATAATCTGATGCCCAATCTTTTCTCGCCCATCTTGTTGCTTAAGCTGTTAGAATAAAGAAGGTAATTGGTTAGGCAGCTCCCAAACCTGGAATTTTCATCTGTTACTCTAATAACCGGCTGCTGTAAAATGCAGTTATTATGTGCTTAACTCATTTTCTAAAAAAGCTTTGATATATGGGTTGTTTTCTTTACTTAAAGCAGGCATAAATGCCATGTAACGGCATTTTTTATAGTGATCATTATCTAAAGAGAAGTCATATCCCATTAAGCATTTAGGATTGCATTCCTCTGGATTTATTAATCGCTTGCATACAGATGCCTTTTTGATTTCTTTCTTCATTTTGTCCGGCAAAGTATTCAAAAAGGTTTCATAAGCTTTTAGGTGTTCGGGATAAATTCGTAATCTTATTCCGGTTTTTCGAAACACAAAAGTTGCCAGCACTTTTTTCGTGGTATTCAGTCTGTAGGAAACGATAAATCCATTTTTAGCAGATTTAATTTCACATTTGCAGTTGTTTTGCATAAGGTAATCATTTATTTCCGCAACGGAATCTTTATTGCCATGGTCTACTGCTTCAAGAAAAACAGTAAAATTTTCATTTGGTTTATCCAAGGTTTTCTCCTGATTATTTTTTTATGACAGGTATCCATACTTCAAATGCAGCATTTTGAGGGTCAGGACTTAAATAGACCTCAATGTCCGGTCCATTGTCGTATTCGTATCCGGAAGTTGGAAGCCATTCGGTGACAATTCGTTTTTCCAAATCCTGTATTGCTTGAGGGCATTGACCTTCTCCGGAAAATATTGCCCAGGTGAAAGCCGGAACAACATATTCTTCCAGGGTCTCATCTATTTCCTTTGTACTGGCAGCGGCAATAAAATACCGCCATTCTTCCGGGTCATTGCAAACGCTGACTCCTAATATTCCCCCAGGGGATCCGTTTGCCATGGCGGCTAATTTAGGGATTGTTCCGTCCATAGCAGCTTTGCCCCACATTTGGGGTACAATTTCAAAATTCTTTTCAATTTCCCGGTGCAGCGGTTGTGCAGTCCCTACAATCCGAAATCCCCCCTTTTTCTCGATTCGATAATTCAATTCATCCACTCCTTTTATTGTAATTTTGAAGCTGATAGGTGGATATGATTTTACGGAAATACCGTTTTCTTTTACAAGAGACGGTGCTACTCCATGTATGCTTTGAAAAGCCCGGTTAAATGCAGTGGGGGATTGATAGCCATATTTAAGAGCAACATCAATAATTTTATTATCTCCATTCTGTAAATCCACCGCTGCTAAGGACATACGTCTGCGCCGGATGTATTCAGATAAAGGTACATTTGCCATATATGCGAACATTCTCTGAAAATGATAAATAGAACAACAGGCTATTTTTCCTACTTGTTCATAGTCTATATCTTCCGTTAAATGCTCCTCGATATAGTTAATTGATTTGTTTAAACCCTCAATCCATTCCATAAAATCAATCCTTTCATTATATATTATATTTGTTATCTATTTGTTCGTCCTCTCTTTTTCTGTACGAATTAGAGAGCAGAGTGGTGTAAACTCTAATCCTATTATAGTTTTTTAGGGACAGATAAACAATCATTCTGTTACTTTTATATATCCCTTATTTATAGTTATTTGTTTTATTACTTTGGAATCCGGCAGCAGATTCCTTTTCCCCATGTGCTTCTTATGTTCTATGGGTATTGTTTTGCGGCTATTTTACCAAGGACCGTTTATGTCATTTATTCTTCTTTACGGGGATAAGGCTTCTTTGGTCTGACCATTGTACTCAATACTTTTCCTATTTTAAGCCTTAAATACTGATGATTCAGAAGAGCTGTGAAGGTGACTTTAATAATAGAAGAGAAGCGCCCGTTAATAGCCTTTAAAGGGCTCATTTGGCCCTATAAAGCTGTAAGGCTGAGAGTTCTGCAACCTGAGATTAACGGGCCAGAAACGGCATATAAGACGTTAAAAACCGTAACATATAAAAATATATAAATGCGCCAGTTAAATACACGAAATATGGTAGGAGAGCAGCATTCACTGCAAATGACTAAAACCATATCTAATAATAAAAGTACATGTAAAAATAAGCATGTTAAGGAAAATAAGAAAAGATCAAGAAAAGAGGATCTTGAATTAGAATTTCCCATTAGAATGATTATAAGATATAAGCAATTCATTTTTATGAAGTTATGACAGGAGATTTCCCATGAAGATTTAGGCAAGGGGAAATGAACAACTTCTTACCGGATAACACACAGGTAAAATAGAAAAAGGGCCGGGAAAATTTTGTTTTCCCGGCCTGGCCGATTTCTTCATGAGACACCGGGGACTCGAACCCCGGACAACTTGATTAAAAGTCAAGTGCTCTACCACCTGAGCTAGTATCCCATACTGGGCTAGTTGGATTTGAACCAACGAATGCAGGAGTCAAAGTCCTGTGCCTTACCGCTTGGCGATAGCCCAATAATACAATGATAAAAAAAAATTCCCTAGAAGGGAAAGGTGAGTACAGGGATTCGAACCCTGGGCCTCCAGAGCCACAATCTGGCGCGATAACCAACTTCGCCATACCCACCATAAAATTTTCACACCTTGGTTAGAGATGTGAAACGAGCCTGAAGGGATTCGAACCCCCGACCCACGGCTTAGAAGGCCGTTGCTCTATCCAACTGAGCTACAGACTCAAAAGCGGGTGATGGGAATCGAACCCACGTATCCAGCTTGGAAGGCTGGTGTTCTACCATTGAACTACACCCGCAAAAGGCAAGAGAAACTAAAACTGCCATTGACGGCTTTTCTCTTAAATCGGGGTGACAGGATTCGAACCTGCGACCCCCTGGTCCCAAACCAGGTACTCTAGCCAAGCTGAGCCACACCCCGATAGTGAAAGCATTTTTTGTCTTTCTCTTAGTTGCTTTTCCGCAACGCAAGAGTTATTATATATGATGGATATGGTTTTGTCAACAATATTTTAGAAAAAAAATCAAATTCATATTTAAGCCTGTATGTACGCGGTTTTTGAGGAAAAATGTCCCTGAAATGGGAGGAACCGGCAGGTACATATAATGTTCCTGCCGGTTGAGTATGAAAAATAAAAAGTCAATGTTAAAAGGGTGGGGTTCCTTTTCAATAATAAGTATACGCGGAAAATATGACGGAAGTTTGACTAAGCCATAAACATTTCATAAAAAAGCTAAAAGAATTATGAGAAATGTTTGAAAAAACAGAAAGTTTACTTCTTATACCCCTGTTTTGGAAGGATAAATTAAGAAAAGGTCGTCTCTTGGCCTTGCTTATGATATAATGAACTTTATAAAAATATTGTACAGCTCATAAGAGAAAGAAGGAATCCGGAATGAAGTACTGGGAAGTTTATGAAAGCAAAATAGGGCCCCTTACCATTCTATGTGACGACGAAGCGGTCTTAAGCATTGATTTTGGAAGGGCAGAGCCTGAGAATGCCATAAAGAAACGGACAGAGCTGATTGAGAGAACAGCCGGACAGTTGGAGGAATATATGGCCGGGGAGAGAACATCATTTGATTTGCCTCTTAAGCCGGTGGGAACGGAATTTCAAAAAAGGGTTTGGAATGCTCTGTTAACAATACCCTACGGAAAAACGAAAAGCTATAAGGATATTGCGGTTCAGATTGATAATCCCAAAGGATGCCGTGCAGTTGGCATGGCAAATAACCGAAATCCCATACCTATCATCATTCCCTGTCACCGGGTGATCGGAGCCAATGGAAGCCTCATAGGGTATGGCGGAGGCCTGGATATAAAGGTGAAATTGCTGGAGTTGGAAGGCATAGAAGCTTTGGAGTAAAATTATTAAGAATTCCTGGTGATTCTTTCAGTTCCTTTAATCCCCTATACATTTGCTTCAGATAATGTTATAATCCTCATCGTCACCAGGAATGAAATTGATTATGAGGAGTGATTAAAATGAGAAAAAACAATATGCTGGCAGTAATTGCCATCGCAATGGCGGTTATGATGGGGGCTACGGCCTGTGGAGCAAAAGATAATACCAAATCTACCAAGCAGGATGTTTCTACAGAAGCCGGTGCCGCAGAGACGACCACAGGGACTGCAGATGAAACAAAAAGCTCAGAGGAGACCACGGTAAGCGAAGAAGATTCAGACAGTGAAGAAGATACGGCAGCTCAGAAGGCCGCTTCTGATGCGGGAAGCCTGTCTTCCGGTGTGTTCACTTCTAAATCCGGAAAATATCAGATAACACCGCCTCAGGGCTGGACCATTGAAGAGGATGGAGATGAGGGCGCAGTGGCATTTACTTCTCCCAGCGGCAGCGATATGCTGGAAGTTACCTATGTAGAAGGAGAAGACGCTGACGGAGCAAGAGAGGTCTATCCTGATACCATGGAAGAATACAAGGAATTGATCAGCCGCGGTGAGGATATGGAGTTTGTCCGTTATAATGTAGAAAACGGCAGCGACGGAAGTCAGACCTTCCGTTATGCAATCCGGTATAAAAATGCTCAGGATGGGGTTCGCTATTATGCGATTTCCGGTTCCTATGACGCTGCAGCTAAAAAATATATCAGTGCAGCCGGAACAGTGGAATCACCGGACAGTGCGGTAGAAGGCCAGATTGAAGCGGCTCTGGATACCTTAAAGCTGAAATAAGACTAAAAAAATATATGATAAAAACAGGGGCTAAAGCGGGAATTCCTGCTTTAGCCCCTGTTTTTACAATTTTATCAGCGTGCCATGAAGAAGTGCCACATCTTCCTCCTGGTGGGTGCTTATGATGACCAGCTTGTCACGGGTTTTTTCTTTGATGTACCGGATCACGGTTAATTTTGTGTTTTCATCAAGGCCGGTAAAAGGTTCATCCATTAAAACCATATCAGAGGGAACGGATAATGCTCTTACAATAGCGACCCTGCGTTTCATTCCGCCGCTTAAGGTGGATACGGGGCGGGATAGGGCTTCTTCAGGAAGGAGGCGTAAAAGCTCTTCCCTGGCCTGTTTCCTGCTTCGGGAGGAATGGCCGGGGATTACCATGAGGATGTTGTCAACCGGGGTAAATGATTCACACAGACGGTTTTCCTGAAACACAGCAGAAGTCCTTATGCCATGAAGGCCGGTTATGGAGCCGGAGTCTGCCTGTTCAAGTCCCAGAAGGATCCGGAAGAAGGTTGTTTTCCCGGAGCCGGATGGGCTCATGAGGCAGTAGATGCAGCCGGACTGGAAGGAGAGATTGATCTCCGTAAATACCTTAAGGGTTCCAAAAGATTTGGACAGATGACTCACTTTTAATTCCATGGATCAACCCTCCTGTTTTTATGGGATTTCCGGCCTGCTTCAGCCAAACTCAAGAGCCATAAAAAGAATTTTTCAAAAAAGGCGCTGATTGCGATAATAACCAGGGTCCAGGCAAATAAGTCCGCAGTGCTTAAATAAATTTTCGCCATATAGAGCTTTTCACCGATGGAATAGTTAGGAACCCCGATCACCTCTGCGGCAACGCCGGATTTCCAGGCCATTCCCAGGGCCACCCTGCAGCCGCTTATGAGATAGGGAAGAAGGGCGGGGCGGTAAATGTAAAAGAGCTTTTTTCTGCCTTGCATATGGAAAACCCGGGCCATTTCCAGAAGCTTTGGGTCGGTGCTGGTAAATCCTGCCATGGTATTTATGTAAATAATGGGAAATACCACGAGAAAGGCGATAAAAACGGACAAATTCTTAGAGCCTACCCAGATCAGGGCCAGTATGACAAAGGACGCTACCGGAACCGACTTCATCAGGGACATAAGAGGTTCTAAAAAGTCCTTTAAAAGGGGAAACCGGCAGGCAGCGCCTCCTGCCAGGATTCCTGTTCCAAAGGCCAGCAAAAATCCAAGGCTTATCTTTCCAAAGGAGAAGACAATGGTTTTCCAGAAGCCGGGCATTGCCGCCTGACTCCACAAAGCCCGGATCACCTCCAGAGGGCCTACCAATATGATGCTGTTATCCACGGCCAGGCTTGCTGCCTGCCATGCCAGAAGCCAGAGAAAGATGATGACGGCCCTTTTAAACGGTCTGGCTGTTGCTTTCATAGTGTGATCTCCTTACCGGGGGTTCCGCTGGTTACTGCATGTAGTAGAAGTCATCGGCTGGCAGGGTTCCGCCTACGGAAGACGGCTCCATATCAAAAAGGACTGTTAAGTATCCGCTTAAGAGGGATTTCATCTGGTCTCCATCCACATAGGTAATGCTGCAGTAGGGAATGGCCTTTTCCGCAACAGGAGCTTTTTCAATGATTCCGGCAGCAGCTACCAAAGCGGCGGTTTCTGATACATTGGCATTGGCAAATTCTGCGGATTCCTTGTGTTCTGCCATAAAGGTGTGAATGGCCTCTGCATGGTCTTTGAGCGCCTCATTCCGGCAGATGGTAACTCCGGTCACCAGACTGCCTCCGTTTTCGCCGGCAGTGGCATCCCATTCCTTTGTTAAGTCAAGGACCATTTTAAGGGAGTCATTCTGAGCCATGGCCGCTGTTACAAAGGGCTGTGGAAGAAGGCCAACTGCGTCAGGCTTTTCTTTCAAAATGGAAGCTACCTCAGCTGCTTCGGATTTATATTCCAGGGTTACGTCATCACCGGTTAAGCCGCTGGCTTTAAGCACATGCTGAAGGGCATAGTCAGGGGTGGTTCCCTTTCCGGTTAAGTAAACAGTCTTTCCTTTTAAGTCGGAAGCTGTTTTAATGGAATCATCGGCGGATATTCCATAGAGAACACCCAGGGTGTTAATATCAAGGACACTCACCCCATGATTGGTTTTATTGTAAATGATGGAGGCCATATTGGCGGGCACAAGCGCCACATCCAGTTCACCGCTTACAATTTTTCCAAGAAGCTCATCGGCAGCAGTCACCATGGTGAAGTCATAGGTGCCTTTTGCACTGCCCTTTTCCGACTGGTCCATCAGCCTTACAAGACCCATGGAGGTAGGTCCTTTTAAGGAACCGATTTTTAAGATGTAGCTGTCAGCAGAGCCCTGGGCTTCTGATGTTTCTGCTGCTGTCTCTTTTGCTGTCTCAGAGGCGGATTCTTTTTCAGAGGCAGAGGTTGCCTGGGTGCTTTCAGGGGCACCCTTTGCACAGCCGGAGAGAAGGGCAGCTGTCATGGCAAACGCCATCAATGCTGATAATACTTTTTTCATAATGATCCTCGCTTTCTGTCCGTACCTGTCACGATTCTTTTTCTTTTACCCATTAAAAAATCCCATACCAAAAGGCATGGGAATTCCGGTTTACGTATTCTCCTCGCCTTCGCCGTCAGGGGTCCTTCCGGGTTAGTACGAACACCTTCAGTATACCATTATTCCCCCATATTTGTCAAAATATAGATACAGATATATCTGAAAATGTGATATACTGTATATACCTGTGTCAGCCAGATCTGACAGGAATGTGAAGGGAGAAAAAGGCGTATGAATGAAGTATATGCAAAGCTTGAGAGTTGTTTGAAAAGTGTACGGGAGAAGACGGATTTTGTGCCGGAAGTGGCTCTGATCCTGGGATCCGGTCTTGGAGAATATGCGGAGGAGATCAAGGTGGCAGCCTCCATTGAGTATAAGGACATTGAAGGATTCCCCGTATCAACGGTGGCAGGACATAAAGGAAGATTTGTATTCGGATATGTAAATGATGTTCCGGTGGTCATTATGCAGGGCCGGGTACATTTCTATGAGGGATATCCAATGACGGATGTGGTGCTTCCTACCAGACTCATGGGGCTTTTAGGCGCAAAGGTCCTGTTCCTGACCAATGCCTGCGGCGGTGTCAATAAGGAGTTTAAGGCAGGGGATTTTATGCTCATAAGAGATCATATTGCAACCTTTGTTCCATCTCCCTTAATTGGGGAGAATCTGGAAGATCTGGGACCAAGATTTCCGGATATGAGCGATGTTTACAGCAGAGAATTGCAGCAGATCATCAAAGGGGCAGCAGGAGAGGAAGGAATCGGCATCAGAGAGGGCGTTTACTTACAGCTTACGGGCCCTGCTTATGAATCTCCGGCAGAGGTTCAGATGTGCCGCATCCTGGGAGCTGATGCCGTAGGAATGAGCACAGCCTGTGAGGCTGTGGCTGCAAACCACATGGGGATGAAGGTCTGCGGCATTTCCTGTATTACCAATATGGCCTGCGGCATTACGGACCAGCCTTTAAGCCATGCAGAGGTACAGGAAACAGCAGACAGGGTTGCACCTTTGTTTAAAAAGCTGATCACAGCTTCCATTACAAAGATCGCGGGGAAATAATAAGAAGGAGAAGTTTCTTATGGATCGGATGTTAGAAGAACGAATTCTGGCCGCATCAGGGGCGAAAAAGGCGTCCCTGGTGTTTAAACATGCCAGGGTGGTCAATGTTTTTACGGCTGAACTGGAAGATGGGGATATTGCTGTTGAAGACGGTTACATTGTGGGAGTGGGAGACTATGAGGGGCAGACGGAGATCGAACTGGGAGGAGCGGTTGTTTGCCCGGGGCTGATTGACGGCCATATTCATCTGGAAAGCTCCATGATTGCGCCGGGGGAGTTTGAACGCTCCGTGGTGCCACATGGGACTCAGGCGGTTATTACTGACCCTCATGAGATTGCCAATGTGGCAGGAACCGAAGGCATCCGTTTTATGATGGAGCGGACCAGGGGGCTTACCCTTGACGTGTATTTCATGCTTCCTTCCTGTGTTCCTGCCACAGGACTTGATGAGTCAGGGGCTGTTCTTGCTGCGGAGGCCCTTTCCCCTCTCTATGAGGAAGAACGGGTGCTGGGGCTTGCGGAGCTTATGAACTCCTATGGAACCGTAAGGGCAGACCGGGGGATTCTTGAAAAGGTGGAAGAGGCCAGAAACAGGAAGCTGCTGATTGACGGACACGCCCCAGGGCTTTCCGGCAAGGCTCTGAATGCTTATGTAACTGCAGGCGTGCAGTCGGATCATGAATGCTCTGATACAGGAGAAGCTTTGGAAAAGCTTAAGAGAGGCCAGTGGGTCATGATACGGGAGGGGACGGCAGCCAGGAATCTAAAGGCCTTAATGCCTCTGTTTCAGGAGCCGTATTACCACCGCTGCATGCTGGTGACTGATGATAAGCATCCAGGGGATTTAATCCGGCTGGGGCATCTGGACTACATTATAAGAGAGGCCATACGCCTGGGAGCAGATCCGGTCCATGGGGTCATGATGGCCTCCTTTCATCCTGCCATGTACTTCGGGCTTCGTGAGGTGGGAGCAATTGCACCGGGATATAAAGCGAATTTTATTGTTGTTTCTGATCTTAAGGAATTTAAAGTAAAACAGGTATATAAAAACGGAAAGCTGGTTGCGGAAAACGGCGTGATGAAGGAGGAAATTCTTGCGGCAGAAAAAAGAAGTGTGGAAACGCCTGCCCGTGTGGGAGATTCCTTCCATTTAAACGAGATCCGGCCGGAAGATTTCCGTGTGGAGAAAAAGGGCGGCACCATCCGGGTGCTTTGCCTCACTCCGGGAGAACTGACTACAACAGAGCACCTGGCTCCATGGGTGGAAAACCAAGGGGTGGCTCCAGGTGTCAGCATAGAAAATGATATTGTGAAAATGGCAGTGTTGGAACGCCATCACAACACCGGCCATATGGGACTTGGATTTTTAGGGGGATACGGCTTAAAACGTGGGGCAGTGGCCACCAGCATTGCCCATGATTCCCATAACCTTATTGTGGCCGGAACCAATGATCAGGATATGGCTCTTGCCGCCAATACGGTGAGGAAAAACCGGGGCGGCCTGGCGGTTGTGGCAGGCGGGAAGGTTTTGGGAGAACTGCCTCTTCCCATCGCTGGTCTCATGAGTGAGGAACCGGCAGAATGGGTGGATAAAAAGCTGGAGGAGCTAAAGACCCAGACAAGGAGCCTTGGAATCGGGGACAGCATTGATCCCTTTATGACCCTTGCCTTTGCCAGCCTTCCGGTGATTCCCAAGCTGCGTTTAAATACATATGGTCTTATTGATGCGGAGAAGCAGGAGATTGTGGAGACAATTATTTCCTGTATTTGAAAAAGAACAGGAAATCGATAAAAATTTATTGATAAAAATATAACAATATGCGATAATATCCCAAAAGGGCAATCAAATGCAAGGTACGAAATTTGGAGGGAGAATATTCATGAGAGTAACAATATGTATAGGGAGCGCATGCCATTTAAAAGGTTCCAGAGAAATCATAGCCCAGCTGCAGACCCTTGTAAAGGAGAACAGCTTAGAAGACAAGGTGGATCTAAACGGGTCTTTTTGCTGCGGCGACTGTGTCAATGGCGTCTGTGTAACCGTTGAGGGTCAATTATACTCTTTAAAACCGGAAGATACAAAGGAGTTCTTTGACAAAGAGATTATGGGGAGGCTGTAATCATGGGAATCATTGATTTCAAGGCTACAAAATGCAAGCATTGTTATAAATGTATCCGTAACTGTGAAGTCAAGGCAGTCATGATTAAGGATGAGCGGGCTGAAATTATGCCGGATAAATGCATTTTATGCGGAAAATGCATGCAGGTCTGTCCCCAGTCGGCAAAAACTCTCATAAGTGATTTAGAACTGGTAAAGGGTTATATTGACGCAGGGATCCCCACTGTTATTTCTCTTGCGCCTTCTTATATGGGCTTGTTAAGTTATAAGTCCATCGGACAGGTAAACGGGGCCCTTCGGAAGCTGGGATTTGCTGACGTAAGGGAGACTTCCGAGGGAGCGGCTGTTGTAACAGCGGAATATGCAAGGCTTTTAAAGGAGGGGGAGATGGAGAACATCATCACCACCTGCTGCCCCAGCGTCAATGATTTGATCGAGATTTATTATCCCCAGCTGATTCCCTATATGGCTCCTGTGGTATCTCCTATGATTGCCCATGGAAAGATGTTAAAAGAAGAACTGGGATCCGAGGTAAAGGTAGTTTTCCTTGGGCCGTGTATTGCAAAGAAAAAGGAAGCAGGAGACCCCCGCCATGACGGCTATATTGATGCTGTCTTAAATTTCAATGATATTTCCAGATGGCTTGCCCAAGAGGAGATCACCATTGAAGATTGCCAGGATATTCCCTTTACCAACAGGAACCCAAGGATCAACCGCCTGTATCCGGTTACCAATGGAGTGGTGAATTCTGTCCTGGCAACGGAAGAGGAACGGGATGGATACAGGAAGTTTTATGTTCACGGCTGCCGTGGCTGCATGGATCTGTGCGAAAGCATGCTGCGGGGAGGGATTAAGGGCTGCTTTATTGAGATGAATATGTGCTCCGGCGGCTGCATCAAAGGTCCTACCGTGGATGATGAGAGCGTATCCAGATTCAAGATCAAGCTGGACATGGAAGAAACCATTGAAAAGAAACCGGTGCCAAGGGAAGAACTGGATCCTGTTATGGAGCGTATTTCCTTTCAAAAGCGGTTCCTGGACCGGGCGCCCAGAGATATTCTGCCAACGGAAACCCAAATTCAGCAGATATTGCGAATGACCGGAAAGATCAGGCCTGAGGATGAACTAAACTGCGGTGCCTGCGGTTATTCCACATGCAGGGAAAAGGCCATCGCGGTTTTCCAGAAAAAGGCAGAGCTTAACATGTGCATTCCCTTTATGCATGAAAAGGCGGAGTCCTTATCCAACCTGGTAATGGAGACTTCTCCTAATATTGTTTTGATTGTTGATAAAGAGATGAAGATTTTAGAGTATTCTGCAGTAGGGGAACGGTATTTTGGAAAAACCAGGCAGGAAGCTTTGAACATGTATTTATATGAATTTATTGATCCTTCGGATTTTCAGTGGGTTTATAATACCCATCAGAAAATCCATGGAAAAAAGGTGACTTATGGAGAATACCGTATTTCCACTCTTCAGAATATTCTATACATAGAAAAAGAAGATGTGGTATTAGCCACCTTTATAGATATTACAAAAGAGGAAGAACAGGCAAGGCAAGAGTACGAAAAGAAGCTGGAAACCATTGATCTGGCACAGAAGGTCATTCATAAGCAGATGATGGTAGCTCAGGAAATTGCAGGCCTTTTAGGGGAGACAACGGCGGAGACAAAGACCACGCTGACAAAGCTTTGCAGATCCTTATTGGATGAGGGAAGCGAAAGTGAGGTTAAGTGATGAGAGTTACCGTAGATGTTGCATATAAAAGCCTGAATAAATTTAAGGAAGTATTATGTGGAGATAAGGTAGAGGTTTTACAGACTGAGGATTCCAATATCATGATCCTGGCAGACGGCATGGGCAGCGGGGTAAAGGCCAACATTCTGGCAACTATGACTTCCAAGATTCTCGGGACCATGTTCCTAAACGGCGCGACCTTGGAAGAATGCGTGGAAACCATTGTAGAGACCCTTCCCGTGTGCCAGGTGCGCCAGGTGGCCTATTCCACCTTCAGCATTCTCCAGGTATTTCATGACGGAGAAGCTTATCTGGTGGAATTTGATAATCCCGGATGCATTTTCATCCGGGACGGAAAGCTGGTCCCTATCCCTAAAAACACCAGGATCATTCAGGATAAGGGAATCAATGAATATCGTTTCAGGGTGAAAAGAGGGGATGCCCTGATCCTTATGAGCGACGGGACCATTCATGCAGGAGTGGGCCAGCTTTTAAATTTTGGCTGGCTGTGGGAGGACATTGCTTCCTATGCGGTGAAGCAGTACCGCTTAACCATATCCGCAGCGCGGCTTGCCGCTGTTTTAAGCCGTGCCTGTGACGAGCTGTACCAGTACCGGCCCGGCGATGATACCACGGTTGCCGTTATGAGGATCATTAACCGAAAGACGGTGCATTTAATGACAGGTCCTCCCAGGAGGCAGGAAGATGACAGCGTCATGGTAAATGATTTCCTGTCAGGAGATGATACCATTAAGAAGATCGTCTGCGGAGGGACCAGTGCCAATATTGTTTCCAGAGTGACAGAAAAGAAGCTGTCAGTTTCTCTGGATTATGATGATCCGGATATTCCGCCTATTGCTCATATTGACGGAATTGAGCTGGTTACAGAAGGTGTTTTGACCTTAAACAGAGTCTTAAAGCTTTTAAAACGTTATGTAAAGAATGAATCCGTTACAGAGGAGTTTTTCCTGGAACTGGATAAGCCTAACGGCGCTTCCATGGCAGCAAAGATGATTATTGAGGATTGTACGGAGCTTAAATTATTCGTGGGAAAAGCCATTAACAGCGCTTATCAGAACCCTGGCCTCCCCTTTGACTTGGGGATACGCCAGAATCTTGTGGAGCAATTAAAACACGTAGTGGAAGAAATGGGGAAAAAGGTTACGGTAACCTATTATTAAACTGGGGCAGATATTCACACGGCCACAAAACGTGGAAGTTACAAGGAGGAAAAATATGGCAACAAATGATGCAACATTACTTCGCATAAAGCATCAGGTATTAAATGAAGTGGCGGAGCTTGCATGGGAGGGAAAACTGGAGGAGAAAAGGAATGAGATCCCTTATAACATCATTCCTGGCCCAAAGGCCCAGTTTCGCTGCTGCATTTACAGGGAAAGGGAGATCATCAGAGAGAGAATCCGCCTGGCGGAAGGCCTCTGTCCAAGCGGAAGGGATACGAAAAATGTAGTTCAGGTCATCAGTTCTGCCTGCGAAGACTGTCCCATCACCCGGTATGTGGTAACCGATAACTGCCAGCTGTGTATGGGCAAGGCGTGCCAGGGGTCCTGCAATTTCGGTGCCATCACCATGGGACGTGACCGTGCCTACATTGATCCTGATAAATGCAAGGAATGCGGAAAATGTACCCAGGCATGCCCTTATAACGCGATTGCTGATTTAACCCGTCCCTGCAAGAAAAGCTGTCCTGTGGATGCAATCACAATGGATGAAAACGGCATTGTGGTCATTGACGAGAGCAAATGTATCCAGTGCGGAGCCTGCATTCATGGCTGTCCCTTTGGAGCCATTGATTCCAAGACGTTTTTAGTAGATGTCATTAACCTCATTAATGCCGGGAAACCTGTGGTTGCCATGGTCGCTCCTTCCACAGAAGGCCAGTACGGCCCGGAAATCACCATGGCAAGCTGGAGAACAGCCTTAAAGAAGATTGGTTTTCAGGATATGGTTGAACTTGCATTAGGCGGCGATTTAACCGCTGCCTCAGAAGCGGAGGAATGGGCACAGGCCTATGAGGAAGGCAAGAAAATGACGACTTCCTGCTGCCCGGCGTTTGTGAACATGATCAAGCAGCATTATCCCATGCTCCTTGACAATATGTCCACCACAGTATCCCCTATGTGCGGCGTATCCAGGATGATAAAGGAAAAGAACCCTGAGGCGATCACTGTATTCATCGGACCGTGTATTGCCAAGAAAAGTGAGACTCTGGATTTGAATATTAAGAACAATGCGGATTATGCCCTGACCCTGGGAGAAGTTCATGCAATGATGGAGGCAAAGGGTGTGGAGCTGGAGCCTGAGGAAAATACTTACCAGGCAGGATCCATCTTTGGAAAACGTTTTGGCAATGGCGGCGGTGTGACTGCGGCTGTTCTGGAATGCTTAAAGGAGTCAGGAGAAAACACGGATATTGAAGTCTTAAAATGCAATGGAGCAGCTGAGTGCAAGAAGGCTCTCATGCTTCTTAAAATAGGCAGGCTTCCCGGTGATTTTATAGAAGGCATGGCATGTGTGGGAGGCTGTGTAGGCGGCCCAGGCAGACATAAGAGCGAAAACGAGGCAAAGAAAGCCCGTGATTTACTGATCGGCCAGGCAGATAAAAGAGAAGTTCATGAGAACTTAAAGGGCCAGGGCCTTGAAGAAGTCCACATGCACAGACATTAAATGATTTTCTATGTAACAAAAAAGCTATGGATGATCCCTTGTGGGGACCATCCATAGCTTTTTTGTTACATTCCTGCGAACTGGTTTTTTACCTTGGAAATTTTCTGCTGCTCTGCCTGGTCTGTGGTGTACCATCCCTTTGCAGACATTTTCTTGTAAATATCACTCTGCATGCACAGGCTGTCGTTTAATGCGGTATCAAATGCCTGATGAACGTTCATGGTAGGGGACTCGATCGTTCCATGCAGGTATAAGTCGCATACGCCCTTTGTGGTGTGGAGCAGGTTTTCCATAATACACTTGTCATCCATATGTGATTCCTCCTTACACTAAGTTATAGAAGCTGTCAAAAATCTGCTGGTGCTTTTGAAGGAACTGCTGCGCACAAGCTTTTAATTCCGGATCCTGCAGATTCTGTGCCGCTTCCTGGCACTGGGTTTTTAAAAAGTTCTCATGGCCAAGAGCATCTTCAATATAATTTAATTCCTTTGGACTCATGTTTCATCACCTCCAATCTTAGTATGGAGGTTTTCATATAATCCATTCATTTCAACAGATACTTCTTTTTTTTGGAAAACAAAAAACTCCCTCTGTATTGAGACAGAAGGAGTTTTTTTAAATTAAATTTCGTTTATTTTTCTTTTTACATAGGTTGTGTGCAGCAGGTGATGAGCCTTTTTGCTTCCAGGCTCTCCAAGGTAGGTCTCGTACAATTCCTTGATTGCAGGATTTTCGTGAGACTTACGAATGGTCTTGGCGGCATCTTCATCATAAAGGACCTTTGCGCGCAGGCTGCGGATATCGGTTGTATTGCGTACAAAGCCAGGCTGCTGAGGCTGGCCGCCGCCGTTTACACAACCGCCGGGGCATCCCATGATCTCTATAAAGTGATAGTTTGCCTCTCCGGATTTTACACGGTTAAGGAGTTCTCTTGCATTGCCAAGTCCGGAAGCGACTGCAACATTTACATCCATATCGCCTACCCGGTAAGTGGCCTCCTTGATTCCCTTTGTTCCCCGGACATCGGCAAAGTCAGGTCTTTCAAGTTCTTCGCCGGTCAGGCTTTCCACAGCTGTTCTTAAGGCTGCTTCCATAACGCCGCCGGTGGCTCCGAAGATAACGGCGGCGCCGGTACCAAGGCCTAAAGGAGTGTCAAAATCTTCATCAGGAAGCTCTGTGAACCGGATTCCGGCCTGTTTGATCATTCTGGCCAGCTCTCTGGTTGTCATGGAATAATCTACGTCAGGAGAACCGTTGGCATCCTGGTCATCTCTTCCGATTTCAAATTTCTTAGCGGTACATGGCATTACGCTGACGGATACAATATCTTCCGGCTTTAAGCCCATCTTTTCCGCATAATAGGATTTTGCAATGGCTCCGAACATCTGCTGCGGGGATTTGCAGGAGGATAAATTCTCCGTCATATCCGGGAAGTAGTGTTCACAGTATTTGATCCATCCGGGAGAACAGGAGGTGATCATTGGAAGAACACCGCCGTTTTGTACCCGCTCAATGAATTCATGGGCTTCTTCCATAATGGTTAAGTCTGCACTGAAGTTGGTATCAAATACCTTGTCAAAGCCCAGCCTTCTTAAAGCGGCAGCCATCTGGCCTTCCACATTGGTTCCAATGGGATAGCCGAATTCTTCTCCCAGTCCTGCACGAACAGCAGGAGCGGTCTGAACGATCACATGCTTTGACGGGTCAGCAATGGCAGCGGCCACTTCGTCAATGCTGCTCTTTTCATAGAGAGCGCCGGTTGGGCAGACTGCAATACACTGCCCGCAGGATACACAGCTTGTTTCACCAAGTCCCATATCAAAGGCAGAACCAATGATAGTGGCAAAGCCGCGCTCATTGGCGCCGATCACGCCGATCCCCTGAACCTTTTCACAGACAGCCACACAGCGGCGGCACAGGATACACTTACTGTTGTCCCTGACCATATGAGCTGCACTTTCATCTGGGGTGGAAGGCGTTTTCTCACCATCGTAATAATCATCCACATCAACGCCCAGTTCCTTGCACAAGGTCTGTAATTCGCAGTTTCCGCTGCGGACACAGGATAAACAGGAGCGGTCGTGGTTGGAAAGGATGAGCTGAAGCGTTTTCTTTCTGTAGTCACGCAGCTTCGGCGTGTTGGTCAATACTTCCAGGCCCGGGTTAATGGGGTATACACAGGAAGCGGCCAGTCTGCCGCCGTTGATTTCAACGGTACAGATACGGCAGGCAGCGATTTCATTCATATCTTTTAAAAAGCATAAAGTCGGTATCTCAACATGGGCCAGTCTGGCGGCTTCCAAAATGGTGGAGCCGGCCGGAGCGCTTACATCCATGCCATTGATTTTTATTGTGATATTCTCCATGATCCAATTTCCCTCCATTATTTCTTGTAGACAGCGTCAAATTTACATTTCTCCATACATACGCCGCACTTGATGCACTTCTCAGGATCAATGACATGTGGGTTCTTAACGGAACCGGAGATGGCGTTAACCGGACAGTTTCTGGCACAAAGGGTACAGCCCTTGCATTTCTCAGCATCAATATAGTAGGAGAGCAGAGCTTTGCACACGCCGGCAGGACATGTCTTATCAATAATATGGGCATTGTATTCGTCGCGGAAGAACTTAAGGGTTGACAGAACCGGGTTTGGTGCTGTCTGTCCAAGGCCGCAGGCAGAGTTTTCCTTCACATAATAGCAAATCTCTTCCAAACGGTCCAAGTCTTCCAGGGTTGCCTGTCCCTTTGTGATCTTGTCAAGGATTTCATGCATACGCTTTGTGCCGATACGGCATGGAGTACACTTGCCGCAGGATTCTTCAACCGTGAATTCCAGGAAGAACTTGGCAATATCCACCATACAGTCGGTTTCATCCATAACGATCAGACCGCCGGAGCCCATCATGGAGCCGATTGAAAGCAGGTTGTCATAATCAATGGGAATGTCATAGTGTTCCACAGGGATACATCCGCCGGATGGTCCTCCGGTCTGTGCAGCCTTGAACTTTTTACCGTTTGGAATGCCTCCGCCGATCTCTTCGATAATCTCACGAAGGGTGGTTCCCATAGGAACTTCCACCAGTCCGGTGTTGTGGATCTTGCCGCCTAAAGCGAATACCTTTGTTCCCTTGGACTTCTCAGTACCCATGGAAGCGAACCATTCCGGGCCGTTTAAGATGATCTGAGGGATATTTGCATAAGTTTCAACGTTATTTAAGATGGTTGGTTTGCCGAACAGACCTTTTTGTGCCGGGAACGGAGGACGGGGTCTTGGCTCTCCGCGGTTGCCTTCTATGGAAACCATGAGAGCGGTCTCTTCGCCGCATACGAATGCGCCTGCACCCAAACGAAGGTCAATATTAAAGGAAAATCCTGATCCAAAGATATCGTCGCCTAAAAGCTCCATCTCTCTGGCCTGGTCAATGGCGATTTTTAAACGCTGTACTGCGATGGGGTACTCAGCACGCACGTAGATGTAGCCCTGGGAAGCGCCAATGGCGTAACCTGCAATGGTCATTGCTTCCAAAAGAGCATGAGGATCACCCTCTAAAACGGAACGGTCCATGAATGCGCCTGGGTCGCCCTCGTCAGCGTTGCAACAGACGTATTTCTGGTCGGCATCGTTTTGTTTTGCCAGCTTCCACTTAAGGCCTGTTGGGAAGCCTGCACCGCCTCGTCCTCTTAATCCACTGTCTAAGAGATCCTGGATCACCTCATCGGGAGTCATTTCCGTAAGAACCTTTCCAAGGGCCTGATATCCGCCGGTACCAATGTACTCTTCAATTTCTTCCGGATTGATGACGCCGCAGTTGCGCAGGGCGATCCGGTGCTGTTTTTTATAGAAATCCGTGTCACTTAAGGCCTTGATTCCTGCCGGAGTTACTGTCTCGTCATAGAGCAGTCTTTCCACAGGACGTCCTTTTAATAAGTGCTCGGATACGATTTCAGAAATATCATCTTCCTTTACCATGGCATAGAAGGTGGCATCGGGATAAATGATCATGATGGGGCCTAAGGCACAAAGGCCATGGCATCCGGTTTGTACAACGGATACTTCCTCTTCCAGACCCTGAACTTTTAATTCATCTCTTAATTTTACCATAATCTGCTGGCTTCCGGAGGAAGTACATCCTGTGCCGCCGCAAACTAATACATGTGAACGATACATCCTGTTTCCTCCTTATTTGATGTCAGCTGAAGCCAACGTATAGTTTTGAACAACGTGACCACCCAGTAAATGCTCTTTGTAAACTTCTTCCGCTTTTTCTGAGGTCATCTTTATATATGTAACTTTATCTTTTCCAGGTTCCAGAATCTCAACAATGGGTTCATACTGGCATAAGCCGATGCAGCCGGTCTGGGTAACGGAAAAACGGTCTGTCATCTGATTTTCCTGAACCAGGTTTGACAATGTATTAAGAACAGGTCTTGCGCCGCTGGCAATTCCGCATGTAGCCATGCCAACCAGGATGCGTGTGCGTCCGTGATCTTCGCCGCGCATGCTGACTTGACCCTGCATCTTTTCACGAATTGCTTTTAATTCTTCAAGAGTCTTCATGTTATTCCTCCAATTTTACTTAATGATGAATCAAGGGGATACGATTGCATACTCTGACGGGCCTAAATGGCCGCGCCTCCGTCTGTTTCCAATTTGTTTTCACTGAGATATTCTTTTATATAAGCCGCTACCTCCGGCGTATCAAAGGGGATATCCCCTAAAATTTCCCGGAAATCTCTGGTATCCAGCTCAAATGACGCTTGATCATAACGATAGGTATAGAGAAAGTCTGTGTCCGGATGACAGGTGATAAGGGTTTCAATGGTGCTGTTTATATCACCAAGGGGCATGCGGTCAATATGGGACAGTCCGAAAACAGCGGTCACTACTGTTCCGGCTCCAGGCTCTGACTCAATGGAAAAGCTTCCGCCTGTGCTTTCCGCCGCATATTTGAAAAACGGGACGCCAAGGCCCACTTTTCTGGTTCCTCTGGTGGTAAAAAACGGATCTGTTACCTGAAGTACCTGTTCCTTTGTCATGCCGCAGCCGTTGTCTTTAATGGTGACAATCAGCTTGTCTTTCGCTGTATCAATGGAAACGAGAATGGTAACCAGAGCTGCACCTGCCCGTGTGGAATTTTCTGCCACATCCAGAATATTTAAAGAAATCTCTGTCATCATAAGCGTAATTCTTTATTCATATTTAGCAAGAATATCAGGAACGTCATCAGCGCTCAGCCTTCCGTAAACCTCCCCGTTCACCATCATAACAGGTGCCAGGCCACAGGCGCCCACGCATCGGCAGGAGTCAAGGGAAAACTTTCCATCCGATGTGCATTCACCGTTGGTAATCCCCAGGATTTCTTCAAGCTTATGAAAGATGTCTCCGGAACCTTTTACGTAGCATGCAGTTCCAAGACAGACAGATATCTGATACTTGCCCTTGGGCTGAAGCGCGAACTGGGCATAAAAAGTTGCTACACCATAAACCTTCTCAAGCGGTATGCCCGTCTGGTCAGAAATCATGGTCTGGACTTCGATAGGAAGATAACCATAAATCTCCTGTGCCTTTTGCATGATAGGCATTAGAGATCCTTTTGTGTCTTTTAGCAGGGAAATCGCTTCTTTTAAAGCAGCTTCCTGCTCTTTTGTCCCGTTAAACTGGACGCCTTGTGTTTTACAAGCCATTTGATAACCTCCTTAAATGTTGCTTATGCAATGTATCTGATATTTTAACATGTTATTGAGAAAAAATCTATAGTTTAATCAACATTCGACAAAAAAATAACGAACCTTCCGTGTAATATTTCTATACCTGACGGTCTATTTGTGATATAATCATCAATAATGGTGGGAATTGTTTGAATAGAGTGAATGAAGGAAAGAAAGGGGAACGTCAATATGACAGTAAGAGATGTGAAAGATAAGCTGGGTGCCCGGGTTCTGGCAGGTGAGGACCATCTGGATGAGGAGGTCCGCAGCGCCTGCGGTTCTGATATGATGAGTGATGTACTGGCGTTTTCCAAGGATCATTCAGTCCTTCTGACAGGACTGTGCAACCCTCAGGTAATCCGTACGGCAGAGATGCTGGACATTGTCTGTATTGTGTTTGTCAGGGGGAAGAAGCCGGATGAATCCATGCTTCAGATGGCAGAGGAACGAGGTCTTATTATCCTGTCCACAGGACACCGCATGTTCTCGGCCTGCGGCATGCTTTACGAGGCCGGGCTTCATGGAGGTGCGGTCTGATGACGGATATGATGACGTTTCATTACAACATTTCTCCCGATGATTTTACAAGGGCGGGAGAGGCCAGCAGTGATGTGAAAAGCAAGCTGAAAAAGATGGGAGTCACCCCGGAAGCGGTGCGCAAGGTGGCCATTGCCATGTATGAGGGAGAGATCAACATGGTGATCCATGCAAAGGGCGGGGAGATTACCGTTAACATCACCCCGGACTTAATTGAGATGATTCTGGCTGATGTCGGTCCCGGAATACCGGATATTGGCCTTGCCATGCAGGCAGGTTACTCCACTGCGCCGGACGCGGTGCGTTCCCTTGGCTTTGGAGCCGGAATGGGGCTTCCCAATATGAAAAAGTATTCGGATGATATGGAGATCGACACGGTAATAGGAAAAGGGACCACCATTCGTATGGTGGTGAATATATAAACGGTTTCTTCCTTGAAGAAACGGCGCCAAAATGCGGGCGCGCCAAAACGCCCTTCAGGTATACCTCTATAAGCTGGGCGGCTCTGCCCGAAAGGTATGGGCAATAACGTAGAAATGAGGGGATAAAGTGGATAAATTTTATCATTCGGTAAGGCTTGATGAAGATCTTTGCATGGGCTGCATCAATTGCATCAAACGGTGCCCGACCCAGGCCATCAGGGTGAGAAACGGGAAGGCACAGATCAACAGTAAATTCTGCATTGACTGCGGGGAGTGCATCAGGGTATGTCCCCACCATGCAAAACATTCTACATATGATAAGCTGGAGGTTTTAAAACAGTATGAATATACGGTAGCTTTGCCGCCGCCATCCCTTTACAGTCAGTTTAACAATCTGGATGATGTGAATATTGTTTTAAATGCCCTCCTTATGATGGGATTTGATGATGTATTTGAGGTAAGTGCGGCGGCGGAATTGGTGAGTGAAGCTACCAGAGAGTATTTAAGTGAGAATCAGGACAAGCTTCCTGCCATCAGCACTGCCTGTCCTTCTGTGGTGCGGCTCATACGGGTCCGGTTCCCCAACCTGATCCCAAATCTGCTGCCCTTAAATCCTCCGGTGGAGGTAGCGGCCATCCTTGCAGCCCAGAAAGCCATGGAAAAGACCGGGCTTGAGAGGGAAAAGATCGGGATCATCTTTATTTCTCCCTGTCCTTCCAAGGTCACCTATGTGAAGTCTCCCCTTGGAACGGAACACAGTGAAGTGGATAAGGTGCTTGCCATAAAGGATTTATACCCCCGGCTTTTGTCCTGTATGAAGGCGGTGGGAGAGGATCCGCCGGAGATCGGAACTTCAGGTAAGATCGGAGTCAGCTGGGGACGCAGCGGAGGAGAGGCAAGCGGCCTGTTTACCGAGGATTATCTTGCGGCTGACGGCATTGAAAATGTCATACGGGTCCTTGAGGATATGGAGGACCAGAAGTTTACCAATTTGAAATTTGTGGAGCTTAACGCCTGCAACGGCGGCTGCGTAGGCGGCGTGCTCACGGTGGAGAACCCCTACGTGGCAGAGGTAAAGCTGAAACGGCTCCGAAAGTATATGCCCGTGGCAAGAAGCCATATGCAGGCAGAGGCCGAGGAACTGGTGAAATGGACAAAGGAGGTCCAGTATGAGCCTGTGTTCAATTTAGGGGAAACCATGATGGAAAGCTTTGCAAGGCTTAATCAGGTGGAAAGGCTTTTAAAGAAATTTCCCGGACTGGACTGCGGCTCCTGCGGCGCACCCACATGCAAGGCCCTTGCAGAGGACATTGTCCGGGGAGAGGCAGTGGAATCGGACTGCGTTTATTTCCTCAGGGACAATGTGCATAAGCTGTCAGAGGAAGTTTCCAGGCTGGCGGCCGATATTGTGGAAGGCGACAGGGAGAGCTATGAGAAATTCAAGGTCATGACAAAGTACATTGAGAGAATTTCCCATGAAATGACTCAGCTTGACAGAAAAGACGGGAGGAAGCGAAATGACGGTAAAGGAATTGATTGACAGCAATTTATTTGAATTAATAAATGCAGGAGGAGAGCTTGGACGTGAGATCAAAAAGCCGTTTTGCTGCGATTTATTAAGCATTGCAATGGGAAAGGCAACCGAAGGGTGCGCATGGGTAACGGTGATGGGAAACATGAATACCCTTGCAGTGGCTTCTCTTGCTGACGCTGCCTGCGTGGTCATGGCAGAGGGGGCCGTTCTTGACGAAATGGCCGTAAAAAAGGCGGTGGATCAGGAAATCACGGTTTTAAAAACAGAGCTGCCTATTTTTGATGCTGCCCTGCTGATCTACCAAAAGCTGTCTCATGATGAATCTCACCTATGATCTTCACATTCATTCCTGCTTATCACCGTGCGGGGATGATGATATGACACCTGCAAATATTGTGGGGATGGCAGTCTTAAAAGGGCTTGATGTGATCGCAGTGACGGATCACAATTCCTGTAAAAATTGTCCGGCCGTGCTTCATTTTGCAGAGGAATACGGGATCCTTGCTTTGCCTGGAATGGAAATCTGCACGTCAGAGGAGGTCCATGCAGTATGCCTGTTTGACCGCCTTGACAAGGCCATGGAATTTGATGAATACGTATATGAACGGCTGATGCCCTTCCCAAATAAGGAGGAAATATTTGGAAAGCAGCAGATATATAATAAGGAAGATGTGGTGTGCGGCACAGTGCCAAATCTCCTTATTAACAGCGTGGATATTTCTTTTGACCGGCTGTGGGATTTAGTCCGGTCCTATGGAGGCGTCATGTTTCCGGCCCATATTGACAAATCTGCCAACAGCCTGATCTACAACCTGGGCTTTGTTCCGGCTGACAGTCAGTTTGCCACGGCAGAGGTAAAGGATCTCACAAAGCTTCATGAGCTTAAAAAAAGGAACCCATATCTGGAAGGATGCCGGATCATAAGCAATTCCGATGCCCACTATCTGGAGGATATTCATGAGCCAAGGCTTACCATAGAGACCGGGGAAAAAACTATGGAAGCAGTGGTCCGGGCGCTTTTGCATCACTAGGTTTTTTATTTAAGTTTGGAAATTTCCTTCCAATTTCTCCCTGTTTCCTGTATAGTAGTGGTTATCAACCGGGAAACATCCTGCGGGTGCACCTGTATGCCCAGAAATCATGGGCAAGAATAGGGAAACACCCTACGGGTATACCTGTATGCCCAGAAATCGTGGGCAAGAATAGGGAAAGGAGAAATGTGACATGAAAAAACTATTACAATGGGGCCTTGGCCTGATGACCGTGGCACTTGTGACAGCGTTCGTACCGGCCACGCCGTTTCCGTCTATGGCGGATGAGACCGCATCTGGTCAGGAGGCGCAGGAAGTACGGAATGGCTGGATAGATGAAAACCTGGGCCCAGGTGTGGCCAGGTGGGTAGACGAGAATGGAAATATTTCAGAACAACCGGGAAAGCATGAAGATGGGGCCGGTGATGAGGCGCAGAACAGCTCAGAGGTCCAGGATGTAAATGATGGGACAGAGGCTGAAGGGCAGCAGGAGACAACCTCCCAGGAAAGCCAGGAACAGGCTCCGGCAGGACGTCAGATCGACCCTTCAAGGCCAATGGTAGCCCTGACCTTTGATGACGGACCATTTGCTCCCGTTGGAAACCAGATCATGGATTGTCTGGCCCAGTATGGGGGAAAGGCCACGTTTTTCGTGGTGGGCAGCCGGGTTTCCTCCTATAAGACGGAAATGCAGCGCATGGTTGCGGAGGGGCATGAAATCGGCAATCACACCCACGAGCACAAAAACTTAACCAAGTTAAACGGAGCCCAGATTCAGAGCCAGATCAATTTATGCAATGACGTGGTTCAGGCTGCCTGTGGTGTCAGACCTGCCCTGGTAAGGCCTCCGGGAGGGGCAAAAAACAGCACGGTCCTTGCAAATGCCCAGGCTCCTGTCATTATGTGGAGCATTGACACCCGGGACTGGAAGACGAGAAATGCGGCAAAGACGGTAAATGCGGTAATGAGCCAGGTGCGGGACGGCGATATTGTCCTGATGCATGAGCTTTATTCCCAGAGCGGGGCAGCTGCCCTTGAAATCATTCCAAGACTTACTGAGGCCGGATACCAGCTGGTTACGGTAAGCGAGATGGCTGCGCTGCGGGGAGGAGCTGCTCCGGGCGGAGTTTATTTTCATTTTTATCCGTAGATAATCTGGTTCTTTAAACATGATAAATCATAATATTGGTACAAAACAAAGCACGAAAAGTTTTTCGTGCTTTGTTAATATACTTTTATAATGGCGTTCATCCTTTATAAATCCAGTTGCATATAGATTGCTGTAAGGGCAGGATTATCATTATAACGTTCAATATCATAAAACCCATACTGCCGGTACAGTTGAATGGCAGTGTCCATAAAAGGAAAAGTGTCCAGCCTTATGTGTTTATACCCTATTAACCTGGCATCATGAATGGCTTGTTCAATTAAGATCCTGCCAACACGCTTTCCCCGGTAGCCGGGCCTTACATACAGACGTTTCATTTCACAATAGGCATTGTCCGTTTGCTTCAATGCAACGCAGCCGGCAGCACTATCCCCCAAATAAGCAAGATATAAACGGCCATGGGGCAAACCGTACTTTTCTTTCAGATCCATTACCTCGTTATTGTAATGCTGTGATTCAAGACAGCGTTTTACATCATCACCTTGTTTGAGAATCATATCCGTATATTCGGTAAACAATTGTAAAACTTCCTGTTGCCTGTCGTATGCCAATACTAATCTTACTTCCATGCCCTATGCCTCCCTGTAAAGTTCGATTTTTAAATCATAAGAAATTTTATCATAAAAATCCAGAGATGTATATTGATTGCTTTCATAATGAATTGCTAACAGAAAAAGCTGATTTTATCTACAGACGTTGCAGCCAGGGCCATTGTTGGGAACAATCCTTATACAAACATCCCTATACAAACTTACTTTAAAAAATGGCATTAAAAAAAATGGCTATTGACAAATAGAAAGTATGACTGTATTATTGTATTAACATATTAGTACAACAACACAAAAGGAGGCAGTATTATGATCTGGAAACTGACTGATGACCGGCCAATCTGGATTCAGCTTGTTGATCAGCTGACTTTACGCATTGTATCCGGCGTGTATGAATCCGGTGCGGCTGTGCCAACGGTGCGTGCGCTGGCCGGCGAGGCGGGTGTAAACCCAAACACCATGCAGCGTGCTCTGGCAGAGCTGGAAAGCAGGAAGCTTGTAGAAACGCGCCGCACAGCAGGGCGGATGGTTACAGAGGATCTGTCACTCATCCGCAGCGTAAGGGAGGAGCTTGCCTATGGGCGAATGGAAGAATTTCTTGCATCAATGCGTGCCCTGGGCTACACTGACGAACAAACCCGGGAACTGCTTGCAGGATGGAATAAAAAGGAGGAAGATGTATGAACCAGGAACTTATCACTGCGCGCGGCCTGACTAAAAGTTACGGTACAAAGCCCGCGCTTGACCATATTGATCTGACCGTTGGCCGTGGCCGTATTGTAGGCCTTCTGGGGCCAAACGGCTCGGGCAAGACTACCTTTATCAAGCTTTTGTGCGGACTCTTGCAGCCCACCTCCGGCACACTGGGGATAAACGGCAATACACCCGGCGTAGAAACCAAGTCAATCATTTCCTATCTTCCGGACCGCATGTACTTTGCCGAATGGATGAGGGCCTGCGATCTGACTGATTTTTTTGCCGATTTTTATGGGGATTTTGACCGGGCAAAGGCAAATGAAATGTTTTCAGCCCTTGGTATCCGTCCC
Source organism: Lachnospiraceae bacterium (assembly GCA_902363835.1). Lineage (GTDB taxonomy): Bacteria > Bacillota > Clostridia > Lachnospirales > Lachnospiraceae > Lacrimispora. The sequence continues at coordinate 33,486 of CABJBM010000023.1, forward strand.
AATGACAGACTTAAGACCATGTCTAAGGGCACCAAAGAAAAGGTGCAGCTTGCTGTTATCATGAGCCGCAAGGCGCAGCTTTATCTTCTTGACGAGCCAATTGGCGGCGTTGACCCGGCAGCCCGTGACTTCATTCTGAACACGATTCTGACCAATTATAACGAGGATGGCACTGTTATGCTGTCCACACACCTGATTTCCGACATTGAGCGCGTGTTGGACGAAGCCATTTTCCTGCAAAACGGCAAGGTTGTACGCCACGATACCGTGGATAACATCCGGGAGCAGGAAGGCAAGTCGGTGGACCAGCTGTTCCGCGAAATCTTCGCCTATGGCAGCTAAAAAAAGGAGGAAATAAGATGTTTGGCAAACTTTGCAAATACGAATTCAAATCCATTGTGCGCACGCTGGTGCCGATTTATCTGGCGGTTATCGCCATATCCATTCTCAATGCATTTATGGGAATAGGCTCGCTGGCCAATGGTTATTATGACGGACTGATGTCTGGTTTAAGCTTTGGCCGCGGTCTTTTGAACCTGATTCAGACAATATCTGTGATCGCCTATTTCGGCGTTCTGGTTGCACTGAGTGTACTGACACTGATCATCGTCATTCAGCGGTTTTACAAGGGGCTTTTATGTGATGAAGGCTATTTGATGTTCACCCTGCCGGTGAAGCCCTGGCAGCTGATCGCAGCAAAGGGGCTGGTGGCATTTGTAATGTCCATGGCCAGCTTCCTGACGGCATTGGTATCCATTTTTATTCTGGTGCTGGGTTCAGTAGGTCCTGCAAAGGTTTTTGCAGCGCTTGCAGATCCTAAAATATGGACTGTTATCAACCGCGGGATCTCTCAGGTTCCATCCTGGCCCCTGCTTGTCTTTGAACTGATTATTCTGGTCATAGTCAGCGGGCTGGTAAAGCTTTATCACATGTACTTTTCCATGGCCCTGGGGCATCTGACAAACAGGCACCGGATCATGATGTCCGTTGTTGCCTTTATTGGAATATCCATGCTTTTCAGCTTTGTCAACGGCTTGGCAATGATCATAATGGGAAATATACCGTCTTTTAAATCGCTTTTCAATGTGATTGAAACCATGCCTGACACACAGGGAATTGCCTTTGCTATGCACTTAGCCTTTATTGGTTCCATTGTTTACAGCGCAATTCAGCTTGCCATATTCTTTTTCGGCACTGAGCGTATCTTATCCAAGCGGCTGAACTTAGAGTAATTGTTCAAAAGGCTTGGTAAATCAATCATAATAATGAGGAAATGCTGCCTCGCAATTAATTATAGAATAGTTAATTGTGAGGTATTTTTTATGAATGCTATCCACTGGATAAAACCTTTTTCAGGAATTACAGCAGCCTTTTTTATTACTGTTTCATTACTGTTTCCCATCTCTCAAATCATGCCTTGACTCTTTGTTTACAAGTGTTGTTATAACAGTTATAATAATGAAAAGGTGGTGTAATGAAAGACTCGGCCGGAATCAGAAAGGTTATCAAAAGCAAAATTAAAAGAATTCTGTCCGGCAAATGACAGTTGAACATATGAGAGATGCGAATAAATCACAGAGCAAAGAATTAATAGATATTTAAATATAGGGGGTAATAATATGGAATACAGAGAGGTTGGGAAAACCGGCAGACATGCAAGTGTGATTGGTCTTGGCTGCGAACATCTTGACGGGAAGTCATATGAGCAGGTAAAGGAGACAATTGACGCAGCACTTGAGCATGGCGTTAATATTATGGATGTTTTTATGCCTGGTACGCAAGTGCGTGAAAATATTGCAAAAGCTCTTGGCAATAAGCGGGATCAGGTGATGCTGCAGGGGCATATCGGCTCCACGAATATAAATATGCAGTACGATATCAGCCGTGACTTACCTGTGGTTAAGCAGTATTTTGAAGAGCTTCTGCGGGTTTTCGGCTACATAGATTTTGGCATGATGTTTTTTATTGATTCAGAGCAGGACTATAAAAATGTTTTTGAGACAGAGTTTGTTACATATGTGGAGCGTTTAAAACAGCAAGGCGACATCAGACACATTGGTTTTAGCTCCCACAACCCTGAAACGGCAATAAAGGTCATTGGCACAGGAGTGCCGGAGATGATGATGTTCAGCATTAATCCTGCATTTGATATGCTCCCATCGAAAACCAGCATTTTTGATTGTCTTGATAATGGCTTCCAGGCAGGAGCTCTTAGGGGGATTGATCCCATACGTGCAGAATTATATAAGCTGTGTACGCAAAAACAGGTTGGTATTACTGTAATGAAAACCTTTGGCGGCGGCAAACTGCTCTCTCCGGAACATACGCCTTACAGCAAGCCCATGACTTCGGCGCAGTGCATCCATTATGCACTCTCAAGGCCGGCGGTAGCCAGTGTTCTGACAGGCTGTAAAACACCGGCTGAAGTGAATGACACCATGAGCTATCTTTTGACAGCTGACGCCGACAGGGATTATTCCTGGATTTTTGACGAAGTGCATAGCGCTTTTGAGGGAAATTGTGTGTATTGCGGACATTGCCAGCCATGTCCCTCTGAAATAGATATTGCCGCAGTGAACAAATACTTAGACATTGCGCGGCTTGATAAAGAAGCTGTACCGCCCTCCATACGCTCCCATTATCAAAGCCTTCTTCATGGCGGAGATGAGTGCATAGCCTGTGGCAGCTGCGAAGAGCGCTGTCCATTTGGTGTACCGGTCATAAAAAATATGATGGAAGCTGACTTACTGCTGGGGAGTAGGAGGGAATGACGATGAAAACCGGTTATTTCTCGTCACAGACCTGGAAAATGTAAAATTTCAGGTAATAGGAGGTTTCTTCTCCTGCCCACAGGATGGGGTGGTCGGCTGCCTGGGTCCTGTATTCCACCTGGCGAAGGCGTTTGTGGACGTTTGCAGCTGCCTCCCGTATGGTTTTTGTGAAAAGCTCAGGCGTCATGAAATGGGAGCAGGAGCAGGTGGCGAAGTAGCCGCCGTCCCTGACCAGCTTCATGCCCCGAAGGTTGATTTCCCGGTAGCCTTTTACTGCGTTTTTCACAGAGTTTCTGGATTTTGTAAAGGCGGGAGGATCCAGGATCACCACGTCGAATTTCTCCCCGTTTTTCTCCAGCTCCGGAAGAAGTTCAAAAACATCGGCGCACTGGAAGGACACAGAGTGGGATAAGCCGTTTAATGCAGCGTTCTCCCTTGCCTGGGCAATGCCAAGGTCAGAGGCATCCACACCAAGAACCTCCCTTGCGCCGGCAATGCCTGCGTTTAAGGCAAAGGAACCGGTGTGGGTGAAGCAGTCTAAGACCCGCTTGTCCTTGCATAAGCGCTGAATGGCAAGGCGGTTGTATTTCTGGTCAAGGAAAAAGCCGGTTTTCTGGCCTTCCTGGACATCCACCAGGTATTTCACACCATTTTCCATGATTTCCACCTTAGTGTCAAATTCCGGTCCAATAAAGCCCTTAAAGCGCTCCATACCTTCCTGGAGGCGGACTTTGGCATCGCTTCGCTCGTAAATGCCACGGATTTTTATGCCGTCCTCTTCCAGGACCTTTTTCAGTTTTTCCAGGATCACAGGCTTTAACCTGTCAATGCCAAGGGCCAGGGATTCCACCACAAGGACATGGTCGAACTTGTCTACCACAATGCCCGGAAGGAAGTCGGCTTCCCCGAAGATCAGTCGGCAGCTTGAGGTATCCACGGTTGCTTTCCGGTATTCCCAGGCGCTGCGCACCCGCATTTCCAGGAAGCTTTCGTTTACAATGGTGTCCTTTTTCCGGGACATGATGCGGACGGTGAGCTTGGAATTGGTGTTGATAAAGCCATGGCCCAGGAAATAGCCGTCAAAGTCTTCCACAATTACCATGTCTCCGTTGGTATAATCTCCGGTGATGGTATCGATTTCATTGTCATAGATCCACAGGCCGCCGGCTTTTAATGAACGGCCTTCTCCTTTTTTCAATCTTACAGTTGCTGATTCCATAAGCATACACTCCTTTATCGCTGTGACAGACCTGATTTTAATGAGGTGAGCAGCCGGTATAACGGCTGAAACAAAATGAGGGACAGAAAAAAATTGCCGATTCCGTGGACGATATCATATGGGATTCCGGCCGTCCACCAGGTGAAGGCTGCGCCAAGACCTCCGGCAATGAGGTAGAATCCGGCGCAGAATAATCCAAACAGCATTCCAAAGGTCCCGGAAAGCAGGGATATGCCAAAGGGCTTTGGCGTTTTGTTTTTGTAAATGAGAAATACGGCGGCCGGGAGAACAGGCCACACATACAAATAGGAAAACCACCAGAGGCCAAAGCCGTAAACCAGCCCTTCCAACACAACAAACACGTACAGAATAAGCCATACGTGTTTGCGGAATACCAGGGTGTATAAAATTAGAAGCAGGGATACCAGTTCTATGTTAGGCAGCCAGGACAAACTCACCTGGCTGACAAATAAAAGGGCTGAAAGCAATGCGTCTAATACCAGCTCCCTGGTGGTAAGCAGGGGATGATTTTTCATGATTTTTTATCTTCCTCAGAGGACAGGGTGTATTGAAAGGTGTAGCGCTCGCCATCCTTGATGGCCTGCTGGCTCACCCCATAGCTGCAGGGGTCCCCGTTGCAGAGAAGAGCCCAGTAAGCGCCGTCCTTTTGATAGTCTGCCCGTTTTCCGTTAATGGTTGTGACCATGAGGCCCAGTTCCTGAGAAGTGGTTCCGTCAATTTGAAAATTTGGTATGGATTTAAGTGCTTCTAACAGAAACTGCGCTTCCGTTGTGATCTGGTAGTGGTCTGTTACTCCGTTTTCATATACCACATCAATGGAAATACTTTTTGTTCCGGCCATTGGAACCGGTTTTGTCAGGGTGTATATGACTAACAGCAGTGCCAGGACCGCGATGGCGGCGCAGCCTCCCAAAAAGGGAGAAAGCCTCTTAAACTTATTCATAATCTGCTGACTTCCTTTTTCATTATTTGTCTCCTAATGAATCAAGCGGATATGCTTGAATATCCAGTTTGTAAACCAAGAGTATTTGACTAAATGCATGGATTAGTATAGCATAAATCCATAGAAGGCCGCAAGGACAGAATTTCCATCTTTTCTTAAAATATCCTTTGTTGTATAATAAATGGGAATTGTTTGAAAAAGAAGGTGGATGAAAATGACGGTAAAGGAACAGATTTTAGGAGGAATGGAAGCTTGTGAAAAGCTTTTGATCGGAATCGGAGAAGAATGGAAGGCAGAGAATATACCGGATATCAGCGGTCTTTATGAGAAAATGAACAGGCTCATTAAGGATAAGGATTTTTTTATTGTGACAACAGTTACTGATGGCGAGATATTTAAGTCTTCTTTGGAAAAAAGCCGGATGGTGGCACCATGCGGGAATGTGACATGGAGGCAGTGCTCCAAATCCTGTACAAAGGATATCTGGGAGCCGGGAGAGATCCTTAAGGACGTCTGTCCTCATTGCAAGGCGCCTCTGACAGGAAATACCATAGAGGCAGAGAATTATATAGAAGAAGGCTATCTTCCCCAGTGGCAGGCCTATACCGCATGGCTGGCAGGGACTCTTAACAAAAGGCTGCTGGTTCTGGAACTGGGGGTGGGTTTTAAGACCCCCACTGTCATCCGCTGGCCTTTCGAGAAGACCGTGTCAATCAACAAAAAGGCTCATATGTACCGGATTCACGAAAGCTTTTCCCAGCTTCCTGAGGCTGTAAAAGGAAAGGCTGACGGTGTTTCAGAAAATTCTTTGGAATTCTTTCGGAATTTATAGTTATATTTTTCGTTGTACATTGTATAACACTGTGTTAAAATGTTGAAAAAAGGCGTAAAGAGGTGACTGCCATGATTGCGATAATCGACTACGATGCTGGAAACTTAAAAAGTGTGGAGAAAGCTCTGACAGCGCTGGGGGAAAATCCGGTGGTGAGCCAGGATAAGGAGACCCTCCTTTCTGCGGACAAGGTGATCCTGCCGGGGGTTGGCTCCTTTGGAGATGCAATGGAAAAGCTTCATCAGTATGGGCTGGTGGAGGTGATCCATCAGATAGTTTCAAAGGGAACGCCTCTTCTTGGGATCTGCCTGGGGCTTCAGCTTTTCTTTGAAAGCAGTGAAGAATGCGAAGGTGTGAAAGGTCTTTCCCTGCTTCCCGGAAGGATTGTGAGATTTCCGGATACTCCGGGACTTAAAGTCCCTCACATGGGCTGGAACCGTCTGGATATAAAACCTGGTGCAAGACTTTTCAAAGGAATTGATTCCGGGGCATATGTGTATTTTGTCCATTCATATTATTTAGAAGCAGACAGGGAAGATCATGTGGCTGCATCTGCAGAGTACGGCGTTAAGTTCGGGGCATCGGTGGAACAGGGGAACCTTTTTGCCTGCCAGTTTCATTTAGAGAAGAGCAGCGATACTGGTTTAAAGATTTTAAAAAATTTCATTGAACTGACTTAGGAGGTGCCGGATGCTTACAAAGAGGATCATTCCATGTCTGGATGTAATGAACGGAAGAGTGGTAAAGGGCGTAAATTTTGTAAATTTAAAAGATGCCGGGGATCCGGTGGAGATTGCCGCCGCTTATGACAGGGCCGGTGCCGACGAGGTGGTGTTTCTTGATATCACCGCGTCTTCCGACAACCGGAATACTGTGGTGGAGATGGTGCGCCGGGTGGCGGAAAAGGTTTTCATCCCTTTTACTGTTGGCGGAGGGATCCGCACGGTGGAGGATTTTAAAATGCTTTTAAGAGAAGGTGCGGATAAAATATCCATTAATTCCTCAGCAATCAATACTCCTCAGCTGATCTCCGATGCTGCCGGTAAATTCGGCCGCCAGTGCGTGGTGGTTGCCATTGATGCCAGAAGGAGAGGGGATGGAAAAGGCTGGAACGTGTTTAAAAACGGAGGCCGGATCGATACCGGGCTGGATGCTGTGGAATGGGCCATGAAGGCAGACAGCCTTGGAGCAGGAGAGATCCTTCTCACCAGCATGGACTGCGACGGAACAAAGGTCGGATACGATGATGAGCTGAACCGGGTCATTGCAGAGAAAGTCTCTGTGCCGGTGATTGCATCAGGAGGCGCAGGCACAAAGGAACATTTTCTAAACACTCTGACAAAAGGAAAGGCAGATGCGGCTTTGGCTGCCTCCCTGTTCCATTACAAGGAGCTGGAGATCATGGAATTAAAGCGGTATTTAAACGAAATGGGAGTACCGGTAAGGATGTAAGGTTGATTCATTCATATATAAAATGGGGTACCCCGAAAAAAGACAAAGGAGAAAAAGATGGGAGCGATTGAGAACGACTGGTTGAAACCTTTAAGTGTTGAGTTTAAAAAGCCATATTACAGGGAACTTTATCAGAAGGTGAAACATGAATATGAAACGGCCAAAGTCTTTCCGGATCCGGACGACATTTTCAATGCGTTTCAGTTCACGCCTCTTTCTGATGTAAAGGTGGTGATTCTGGGGCAGGACCCTTATCATAATTATGGGCAGGCCCACGGGCTGTGTTTTTCCGTGAAGCCTGATGTGGAGATCCCTCCGTCTCTTGTAAACATTTATCAGGAGCTGCGGGAGGATTTAGGCTGTGAGATCCCGAATAACGGGTTTTTGAAAAAATGGGCGGATCAGGGAGTCATGCTGCTTAATACAGTGCTTACGGTGCGCGCCCATGCGGCCAATTCTCACCAGGGGATCGGCTGGGAGACTTTTACGGATGCGGCCATTAAGACCTTAAATGAGCAGGACCGGCCAATGGTATTTCTTTTATGGGGACGCCCGGCTCAGAACAAGAAGGCAATGCTCACCAACCCCAGGCATTTAATCCTGGAAGCACCTCATCCCAGCCCTCTTTCCGCCTACCGGGGATTTTTTGGCTGCAGGCACTTTAGCAAAACCAATGCCTATTTAAAGGACAATGGGCTGAAGCCTATTGACTGGCAGATTGAAAATATTTAAAAAGACAGGGGAAAAGGAATGAATATCATTGAGATTTTAAAAGTAATTGTTCTGGGAATTGTGGAGGGCTTTACGGAGTGGCTTCCCATAAGCAGCACGGGGCACATGATCCTGGTTGATGAAATCATACATTTAAATCAGCCGTCCGCTTTTAAAAACATGTTTTTGGTGGTGATCCAGCTGGGAGCCATCCTGGCAGTGCTGGTTCTGTATTTTGAAAAGCTCAACCCCTTTTCTCCCCGGAAAAAGCCGGCTCAGAAGCAGGCGACCCTGGTTCTCTGGTCCAAGATTGTTTTGGCCTGTATCCCGGCGGCTGTGATCGGGTTTCTGGTGGATGACATCCTTGATGAATATCTGATGAACGGTTATGTGGTAGCGACAACCCTGATTGTCTATGGCGTGCTGTTTATTGTGATTGAGAACCGGAACCAGTACCGGAGTTTTGACGTTCAAAAGGTGGGAGACATCTCCTATCAGACAGCCCTTTGGATCGGCTTATTCCAGCTTTTATCCCTGATTCCAGGCACTTCCCGTTCCGGCTCCACCATTCTGGGAGCCATGATTTTGGGATGTTCCAGAGCAGCCTCCGCGGAGTTTTCCTTTTTTCTGGGAATCCCTATCATGTTCGGAGCCAGCTTTTTAAAAATCGTGAAATATGGACTTAGCTTTACCGGACCTCAGATATTCTATCTGATTTTAGGTATGGTGGTGGCCTTTGTGGTTTCTGTTTATTCTATTAAGTTTTTAATGGGATACATCAGACAGCATGATTTTAAATTCTTTGGATATTACAGAATTATTTTGGGAGCGGTGGTATTTTTATACTTTGTCATTACGGCTTTCCTTGGTTAAAGGAATGAAAAGAGAGTTGATCCTCAGCATGCTGCTGACATCAACTCTCTTTTAGATGATAGTTCATAAAGGTTCCTTTCTGACAGATCACGGCTGGAATAACATCTCGATCCGTCCTTTGGCGGCCTGTTCATCAATGCCGTCGAAATTGAATTGTAAGTTCCGATTCTGCGTGTTTAGCCCTTTTTTCATCTCGTCGTAGTCCTTGACATTTATCTTTGTTAAACCGTAGTCAATATAGATATCGCAGTCAAAGGCATTAGCGGTGTTGATTAAAAGTGCGAGGGGAATGGGGGTGTAACGCAGCTGGATATCGACTTCAATGGTCCGCATACCCATACCTCCTTTTCCTGATAGCCGGATAAATAAGTCCGGCATAAACGTGTCAACAACTACATGGGGTTTTAGAGAGGCATCAACAGGATGAAGAGTCATATAAATGACTGTAATTATATTTTATCATTTCTTGTTAGAAAAACAAGAGAAAATTGAAAAATAGTTTAAAAATGGGTAATATACTAATAAAAATAAAAGAGTAAGAAGAGAAATCAGCAAAAAAAACATGCCGGACAGTTAAGAACACCCGGCATGATATTAAACTATAAACATCTTTTTATACATTTTCAGCGATTTCATAAATCAGGCGTTCGGTATCTTCCCAGCCCAGACATGGATCGGTAATGGATTTTCCGTAGCAGTGCTCACCTACCTTCTGGCTGCCCGGCTCAATGTAACTTTCAATCATCAGGCCTTTTACCAGGGCGCGGATTTCAGGAGAATGTCTTCTGCTGTGAAGGACTTCCTTGGAAATACGGATCTGTTCCCTGTATTTTTTATTGGAATTGGAGTGGTTGGTGTCCACAATGCAGGCCGGATTTTGGAGATTGCGGCGGCTGTACATTTCATGGAGACGGAATAAGTCTTCAAAGTGGTAGTTTGGGATACACTGGCCGTGTTTATTGACAGCACCCCTTAAAATGGTGTGAGCCAATGGATTGCCTTTGCTCCTAACTTCCCAGCCTCTATAGGTGAAGTCGTGAGGCTGCTGTGCAGCCACAACAGAATTGAGCATAACGGACAAGTCACCGCTGGTAGGATTTTTCATACCTACTGCAACGTCACAGGCGCTGGAAGTCAGCCGGTGCTGCTGGTTTTCCACGGAACGGGCGCCAATGGCAATGTAGGACATGATATCATCCAAATATCCCAGATTTTCCGGGTAAAGCATCTCATCAGCTGTGGATAAGCCTGTATCTAAGAACACCTTCATGTGCATTTTCCTGATGGCGATCAGGCCTTCCCGCAGGTCCGGCTTTTTTTCCGGATCAGGCTGGTGAAGCATTCCCTTGTAACCTTCCCCTGTTGTCCTGGGTTTGTTGGTATAGATCCTGGGGATAATGATCAGACGGTCCTTTGTTTTTTCCTGTACTTTAATGAGTCGGTTTACATAATCAGAAACAGACTCTTCATTATCAGCGGAGCAGGGACCAATGATAACCAGGAATTTGTCGCTATTACCGGTAATTACGTTGCTGACAGCCTGATCCCGTTCTGTTTTAAGTGCTTTTGCTGCCGGCGGAACTGGAAATTGTTCTTTGATTTCTTCCGGGCTCGGCAGATTGTTAATGTATTGAAATCCCATAATATCCTCCTGTGTATATGCTTAGTCTGCGTTTTTTCTGTTGATTATATAACAGAACCCGGGAAAAATCCAGCATTCGTTGAAAATTTAGCAATGTGCCTCTCTAAAGTGTTTCTTTTTGCGAAAAAATAGTGTATGATTGCAGAGAATGATAAGAGGAAGGATGGATTTCAATGGAACGATATTGGAATTGGCAAGGAAACTATATCGGTGTAAGGCAGAGGGATTACCTGGCCGCCTGTGATGGAAGGATTCTTGGGAAATTCTATGGAAAGGAAATCTATGACCATAATGGGAATTACATCGGAGAAGTGGGCAAAGGCAGCAGGCTGATTAAAAATAAGAATAAGGAAGAGTTTCGCCGTCCGGGGTTCAGCACCTATGTAAAGGGGACTATAACTGCACCTTTTAAGGACTGTGCTCCTTATCCCATGATCCAGGGATATGAAGATTTTTTATTAATATCCCCTATTCATTAGTATGTAAAAATGAGGAAAGAAGGATGGCAGGAATGGTGGATTTAAGCAAGCTGACAGCGGGAAAAAACCTGACAGAGGTGGAGGATGGCGTTCTCCGTTATATTATTGAACACATGGATTCCATGCTTAAGATGGGAGTGCGGGGAGTTGCAAAGGAAAATTTCACCTCCACCTCCACCATTATGCGCCTGACAAAAAAGCTGGGCTACAGCGGGTTTGTGGATATGTATTACAAGCTGCTGCCTCTTGTAAACCGGGCAAGGGACAATGAGGACGCCGGAATGCAGTTTATCAACAGCTTTTGTTCCAACTCTCTTTTAAAGTATAATTCTTACGAAGACATCCGGGAATTTGCCAGGCGTCTGGGATGTCTGGATGGAGGTTATGTATTTTTGTATGCAACCGGTTTTTCCGCCATTCCCGTGGAATATTTGACAAAAAAGCTTCTGGTTCTTGGGATAAAATGCATTTATTCCAATGGAATGGATTCCATCGGTGTTTTTGAAAACAACCTGGAAAACATGAAAATGCTCATTGTGGTCTCCAGGTCAGGAGAAACGGACTGGGTGGCAGACCGGGTGAAAACTGCCAGAGAAAACGGCATTTTTACCGTGTCCTTTACCAATGAGGCGGAAAACAGGGTCAGTTCCATAACGGACATGCAGTTTCGCATAGAGGACAGCAATAAGCTGGATGACCGAAATATGATGGCAAACACATTTTTTCCCAATGTATTCATGCTCATGGAGCTTTTGATCTATGAATACCACAAGGTGCTTCAAAATATGGATAAAAAAGAAGAATAAAGGTTCCGGATGACGTTTAAAATAGCGGCATCCGGGATTTTTTTTGAAACCTGTTACCACTTGGAATAACAGGTTCCTATCCTTTCCCAAAGTATATACAAAGAGGAAGACTGCAGCTATAATACGGATATGAATTTCACGTGGAATGAAAAACAGAAAATCAATCATTGACAGTTGGAGGAAAAGAGAATGAAAGATAAAGTGATGGATCAGTTGCAGCGCTTTTCAAAAGCAATGTTCATCCCGGTTTTGATCCTGCCAATCGCAGGTATTTTAATCGCTGTGGGAAACTTATTTACCAATGCAAAGTTGCTGGAGCTTCTGCCCTTTATGGACAATCCGGTGACAAAGGGCTTTGGCACCATTTTGTCAGGCTCCCTGGTATCGATCTTAAATAACCTGGGGCTGATCTTCTGTGTGGGACTTGCGGCAGGCTTGGCCAATAAGAAGAAATATGAGGCCGGATTTACGGCTCTTTTAGGATTTCTGGTATTTATTAACGCTATGAACAAGTTTATGACCCTGACAGGGATCCTGTTTACAGGGGAATCTTTAAGAGGAACGGGGCAGGCCATGGTGCTGGGAGTACAGATCCTGGACATGGGCGTGTTCCTGGGAATTATTCTTGGAATTGTAACGGCAATGGTCCACAACAGGTTTTGTGAAACAGAATTTCAAAATGCTTTCCAGATTTACGGAGGTTCCAGATTTGTATTCATCGTATTGATTCCTGTGACCGTTTTCCTGGCCGTTGTTCTTACTTATGTATGGCCATTTGTCCAGCTGGGAATCACCAGCCTTGGAGGATTCATCAACCGTTCCGGCAACTTCGGGATCTTTATTTACGGCGCGTTGGAACGCCTTCTCATACCCACAGGCCTTCATCATCTGGTCTATACCCCGTTTTTATACACCTCCCTTGGAGGCGTTGAGACCATAGGGGGACAGGTGTTTGAGGGTGCCAGGAACATTTATTATGCTGAGATCGCAGACCCTTCCATTGAGGTGCTTTCCCGGTCAGTCATATGGGATGCAAGAGGAATTTCCAAAATGTTCGGCCTTATGGGTGCCTGTCTTGCCATGTATCATACAGCAAGGCCGGAAAACCGCAATAAGATAAAAGCCATTCTGATTCCCGCTGCATTTACTTCTTTTATCGCAGGCGTTACAGAGCCCATTGAATTTTCCTTTATGTTCGTGGCCCCGGTTTTGTTTGCTGTTCATGCAGGATTAAGCGGACTGAGCATGGTGGTTCTTAATATATTAAACGTCCGTGCCATCGGTCCCAACGGCTTTTTGGATTTTCTGCTTTTTAATGTGCCCCTGGGAATCCATAAAACCGGATGGCCCATGTACATTGTGACAGGCCTTATATTTTTTGCGGTTTATTATACCATTTTCCGCTTCCTCATTACAAAACTGAATTTAAAGACTTTAGGACGTGAAACAGAAGGAATGGAAATGAAGCTTCACACCAAAGCGGAGTACAGGGAAAAGGTGGCCTCAGGAAAAGAGGGAAAAGGCGGCGATGATGTGGATGCCCCGCTGATCATAAAAGCCCTGGGCGGTGCCGGTAATATTGAAAAAGTGGATAACTGCTTTACCCGCCTGCGCCTGATCCTCACAAATCCGGACCTGGTTCAGGAGGAGGTGCTGAAAAATGGCACCGGAGCCAACGGCGTGGTGAAAAAGGGAAATAACGTTCAGGTAATATATGGTTTAAGGGTAACTGCCGTAAGAAGGGCTGTAGATGAGGAGCTGGGAAACGGCGAAAGCAACTAACTGAAAAATAAGGCAAAGCAAGGAGGTAAAATAAGGTGAAAAAATTCTCAATCGTAATCGCAGGAGGCGGCAGCACTTACACGCCAGGTATTGTAATGATGCTGATGGATAACCTGCACCGGTTTCCCATACGTTCTTTAAAGCTTTATGACAATGACGGAGAGCGCCAGGAAACTCTGGCAAAGGCCATAGGAATTGTTATGAAGGAAATTGCGCCGGAGGTGGAATTTTCCTATACAACAGATCCTGAGGAAGCCTTTACTGATGTGGATTTCTGCATGGCTCATATCCGTGTGGGCAAATACGCCATGCGGGAGCTGGATGAAAAGATTCCCATGAAATATCATGTGGTAGGGCAGGAGACCTGCGGTCCGGGCGGAATCGCATATGGGATGAGAAGCATTGGCGGCATGATGGAGTTAATTGATTTTATGGAAAAATATTCTCCGGACTGCTGGATGCTTAATTATTCCAATCCTGCTTCCATTGTGGCAGAGGCTTGCCGTGTGCTGAGGCCCCATTCCAAGGTGTTAAATATCTGCGACATGCCCGTGGGAACCAAGCGGCGTATGGGATACATTGTAGGAAGGGATCCTAAGGATATTGATGTGAAGTATTTCGGACTGAACCACTTCGGCTGGTGGACCAGCGTAAAAGATAAGGATGGCACGGACTTAATGCCCCAGCTTTTGGATTATGTATCTAAAAACGGGTATCTGACGGAAAAGGCTGTGGAAACCCAGCACATGGATGAAAGCTGGCAGCAGACCCATAAAAAGGCGGCAGATTTATTAAAGCTGGAACCTGATTTTCTTCCCAATACCTATTTGAAATATTACCTTTACCCGGATTATGTGGTAGAGCACACCGACCCTAACCATACCAGGGCAAATGAGGTGATGGAGGGAAGGGAAAAAGAAGTATTTGACGCTGCAAGGGCCATCATACAGGCAGGGACTGCAAAAGGCGGAAAGTTTTCCATAGACAATCACGCTTCCTTTATTGTGGATCTGGCCTGTGCCATTGGGTTCAATACCCGCGAGCAGATGCTTTGCATTGTGGAGAACAAAGGAGCCATCTCTAATTTCGACCCCACCGCCATGGTGGAAGTGCCTTGTCTCGTAGGAAATGAAGGGCCTGAGCCTTTATGCCAGGGAAACATCCCAACCTTTGAAAAGGGGATGATGGAAGAGCAGCTTGCAGTGGAGCGTCTGGTGGTAGAGGCCTGGGTTGAGGGCAGCTATTTAAAGCTGTGGCAGGCCCTGACCTTATCAAAGACTGTGCCAAGTGCTTCTGTTGCCAAACAGATTTTAGACGATCTCATAGAAGCCAATAAGGAATACTGGCCGGAATTAAAGTGAGATTTTTAGATGTTTATAAACTTAAGGCGGTAACGTAAGACCATAGCCTCGTCCTTTTCCCAGGACGGGGCTTATTTTTATGAAAAGCATCAGATGTCCTGCTGTGCTAAAAAAGCATGGGGGAAAAGAGGGGAGAAAAAGCCTTAGCAGTGGATAAAATACTGCTTTGAGTTTGCTGTCTTTGTTTTTGATTCATTAACGTAAATCGGACGATTTTCTTCGGAAAATAATGAATGTCGAAAAATGTAAGTGCTTAACCAAGTGTGAGATTAAAAATAATGACAAAAGTAAGTTGAAAAATATATATAAAACGTAGAATTAATGAAAGCCTTCCTCTGATTTGATTGATAGAAAGTGCTAATGAACATTGGAATTTATTTACAAAAAGTGCAATGATTTCAAGGATGGGGTTGATTAATAATTTCCTTCGCTGTAAAATCATGTTGTAAGCGCTTACACTACTATTTGGGAGGGAACAAACATGAATGCTATATTAAAACGGTGCAGGAAGGCATTAGCTGTATTCCTTGCCGTGGCAATGCTGCCCCAGTTTGGATTAGCCGGCGGGGGGACTGCTTATGCTGAGCTGTCTTCAGAGCCGGACGGAATCAGGGTAGCTACGCCATCGGAGGCAGCTGCCACTCCATCCAATGCCAATGATTCCCAAGGGTATGGGACAGTCTCTCTGCTGGAGACAGTGGCTACGCCGTCAGTGGCGGCTGCCACTCCATCTAATGCAGAGCTTTTGCTGGCAGGCGAAAGCCGCTACAGCAGGTCGGAAGGAAGCAGCGACGTAACAAATGTAAGAGTACCTGAGTTAGCTTATGATAATACATCCATTACTCTGGTCTGGGACAAGCCGGAGAATTACGGGGATGTGGCAAATTACGATGTATACTGTGATGATGTAAAAATAGGGGATGCAAGAAGCAATTTTGCGGAGCATGCGGACTGGGCCAATACATATATGAATGCTTTTTATAATTATTATGATGCCCAGGGCATTGATATGGTACAGGCAGATATCCATACCTTCCGGGCAGATGGGCTCACACCGGATACCAGTTATACCTTTTCCGTTGTGGCGGTGGATGCACATGGGACAGAGCTGGGGGACAGAGCCTCTGCTACCTGGTCTACCACAGGGACGCCGGAAGAGTTCCATATCATGGATTACGGAGCGGAGCCGGTAGAAGCAGGCTTTACCTCCAGTGATGAGGATAGGGATGCCTTTATTGTTAAGAATACAAAAGCCATCCAGAGCGCCATTGATGCCTGCAGCGAAGGCGGAAAGGTAGTGATCCCGGCAGGAATCTATATGTCCGGTTCCCTGTATTTAAAGAGCAACATGACTCTGGAACTGGAAGAGGGGGCGGTTCTTTTCGGTTCACCCAATGTGAACCATTATGACCAGAACTATCTGCTGTATCCTTATTCCACGGATACCAGATCCTGGGCCCTGATCAATGCCTACAGCGCAGATGAGCACGGGGGCTTTGAAAATATCCGCATTGTGGGAAAAGGAACGATTTATGGAAATGGGTGGAAATATGGCTCCGGAAGCACCATAAGCGGAGACGGCTACTCCCCTGCTTACCAGAAGAAGCAAAGCGGTGACCCTGACTGGACAAAGGCAGAGCTTCAAAAATATGCCCTGAAAAACTGGGTGGCAGGAAACAACAGCAAGGTTTCCGGAAACAGCAATTTTGGAATCCTGGCTAAAAGTGCCTTTGATATGGGGAGGGGGAAAGGGCTTACCGACAGTGAAGCTTATGCCATGAGACCCAATCTGGTAGTCCTTCGGGGTGTAAATGGAGTTTATATCCAGGGAATCACCGTGGAGAATCCTGCCAATCACACCATTGCGGTCCTTGACAGTGAAAACGTAGTTTCTGAAAATGTGAAATACATTACATATGATGCAAACAATGGGGACGGCATTGAGCTGGGTAATACCCAGAATGCAATGGTTTTTAACAATTTCTTTGACACGGGAGATGATGCGGTCAACTTTGCCACAGGCATGGGCAAGGGCGTGCAGGATACGGAACAGAAGCCGTCAGGCAATATCTGGACCTTTAATAATTTCCTCCGTGAATGTCATGGAGGTGCCATTGCGGCAGGCAGCCACACCGGAGCAGGAATTGGCCAGATGCTGGTGGAGGACAATGTCTTAAACCACAGTGATATGCCATTCCGTTTTAAAAGTGCTCCTGTAAACGGCGGCAGTGTATCTGATATCCTGATCCGTGACTGTGCAGTAGGAGATGCCCAGCAGGTATTTACCTTTAGCACGTCTTACTCTGATGCAAATCAGGCCGTGACCGTAGAACCGGCAGATAAGCCGGCAGAGTTTTATCAGGTTGATGCGTACAATATTACGGCAGATACCATTACAAAGAATACGTTTGAAATAGCGGCATCCGTGGATTATGAAAAGATGTATCAGCCATGGCATACCCACCATGATTTGTATTTCCAGGATATTACGTTTACCAACATTGCTGCATCCCTGGCAAAAACCTCGGAAAAGCTGGAAGGTGTTTCCAATACTGTCTTCCACAACGTAGTCATGAACTGGAAGGGAATTGAGAAAAAAGACAATGATGCGGCAGCAACTGCTTATAAGGCCTGGGGTTCCATAAAATTCTCCAATGACTTAAGCTTTACTGGAACCACCACCCAGTCCACTGCTTCCTATGATGCAATGGCAAAACCGGTATGGCCGGAGGATGTTCTCACAGTGGCAAGTGCGTCGGAAGCCTCAAAGGGCGGATCCGAACGGAGAGTAAAGCTGAAATGGCCTGCAGCAGAAGACGGAGAACAGGAGACCGGCAGCGGAGGAGTTACAGGATATATCGTTGAAACGTATTTAAATGATGAATTGATCGACGTAACAAAGCCTGTGACAACTACTTCCTGTGAGCTGGGAGGACTTTCTCCTGATGTGGCCTATGTATTTAAGGTATATGCGGTTGATGCCCCCGGAAACAAGGTACTGGGGCTTCAATATGACTGGACCACATCCGAAGGAGAAGACCGGGAGGTCAAAGAACCGGTAGATGGCAAAATCACATTCAGCGGAATCGGATATACCTGGGGAACTGCCAAATTCAAATCAGCAAAGGCGGCGGATTCCAGAATACGGGGTTACCGCGCTTATGTAAACGGAGAACTGGCTGCCACGGTTTATAATTACCAGCTTAAGGAACCGGAGGCAGAAGAGATCACCATGACCATCGGACGCATGCTGGAGGACAGCAACGATGTATATCTGGAAGCATTTACGGATTCGGATCAGACCTATGAGTACAAGGAAGCAACCGTAAAAACAACCAAGGCCTATGATTATCTGGCACCGGTATGGAAAAGCGATGAGTTAAAGGTATCTTTATCCGGCAATGACTTCATCCTGTCATGGGAGGAACCTGAGGATGAATCAGGCATCTACGGATACCGGGTTTATGCAGATGGAAAGCCTGTGTATACAACGGATGGGGACTACTTTAATCATGTCAACGGCGTGTATACTACAAAGGATACGTCCTTTACCGTGACAGGATTGGACCCGGAAGAGCAGCACACATTCCGTGTAGAAGCAGCAGACCGTTGGTGGAAGGCCATAAATGGGAGCGGACCGTTTCACTGGACCAACAGCGGCCCGGCAGTGACATGGAACGGACCGGAAGAGGAGCTTCTCTGGAGATCCTCTGCATTCGGACAATCCACAGATTTAAACTTCAGTTCCAATGTGCTGGACAATAAGGTGGGAACGAACTACACCTGGCCGTCTGGCTCGGACAAGCCTCTGGATATGGAAGGAAAGCCGGTCCAGGATGTTGTGATTGAATCAAGAGGCGGAAAGCTGCAGGCAGGGCATGACGGGGTGACCTTCTATTATACAGAGGTTCCCACCAATAAGAATTTTACCCTGACCGCAGATGTTACCGTAGAGCAGATGGGGCCGGAAAACGGGACCAACCCCAACCAGCAGGAGGGCGCAGGACTTATGGTCCGTGATGTAAACGGTTCTCCCAGAAAAGATCCTCTGGAAGAAGGATATGAGGAATATCCGGCTGCCTCCAACATGGTAATGCTGCAGGCTGGCTCGGCAGGAAAGTCCCTGAATGCTGATTTAAACCTGCTGGCAGCAGCCCGTTATGGGGTCAACAGCCCGGCAGGAAATCTAAAATCCGTAAAGACTACGGCAACCTTTGAAAAGTCCGCAGCAAAAGCAGATAAAAAGTATGCTCCGGAAGATGCTCCCTATCCGTCCAATTTCTATGGAACCCAGATGAAGCTTCGCCTGGAACGGACGGATGAAGGGTTTACTGCCTCCCATCTTGATGACGGGGGAAATGTGATTAGCACTTATACTTTTACGGACAAAAATGTCACTCCCAACATCGTGGCTCACTTAGATAAAGACACCATGTACGTTGGATTCTTTGCCGCAAGAAATGCCCGTATGTCAGTGAAGAACATTTCACTGGTATTAAGCGATGTAAAACAGGCAGATGAATCACCGGCCTATGTGGCTCCCAACGATGAATCCGCATCAATTTATGTGGCATCAGCAGCCTATACCAATGGCCCTGCATATACGGTTCAGGCACTTACCAATCAGTCCGGCCGCATGACCGTAAGCCAGAACGGGGCTGTCATCGCTGCAAATAAGGAAGTCACCGGAGGAGTCCAGTTCACTTATCCGGCTGTCATAACAGGGAATGAAGCAGAATTCAAGCTGAGTTTTGTTCCAGACGAAGGAGCTGACACCGGAAAAGAAAAGGTGCAGACCTTTAAAGTAAAAAAAGAAGCTTATGGGGATGACTTATATGCAGCACCTGATGGAAGCGATTCCGGAGCCGGAACCATGGAGGCACCCATGTCCGTGGAGGCAGCCGTAAGCAGGCTGGTTCCAGGCGGGACGATTTACATGGCAGAAGGAACCTACGGACCCTTCCAGATTCCTATAAGTTCGTCAGGAAATAAAGATGCAGGAAAAGCCTTGAAAGCCATGGGAGCGGTAAAAATAACAGGAAGCGGAAAGATCTTTGTTTTGGATTCCGATTACTGGGATGTAACAGGTCTTGATGTGGATGGCAGAAATGTGGAAGGAAGCAGAGGCGTGATGATCCATGGCAGCCACAATGTGATGAAAGATTCCCTGATTCACAACACTTCCAGCGATGCGGGCCTTACGATCACAAAGTCAAGGGGCAGCAGGCTCTTGTGGCCCTCCTACAACCTGATCGAAAACTGTGAGTCTTATGAAAACATTGACGGTTCCAGAATCAATGCCGACGGTTTTGCTTCAAAATCAGGTTCCGGTGATGACAACCGGTTTGTAAACTGCGTGTCTCATGACAATGCAGATGACGGCTGGGATTTATACAATACTTTGTCCGACGGACCCAACGGCAGGACCATTATTGAAAATTGTGTGGCATACAATAACGGAAACAATGGATTCAAGCTGGGAGGAGAAGGCCGGGAGGTCCGGAGTATCCTGAGAAACAGTGTGGCATTCCACAACAATCTGGATGGAATTACAGATAATTTTAATCCGGGAGAACTGACCATTGAAAACAATACCTCCTTTGACAACCGGCGCTTTAACATCATCATGCGCCCCAGCCCGTATAAAACAGATTCAGACGGAAATCTGACGGCCGACGGCATTGTGGTGAATAATGTATCCTATCGCACCTCAGCCTACAGTGCATCTCTTGATAAGGTATATGATGATAAAATTGCAGCAAGAGAAATAAGCAATAATTATTTTTATCAAAACGGTGCCAATGCCATAACAGGTGATAATTTCCGTTCTCTAGATCCGGCGGAGTGCTTTACCAGAGTTGATGGAAAAATCGTATTCGGTGATTTCCTGCGCCCTGCAAAGGACAGTGTCATAAAAATGGCCGGTGCAGGTGCCCAGCTGCCTGGGATCAATGCCCCGGAACCAGAACCAAATCCGGAACCAGAGCCAAATCCGGAGCCAGAGCCAAATCCGGAGCCAGAGCCAAATCCGAACCCAACACCAAATCCGGAGCCTGAGCCCGAGCCAGGTCCAAATCCAGCGCCAGTGCCGGGACAGAATTCCGACGGCAGCGGATCTGATTCTGACAAGGACTACGGCATAAAAAAGAGCTCTGATGAAACAAAGGGAGACTGGATAAAAGATACAAAAGGCTGGCGCTTCAAAAAACAGGATGGAACGTATCCAAAAGAAGAGTGGGTGAAGGTCAGCGGAGCATGGTACTATTTTGGACTCACCGGTTATATGACAACCGGATGGAATAAAGTCGGCGGGATCTGGTACTTTATGGACCAGAGCGGTGCAATGAAAACAGACTGGGTTTTATCAGAAGGAAAATGGTATTATATGAACCTGGACGGATCCATGGCAGCAGGCTGGATCAATGTCCGTAATAAATGGTATTATCTGAGTCAGTCGGGAGAATGCCTGATGAATACGGTCACACCCGACGGATACCGGGTTGATGAAAATGGAGCCTGGGTAAAGTGACAAAATTTTGAAAATCTTAAAAAATAACCAATTGTAAAAATGTGCAAAAGGCGCTGGTATAAATAATATCATCGCCTTTTGCCAGCACTGCTGAA
This sequence comes from Lachnospiraceae bacterium, assembly GCA_902363835.1. Classification (GTDB taxonomy): domain Bacteria; phylum Bacillota; class Clostridia; order Lachnospirales; family Lachnospiraceae; genus Lacrimispora. The sequence continues at coordinate 55,002 of CABJBM010000023.1, forward strand.
AAATAAATGAGAAAAACCCCTCTTGACAAATAAAACAAAACCACATATACTAGTCAGTAACTTCATAAACAAGTAAAAGCGTTGATAAGAACAAGTAGCAATGCCATGGACCACACAGAAAGCAGCCGGCAGATGAGAGGCGCGTGGAAAACGGATTGTGAATACATCTTTGAGCTTCGCACCCAACGGCTGAGATGCCCAGTAGGCTGCGACGGATTCCCGCACCCGTTATTGTGCTAGAGTATCGCATCAGGTACTCAAAGAGGTAGGCAGCGCGAGCTGTTTATAAACTTAAGGTGGTAACACGAGACTTCAGCCTCGTCCTTTTGATAGGACGGGGCTTATTTTTATTTTACAAAAAAGGAGAATGATGATGACGATTTATGAAGAATTGAAAGCCCGGGGCTTAATCGCCCAGGTGACAAACGAAGAAGAGATCAGTAAAATGGTAAATGAAGGAAAAGCCGTATTCTATATCGGATTTGATCCTACGGCTGACAGCCTTCATGTAGGGCATTTTATGGCACTGTGCTTAATGAAGCGCCTTCAGGAGGCAGGCAATAAGCCTATCGCCCTGATCGGAGGGGGAACCGGTATGGTTGGAGATCCTTCCGGAAGAAGTGATATGCGTCAGATGATGACTGTGGATATAATCCAGCATAACTGCGATTGCTTTAAAAAACAGATGAGCCGCTTTATTGACTTTTCCGATGGAAAGGCTCTTATGGTCAACAATGCTGACTGGCTGCTGGAATTAAATTACATTGATTTCCTCAGGGAGGTTGGCCCTCATTTTTCAGTCAACCGCATGCTGACCGCAGAATGCTATAAGCAGCGTATGGAAAGGGGATTAAGTTTCCTGGAGTTCAACTACATGATCATGCAGAGCTATGACTTTTATGAGCTGTTTAACCGCTATGGCTGCAACATGCAGTTCGGTGGAGATGACCAGTGGAGCAACATGCTTGGAGGCACAGAGCTGATCCGCCGGAAGCTGGGAAAAGATGCCCATGCAATGACCATTACCCTGCTTTTAAATTCCGAAGGAAACAAGATGGGAAAAACCCAGTCCGGTGCAGTGTGGCTTGATCCGGAAAAGACCTCTCCCTTTGATTTCTTCCAGTACTGGAGAAATGTTGGCGATGCAGACGTGTTAAAATGCCTGCGCATGCTGACCTTCCTTCCTATTGAGCAGATCGACCAGATGGACAGCTGGGAAGGCAGCCAGCTGAACGAGGCAAAGGAAATCCTGGCCTATGAGCTGACTAAGCTGGTACACGGGGAAGAAGAAGCGGAAAGAGCCAAAGAGAGCGCCAGGGCGCTGTTCACCGGCGGCAATGCAGCAGATATGCCAACCTGCGAACTGGAAGAGGCGGATTTTATTGATGAAAAGATTGATATTCTGGCCATTCTCCAGAAAGCCGGCCTGGCGCCCACCCGTTCCGAAGCAAGGCGCAATGTGGAGCAGGGAGGAGTGACCGTGGAAGGAGAGGCTGTTTCCGATGCAAAGGCCGTATTTACGAAAGAGCAGCTGTCCGGAGATGGGCTGGTGGTAAAACGCGGTAAGAAAAAGTTTGTAAGAGTAGTTGCAAAATAATAGAAAGAAAGCAGCTGTTGAAAGATCAATGCCATTCAGCTAAAACTTCATACCGCTTTAAGATAGAACAGGGCACGGAAAAATACAGGCCCTGTTCTTTTTGTGCATGTTAATAAGCACGGCATGATTTTATGATTTTCTTGGCTGTTTTTGATTCGTAAAAACAGTTCTAAAGCTTTTATGCTGAAGTTTTGCAATAACTGCAAAAATCCTGCGGCAACTTGACAAACAATGCGTAGTCACCAGCCAATGGGATATCGTATAATGAGGAAATATGATGATCGCAACATAAAGGGAGGGATATGCAGATGATGCTTGCAGCAGAACGAGACAAACGGATAAACATATGGATTGGGGAATTGAAAAACCATTTGTTTGAAATGCTTGATGAGGTGGTTTTTACCGGCTTTATCACAAAACAGCATTTTACTTATAAAGAAGCAATAAAGCAGGAGTTTTATCCCATGCCTAAGGGGACTGCCTGGGGAGGCAAATGGGAATACGGCTGGTTTCAGACAGAGATCGTCATGCCCAAAGAGGCGGAGGGAAAGCGGATTTTCCTTCACCCTGAGGTGGGTGGGGAAATGCTGGTCTGGGTAAATGGGATAACGGCAGGCTCAAAAGATTTAAAGCACGACGGAATTACACTGACCTGCTGCGCAAAGGCAGGTGAGCGTTTTTTTGTGGTAGCGGAAAGCTATGCAGGGCATGGTCCAAGGCTGGAAAAGGGCGGGCCATGCCCTCCCTGGAGCACGGCTGTTCCCGAACCGCCGCTGTTTCAGGTGAAGACAGGCGCTTCGGATTTCGGTATCTGGAATGAAGATGCATTTCAGCTTCTCATGGATGCAGTTACCCTTTACAAGCTTTCCCAGGGACTTGATCCCAAGTCTTTAAGAGCTATGAAAGTAAATCAGGGACTTTTGGAATTTACTTTTCTGGCAGACTTTGAACTGGACCGGGAGGCACGGGATGAATCCTTTCGCAGGGCAAGAAAAAGACTGGCACCGCTGCTTTCCTGTGTCAATGGGTCAACCGCACCGGAGTTTACCATATTTGGACAGTCTCATCTGGATCTGGCCTGGCTCTGGCCCTGGGAGGAAACAAAGCGGAAATGTGCCAGAACCCTGTCTACACAGATTGCCTTGTCCGATGAATATGAAGATTACAAATTCCTGTTATGTGAACCTCCCATTATGGAAAATGTGAAAGAAAACTATCCGGAGCTGTACGGACGTCTGCTTCAGAAGGTTGAAGAGGGATCTTTCATACCGGAAGGCGGAATGTACGTGGAATCGGATACCAATCTGGTATCAGGAGAGAGTCTGATCCGTCAGTGCCTTTACGGAAGAAAGTGGTTTTTGGAAGAACTGGGAAAAGAGAGCGTCTTGGTTTGGCTTCCTGATTGCTTTGGGTTTAACGGACAGCTGCCTCAGATCATGAAAGGCTGCGGAATCCGTTACTTTGCCACTCAGAAGGTTTCCAGGGCATTAAAAGGCTGTGATGTATTTCCTTATAATAATTTCTGGTGGGAAGGTATTGACGGTACCAGGATTCTCACTCATTTTTATAAAGAGAATAACGCCCGGCTGGATCCCCTTGATTTGATCACAAGATGGCAGGAGGACCGGGTCCAGCAGGAAAATATTGATTCCTTTCTCTATCCTTTTGGATTCGGTGACGGCGGAGGCGGTGCCACCAGAGAGATGGCGGAAACAGCCCGGCGTGTAAAGGATCTGGAAGGGGCACCCCGTACAAGTATGGAAGGTCCTGTGAGATTTTTTCAACTGCTGGAAGAGGAAGGCTCTGTAACAGAGGTTTACAGAGGGGAACTTTATCTGCCCTGGCATAGGGGAACCTACACCTCCCAGGCGTGGATCAAGAAAGAAAACCGGCTGACGGAACGGAGGCTCCGGGAAGCAGAACTTTTAAATTCCATTGCATGCTTCACAGAAAACGGAGAAAACCGGAGGGAAGAGCTGGAATCCTTATGGAAAGTGCTGCTTTTTCACCAGTTTCACGACATCATTCCCGGAACCTCCATTGCCAGGGTATATGAGGATGCCAGGGAAGCGTTAAAATCCACCGGAGAAAAAGCGTTTGGCTTTTATGAAGAAGCAAGAAAGCAGATTACAGGATCAGAGGCTGACGGTATCCTATTATTCAATTCTTTATCCTGGGAGCGGGAGGAACTGGCGGAGATTCCGGCCAAAGAGGAAGAACGTCTGGTCCGGAGCGGAAGATTCCCTGTGACCCAGAAAATCGGAGACAGGCTGCTGATTCCTGTGAAGGTTCCCTCCTGCGGCTATACCGATCTTGTTGGGCGGGATCAAGCTGCCTATACCGGAATTTCAGAAGAAAAGGTATGCCGGATCTATGAGCAAGACGGTTGGTTTGTGCTGGAAAACGGATTGGTCAAGATAATAGTTGACGATCTTGGTCAGGTAAGGAGTGCCTTGGATCAGGAAACAAAAATCGAATATGTGGATGGGATAGCAAACCGGTTTTTCTTATACCAGGATATTAATGTGGATTATGATGCCTGGGAAATGAGTTCCTTCTATAAAAATGTGCCGGCAGAGCCGGGAAACAGGGCGGAGCTCGCCATAGAGGAGACAGGACCGCTTAAAGTGGTGCTTCTGGTAAAGAGGATGATTCACCAGTCCTCTCTGATTCAGAGAATCACATTATCCTATAACAGCAGGCGGATTGATTTTGTTACGGCCATTGACTGGCAGGAAACGCATAAACTGCTGAAGACTGCTTTCCCGGTTACGATCCGGACGGAAGAAGCCTTTGAAGAAATCCAGTTTGGGTATATCAAACGCCCGACCCATCAGAACCGACGTTACGATGCAGACCGCTATGAGGTCTGTAATCACCGGTATACTGCAATGACGGAACCGGGAAGGACAGCGGCAGTGCTTAATGATTCCAAATATGGAATCAGCACCAATGGAAATTCCATGGAACTGACACTGTTAAAAGCTCCTGTATGGCCGGATATGAATGCGGATAAAGGAATACAGGAATTTACGTATTCTTTCTATATAGAAAGCAGGAACTTTACAGAAAGCGGAGTTGTGCGGGAAGGAATGCAGTTAAACTGCCCCCTGGCATTTTGGGGAAAGGGTATCGGAGAAAAAGAATTTTTCCGGATATCAGAAGAAAATGTGATTCTGGAGACTGTGAAGATGGCAGAAGACGGCGAAAATCATATGATTTTAAGATTCTATGAAGCCATTGGAAAACATACCTCCTGCCGGGCGGCAGCCGGTTTTAAAATCAGCAGCGTGTGGGAAACTGCCATGGAGGAGGAGTTGAAGGGAAGTGAGTCTGTTCCGGTGAACTTGCTTGAAAATAGCAGTGAAATGCTCTTACATTTTGCGCCTTTTGAGATTAAGACCCTTCGGCTGGTTCCATAAACGCAAAAAATGCGAATAAGATGATTTCAATAATAACAAATTACGCATAGCAACAATGTAACCAAAATATTATAATGATTTCATCAGCTTTAAGATGAAAACGCCAAAACTTGATATGGAGTTAACAAAATGACAAAAAAGTTAATCATTTTTATAGACAGCGGAGATACAATCATTGACGAAGGAACCGAAATACGCGATGAAAACGGTATTGTAATCCACGCGGAGTTGATACCCGGTGCAGAGGAGACCTTAAAAGCTCTTTACGATTCCGGTTATATCATTGCCATGGTGGCGGATGGAGAAGAACAGTCCTTCACCAATGTTTATGAAGAAAACGGACTTGGTTATTGTTTCCACACCAGAACAATTTCCCAGATAGTAGGGGTCCAGAAACCTTCCGGGCAGATGTTTCAGGAGGCCATGGAGAAGAACCATCTTACAGAAGAAGACAAAAAGAGGGTGGTTATGATCGGAAACAATGTGAGAAAGGATATTGCAGGAGCCAACCGTTTTGGAATTACTTCTATTCTCATTGACTGGTCTCCACGCTATGATATGACTCCGGCTGATGAATGGGAAAGGCCGGACTATACCGTCCATGAACCGAAAGAGCTTCTGGCTCTGGCAGAAAGACTGGAGGCAGAGCTTAGAAAAGACGGAAACGTATAGAAGGAGGGTATGGATATGATGAAAGGAAAAACAACAAAAGAAAGGATGCGAAAGATCCCGTTTAAGGTGTATTTTCGCAATACCTGGCAGCTTTATTTCATGCTTCTGATTCCGGTAATTTATATGCTCCTGTTCCGTTATAAGCCAATGATCGGAGGAGTAATTGCTTTTAAGAAATTTAATGTATTTGCCGGCATCTGGAACAGCCCGTGGGTTGGACTTGCAAACTTTAAGGAAGCCTTTGGATCAAAGGATTTCTGGAATGCATTGAAAAATACGCTGATTTTAAATGCAGGTGATTTGATCATTGGATTTCCCATTCCAGTATTTATTGCGGTATTCCTGTTTGAAATCAGAAACATACATATCAGAAAGGCGACCCAGACAATTTTATATCTGCCTCACTTTCTTTCCTGGGTCATTATTGCCGGTATTATTACGCAGCTGTTTTCAGCCAGTGGTCTTGTCAATGATCTGATCCGGAGAGCAGGATTTACAGATGTGAACTTCTTAAGTTCTCCCTTTATCTGGCGTTTTGTGTACTGGTTTTCAGGTGTCTGGCAGTCAGCAGGCTACTCCCTGATCATTTATCTGGCAGCTCTTACAGCTACGGATCCGTCTTTGGGAGAAGCAGCGTATATAGACGGTGCAACAAGGCTTCAGAGAATCGCTCATGTTACCATCCCCCAGATCAGGCCAACGATTTCCATTATGCTCATCATGCAGCTTGGGAAAATCGTATCAATTGATTTCGACCGTCCATATATGATGGGAAATACTCTGGTAAAAAGTGCTTCAGATGTTATCAGTACATATGTTTATAACGTTGGTCTTCAGGCAGGGCGGTTTGATTTTGCCACGGCAGTTGGATTGTTCCAGTCAGTGGTGGGAATTATCCTGATTCTTTCGGTTAATAAAGTTTCCAAAAAAATGGGAGAGGAGGGAATTATGTAATGGGAGAATTAAAGAGCAAGACAGAACGCAGGTTTCAGCTTTTCTGGAATACCTTTTTTGTGGCTGTCAGCATGATTGCGCTGATCCCCATCATCCGTGTTATATCCATGTCCTTCAGCTCCAAGGATGCGATTCTGAGCGGAAAGGTTTTTCTGTATCCGGTACAGTTTACAACGGAAGCTTATGTCAGGGCATTTCGAAGCGGAAGCTTTGCATCTTCTTTTATCTATTCCGTTTTTCTCATGCTGGGATCTACGGCTATATGCATTGTCATGACAATTATGGCGGCATACCCGCTTTCAAAAAAGAATTTAAAGGGCGGAACAATCATCATGACCCTGTTTGTTGTGACCATGTATCTGGATCCGGGAATTATCCCCAAATATTTAAATGTCAAGGATTTTAAGATGATTGATACCGTATGGGCTCTGCTTATTCCGGAGGCTCTCAGCGCGTATAATATGATCATTATGTGCACTGCTTTTAAAGGGGTGGACTCTTCCCTCTATGAAGCGGCAAAGATTGATGGCTGCAATGAGATTCAGACCTTGTTCAGAGTGGCCATTCCTTTGGTTTATCCCACATTGGCCACACTCGCCCTGTTTTATGCAGTAGGCAGATGGAACCGGTTAAGTGATGTTCTGTATTATGTAAACACTTCTAAGCTGTATACGGTTCAAATGGTATTAAAACAGCTGATTGAATCGGTTAAAATATCCCAGGAAGAGGGAATTACTTCACAGCTGGTTGCTGATAACATTAAATCGGCCAGCATTGCGATTTCCATGACACCAATGATTATTGCCTATCCGTTTATACAGAAGTATTTTACAAAGGGAATTATGCTTGGTGCGGTAAAAGGATGATTGTTTATTTTTAAAATAAATATAGGAAGAAAAGAAAGGGAGGTTTTTTCATGAAAAAAGTAAGATTATTGAAAAGCTGTATGGCAGTTTTTGCAGCAGCAGCCCTGGTAACCGGATGCAGTTCCGGTGCAGGCAAGGAAGCAGCGAAAGCGGCAGGCGCTGCAGAAACAAAAACTGAGGCAGCGGCTGCTGCGGATAAAGGAGAGGAAGTAACCATAAAGGTCATGGTTTGGGACAGAGGTGATGCAGCTCCTGGAACGACTGTAGAAAACAACACCCAGACGGAATGGATCAAACAGCAGATGAAGGAAATGTATAATATCAATGTGGAATACGTTTCCGTTCCAAGATCCTCTTCTGATGATAAGCTGAACATCATGATGTCTGGCGGAAGCGCTCCTGATATTGTGTTTACATACAGTCAGAGTATTTTTTATAACTTTGCACAAAATGGTGGCCTGGCTGATCTGACCCAGGCGTATGAAACCTACGGATCTGATATTGAAAAATATGTAGCCGATGCGCAGAACATGGGCCAGCTTGATGGAAAACAGTTTGCAATCATGAAACAAAGAGGCGTGGAATCTCCTCGTCATACTGCCTATATCCGCCAGGACTGGCTGGATAAACTGGGAATGGAAATACCGAAGACAAAAGAGGAATTGACTGAGTATTTACAGGCAGTAAAGGATAAGAATCCAGGCGGAGTTAATCAGGTGATTCCGTGGGCAATGAGCGGACGCAATGATACAGAAAAAGGTTATTTGAATTTTGTGGGATCTTATGTAAATCTTGAAAGCGACAGGGATGCTTATATTTACAGTGAGGGTTATATGGCTGTTGCTCCAGGCGCTGCCACGGGGCTTAAGAAATTAAACGAACTTTACAACAAGGGACTTATTGCAAAAGATTTTGCTACTGATACAACGGAGGATATTTATAAGGCTTCCGTAACAGCAGGCAATGTAGGATTCTTTTTAGATGACACAGAGCGTCCATGGGATTACATTACTATCTTAAACCAGAGTACAGGCGGAAGAACCTTTGTTCCGGTACAGTGCTTTGAACTGGCTGACGGTTCCTACCGCACACCCTTTGAATATAGATATGGTATGTTCGTAATGGTTCCAAAGTCAAGCGAAAAAAAGGTCGATGCTTGTATGAAGTATCTAAACTGGCAGGCAGATCCGGAGGTTGCTGAGAATATTGTTTACACAGCAGAGCATAAGAGGGACGAAAACGGAATCCCCATCAAATTATCCAGCGAAGAACTTTCCGGCAAAGGATATCCGGGAACCTGTGATGACTTAAATATTGTAAACCTTTCGATGGAATGGACCAAGAGCAAAGAGGCTATCGTATCCAAATGGATAAACGATCAGTCCGTAGACTGGGAAACACCGGAGTGGTTCTCCAACTTCTATGATGTGCGTTCTGAAGGCAAATTCCGCTTCCCTGTATATTCTAATATTTCACAGGCAGAGGCTGATTATGGACAGAATGTGGTAAACATGATGATTGAATATGTTTACAAGCTGGTAAGCTGCTCACCGGATCAGTTTGACAGCATGCAGCAGACAGAATACAACAACCTTGTAAATGCAGGGCTGCAGAAGATTCTTGACGCAAGAGCAGAATATTATGACAGCATAAAGTAATTCCTTTTACAGGGCAGCAGGCTATAAGAAGCTCGTTACAGCTCTTTTTCATCGAAATAATGATGATGCCGGGAAGCTGTAACGGGCTTTTTCTGTCCATTTGGTCTTTAAAAAATGGTTGGAAGGCTGTTTCCCCCTCCGTCTTTCCGGAATTCAGAAGGAGACTGACTGCAATATTTCTGAAATATGCGGTTAAATTGAGAAAAGCTGGTAAAGCCGCATTCTTCCGCCAGTTCAGAAATCTTCTTTTTGGTGTTTAAAAGCAGGTATTGTACGTTTCGGATCCGCGTCATCTGAATGTACTGGGTGAGAGTGTAGCCTGTCACATCTTTAAACTGATGGGACAGATAATAAGGACTGATATAAAATTCCCTGGAAAGGGAGTCCAGAGTCAATTCTTTCGAGTAATGATTATGAATGTAATTGGCAATGGTGTATATTTTTTTGGATGCTTCATCCTTTAATGGTTCATTGGTGTAGATGTTAGAAGGTGCCAGCTGTCTTATTGTATAGAGAAACTCCACAAACATCCCGTGGACAATCAGGGATTTTAATTCCGGTTCCTCATCCTGGAAGGAGTAGCGGTAAATCCGGTTCAGTTTTTCGTTGATCAGCTGCTGCTGTTTGGAGGGAAAGCGGTATATGGGAAGAGGGGAGTAAAATGGTTCGAAGATCTTTTCATAAGTTTCCGGCATTCCCCAGAGTTCAGGCGGGTATAAAAAGCCGATGACAAGCCGTTTGCTGGGAGCCCCTTTCTGATATTCCGTCCGGTGCAGAACCGATGGCCGCAGAAGAACCAGGTCCCCGGTACGGATGGAGTAAGGGATGCCCTCTACCAGATGGCAGGCCTGGGGACTGATTAATATCATAATTTCATAAAATGAATGAAAATGCTGGAATGGCATGTTGATATCAAAGGAACGTTCGTCGTAGTCAAAATAATAATAAAGTGATTGCTGGATATCGTTTATGGTAATATTATGTTTTTTCTTATATAGCAGTGTATCATCAGGATTTGTCATGGGTACCGCCTTTATTCTTTCTATGGAATAAACATGTTTCGGATATGTATTATAACAGAGCGGTCACAAAATGTGCAATACATTATCTGAAAAAAAGGAAAGATATTGCAGAGATTGCAAAGTATACCAACCGATAAAGTGACTGGAAGCAGAAAGGAAGTGGCAAAGGAATGGGAGAGATAAAAGAAAAAATTGATTTGCTGGTTTCAAGCTTTGAAAAGATTCTGTATGATGAAGATGATATCTTTTTAAAAAATATGGAGAAAAATAACCTTTCCGGAGATAATACAGAGCGGTACCGGTACTGGGAATGGACCCAGGGAGTAGGATTGTACGGTTTATGGAAGATATATGAGGAAACCGGAGAGAAAGAGTTTTTAAAGAAACTGGAAAAGTATTATGAAAGACAGCTGACCATTGGTTTGCCTGCACGCAATATTAATACAACAGCTCCACTTCTGGCTTTGTCCTATCTGGCAGAAAAAAAAGGAAATGAAACCCACATGGAAATCTGCAGGGACTGGGCGCAATGGCTGGTAGAAGAGCTTCCAAGGACAGAAGAGGGCGGATTCCAACATCTTACCTCTGATACGTTAAACCAGCAGGAATTGTGGGATGATACCTTGTTTATGGCTGTTTTATTCCTGGCCCGTATGGGAGTTCTGATGGATAATAAGAAATGGATCGATGAAGCGGAATACCAGTTTCTTCTTCATGCGAAATATCTGGCTGACAGAAAAACCGGTCTCTGGTATCATGGCTGGACGTTTCATGGCCGTCATAATTTCTCAGGTGCATTCTGGGGAAGAGGAAACAGCTGGATCACCATGGGGATTCCGGAATTATTCGGCATCATCCCATGCAGCAATGCTGTAAAACATTATCTGACAGAAGCACTGAAAAAACAAATTGAGGTGCTGGTTTCCCATCAGAATGAAAGCGGTATGTGGCATACGGTAATTGATGACAGCACCTCTTACGTGGAGGCAAGTGCAACCTGCGGGTTTGGTTATGGGATATTGAAAGCAGTTCATTTGGGACTTGTTGATCCATCCTATGAAGCAAGTGCCAGAAAGGCTCTTTTACCGGTTCTCCAGTGTATTGATGAAGAAGGTGTGGTGCATCAGGTATCTTACGGAACGCCTATGGGAAGGGAAAGCGTACAGTTTTATAAAGACATTGAACTTCGCCCAATGCCATATGGACAGGCAATGGCAATGCTGTTCCTGTTAGAAGCATCAAAATAATTTAAATGAAACGGCGGTCAAGAGGCGGAAGAGTTTTTGCAGGGAACTTGCTTACACCGGTGCAAAGGGCCAAAAAACGGAGGAAGAATATGAAGCGTTATATCATACATCTGCTGAAGGGGGCAGAATATAGGACGAGACAGTTTATGGACGGACAGGTAAAAGACCCGGGAGATTTACAGTACGGAGGAATCCGGGGGGATATCTGGGAGGCAAAGCCGACGATTTATGCGCTGACTACGGCAGTGGCCGTATATTTAAACAGGGAAAGCAGTTTTTACCGCCAGGAGGCTCTTTATGATGCCATCAGCCTTGCACTGGATTTTGCGGCCAGGACTCAGAGAGAGGACGGAAGCTTTGATTATCCGTCCTGTAACTTCAAATCCGCTGCGGATACTGCTTTCTGCTTTAAGCGGCTGATCGCTGCTTACCGGCTGCTGGTAAAATATGATGTGGAGAAGGAGGGGAAGCTTTTAATCCTTCGGAAAAAATATTTAACCATCATGGGCCGTGCTCTGGAGGCGATCCTGACAGGAGGCTTCCATACGCCGAATCACCGCTGGGCCATTGCGGCGGCCTTGCTTCAGGGGGCCAATTTGTTTGCAAAAGAGAAGGAGTTTTCCGGGCAGCTTAAGGCCCGGGCCGGGCAGTATCTGTCTGAGGGCATTGACGGGGATGAGGACGGTGAATATGCGGAACGCTCCACCGGCAATTACAATGCGGTGGTGAACAGCGCAATGATCACCATGTATGAGGAGAGCAAAGATGAGAACTTCTTAGGCTATGCGCAGCGGAATCTTGCCATGATGCTGACTTATATAGATCCGGATGATACCATATTTACCCAGAACTCCACCAGACAGGATAAGGGAAGGTTTGAATATGGGGACAAATATTTTTACCAGTACCTGTTTTTGTGCAGTTATGCAGAGAATCCTGTGTTTGACGGAGCTGCCCATAAGATCATCCGCGACAATATGGAACGGGGAGACTCAGCACCGGATTGTCTGCATGTAGTCATGAACCATGATGAGATGCTTGACCATTGCTTTCAGGAATACGGTTTTTTGGAGGAGTACCGGAAGTTTTTCCGTCATTCAGGGGTGCTTCGGGTAAAGAAAAAAGCCTATACTTATACGGTGCTGAATGGAAGGAGTGCTTTTTTGTATTTTAAAAGTGGACGAACCATGGTTTACATAAAGATTGGGGAGAGCTATTGCGACATCCGTAATTTTATTCCTCAGAAAATAGAGGAGCAGGAAAGGGGATGCAAGGTGGAGGCCGTGGCAAATGGCTGGTATTATCTTCCCTTTAAAGAAAAGCAGAACACCTCCGACTGGTGGAAAATGGACCATACAAAAAGAGAAAAGCTGATAAGCAGCCAATTAAAAACTACGGTGGAGATTCATGAGCTGGAACAGGGGCTGGAACTTTCCATTAAGGCAGAGGGACTGGAACGCCTTCCCCTGCGGCTGGAGGCTTGTATTCCAGCAGGGACTGCCCTGAATCATCCGGCTTTTAGTCTGAAGGCAGGAGTAGGGGAAGGGCTGATTCTGAGAGAGGGCTTTTTGACGGTTCGGGATGAAGGAAAGGAGCTGGTATTGGGACCGGGTTTTGGTGAGCATGAATTCCAGGGCCATTATTCAGGGGAGGAAGTAAACTGTGATGGGTATACGGTCTATGCCAATGGGTATACGCCCATGAAGAAAACTTTTCGGATTACAGTAAATGATAAAAAGGGAAAAGAATAAATACCAAAGGATTCTATTAAAAAATAGCTTCAAGCTTAAAAATTATGCTTGAAGCTATTTTTTATTCTGCCTCCTGGATTTGCATATGACCTGAATCCATCTGAAACCAGGCGGATCTTTTTCCTTTATGGCCATGAAGGCTTAAGCTCCGGATCCTTTAAAGAAAGAGCGAAATGAAGCTTTTCATTATAAGTTTTTAATTGAGGAAGGGATTCATATTCTGATTTCAGCTTCTCGTAAACGTTTAGTATGGGCCGGCAGCGGATGGAAGTGGTATTGAGGATCTCATCAAGATGCTCCATGGCCAGGTCAACCATGTTTTCATCTAGAAGACCATCATGCTTCATTTTGGCCAGTATGGACAGAATGCGGTCTGTGGGAAAGGAAGTTTTATAGCTTCTTGTACCGGTCAGGGCGCTGATGATATCAGCAATAGCCACCAGGCGCTCTTCCGTGGATAAATCCCTGGCTTTCAGCTTTTTGGGATATCCGGATCCATTTAGCTTTTCATGGTGGCGCAGGGCGATGCGTTCAATGGTTTTGTCAATGCTTCCGCCGAATATTTTTTCCGTGAAATTCACATGGGTCCGCATGATTGTCATAGCCTGGTGGCTTAGCTTTCCCGGATATTCAAGGATTTCCACAGGAATGGCGATTTTGCCTAAATCATGGAGCAGTGAGCCGCAGAGAACCAGGTTCAGCCGATGTTCGCTCAGAGAAAGGAGCTTTCCCAGTTCATAGCTGATGCTGGTGGTGGTTATGGTGTGGGTCACGGTATGATGGCTTCTAAAATCAATGATAAAGACCAGCATTTTCAAGTATTCCGTAGTCTCTTCTTCGGAAAGGGGAATGCTGGTTAAGAAGTCGAAGTATTCTGAATCTTTTCTCCATTCATTGTCAATGGATTCCTGAAAGTCAAGTTTGGCTGCAAGATCTACGATATGGGGTGCAAAGATGTTGTTCGTTCCCTGGATCAACAGGCAGAGGGTTTCTTCCCATGAGCGCTTTTCCAGTGACATGGAGACATCAATACGGTCTGCAATATGAAGAATCTGTGATAAATCTTTCAATTTTGTGCCGGGCTCTTCTGTCTGATCCAGATAGTTCCAGGTGATGTGATGGAGGAGAACTGCAGGAGCCAGTTCCTTAAGAGGAGAGAAGTACCGTATGAAAAGGTATCCGTAAAAGGAATGGTCCCAGATGTCACTGGTTTCAAATTGAAGCATCCTGGAGATTTCTTCTGTTTTGTACGCTCCGATATCGTGAAGCTGGGCCAGAAAGCAGATATCCCGAAGTTCCTGCTGGGAATACTGCCCCGTATTTCTCAGCATGCGGGAAATAATATAAGCTACGTGAGAACCATGTTCCGTAAGCCGTGGATCAATGTAATTGCAGAAGCGCCGGATAATGCCCAGGACACTTTTGTTGTTTATGTTTTTTGTATACTGCATTTGCATGCATAACCCCTCCTTTGTATTCTTTGCTCTGGAAATAGTTTACCATATGGAACCATATATGAAAAGAAAAGAAAAAAGTTTGTATATATTTATAATTTTCTTTTAAAAGAAAATGAAATTCCATAAAAAAATAAATGAAAGTCCGTCTTTTTTGCATAAAGCCGATTTGTTTGACTAAGGTATACGTATATGTTAAAATAAAAGCTGATATCTAAATCAATGGAAACACCCTGCAGGTATACCTATATGCTCAAAAAGCATGGGCAAGAAAATGGAAAAGTCAGATAAAGTGAGGATATGGATCTATGGAAAGCAAATACAGACGTCTTTATAAAGAACTTCTTGAAAAAATAGAAAAGCGGGAATACCGCCCAGGAGATAAGCTTCCTGCGGAAGGAGAGCTGATGGAACTATACGGCGCTTCCCGTGATACGGTCCGCAAGGCCCTGGAGCTTTTGGTTGAAGATGGCTGCATCCGCAAAGCCAGGGGAAAGGCAGCCGAGGTGGTGGATAAGAGTAAGTTTAATTTTCCGGTATCAGAGATTGCAAGCTTTAAGGAAATCTACCGGTATTCGGATTCAAAGCCAAGAACCTTTGTGGAGAATTTAGAAATCGTGAAAAATGATAAAAAGCTGATGGAAGCGCTGCAGATCGGCCCTGAAGATGAGGCCTTTGTGCTGGAACGGGTCCGTGAGATTGATGGGGAAAAAATCATTATTGATAAGGACTATTTTTCAAGAAAAGTTGTGGAAAACCTTCCATTGCGTGCGGCACAGGATTCTGTTTATGAATATCTGGAAAAAGAACAGGGGCTTAAAATCGGTTTTGCCATGAAGGAGATCACCATGCATATGGCTACTGATGAAGATTACCGTCTCCTGGATATGGGGCGTTATGATATGGTAGTGGTGGTGAAAAGCTATACGTATCTGGAAGATTCCACCCTGTTCCAGTACACGGAATCACGGCACAGGCCGGACAAGTTTAAGTTTGTGGATTTCGCCCGCCGGAAATTATAAATATCTTTTCTGCGTATTGACAAAGTTATACGTATATGTTATATTGAAATTACAAATTAAACATATAAGTTTGCGAATGTCAAAGACATGTATGAAGGGAGTATGAATATGGGTAAGTATGAAAGCGATGGAAGAAAACTATTGGAGTATGTGGGGGGAAAGGAAAATATCGGGGCAGTGACACACTGTATGACGAGGATGCGCTTTGCGCTGGTTGACCCGGGGAAAGCGGATACAAAGCAGATCGAAACCCTTTCAAGCGTTAAGGGCACCTTTACACAGGCAGGACAGTTTCAGGTGATTATTGGAAATGACGTACAGTCCTTTTACAATGACTTTGTTGCCATATCCGGTGTGGAAGGAGTATCCAAGGAAGAGGTAAAGAAAGAGGCAAAGGGGAATTTAAATCTTTTGCAGCGGGGAGTGGCAGATATTGCAGAAATCTTTGCTCCTCTTATTCCGGCCATTATCGTAGGCGGTCTGATCCTTGGCTTCCGCAACATCATAGGAGAGATCAAGCTTATGAACGGGGGAACACAAACCCTTGTTGAAGTATCCCAGTTCTGGGCCGGCGTCCATAGCTTCCTCTGGCTCCTTGGCGAGGCCATCTTCCATTTCCTGCCCGTAGGAATCACCTGGTCTGTTACAAGAAAGATGGGAACAACCCAGATTCTTGGAATTGTTCTTGGACTGACACTTGTATCCCCTCAGCTTTTAAATGCCTATGCCATGGCAGCAGGCGCAGAAGTGCCGGTATGGGACTTTGGGTTTGTAAAAATGGAGATGATCGGCTATCAGGCTCAGGTCATTCCGGCCATTCTGGCAGGCTTTGTACTGGTTTATTTAGAGAGGTTCTTTAAGAAAATCACGCCTCAGGCAGTTTCCATGATCGTAGTTCCATTCATGTCCCTGCTATTGGCTGTGATTGCGGCTCATGCAGTGGTAGGACCCATTGGCTGGGCCATTGGCTCCTGGATTTCAAAGATCGTTTATGCAGGGCTTACCTCCAGCTTCCGCTGGTTGTTTGCAACCTTATTTGGTTTTGTATATGCTCCCCTTGTTATTACTGGCCTTCACCATATGACAAATGCCATTGACTTACAGCTGATGGCGGAATTCGGCGGAACCATGCTGTGGCCAATGATCGCCTTGTCCAACATTGCACAGGGGTCTGCGGTTCTGGGAATGATGTATCTTCAGAAAAAGAACGAGGAAGCAAAGCAGATCTCCATTCCTGCCTGTATTTCCTGCTACTTAGGAGTTACGGAGCCGGCCATGTTCGGTGTAAACTTAAAGAGGGGCTTTCCCTTCCTTTCTGCCATGATCGGTTCCGCCATAGCTGCTACGGTTTCCGTTGGAATGAATGTTATGGCAAATTCCATTGGAGTAGGCGGCCTTCCCGGAATCCTGTCCATTCAGCCTCAGTATATGGGAATATTTGGATTGTGTATGCTGATTGCCATTGCAGTGCCTTTTGTGCTGACGGTTATATTTGGAAAGAAGAAAGGGATTGAGTAAATGGAGAGTTTTAAGAAGTCATGTGTATATCAGATCTATCCCAAATCCTTTCGGGACAGCAATGGAGATGGTATCGGAGATTTAAGGGGAGTGATGGAAAAACTGGATTACTTAAAGATGCTGGGCGTGGATTACCTCTGGCTGACCCCGTTTTTCTTATCACCTCAAAATGACAACGGTTATGATATTCAGGATTACTGCCGGATTGATCCCCTGTTTGGCACCATGGAGGAGCTGGAAAAGCTGATTGCAAAGGCTGGAAAACTGGGCATGGGACTGATGTTTGATATGGTTTTCAACCATACTTCCACAAGCCATGAGTGGTTTCAAAAGGCTCTTCAAGGGGATAAAAGGTTCCAGGATTACTATTTCTTTAAAGAAGGCACACCGGGAAATCCACCTACCAACTGGCAGTCAAAATTCGGAGGCAATGTGTGGGAGTATTCGGAGGAAGCTGGGAAATACTACCTTCATTTGTTTGATAAGACCCAGGCAGATTTAAACTGGGAGAATCCCCTGGTGCGGGAGGAGATAAAAAAAGTAATTCGTTTCTGGAAGGAAAAGGGAATCAAGGGATTCCGGTTTGATGTGATCAATCTGGTATCCAAGCCATCCGCCTGGGAAGACGATGAGGAGGGGGACGGCCGCCGGTTTTACACCGATGGCCCCCGGATCCATGAGTACTTAAAGGAAATCGTGGTAGATACGGGGTTGGATGCTGATGATATCATCACGGTGGGAGAGATGTCCTCCACAACCATTGACCACTGCATCCGCTATACCAATCCTGAGGAAAAGCAGCTTAAGATGTGCTTTAATTTTCATCATTTAAAGGTGGATTATCAAGGGGGAGACAAATGGTCCCTGATGCCCTTTGACTTTGAAAAACTGAAAAAGATTTTCCATACATGGCAGACTTCTATGGCTGAAGAAAACGGCTGGAATGCGGTATTCTGGTGCAATCACGACCAGCCAAGGGCAGTATCCAGGTTCGGCGATGATGGAAAGTATAGAAAGCAAACAGCAAAGATGCTGGCTACGGTCATACACGGAATGAGAGGAACGCCCTATATTTACCAGGGTGAGGAAATAGGCATGACCAATGCTTATTTCACCCATATTTCTCAGTACCGTGATGTGGAAAGCCTTCACTACTTTGAAATTTTAAAAGAACAGGGAATAGAAGAAGAGGAAATTTACCGGATTTTAAGAGAACGGTCCAGGGATAACGCCAGGACCCCCATGCAGTGGGATGCAGGAGAACAGGCCGGATTTACCACAGGCACTCCTTGGATTGACGTGAATAAAAACTATGAAGAGATCAATGTAAGGGAAAGTCTTGCTGATCCTGATTCCGTATTTTTCTATTATCAGAAATTGATCCGGCTGAGAAAACGCTGCGGTGTGATCAGCACAGGAAATTATGAACCTGTTCAGGTGAAGCAGAAAGGCATATTTGCCTATAAAAGAAGCTGGCAGAAAGAAAAACTCCTGGTCTTTGCAAATTTTACAGGAAAGAGCCAGGAAATTGAAGGAAATGAAACAATAGAGGGCTGGGAAGTTCTGTTATCCAACTACCCCAGTCCAAAGATCAATGGGAAAAAGCTTGTTCTGGATCCCTTTGGCGCTGTCATGCTGTATTCTTGTGAACAAGCTTAAACCTCCAGTAAGTGCTGTGTCAGTATTTTGATTCCCATGAGGATCAGGATCAGTCCGCCGGCAAATTCGGCCTTTGACTTATAGCGTGTTCCAAATACATTTCCCACCTTAACACCAAGGGTAGATAAGGTAAAGGTGGTTGCCCCGATAAAGGAAACAGCCGGAACAATCTGTACCTGGAGGAATGCGAAGGTGACGCCCACTGCCAGGGCATCAATGCTGGTGGCGATTGCCAATGGGATCATGTTTTTGGGGGCCATGGGAGAAGACTCACATTCCTCTTCCTCCTCTTTGCTGAAGGATTCCTTTATCATGTTAAGGCCGATGGCTCCAAGCAGGATAAAAGCGATCCAGTGGTCAAAGGCGGTTATGGCCTCCTTAAACTGGGATCCAAGCAGGTATCCTATAAGGGGCATTCCGGACTGGAATCCTCCGAAATACAGGCCTGCAATGACCCCGTTGTTCCAGTTCATCTTTGGCATGCATAATCCTTTGCAGATGGAAACGGCAAAGGCGTCCATGGATAAGGCTACCGCGATGATGAACAATTCCAGTAATGACATGTGATATTCCTCCTGTGTATTGGCTTAATAAATATATGCCCCGGAAAAAAGGGATAGACTGAATCAATCTTTTTTATTCAGCCGTATTTTTTCCAGATATTCCAGCAGTTCCGGGTCTACGTTGTCAAAGAGACGGTTTTTCTTTGAGGGAATCCGCTCTAAGTGTTCCTTCTTAATCTCGAAATTTGTCTCTTCGATTTCTTTCTTTAAATCTCTGGCCGAAAGGCGTGTGCAGCCTTTTCCTAAAATGATGACCTGCTCCAGCTTGTCCGATGTGGCTACCCGTACCTGATGCTGCCTGCCGATTTGTTGGGAGATCTTTTCTATGTACTGGTCTGCGGTCTCAGCTTCCTTGGTGAAAATTACGTGAATGTTGTGGTATTCCATAACAGTGCCCGGGTTTCCCTTGACCTTGTAGCCGTCAAAAACAAGAATGACATTGCATTTTTTATAACCCTGGTAATTGCAGAGCACATCCTGAAGTTTGGTTCTGGCGGAGTCCATATTGGTCTCCGCCAGTTCTTTTAGCTCAGGCCAGGCAAATATGATGTTGTAGCCGTCTACTAATAGATAATCGGAACCCATTTTTTGCCTCCTAATGAAGCAAGCGGATATGCTTGCATATTCAGTTTATAAAATTTAAAGTTTTTTGATGCGGTTTTCATAAATTCGTTTAAACAGGATGGTGCTTAATATCAGGGACATGATCTCAGCCAGGGGGAATGCATACCAAATTGCATGAAGACCAAAGGCTTTCGCGAAAATATATGCGATAGGTAAAATACATACAAGCTGCCTGGCAACGGATACTATGAGGCTGTAGACCCCGTTTCCAAGAGCCTGGAAAACGGAACCAATGATAATGCAGTAGCCTGCAAAGAGGAACCCTAAGCTGATGATGCGCAGGGCAGGAACCCCGATGGAAATCATGTGCTCGGAAGCATCGAATAAACGCAGAAGCTGTACCGGGAATACCTGGAAAATAATGACGCCCAGGAACATGATGGAGACAGATCCAATGATACTGGAGCGTATGGTCTTCATGATGCGGTCCCTGTTTTTGGCGCCCCAGTTATAGGCAACAATGGGAACCATACCGTTATTGAGTCCGAATACAGGCATGAAGATGAAGCTTTGCAGCTTAAAGAAAATGCCGAATACGGAAACCGCGGTTTCGGAGAACAGAAGAAGGATCTTATTCATACCAAAGGTCATAACAGAGCCAATGGACTGCATGATGATGGAAGGAAGTCCTACTTTATAAATATCAATGATGGTTTCCTTATGGGGACGGAAGCCGCGCATATTTAAATTCACGTCAGGATTTTTGGTTAAGTTGAAATACAGCAGGAGCAGCATGGCAATGACCTGTCCGATCACAGTTGCAATGGCGGCTCCGGCAATGCCAAGGCGTGGAAAGCCGAAGAGTCCGAATATGAGGATGGGATCCAGAATGATGTTGATAATGGCTCCAAGCCCCTGGGTGATCATGTTGTAGATGGTGCGGCCGGTGGACTGCATGATCCGTTCCAAAGCGATTTGCATATAAACCCCGAAGGAGAAGATGGTACAGATGGAAAGATAAGTGGTTCCCTGGCTGATGATCTCCTCATTGCCTGTCTGCACCGTAAAATAAAACCTGGAAAGGAAAATTGCCAGCAGGGCGGAGGCCAGATAGCTGAGAATAAAAACAAATAATCCATTGACTGCGGCCAGATTGGCTGCTTTCTGGTTCTTTTCCCCTAAAGAGCGGGAAAGGAGGGCATTGACCCCTACACCGGTTCCTACAGCGATTGCAATGATCAGGTTTTGAATGGGAAAGGCAAGAGAGACTGCAGTAAGAGCTGCTTCTCCTATTTGTGCCACGAAAATACTGTCGACCACGTTGTAAAGTGCCTGTATCAGCATGGAAATAACCATGGGAAGAGACATGGTCAGTAAAAGCTTGTTTACCGGCATTGTTCCCATTTTATTTTCTTCAGGTATTGAAGCAGTCAATGTTTCAGACATAAAAAAAGCCCTCCCTATTTTATCGTAAGCGTGATCATAATTGTAACCTTTCCCACAGGAAAAGTCAATATTGTATGGTTTTTTAGGTTCTTTTTCCATTGCTGGAGAGAATTTGTGAAAAATAAATATTGCACACCAAAATAGATTATGATATTATAAGTGCAATTCATTGTAGTGAAGTGATGAACTGTTATAAAACAGGCCTGAACAGGGAATCATGAACCTGCAGGAGTTCAGAAGATATACTGAGAAAGGCAGAGAAGGAGACTCTGGCCTATGGACCTCAACAGGAAGAGGGCGTCACCGACTGAGAGCGCCGTCACGTGGGACTTGGCTAAGGGAACACTCCGGAGCCGATATGCCGAAGCGGCGTCAATCTTTTTTGACAGGGTTGACAGTGACATGAGTAGGCTTATCCGTACACATGCGTTAAATGTTTGAGTGGAGGCATTTGCTTATCCGGCTGTCATATCTGCGGCTGGAGGAAGAGGCAGCTGTCTCAATGCGGGTGGTACCGCGGGAACTTATAGCCATATAAATCCCGTCCCGGAATATGTAACTGTATTCCGGGGCGGGATATTTTATTGCAGTTTAACCAGGAAGAATGCCATGGCTAAACAATAACACACCCTTCACCGGAATCAAAAACAATTACATTCAGGTAAGGAGAATACAGATATGGAATTTATCAGTGGTGTAAGAGAAAAAGAAACGGTCTCCATGGACTGCATAAGATCCGGCAGTTATGAGGGACGGACGGTAAAAATGGAAGGCAGCGTCCATACTATAAGGGATATGGGAGAGGTTGCTTTTGTGATCCTTCGGAAAGCTGAGGGTCTGGTACAGTGTGTATACGAAGAAGGAAAGACGGCTTTTGACTTAAGCCTTTTAAAGGAAGAGTCAGCGGTCCGTGTCACTGGAATCGTATCAAAGGAAGAGAGAGCCCCTCACGGGTTTGAGATCCGCCTTTTGGGGATTGACCTGCTGTCCCAGCCGGCAGAAGCGCTGCCGGTGGCAATCAGCAAGTGGAAATTAAACACTTCCCTTGAGACAAAGCTGGCCCTGCGCCCGATTACCCTGCGAAACCCGATGGAAAGAGCAAAGTTCCGCCTTCAGGAAGGCATTGTAAGAGGTTTTCGGGACTTTCTCCGCTCCCAGAATTTTACTGAGATCCGTACACCAAAGATCGTAGCCCGCGGAGCAGAAGGCGGCTCCAACGTATTTAAACTGGATTATTTTAATAAAAAAGCAGAACTGGGCCAAAGTCCCCAGTTTTATAAGCAGACCATGGTAGGCGTGTATGACCGGGTATTTGAAGTCGCTCCCGTCTTCCGTGCGGAAAAGCATAATACAACGAGACATTTAAACGAATATACCAGCATGGACTTTGAAATGGGATATATTGACAGCTTTGAGGAAATCATGGAAATGGAAACAGCCATGCTCCAGTATACCTTTGGACTTCTTTGTGAGGAATATGAAACAGAGCTTAAGATGCTCAAGGTCACTCTTCCCAATGTGTCCAATATCCCAACAGTCCGCTTTGCAGAAGCAAAGGAGCTGGTTGCCGGAAAATATAACAGAAAAATCAGAAACCCTTATGATCTGGAGCCGGAGGAGGAAGTGCTTATCGGCCGTTACTTTAAAGAAGAGTATGGCAGTGATTTTGTGTTTGTCACTCATTATCCGTCAAAGAAGCGCCCCTTCTATGCCATGGACGATCCGGCTGACCCTAAATTTACCCTGAGTTTTGATTTATTGTTCAAGGGGCTGGAGGTCACTACCGGAGGCCAGAGAATTCATGATTATGATACCATCCTTAAAAAGATGGAAGCCAGAGGAATGAATCCGGAAGACATTTCTTCCTATTTAATGATATTCCAATACGGCATGCCTCCTCACGGAGGTCTTGGAATCGGCCTGGAGCGCTTAACCATGCGCCTTCTTGACGAGGGGAATATAAGAGAGACTACGTTGTTCCCAAGAGATGTGACAAGGCTGGAACCATAAACGGCTTGGGGGTATAGCTTTATGTCCAAAAAACATGGGCAGGAGCAAGGAAACACCCTGCGGGTATACCTTTATGCCCCAAATGCATGGGCAGGAGCAAGGAAAGGAGAACAGAAAAATGGCGCATATGATTGATGATGATATGATTCAATACGTAGGAATCCTGGCAAAGCTGGAACTTGACGATGAGGAAAAGGAAGCGGCAAAAAAGGATATGGGCCGCATGCTGGATTATATTGATAAATTAAACGAACTGGATACCAATGGCGTGGAACCCATGTCCCATGTATTTCCGGTGCACAATGTTTTCCGTGAGGATGTGGTGGAAAACGGTGATGACAGAGAGAACATCTTAAAAAATGCTCCGGAAAGCAAGGATGGAGCATTTAAGGTGCCAAAAACAGTGGAATAGGGGGATTCTCATATGACAGCGAAAGAAATATTATCCCTCACAGCGGTGCAGTTAGGGAAAAAGATAAAAAGCGGGGAAGTAACTTCAATGGAAGCGGTAAAAGCAGCCCTGGGCCAGATAAAGGCCCTGGAGCCGGTGCTTAACAGCTTTGTAACCATAGAGGAAGAACGAGCATTAAAAGAGGCAGAAGAGGTACAGAAACGAATCGAAAACGGAGAGCTTACAGGCCCTTTGGCGGGCGTACCCGTAGCAGTAAAAGATAACATCTGCATTGAAGGCATGAAAACCACCTGCAGCTCTAAAATCCTTTCCGGCTTTGTTCCTTCTTATACGGCCTCTGCAGTGGAGAACTTAAAAAAGGCAGGAGCAGTGATCCTTGGAAAAACCAATATGGATGAGTTTGCCATGGGAAGCACAACGGAAACCTCGGCCTATGGAGCGACGAGAAACCCATGGAACCCGGAACACGTTCCCGGCGGCTCCTCCGGCGGTTCCTGTGCGGCAGTTGCAGCAGCAGAATGCTTTTATGCTTTAGGCTCTGATACAGGAGGTTCCATAAGGCAGCCTGCCTCCTTCTGCGGTGTTACGGGATTAAAGCCCACATACGGAACCATTTCCAGGTACGGGCTGATTGCCTATGGATCTTCCTTAGACCAGATCGGCCCTGTTGCAAAGGATGTGATAGATTGTGCCGCAATTTTAGAGATTCTAGCCTCCCATGACAGGAAGGACAGTACATCTGTGGAACGAAAGGACAGTGACTTTACCCAGGCTTTAAAGGATGATGTAAAAGGAATGCGGATCGGCATTCCCGGGGATTACCTGGGCCAGGGCATTGATCGGTCGGTAAAGGAAGCTGTTTTAAAGGCGGCCAGGGTCTTGGAGGAAAAGGGAGCCATTGTAGAGACCTTTGACTTGGGGATGGTGGAATATGCCATTCCAGCCTACTATGTAATCGCCTCGGCAGAGGCAAGTTCCAACTTATCCAGGTTTGACGGCGTTAAATACGGGTATCGGGCCAGGGAATACGAGGGGCTTCACGGCATGTACAAAAAGAGCCGTTCCCAGGGCTTTGGGCCGGAGGTGAAACGGCGTATTATGCTTGGCTCCTTTGTATTAAGCTCCGGTTATTATGATGCTTATTATCTGAAAGCTTTAAGAACAAAGGCTTTGATCAAAAAAGCATTTGACCAGGCATTTTCAAAATACGATGTAATTCTTGGACCGGCATCCCCTTCCACGGCACCAAGGCTTGGGGAGAGCTTAAGCGATCCTTTAAAAATGTATCTGGGAGATATCTATACCATTTCCGTAAACCTTGCCGGGCTTCCGGGCCTTACGGTTCCCTGCACCAGGGATTCCAAAGGGCTGCCAATTGGGGTCCAGTTTATCGGAGACTGTTTTAAGGAAAAAAACATCATCAGGGCAGGCTTTGCTTTTGAGCAGAGCAGAAGTTATGAGATGCCTCCCATGGCCTTTGAAGCCATTTCCGGCAATACCCTTCCATCAGACCTTTACACCCCCAAAAGCGGGGATGGCTCTGCACAAAGATCATGGCAGGAAAAGGGAAAGGAGGAGAAATAAATGAGTAAACAGTATGAGACGGTCATCGGCCTGGAAGTCCATGTAGAACTGGCCACAAAAACGAAGATCTTCTGCAGCTGCTCCACGGAATTCGGCGGGGCGCCCAACACTCACACCTGTCCGGTATGCACCGGTATGCCTGGTTCCCTTCCGGTTCTTAATAAACAGGTGGTAGAATATGCCCTTGCCGTAGGCCTTGCAGCAAACTGCCGGATCAACCAGTACTGCAAGTTTGACCGGAAGAATTATTTTTATCCCGATAATCCGCAAAACTACCAGATATCCCAGCTCTATCTTCCTATCTGCCATGACGGCTATGTGGAGATTGATACGCCTTCCGGAAAGAAAAAGATCGGGATCCATGAGATCCACATGGAAGAGGACGCCGGAAAGCTCATCCATGATGAATGGGAGGATTGCTCCCTGGTAGACTTTAACCGGAGCGGGGTCCCTCTCATTGAGATCGTATCAGAGCCTGATATGAGAAGCGGGGATGAGGTAATCGCCTATTTAGAAAAGCTGAGGCTGATCATTCAGTACCTGGGCGCTTCAGACTGTAAGCTTCAGGAAGGCTCCATGAGGGCTGATGTGAACTTATCCGTCCGTGAAGCTGGTGCCGCCGAATTCGGGACCAGGACGGAAATGAAGAATTTAAACTCCTTTAAAGCCATTGCCCGGGCCATTGAAGGGGAGAGGAAACGCCAGATTGAATTGATTGAGGAGGGAAAACCGGTGGTTCAGGAGACCAGGCGGTGGGATGACAACAAGGAATCCTCTTATGCCATGCGGTCAAAGGAAGATGCCAAGGACTACCGCTATTTCCCTGATCCCGACTTACCTCCCGTGGTCATAAGCGATGAATGGATCAGCAGCATAAAAGCCAGACAGCCGGAGCTGCGTACGGAAAAGATGGCCCGTTATCAGGAAGAGTATAATCTTTCCCGGTATGATGCGGATATTATCACCGGATCCAAGCATATGGCGGACATTTTTGAGGCGGTCACCGGGATCTGCCGCAAGCCAAAGGAAGCGGCAAACTGGCTGATGGTAGAGGCCATGAGGCTGTTAAAAGAGACAGAAACAGAACCTGAAAATATGACATTTTCTCCTGAAAACCTTGCAAAATTGATCGATTTAGTGGATAATGGTACCATTAACCGTACCGTGGGCAAGGAAGTTTTTGAAAAAGTTTTCGCAGAAAACATTGATCCGGAACTCTATGTGGAGGAAAAAGGATTAAAGGTTGTAAATGATGAAGGAGAACTGCTCAGGGTAATTGAGGGAATTGTTTCTGCAAATCCGCAGTCCGTGGAGGATTACCGCAATGGAAAAGAGAGGGCTTTTGGATTTTTAGTAGGCCAGACCATGCGTTCCATGAAGGGAAAAGCCGACCCGGGAGCGGTCAACAGGATATTAAAGGACCTATTAGGTTAAAGGAGTCTATATGAGGAGGAAAATGAAATCTATGAAGCCATATGTTGAGATGACAAAGGAAGAGTTACAGGAACTGAGGAAACAGCTTTCCGCACAGTATAAGGAATTTCAGGGCAAGGATTTAAAGCTTGACATGTCCAGAGGAAAGCCCAGCACAGAACAGCTGGATATATCCATGGGAATGATGGATGTGCTTAGCAGCGATGATGATCTGACCTGCGATGACGGCACAGACTGCCGCAACTATGGGGTCCTTGACGGGATCAAGGAGGCAAAAGAGCTTCTTGCTGACATGATGGAGGTTGCGCCGGACCATATTATCATTTATGGCAATTCCA
The DNA here is from genome assembly GCA_902363835.1 of Lachnospiraceae bacterium. Classification (GTDB taxonomy): domain Bacteria; phylum Bacillota; class Clostridia; order Lachnospirales; family Lachnospiraceae; genus Lacrimispora. Next base: position 82,195 of record CABJBM010000023.1, read on the forward strand.
GCTTAAACGTCATGTATGATACGGTTTCCCGTTCCATGACTCACGGTGTTATGGGAAGCACTCCCTGGTGCAAGCTGGATAAGGTGAAATTCCTCTGCCCAGTGCCCGGATATGACAGACATTTTTCCATAACCGAATACTTTGGAATCGAAATGGTGAACGTTCCCATGACTCCTACCGGTCCTGACATGGATATGGTGGAAGAGCTGGTTGCAAAGGATGATTCCATTAAAGGGATCTGGTGTGTTCCAAAATACTCCAACCCTCAGGGAATTTCCTATTCCGATGATACGGTACGCCGTTTTGCCCGTTTAAAGCCGGCTGCCAAAGACTTCCGCATTTATTGGGATAATGCTTACACCATCCATCATTTATACGACCGGGACCAGGATCATCTCATTGAGATTCTTGCAGAGTGTAAGAGAGCCGGGAACCCGGATATGGTTTATAAATTTGCTTCCACCTCAAAGGTCAGCTTCCCAGGCTCCGGCGTTGCAACCATTGCAGCCAGCCAGAACAACCTGGTAGACATTATGAAACAGCTGAAAATACAGACCATTGGCCATGACAAGGTAAACCAGCTGCGCCATGTACGTTTCTTTGGAGATATTCACGGCATGGTAGAGCATATGAGAAAGCATGCGGATATCATGAGACCCAAATTTGAGGCAGTGATCCAGATTCTGGAAAGAGAGCTGGGCGGTCTTGGAATCGGGGAATGGACCAGTCCAAAAGGCGGCTATTTCATTTCCTTTGACTCTCTTGACGGATGTGCAAAAGCCATTGTTGCAAGATGCAAAAAGTCCGGCCTTATAATGACCGGAGCAGGTGCTACTTATCCTTATGGAAAAGATCCACGGGATAACAATATCCGCATTGCCCCTTCTTATCCTCCTTTATCTGATCTGATTCTTGCTATGGAATTATTTGCTCTTTGTGTGAAGATCGTAAGCATTGACAGGATTCTGGCTAAAAAGGAATCATAAATAAAATAAAAGCGCTGAAAGATGACCCGGATTTCGTCATTTTTCGGCGCTTCCTTTTTATTTTTCCGGATTAAGCCCCTCTCTTTTTGGAAAAGCCCATCAGGTCCATCTGCAGGGCAAAAATATCCCTTGCCCTTAAGTTTTGCAGGGAACCTTCCATAAAATAGGTTTCTCCTGCCTTTTCCACCTTATCCTGCCTCACATCTCCGCCCCAGATGATTGTTGGGACGCCGTCTCCTGTGTGGTCCTTGGCCTCACAGGGGGTGGAATGATCTGATGTGAAAGAGATGTAACACCCATCCCTGTCAACATGATCCATTAAATAGCCTGCCATGGAGTCAATCTCTTCAATGATCCGGACTTTCTCCATGGGCTGATTGTCATGGCCTGCCAGATCAGTGCCTTTGACATGGACAATGACCCAATCGTAGCCATCCTTTATGGATTCCACGGCTTTCCTGGCTTTTCCCATGATATCCGTAGTAAAGCCGCCGGTAAAGGAATCCTGAAGGTAATAATCAAAGCCAACCAGACGGGCAATTCCTCCCACAGTCACATCCCCGGCAATGCACATCCCCCGGATGCCCACCTGCCTGGCTGTACTGGGGATGGCCCTTAGCTGCCCCGGCCCTCTGGTTATGACCACGTTGGCTGGAAGAAGCCCTTTCCTGATCCGTTCCTGGTTCACAGGATGGTTTTTTAATATGTCAATGGCTTTCCCGGTGAATTCCCATAAGTTTTCCGCGGTTTGTGCCGCCTCTTTGCAGTCCGGATTTTCCGGGTAAGGAACTACCAGCTTTGCACCCTCGTTAGCAGTGCCTACGTCTGTGGGCACAATGTCCGCTGACAGCCCTTTTCCCCGAAATACCACTGCGACCCGGTGCTGGGTCAGTTCCTTTACAAGAACAATGGTGCCGTCCTTAAGCTCCATGCCGGATAAAGCCCTGGCCAGTTCCCCGGTTCCCTCATGGATCCGTCCGGCTCTCCGATCAATTACTGTGTCCTCCTCGTCAATGGTTCCAAAATTCCCGCGAAAGGCCACATCCCCTTCCATCAGCTCCATCCCTCCGCTTAAAGCTTCCAGGGGACCTCTGCCGGGATAGTACTTATGGGAGTCACAGCCAAAGATTTCCATGTGGCCGACATCAGTGCCGACGGGAATCCCCGGAGCAATGGGATATACGTTCCCAGAGCTGCCTTCCTTTGCCAAACGGTCCAGATTCGGTGTGTTTGCGTATTCTAAGGGGGTCAAACCGCCCAGCGTCTTGATTGGCCGGTCTCCCAGCCCATCAGATATTATCAATATTCCCTGTTTTTTTCTCATATGATCACTCATCCTTTTTCTAATTTATTCTTTAACCGGTTTTTTTAGCAGGTCCAGATTGCGGTACATGAACCCGGCTGACAGGATGGCAATGGCGATCCACAGGAACACAGAGGAGCCGCTTTTTCTGCTGAACACGTTAATGGCAAGTTTTGATTCTTTTCCCGGACTGATTTTTCCGAAATCAAATCCTCCGAAGGTATATCCATCCTCGCTGGTAATGGTGAAAGGCTTTTTATCGGAATAATCCACGATATTAAGAAGCTCTTTTCCCTTTGGGACGGCGATTTTCATCTGGTATGAGCCAATGGACAGGGGAGTGGTGTTTTTGGACTTAAAGGACAGCTCTTTGGCATTGCCGGGATAAGTATCCCCTAAATCTGCAGCTTCTCCGGTATAAAGTCCTTCTCCCTTTAAAACTACCTGGAAGGAGACCTCTTTTTCCTTTTCATCAAATGCGGCCACATAATAATTCTGGTCACCGTCTGATTCTTCTTTGATATCCTCTGTTGCCAGCGTTCCGGAAATGGCTTTTACGGATTCTATGGAAGCATCCTTCCAAATGGGAAAGATGACTTCTCCGGAAGCATTGGTCTTGGCGTTTATGGTCTGGGTGATGATTCCATTTTCACCGTCAGGAGTTATTCTGTCTTCCATGGAAATTACGTTACCGGCATCGCCTGCATGGGCAGTCTGGGCCGCAGCCAGCACAGCAAACAGGCATAAGCATAAGAGATATGAGAATTTTTTCATTGCTTTCATATGGTTTTGTTCCTTTCTGTTAAGGTCTGGAAGTGGATCGCTTATACAAGCCCGATGAACCGGAACCAGGTTAGGGAGGCGCCGATCATCAGGATCCATTTGGCCAGGAGCACCAGGGTGCCGTAAAGCATCTGTTCAAGTACATTGAAAAAACCGGTATTGTAATAGATTAAGTTGACTTTGCTGTGAGGCGGCAAAGTGATGGTATCGGAAATGCAGAATGCGGCGGGAAGGGCCAGGGCTACGGGATTGATTCCGGTTGCATTGGCAATTCCGATGATGGTGGGAATGAGTATAATGGTCCGTACTGTTTTGGAGGTAAAGATAAAATGGCTGAAGCTGGCAATGAGCATGATGACGGCAAATATGACAGTAAAGCTCATGTTCTCTATGCCTAAATGGGCAAACAGGGCGTTAAGTCCCCAGGCCGCCACACCGGTTTCATCTAAGGCCACGCCGGCAGCGTATGCTCCGCAGGCAAAAATCAGCAGATTCCAGGAGATCTTGGCTTCTTTCCATTTCAATATGCCAAGGTAGGGCATGAAGAATAATGCTGCTGATAAAATGGCTACCATAACAAGGCTGAGCTGGAACCCGAATAAATGGATCTGCCTGGTGTCAATGGCCCATAAGGCAATGGTGATTCCAAAGATGACCAAAGCTTTCTTTTCCACCAGACTCATTTTGCCAAGGCTTTTACGCTCTTCTTCCAGGAGGCTTAAATTAACCTTTGCATTGGAAGAGGGGATTTTAAACAGCATCTTTCCTATAAAAAAGGAGGCCAGCAGTGTCAGGATAGTGACCGGAGCGGAGGCGATGAACCAGTAGGTCCATGAAATGTTCTGCCCGGTCAGATCCTTAATAAATCCAATGGCCATGATCTGGGCGCTGGTTGCTGTTACAATGGCTCCTGTGGATAAGTTGTTGGACTGGATTCCCTGTAAGGCCAGAAGCTTTCCCAGATTATTTTTGGGGTCATTCATGGTGGTTCCAAAAGCCTGGATCACCAGAAGAACAATGGGGAACATCATTGCTGCCCGGGCTGTTGTGGACGGCACCACGAAAGCGATGAGGAAGTTGGTGGCCATTAAAAGCAGCAGAATGCTGTTGGCGCTTTTTCCGAACCTGGTTATGAGGTTTAGGGCAAGGCGTTTTGCAAGGCCGCTTTTTTCCATGCCGGATGCAATGATAAAGGCTGCAAAGGTGAGCCAGATCACCTCATAGCCCAATACACCCATGGCCTTTTCCTCTTCCCAGACTCCAAGGAGGGGGAGGGCTACGATGACCAGGAGGGAGACCGTATAATTTGGTATGCTTTCCGTGACCCACAGAATAAGGGCAGTTAAGAATACTCCCAGGGCCATTTTTCCTGCATAGGACAGGCCTACAGGGATTGGGGTGGAATAGAAGAGGCCGAATACGATCAATGCGGCCGGAAGCCCGAAAAATTGCATTTTCAGTTCAAAAGGGCTTTTAACTTTTTTAACTTTGATTTCCTGCGTTGACAATGTTGCTTTTGCTTCATTCATGGCAACATCTCCTTTCTTACAATATCTTTTTGTATCCTAAGTGTAAAATTTTTATAAAGAAAAGTACAACGATAGATTTTTATAATTATTTTATTTTAAGGAGAGAAATCCTTGAATTTATAAATTAATCTTATGAGGTTGGGAATAATGTTGATTAAGAAGAGAAAAATTGACATGAATTTGTGAATTTGCTATAATCTCCATAAATATATTTTATGCAAAGACCTGAAAGGAGAAGGAACATGAATCTGGAAACCTTGGAAACATTTCTAAAAGTCGCCGGAAACCATAGCTTTACCCAGACTGCCGCAGAGATGTTTTGCTCCCAGGCGGCTGTTTCCATACGTATGAAAAGCCTGGAAAAGCATTTTGGGACCGAATTATTTGAAAGGGATAACAACCGGATAGGATTGACAAAAGAAGGGAAGCTGCTGCTGCCTTATGTGAAAACCATCATGGAAACCATAAGGGGAGCGGAAAAGGAGATCTATGCCTCCCAGAACTTAAAAAACAGGGAAATACGCTTTGCCTGCTCCGGCACTCCCGGAACCTATATCTTTCCCCCAATTATTCATGCATTTTCAGCCAAATATCCTTCTGTGACCGTGGTAAACCATGTGGAATACACTCAGAATGTTTTTGAGGATATTGAATCCAAGACTTTTCCATTGGGGTTTGTCAGCCAGCCTTTTCCGCCTCAAAGAGAGTGTCTTGTGTATGAGGAGCTGATGGATGACCCCCTGGTCTTTTTTGCCTCAACGGAAAATCCCTTAAGCCGGAAAAGTGAGGTCACTCCGGAAGATCTGGTGGGAGAGAATTTAATGACTACCAATCACCGTTCGTCCATTGTGAAGTACTTAGAATCTGCCGGGAGCCTGAACTTTCCAAAGAAGAATATCCAGGCAATCGGCAACATTGAGGCGGTGAAGAAATGTGTGGTGGATAATAAGGGAATCGGCGTATTGTCGGTCCTTGCAATTGAAACAGAACGTAAATACGGGGTGATTAAGGTGTTAAAGCTCAAAGAACCATTAAGTCTCACCAGGAAGATTTATGCGGTATTTCATAAGGATCAGCCCTTGTCCCTTCCTGATGAAGTGTTTCTGGATTTTGTAAAAGACTACATAGGTTCCCAGGGATCAGGAAAAGCTCCTCTTGCCGGTAATCGCCCTAGTCGAATAACACCAGGTTAATAAAGGCCTGAAATGATTCCGTCTGGAATTTATCCTTATGGAACACAACGTGATTCATGCAGCTGATATCCAGATTCTTGACTTCTATTTCAATAATTTCACCTTTTTTAATGGACTCATCGGCAAGGATCCTGGGCACAATGCCGATCCCGATATTTTCCTTTACCGCCTGGAGGATCACATCCGAGTTGGTACTGGACCAGAGAGGTTCGGCTGATAAATTGTTCAGGGCCAGGGAACAGTCAAAGGTATCGCGCAGAGTACAGCCCTGTTCTCTCAGGAGCAGAGGTTCCTCAATGAGCCGGTCCAGTGCCAACGGCTGGGCAAGACGGTCTGCAAAGGGATGGCCGGGGGCACAGATCACTGCAATGGGATAGGAGGAAAAGGGTATCTTTTCCAGCTGCTCATCAGGGATGACACCTTCAATCAGGGCGATATCCAGTTCATTTTTAAGAAGCTTATTCGTGATCTCCTGGGAATTGTTTACAGTAACCTTTAACTGGGTATCAGGGTTTGTAAGGGCAAAGCGGGATACTACCTTTGGAAGCAGGTAGGAGGCCAGGGTTACGCAGGAGCCGATCCGAAGAGGAGCCTGAAGATGCAGGGCACCGGAGTAATTCTCCAGATCCTGATACAGTTCCAGGAGAGGGATGACCTTAGACAAATAAAATTTTCCGTTCTCATTGATGACCACTCTGCGGGATACACGGTCAAACAGAGGGGAACCAACGGATTCTTCCAGTTCATTGATGGCGTGGGAGATGGCGGGCTGGGTCATGGACAGGGCTTTCGCCGCTCCTGTGATGCTGCCTTCTTCGCACACTGTTTTAAAGATAGTAAGATGTCTTAAGTTCATGTCAAAGATCCTTCCATTACCAAGATGTTATATAATAATCTTCATTATATCATTTTGATAATGACATGAACAGGGATTTTGAAAAAAATGTAAAAAATTATTCGCCCCAATATTCCAGGGCAATTTTTCCGGACGCAGAAAACTGCCGATTGTATGAAATCTTTTGCTCATGGAAATGCCCTCCTAATGTTTAATTCAATGTTTGATGAAACCATTGTAATACAAAAGAGGGCATATAGGGTAATTTCATTATTCTATGTTGTGCTATAGTTATAGGCTATATCTTATGAATCCATAAGAACATCATACATGGCGACCACCTGTTTTAGTTCCTCAAGGTACATGGCTGCCTGTTTGGTCAGCTGTATGGAATTATGCCCGATCCAGCCCACTTCTATGGAATCGTCAACCTGCAGCGGCACTGCCGTAATGTTGTCTCCATTTAAATCCGCGCTTACGATCCCTGTTGAGATGGTGTAGCCATTAAGACCGATCATAAGGTTGAAAATGGTTGCTCTGTCGCTGACCCGGATCATTTTCCTGCTGAAAGCAGTGCTGAGAATTTCCTCTGAAAAATAGAAGGAGTTGTTTTCTCCTTGTTCAAAGGAAAGGCAGGGATAGGGTTCTAGGTCCTCAGGGCTGACATACTCCTTTTTTGCCAGGGGATTTGACGTGCTGACAAAAATATGGGGCTTTGCGGTAAACAGCGGATGAAAGGTCAAACCATTCTCCCGCAGCAGCTTTTCCAGGACCCGTTTATTGAATGGATTCATGTACAAAATGCCCAGTTCGCTCCGCAGGGTCTTCACATCCTCGATGATCTCATGAGTCCGCGTTTCCCGCAGGGTGAATTCATATTCGTCTGCATTGGTTTTTTGAACCATGTTCACAAACGCATTTACGGCAAATGCATAGTGCTGGGTGGAGATGGAGCATAGGCGGCGGGAGGGCTTCCCGCTTAAATAGCGCTGCTCAAGAAGGCTTGCCTGTTCGGCAACCTGGCGGGCATAACCCAGAAACTCCACGCCATCCATTGTCAGTGAAATACCTTTGGGCGTTCTGGTGAAAAGCTCCACCCCGATTTCAGTTTCCAAGTCTTTTACCGCGTTTGACAGGCTGGGCTGGGAGATAAAAAGGCTTTCCGCCGCCTTGTTAATGGAACCGCAGTTCACGATTTCAATAAAATACTTCAGTTGCTGCAATGTCATGGGGGCCTCTTCTCCATGTGGATTTAGGGCATGGCAGCAGTTTTTACAGCCTTTTTGCTATGGCTTTTATAAATTCCTCACTGCTTAATGCCGTTGGATTGGGAATGGTGGTGATAAGAGCCAGATCCTTTGTCATTTCACCGGCCTCAATGGTGTCAATGGTCGCCTGTTCCAGTTTGTCTGCAAAAGCGGCAAGTTCTCTGTTTCCATCCAGTTCTCCCCGTTTTCTTAAAGCGCCTGTCCATGCGAAAATGGTTGCAACGGAGTTTGTGGAGGTTTCTTCCCCTTTTAAGTGCTTGTAATAATGGCGCTGTACGGTTCCGTGGGCTGCTTCATATTCAAAGTCCCCATCAGGAGATACCAGGACAGAGGTCATCATGGCCAGGGAGCCGAAGGCAGAGGATATCATATCGCTCATTACATCGCCGTCGTAGTTTTTGCAGGCCCAGATATAGCCGCCTTCTGATTTCATAACACGGGCTACCGCATCGTCGATCAGGGTGTAGAAATAGGTGATGCCTGCTTCCTTAAATTTATCCTCATAATCGGTTTCAAAGATTTCCTGGAAAATGTCCTTAAAGGTGTGGTCATATTTCTTGGAAATGGTGTCTTTTGTGGCAAACCACAGATCCTGGTGAGTATCAAGAGCGTAGTTAAAGCAGCTTCTGGCAAAGCTTTCAATGGAGCCGTTTAAGTTGTGCATTCCCTGTACAATTCCGGGGCCATTAAAAGAATGAACAAGCTCCCTGGCTTCACTTCCGTCCTCAGCAGTATAAACAAGCTCCACCTTGCCTGCTCCCGGAACCTTCATTTCAGATCCTTTATAAACATCACCGTAAGCATGTCTTGCTATGGTAATGGGTTTTTTCCAGTTCATCACACATGGATCGATTCCCCTGACAACAATGGGAGCGCGGAACACGGTTCCGTCTAAGATCGCCCGGATGGTGCCGTTAGGGCTTTTCCACATCTCTTTTAAGCTGTACTCCTTTACGCGGTCTGCGTTGGGGGTGATGGTGGCGCACTTGACGGCAACCTTATATTTTTTTGTGGCATTGGCGGAGTCAATGGTTACCTGGTCGTTTGTCTGGTCACGGTATTCCAGGCCCAGATCATAGTATTCTGTCTTTAGATCAATATATGGCAGCAGAAGGTGGTCTTTGATCATCTGCCAGAGAATCCTGGTCATCTCGTCGCCATCCATTTCGACGATAGGGGTTGTCATCTTAATCTTATCCATGTGTTTGTCCTCCTTAGAAATGTACGTGTTATGCTATAGTATACGATGAATTATAAAATCACACAAGCCTGTCTATGTAAATTTATCCAGCCATTTTTGAATATTATACACGGTTTCCGGTTCAATGAAATGCTCTACCTTTTCCACTTGTTCCAGTTCATCGGAATTTTGATTGATATAGCAGAAAAACCGAAGGAGAACATCGTGTCGGAATAGTAAATATTCACCCAGCTCCAGGCCGTCCTCTGTCAGGGAGACCGTGCCGTATTTCTCAAAGCGCACCAACCCCTGCTGCCTTAAGTTTCCGGTCATTTTAGAAGCGGAAGAAGGCTTTACATGCAAACATTCCGCCAGCTCCTTAATGCGGACAGGCTGTCCGTTACGATGGAGCCTGCATATCATTTCCAGATAATCTTCCATGGAGGAAGTGATTTCTGTATGCTCTAAAAGGGAGTATCCTTTCAGAGTATAGAAATTATCGGTTTGCGTCATGGATAAGTCCTCTCTTTTACCTTTTGTTATCACTTATATCTATTCTTACCCAATGGGTTCTATGAGTGGGGAGGGGAAAAGCATTGAAAATAAAATGGCACCGGATTTTTATTTTCTGCAAATTTTATTTTACAACTCCATGATCACACGCCGGGAGAACAAAAAAACATAGGGGTTTACATCAGAATAAAATCCGTGTATAATTTAATCTTACAAATGTAAGATTAAAGGAGAACTATTTTGCGCAAACATAAATTATGGAAAGACGAGACTTTTTCAGGGGTTCAATTGCTGGACCGTATTCCCAGGCTGGTGATTCTGGGCATTTTTTTCGGGTTCATGTTCCTGGTACTGATTTTCCGCCTGTACCGTCTTCAGATCCTGGAAGGGGAAACCAGCCAGGAAGAGTTTATGAGTTCCATTATGAAGGCCCAGAGACTCGCCGGAAGCCGCGGAAACATTTATGACAGGAATGGAAATTTACTGGCCTCAAACCGGCTTTCCTATGACATTACCCTGGAGGATTCCCAGAATTACAAGTCAAAGAAAGAACGCCAGCGGTCCTTGAACGGAATTGCATATCAGCTGATCCGCCTGGTCCGGGATGAGGACAAGTTAAATGCAGCCCTGCCCATAACTGTGGATGAACAGGGAAACTATGGGTTTACTGAAGAAGGGTGGAAGCTCAGCCGTTTTAAAGCTGATTTTTACGGAAAAAGCACGGTGGATGAACTGAAGGATGAAGAAAAGTCCGTGACAGCGGATGAACTCATGAAAAAAATATGCAGTAAGGATAAGTTTCTGATCGAGGATTCCTACATAGAAGAGGAACAGGAGCAATATGGACTGCCCCCTGCTCTTACTCCTAAGGAGACTTTGCAGATAGCCAACATCCGTTACGGCCTTTCCCTGAATTCATACCGCAAATATCTGCCATATCTGGTGGCTTCCGATGTATCTGAGGAAGCTATGGTGGAGGTGCTGGAAAAGAAACGAAGCCTGCCGGGAGCGGATATTCAGGAAGGCAGTGTCAGGGTTTACTACGGAGGAGAAAGCCTTTCCTCCATATTAGGATATACCGGGCCGGTTTCTGCCGATGAACTGGAAGCAGGAAACAAGGAAAGTGCCGTTTACACGAACCAGTCCAACATAGGAAAAGGCGGAATTGAGAAATCCATGGAAGGCTGGCTTCGGGGTCAGGATGGTATGGAACAGTTTTATACGGATGTGGTGGGAAACCGGAAATCGGAATCGGAAATCACCAGACAGCCCCAGACAGGAAAGGATGTTTACCTGACCATTGACAGGGATTTGCAGAATGCTGTTTATCAGATGCTGGAACAGCAGATTGCCGGAATCCTCCTTGCCAATATGGTAGAGAGCAAAAGGGCGGATATGCCAAAAGCAGCCGATGCAGCCCAGATCCGAATTTCATCGGATGAAGTTTATTTTGCTTTATTAAAGAACCATATTATTGATACCGGCCGGTTTCAGGAAGGAAATGCAACGGACCTGGAAAAGGCTGTTCATGAAAAGTTTGCTTACAAGAAAGAACAGGTTTTCCAAAGGTTTTCCGATTCCTTTGATGTTTCAGGCTCAGGATATGATTCCTTAAGCAATGAGCTGAAAGACTATTATGATTATCTCCTTGATGCAGTCATGAAGAAAAAGATTCTTTCAGAAGAAAGCGGGACCTGGGACCGGAATGAAAAAAGCTTCCGTCAGTATCTTTCTGACTGCATTGCAAATGGATGGATTGATTTAAGCCAGGCGGAATCCTCTGAAAAATATATAACACTTGAAAACGGCAGACGCCTGATTGAAGAAATGATCCTGGATGATTTAAAGAAAGATTCCGGTTTTGATCTGCGGATATTTCAGGCAATGATAATGGAAGGCACTCTGACCGGAGAGGAGGTGGAAGGGCTTCTTTATGACCAGGGAATATTGTCAAAAGAGGATCCGGATTATGCCCTTCTAATAAACGGGCAGCTGAATGCCTGGCAGTTTATACGCAAAAAAATAAAAAATCTGGAAATCACTCCTGCCCAGCTGGCCTTAAATCCCTGTTCCGGATCAGCCGTGGTGGTCAGTCCCCAGGACGGACAGGTACTGGCCTGCGTAAGCTATCCGGGTTATGACAACAACCGGCTGGCAAATCAGATGGACACATCCTACTATCAGAAGCTTGCAGCGGATTTATCCCTGCCCCTGTTTAACCGGGCCACCAGCCAGCTGACGGCTCCAGGATCCACCTTTAAGCCGGTAACGGTAATTGCAGGGCTGAACGAAGGGGTCATCAGTACAGATACCGGCGTGGTATGCACTGGAATATTTGATAAGATACAGCCTCCTCTGCGCTGTTGGAAGCGGTCAGGACACGGTCCGATTCTTTCCAGTGCCGATGCCCTTAAAAATTCCTGTAATGTTTATCTGTCCGAAATCACGTACCGGATGGGGACTGAAGCGGATGGAACGTTTTCGGAAGGGAAGGGATTAAATAAGCTTCAGGAATATGCCGGTTTACTGGATCTGGATAAAAAGACCGGCATTGAAATCGGAGAAGCAGAACCCCATATAACGGATCAGTTCGCCATACCTTCTTCCATTGGACAGGGAACTCATAACTATACAACCACACAGATCGCACGGTATACGGCCACTCTGGCCAACCATGGAGACAGCTATGATCTTTCTCTTATTTATAAAATGACAGATGCAGACGGCAATACGGTTGAAGCCTATAATCCAACGCTTCAAAGCAGCGTTTCACTTCCGGACTACATATGGAATGACGTGGCGAAGGGCATGAATGAGCTGGTAAAAACCAATGCAACCTTAAAAGACTTGAAAATAAATGCAGCCGGAAAGACCGGAACTGCAGAGGAATCCAAAAACCGTCCCAATCACGGGCTCTTCATAGGATATGCCCCGTTTGAGAACCCGCAGATAGCCGTAACAGTACGTATTGCCAACGGTTACAGTTCCGGCAATGTGGTGGGGGTAGGAAAAGGAATTTTCAATTATTACTTTCATCTGGAAGATCCCGCTGACATCCTTACGGGAACTGCTTCCGGCGTGTCCAATAATTTGCGGACGGATTAACAGGAGGTGTGATATGAGGCGTAGAAAAAGGAGATTTTTATTCAGTACTGTTTGCACACTTTTGATTTTGCTGGCAGGCCTGGCGGGAGCGGCCCTGTTCTTTCATATTCAGGGGAAAATCAGAGGGGCGGAGAAAAAGCCGGATGCGTTGTTTCTGGAATACGTGGAAAACCTTTCCACGGCGGACTATAAGGCCATGTATGGGATGCTGGATGAGCAGAGCCATTTAAATATCAGTGAAGAGGATTTTATCACCAGGCATAAAAATATCTACGAAGGAATCGAGGCCTCCGGAATAACCGCCCAGATCAGGCAGGTAGAAGAAAAAGACGGGGAGGCAGCGGTCAGCTACAGCATGAGCCTTGGCAGCATTGCAGGGGAGATCAGTTTCAGCAATCAGGTAAAATTCCGGAAGGAAAAGAAAAAAGGCTATGAGATGGTATGGAATGACAGTTTGATCTTTCCGGAACTGGGGAGCTCGGATAAGGTGAGGGTATCAACGGACAAAGCCCAGAGAGGAAGCGTTTTTGACCGGAATGGGCTGCTTCTTGCAGGAAAAGGCACTGCTTCCTCCGTAGGCCTGGTTCCCGGAAAAATGAACGTGGATTCTGATGAAGATATAGAGACCCTTGGGAACCTCCTTGGGATATCAGGGGATGCGATCAGGAATAAACTGTCTGCCAAATGGGTGAAAGAAGATTCTTTTGTACCCTTAAAGACCATTAAAAAAGTAGATGAGCTTAATTTAAATTCTATGGAGCCACGGGAGGACAACGTTAAAAATAAGGCATTCCAGGATGAGCTTCTGACTGTTGCCGGAGTCCTGATAACGGATACACAAGTGCGCTATTACCCGTTGGGGGAGAGCGGAGCACATCTGGTGGGATATGTCCAGAATGTGACGGCAGAGGATCTTGAAAAACATCCGGGAGAGGATTATCTTTCAGACAGCGTGATTGGAAGGAGCGGAATGGAGGCCTTATTTGAGAAAGAGCTGAAAGGGACCAATGGACGGACGGTTGCCATTACTGATTCCGGCGGTAATCTTAAGAAAACCCTGGCGGCAAAGCCACGGGCAGACGGAACAGATATTACCCTGACCATTGACAGTGCCCTTCAGGATGAGATTTACCAAGAATTTAAGGAGGATAAAAGCTGTACGGTTGCCATGAACCCTTATACCGGCGAAGTGCTGGCCCTTGTCAGCACGCCATCCTACGATGACAATGATTTTATCCTTGGAATGTCCGAAGAAAAATGGGCTTCTTTAAATGATGATGAAAGAAAGCCCATGTTCAACCGGTTCCGCCAGAGATTTGCCCCGGGATCTTCTTTTAAGCCCATAACCGGAGCCATCGGGCTTTCTACCGGAGCCATTGATCCCAACCAGGATTTTGGAAAGGAAGGGTTAAGCTGGAGAAAGGATGAAAGCTGGGGAAGCTATTATGTTACCACCCTTCATGATTACAGCCCGGCCATACTGGAGAACGCATTTATTTATTCGGATAACATTTATTTTGCAAAGGCTGCCTTAAAAATCGGCTATGATGATTTTATGTCCGGTCTGGATAAACTGGGGTTTAATCAGGAAATTCCTTTTGACATATCTGTGACAAAGTCTCAATATTCCAATACGGAACGGATTGAAACCGAGGTGCAGCTGGCTGACAGCGGATATGGGCAGGGGCAGATGTTAGTTAATCCTATACACTTAGCGTCCCTTTATACTATGTTTGCTAATAATGGAAACGTTATTAAGCCGTATTTGCAGTACAAAGCAGAGGCAGAGCCGGAAGTCTGGCTGCAGAGTGCATGCTCCCCGGAGATTGCGGAAAGGATTCGGATTGCGCTCAGTAAAGTGATCAGTTCTGAACACGGGACCGGACACGCAGCATATCGGAATGATCTGGAACTTGCAGGAAAGACAGGAACGGCTGAGATCAAGGCATCAAAAGATGACAAAACGGGTACGGAGCTTGGCTGGTTTGCCATATTTACAACGGATCCTAAACTGGAGAAACCCATTCTTCTGGTGAGTATGGCAGAGGATGTAAAGGATAGGGGAGGAAGCGGATATGTGGTGAGAAAGGACAAAGCTATATTAAATTATTATATTCCAGGGGGGCGGTAAAGAGAGGGGTGTCGTATTGGTTTGGATTTGGTATGGTTATTTATTTCTTTAGTTATGGTTTGTTTTATTATTAATGTAGTATTAAGGAATTGTGCATAAATATATGGTAAAGGTCCCTAATGGAAAAGATTAGGGACCTTTTAGTGTATGTTTATGCATTTTTTTGTCTGGATGAGGAGGGACTGGAGCCTTAGATTTATCAGGAACAGAACATATGTTCGAAAAAGTATTGACAAAAGGATATGAGAGTATTATAATTCGGATGTCGACAAAACAGAACATATGTTCGAAAAATAAGAAGGATCACGTATAGGATTAGAGATTGTTTCGTGGTAATGCATGTAACAGCTAAATGATCAGAATAAACGTGATAAGCGGTAAACATTTTATGTCATAATGAGCCTGTAACGTGGTATTGGTTATGTATTAATAAAAGATTGGTCATTAATAGATATTGCTGAATTTCGTCTTTTATTTAAACAAATGTTTAAAATAAGATTTATGCCAGAATTGCTTAAAGGAAAAGGAATAAAGTAGTTTTACAGCTAAAGAAATCAAAGAAAAAAATTCAAATTAAAAGAGGAGAAATAATATGTCAAGTACAAATAAAACATCATTAGGATTAAATATGTGGGAAGCATCGGATAAGCCGGTAAGACAGGATTTTGTTAATGATAATGTTATTATTGATGAGAAGATGACTAAGTTAAATAGTGATTTAAGCAACAATATTGGTAATGGTCGATACAGTAGTGATCTAATGGATGATGCTCCAGGGACTTTGTTGTATTGGAATGGCAATACTCATAACACTCCCTTTAAAGCTGGTCTTACCCTTTCGTCTGAAGGTATGGCTTTAGTTAAAGGCAGCTTTAGCGGATGGCAAACGGTTTTTGCTATTCCAATAGGTGATACAAGGATTTTTCTTCATTCAACAAATGCTGGCGAACCTACTGGTTGGAAATCTATTCAATTAAGTTAAATGATCATTTAATTTAAATCGTTAAGAGTATAATCAATACTATAGCTAGTCTCATGGCCGTTGCTGATACTTAAAAAATATATGCCATATACTCCAAAAAAGCTTAACCACCCATATTTTCCATCAGCATATTTAAAGCCCTCAACCAGACCCAGTCCATTTATATTAACTAATTCACGAAAATGTCCTGGAGTAGTACCATAGAATATGTTTACAAGCTTTTCCCTTATCGTTGATCCCACTACGGTTATTTCAAGTGGAAAAGTCTTTGAATCTAAAGCTGTCAGATTGTTATTTGTGTTTGCTAAATCACTATATTATTGAGTAGTGGACCAAAACTGCTCTATCTTTTACAATAATGTGGAAGGAGGGTTTTAACAAATGATAGAGCAGATTTTGGAAAAAGTGATCAATTCTATGCTGCCGCACCTGGATGGTGGGCAGATGGAGCAGCTGCATAATGCACTGTATATTAATTTTCATGGCGTGGAAGTAAGGGAAGAATGTTACGAGGTAGCAGAAACGGGCATTGACGGCGACGCCTTAAAGGTCAAGATGTTCGTGGCAAGCAAAAAGGCAGTTAATCGGCAGGAAAATACCTTAAAGCAATATACAACGGAGATCTGCAAGATGCTGGATTTTCTGGGGAAACGGATTGGGGACATTACCGCCATGGATCTCCGATATTATTATGGGGTAATGAGGGAGCAGCACGGCATCAAAATGACCACCATGCAGACAAGGCTGCATTATTTATCCAGCTTCTGGGATTTCCTCACTACAGAGGAGCTTGTGACCAGTAACCCGGTTAAACGGGTAGGGATCCTGAAGCTGGCCAAGACCATCAAAAAGCCGTTTTCCCAGGAAGAAATGGAAGCACTTAGGGTTAATTGTACGGTACTGAGGGACCGTGCCTTAATGGAGTTTTTGTACAGTACAGGCGTCAGGGTGTCTGAGCTGGCGTTACTGAATGTCTGTGATATAGAAATGGGACGGCAGGAGTTGATTGTATTTGGTAAGGGAAGTAAGGAAAGAAAGGTGTATTTGACGGATAATGCTAGGTTTTACTTAAAGAGATACCTTAAAGAGCGCATGAAGGAGGAGGGGATAACCGAGGAAGAATTGGTAAATAAGCCCTTATTTGCAACATTAGATCAGCCTCATGCTCGCTTAACTGTTGCTGGAATCCAATACATGTTTAGGCAGCTTGGGCGGCGTGCAGGTGTGAAGAAGGTCCATCCGCATCGTTTTAGGAGGACCATAGCTACTGATCTACTAAATAGAGGGATGCCGGTGGAGCAGGTGTCAAGACTTCTAGGACATGAAAAATTGGATACGACAATGATCTACTGCACAGTTCAGGAGGAAAATGTGAAAGAGTCTCACCGGAAGTTTGCATAAATAGCTAAAATAGATTGATTTTAAGTAGCTGGAAACGGATGCTTTATTAAGTTTACCCTTTTTCTAAACAAAAGCTAGGAATGGAGCAAGATAGAGATATGAGAGATGGCTTAATAATATAGTGATTTAACAAAAACAAATAGCAATTTAAGTAACTTTGTTCAGATAAATCCAAAACTAGATAGTGGCTCTTTTTGGGGTGGAAATACTAGATCACTTATAAAGTGTGAGGCTATGAACAGTGGAGATGTGTTCAATCCTTTCATAAACATTCCGACTGATAATGGCGTTTGGTGTATCGGTACTTACGCGAAAAATGAAGAACTTATGTTTAGATACTACCCCAAAGGAGGGAATCCAACTGGCGTAGCAGCAATAATACCTCCACCGACCAGTGATAGATGGATTTAAAGTTTAAATGATCATTTCACCCAATACCAATAATTTATTCGTAAATTAGCCGAATGAGTTGATGACAAGTGTACACGTAAGATGTTTTTCTGGCATGTACATCCTATGACATGGCCGTTAAAAGCGTCATAATCACCATTAAAAGCTATTGGAGCATATACAATAGATATGCCATTAATCGGTATATCAACATAATTTTTACCATTCGGATTTATAACCGTTGTACCAGATGCTAATTTAGATAAATTGCTATTTATTGTAGCAATCTGATCCTTTAAATCACTATTTACTTGAGTCAAACGGAACTGATACCCCTTCTTCTCTTCAATATGTAAGGATGAGTATCAGCATAATAAATAATTTTTTCTATTATAAAGTTTACCATTGGAAAAAAAAGAAATATGGCAAGAAACCACATGGTACTGAAACAGGAAACATCATAATCGCGACAGAAGACAGGTGAGATGTACCAAACGAAAAACTTCAAATACAATCAATTATGAAACAAAAACTAAAATAACCAATAGAAAATGAAAGGAGGAACCTATTATTTATGAACCGACCGGAATGTTTACATATCCCTATCCTCCACGAGGGAGAACAAGCACAAATTAGTTGGGGAGCGGTGGAAGCAGATAAAAATTATATTGTAGAACGGGTATTTAATGAATCTTTTTTACAGGCTCTGTCCGGATACACCTGGAATAATATCGCCAGTACCAATGAACCATGGAGCAGATATGATCAAGAAGCCCTTACCTGGCATCAAATTGAAACCAGGACTGGCAAAGGACAGCACTGGGAACGCCTGGATTATGAGCAGTTAAGCTGGTCACAGTTTGAGAATCATTCGCATACATGGCAGCAGTTAGAAAGCCGGGAAATAAGCTTTGAAATATTTAAAGGCTCCGGCGATGAACGGCTTGGCATTGAGCAGGGTTGTACCTGGCTGGAACTGAACGAACTTAATAAAACCTGGAACAGCCTGGAAAATTACGGACATTCATGGGATGAAGGGGAAAAGATGACACTTCCTGGCATCTCGTGGGAGAGTTTTGACTCCAGATGGCTGACATTTAACGAATGGGAAGGCAAAGGAATGACCTTCCATGAATTAGATACACAGAAACATGTAGAGGAACACCAGGGAATGACAGATTCCATTCCAATTGGGGCGTCCAACGCTATGTACCGGATCAAGACATATGATTCTAAAAGTGATGAATCTGATTATTTGACAACAGCACAATTGCCGGTTATTCCTATATTTTACCGCAACAGCACCATGGAATACCCGGTAAAGACCGGCAAACGTTACGTAGTACTGCTGAAAGCCCAGGAGGTCAGCGGTCTGGACAAGATCCGTATGAATCTCCGGTATAATCCATACTTACTGGAATTAACCAGCTTCGCAGCCGGCAGCCTAAAAAGCATAACTGAACCAGGGAATTATCCGGAAGAAAATTTAAGAATATATTCCAGTATTCCGGGAAAGCTGTGGTTTCAATCAACCAGACAATCAAGTCAGACTGAGTGCTTTAGCGGTTCCATTGCATTGGTGGAATTTATCGCCAAGGGAACCGGAAGCGCAGCAGTATCATTATTTTAAGATAAGAAGGGAATAGATGGACGATAATAAGATTATAGAGGATTACATTGATGAAAATGAATGGGAAGCACCTGATACAGAGACAGCGGAGGACGTATCAGGCGGAGAAGAGAATGAAGTAAATAGTCGGGAAGTACAGTTAAACCGAGCGGTGCTGTCATCAGAGGAGGATGATTTTTCCGATGTGAAACAGTATCCGGAATCCCCTTTTACCTACTTCGAAACAAATCAGGTAAATGTTCAATTAAGCACCGGCAATGTCCAATATGAGACAACCGATTTTGTACTGCCTGGAAGAGACGGATTTGACGTAACCATTGCTAGGCGCTATGACTCTGGTTGTGCAAATTTGGTGGATATGGATCCATATATTGACATCAAAAAAAAGGATCCATATATTGATATTGGAAAACTAAAAACAGGTTCTAAAGATAACAGCTTTTATGCCACGACTTATGGCTTGGGATATGGTTGGTCCTTTGTCTTACCCTCTATTGAGACTGTGCCATATCTTCACATGACAATAATGGATATTCCTAATGACCCAATGGTAGCGGGGTTTCACAGTTTTGATTATATTCTGCATCTTGAAGATGGCAGAAGTTTGGAAATAAGCCGGTCTTCAGACAGTTTCGCGAATCATAGTCTAAAAGATGTGGGTATTGTTACCAGATCAGGTACCATTCAACATCCCTACGTAGCTAATCTTTCCAAAAGCTATGATATCATCATTGAATACAAGAATGGAGCCAGGGATTATTTTAAAAATTTAAGTGGGAATGATGGCGAACGAGGTAAGCTGACGCCGATGAAGTTTACATTAGTCGCTCGGCAGGATAAGTTTGGAAATGTGATTTGTTATGATTTAAAGGATTATGGCGGTATGGTGATTGTGGACACCTGGGGGCGTAAAATTAGCCTGGAGAAAACTGATTACGGACTGACCTGGAGATTGCCGGAAAGTCCGGAAGGAAAAGTATGTGAACTTTCCTACCATATTGATCAGGCGCAGCCGCTTAAGCTCACCGCAGTAACAGACCCCGCAGGCCGTAGGACTGAATATAACTACTATAATCCGGGAGATTACAAGGGGATTATGAGTTATGCCTCCAAGAAAGCAGTAGGAAATACTACTGGAAATAAGGATCGCAATTATCTGCTGCTAAAGGGTATCACATATCCCAATCAGGCATCCACACAGTTTACATATGGCAGAGAAATCAGCATTGTAAATGATGCCGGTGGAAAGCTTACCCATTTTGCATTGACGATGAAAACGGATATTGCTGACGGGGTCGAATACAACCGGGCAGAATACAGATACAGGCTTGATTCCGGAACTTCCTACGAGTACGGCAATGGTAGGTATATCGAATATGCAGAAGTAAAACATCATCAGGACGTTTTGGAAACCCATCAGTTTGATCGGGAAGGGCAGTTAATAAAAAAGGAGGTCCGGCATCAGGAGGCCCTTATTTCAAAAAGCGTTTATAAATATAGCAATAAACTAATCGTATCAGCCGTTGACCAGGTATTTGACAGGAATAATGAATCAATATTTCTGGAAAAGAAAAACTCCTGGAAATATTCCGCAGATCAAAAAGCAAATATCATCCAACTCATTGAAGAATACCCGGATGACCCTTCCTGCAACCAGGAAATAAATACAAGCTATGGAGACTACAGCATTATTCTTGAAACGGAAAGAAAAAAAGGCTCTGACCAGATCAGAGAAACAAATGAGCTTCATACGGAATTGGGAAATCGGGTAATAAAATGTCATCGGATCTATCAAAATGGAGTCTTAAAAGAAAAGACAGGATATGATTATAAGGATGGGGCAAATCCCTATTGTGTGACCAATGAAAGAAGGTATTTCCTGACTGACAGCGGGGACCTGGAGCAGTCAGGTGATTATTCTGAAACAATTTATAAATATAGCTCTTCTTCCAGCACTAACAGCAGATACACACATAACTTTATATTAAAAGAACAAACCGGTATCATAGATGCGGATGGCAGACCTTGCGATCCAATAAAGGAAGAATTTCAATATGATAGTTGGGGAAGGCTCATCTCCAAAAAGGATTCCAGGAATCAGGTAACTACCTACCGATATGACGAGTTGGGACGGATTGTAACAGAGACGCTGCCTCCGGCAGACGGCCAGCAGGCAGTAAATGAAACCTATTATAATGACCGTTTAAACTTTATCACAACAACAGATGCAAACCACCAGAAGAAACGAATTCAATATACACACTTTGGACAGATTAGGCAGGCCTGCCTGGCCGTAGCCAATGAACCAGCCACTGGTGATGTTGTGCTCCAGGATTTCCAGTATAATTCATGGGGAGAGCTGACAGAAGCAGTTACATATGATGGGAACGGCACAGCAGCAGACCATGTAAGAAAGACCGAACGTTATACTTACGATTCTTTTGGCCGGGTATTGTCTCGTGGAATTCCCCAAGTAAGCTATGAGGAGAAGTATGAATACAATGAGGTATTTACAGATCCGGAGGATGGCAGGAAGTACAATCGGGAACTAAAAAGAATCATAGGGGATGCCTACGCTCCGGATATTGTGACAGAATGTTATAAAGACCAAAAGGGCCAGGTCCGGAAGGGATTTTTAGCCGGGGAGAGGGTGTTTACCTACGAATATGACAATGTAGGTAACAAGATCCGAAAAATAGACGCAGGCAACAAAGTGGAACGCTGGGAGTACGATTATGCAGGACGGGTCGTAAAGATCACACGGATGGAATCCTACCAGGATAGAATTACCAGCATTCAATACGATGCGTTAGGCAATAAACGGTTTCATTGGGATGAAGCTGGGAAGAAGACTGAATTCCAATACGATAAGGCAGGACGCCTGGTTCAAGCCACCGCGCCATTTGATCACCGCAACCGAATTGTAAAATATTACTATGATGGAGTCGGTAATATCATATGGGAAAAGAAGGCACAAAAAGATGGCTGGCAGGAGACTCAGTATGTGTATGATGTAAGGAACCGTTTGACTGATACATACCAGTACTTAAGCCCAGTCAATTGGATTAAGACCATCTGCCGGTATGATGCGATGAATCAGGTTATTCTAAGGAGAACCGGAGATACCCCGTCCGACGAAGGGCGGGAGGTGACAAAATATGCCTATGACCGCTTTGGAAATGTCACGGCAATGACGGATGCCCGTGGCTGTACGGAATACTATGAGTATGATAAAGCCGGTAGATTGCAGAAGAAAACTGACAGGAACAAGGACCAGATCATTTATCAGCATGATGCTCTGGAACGCCTGATAAAAGAAACCGTGCAAAAGAGAACTCCTGATGGCCTGGTCATTAGCGAGCTGGAGTATGGCTATGGTAAGAACGGTAAGCGAATTAGAGAAGTCGGCCGAGAAACGGTGGAAGGAAAACAAAACATCCTTCTAGAGACGAAGTACCGCTACAATAATAAAGGCCAGCTAACCCGTCAGGAAGATCCAGGAAATGTAGTGAAGGATTATACTTATGATATATATGGAAATCGCCAGTCCTTTCAACTATTTTGTGAAGGAAAAGCAAGCCCGGATGTCAGTCTGTATTATGCATATGATGACTTATACCGTTTAAAGCAGGTAAGAAAAAACAGTGCTGCCGGGCTGATACTGGCGGAATATGAATATGATGAAAAAGGCAATCGTAAAACCCACCGCTATCCTCAGTCCGCTATGGAAACCAGTTATAAGTATAATGATGGCAACAGGGTAATATCTTTAGAGAATAAACGGCAGGGAATCGTGATTTCTGCATGGGAATACAGCTATGATGTAGATGGAAACATTTTAACCAAGATTAACAAAGCTGGTTCTGCCCCAGCCACCATATCATATCAATATGACCGGCTGGGCCGTCTGACAGAAGAAGATTATTCCGGCTGGAAGCGAACGCTTTATACCTATGACGCCTATTCCAACCGTAAGAAAATGATGGTGGAAGGAAGAACAAAGGATGAACTGGTCAGTGTCACCAGCTATGAGTATGGTTTAAACAACCGTTTGGAAAAGGAGACAAAAAAGCAGGGAAAAACAACGGAAACGTATCAGTACCGTTATGATGATAATGGGAATCAAACCTTCCGGATCTGGGAGAAAACAGCACCAACGCCGGACTATCCGGGAAATGTCAAGTTATCAGGGACCTATCAGAAGGAGGTTCCAACGGTTTATGAGTGGAGACATTATGATGGATTCAACCAACTGAGCCGGATCAACCAGGATGACAAAGAGATTACATATCAGTACCGGGGTGATGGCTTGCGCCACAGCGCCCAGGTGAGGAGACTGACCGAAAGCCAGGGGAAAACGAATTTGTATTGCTGGGATGGAAGCGATATCGTAGCGGAACAGACTGACGGGGGTAAGATTAAAACCTATTTAAGGGGAATCAATTTGATTGCCAGAGAAATAGATGGTATGGTATACTACTATATATTTAATGAACACGGGGATGTAACCCAGCTATGGAGTCAGAGCGGAGTATGTAAAGCCTCGTATGAGTATGATGCTTTTGGAGTTGAGAGAAGTCCAGATAAGGAGGATGAGAATCCATTCCGGTATTGTGGGGAGTATCTGGATTTAGAGTCGAATACTTACTACTTACGGGCAAGAAACTATAGATCGACAACAGGACGTTTTTCGACGGAAGATAGTGTACGCGGAATCATGAGAAAACTTCCTAACGACATGAGAGTTCCGGACCCATTGAGTTTAAACCTCTACACATATACCCATAATAATCCTCTTTATTATCAGGATCCGGGTGGACACTTTGTAATAAGTACTACTGTTCTTGTAGCTATTGGATTGGCGGCAGTGGGTGCAGTAGTTGGTGGTTTCATTGGAAACTACATTGCTAATAAAGTTAATGCAGCGAGCCAAGACCGGTGGAAATATATTGCTGGCGGAGCAGTTGGTGGAGCAGTGATTGGTGCTGCGGCAGGATATTTAGTGGGGCCATCAATAGCAACCGCCACAGGAATCGGTGGTATATCTGTTACAAGTGCTGGTATTTCTACAGTGACATCTGGAGCTGTTGGAGCAACTGGATTCGAGCAGGCTCATCAGTTGGTGCAGGCACAACAAACTGTTCAAGATGCTACACCAGTAATAGGAAATAAATTAAATTATGTATTTGGTCAAGCGACAGGTTCGGCTCATAATATCAAACGTTCAACAGACATGTTGAATCAATTAAACCGCATTGGCATTTACGATACTGAGTATTGGAGGAACTCTATGTTTCAAAAGTTATGGCAAGATTATTATAATCTTATACCAACTCTACAGGAAAATGGGCGGCATGTAAGGGATTCATTGCTTAACGGGCCGAATGGAATGCTTAAAATGGAGACTATATGGCAAGGTGGGAAGCTTATTACAATTGAATTGTTCGGCAAGGCAGACTCTTGGTTCCGGTAGAGAGTTATTAACATCTAAGAATGTTATTGAGGAGATATTATATCCATTTAGAATAATTAGTGAGGAGTTAATGTTATGAATTTATTGTTTGGTAACTGGATACTTAAAATGGTCGGAAATATTTCAAAAAGTGACTTAGATAGAATATTAATCCATAATAATATAGTTATTAGTTTAGGAGAAGATTCTTATTGGGAAAATATTTTTTTACTTGATATTGACTCGGTGAATGATAATTCTCGGTTGCTGGTTCCTGTATTTTCTGGGAGTAGCATTGAACCCTCAATTATGATTAATAATAACAATCAATTATTTGTAGGATTTAATAAAAAAATTGCTCTTATTGACTTGGATATTCAACAGGTTATTTTTGAGAAAGAACTACTACATAATTTTATATATGCTAAATATATAGGTGATAAGTTAGTGGTTATTTTCGAGATTGGGATAATTATTTTGAATTCTAAATATCAGGAAATATTTAATCGACCAACAGATGTAATAGAAAAGTTTGAATTCTTAGAAAATCAAATACTATACAAAACATGTTTGGGAACAGAGGAAGTTAATATAGCGACTATTGCAGTTTAAATAATTTTAAATGTAGGGCTTATCTTTTGAGTGGCAGTGATGAGTCCTGCATTTTACTCCAGACAACTAATTCACTAGTTATCGCCCTGCCCGCTGATATCCAAGTGGCAGACAAGCATTGCGAACATTTTCTTACATTAATAAAAAGTCAGAAGTTTTAAGCAATGGGTTTTTGTTCAAACTGTTAATAACTATGGTCGGCAGGCTATTATAATGGTATAAAACGAAAACGTCCATCCCGTCATGTAAGGGATGGACATTTTTGTGTTGAGTGATTATGGCGGTGGACTAGCCATAATAGCCAGAAGTTTACTATATTTATTTTTCGGATTCATAACTAGTACTATGCTTATAAGGATTTTTAAGCTGTTCTTCAATCATGGCTTTTTTACTAAGATTTCGGTAATATTGATCTGCTACATTGGTAGATGCTCTTTTATTTTGATTTGATATTGTATCAAAAAGATTGTTAAATAATTTATATGAAACATTCATTACGTATTGTAGCCGATATGTTTCGTAAGAATCTAATATCTGTTGGGCAAATTCATTTCCATTAATAATTGTTTGGAGAAGATATTGCTTGCCGAGGTCTGAATCGTTTTTTACTCCTTTACCCCATAAGTACATTATTCCAAGTTGCAACTGTGCATAGGAATTATTATGGTTAGAAGCTTCAAGAAAGAAAGACATGGCTTTATCAATATTGTAAAAAGGAAGTTTTTTATCAGAATATATTTTTCCTAACTGATACATCGCAAAGTCATTCCCCTGAGCAGCGGAAGCCTCCAGATAAGAAATTGCCAGAGTGTAGTCAGGCTCCCGAAGTCAGGAAAGCTATAGATCTTACCCCGCTGGTACTGTGTAAATTGGTTTCCGATAGCAGCTGCTTTCTCTAAAGTAAGCGTCAAATATGTCAGTGTATATTTTTTAACTTTTAATTGTGAGATAATGTCTCTAATTC
>CABJBM010000024.1 GCA_902363835.1 Lachnospiraceae bacterium
GATAGCTCAGTCGGTAGAGCAAACGGCTGTTAACCGTTGGGTCGTAGGTTCAAGTCCTACTCGGGGAGCTTTGGCCCCATGGTCAAGCGGTTAAGACATCGCCCTTTCACGGCGGTAACACGAGTTCGAATCTCGTTGGGGTCATTAAATGCCGATGTGGCTCAATTGGCAGAGCAGCTGATTTGTAATCAGCAGGTTATCGGTTCGAGTCCGATCATCGGCTTTTAGAAAATTTAATATGTTTGCAGATTATAATGTTTAGGACCTTTAGCTCAGTTGGTTAGAGCAACCGGCTCATAACCGGTCGGTCCTGGGTTCGAGTCCCCGAAGGTCCACTAACACTGAACTAAATTAATCTGGCCTGGTGGCTCAGCTGGTTAGAGCGCCGCCCTGTCACGGCGGAGGTCGTGGGTTCGAATCCCATCCGGGTCGTTCTGTACAAAAAAGTACAGGCTTTACAAACCAGCAGGTAAGTTGTATAATACTTACTACATCGTATATGGGATCTTAGCTCAGCTGGGAGAGCATCTGCCTTACAAGCAGAGGGTCATAGGTTCGAGCCCTATAGGTCCCATTTCCATGAGCAATCATGAGAATGCCGGCGTGGCGGAACTGGCAGACGCACAGGACTTAAAATCCTGCGGGACTTACCTCCCGTACCGGTTCGATTCCGGTCGCCGGCATTTGCCTGATGAGGCAAATAAGTGAATATGTGTGTGTAGCTCAGCTGGATAGAGCACTTGGCTACGGACCAAGGTGTCGGGAGTTCGAATCTTCTCACGCACGTACAGAAAACCTTTATTTTTCAAAGGTTAATAAAAAAGGCATCCTGTAAAGGGTGCCTTTTTTGCGGTGTGATTTTGCTGTTTCTTTTTACAAGTAATAAATTTCTGCCAATCGTCCATACTATCACGGAGGTGATAAGCATGAAGAAGAACAAGGAAAATCCGGAACTTGAAAAAGAAGTGACTGAGGAAACCAATACCTTCAACAACCACTGGGGAACGGGACATTTCCTGGGGCCAAACACATTAAGGTATGAAGAAAACAGAGATGTTTACGAGGAAAAGGACAGCGAGTAGCTGTCTTTTTCTTTTGCGGCTGGTAAGGATGCATGTAAAAGAAAGGATAAATGTCAATGGGGTGGAGAATCTAAGATGGGTATAAACGGATAAAGGTATTTGCTGTTTAGTGTAGCAATAATATTGTACTCATGGTCATTTATAACCATGATTGAGGTTTCAGATAATAACTTCCTTTGTTATAATTAATGAGGTCAGAAACCAGCTATTAGGTGTAACAGGTATTGACACCCAAGGAAATTTGCTCCGTCCCCTGTCCACTGCCTGCATTGCATTTTTTTATCCGCTTCCAGGCAACCAGAATACAAACATTATTATGAGGAGGTTTATATGGCAATAAAATTAAAAACAGTAATCTTAGAATGTTGTGATATACCGCAATTGGTATCTTTCTATACAGGTCTTTTAAATTGGCCGGTTGTATTTGAACTAGATACTTTTGTGGGGATACACTCGAATGAAGAAGAAATGGGAATAGCCTTTCAATATGATGAAAAATACATCCCTCCCATATGGCCCTCACAACCGGGCCAGCAACAGATGATGTCGCATTTGGACTTTGGAGTAACCGATAAGAAGGAATTAAAAGAGGCAATAGAAAAGGCAATTAAATTAGGTGCAAAAATTGCTAATGACCAATACGGTGGGGAAGAGTGGGTTACTATGCTCGATCCTGCCGGACATCCGTTTTGCTTTGTAGTATGGAATCATAAATAATAAAAATCATATTTGAATCTAAAAGGGGCAGTCTTATATTAACGTAGGAATCGTGAAGTGGGTAAAGTTTTAGTAACGGGAACATTGTGAAATATTGGCAGATACGTTGTGGAAGAATTATTGAATTTAAATGAATAAATTATTGCGGCAGGGCCAACAATTAGTATTCTACAAAATTTGTTTGGTGAACGAGTTTAAATAGCTCAGCATGACTTTAAGGATGAGACCACCTTTGATGCTGTGATCCCTGGACAAGGAGTACGTCAATGCAGCGGCCGTTCTATATTTCGTGACCAGAAATGAGTATGGCAAAGGAGGTCACAGACGGATTCTTTAAGCTAACAGGCAAACAACCCCGGACATTTGAGGCTTTGTCATTACAAATAAAAAGGCATTTGAATAATTCGGTATGTTCCATGAAAATATGAAATACATGATCTTGAAAGGAGAAGGATGCTTATGAGCATTGGTTATGCCTGTCTGACAATTGGTGTCCCAGGCACAAGGCTACGGACATGTTCACTGAAAAATGCTGCACCCGATACATTGACTTCACTTATCCGTCACAATTTAGATGCTCTGGACTATATGCTGGATTATAACATTGAGAATGGAATCCGGCTTTTCAGGATCAGTTCGGATATTATCCCTTTTGGTTCTCACCCGGTAAATTTACTGGAATGGTGGAATATATTTGCACCTAAACTTACATCAATTGGAGAAAAAGCGCGGGCAAACGGTTTGCGCCTTTCCATGCACCCCGGCCAGTACACTGTCTTAAATTCTCCTGATGAAGATGTGGTAGAACGGGCTATTGAAGATTTACGTTATCATTGCCGTTTTTTGGATTCTTTGGGCATGGGGCCTGAGCATAAGCTGATTCTCCATGTAGGCGGCATATACGGCGACAAAGCTGCTGCTGTTAACCGATTTATCCAACGTTACCGCTGCATGGATTACAATATTCGCAGCCGTCTGGTAATTGAAAATGACGACCGGCACTATACTGTAGGAGATGTTTTAGCTATCAGCGAGAGCGAAAGCATACCGGTCGTGTTTGATAACCTGCATCATCAGATAAATCGGGATGATTCCCACACTGAAATTGAATGGATTGCCGCCTGTGCTGCCACGTGGGGCTCACAGGACGGAGCTCAGAAGCTGCACTATTCCCAGCAGGCCGAGGGAAAAAGGGTAGGTTCGCATTCTGACACAATTGACGCAGAAACCTTTATGGATTTTTACAGATGTCTTCCAAGTCCTGTGCCGGATATTATGCTGGAAGTGAAAGATAAAAATCTTTCTGCACTAAAGTGTATGACCTGTATTGCATTCCCTGAGATTGTGCGGTTGGAGAAAGAATGGAGCCGCTATAAATATTTAGTATTGGAACGATCTCCTGAAATTTATAGGAAAATCAGAGAACTGTTGAAGGACAAGCCTGATTACCCTGCCTTAGCTTTTTATCGCCTGATCGACGAAGCAATGTCTGTTTTGCCGGCTTACGGAAATATTATAAATGCGGCACAGCATGTCTGGGGTTATGTGAATACATCTGTTAATGATAAGGAAAAGATTACCTTTCAGCGCAATTTAGAACGAGTAGACAGGGGAGGATCGTCCCTTGCACTTAAACGGCTGTTGTGGAAACTGGCGGAGGTTCAGCAACAGGAGTATCTTCTGCGTTCTCTCTATTTTTTGGAGCTGCACAGTTAGTGACGTTATAAAAACGCCTATATCACAACGTATGCGGGATATAGGCGCACCAAGGTCAGTGGGAATGGAAGAAAACAACGCTCCATATAAAATTAATAAACAATTGAGCAATATTTATGCATAAATAAAGTATAAAAAAAGCGGCTATATATTTGGCCGCTTTCATTATTAAAGGTATTCCTTTAGCGTATGGATGTTGTTTTCTTCAAATTTTTTTAACTTTTCCATGAGTTTGACAATATCTTCTTCTGCATCATGATATTTTTTGATGTTCTTAACAGCGTCAATAACACCCATATTACTGCCTATGATCATCATTTCTGCAATGTGCGAAGCTGACTTATCAGTCAAAGTCTGCATATTGATCATCAGATAAGCCCGTATTTTTTCAAACGCGCCGATTCCTTTTTCATCATAGCCATGAGAATTCAGCATAATTCTTGCCGATTCGTGCATTTGCTTGTATTCATCGTATTGGGACTGAAGTTGTTTTTTGAAGGTTTCATCTTCAACGATATCAAGAAGCTGGCTAATTGTTTCTGTTCCCATTTGGGAATTTTGATAAATGTAGTTTAAAAGTTCTGTATTTCCATTCATTTGATCACACTCCTGACTATAGGATTTACTTTCTACTGGAATTTATGCAGATGGAAATAAACAGCAGAAGCGTGAAATGTTTTATTCTTGGTATGCGCGCCCAAGAGGGAGAGCGAAGGATTTAAAAAAGACATTTTGCGGATTTTGACGTAATTTTGCTGTTTCTTTTTACACGTAATAAATTTCTGTCAATTGTCCGTACTATCGGTTTTTCCAGGAGTTGTGACCTATCCGCAACTTTTTGAAGCTAAGTTTCCCGTAAACATGCCAGGCATGATTATTGTTTACATTGGTATCAAAAATGATTTTCTCATACCCATTTGCGAACAGTGCGGAATTGAGCATTTGGAGAAATAAGATCCCATGTTAAATTTAACTGAGAGAGTGACAACACTGGCAGCTTCCTGGCTGGGGGAGAATGAATTCACCACTTTACAAATCTGGCAAATAGGTGTATATTAGCCATGTACCATGAAATGCGCCGGTAGCTCAGCTGGATAGAGCGTCTGGCTACGGACCAGAAGGCCGCGAGTTCGAATCTTGTCCGGCGCATGAAAAGAGCAGTTTTATTTTAATTGATAAAAACTGCTCTTTTTTTTAACTTGTTTTGGATAATTTTATGGGAAGAGTGTATTTATATAAATTATAGCTTGATTTTTTTTCAGAATTTATTATACTAAAGTTAAGGCTTTAAAGGCGTTAAAATCAGGTGCGACGAGGTAGCTGTAGACAATAGGTGCAGTGCCTCTTTTTTTATATCAGGTTGCAAAATTTGGCTGGCAGGGAGTTTATTGATAGACATGAAGGATGATA
Organism: Lachnospiraceae bacterium; assembly: GCA_902363835.1. Lineage (GTDB taxonomy): Bacteria > Bacillota > Clostridia > Lachnospirales > Lachnospiraceae > Lacrimispora. The sequence continues at coordinate 4,926 of CABJBM010000024.1, forward strand.
TCATAAAGAAGCTGGAACAGCTTCCTGGGAAAATCAGTTTTTTATATGAGAATTTAAGTACAGGAGATGGATTTGCCTATCATGAGCAGGAACCTATGATGGCGGCAAGCGTTATCAAACTGTTTGTTATGGCGGCTGCATTTGAAAAGGAAAAAAAGGGAACTTTCCATATGGATGAGATGTTTGCCGTAAAAAAGGAGGACCGGGTTCCCTCCTGCGGCGCCCTTACCTATCTTCATGATGGGATTTTAGTAACAGGTATGGACCTGGTCACTTTAATGATCATTTTCAGCGATAATACGGCGACAAATGTTCTGATTGATATCATTGGAATGGAGGAGATCAATAAAATCATCAGGGAGCTTGGATTCAGGCAGACACTTCTTCAAAGAAAAATGTATGATATGGAACGGGCAGGAAGAGGAATTCAGAACTACATAACTGCGTATGAAACAGGCAGGCTTCTAAAACTGATGTATGAGGGCACCCTTATAGACAGGCAGTCCAGTGAAACCATGATTTCCATTTTGAAAAATCAGCAGCTTTGCAGCAAGATCCCATTTTATTTGCAGGCGCTTTTGGAAAGCCCGGAGATCGCCCACAAGACCGGAGAAGATACGGGGATCACTCATGATGTGGGAATTGTTTATGGAAAAGAACCATTTTTAGTCTGTTTCTGCGGAAATGAGACAGATACTCCGGCCTTTGAACGGGTCATGGCTGAGATTTCTCTGGATTTATACAAGGAGATCAATATATAAGGAAACCAATTAAGAAATTCAGGAAATAGAGGGTAAATAAATGAAGATTGTAAAAATAGACACGGCAAGGGTCAGTATTCCCCTTGTAACGCCGTTTAAAACGGCTCTTAGAACGGTTGACAGCGTAAATGATATTGTAGTAAGGATCACAACGGATGACGGCCAGACAGGGTTTGGCGAGGCGCCTCCTACTGCGGTGATCACAGGAGACACCCAGGGGTCCATCCTTTCTGCGATTGAGGAATTCATTGCTCCGGCCATTGTTGGCATGGAGATTGAAAACCTGGATGGAATCATGAAGAAGCTTCATGGTTGTATATTAAAGAACAGTTCTGCGAAGGCAGCGGTGGACATGGCTGTTTACGACCTTTTTGCAAGGTCCTGCAAAAAACCCTTATATAAGGTACTGGGAGGCGCACAGAAGGAAATTGAAACGGATTTAACCATCAGTGTCAATGATGTTGAAGAGATGGTCAGTGACAGTTTAAAGGCCGTTTCACAGGGCTTTCGTATCCTGAAAATCAAGGTGGGGAAAGAGAGCAGCAAGGATGTGGAGCGGATTCAGGCAATCCGTCAGGCTGTTGGACCGGACATTAAGCTGCGCATTGATGCAAATCAGGGCTGGTCTGCCAAGGATGCGGTCAGGATCATCAGGACACTGGAGGATATGGGAATTGACATGGATCTGGTGGAGCAGCCGGTAAATGCCCATGATTTTGAGGGGATGAAGTTTGTGACCAGTCAGGTATATACCCCTATCCTGGCTGATGAGAGCGTTTTTTCTTCTGAGGATGCCATACATATTATCCGGGAACGGGCGGCTGACCTTATTAATATTAAGCTTATGAAAACAGGAGGCATTTATGAAGCCTTAAAGATCTGCGCTATTGCGGAGAGCTTTGGTGTGGAATGCATGATCGGGTGTATGCTGGAGAGCAAGATCGCAGTCAGTGCGGCAGCTCATCTGGCGGCTGGAAAGGGGATCATTACCCGGGCCGACTTAGATGGACCATCTCTTTGCAGAGAGGATCCTTATACCGGCGGACCTGTTTTTGACGGACCTAAGATTTTTATGAATGAAGATCCTGGAATGGGAATCATTAAGGTTCCTGCATTTGGTGAGTAACAGGTTGATAGGATACTAATCCCCTATGGGTTAGAAATATTAAAAAATGGAGGAGAATTTATGAAGAAAAGAAGATTAATGGCTGCGATGCTATGCGCAGTTCTTGCTGCTTCTACAGCACTAAGCGGCTGTGGTGGGAAAAAGAGTACAGGAGATGGTTCCCAGGCGGCAGGGAATGAGAGTGGAGCAGCGGAGAGCGGAAAAGCAGCTGTATATACCATGCTATATGGCTCCGAGGCTACAACGCTGAATTACCTTGTTTCCTCTTCGGACAATGATCATAAAATAGGGGCAAACTGTGTGGATACCCTGATCGAATATGATAACAAAGGGCAGATTAAGCCGGGGCTGGCAACAGAATGGACCTATGACGATGCTGCGCTCACATGGACATTAAAGCTGCGGGATGCAAAGTGGGTGGACAATACCGGTGCTGAGGTAGCAGATGTGACGGCTCAGGATTTTGTTGATGCAATGAAATATGAGCTGACCCCTGAGTATGAAAGCGCAAATGTGCAGAATCTTTTTGGTATCATTGCCAATGCGGAGAAATATTACAATGGATTGGTATATAACGGCGGAGCAGATGCGGACGGAACTGTTTGGGAGCCTATTGATTTTTCAGAGGTAGGGGTAAAGGCAGTTGATGAGCATACGCTTACTTATACCCTGGAAAAAGAGGTTCCGTATTTTCTTTCTTCCCTGGCCTATGTAGTGTATATGCCGGCTTATGGCCCGCAGCTTGAGGAACTGGGAAAGGATTTCGGCACAGGCGTGGATAAGATGTACTATAACGGTGCGTTTTTTCTGGCAGAATTTTCACCCCAGGAAAAGCATGTCTTTAAAAAGAATACGGCAAATTATGATGCGGATATGGTTTACATAGATGAGATCCAGAAGATCTACAATGCGGAATTTAACACCATTGGACCGGAAATGATAAAGCGCGGGGAAATTGATTACGCGGAAATTTCTTCTGACATTCTGGACAACTGGATGGGCAGCGAGGATACCAAGAATTTGCTCAGCCGTGAAAGGCCGAAAACCAGCTATTCTTATTTTTATAGCTTTAACTTTAACCCCCAGTTCGATGCTCAGTATGAACCGGAAAACTGGAAGAAAGCGGTGAATAACGAAAACTTCCGCAAAGCATTGTTTGCAGGCTTAAATAAGACAAAGGAGGTTGCAGTTCTGGAGCCGGCAACTCCTGACGATTTTGTTATCAATTCCATTACACCGGCTAACTTTACGTTTAACGCAGACGGGGTGGATTATACCACCATCGGTGATATGGCCTCTCTTGGCCAGACCTTTGATGAGGCAAAGGCAAAGGAATACCGTGATCTGGCAAAGCAGGAGCTTGGGGCTGAGGGGGTTACCTTCCCGGTAAAGGTGCTCATGCCTTATAACCCTTCCGAAGTCAACTGGGATAAGGAATGCCAGGTAGTGGAGCAGCAGATGGAAAGCCTTCTAGGTACAGATTTTATTGATGTCATTGTGGAAGCCGGCCCTGCAGATGGGTTCTTGACAGAAGTGCGCCGGAGCGGCAAGTTTGCGCTGATGAAATGTAACTGGGGCGCTGATTATGCGGATCCGGAAACCTGGACCGATCCCTTCTACCAGGCAAAGGGCGAAGAAGGATATGATCTTGGATATAAGTACGGAAATATTGCAAAAGCAATTGAAGAGGGAACACCTTCTGCAGATGCGGCAGTGGAATACTTTACTCTGGTAGAGGCAGCCAAGGATATAAAGGTGGATGTCAACGCCCGTTACGAGGCGTTTGCCAAGGCCGAAGCCAGCCTGATCAACCATGCATTTGTTCTGCCTTTCAGCATTTCTGTCAGCAAATATGTAGCGAACAAGCTGGATGTATTTGAAGGCCAGTATGCGCCTTTTGGAGTATCAAACCTCAGGTATAAGGGACAGCATATTCAGGATCATTACGTTTCCATGGATGAGTTTAAGGCAAACAGGGAAGCCAATGAAAAATAGCAAGCCAAAAGGGATTTGACCCCTGCAGCGTTTGCCGGATGCCGGAATATTTATATTCCGGCACCTGGTTCATTGATTGCAGAAATAAACGGCAGGTATATACGCCGGACCATTGGCTGGAAAGCTTGTGGCCCGGCGGAAAAATACCGTCTGAAAAGGATGTGTCGGGGGACACATCTTCTTCCGAGAGTATTTTTAAAAGAAAACACAAAGGAGCCGAGAAACTGATGTTAAAGTATTTAGGTAAAAGAATCGCACGTTCATTTCTTACGCTGATCATCATTCTGACCGCGGTGTTCTGTTTGCTTCGCCTGATGCCCATTGAGGGATATTTCCAGAATTTTGATAAGATGACGCCTCAGCAGATCCAGGTGGGCTTAAAGGAAATGGGTCTTACAGATCCTCTTCCCATCCAGGTGATCAACTTTTTTAAAGACCTTCTTCACGGAGATTTGGGTATGTCCAGGATCTACCGTTCTAATGTTCCCGTATCTGATATTCTGGCGGACAAGGTCCCTGTCTCTGTGAAACTGGGTATCTGGTCCATGGCAATATCTCTTCTTGTAGGGCTTCCCATGGGAGCTTTGATGGCGCGGTATAAATACAGGTGGTTTGACAAGATCGGAACCCTGTTCATTGTCTGTATCCAGGCAGTTCCTGCTGCTGTTTATTTTCTGTACATCCAGCTTTACGGAACCAAACTGATGGGAGTGGGATTGTTATTTCAGATCAATGATCCAAAGTACTGGGTTCTTCCGGTTCTGTCCATGTCCCTTGGAAACATAGCCTTTTACGGCATGTGGCTGAGACGTTACATGGTGGATGAAAGCAATAAGGATTATGTGAAGCTGGCAAAGGCAAAGGGGATGTCAGAGGGAGGAGTCATGTTTAAGCATATCTTCCGAAATGCATTTGTTCCTTTGGCTCAGTATATCCCTACCGCGTTTTTAAACACGGTGATCGGTTCCATTTATATTGAATCCCTGTACAGCATCCCGGGAATGGGAGGGCTTCTTGTTACGGTGATCAAAAAGCATGATAATACCATGGTTCAGGGCATTGTTCTGCTCTATGCCTGTGTAGGTGTTCTGGGGCTTTTAATGGGTGATTTACTCATGGTAATGCTGGATCCCAGAATCAGCCTGGGAAAGAAAGAAGGTGACAGATGATGAAGCAGTTTTCTTACCGCCATACAAAGGAAGCGGAATTCATGGAAAATATGGAGGAAGCAGAGCTGTTTTCCTTTGCAGGCTTTAACGAAGGAGAAGCAGAGAAAACGGGATACAGCAATTATTCCTACTGGTACAGTACCTTCCGCGCCTTTTTAAAGAACCGGGGAGCCTTTGTTCTTCTGGTGCTTTTGATCCTTCTTCTGGCATTTACCTTTATCCAGCCCTATTTGCCTGGGCAGTATGATCCCAATATGATCATCAACGATGCAAAAGGAATGCAGTTTCGCAATATCCCTCCTGGAAAAGACTTTATTCTGGGAACCAATTCCATTGGACAGGATTTGTGGGCAAGAATCTGGGCGGGAACCAGGACTTCTTTGATCATCGGCTTATCCGTGGCTCTGGCAGAGGCTGTCATCGGTATAACCGTTGGCGTGATCTGGGGATATGTGAGAAAGGCGGATTTCATTCTCACGGAAATTTACAATATTATTGACAACATTCCAAATACCATTATTCTGATTCTGATCTCCTACATTTTAAAGCCCAGTGTAAAGACCCTGGTGTTTGCCATGTGCCTGACCGGCTGGATTCAGATGGCCAGGTTCATCAGAAATCAGATTCTTATTATCCGGGACAGGGATTATAATGTTGCCAGCCGCTGTCTGGGGACGCCTGTGAGCCGGATCATTTTAAGAAACCTGCTTCCTTATCTGGTGTCCGTGATCATGCTGCGCATGGCATTAACCATTCCGGCTGCTATTGGAAACGAAGTATTTATTACATACATTGGTCTGGGACTTCCGGTGAATATTCCAAGTCTCGGCAATCTGATCAACGAAGGACGTGCTTTGATCACCACCCCTGCTTCGCGCTACCAGCTGGTTTACCCAACAATCATTCTTTCCTTTGTCACCATATCGTTTTATATCATCGGCAATGCTTTTTCGGATGCCGCTGATCCCAAGAATCACATGTAAGGAGGAACAGCATGAACCAGGAGAAGATTTTAGAGGTAAACGATTTGGACATCAAATTTGAGTTAAGGGGAAAAACCCTCCATGCCATACGTGGAATTTCCCTGGATTTATATAAGGGAGAGATTCTGGCTATTGTGGGAGAATCAGGAAGCGGAAAGTCTGTTTTTACCAAATCCTTTATGGGACTTTTGGAGAGAAACGGGTATGTGGACGGAGGAAAGGCTGTTTATTACGGAGCTGATGACGGGGAGGAAATTGAATTAACAGCCGTAAAGAGGGAAAAGGACTGGCTAAGGATACGGGGACATGAGATTGCAATGATCATGCAGGATCCCATGACCAGCTTAAATCCCTTAAAGACCATTGGAGTTCAGATCATGGAGGCAGTCCTCCTTCACCAGCAGGTAGGCCGCTCCGAGGCAAAGAAACGGGCCCTTAAATATCTGGCGGATGTGGGAATTCAGGAACCGGAAAAAAGATTTAACCAGTATCCTCATGAATTTTCCGGCGGCATGCGCCAGCGGGTAGTGATCGCCATAGCCATTGCCTGCAATCCTCAGGTCCTCATTTGTGATGAGCCGACCACTGCTCTTGATGTGACCATACAGGCTCAGATTCTGGATCTTTTAAAGGAGCTGCGCCATAAATACAGGCTTTCTGTGATCCTGATCACCCATGACCTGGGGGTAGTGGCCAACATTGCGGACCGGGTGGCGGTTATGTATGCAGGGGATATTGTGGAGATCGGCACCTGCGAAGATATTTTCTATGATGCAAGGCACCCTTATACCTGGGCTTTGCTTTCCTCCCTGCCTCAGATCGGGGTAAAGGGAACGGATCTGTTTTCCATTCCGGGAACGCCTCCAAACCTTTATGCGGAGGTAAAGGGAGATGCCTTTGCTCCACGGAATCCTCAGGCCCTTAAAATTGATTTTGTGAAGAGGCCCCCTTATTTTCAAGTATCGCCTACCCATAAGGCGAAGACCTGGCTGTTAGATCCAAGGGCGCCTAAGGCAGATCCGCCGCCTGTGGTCATCAAAATCAGAAACGGAGGTCTGTTTTAATGGAACGTGAAGTATTGCTTGATGTAAGGGATTTGGATGTGACCTTTGGAGAGCGCAGGAAGAAATATGAAGCGGTGAAAAAGGTGAATTTTAAAATATACAAAGGTGAAACCTTTGGACTGGTGGGAGAATCAGGATCAGGAAAAACCACCATTGGCCGGGCGATCATGAGGATCGTGCCAAGTTCGGGAGGAGATATCTTTTACAAAGGGGAAAAGATCAATGGGAAGATACGGTTAGAGCTGGACCGGAAGGTCATTAAGGAAATACAGATGATCTTTCAGGATCCTCAGGCTTCCTTAAATGAAAGGGCCAAGGTGGATTACATCATCAGCGAAGGGCTGATGAATATGGAAAAGGAACTAGGGGAAAAGGAACGGAAAAAACGGGTGGACCAGGCACTTCTTGATGTGGGCCTTCTTCCGGAATTTGCAAGCCGTTTTCCCCATGAGTTTTCCGGAGGCCAGAGACAGAGGATCGGAATTGCCAGATCTCTTATCATGAATCCGGATTTTATCATTGCCGACGAACCCATTTCCGCCCTGGATGTATCTGTCCGGGCCCAGGTTTTAAACCTTCTTGGGGACATGAAGAAAAAAAGGCAGATTACCTACCTTTTTATTGCTCATGATTTATCTGTCATGAGGTTTATCACGGACAGGATCGCCGTGATACGGAAGGGGGAGATTGTGGAAATGGCGGAAACAGAGGAGCTGATCACCCACCCTCTTCATCCCTACACAAGGGCGCTGCTTTCCGCTATCCCCATGCCGGATCCAAAGCATGAGAAGGAGAAAAAGCTTTTGGTTTATGATCCTTCTGTTCATGATTACTCATGGGAAACGCCATCCTGGAAGGAGATAAGGCCGGAGCATTTTGTGCTGGCAAACCGGAAGGAAGCGGAAGAGTATAAAAATTTGTACGGGAAGTAAAAAGGGAAAAATCCGGAAGTAACGCTCATGCTGAGGTTTCTTCCGGATTTTTCTATAAAAAGGCATAATCAGTTTATATATAGAGAGAAGAAAAGATAAAGCGGCGGCATTATTCCGGCGGATTTCAGTAATATGGAAGAGGAGGGAGGATTATTGACATTCCCCATATCTGACCATATAATAATGAAAAATACGGTACATATCATTTCAAGGGAAAAGCCAGGGGCCTTGGGCTGTAATGCAGCAGTCTGTGAAGTGTCGGAAGGAATATAACAGGGAAGGACAGGAGGAAATGAGGATGGAATCTTACGGAATTGTAAAAATACCGGTTGCCACTATTTGGGAAGAACCGGAGGAAATAAGGGAGAACAGCCTTGGAGAAAGGGTGTCGGCTATTTCAGATGAAGGACTGTATGGAATGGGAGTTTCTATTACCGGGGAAGAAGTGGAGGGATTTTATCCGGTGCGGACTTTTTACGGTTATTCCGGTTTTATCAGGAAGGAGGATATTGAAACGGTGAGCCTTGATGAGCTGAAAAGCTGGGAAGACGGAGGACTTATGGTCACCGATGGAGTTTACGTGGATATCCTTTCCCTTCCCAAGGTTCAGGGAGTACACCTTTTAAGCCTTTTCCGGGGCTCTCTTATCAAGGTGCTTTCCTTTGATTCGGAACAAGAGGGCTGGGCCAGGGTGGAGCTTTTGGATGGACGTGTGGGCTATATGAGGAACCAGTTTTTAAGAGTAAAGGAATTTACCCAGTCCGGATTGTGGACGGGAGGGCTTCCACAGAAAATGATTGTGGATGAAGCGGCCTTCCGGAATGCGGTTGTGGAAACTGCAAGGCAATATATGGGGACACAGTACCGCTGGGGAGGAAGGTCCACCGCAGGAATCGACTGTTCCGGGCTGACCTCACAAAGCTATCTTTTAAATGGAATTTTAACCTACCGGGATGCCAGGATAGAACCAGGATTTCCGGTCCATGAGATTTCAAGGGACGAGATGCTTCCCGGAGATCTTATGTATTTTCCGGGGCATATTGCCATGTACATGGGAAATGGATCCTACATCCATTCTACGGGAAAAATCGGCAGCGGCGGTGTGGTGATCAACAGCTTAAATCCGGAGGCAGAGGACTACCGGGCGGATTTAGCGGAGAGCTGGTACGCGTCAGGGAGCATTTTTGCGCATTAGGAAACCAAAGGGAAGAGAAAGGATCGGAAAACATGGATTCCAGACTTACATTAGAGAAAAGAATCGAAGCGGAGATCATGAGCTATGACGGGAAAATGGGAATCTATCTGGATGATTTCCACGGAAATGTGATCTCTATCGGGGCAGATGAAACATTTGAAACGGCAAGTGCCATAAAGACTTATATTCTGGCATGTCTGTTTGATGAAGTGGAAAAGGGAAATAAAAGCCTTGAGGATATGATCCAGTACAGAGAAGAGCATGTGGTCAATGGAAGCGGGGTGCTTGAGGCACTGGAACCGGGGGCAATGCTGCGGGTAAAGGATGCGGCTGCTTTAATGATCATTGTAAGCGATAATATTGCAACCAATATGATCATTGATTATCTGGGGCTGGACACGATCAACCGGTGTATCAAGGCCCTTGGCTGCAAGGATACGGTGCTTTATAATCCCCTCCATTTTGAAAAGTATGACAGGCTGGGAACCAGCACTCCCAGAGATTATGCCAGCATTTTTACCCGCCTGGCAAAGGGGGAGCTTATCAGCCGTCCGGCAGATGGAAAAATGCTGGAAATCTTTAAAAAACAGCATTATAACAGTATGATCACCAAAGACTTTCCTGCCGTTTACATGGACAGCGATAACACGGATGATATCCTGATTACCGTTGCTTCCAAAAGCGGAAGCATGGATGCCTGCAGAAATGACGGCGGCCTTGTGTTTACTCCTTACGGGCCTTATGTCATTGTCATGTTCCATAAGGAATTTTCTGATGCCATGTATTATCCGGCCCATCCGGCGACTGTGTTTGGGGCAAGGATCAGCCGGATGATCCTGGATCAGTTTCTGGCGTTGGAGGGAAGGTTTTTAAGATAAAGAATGAAGTGTATAATTTAACTAAAAAAGGCGGGTAGAAGTTCAAGAATCACGACATTATTACTGGTTTTCCGGTATTTCCTCCGGGATTTTTCTGATATGATAGAGTAACAGAAAAAGAACGGAGGGATATTTATTATGAAGAAAAGAACAGCATTTTTGCTGGCGCTTACAGCTGCGCTCAGTCTGACCGCATGCGGCTCCAAACAGGAAGCGGCGGCCACAAAAGCAGAGACTGCAAAGGAAACCCAGACCACGGCTGCGGAGGCAACAACAGCTGCAGGAGAAGAGAAGAAGGAGTCCGGAGGGGACGAGGATTTATCTGCTTTAATTGAGGCTGCAAAGGCTGAAGGGGAATTGACTGTGTATGGCTCCTGCGAAGAGGAGCATCTGGCTGCAGTTTGCCAGTATTTTGAAAAGACATATGGCATTAAGACAAAGTTCCAGAGACTTTCTACCTCAGAGGTTTATACCAAGGTTTCCGAGGAAGCCGGGAAGCCTTCTGCAGATGTGTGGTTCGGCGGAACCACTGACCCTTATAATGAGGCTGTTGCCGCAGGGCTTTTAATGCCTTATGATGCGAAGAATGCCAAGAACCTGATAGGAGACCAGTATAAGGATCCAACCAATTGCTGGTATGGTATTTATAAGGGAATCCTGGGATTTATGGTGAATACGGAAGAGTTAAACAGACTTGGGCTGGAAGCTCCAAAGACCTGGGATGACTTGACAAAAGAGGAGTATAAAGGGCTTATCATGCTGTCCAACCCCAACACTGCAGGTACGGCAAAGCTGGTAATCAATACCATGATCCAGATGAAGGGCCATGATGAAGCAATGGAATATTTTAAAAAGCTGGACAAGAACATCGCCCAGTATACGAAATCAGGCTCCGGCCCGTCCAAGATGGTTGGACCTGGAGAATGTGTCATTGGAATCGGTTTCCTTCATGACGGAATCTACCAGATCCTTCAGGGTTATGACAACATCCAGCTGATAGTTCCTGAAGACGGAACTTCCTTTGAGGTAGGAGCTACTGCCATCTTTAATGGCGCAACCCATCCCAATGCAGCAAAGCTGTGGATCGAGTATGCCCTGTCACCGGAGTGCGTGAATCTTGCAAAGGAAAACGGCGCTTATCAGTTCCTGGTTTTACAGAACGCTACACAGCCTAAGGAGGCTGAACAGTTTGGCCTGGATATGAACAATACCATTGATTATGACTTCCAGGATGCAAAGGAAAACAGTGCAAAATATGTGGAAGATTTCTTTGAGGCCCTGGGAAGCTCTGCGGACAAGGCAGATGCCAATCGTTTCCTGACACAGTAAGGAGACAGGGGCAGGAGATAAACGTCCGGCTTATGGAATAACATGCTGCGTAATGCGTAAGAGACCATTACGCAGCATTTTTACATGATGGAGCCAGGACTTCTGCCTGGAACTACGAAAGGAGGATTTTATATGGCCAGCTTGCAGAGCGCCCGGCTGGAGCGCAAAAAGTTTTTTTCAGACCCGGTCTTGGTCAGCATGATTGCAGTTCTGCTTATTTTTCTTGCATTGTTTATTCTTTATCCTTTATTTATGCTGTTGGTTGACAGCTTTTATGCGGAGGGATCTGTTACTTTTGACGTGTTTAAAAGGGTTTTGAACCTGGAGCGGTTTAAGAATGCTTTTAAAAACACTCTTGTTCTCGGATTTGTCACCGGCATCGCTTCTACGGCAATCGGGTTGCTGTTCGCTTATGTTGAGGTGTATGTGAAGCTGAAAACAAGGCTTTTAGAGAAGCTTTTTGCGCTTGTTTCCATGCTTCCGGTGGTATCCCCGCCCTTTGTTTTATCTCTGTCCATGATCATGCTTTTTGGAAGGAGCGGCCTGATCAGCAGGTCCCTGCTGCATATATATGATTCCAATGTCTATGGGCTGAGGGGAATTGCCATTGTTCAGACCCTGACCTTTTTTCCGGTATGCTATTTAATGCTGAAGGGGCTTTTAAAGAACATAGATCCTTCTCTGGAAGAGGCAACCAGGGATATGGGGGCTACCAGATGGAAGGTATTTTCCAGTGTCACCTTTCCCCTTCTTCTTCCCGGACTTGGCAATGCCTTTTTAGTGACCTTTATCGAGTCTGTGGCGGATTTTGCAAATCCCATGCTGATCGGCGGATCCTATGATACCCTGGCTACCACCATTTATTTGCAGGTGACGGGAGCTTATGACTCCACAGGTGCTGCAGCCATGTCAGTGGTTCTGCTGTCTCTGACCGTGGTGCTGTTCCTGATCCAGAAATATTATCTGGAAAAGAAGACGGCAGCTACCTTAACGGGAAAAGCTTCCCGCATGAGGATGCTCATAGAGGATAAGAGCGTTACCGTTCCTCTCACTTGTTTTTGCGGTCTGGTTGCGGCCTTTGTACTGCTGATGTACATTATGGTTCCTTTTGGCGCCCTGTTTACCCTTTGGGGAAGGGACTACAGCTTAAGCCTTAAGTGGTTTCAATACATGTTTAAGACCAGTGGTTTAAAAGCGTTTAAAGACTCCTTTGTCCTGTCCTTAATCGCTGCGCCCCTTACGGCTTTTCTTTCCATGGTTATTTCTTACCTTGTGGTTAAGAAGCGGTTTAAGGCAAAAGGCTTTATTGAATTTGTTTCCATGCTGGCCATGGCTGTTCCGGGAACGGTTCTTGGTATCGGATATATCCGGGGATATGCAAACGGGCTGTTCCGCACCGGATTTATGAGCGGCCTTTATGGAACAGGGCTTATTCTGATCATTGTATTTATCGTCCGAAGCCTTCCCACGGGCACCAGAAGCGGAATATCCGCACTGCGGCAGATCGACAAGTCCATAGAGGAATCCGCTTATGACATGGGGGCTAATTCTGCCAAGGTATTCATGTCCGTGACCCTTCCTCTTATTAAGGACTCTTTTTTCAGCGGTCTTGTAACAGCGTTTGTGCGCAGCATCACCGCGATTTCCGCCATCATTCTGCTGGTGACCCCTGAATTTTTGCTGATCACCTGCCAGATCAACGAGCAGGCGGAAAAGGGAAATTACGGTGTGGCCTGTGCTTATGCCACCGTATTGATCCTAATCACCTATGGAGCGGTTCTCATTATGAACACTCTGATGAAGTTCTTCGGGGTCAGCAGGGCCGTGAAGGAAGTCCAGGATTAAGTTTTGACAGGAGGAAGAGAAAATGGAAAAACAGAAAAAAGGCGTTCGGCTGGAACGCATTTCAAAAATATACATGGATCCCAAAACAGGCAAGGAATTCTATGCGGTACAGGATACCACCCTGGACATTGAACCGGGAACTTTTGTCACCCTTTTGGGCCCATCGGGCTGCGGAAAAACAACCACCCTTCGTATGATCGCAGGTTTTGAAAGCCCTGATGAAGGGGAAATATATCTGGGAGGAGAGGCAATCAACCATCTGACCCCCAATAAAAGGGATACGGCAATGGTGTTCCAAAGCTATGCCCTTTTACCTCATTACAATGTATTTGATAACGTTGCTTACGGGCTTAAGATACGCAAGGTTCCAAAGGAAGAGATCAGGGAACGGGTTATGAACATATTAAAGCTGGTGGAAATGGAGGGGATGGAATCCCGTATGACGAACCAGCTTTCCGGCGGGCAGCAGCAGAGGGTGGCACTTGCCAGAGCCCTTGTCATTGAGCCGGGAGTTCTGCTTTTTGATGAGCCTTTGAGCAACCTGGATGCAAAGCTGCGGGTGACCATGAGAACTGAGATCCGCAAGATCCAGCAGAAGGTGGGCATTACGGCCATTTATGTTACCCATGATCAATCCGAGGCCATGAGCATTTCTGACAAGATCATCATCATGAGCAAGGGTAAGGTGGAACAGATTGGAAGTCCCAGGGAGATTTATTATCATCCTGCTTCCAGATTTGTGGCTGATTTTATTGGAGAAGCCAACTTCTTAAAGGCAAGGGTTCTGTCGGAAGAAGGAGAAAAGGCCATGATCTCAGTGGCAGGCAGAGAGTTCCAGGTGAACAACTTTGCAGGAGCCCATCCAGGGGATGAGGCAACTCTGGTGATCCGGCCGGAGGGAGCCATATTGGCGGAACACGGCCTTTTAGAGGGTCTTGTCACCTTGTCCACATTTATGGGTTCTTATCAGTACTATCAGGTCATGGTGGGAGATATGGAGATTCAGATCACGGATTATAACCCGGTCAACCGGAGGATTTATGAAGTGGGAGAAAAGGCTTGTCTGGATTTTGATCCAAAGGGTGTTTACATCCTGTAGCACTGTGATACAATCATAATAATAAGCTTGAAGGGCAGGACGCAGGGATTATGAAAAGCTGGACCAAATGTGCCGCTGCCCTTCTGTGCATTGGCTGTCTGTCAGGCTGCGACCGCGATTCTCAGGCAGTGCCCGCAGAATTTCAGGGGGATGGGGAAATGGTGGTGTACTGTCCTCATCCCCTGGAATTCATTAATCCCATTGTATCGGAATTTGAGGAGCAGACCGGGATCAAGGTGGAGGTATGCACGGGAGGGACAGGAGATCTGTTAAAAATGGTGGAGGAAAAAAAGGAGCCCCGGTGCGATATTTTCTGGGGAGGCTCCCTTTCCACCACCATGGCTAAAAGTGAGCTGTTTGAGCCTTATATCAGTAAAAATGAGCCCATGATCCAGGAAGATTACAGGAACAAGGAAGGGAATTTAACACGGTTTACGGATGTTCCAAGCATTCTCATGGTGAATACCAATCTGGCTGGAGATATTTCCATTGAGGGGTATGAGGACCTTCTTAAGCCGGAGCTTTGTGGAAAGATCGCCATGTGTGATCCTTCCACATCCTCTTCGGCATTTGAGCATCTGATCAACATGCTCTATGCAATGGGAGGAGGAGATCCGGAGGCCGGCTGGGATTATGTGGAGGCTTTTTGCAGAAACTTAGACGGCAAGCTTCTTCAAAGGTCCGACCAGGTTTACCAGGGAGTAGCAGAGGGGCGCTATACGGTGGGGCTCACCTTTGAAGAGGGGGCGGCCCATTTCATTGCTTCCGGATATCCGGTCAGGCCTGTGTATATGAAGGAGGGCGTCATATCCAAGCCGGATGTGGTATGCATTATCAAGGGATCTGAACGTTTGCAGGAGGCAAAGCAGTTTGTGGATTTTGTAACGGGAAGGGATGCCCAAACGGTCATCTCCGAAAGCCTTGGAAGGCGCTCCGTAAGGACAGATGTAAATGAGCCGGAGTATCTTCTGGATAAGCAGGCCATTCATATTATTTACGATGATGAGGCTGTGGTAAAAGAAAGCAAGATGGAATGGCTGAATCGTTTTTCAGAGATCTTTCAGGACACCCTGGATTAGAATAGGGAGGGAGCATGAAAAAGGGACGATATTTCAAAGAGGAGCTGCGCCGCCTGATCCTGGGGTATGCCATTATTCCGGCAGCAGGCTTTACCCTGATCTGTACGCTGGTTTTTCTTGCGGTCCTTCTCTACGGGAAAAAAAGCGGGAATGAGTCCCACAATGCTCTGGTTGCGGAGGAGCTGGAGAAAGTCCTTACCGGATATGAAGAAAAGCTTGGAGCGCTTTCGGATTCTGACTTACTTTTTGACGCCCGTTTAAGCGCAGCCGGACGGACCGCGGTGTTTGAGGAGTTTTACCGGATATCTGACCAGATAGGATATAAGGCGGAACTGTATGTTTTTGACGGAGACAAGCAGGTGCTTTTATCCACCAGAAAGGATATCCCGGAATATTTATCAGGCAGAGAGGGCGTGCACTGGGGAATGTTCGGGGCCATGGATGAGAATCCGGGGGAAACCAGGGTGCGGTTAATGGAGGCATGGAAAGGCCCGGACCGGGATATTGCCATGGGAAAGGCAATGATGAGGGAAGGAAAAACTGCGGGATATCTGATTTTCACCATTAACAGCAGTCAGTTAGGGCCGGTGCTGGACCGGTCGGACAGCCAGTCCATTATTACGGACCGGTTCGGCTGGGTGTATTTAAGCAGCAATTATAACCTGGTAAACAGCAGCAACCAGGTTTTAAAAGTCCTTGAAACGGCGGGTAAGTATCTGCCCTATGAAAAGAAGATGTATCTGGTATCCATCCATCCGGCTTATCACCGCATGTTTTTGGTTTATTCCGTGACGGATATCCAAAATATTGTGTTTTCCCTTGGGCTTAGCAGCGCCCTCATTATAACGGCTCTTGTGCTCATGACCATATGGGTGCTCATCAGCACGAAAAAGGTGACGGAAAGGGAAACCAGGGATTTCTACCGTCTTCTTAATGTGATGGAAATGGCCAGGGAAGGAAATTTAGACGCTTCTCTTGAAATAGAAAGTGAAAATGAATTCCGGATCATAGCCGATGCCTACCGGGAAACCATTGCCAGCTTAAAACAGCAGATGGAGAACAACCGGAGAATGACGGAGCTGGTGGCAGCTGCTCAGAATAAGCAGCTGGAATCCCAGTTTAACCCTCATTTCCTGTTTAATACTCTGGAAAATATCCGGTATATGTGTCTGATCCAGCCGGAGACAGCAGGGAAGATGGTGTTCAGCCTGTCAAATCTTCTTCGTTACAGCTTAGATGGCAGCAGGGCGGAGGTTACCCTGGAAGAGGATTTAGAGCACCTGGAGAATTACCTTATGATTTTAAAATACCGGTTTAACCGGCGGTTTTCCTATGTGGTGGATGTGGAAGAGTCGGCGCTTTCCTGCCGGATTCCCAGGCTGGTGCTTCAGCCCATGATCGAAAATTCCGTAAAGTACGGATTTGGAAACCAG
The DNA here is from genome assembly GCA_902363835.1 of Lachnospiraceae bacterium. Lineage (GTDB taxonomy): Bacteria > Bacillota > Clostridia > Lachnospirales > Lachnospiraceae > Lacrimispora. The sequence goes on from CABJBM010000024.1 coordinate 21,814, forward strand.
GAAAATTTAAAGGTGGAGCTTAAGGCCTATATTCATGAGGAACGTCTGATCATGATCTGCAGGGATGACGGCATCGGGATGACGCCAGGTATTTTAAGTGAGATTCAGGCGCTTTTGGAACAGGAGGAGAACAACAGAAGGCATTCCGGGCTTTATAACATACACAGGCGGTGCAGGATTCTATACGGAAGACCATATGGGGTGGAGATACGCAGTGCGGAAGGGCTTGGCACAACGCTGGTGGTGACCCTTCCGGCACAAAGGGAGGAATCGTAATGTTACGGGTGATGATAGCGGAAGATGAGGATATTATCCGCAAAGGGCTGATTTATACTACGGATTGGATTGGAATGGAGTGTGTCGTGGTGGCTGAGGCAGCCAATGGGCAGGAAGGGCTTTTAAAGATACTGGAGCATAAGCCGGATGTGGTTATTGCAGATATCTGCATGCCTTACATGGACGGAATCGAGATGATAAAGGAAGCCTCTAAGAGCGTGAAGTTTAAAAGCGTTCTTCTCACCAGCTACGCGGAGTTTGAATATGCAAGAAGGGCTATTGCAGCCCGGGTCAGTGAATATCTGTTAAAGCCGGTGGATGAAGAAAAGCTTGCAGCTCTTATGAAAAGACTGGGAGAGGAAATTGCAAGCAGCCGCCAGGTGGAATATGTGATGGAGCAGGCGGAGTCAGAGGCTGGGATCATGAACCTGGAATACTATATGCAGCTGGACCTTTCAGAAAACAAATATGTTTCCAGGGCAATTGAGGAGATCAAATCAGGATATTGGGACAAGCTGAGCGTGGAATCCATATCCGATAAGCTGGGGGTCAGCGCCAGTTATTTAAGCCGGAAATTCAAGGAGGTGACCGGCCAGACCTTCCTGGACTTTTTAAATAAGTACCGGATTTCCCAGGCCATTGTTCTGTTAAATACCGGGCAATACCGGATCGGTGAGGTTTCCGATGCAACAGGGTTTACGGATTACAAGCATTTTTGTGCGGTATTTAAAAAATACACCTTGAAATCACCGTCAAAATTTATGAAAGGGAGATGACAGAAAGCCCGGCAGTGTTTGCTGCCGGGCTTTTATGGAAAAGGATAGGTTAAAAATTTAACAATTCTGAAAGGTTCTGAATGGTATGGGTTGCACCGGACAAAAGGGGAGGGTCAGAGGGGCAGAAGAGGCAGGAATCTATGCCCGCGTTTACAGCACCCTGAATATCAGAGGATATGCTGTCTCCCACCATGATTGTCTTGCCTTTTTCCAGGTTTGGGATATTCTTAAAGCAGTACTGGAAGAACTGAAGGGAAGGCTTTTCATATCCCACTTTTTCCGATATGAACATTCCGTCAAAAAGATGAAGGAGGCCGGCCTGTTCAAGCCTTTGTATCTGGGTGGAATAAACGCCGTTTGATGCAGAATACAGTTGTTTTCCCATCTCTTTTAACCGGACCAGGGTTTCCTTGGTGTTTGGCATCAGCTGGGAGCTGTTCCCAAGATACTTACGGTAACGCCCCTCCGCTTCTTCTCCGCTGATTTCCACGTCATAAAGTCCGAAGAACTGGGAGAAGCGGGTATTGAGCAGTTCATCCCTTCCGATTTTCCCCTGCTCCAATAAGTCCCATAAATGTCTGTTCATCTGTTTGTATTGGGCAAGCATTTCTTCCCTGTATTCCAAATCATAGGATTGGATCATCTTTTTAAAGCTTTGTTCCTCTGCGGCGTCAAAGTCCAGCAGGGTATTGTCAATATCCAGTAAAAAAATCCGGTACATGTGTTTATTCCTCCTTGGCTAAACGTTTTCTGAAAAATTCATAGCAGATCCCCAGCAGGGTGGACAGGAGAAAGATGCTGATAATGGTTCCTTCCCTTATTTGCAGAGGGGCATGTGACAGCAGGGTCAGGCATAGGGTGACCACCAGAAATATTACGTCAAAGCTCATGCGGACAGCGGTAAAGTTCCTTTTATATGCTTCGCTGATCACAAGGCACAGGCTTTCTAAGGGAAATTTTACGATCCCAATGGCCAGGATGGCTCCAAGGCTGATGGAAGCGATCACAAGTCCGGTCAAATAAAGCATGACCCTGTAAACATAGCTTTCCACAGTAAAAACAGAAAGCAGGTGATATAGAAACAGGTTGATAATATATCCGTTTGCAATGGTGGCAAGGATCTGTACGGCGTCTTTATAGTTTAAACGGGAACGCCTTAAAAGTAAATACGAAATAAAGAACAGCAAATTGATTCCATTGAGTATGGTTCCTACCTTCATTTCAATAGTATATGATAGTGTTACTGCCAATGCGTTTAAAACGCTTTGGCCGATGGCTGCCTTTAGCTGCAGCGATATTCCAAAGCCAAAGAACACAAAGGAAAGAATAGTTCCGGCCAGGTCGTTCCATTTTTTTCTGCTCATTGTTTTCACCTCGGGAATATGATACCATAAAAAACAGGTTGCCGACTATGAGAATTATCATATGGAGAACAAAAAAATGAAAAAATACAGCATGTGTGAAATACCGGACAGCCTGGCGGCGGCCGGAGAGGAACGGTATTTTCCTGCAGGAAGGAATATTTTTCACGTAGATGAGAAGATTACCCATTGTTATCTGATCCTTTCAGGAATGGTGAAAATCTATATTGACCATGAAAACGGGCGCCGCTCGATTCTTGATTTTGCGGGAAAAGGCGACTGGCTGGGAGAGCTTTCCTTATTCTGCTGGGAGGATTATATCAAGGAGAATAAGGTGATGGACGATGTGGTTTGTCTGGAATTTGAGATGGATCAGTTAAAACAGGTCTGCAGAAAAGAAGCGGAAGTTTCTTTTTATTTTGCGTCCTATATTTCCAATAAGCTGATGATCAGAAGTTACCGGATGAGTGAATATTTAAATTATTCCCTGGAAAAGAGGCTGGCTTCCTTTATTCTTAAGTACCAGCAGAACGGGAAATACACCATACCTCATACGGATGTTTCAGAGTATATGAACATCAGTTACCGCCATGTGCTTTTTGTTATGAAGAAATTTTGTGATGACGGAATCCTTAAAAAGGATAAGGGATACCGGATCATGGATTACGAAAGGCTGGAAGAGATTTCCTGCGGTTTCCATGAGCAGGATGGGGGATATAAATGCAAACAGGAATAAGGGGACCTGCCAGGTTCCTTTATTCTGCGTTTCAGGCCATTAAGATTACGTATTGTTTCTTTTGCATTTATTCGCTATAATTGGGAATACGGGTTTAAGCATATAACAGAGAAAAGAGGAAGGGAAAAGGGGTGAGAAGCGGATCAATGGAAGCGGGCAATCATGATAGCAGAAAAGAAACGGGAATGCTCTCCTTTGACGATGGAAGCACATGCACTTACCGGATCGTAAAATCAGACAGGCGCACCCTGGCCCTGCAGGTCACAAAAGATGGAGAGGTTTTTGTAAGGATTCCAGGGCGCCTGGCCTTTAAGGCAGGCCATGAGCTGGCACAGAAGAACAGGAGCTGGGTTTTTGCACAGGTGGTAAAGGCCCGAAGGGCATCAGAGCAAAGGGAAGCCTTCCATTGGACGGAAGGAGCTTCTGTGCTTCTTCACGGAAGCAGCCGGATCCTTCATATAAAGCCTGACCATAAGAGAAAGACCTTTTGTATACAGGATACAGGAGAACATCTGGTGGTTTCCGGTCCGTTAGGACCAAATGAGGATAAAGGGCGGGAAACAGCCGTTAAAGAGGCGGTGAAGCTTTGGTATAAGCAGGAAGCCAGACAATACCTGGCGAAAAAAACAGCCAGGTGGTCAGCAATAATGAAGGTGAACTATGGGAGGATTTCCATCCGGGACCAGGCGACCCGGTGGGGAAGCTGCAGCGCAAGAGGAAATTTAAATTTTAACTGGAGGCTTGTGCTTCTTTCGGAAGACCTGGCCGATTATGTGGTGGTTCATGAACTGTCACACCGCATTCATATGAATCATTCCCAGGCATTTTGGTCTGTTGTGGAACGTGAGTTACCGGATTACCGGTTAAGGAGGAGAGAATTAAAGGGCTATGAGGCTGAAATCTATCAGAAATATTAATATTAAAACAAAGCTCCTGTTCTTAGGAGGGATCAGCATAACAGGATTGATTTTTATGGGAACGGAATCCATAATAACAGCCAGGCAGATCAATGAAGCCAGTACAGAGATCTCCCAGTCCTGGGTGCCGGCCATTGTCATTGCAGAGGAGCTGAATAACAGGACATCCGATTACCGAATGAAGGAATATAACCATGTCATTACCACGGATAACAGGGATATGGACCGTCTGGAGGGGGAAATGACACAAATCCGGGAAGATATTGCCCTGGAGTTTAAAAATTATGAGCATTATACCGCCAATGAAGCGGACCGGAACCTGATGGAAGAGGCTGAAAGGGAATGGAATCAGTATTTGGAGTACAGTGACGGCCTGCTCATTATAAGCCGTGAAAACAATACCAAGGAAGCCTTTGATATGATCATAGGGGAGTCCAGGCAATTATTTGACAATGCCAGTGACGGGCTTTTAATGGTAGCTGATTTTAACCGCAAGGGAGCTGAAGCAGCCAGCATTCATGGGGACAGGCTGTATGAACAGCTTGCGAAAATAAAGATCATTACCATCTGTTTAATCAGCGGCGTAATTTCCCTTCTGGTGATTTATATTATTATTGCCATTGACAAGCCGGTGAAGGCTCTTGTGGAGGGAACCAGGAGAGTTGCCAACGGGGATCTGGAAGTATACCTCCCCTACCGTTCCGAAGACGAGATCGGAATTCTCACCGATTCCGTCAACCAGCTGATCAAGCGGCTTAAGTACATCATTGATGATGAGAAATATTTGTTCCAGGAAATTGGAAGTGAGAATTTTGAGGTGAAATCCACCTGTGAGCATGCGTACCGGGGGGATTTTGCCCCCATCCTCTATTCCATTACCAGCTTAATGAGCCGGCTTGACGCGGCAAAAAAGCGAAAGGAAAGAGGATCGCAGGCTGATACAGAAGAAAATGAAAAGGAAGGACTTTCCGGCAAAGCTGTTTGCAGGGAGATAACAAAACATGGCAGAAGAAAGATGGATGCTTCAGACAAAAAAGGCTGATTTCGAGGAAATGGCCAGGTGCCACGGCATTTCACCGGTGACTGCGAGAATCATAAGGAACCGGGATGTAATGGGCCGGGAGGCAGTGGAAAAATATTTATACGGCGGGTTAAAGGATTTATACAGCCCTCACCTTTTAAAGGATATGGACAAGACAGTGGCAATCCTTAGGGAAAAGACAGAGCAGTCAAAGCCCATAAGGATTGTAGGTGATTATGATATTGACGGTGTATGCTCCACCTACCTTTTATACCAGGCCCTGTCCCAGGTAGGCGCTGTGGTGGATTATGAGATTCCGGACCGGTTAAAGGATGGATACGGGATCAATGAATCCATTATCAGGGCTGCGGCAGAGGCCGGCATTGACACCATAGTCACCTGTGACAATGGGATTGCCGCAGTGGAACAGATCAGGCTTGCAAAGGAACTGGGTCTTACGGTCCTTATTACGGACCACCATGATATTATGAAGGAGAACGGAAAGGAGATTCTGCCTCCGGCGGATGCGGTGGTGAATCCAAAGCAGGAGGAGTGCCAGTACCCCTATCCTGAAATCTGCGGCGGTATGGTGGCTTATAAGCTGGTTCAGGCTCTTTATGAGGCATTTCATGTGCCAATGGAGAAATGGCTTGAGATGGTGGAATTTGCCGCCATTGCAACCGTAGGAGATGTGATGAAGCTTCAGGATGAGAACCGGATCATTGTAAAGGAAGGGCTGAAACGGATGGGGCAGACAAAGAGCCTGGGACTGTTAAAGCTCATTGAGAGAAATGATCTGGATAAGGATCAGATGACTGCCTACCAGATCGGATTTGTGATCGGACCCTGTTTAAATGCGGGTGGCCGCCTTCAGACGGCCAAGCTGGCCTTATCCCTCCTTCTTAGCCGGAAGGAAGAGGAAGCGGATCAAATGGCCATGGAATTAAAGGAGCTTAATGACCGGCGCAAGACCATGACAAAGCAGGGGACAGAGGAAGCTGTGGAACAGGTGGAAGCCCTTTACAGAGAGGATAAGGTTTTGGTGGTATATCTGCCGGACTGCCATGAATCTCTGGCAGGAATCATTGCCGGACGGCTGCGGGAATATTTCCAAAAGCCTGCCTTTGTCTTGACCGATGGAGAGGAATGCGTCAAAGGCTCCGGCCGTTCCATTGAAACCTACCACATGTTCGATGCCCTGGTAGGGGTAAAGGAACTTCTGTTAAAATTCGGAGGCCATCCCATGGCTGCGGGCCTGTCCCTTCTTAAAGAGCATGTGGATGAATTCCGGAAATGTTTAAATGAACAGGCCAGGCTGACGGAAGAGGATTTCATACGAAAGGTGTGGATCGATGTTCCCATGCCCCTGGAATACATAAATGAGCCTTTGATTGAAGAGCTGGAGCTTTTGGAGCCGTTTGGCCAGGGTAATGAAAAGCCTTTGTTCGCTCAAAAGGGACTTCATATCCGAAGTGTTCGTGTTTTGGGGAAAAACAGGAATGCGGTGAAGTTTTCTCTTACCACGGACAAGGGAATACCAATGGATGCCCTGCTGTTTACTGACGGGGATTCTTTTTTGGAGGAGCTGGGAGACAGGCGGATCCTGGATGTGATCTATTATCCTGCCGTAAATGAATATAACGGAAATAAAACTTTGCAGATTGTGATAAAGAATTATAAGATTCCAAGGGGCGTATAAGATAGAAAGGGGCCAGATAAATGGAAACGGTCAGGGCGGTTGTCATTGGATATGGCGGCATGGGAAGACGGTATGTGGAGATGCTTCACAAAGGCGAAGTAAAAGGCATGAGCCTTGCCGGGGTGTGCTGCCGCAATGCGCAGGGACAGGCAGGGATCCGGAAGGCGTATCCTTATGCGGCTGTCTATGGAAATGTGGATGAGGTATTTGCCTGTAAGGATGGATTTGATGCGGCAGTAATTGTGACGCCTCACGAAACCCATGTGGAGATGGGGCTTATGGCGGCCCGGGCCGGAAAGCACATCCTCATGGATAAGCCTGCGGGAGTGTGTGCAGGAGAGGTGAAGCGGCTGCTAGAGGCGGTAAAGGAGTCTTCGGTCAGTTTTGGGATGATTTTCAACACCCGTATGAAAGGGGCCTATGAGAGGGGAAAGACATTTCTGGAAGAGGGGAGACTTGGGAAGGTAACACGGGCTGTATGGATCTGCAATACCTGGTACCGTACCCCTGCCTATCATCATTCTGCGCCCTGGAGAAGCACCTGGAAAGGCGAGCATGGAGGGCTTTTGATCAACCAGTGCCAGCACTATCTGGATATCTGGCAGTGGTACTTTGGAATGCCTGATGAGGTATACGCCTCCATTGACATGGGAAAATACAGCGATATTACGGTTGATGACAGTTTTGACTTACAGTTTTTATATAAAAGCGGACTTCGGGGAACCTTTATAAGCGCTACCGGAGAGCATCCGGGGACCAACAGGCTTGAAATATGGGGAACCAGAGGACGGCTTACCATTGAGGATGGAAACCGGATTTTCTTTGATGAAAATATGATTCCCACAGATGAATTCGCAAAGGTGAACAAGGAGATTTACGGGAAACCGGACCATTCCTTTCAAGAGCTTTCCGCAGAGAATCGCGAGGGAAGGGAATACCGGATGATTTTCCAGAAGTTCGCGGATCATCTGCTTTATGGAAGGGAAATGGCTGCGGATGGAGAGGAGGGACTGCGCTCTGTTATGATGGCAAATGGGGCCTATCTTTCTTCCTGGCTGGATAGGAGAATATCCTTTCCTGTGGATGACAGGATGTATGAGCAAATGCTAAAGACCAAAGAGGAAGAAGAGAAAGCCTTGACATTGTGATCAATAATGTCTTATAATCTACCAAAATGGGAATTGGTATTATTCAAAAGGAAAAGTGAGGGAATGGACATGGTAAATGAAGTAATGAAGTTTATCACCGGCTATGATAAGGAAGTAGGAGAAGCCATTGAAAAGGAATGCGCACGTCAGAGACGGAATCTGGAATTAATTGCATCGGAAAACATTGTTTCAGAACCGGTGATGATGGCAATGGGAACCGTGCTTACCAATAAGTATGCGGAAGGTTATCCAGGCAAGCGTTATTATGGCGGCTGTGAAGATGTGGATATTGTTGAAACCATTGCCATAGAGCGTGCAAAAAAGATTTTTGGCTGCGATTATGCCAATGTCCAGCCTCATTCCGGGGCTCAGGCCAATATGGCGGTCTTTCTTGCCATGCTTCAGCCAGGGGACACGGTTATGGGCATGAATTTAAACCATGGCGGTCATCTGACTCATGGAAGCCCTGTCAACTTTTCCGGTTTGTATTTTAACATTATTCCTTACGGCGTAAATGATGAGGGATTTTTAGATTATGAAGAGATGGAAAGGCTTGCCCTTTTGCATAAACCGAAACTGATTGTGGCAGGAGCCAGCGCATACGGAAGGACCATTGATTTTAAAAAATTCAGGGAAGTCGCTGACAAGGCCGGGGCTTATCTTATGGTGGATATGGCCCACATTGCAGGCCTGGTTGCGGCAGGACTCCATCCAAGCCCCATTCCTTATGCGGATGTAGTGACCACCACCACCCACAAGACCCTCCGCGGACCGAGAGGCGGAATGATTTTGGCAAATCAGGAGGCAGCGGACAAATTTAACTTTAATAAGGCCATTTTCCCGGGAACCCAGGGAGGTCCTTTGGAGCATGTGATCGCAGGCAAGGCCGTCTGCTTTGGCGAAGCCTTAAAGCCTGAATTTAAGACCTATCAGGAACAGGTGGTGAAAAATGCGAAAGCCCTGGCTGCCGCTTTAATCAGGCAGGGATTCAACATTCTGACAGGCGGTACGGATAACCACCTGATGCTGATCGATTTAAGAGGGCTGGAGGTAACCGGTAAGGAGCTTCAGAACCGGTGTGATGAAGTTTATCTCACCCTGAACAAAAATGCGGTGCCAAATGATCCAAGAAGCCCGTTTGTTACTTCCGGCGTCCGCGTAGGAACACCGGCTGTTACGTCCAGAGGATTAAAGGAAGAGGATATGGAAAAGATCGCGGAGTGCATCTGGCTTGCTGCCACTGATTTTGAAAGCAAAGCTGATTACATCAGAGGCGAAGTGACAAAGATCTGTGAAAGATATCCGCTGTACGAATAGAGGAATATGAAAGGAGGCTGTCATGAGAGAATTATGGCAGCCTTTCGTATTTACGAATTTTAACAATTATTTAATACAAGATCGGTAACAAATATATTATACTATAACGGGTTGGGCATATTAATATTACTGAGTTCAGCCGCCTGCATAACTACTAACTCAGATATACAAAGGAGAAACTATGGAATTAACTACCATCTTAGGCGTTATAGTTGGCGTTGTGGCCGTTGTAGGCGCTATGATTTTTAAGCACATTCATTTTTCTGTTCTTTTAAATCCAGCAGCCTTTTTTGTTATTTTTGTCGGCACAATCGCTACGATTTTGAATTCATTTCCCGGAGAGAATATTAAAAGCATCGGATCCCTGTTTAAGGTTCTTTTTACAAAACAAAAAGGAGCCTCTGAGGCTGAAATGATTGATTTAATGTATAATTTATCAAAACAGGCCCGTGCAGAGGGACTTTTGTCCCTGGAAGCCAAAGCAGAAGAACTTCAGGACCCTTTTTTAAAAAAAGGCATTCGTCTGCTTGTTGACGGCGCCGGCGAGGATCTGATTGAAGAAGTTTTGGAAACTGAAATTTCTGCAATGGAAAAGCGTCATGAAATTAATGCAAGTATTTTTTCATCAGCCGGTACATATGCTCCCACCCTGGGGGTTTTGGGGGCGGTATTCGGTTTGATTGCCGCAATGTCATCGATCAATGATACGGAAAGAATGGCTGAAGCAATTGCTGCTGCGTTTATTGCAACGATTCTTGGTATTTTCACCGGCTATGTTTTGTGGAACCCATTTGCCAAAAAGCTCAAAGTAAAAAGCCAGCAGGAAGTAATGGCAAAAGAGATTATTATAAAAGGTGTATTATCCATGCAGCATGGAGATTCCCCCTTTATACTCAGGGAAAAGTTACTTGCTGCTCTTCCCAAATCCAAACAGAAAAAGATAATTGAGCAGGACAAAAAGGAATAGGGTGATCACATATGTCAAAAAAGAGAGAGCATGCACATCAGGAAGAGGAAGCAGGAGAGGCATGGCTGCTGCCATATTCGGATTTGATGACCCTGCTGCTGGCAGTTTTCATTGTACTTTTTGCAGTCAGTAAGATTGATGCCGAAAAAGCACAGCAAATTTCCCAGCAGTTTTCCGAAGCTATGATGGATAAAGGTTATGGCGGCGGATCATCGTCAGGGAATGGCGGAGGCGGAAGCGGAAGCGGCGGAAGCGGGGGACAGGCACAGTCAGGCGGTCCGCTGAATATAGAAACGCAAAGTGAGTTGGAGAGCTTTATGGGAGAATATGAACTTAAAAAGCTGGAACACTTAAAGACTGAGCTTGACACACAACTGCATAATACCGGAATGGAACAATCGGTTTCAACTATGATTGATATGCGGGGTCTTGTAATCAGACTGAATAATGCCATATTCTTTGACTCGGGAAGTGCTGAAATTAAAAAACAAAATGAGGATACTTTGATTGAGGTTGCAAGTCTTTTGAATACGATTGATAATTACATACGTATTGAGGGCCATACCGACAATGTTCCCATCAGGCGCAGTGCCTATCCTTCTAACTGGGAATTATCTACTGCAAGAGCGGTCAATGTTGTAAAGCTTTTTATCAATGAATGTAATTTTTCACCGGATAAGCTTATTGCTGTTGGCTATGGGGAATTTAAACCTGTGGCGGATAATTCGACAGATGAAGGGAGAGCGAAAAACAGACGTATTGATGTTATTGTATTAAGTGCAAAATACAACAACCTTGAAGAGCCGCTTGTAAAATAAGGGCTGTGTTCATATTGATGCTTTGATGAAATGTTTATTTTTTCGTATATTCTTTTAAATTAAATCAGCTATTATATAAAATACTGCGCGGCTTTTATGCCGCGCAGTATTTTTTAGGAGGAAGCTAGAGTTTGGCGGCTTATGCCTCGTTTTTGAAGGATTCGCAGTCGGTACACTCTTTTTTGGTAGGATTTTTTTCATGAGTTCCTACTTTGATTTTCTCCAGCGTGCAATAATCTTCGCTTTTCGCATGATAAGCGCAGTTATCGATGGAGCATTGGATACATTCATTTTTCCCGTTTACTAACATGGATTAACCCTCCTTGATTGATTATTACATCAATTATTGTGAACGAAATCAGCTGAATTATTATGGCAATATTTTCTTAAAATATAGAGTGTTACATTTTTGTTAAACTAAAAGTTTTTTTGTTGACCAAAAAAATTTTTTGTGATATTCTTTTTTTCGTCAAAACAGCACAAAGTTCTGCTGTTAATCAACTATGGAGGTGTAGTATATGGACAATTCAAAGCAGTATAATCTTATTTACCAACTAGACGGCAAGCCTCCTTTAAAAGTGGCAGTTCCTCTTGGACTTCAGCACGTTATGGCAATGTTCGTGGGAAATTTAGCTCCGATCTTCATCCTGACCGGCGCTATGAGCACACAGGATGCTCCATTTCCTGCGGAATTGCGGATCATGATGATCCAGTGTGCCATGTTTGTTTCCGGACTAGCCACTCTGCTTCAGCTTTATCCGCTGAAATTGGGAATCATCCAGGTTGGTGCGCGTCTTCCCATTGTTATGGGAACCGCTTTTGCATTCGTTCCTACCATGCAAGAGCTTGGGGCAAAGCTTTTGGCGGAACAGGTTGCACCTGTTGAAGCCATGGGTTATGTATTAGGTGGCGTAATCGCAGGAAGCTTGATCGAACTGATCATGGGCATCTTCTTAAAGCCGCTGAAAAGATTTTTCCCGCCGCTGGTAGTTGGCTCTGTTCTCATTACCATTGGCATCAAGCTTCTCACCACAGGCGCAACATATTTTGTAGGAGGTGCAGCTGCAAAAGACATCGGCGCAGGCAAGTACTGGCTGGTGGGTGGTGTTGTATTACTGATCATTGTTCTCCTTAACCGTTTTGCAACAGGCATGTTAAAGGCTACTGCCATTTTAATCGGCATTGTTGTGGGCTATATTTTATCTGCTTTTATGGGAATGGTTAATCTGGGAACTGTTGCCAGCGCAGCATGGTTCAGCGTTCCTCTTCCATTTATGATCAAGCCCCTGTTCCGTGCAGATATCATCTTCCCGTTCTTTGCAGTATATGTGGTTGCAGGTCTGGAGACCATGGGCAATGCAAACGGTATCACCATTTCTGCTTTTGGGCGTGAGGCCACTGCAGAAGAGATCTCCGGCGGAATCATTTCAGATGCTGTCAGCTGTGCATTTGCAGGAATGTTTAATGTGCTTCCTAACACCGCTTTTGGTCAGAATGTGGGTATCATTGCAATGACTAAGGTAATCAATCGGTTCTGTATCGCCATTGGAGCTCTGGTTCTGATCATTGCAGGCCTGTTTCCCAAAATAGGCGCGATTTTCAACGCAATGCCAAACTGCGTTATGGGCGGTGCGGTAATCACTGTTTTTGCCATGATTTTCTTAAACGGTGTTAAAATGATATTAAAGGAAGGTCTGGATGACAGAAACAGCCTGATCCTTGCTATTACTCTTGGTCTTGGTTTTGGTGTAGGAAGTTTAAGCAGTTCAGTCAAAGAAAACTTTCCAGCCGTGCTCCGATTCATTTTCACAGAACCTGTGGCTGCTGTCTGTATTGTGAGTGTTCTGGCCTGTATCTTTTTAAGATCAGAATCTTCCCAAAAAACTGAAGAGAAATAAGCTGTATTTCAGTAATTCATATATACATAGAAAGAACCGCGGCCAGTTTGTCTGGACGAGGTTCTTTCTATTATATGGAAATTATTGATTTTTTTCCGATACTATGCCAGAAAGAGGCTATATAAGTTATTGGAGCCAGGAAAAGGATGTGATATACTGTTAAAAAAGGGAGGGAAAAGGATGAAGAAAAAGATAATGATCACAGGATCTGAGGGCTTTCTTGGAGGGAGAATTGCCGCGCATTACGAAAGGAATTATGAAGTGGTCCGGGTTGGCCATGGGAAGCTGGACATTACGGACGAAGCAGCGGTGGGAAAATATTTTCAGGATAAAAGGCCTGATGTTGTGATCCATTGCGCCGCAGTATCCAATACCAGGGTATGCGAAGACCAGCCGGCGCTATCTGAGGCAGTGAACCGAAAGGGAGCCGTGAATATGGCTAAAGCCTGCAGGGAGAATGGCAGCAGACTGCTTTTCATGAGCTCGGATCAGATCTATGGGGGAAGCAGGCAAAAAGGGCCTAATAAGGAAAGTGACGAAGCCCCTCTCATCAATGTTTACGGGACCCATAAAAAACAGGCTGAGGATGAGATCCTTAAGATTCTGCCTGATGGGATATGCCTCCGTCTCTCATGGATGTATGATTTTCCGGTCAGAGGTTTTAAAAGCAGTTCCAATCTTCTGACCAATTTATTAAGGTCCATGGTACAGAACCGTCCCATAAGGCTTTCGGTTTATGATTACCGGGGCATTACCTGGGTACAGGAGGTAGTGAAAAACATGGAGCAAGCCATGGACCTGCCCGGCGGAATTTATAATTTTGGCAGTGAAAGCGTTCTTTCCACTTTTGAAATAGGAAGCCGGGTTTTTCAGATGCTTGATAAAAACGGAAACAGGGGGGAGTTTGTGATTCCGGATGAAACAGGAGATCCGGACAATCCCAGAAATCTGACCATGGACCTGGGAAAGCTTAGGGCTCAGGGAATAGACTTTTCTGAAACAGCATCAGGATTTTTAAAATGCCTTAATTCCAGTCCTGAATACGTCCAGGCTCTCATAGGAGAATCCATTGTCGAATTTTGACGAATTTAATAAAAAGCCCATAAAGCCATTGTCAAAACCGGTTAGCAGACAAAGAAGAAAAGCTTGGGAGTCAGGAGGATAGTTCCAATGATTCGATTTAAAAATTATGTAAAGGCGGAAAGCCTGGAAGAGGCTTTTGCCCTGAATCAGAAGAAGAGCAGTGTCATAGGCGGAGGCATGATGTGGCTGAAGGTACAGAACCGGGTGAAAATGACGCTGGTGATTTATCCGGCCTTGGGCTTAATGGGATTGAGGAAGAGGAAAACGGGTTTTCCATAGGGGCCGTGTGCACCCTGCGCCAGCTGGAGACTCATAAAGAACTGAACAGATGCTTCCATGGAATTTTTAAGGAATGCACCCGTTCCATTGTGGGCGTTCAGTTTCGCAATGGAGCTACCGTGGGAGGAAGCCTGTTCGGACGGTTTGGATTTACTGATATCATCACCTGCCTTCTGGCCCTTGACACTTATGTGGAGCTGTACAAGGGAGGCCTGGTTCCCTTAGAGGAATTCTGCCGTATGAAGAGCGACAGAGATATTCTGGTCCGCATTCATATTAGAAAGGATGGAAGAAAAGCGGCCTATGTATCCCAGCGCATGGCAAAGACGGATTTTCCGGTGATCGCCTGCTGCTGTGCCAGAAAAGATGGAAAGCTCTATGTTTCCGTTGGGGCCAGGCCTGGTAAGGCAGAGCTGGCTGTGTTTGATGAAACAACGGATTGTCTTAAGGAAGAGCTTACGAAAAGGGCATCAGAAAGCTTTTGCTATGGCAGCAACATGAGAGGAAGCAGAGCGTATCGGAAGCATTTGGCTGGAATATATATCAGAAGGCTTTTAGAAGGGCTGGATGAGGAGGAGCGGTAAATGGAGATAGAATTCACACTGAATGGAAGACTGACTTATGAGGAGATCCCGGATGACACCACCTTATTCCAGCTGCTTAGAAAGAAGGGCTGCTACAGCGTGAAATGTGACTGTGAGACGGAAAACTGCGGCCTTTGCACGGTACTGGTCAATGGAAAGTCAAGGCTTTCCTGTTCTTTTTTAGCTGCAAGGGCAAATGGCTGTGAAGTGGTGACTTTGGAAGGCGTGGAACAGGAGCATGTGTTTTAATGAGGATATGCTTTCTGCCGGAGCAAGCCATACATCTCCCGTATCCCCGCCTCCTTTTATGGTTGGCATGGCTGAGGTTGAAGTGGATAAGGAGACCGGTCAGGCGGAGCTTTTGGATTATGTGGCTGTGGTGGACTGCGGGACGACCATTAATCCCAATCTGGCCAGGATCCAGGCCGAGGGAGGAATTGCCCAGAGCATTGGTATGGCCATGTACGAGGAGATCACTTATTCCCACAAAGGGCAGATGCTGCAGAATTCCTTTATGCAGTACAAGCTTCCCACCAGACAGGATGTGGGGAATATCCGGGTGGAATTTGAAAGCAGCTATGAGCCTACAGGGCCTTTTGGAGCCAAATCCATTGGTGAGATCGTGATCAATACTCCGTCTCCTGCCATTGCAGATGCAGTGGCCAACGCGGTAGGAGTGAGAATCAGGGAACTGCCTGTTACGGCAGAAAAGATATATCGGGGAATGAAGGGGTAAATTGCAGGTGATAAGGCCTGGATTTTTACCGGAAAAAAGAAAAGGGGCAAAGAGGGAGCACCGGACGTTTGGAGCCGGCGCTCTCCTTTTTCTTTTTTTGTCCGGATTTCAGGGAATTTTTCGGAGATTTTAAAATAATTATATTTATTGATAAAAATAATCGCCCAATGGTATTGACGGAGAATTGCATTGATAATAACATGGGTGTATGATTGGGTAAAAGAAGGGAGGGAAGGCTTTATGGGAGTTTTGATACGGGCAGAAGAGGTTTGCAAGGATTATGACGCAGGAGAGGTCAAGGTGCAGGCATTAAAGAATGTATCTTTTGAAATTCTCAGAGGGGAATTTATTGTGATCCTGGGACCCAGTGGGTCCGGGAAAAGCACCCTTTTAAATATATTGGGAGGAATAGAGACAGTCACAAGGGGGACTGTCTATTATGATGGTACATCGCTTTCCTGGGGAGATTTAAAGAGCCTTACGGCTTACCGCCGGGCTCATGCCGGGTTTATTTTTCAGTTTTATAATCTGATGCCGGGGCTGACTGCCCTGGAGAATGTACAGTTGGCAGCAGAGCTTTCCAAGGATCCTCTGGATGCGGAAACCCTGCTTGAGCAGGTAGGGCTTTTGGACAGGGCAGGCCATTTTCCAAGCAGGCTGTCAGGCGGGCAGCAGCAAAGGGTGGCCATTGCCAGGGCTTTGTGCAAGAATCCTGATATCCTTCTCTGCGACGAGCCTACAGGAGCTCTGGACAGCGGCACAGGAAGCCAGATATTAAAGCTGTTGTCAGATTTTAACAGGCAGTATGAAAAAACGGTGGTTCTGATCACTCACAATGAAAACATTGCGGGGATTGCAGACCGGGTTTTTTATTTTAAGGATGGATGCTTAGAAAGGATCCGTGTCAATGAAAAGCCTTTAAAACCTGAGGAGGTGGTCTGGTAGTGAAAAGCTTCCGCAAGAACGTGGTCCGCTGCGCCAGACAGAATCCAGGGTCTTTTCTGGGGGCGGTTTTTATCATTGCCATAGGCATATTTGTCTATGTGGCCATGATGGATACATTGAGAAACTTAGGGGACCAGGTACAGCATTATTATGACAGCAGTGCAATCGCAGATGTGTTTGCCCAGGTTTCCGGGATCTCTGAGGTGGACTTGGAGCGGTTAAAGGAAATTCCCGGGATTGAGGAGGTTTCCGGGAAAATGGCTGTTGATGTAAGGCTGTTTGCTCCTTCCCAGACGGAAATCGTAACGGTGCATCTGCTGTCTTACGACCCTTTAAATCCCTTAAACAAATTGATGGTAAAAGGGGCGGGGACAGGAAAAGACAGCGTTTACTTAGGAAACCGGATGGCAGGATTGTATGGATATGAAACCGGAACGCCTCTCACCCTTATGATCAATGGAAAAAGCGTGAAATGTGAGCTGGCCGGAACCTGTTACGGACCGGAATACATATATGCCATTCCTCCCGGAGGAGCCATGATTCCCGATGGAGAGATTTACGACATTGCCTGCGTGGAAAAAGGCAGGCTGGAGGAACTGACAGGGAAACAGGACTCCATGAATGAGCTGGGATTCCGGCTGGCAAAAGGATATACCTATGAGGATGTACGCTACCAGCTGATGGACCGCCTTTCCGGGTATGGCCTGATTTCACTCTCTTCCAAAGAAGACCAGGCCAGCTATAATATGGTAAAGGGGGAAATCGATGAGCTGTATTCCATGGGAACGGTGCTTCCCTTCCTGTTTATGTCGATTTCCGTGTTCATGCTTTATGTTGTGTTAAAAAAGATGATAGACAGGGATCAGAGCCTCATAGGAACCATGAAATCCTTTGGAATGAGAGATGGGGAATTGATTTCGGCATACCTTTACCAGGGGGCTGAGGTGGGGGTTTTGGGAGCTTTGGCAGGAAGCGTCCTGGCGGTTCCTTTTGGCCGGTATATGTTTCTTATGTATGTGGACTTTTTTAATCTGCCGGACACGGTTTATCACAGCTACATGAATACCAGGATAAGCGGTATGGGGATTGCGGTGGGTACCGGGCTCCTGGCGGTTTATTTAGGGGTCAGGGGGATCTTAAAGATCACTCCGGCTCAGGCCATGAGGGCAAAGGCACCTGCTGTTGCAGGAAATTTAAGGCTTCCCGGCTTCTTGGCCTCCAGGCTTGGTGCCATGGAAAAAATGGGACTTCGCTCCGTGGTAAGAAACCCTTTTCGAGGTTTTTTGATTATTTTGGCCATTGCATTCCCTTTTTCCATGTCTTCCGTGCTTTTTTCCTTTGAAGGGGTGGCGAATCAGATGTATTTCGACCAGTTCAGCAAGGTGCAGACCTATGACATACAGATTTCTCTGGACCGCTATGTATCTTCCAGCCGCGGGGAATCAGCAGGGGAAGGAATAAGAGGAGTGAGGAAAAGCGAAGCAGTCACTCAAAAGGCAGTGGAATTAAAGCATGAAAATTTATCGGAATTTGCCATGGTTTACGGCCTGAACAGGGGATCTGACATGTGGAGGATCATGGATCTTTACGGCCGGTTTTATGAACCTCCGGAGGATGGGATCATCATAAACAGCCGGATCGCAAAAAAGCTCCACCTGGAGGAAGGGGATATTATGGAGGTATCTGTTCCCGGCCTGACAGCGGAAGCGGTCAAGGTTCCGGTAAAAGCTGTCATAAAGGAGAGCCTGGGAGGCGGCTGCTATATGTCGGAAAAGGCATTTTCCCATTTTTTTGGTTCTGTTCCAATAGCGGATACCGTTCTTTTAAAGGTGGAAAAGGGAAGGCTCAGCGAAGTCAGGGAAGAACTTCTAAAGACCAGCCGGGTGACCTGGATGGTTGATACAGGCCGCATTACCCAGAGCTACCGGGACATGATGGGCAGCATGATGGCAATGGTCCAGATGTTTTCCTTTATGGCTGTGGCAGCGGGAGGGATTCTCATTTATAATATTTCCATGATCAATATCAGGGAACGGATCGCAGAGCTTGGAACGCTTATTATCATGGGGGGAACGGACAGGGAGATCGGAAGGATTCTCCTGTTTGAACAGGTAGTTTACTTTATCCTGGGAATTGTTTTGGGAGTGTTTGGAAGCATTGGGGTAAAATACCTTGTGGAGCATCTGGTCATATCCGATTCCTATACCATTGACCTGGCCATACGGCCATCCTGTTATGGGATAGCGTTTTTTACCTGCCTTGCAATGGCAGGAGCTTCTTTGCTGGCCCAGACGCGGTTTGTAAGAAGGATAAGGCTGACGGATATTTTAAAGGAAAGGGAGTAAGCTTATGAAAATCCGAATGGATGGCAGGAAAAAGAAATTATGCTTTCTGGCTGCAGGAATTGTTCTTGCACTGGTCATAGGAAATACTGCAGTTAAAAGTTTTAAGGGGACCCCGGTGGAAACCGCAGCGGCTTCCTATGAAGCCGTAGAGGACCGTTATACAGAGGAAGGGACTATTACGGCAGGAGGGGAATACCGTCTGGTTTCAGAGGTGCCAGGGCCAATAAAAGAGGTCATGGTCAGGGAGAATGATGGAGTGAAGGCAGGAGATATCCTGTTTACCATTGACGATAAGGATTTGCTGCATGAAAAGTCTCTTTGTGAAAGCGCCCTGTCAGGGTATAAGGCCAAGCTGGAACAGAGCCGGATCGGACAGGTGATGACGTCATCGCCTCAGGAGTATCTGGATTCCATAAGAGCGGAGGTGACGGCAAAGGAGGCGGACTATCAGGCGGCAAAAACCCTTTTTGACGCTTCCCAGTCCCTGTATTCCGCGGGCAGCATTTCCAAAATTGAATGGGAAAAGGACCGGTCTTCTTATGAATATGCTTCTCTGGCATGGGAGCAGGCAAAGAGCCGGTATGAGGAAAGCCGCCGGTTTTTAGAGAGCTTAAAGGCAGGGGGGATTGATGAGACCACCATTAACGGAAGATTTTATGAGAGCGTGGAGGAACAGCTAAAGGCCCAGATCAAATCCCAGGAAACCACCATGGAGCAATTGGAAGACAAATTAAAAAAGTGTGTGGTGACTGCAGACAGGGATGGGATCATTACCTCACTTCCGGTCAAGGATATGTCCTACATACAGGCAGGGGAAACTGCCGTGACCATAAGCGGGCGGGGAAAGGTCCAGGCAGAGTCTGATGTGCTTACCAGCATTGCGCCCTATCTTTCCCCGGGAGATAAGGTGACTGTTGTCCTGCAGCTTAGGAATCAGGATAAAATGTACGGCGGGACCATTAGCCAGGTTTATGATTATGCGGCCAAAGGCACCTCTGCCCTGGGAATGGATGAATACAGAGTGCATGTAAAAATCAATATGGATGAGGATCCGGACCTGGAAGGAAAGGAAGGGTACGGGGCCAACATCCGTTTTACTCTGTATCAGGAGGAAAACAAGCTGGTGATCCCTTCAAGCGCTGTTTTTGAACTGGCTGACCAGAAGTATGTCTTTGTGATCAAAAACGGAAAGGCGGAAAAGCTGCCGGTTGAGATCGAGTACAGGACCGCTTCCCAGACGGTCATAAAGGAAGGGCTGACAGAGGGTCAGAAAGTCATTGATCATGTGGATTCGGAAGAGATCTATGAAGGGGCAAAGGTATATGCAGGCTCCTAAGAAATGAAAGGTTTTGCCTGTCAGGGTAAAAAAAGGGCGGCAGCATGGAATATCAATGCTGCCGCCTTATTTATATTATTTTTATTTTATCTTTTCGTAGCTGGATTCTTTGATGGTTCCGTCGCTGTTGGTCTTGTAGTATTTTCCATCTCCATCCTGAATGTTGGTTTTGCCCTTTGCAAGCTTTCCGCTTGTACCAACCAGGTATTCCTTGTCATTGTATTCCACTACTTTATACTTTTCATCTTTGTCAGCCTTGATCAGTCTGCCCTGTACGTAGATGCTGTCATCAGTGATGGAATTGTAGCCGGCACCCTTGTTGCTTCCGGCCTTGCGGAAGTTATAGGTGTATTTCTCGCCGTCAATATCAATGGTTGTCTTTCCGGTTGTCATGGCACCTTCCTTTGGAGATGTGCCGAAGTAGTAAACCTCTGCTGCATCATCAGCTGCAGGGAAATCGCTTTCTGTTTCGATTTCGCTGTAGGTTGCGATCTTTTTGCCTGATTCAAAGGTCAGCTTATAAAGGCCCTGAAGCATTTCGCCCTTTTCGTTGAATGCATAGCTTAAGCCGTTGATGGTCTTGATCTGGCTCGTTGTCAGCTCTCCGTTGCTGGAGGAGTAGAACCAGTATTCTGTACCGTCATCATAAGCTTCCGCATCAACATCTTCTCCGGGAACGGTCTTGAACCAGCCTTTTGCAAGCCAGCACTGTTCCGGAAGATTGTAATACTGGTTGGCGGAACTTGAAGTAGAAGCAGAGGCTATTTCATACCATTCTGATTCAGCAGCGCCGTTTTCATTGAAGCGGTATTTTAAGCCGTTGATGGTTTTGGTGGTATCTTTTACTTTCTTGCCGTTGGTACCGAAATAGAACCAATAGGCTCCGTTAAAGTTGTCTTTTTCATTTTCTGAATCCTCTACTTCAATGGATCTCCAGCCGTTTGACTGAGCGCCGTCAGAGGAATCTCCCAAGTAATAGATCCCATCCTTCCATGCGTCGTCTCCGGTCTGGCGAGTGGAGTCTTCATTAACCCATCCAAACAGCATTCTTCCTTCTGAATCAAATGCATAGTTATGGGAATCTCCGCTGGCAACCTTTATGGATTTAAAGGAAGTCTTGCCGGAGGTTGATGCCTTAAAGGCCTTTCCGTTGCTGCCAAAGTAGTACCAGTAAGTATCAGGCTCATCCTCTTCATCCTGGTCGGAAGGGATTTCACGCCATTCATTTGTAACCATGGCTCCGGATGAATTTACATAGTAGTAATTGTCATCGGACTCGATCAGAGCGCTGGTAGCCAGCTCTCCATCTTCGTTTAAATAGAACCAGTTGTCACCGGATTTACGCCAGGCTTCGGTTGTTGCATCTCCGTTGGAGTCCCGGTATACCCAGGTGTCGTTTTCCTGTGCCCAGCCCTGTGCTGCAAATGAGGTCATGGATGCACCTATGGTAAAAAGCGCTGCGGCGCAGGGAATCAGCCATTTAAGTTTCTGTTTTCTCATGTTTGTTCTCCTTTCATAAGAACCCCTTTTTGTTGCCTTCTCAGCGTGTTTGCTGATGGAATGACTTTAAACCATGGAGCAGGTCCAAGGTCAAGGGATGTAAAAAAGGCGTAAGAATGCGTAAGAAAACTCGAACAATTTAAGAAAACCGTAATCTTACCGGATTCTGGAAGTTCTGTAAATCCCCGGAAGGAAGTATGGCGGATCAAAGGTTTTATTGGATTGAATGGCAGAAAAAAATAAAAAAAAAGAGATAGGAATCCCTACCTCTTATGGAATAATTATACCACAAAAATGACTTTTTTTCAAGTCTTGTAATTACATTCTTCCTGGAGTAGACTTGGTATTTATCAAAAGAAAGGAGTGATTTTTATGGATGACAGGAAATGGCTTCAGGCGGCAAACGATGGCTTTCAGATTACCAGGGTGAAAGCTGCCAATGATTATACGAAAAAGTTTGGCCTTACTTTGACAGATGAGGAGGCAGCTCTTCTCATAAGGGAGAGAAAGGATGCTTTAAAGGAACAGGAACGGGTGGAATTTGGGGAGGGAATCCTTCCAAAACTGATTTTTGCCTTTTGTGACTCTCCCTACATCTATCAGGACAACTACGTGGATACCCTGGGAAGGCTTCAGGATATGTTTTATCTTTATAAAAATGAGTCATTGGATCAAACGACTGATGACGAGCTGATTGAATTTATGAAGGGCCAGTTTGACGGACCATGCCAGGGATCCCTTGATCATTTGGAGGACACGGGGCTGGAGGCCTTTGCCAGAGGTGTTCGTTTTGGAGCCGGCCCGTATGAGGAAGAAGACGATGAGTTTTGAGACGCAGGAACTGGTGCCCATAGTGGCGGAATTAGCTGATAAATACACGGGAAAGGAGAGTACCTCCATCACCTATGAAAAGGCGAGGCAGCTCATGGGCGCTGTTTTGTACTGCATTCATGAGTATGAAGCATATTTAGGGGAAAGGCAGGAACTTCTATCCCCTGATGGCATTCCTGATGCATGGACGGTTTATGGCCTTGGGTATGAAGCTGTGCTTAGGAAAGTGAAGGCGGCACAGATCCTGTATAACAACATCATACCGGGTTTTAAGTATTACGGAAACCGGTGTTACTACGATACGTTTGTAAAAGGCATACCTTCTTTTTTCCTATATTATGATCCACGCTTTCATCCACAAAATCACATCCTCACCCTGGATTACCCGGTCCTGTATCCAATGGAATCCCTGTTGGGAATCCATGCTGTCAGCACTTTTATCAAATGTGTGGGTCTGGAACAGGTTTTCTTTGAAAAGCTGCCGGATGAGTATGTCCTTCATGTGCTGAGAGCCTATTCTCCGGATCATGAAGAGCTGTTCATCAACCTTTCCGGCATTGTGTTACGGAATGTTCTGGGCTGCCGGATGGCAGGAAAAGGGATCCATACACAGGGATACACCACCGGAGAACTGGAACAGTTGACGGATTATGTAAATCAAAACACCATGGCCTCATTGGAGCGGAAGATGGGGGAATTGGTTGATGAACTGGTAGGATCCGGATATGACGGACAGAAAGAACTGGGGGATTATCTAAAAGCCGATCTGCGTAATTACAGCTTTGAACTGAAAAATGCAGAGAAAAACCGGTGTTTTGATTCCATTCTTGCCATCTAAATGAAAAATAGTGCCATACCAGATCTGTGCCCTGGAAACAGCCGGTGATGTTTGGAAAATAAAAAAAAGATACCGGGAAGATTTTGAGTTTCTTCCCGGTATCTTTTTATACGGTTTCCGTTGGTTCTTCCCCTTTGCGCATATTTTTCTGTGCAGTGGAGAGCATCAGCTTAATACGGTTTAACTGGTTTACTTCGCTTGCGCCGGGATCATAGTCCACGGCAATGATATTGGAATCAGGATAGGCTTTCCGCAGTTCCTTTATGACGCCTTTTCCAACAATGTGGTTGGGGAGGCAGCCAAAGGGCTGGGTGCACACGATGTTATTGGTGCCGCTGTGGATCAGCTCCAGCATCTCTCCGGTCAAAAACCATCCTTCGCCGGTCTGGTTTCCAATGGATACAAAATCCTTTGCCATGTCCGCCAGATTTCCGATGTGGGCAGGGGCTGTAAAGTGTTTGCTCTTTAACAGCTCCTTTTTAGCTGTCCTGCGGAAATACTCCAACAGGGAGATTCCCATATTGGATAAGGCAGCGGTGGTTTTCTTGCCCCCTAAATTCTGGGCTTTAAAGTTGCTGTTGTAGAAACAGTATAAAAGGAAGTCCATCAGGTCCGGCATAACAGCTTCCGCGCCTTCCGATTCCAAAAGCTCTACAATGTGATTGTTGGCCAGAGGAGAAAACTTAACAAGGATCTCTCCTACAATACCCACCTTGGGCTTTTGGCCGGGGGTTCTTGGAAGATTGTCAAAATCCCTGATAATCCCTTTTAAGTTGCGGGAGAAGGTTATCATGTCCGGGGATTTTTTGGACAGGGATTCGATACACTGCCTTTTCCATTTTTCGTGAAGGGAATTGGCTGAACCGGGTACCTTCTCATAGGGGCGGGTGGCATATAAAACCCTCATAAAAACATCACCGTATACCACTGCCTGCATGGCTTTTGTCAGCATGGGCAGGGTGATGGTAAATCCGGGGTTTGTTTCCATGTTGTTTGCATTGACGGAGATGACCGGGATCTGGCCCATGTCTGCCTTCTCCAGGGCCCGCCGGATGAATCCGATGTAATTGGAAGCCCGGCAGCCGCCTCCGGTCTGGCTCATGAATACTGCGGTGCGGTCTAAGTCATATTTTCCCGAAAGAAGTGCATCCATGATCTGTCCCACCACAATGAGGGAGGGGTAGCAGGCATCGTTGTTCACGTATTTTAATCCGGTATCAACGGCAGAGCGGTTGTCGTTTTGAAGGACCTCCACCCGGTAGCCAAAGGAGCGGATTGCAGGTTCAATTAAGTCAAAATGAATGGGTGACATCTGGGGGCACAGGATGGTGTAATCCTTTTTCATCTCTTTGGTAAAGGTAATCCTGTGATAAGCGCTGGAAACCACCTTTTGCTCGTAGTGGCGCTTGTCGCGTACCCGAAGTGCCGCAATCAGGGAGCGGATACGGATTCTGGCAGCTCCCAGGTTATTGACCTCATCGATCTTTAAAACCGTATAGATTTTGCCGGAGCCGGTTAAGATGTCATTAACCTGGTCTGTGGTAACGGCATCCAGACCGCAGCCAAAGGAATTCAGCTGGATTAAGTCTAAGCGGCTCTCCTTTTTTACGAGGGCGGCGGCACGGTAAAGCCTGGTGTGGTACATCCACTGGTCGGTAACCACCAGGGGGCGTTCGATTTCAGCCAGGTGGGAAATGGAATCCTCCGTAAGAACCGCAAATCCATAGGAGGTAATAAGCTCCGGAATGCCGTGGTTGATCTCAGGGTCCACATGATAAGGGCGGCCCGCCAGCACGATTCCATGGCGGTCGTTGTCCTCCAGCCACTTTAAAGTTTCCTCGCCTTTTTTCTCCATATCGGTCCTGGAAGCCATAAGCTCCATCCAGCCCTTTTCAGCGGCAGCAATGATCTCAGATACGGGGATCCGGAATTCCTCTGCAAATACCTCTGTCAGGCGGCTGGTGAGTATTTGTTCATTGGTAAAGGCCATGAACGGGTTTAAAAAGCGGATATTTTCTGTCTTAATTCCCTCCACGTTGTTCTTGATGTTCTCCGCATAGGAGGTGACGATTGGGCAGTTAAAGTGGTTTCCTGCTCCAGGGGTCTCATTCCGTTCATAGGGAATGCAGGGATAAAAAATGGTTTTAATCCCCTGCCTGATCAGCCATTCAATGTGGCCGTGGGCGATTTTTGCCGGATAGCATTCCGATTCGCTTGGTATGGATTCAATGCCCAGCTCATAAATCTTTCTGGTGGACTGGGGGGACAGCACGGTCCGGAATTTCAGCTCTTTAAAGAAAACGGCCCAGAAGGGATAGTTTTCATACATGTTTAAGACTCTGGGAATGCCGATGGTGCCCCGCTCTGCAAGATCCTGGCTAAGAGGCTCGTAATCAAACATGCGGCGGTTTTTATAGTCAAAGAGATTAGGGATTTCCCGTTTTGCTTTTTCCTTGCCAAGGCCCCGTTCACAGCGGTTTCCTGTAATAAACTGGCGGCCTCCGTCAAAGCGGTTGACAGTCAGCACACAGCTGTTGGTACAGCCTTTGCAGCGGGCCATGGAGGTTTCGTAATGCAGTCCCAGAATCTTATCCAGGCTCAGCATGGTGGTTGTTTTGGATTCCTCATAGCGTTCTCTTGCAATAAGGGCAGCGCCAAAGGCTCCCATGATGCCTGCAATATCCGGGCGGATGGCCTGGCAGCCTGAAATCTTTTCAAAGCTTCTTAAAACGGCGTTGTTGTAAAAGGTTCCGCCCTGGACCACCACATGCTGGCCCAAATCAGAAGCATTTGTGATTTTAATCACTTTAAACAGGGCATTTTTAATAACAGAATAAGCCAGCCCTGCGGAAATATCGGATACCTGGGCCCCTTCTTTTTGGGCCTGCTTTACGTTGGAATTCATGAATACCGTACATCTGGTCCCTAAGTCGGTGGGATTTTCCGCAAATAAAGCTTCCTCTGCGAAATTCTCCACCTGGTAGTTTAAGGAATTGGCAAAGGTTTCGATAAAGGAACCGCAGCCTGAGGAACAGGCCTCGTTTAACTGGACGCTGTCAACGGTGCCGTTTTTGATGCGGATGCATTTCATGTCCTGGCCGCCGATGTCCAGGATGCAGTCTACCTTTGGTTCAAAAAAGGCTGCTGCATAGTAGTGGGAGATGGTTTCCACCTCGCCCTCGTCAAGGAGGAAGGCCGATTTTAAGAGGGCTTCTCCATAGCCGGTGGAGCAGGACCATACGATCTGGCTGTCCTTTGGCATCTGTTCCCTGATTTCACTCATGGCCCGGATCGCCGTTGCAAGAGGACTTCCGTTGTTGCTGCTG
The DNA here is from genome assembly GCA_902363835.1 of Lachnospiraceae bacterium. Lineage (GTDB taxonomy): Bacteria > Bacillota > Clostridia > Lachnospirales > Lachnospiraceae > Lacrimispora. The sequence goes on from CABJBM010000024.1 coordinate 48,551, forward strand.
TAAAACTTATATAACAGGGTGCCGTCTTCGCCTACAAGGGCCACCTTTGTGGTGGTGGAACCGGCATCAATTCCTAAAAAGCATTTTCCATGGTAAGAGGACAGATCACCCTTTTTAACACAGTGTCTGTTGTGGCGGCTTATGAACGCATCAAAATCAGCCTGGTCCGCAAACAGCGGTTCCATGCGCTTTACTTCAAATTCCATCCGGATGCCCGAGGATAAGCGGTTTATCATAGCCTCCAGGGATATGTTCCCTCCCTGGACCTCGTTTGCATTCATGGCTGCGCCAATGGCGGCAAACAGATGGGAATGCTCCGGAGCGATGATTTCCTCCCCTGATAAATGCAGGGTGCGGACAAAGGCCTTCTGAAGTTCCGGAAGAAAGTGAAGAGGGCCTCCCAGGAAGGCCACATGGCCTCTGATGGGCTTTCCGCATGCCAGGCCGCTGATGGTCTGATTTACCACTGCCTGAAAAATGGAAGCCGCAAGATCTTCCCTGGTAGCCCCTTCATTGATAAGTGGCTGGATGTCTGTCTTTGCAAATACTCCGCAGCGGGCAGCAATGGGGTAAATGGCCTTGTAATTGGCCGCATACTCATTTAAACCGGAAGCGTCGGTCTGCAAAAGCGCTGCCATCTGATCGATAAAGGACCCGGTGCCGCCGGCACAGATTCCGTTCATCCGCTGGTCAATGCCGCCGGTAAAGTAAATAATTTTTGCATCTTCTCCCCCAAGTTCGATTGCCACGTCGGTCTGCGGGGCATAATCCTTAAGAGAGGTAGCAACGGATACAACCTCCTGAACAAAGGGAACCTTTAAATGCCTGGACAAAGTTAATCCGCCGGAGCCTGTGATGGCGGGGCATAAGTCCACTGGACCCAGTTTGTCATAAGCCTTCTTTAAAAGGCCGGCTAAAGTTTCCTGTATGTTTGCGTAATGCCGCTCATAGTCGGCGAACAAGATTTCATTGTTTTCATTTAATATTGCTATTTTCACGGTAGTGGAACCGATATCGATTCCTAATGTTTGATATGTAATCATATGTGCGGGGTAACCCCTGCCTCCTTTTAGATAAAAGTAAGTTGCTGGCTCACCGAACATCAGTTTAACATAAAATAAGAAATAATACAATTGTCATAAGATGCTAAAAATATGTTAAAACTAGTAAAATTTGTTTAAGTTCATGAAAAGGGTTTTCTTTTCATTTGACAAAAATGGTTTGGGAAATTATAATGTATAAGTCAAAGTTTGCCAACGTTTCCATAAAGATTTTTCAGTGAAAGAGAGAAAAGCTATGATTCAGATTTATAAAACAGAAGACGGCCTGATTCAGCAAAAGGATGAGCTTTCTCCGGGTTCCTGGATTGCCCTTACAGACCCTACTGCCACGGAGATCCTGGAAATTGCCAATACCTGTAAAATCGATCCTGATGATTTAAGGGCGCCCCTTGATGAGGAAGAACGTTCCCGTATCCAGACAGAGGACCATTACACCCTCATCCTGGTAGACGTTCCAACCATTGAGGAACGTGGCGGCAAGGACTGGTATGTGACCATACCAATGGGCATCATAACCACAGAAGAGGCCATTGTTACGGTTTGTCTGGAAGAAACTACTGTTCTCAACGCATTTATGGACGGCAGGGTGAGGGGGTTCCATACCTACATGAAAACCCGGTTTATCCTGCAGATCCTGTATAAGAATGCATCCTTGTACCTGCAATATCTAAGAATCATTGATAAAAAAAGCGGGGAAGTCGAGGAGAAGCTTCACAAATCCACCAAGAACCGGGAGCTGATTGAGCTTTTGGAGCTGGAAAAGAGCCTTGTGTACTTTACCACCTCCCTGCGTTCCAATGAGATGGTGCTTGAAAAACTCATGAGAAATGAAAAAATCAAGAAGTATCCGGAGGATACGGAGCTTTTGGAGGACGTTATCGTCGAGAACAAGCAGGCCATTGAGATGGCGAATATCTACAGCGGAATCTTAAGCGGAACAATGGATGCCTTTGCTTCTGTCATATCCAATAACTTAAATATTGTCATGAAGTTTCTGGCAACCATCACCATTGTTATGTCAATACCAACCATGGTGGCAAGCTTTTATGGAATGAACGTCAATTCCAGAGGGATCCCCTTTGCTGAGAGTCCCTATGGCTTTGCCATTGTTTTAGGGCTGACTCTGGCACTGACGTTGATTGTAGCGTGGATTTTTTCCAAAAAGGATCTGTTCTAGCCCGTAAGTCTGGGAAATGCCCTTTGGGTATTTCTTCATGCCCAAAGAGCCTGGGCACAAATTAGGAAAAGGATGAAAGCATGAAGTTTTTTTATAATCTTGAACGCAGATTCAGAAAGTATGCGATTCCGAATCTGATGTACTATATCATCGGCATGTATGGTGTGGGATTGTTGATGGAGATGCTCGCACCGGGATTTTACTGGCATTACCTGTCTCTTGACGCCGGGAAGATACTTGGCGGCCAGGTGTGGAGAATTGTCACCTTCATGATTTACCCGCCGGGCGGCGGCATTTTTATGAGCCTGATCAGCATGTATTTGTACTATATGCTGGGAGTGAACTTAGAGAGGATCTGGGGAGCGTTCCGCTTTAACGTCTATTTCTTTATGGGAGTCATCGGTCATGTGGCAGCAGCGATGATTGTCTATATTTTCATGGGACAGACGGTGTATCTGACAACGGAATTTCTCAATTACTCCCTGTTCTTTGCCTTTGCAGCCACATTTCCGGATCTGGAATTCCTCTTGTTTTTCGTGATGCCCATAAAAGCCAAGTGGCTGGCCATCTTTAACGGGATCTACTTCCTGTATGGATTTATTACCGGCAACATTGCTACCAGAGTCACAATATTCATGTCCTTATTGAACTTTATCCTCTTTATCCTTTTGACTCGGAATTTAAGCCGGTTTAATCCGAAAGAGATCAAAAGAAAACAGAATTTTCAAAAGCAGATGAAGATAAAGCCCCAGGGCTGGACTCATCATCGGTGCGCCGTGTGCGGGCGAACCGAAAAGGACGCTCCAAACCTGGAATTTCGCTATTGTTCAAAATGCGAAGGCAGTTATGAATACTGTTCCGAGCATTTGTATACACATAAACACGTAACACCGTCCAACCCCACAACCGGTGATACAACCAACTAGCTACGGAGGATAATGATGAAGAGAACCAAGATTATTTGCACCATGGGACCCAATACCAATGACCGCGCACTGATGATGGCACTTGCCCAGCATGGCATGGATGTGGCCAGATTCAACTTCTCACATGGTGATTATGAAGAGCAGAAGATGCGCCTTGACTTACTAAAGAGCATCCGCGAGGAACTGGACCTTCCGATTGCCGCGCTCCTTGATACAAAAGGACCGGAGATCCGTACCGGACTTTTAAAGGATGGAAAAAAGGTGAACTTAAAAGAAGGAGACCTTTATGTCCTGACAACAGAAGAGATCGTTGGAGATGAAACAAAAGGACACATCAACTATAGCGGACTGAATGATGACGTTGTCTCAGGAAACCGCATTCTCATTGACGACGGCCTGATCGAACTGGAAGTCCTTGAGGTAAAGGGCAAGGAAATCGTATGTAAGATCATTAACGGCGGCGAGCTGGGAGAAAGAAAAGGCGTTAACGTGCCAAATGTCAAGGTAAAGCTTCCGGCGCTTACGGATAAGGATAAAATGGATATAAAGTTCGGCATTGAGCAGGGCTTTGATTTCATTGCAGCTTCCTTTGTCCGCACCGCTGATGCGATTTATGAAATAAAGAAGATTCTGGAAGAAAATGGCTCCAATATAGCAGTTATTGCCAAGATCGAAAATGCGGAAGGCATTGAAAATCTTGATGACATCATCGAAGCCAGCGACGGAATCATGGTTGCCCGCGGCGATATGGGTGTTGAGATCCCGGCCCAGGAGGTACCCTTTATCCAGAAACGGATTATAGAAAAATGCAACGAAGCCTGCAAGCCCGTTATTACGGCTACCCAGATGCTGGATTCCATGATCCGCAATCCCCGTCCAACCAGAGCTGAGGTAACGGATGTGGCTAATGCTGTTTATGACGGGACGGATGCAGTCATGCTTTCCGGTGAGACCGCCATGGGCAAATATCCGGTTGAAGCTCTTTCCATGATGGCTTCCATTGTGGAGGAGACGGAAAAGCATCTGGATTACAGTGCATACAGAGAGCGTAAGGTTTCCGCTGTGAATGTGCATAATGTATCCAATGCAGTATGTTATTCTTCTGTTTCCACCGCCCATGACTTAGGAGCCAGGGTAATTGTAGCGCCAAGCATCACCGGCTTTACTGCAAGGCTGTTATCCAAGTGGAGACCGGAAAGCCAGATCATCGGCTTATCCCCAAGCTCCTCCGCCCTTCGCCAGATGCAGTTATACTGGGGGGTAAGACCCTTCCATGGTAAGCGTGCGGAATCCACGGACGTTTTGATTTATTCCTCCATTGAACTGTTAAAGGTAAAAGGGATTGTAAAAGAAAATGAAACGGTAGTGGTTACCGCAGGTGTGGTAAATCCGGTGAGAAAGAATGAACCGGCAGCCCATACCAATATCATGCGTATTGTGACCGTAGATTAATGAACCTTGCATTTTTAATGAATATTTATACAAAAAAAGTATAGACAAAGGAGTCTATCCCCGGTACAATGAAGCTTACCAGCAGATGTGCCGGGGACAGGCTCTTTTTGATTCATGGAAAATTGCGTCCAATGAGTCAAAAGATCCTTTGCTATAGATACGCAGCAGGCGCAGATCCGGTATGATTGCTGAAGCAGCCGGGTTTTTGCGCGGGAGTCTGTTTTGCAGATCCCTATTCACATGGTAAGCTACGAGAGGAGAGAAAGCTATGGAAAAGAGACCATTTGTTACCAAAGAGAAGTTAGAAGAAATTGTAAAAGAATATCCAACGCCTTTTCATTTGTATGATGAAAAAGGGATCAGGGAGAATGCTCAGAAATTAAAAGAGGCGTTTTCCTGGAATAAAGGGTACCGGGAGTATTTTGCAGTAAAGGCCACGCCCAATCCGTTTATTCTGAATATTTTAAAAGATTACGGATGCGGAGCGGACTGCTCATCAATGACAGAGCTTATGATGTCCGATTGCCTGGGTTTTTCCGGTTCTGATATTATGTTTTCTTCCAACAATACACCTGCCGAGGAATTCCAGTATGCGGATAAAATCGGTGGAATCATCAACCTGGATGACATCACTCACATTGAGTTTCTTAAAAAAGCCATCGGACATATTCCGGAGACCATCAGCTGCCGTTATAATCCGGGCGGCATATTTAAGATCAGCAACGATATCATGGATAATCCGGGGGATTCCAAATACGGGCTGACAACCGAGCAGATGTTTGAGGCGTTCCGCATATTAAAAGGCTATGGGGCCAAAAACTTCGGAATCCACGCATTCTTAGCCAGCAATACGGTGACCAATGAATATTATCCCCTTCTGGCCAAGGTGCTTTTTGAGCTGGCAGTCAAGCTTAAAAAGGAGACAGGAGCCCATATCTCCTTTATCAACTTATCAGGAGGGATCGGGATTCCTTACCGTCCGGGGCAGGAAGCAAACGATATTAAGGCCATTGGAGAAGGGGTCAGAGAGGTTTATGAAGAGATCCTGGTGCCGGAAGGAATGGGAGATGTGGCGATTTATACGGAGCTTGGCCGCTTTATGCTTGGACCTTACGGCGGACTGGTCGCAAGGGCCATCCATGAAAAGCATACCCACAAGGAATACATCGGCGTGGATGCCTGCGCGGTGAATTTAATGAGGCCAGCCATGTACGGGGCCTATCATCATATTACTGTCATGGGAAAAGAAGGGGATGTGTGCAGCCATAAATACGATGTGGTGGGATCTCTTTGTGAAAATAATGACAAGTTTGCCATTGACAGAATGCTTCCGGAGATATCCAATGGTGATCTGCTTTTCATCCACGATACAGGTGCTCACGGTTATGCCATGGGATATAATTATAACGGTAAATTAAAGTCCGCGGAGCTTCTCTTAAAGGAAGACGGGTCTGTCCAGATGATCCGCAGGGCAGAAACTCCCAGGGATTATTTTGCTACGTTTGATTTCTGTGATGTGTTAAAGGACATAAAGTATTAAATTTTTATAAAAATGTGTGAAAACAGGGGACAGGATTTCCGGGCGATCAGGAAGTCCTGTCCCCTGTTTTTCTCATCTAAACAGAAAAATCCCTGTGCCACATGACACAGGGGGGATTTTTCTTAGGATTTTCGGATTTCAAAAAGGGTGAAAGGATAATTGATACATTGTGCATTTCTTATGTCATTAGTATAGCACACCGGCTCTAGAAAAGTTTGTATATTGTTTGAATAGATTATGAAGATTTTCTTAATTCAATCATTTCCCAGGAAAACCGGATGGAGCTGAAAAAGCAAAAGAATCAGAATTCCCATAAAATGAGATGTAAAAAAACTAACGGATTTTTTACAATTAATAACATGAATATGGAGTCCATCTCCCTTGTGCCGGAAAAACTCTAAAACAGAATGGACCGCGCCAGCCTGGTGAGCACCTCCTGGCACCGTATAATATCTTCGCAGGGAACAAATTCATCAGGCTTATGGGCCATCTCCAGATCACCGGGGCCATAGGACATGCAGTTGTGGTTGTGGAGTTTTCCCGCAATAACGGCGGTGTCCGTATAACCTGGGAAAAAGGTGACAGGAACCGGTTTTCCCGTTGTTTCCTCTGCAGCAGCCTTCAGGGCCTTTAATAAGGGGGAGCTTTCATCCTTTTCAATATAGGGCCTGTCCCCTGTGATGGTATAAGAGGCGGAGATTCCGGGGACTACCTGGACGGCTTCCCTGATAGCCTGCTCCACCATGGAAACAGCAGCGGCCGTATCCGCAGGCGGTACCAGGCGCATGTCGATCCAGACCTTGCAGCGGTCCGGAACCACGTAGGGGCGGTACCCTCCCTCAATTTGGCCGAATGTGACCGTGGATACGCCCAGATCCTCATGGGAGGGGCAGGCTGTGATCTGACGGCGTATGGAAGAAATGATCTCAGCCATGGCGGCAATGGCGTCAGCCCCCTTCCAGGGAGTACTGGCATGGGCGGTCACTCCGGTAACCGTGATCTCAAACCAGGTGCGGCCTTTATGAGCTACCTGAATCTGCCCGTTGGTGGGTTCCGTATCCAGGACAAAACTATTTTCCGTCACCCATCCTTCCTTTATCACATCCTCCACGCCCCGCATGAAATCTTCTTCATCAACGGTTCCAATGAAAACAAAGGAATGCTTGGGAGTATTCCCTGATAAAACTTCCTCTGCCATGGCAGAAAAGGCGGAGAGGGCACAGGCCAGCCCGGATTTCATGTCACAGGCTCCCCGCCCGTAAATCTTTCCATCTATGACCTCAGCCCCAAAGGGGTCTTTTGTCCAGCCCTCTCCAATGGTCACTGTATCCATGTGGCAGATATAAACAAGGGCAGGGTCGTCCGTTTCACCCTGTATTTTTGCCATGATATTATAACGGCCGGGAAGGACCTCTTTTTTTATGACAGGCACGGACAGGGAAGAGATGTAGTCAAAAGTATATTCTCCAATTGTTTTTTCGTATGCACCGGGATCCGTACTGTCAATGCGGATCAGGTTCTGTGTCAGCAAAGTGGCATCGGATCGATGATTCTCCATGATGATAATCTCCTTACTTATTGTTTTATTTCCATTATAGGAACGGACCGGCAGAAAGTAAATGATATTTCAGTTAAAAATCTTCTTTTGTATTTTCAGGGAAAAGAAACCACAGGAGCCATACCGGAATATCTTAATAAAAAAGGAATCAGGTAATGGACTGTGAATCATGTAAGAGAAGCAATACACTGTGAGGCGGCCCATGGCATGGGCTATACAGGACGTGGAGTAGGAGTTGCAGTTCTCGATACGGGGATTTATCTTCATGAGGACTTTGAACATAGAGTGGCGGCTTTTGTAGACATTGTGCACCGCAGAAGGGATACCTATGACGACAATGGTCATGGGACCCATATTTCCGGAATCATCGGAGGAAACGGCAGTGCTTCCGACGGAATGTATATGGGTGTTGCACCGGAATGTCATATCATTATGCTGAAGGTTTTAGATAAAAAAGGGAATGGCTATGCTTCCGATGTGCTGGCCGGACTGAAATGGATCCGGGACAACAGGGAAAGGTATGGGATCAGGATCGTAAATATATCCGTTGGTTCCTTTTCGAAAAAAGGGATGACAGAAAATTCTGTCCTTGTGCGGGGAGTAAATGCTGCATGGGATGACGGGCTGGTGGTCTGCGTGGCTGCCGGAAATATGGGGCCGGGCATGAATACCATCACAACTCCGGGGATCAGCCGGAAAGTGATTACCGTAGGGTGCTCCGATGATTATAAAGAGGTCAATGTCATGGGAAACCGGATGATCGATTATTCCGGAAGAGGCCCTACCGGCGCCTGCATCTGCAAGCCGGAAATCATTGCTCCGGGTGCAGGGATCATGAGCTGTGCCAATGAAGCGGGGCAGTATTTTCCCAAAAGCGGAACCTCTATGTCAACGCCCCTGGTGTCAGGGGCGATTGCGCTTCTCCTTCAGAAATACCCCTATATGAGCAACCGGGACGTAAAGCTGATGCTCAGGGAGCGGGCAGTGGATTTAGGGCTTCCCATGAACCAGCAGGGCTGGGGGATGCTTGATGTAGAAAAGCTGCTTTCGTAGAAAAATAAAATTATATTCCGGGCCGTTGCAGACAGGAGCTGGAGCGGCCCGGTTTTTAAGAAAGAAAATCAGGTAATTGTGAAAGGGAGGGTTGCGGATGCAGCCCTCTTATGTTATAGTAAATCTGCACGGAAGGCGGTCCGCCTTCCATTCCATTCAGTTTCAGGCGTTTCGCCGCCATTTCCCTAAAGACAAGAATTTATTTTCAGCCGGACAGGCCAGGAGTGTGATGCATATTGGACTTAGAAGTATAAAAATCTGGTTGACATTTTCCCGGAAGTATACTATGATTATAAATAGAAAAAGAACATTTGTTCGTATCGGAGGATAACATGAATAAAGATGATAAGCTGAAGGCACTTGATGCCGCCCTCACTCAGATAGAAAAGGCATATGGAAAAGGCTCTGTTATGAAGCTGGGGGATTCTGGCACCAATATGAACGTGGAAACCATACCTACAGGGGCACTGAGCCTTGATATTGCCCTTGGCCTTGGAGGAATCCCCAAGGGAAGGGTCGTGGAGATTTACGGACCGGAATCCAGCGGTAAGACCACCGTTGCATTACATATGATTGCAGAGGTACAAAAGAGAGGTGGTATCGCAGGCTTTATTGATGCGGAACACGCCCTTGATCCTGTTTATGCCAAGAGCATTGGAGTGGATATTGACAACCTTTATATTTCCCAGCCGGATAACGGGGAACAGGCATTGGAGATCACGGAAACCATGGTACGTTCCGGAGCAGTGGACATTGTGATCGTGGACTCAGTTGCAGCCCTTGTGCCAAAGGCCGAGATCGAAGGGGATATGGGCGATTCCCATGTAGGACTTCAGGCCCGCCTCATGTCCCAGGCCCTTAGAAAGCTGACAGCCATTATCAGCAAGTCCAACTGTATTGTTCTCTTCATTAACCAGCTTCGTGAGAAGGTGGGTGTAATGTTTGGAAGCCCTGAGACCACCACAGGAGGACGTGCCCTTAAGTTCTACGCATCTGTCCGCCTGGACATCCGTAAGATCGAGACCTTAAAGCAGGGCGGAGACATGGTAGGAAACCGGGTCCGTGTAAAGGTTGTAAAGAATAAAATTGCGCCGCCGTTTAAAGAAGCGGAATTTGATATCATGTTTGGCAGGGGCATTTCCAAGGAAGGGGATATCCTGGATCTGGCCGTAAAAGAGAATATCGTGGAAAAGAGCGGAGCATGGTTTGCTTATAATAATGTGAAGATCGGCCAGGGACGTGAGAATGCAAAGACTTATTTTCAGGATAATCCGGCTGTTTGCCTGGAGGTTGAAAATAAGGTTCGTGTAAAGTACGGGCTTCATGAAGAAGCCAGCGCAGCACCGGAGAATGCAGGCGGGGCGGCAGTAAAGGAAAGCAAGAGGATCAAGCCGGAAGAAAGTAAGGAAGAAGCTTCCAAGGAGTGATTCTTCTGAGGATTTAGCCGCCAGATTCAAAAAGGCCGGAAAAATAGAAAAAATAAGGGGCATATATGACAGTTACAGAGATTGTGCCTTTCGATAAACGCAGGAGTAAAGTCATTCTGGAGGATGACTTTACTCTTGTCCTTTATCGCGGGGAAATTAAAAGATTCGGGATCGAGGAAGGAAAGCCGCTTTCAGAGGAGACTTATCAGGAGATCCTTCAGGAGGTTTTGTTAAAAAGGGCCAGAGAACGGGTCCTTTTCCTCTTAAAATCCTCAGATAAGACGGAACAGGAACTGAGACGGAAATTAAAAGACGGAGGATATCCAAAAGAAGCGGTTGATTACGCCATAAATTTTGTAAAGGAACACCGTTTTATCAATGACCAGGACTATGGACGCAGGTATGTGGAGTTCAATTCGGAGCGGAAAAGTGAAAGGCAGATTCAGTATGAGCTGCAAAAAAAAGGGCTGGACAAAGAGGTGATCCAGGAAATCCTTAAAGAACAGCCGGTGGATGAGGAGGCCCAGATACAGGCCTATGTAAAAAAGAAACGTTTACAGCCGGAAGAGATGGACTTTAAGGAAAGACACAAGGTAATGGCGGCTTTGGGAAGAAAGGGATTTTCCTATGAAGCAATAAGCCGTGTTTTAGGCGGTTTTTACGATGATAACTGACAACGGGAAAATGTGTATAAGTATACTGGAAACAGGGGCGAAATACTTGACATAATGTATAAAACAGTTTAAAATTGTAGTGTTGTATTGTTGTACAATGAAAATCTAATAAGGAGGTGCTCCTGTGTCAGTATCAGTATTCACGGCTGCATTGATTGCAATCGTCGCATCAGTAGTAGTTGCTTTTATTGCCTGGTCTGCTGCCATCACGTATCGTAAGAACACTTACGAAAGCAAAATTGGCTCTGCAGAAGAAAAATCCCGGGAAATAATAGATGAAGCATTAAAGACCGCTGAGACAAAGAAGCGTGAAGCTCTCCTTGAGGCAAAAGAAGAGTCTTTAAAGACTAAGAATGAACTGGAGAAGGAAACCAGGGAAAGAAGAGCTGAGCTTCAACGTTATGAAAGAAGAGTATTAAACAAGGAAGAAAACTTGGACAAGAAGTCCGAGGCTATGGAAAAACGAGAAGCAGGTCTGGCTGCTCGAGAGGACGCCCTGAATAAGAGAAATGCCGAAGTGGAATCTCTCTATGAGAAAGGCATTCAGGAACTGGAAAAAATTTCCGGGCTTACCTCCGAACAGGCAAAAGAATATCTTTTAAAATCTGTTGAAGATGATGTAAAACATGACACTGCGAAATTAATTAAGGAACTTGACAACAAAGCAAAAGAAGAAGCCGAGAAAAAGGCAAGGGAATATGTGGTGACAGCCATCCAAAGATGCGCTGCGGACCACGTGGCAGAAACCACGGTTTCAGTCGTGCAGCTTCCCAACGATGAGATGAAAGGCAGAATCATCGGAAGGGAAGGCCGTAACATCCGCACGTTAGAAACCCTTACGGGAGTGGAGCTTATTATTGACGATACCCCGGAGGCAGTTGTATTATCCGGATTTGATCCGGTTCGTAGAGAAGTAGCCAGAATCGCGTTGGAACGCCTTATTGTTGATGGCCGCATTCATCCGGCAAGAATTGAAGAGATGGTGGAAAAGGCACAAAAAGAGGTAGAAACCAATATGCGTGAAGAAGGAGAAGCCGCTGCCCTTGAAGTGGGCATTCACGGACTTCATCCGGAACTCATCAGATTGCTTGGCAAACTGAGATACAGGACAAGCTACGGACAGAATGCCTTAAAGCATTCCATTGAGGTGGCCCAATTGTCAGGGCTGTTAGCTGGAGAGATCGGCCTTGATATTCGTATGGCCAAACGCGCCGGTTTACTACATGACATCGGAAAAGCCGTTGACCATGAGATGGAAGGTTCCCATATTCAGTTGGGTGTTGAGTTGTGTAAGAAGTATAAGGAATCCCCAATCGTGCTGAACACTGTGGAATCTCATCATGGCGATGTTGAACCACAGAGCCTTATCGCTTGTATTGTTCAGGCAGCGGACACTATTTCTGCGGCAAGACCTGGAGCAAGAAGAGAGACTCTGGAGACATATACAAACAGATTAAAACAGTTAGAAGATATTACCAACTCCTTTAAGGGAGTGGACAAGTCATTTGCCATTCAGGCAGGACGCGAAGTTCGGATTATGGTTGTTCCGGAACAGATTAACGATGATGACATGGTGCTTTTAGCCCGTGATATTTCAAAGAAGATTGAAGAATCCCTGGAGTACCCGGGACAGATCAAGGTTAACGTGATCAGGGAGTCCAGAGTTACAGATTACGCGAAATAATTATTCAAAATGAAGAGATAAATGCCCTAAAACCGTAAAAAGCTAGTATTTGTACGGGGTTAGGGCATTTTTTTTCTTCTCTATAAATTATGGGAAATAATGGTATCAATTGACGAGGGATCATAAGATATTTTATTTTGTATTGTGATTGATTTTGCAGGAGATTTCAAGGGAGTGCTTCGGATTTTCCTTCTCTTTTCTTGACAGGGCAGCTTTCCTTAGTTTAAGCTAGAGTTATATAAAAAGTATGAAGTAGGAGAACACATGAAAAAGGTAAATTATCACACGCACACAGAGTATTGCAGACATGCCGGCGGCAGGGCGGAGGAGTATGCCGCCGCTGCACGGGCTGAGGGACTTTCCATTCTTGGCTTTTCAGACCATATGCCCTTTCCTGGAGATCCCTTCGGCTACCGAATGAATTATGAGGAAATAGAAGATTATTACAGCGACATTCGCCGGATAAAAGCGGCCTGCCTGCCCTCACCTTCCAACGCCAACCCTGCCGGAGAGAGGAGGATTGAGATGGAAGTATTCTGTGGTTTCGAGGGTGAGTATATCCGGGGAAAAGAACCTTACTATGAGTCTCTTCTTACAGGAGGTGACTGTGATTATCTCATATTGGGGCAGCACATGTTTTTGGACCGGAACGGTCAGCTTCGTAATTCCGGGGAGATGCACGGGACAAAAGATTACATCCATTATTTTGATAGCCTGATCGAAGGGATGAAAACCGGATATTTCCGGCTGATAGCCCATCCGGATCTTGTATTTATCAACCCCTTTGCCTGGGATATTGAGTGTGAAAGGGCATGTGACAGGTTCTTTGAAGCGGCCGGAGCAGGGGATTATATCCTTGAATACAATGCCAACGGGTACCGCCGGGGCATTCATTCCTTTGAGGATGGGCCAAGACTTCAGTATCCCCATGAAAAATTTTGGAAAAAGGCGGCTGAACTGAATCTGCGTGCAGTGGTTGGCTCTGACTGTCACGAACCTTCACAAATGTATGACAGCTATGTAAAAAAGGCATATGAAGACGCGGCAGCCCTTTCTTTAAATATAATTACAGAGCTTTTTTAAAAGGTAAACGAAAAGTATATCAACGGGTCAGATAAAAGGTCAGGTAAAAGATTTGACGAAAGATACCGGAATAGAGGGAATCCCATGCGTAGAATCATTGGTTTCTGGAAACGCCAGAACTTAAAGAAAAAATTTCTTCTGATTGCAATACCCAGTGCCGTTTTTTCCAGTGTAGTCATTATGGCAGCCGCACTGCTGATCTTTCAGGCATATGAAAAAAGCATGTACAATATGACGGTTCAGAATTTAAATCTGATCATACGCCATATCGAAACAGAACTGAATGAAGTGGATAAGGTCAGTATAAACATCATCACCGATCCTGCGGTTCAGCGGGCGCTGAAGCCAGATAAGCCCAACGTGCGGAAGAGGGAGGCCTCCTTAGACTACCTCCGCCTGGCTCAAAGCATGCACCAGGTGATGAGAGACCAGATTCAGAGAAACAGTACCATTATATCAGTTTCGATTTTTGTAGATGAGGAATGGTACTATGTGGGGAATACCAGACGTTCTCTGAATGCCTCCCTGCTTCCTGATATGAGGGAAGGAATTCCAAAGGACAGCAGTAAGATCTTCTGGTATGCAGACAGCTACCCCGCTGACCACTTGTACGGCGTGCGCAGCGTGAAAGATTTATACTATCATACCTTTGAAGATGAGGCAGTTCTGGTGGTGGAATACGATTTGAAAGGCAGTATCGCAAGCATTCTTAAGAATAGTGCCAATGTCCGGTATTCGCCCGGTCTGGTTGTCTTAAGCGGGGACAATTATCTGTATTCGGATCTTGAAGCAATTCCGAAAGAACAGCTTTCCCTGGCAGATGGCTCAGACTATGATACGGTTTCTATAAACGGACATAAATATTTTACAGCCTGCCTTGATACCTCGGACTATGGCTGGAGATATGCTTTTTTTATTCTGTACGACAACTTATTTGGTGCGATGCGCCTTCTGAAATTCTTTTTCCTCGTTATGGCCATGGTTATGATTCTGATTTCTGTTCTCTACTGTGAGAAGCTGATGGCCCTCATCGTGAATCGTTTTACCCATCTTACAAGACGTATGAAAACCGTGGAGGAAGGAAATTTCCAGACAGAAGCCAAGAATACAATCTGCCAGGGGGATGAGCTGGAGGCAGTCTGCGAGCGCTTTGAACGGATGGTGGGGCACGTGGACCAGCTGATTCAGGATAATTACGTCAAACAGATGCTGATCCGTGAAAATCAGCTCAAGGTACTTCAAAATCAGATCAACCCGCATTTTTTGTTTAATACACTCCAGACCATAAGCTGGAAAGCCAGGGAGAGCCGGCAGGAGGCCATCTCCTATATTGCGGAAGCACTGGGGAAGCTGCTTCGCTATACCTTGAGGGAGGAAAATGATCCGGCTATTCTGGAAGAAGAAGTGGACATCCTTATGAACTATGTAACCATTCAGAAAACACGTTATGCGGAGCGGCTGGTGATTGAGGTCAATATTCCGGAGTCCGCGAAAAAACAAAAGGTGCCCAAGCTGGTTTTACAAAGCCTCGTGGAAAATGCGATTAAACATGGTCTGGAGGTCATGCTGGAACCATGTCATATCCATATATGCGTACTGGATGAAACTTCTGTTCTGCGGATTCTTGTCAGTGATAACGGACCCGGGATAGATCCCAATGTGCTGGAAGAAGAGCAGGGTGCCGGCGGTTGTGCCGATACCGGCAGGCTGGCAGGCTGCGGCATCGGCTTAAAGAATATCAGGCTGCGTTTGAAATTGCTTTTTGGGGAGGAGTCCGAGCTGTTGCTTTATAATACCGGAAATGGAACGTCTGTGGAAGTTTGTATTGTGAAAGAGAGGGGCTGTTGACCTGATGAAACAAATCCTTCTGGTTGATGATGAGAGAGTGGTGCTGGAAAGCATCAGTAAAACCGTGAACTGGCACGCCTGCGGTGTAACGCTTGCGGGTGTCTGTAAGAATGCGTTTGAAGCGCTGGGAGCTATAAAAGATAAGCAGCCCGATATTGTAATTACCGATATTAAAATGCCTGTCATGGACGGGCTGGAACTCATTCGTAAGGTGCGGGAATTCGACTCTCATGTAGAATTTATTATCCTGTCAGGGTACGGTGAATTTGAACTGGCGAAGAAAGCCATGAAAGAGGGAGTGCGTCACTTCCTCTTAAAACCATGCAGCGAGGAAGAGATCCGGGAAGCGGTAGCAGGAGCTTTAAGAGAACTTTCCGTGCGAAACAGCCGGGCCGAAAGCACTAAAACGGAACGGGATGAGCTTTTGGAAGATCAATTCCGTGATTTCACAGATATAATACTGGACTATGTGCAGGCACATTTTGCAGATGAAGAATTAAATTTGAAATGGATCGCAAAGGCACTTGTTTTTTTAAATGAAGACTATGTCAGCAAATGTTTCCGCCGCCGTACCGGTTCAAAATTCACCAGTTATTTAAATCAGACGCGTGTGGCGGAGGCCAGGCGTCTTCTGGATAATTCCTCTGTCAGCTGTGAAGAAGTCGCCAGTATTGTTGGATATGGAAATAATCCAAAATACTTTGCAAAGGTATTTAAAAAATATACAGGATATACTCCGAGGGAATATAAAAAAACTGAAAGTGATAAATAATGACGGTTTTTTGCTCCTTTAACACGGTTTTGTTGGTTCCTTTAACAGTGGGGGATGGTTATAATGAGGCAATCAACAAAAAAGGAGGTATTTACTGTATGAAAAGGAACAAAAGAAATCGGCTTTTTGCAATTGCGGCTATAGCTGTGGTTACGGGTGCGGCAATATGCGGCTGCGGTATCGGATCAGAAAAGACATCAATAAATCCATCGGAAAATGGAGGGACAAAGGATTCTGGTTCTGATCAATCCGGTCAGACAAATGGGGACGCATCAGGAAAGGATGGAATAACTACATTCACCTTTTCCAAAAGCTCATTTCCCAGTGTTACGCTGCCAGATGGCCAGACCCCGGATAACAATGTGGTTCTTGACTATATCCGTGATAATTATCAGGTGGATATGGTGCTGGATTGGCAGGCAGAAGGATCGGAATATAATAATAAGCTGTCATTAAACATTGCATCGGGAAGCCTTCCGGATATTTTCTACTGCAATGATTACCGCACCTTTCTGCAACTGGCACAGAACGGACTGCTTGCGGATTTAACGGACATCTATGATGACAATATCTCAGAAACCATAAAAGGAATTGATAAGTCCTACAACGGACGTAACTTTGAACCAGTTACAGTCGACGGGCGTATCATGGCGATCCCTGCGGGAAATTTAGATGGGCAGCAGGATGTACTCTGGCTCAGAAAGGACTGGCTGGACAACCTGGGTCTGAAAGTTCCAAAGACAATCGAAGATCTGGAAAAGATTCTGGATGCTTTTGTGAATGATGATCCTGACGGGAACGGCAAAAAGGATACGGTGGGTCTTATTGTGGATGCAACAAGACCGGTGGCCGGCTATAATCATCCCTTTGGATTAGAACCTGTTTTTTATGCCATGAACGCATATCCAAACTATTGGATGGAGAACGAACAGGGGGAGGTTTACTATGGTTCAACCGGTGGGGAGGTAAAAGAAACTCTTGCCCTTTTAAGGGACTGGTATAAAAAAGGCTTGATTGACAAACAGTTTGCAACCAGGATCGGAAGTGGAGAAACGGAAGCGATGTTCACTTCCGGACAAGCCGGCGCCTATTTTGGAGCCGTGCATTCCAACTATATTGATGCATTTACCAACAATCCGGATATCGAACTGGTGGCCGTTAACGCGCCTTTAGACGGCAGCGGAAAGTATAATTATGTGTTGCCGTCCCCCATGGCAGCTATGCTTTGTATCAGCGCCAAGTGTTCCGATCCTGCCAAGGCGGTTGAAATAATCGGCATTGGAAACGACCTCTACAGAGGCTTTGACGAAAAAGCCAATGAAATTTTTAATGCGGCAGGTATTGCAGCTTCCAGTAACGGACGGCGCGCTGTATTCCCCCAGGGATCTGTGACGTATGATTATTTTGATATTATTAAAAAGCTTGGAAAAGCGGTTCAGGAGCAGATTGATACCGGAAGTTATACCGAATATGAGGGCATGACTCAATATGATAAAGATCAGGTGATTTTAGCCTCTCAGTTTGCCGATGGTTCCGGCAAGAATGAGGTCTCTTTTAAAGCCTATTATTACCGTTATATAGGAAGCAGCCTGCTGGACGATCCTGCCTTGAATCCTTTAGAGGCCGCTTACTATTATACCACAGATTCCAGCGCTTCTTTGCAGACAGAGTTGGATACCCTTGAACAGGAGATGTATTTAAGCATTATTATCGGAGAAAAAGATATGGATTATTTTGATGAATTTGTGTCAAAATGGAATAGCATTGGTGGTTCGACCCTTTTAAAAGAGGTGAATCAGGTTCTGGGAAAATAGCAGCAGCAGCTATTGCTGTCACTTAAATAAACGGAGGACTGCCTCATGGGGGTGATAGGACCTTCTCGCTTGCGGCAGTCTTCCGGAACGGAGAAAATTGTGGAATCAAATAAATTAAAGGTTAAGAATACGAAACCTACCAAAATCACCAGATACCGCCAGGTTCCCTACCACTTAATGATGCTTCCTGGAATGATCTTCCTGATTATCTTTCATATTGTTCCAATGGGTGGATTGATTATGGCATTTCAGAATTACATTCCCATTAAGGGGCTTATTCATTCTGATTTTGTAGGGCTTAAAAACTTCCAGAGACTCTTTCGGCTGCCTACCTTCTGGTCTGTTCTCAGAAATACTATTATTATCTCCCTTGGAAAGCTGATTTTAGTGACCATAGTGGCTATCATCTTTGCCATTTTCTTAAATGAATGCCGCAATGTGAAATTTAAAAGGCTGGTGCAGACCACCGTATACCTGCCTCATTTTTTATCTTGGGTAATCCTTGCGGTTATGTTCAGTAATGTTTTTTCCTACTCAGGCATCATCAATCAGTTAGGGGGACTCTTTGGGAAAGAACCGGTCATGTTTATGATAAGCAATAACTGGTTCCGGCGGATTTTGATCGGCGGAGAGGTGTGGAAGGAGTTTGGTTATAGCGCAATCGTCTATGTGGCGGCTATGACCGGCATCGACCCTACCTTGTATGAAGCGGCCGGCATCGACGGAGCCAACCGTCTGAAAAAGATTCTTTACATCACTTTGCCCAGTATCGTGCCAACCATTGTGCTGATGACTACCTTAAATATGGGGAAGATATTGAGCGGTGGTTTTGATCAGGTATTTAACTTATATTCCCCCCTTGTTTACCGGACGGGTGACATCATCGACACCTATGTTTACCGCATGGGTCTGGTTGATTTGCAGTACAGCAATGGAACTGCAGTGGGTTTATTCAAATCACTTATCAGTTTTATCCTGTTGATCGCTGCCTATAAAATTGCCGATAAGACGGTAGGCTACCGTGTATTCTAGAAAGGGGCGGACTGATGAAAAGGAAAAAAATCAAAATTTCAGATGTTTTAATCTATGCTTTTTTACTGTTTTGCGGGCTGATTTGTCTGATCCCGATTATAAATACGGTTGCAATCTCTTTCAGTGACAGGACAAGCGCCGCCATAGGGGCGGTAAAATTATGGCCGGTTAATTTCACACTGATGTCCTACAAAAATATGATGCAGGAAACCCAGTTCTGGACCTCCTTCCTTGTTTCTGTAAAGAGGGTCATTGTCGGAGTTTTCTTGAATATGGTACTATCCGTCCTGATGGCGTATCCGCTGTCGAAATCTCCCATCAGGTTCCGCAGCAAGAAGATCTATATGTGGATTGTAGTATTTACCATGTTGTTTAACGGCGGGCTGGTTCCTACTTTTATGGTCATTAATCACTTAAAGCTGATGGATACTTTCTGGGTCCTGGTGCTGCCGGGCGCGGTTCCGGTCTTTAATATCATCATTTTGATGAACTTTTTTAAGGCCCTTCCGGAATCCCTGGAGGAATCCGCTTATGTGGATGGAGCAGGTCCCTGGACGGTTCTGCTAAAGATCTATCTGCCGCTGTCCAAGGCTTCGCTGGCGACCATCAGCCTCTTTGCCATAGTTAACCACTGGAATTCTTACTTTGACGGGAAGATTTATATAAATTCCTTAAGCAGGCTTCCGCTGCAGACATATATTCAATCTCTTGCAGCCTCCATCAACACGGATATGATGGCAAGTATGACTGCCGAGGAGATCCAGGAGCAGCTTGCTGTTTCCAGCCTTACATTCAATTCTGCAAAGGTTATTGTATCCATGATACCGATACTTTTAATCTATCCGTTCCTTCAGCGGTATTTTGTGAGCGGTATGGTAGTTGGGGCAGTAAAAGAATAAGGAGAACAGCGCTGTGAAAAATATTAAATTACACATTTTAGGAAGCTGCTCGGGGACAGAACCGTTCCCGGGCAGGCACCATACAAGCGTGGCTTTAGAGCTTTCAAACGGCCTTTATTTTTTTGATGCGGGAGAGTGCAGCTCTTATACCGCACATCTGCTGGGTCTGGATTTATTAAAAACAAGGGGGATTTTTATTTCCCACTGTCACATGGACCATGTAGGCGGACTGGGTAATCTCTTGTGGACCATAAGAAAATTATCAGTGATAGAACGGCGGGTTCCATTGGCGGATACGATTCATACTTATATCCCTTATCTGGAATCATATGAGGGGA
The DNA here is from genome assembly GCA_902363835.1 of Lachnospiraceae bacterium. GTDB lineage: Bacteria > Bacillota > Clostridia > Lachnospirales > Lachnospiraceae > Lacrimispora. The sequence continues at coordinate 68,889 of CABJBM010000024.1, forward strand.
TTTTACAGAGTCTGCAGTATACAGAAGATGATTTCCGGTGCGATTACAGCCATGAGGGGCATAAGATTCAGGATGGGCTTTTATACAGCAGTTCCTGCAATGATTTTTCCGTAGAAGCCATCCACAATCACCATCTGGCGCATAAGGAGGACCAGCCCTACCGCTCCTTCTCCTTTCGAATCAGGACTCAGGGCAGGACAATCTTCTATTCGGGGGATACAGCCCTGAGGGATTTGGCTTACACGGTGCCGGAAAACTGCGATTTACTGATGATGGAAACCGGACACCATCAAGTGCCGGAGGTGTGCCGCTATTTGCGGACACTGGATCAGAAGATCGGCCGCCTGGTCTTTTTGCACCATGGCGTGAAGGTGCTGGCAGACCCGGCGGGCGCAGCTTTTGAGGCCGCGCAGTTATGGGGGAGAAATTCAGTTATTGCTGAGGATGGGATGACAATTACCCTTTAGACGGAAAAATGCCTTCGAAAGTGCTTATTGCCTGACAATAGTAGAAAGTCAGATTTGTAAGCTATTATTTCGAAAAGGTTACAGAACATAATTTATGCTTAAACAGAGAACATAGGGAGGCAATATAATTTTAAATGTTTTTCTTGAATATAGCAAAGATTTGATGTATTATAATATAAATGCCCTTTTTTCAGATCGGTCTAAGGTCAGAAAAATACTTAAAGTTAAGGAATCTCGGGGCAGGTTATGGATTATGCGAAGTAAAATAATGCCTTAAAACCGTATAATAATCTCAATGCGGCTTTAAGGCATATTTCATGTCAGGAGGATGATACGTGAATCGGAGGATTAAAGTACTGATTAGCTGCATATTGGTCAGCCAGCTGTTTCTTATGACCGTATATGCAAAGCCGGACTGGCCGTCTGATACGGGCATCCAGGCGGAAGCTGGAATAGTCATAGACGGGGATTCAGGGGCCGTTATATTTGGACAGAACATCCATGCCCCCTTTCCGCCGGCCAGCATTACAAAGGTTTTGACTGCCCTTATTGTTTTGGAGAATGCAAACCTTGAGGATATGGTGACTTTTTCAAAGGATTCCATTTACAATGTGGAAGAAGGCAGCGGAAATAAATTAAATGTGGATACAGGAGACAAGCTCTCTGTGGAAGACTGCCTCTATTCTTTGATCCTTCATTCCTGCAACCAGGCGGCTAATGCCCTTGCAGAACATGTGGCAGGAAGCAGGGAAGGATTTGTCGCCATGATGAATGAAAAGATTAATGAACTTGGCTGCGTGGAAAGCCATTTTGATAATCCTTCAGGCCTTAACGGGGATACCCAGTATGTCAGCGCCTATGACATGGCTCTCATAGCAAAAGCGGCTTACAGCAATAAAAAGCTTGTGGAGATCAGTTCTGCCATCAGCCATAATATCCCGCCCACCTCCAGGAACCCGGAGGGGCTGACCATTTATAATGAGCACCGTCTGGTAAAGACAAAGGACCCAAACAGCGAGTTTTACTGCCCGTCGGCAGTGGCCGGTAAGACCGGATATCTCATTAAGGCGGGAAATACCCTTGTTACTTATGGGGAGCAGGATGGGAAAAGGCTTATTTCCGTTATTTTGAAAGGAAGCCCCAAGCAGTATTTTATTGATGGAAAGGATCTTCTGGAATTTGGCTTCAGCCGTTTTGAGAATTTCCCTGTGACAGGGAATGAAACCGGTTATACATCAGGGGAAGATTCTGTGGAAATCAAAGGGACATCTTATAAGCCCTCTGATTTGGAATTGGAACCAAACCAGGTTATAACCCTGCCAAAAGGAGCTGAGTTTTCCCAGGCGGATAAAACCCTGGTAACGGATCTTCCGGAAGGAAGCCCGGAGAGGGCGGTTGCCCTGATCCAATATACCTACAATGATAGAAAGGTAGGCCAGGCCTACTTAATGGAAAAGAAGGGCCTGGAGCCTACCAGCCAGGAGCCGGGAGAGGAAACCACAGAGGGAAAATCTGAGGAACCGGAAACCAGTTCAGGCATTGGCAAGGCGTCATCCAGGAAAAAGCTGGGCGGAGTGCTGATCGTGGGAATTGGGGCAATCCTTGGGCTGGCAGGCGGAGGAACCGGATTTTTTATTTATTTAAAAAAGAAAGAGGCCAGGGAAATCGCCCTTCGGAGGGAAGAGAGAAGGCGGCGTTTAAAAGCAGAAGGAGAGGAAGAAGCCTTTGAGCAGATTTTAAGACAGCGCCGGAAAATAAAAGGAAAAAATAAGGATAAATAAAATGAAAAGGACCAGCTGGGGTGGCTGGTCCTTTTTCGGAGAAGGTATTTCGTTTCTTATGGGGTGTAGCAAAAACTATATAATGTATTGGGGGGGGTTACATTTATTAATATACCTCATTTCTTTGAAAAAGTGTCAACAAACATTCATTAATTTTAAAATTAAAATTGTGCATATTCTCTTTCTTTCTTCGGTCAATTGTGGAAAAAATATAGAAAATCAGAAAGAATACGGGTCTTCCTTGTATGTTCTCCCTTGGGTTTTTTGGGGGAGACTTTTTTGTAAGATCCGTTTTATTGTGGTAAAATATAAAAAACAACTTGTGTAATGGTGCGTACAAGTAATAAATTGGTAGTATGAGGATATTTTAACCGGTTTAAGCTGCTATTGGGTTATGCCCGGTGAAGCAGGGTACGCCGTGAACAAGCAGTAAAGCGTGTTGAGAATATCCGCTTGATTCACTCTCATGAGAAAAGGAGGCAGAAACCTATGAGATTTTTTGTGGGAATGATGTATTTAATACATAAAAGAAGGGCGGGATTATTTTAATGGCGTTTCACAAAGTAAAAATGGTGGTTGACAGGGAATACCGGATCGGACAGGTGGATGAGAGGATTTATGGCTCCTTTATCGAGCATTTAGGCCGGGCCGTATACGACGGAATCTACTGCCCGGAGCATGCTTCTGCTGATGAGAACGGCTTCCGGGAAGATGTAAAGGAATTGATCAGGGAACTGAATGTTCCGATTATCCGGTATCCGGGAGGGAACTTTGTATCAAACTTTTACTGGGAGGACAGCGTGGGACCCTTACAGGAACGCCCCAGGCGTTTGGAGCTGGCCTGGCGCAGTATGGAAGAGAACAAGGTGGGATTAAATGAATTTACCAAGTGGACCAGAAGCGCAGGCTCTGATGTGATGATGGCAGTGAACTTAGGAACCAGGGGGATCGCAGATGCATGCAATCTGCTGGAATACTGCAATCACCCCGGCAGCAGCAAATACAGTGATTTGAGGATCAGCCACGGTTATAAGGAGCCTCATAAAATCAAAACCTGGTGCCTGGGCAATGAGATGGATGGCCCATGGCAGATCGGGCATAAGACCATGGAGGAGTACGGACGCCTGGCGGAAGAAACCGCAAGGGCTATGAAGCTCATTGATCCTGACATTGAGCTGGTTTCCTGCGGAAGCTCATCCTTGACCATGCCCACCTTTCCGGACTGGGAGGCCATGACCCTTTGGCACACCTACGATTATGTGGATTACATATCCATGCACCAGTATTATGGGAACCGGGATGGGGACAGCCAGGATTTCCTTGCATGTTCTGATGATATGGACCAGTTTATCCGTACCGTCATCGCTACCTGTGATTTTGTAAAAGCCAGGAAGCGGGGGAAAAAGGATATTAAAATCAGCTTTGATGAGTGGAATGTATGGTATCACTCCAATACAGCTGATGATGATATCACGAAAAACCATCCATGGCAGGTGGCACCTCCCATGCTGGAGGACATTTATAACTTTGAGGACGCTCTTTTGGTAGGTCTTATGCTCATTACCCTGCTAAAGCATGCGGACCGGGTGAAAATGGCCTGCCTGGCCCAGCTTGTGAATGTGATCGCTCCCATCATGACCGAGGCAGGCGGAGGGAGAGCATGGAGACAGACGATTTTCTATCCGTTTATGCACGCCTCTAAATATGGACGGGGAACGGCTCTTCTTCCGGTTATCAGCACGCCTAAATTTGATACCTCCTCTCATGAAGATGTGACAGCAATAGAAGCTGTTTCCGTATATAATGAGGCCCTTGATGAGGTGACCATTTTTGCGGTGAACAGGGACCTTAAAAACGACGCGGAAATGACCGTGGATGTGAGGAGCTTTGAAGGATACCGGATTTTGGAGCATGTGGTTTTGGAAAGCGATGATTTACTGGCGGTAAACGGGCCTTTTGGCGAGAAGGTGGCTCCGAAGCAGGCCAGCCAGTCCTCATTGGATGGCGGTGTTATGACAAGCATTTTGCACAAGGCGTCATGGAACGTGATCCGCCTTGGGAAGTAATGGGAGAAGAAGGGGATAATTGAAATGGTAAAAAAAGAATATAAATTTTGGTTTGCAACAGGGTCTCAGGATCTTTACGGCGAGGAATGCTTAAGAAATGTGGCGGATCATTCCAGGATCATTGTGGAAAGGCTGAATGCTTCCGGCAACCTTCCCTATGAAGTGGTTTTAAAGCCGGTGCTGATTGATAATGCCACCATACGCCGGCTGTTTCATGAGGCAAATACGGATGAGTCCTGCTCCGGGGTAATCACCTGGATGCACACCTTTTCCCCTGCAAAATCCTGGATCTTAGGGCTTCAGGAATACAGGAAGCCTTTGCTCCACTTACACACCCAGTTTAACAGGGAGATTCCCTATGATTCCATTGATATGGATTTTATGAATGAGAACCAGTCGGCCCACGGAGACCGGGAATTCGGACATATGGTCACCAGAATGGGGATTTCCAGAAAGGTGATCGCAGGCTACTGGGATGACCAGAAGGTCCAGGACAGGATCGGTTCCTGGATGAGGACGGCAGTTGGGATCATGGAAAGCAGCCATATCCGTGTGGTCAGGGCAGCTGACAACATGAGAAATGTGGCGGTTACGGAAGGTGACAAGGTGGAAGCCCAAATGAAGTTCGGCTGGGAGATTGATGCCTATCCAATCAATGAGATCACGGATTATGTAAAGGACGTTGCAGCAGGTGATATTTCTTCCCTTGTGGAGGAGTATTACAGCAGATACGAGATTTTGACGGAAGGCATGGACCAGGAGGAGTTTAAGGCCCATGTGGCGGTCCAGGCCCAGATTGAGCTGGGATTTGAGCGGTTTTTAAAGGATAAGGATTACCAGGCCATTGTGACTCATTTCGGGGATTTAGGTTCCTTAAAACAGCTTCCCGGTCTTGCTATCCAGCGTTTAATGGAAAAGGGCTACGGCTTTGGAGCAGAGGGTGACTGGAAAACAGCGGCAATGGTGCGCCTGATGAAGCTTATGACCCAGGGAACAAAGGATGCCAAGGGAACCTCCTTTATGGAAGATTACACCTACAATCTGGTTCAGGGAAAAGAAGGAATCCTTCAGGCCCACATGCTGGAGGTTTGCCCCACCATTGCGGACGGAAAAATAGGAATCAGGGTGAACCCTCTGTCAATGGGAGACAGAGAAGCTCCTGCCCGCCTTGTATTTACGGCAAAGGAAGGAAAGGGGATTGCCACTTCCCTGATTGATTTAGGAAGCCGTTTCCGCCTGATCATCAATACCGTAAACTGCAAAAAAACGGAAAAGCCCATGCCAAAGCTTCCGGTTGCAACTGCCTTCTGGACGCCGGAGCCAAACCTTACAACAGGAGCGGAAAGCTGGATTTTAGCAGGCGGCGCCCATCACACGGCTTTTACCTATGATCTGACGGCAGAGCAGATGGGAGACTGGGCGGAGGCCATGGGAATCGAAACCGTTTTCATTGATGAAAAAACAACCATCAGGGATTTGAAAAATGAACTGAGATGGAATTTTGCAGTATTTCGTTAAATAAATAACACATCCGCCCTTTGGGTAAAAAGGGCGGATGTGATTCAGGAGGGGTTTCAAATGAAGGAAAAACAAATAGGGGCGGCTATCCGGGAAGGGAAAACCGCACTGGGAATCGAGCTTGGCTCCACAAGAATTAAGGCAATACTGGTAGATGAAGATCACAATCCAATCGCTTCCGGCAGTTATGACTGGGAAAACCAATATGTAGACGGCATCTGGACTTACTCCATCCCGGATATCTGGGAGGGCGTGCAGGAGAGCTACAGGAAAATGGCGGAGGAAGTAAAGACGCGGTATGGGGAAACTCTCACCACGGTTGGGGCCATCTGCTTTTCCGCCATGATGCACGGGTATATGGCATTTGACAAGGAGGGAGAGCTTCTGGTTCCTTTCCGGACATGGAGAAATACCATGACAGCGGAAGCCGCGGAAAAACTGACAAAGCTGTTTTCCTATCAAATTCCTCAAAGATGGAGCATTGCCCATTTATATCAGGCAATCCTTAACAAGGAAGAGCATGTGCCAAGGATCGATTACCTGGTCACCCTGGAAGGTTATGTCCACTGGAAGCTGACAGGAGAGCGGGTTCTTGGCATCGGTGACTGCGCAGGGATGTTTCCCGTGGACAGTGCTGCAAAGGATTTCCATGGGCGTATGATCAGGCAGTTTGATGAGCTGGTGGCTCCCTGTCACTTCCCCTGGAAGTTTCGGGATATTATGCCTAAGGTGATGACAGCAGGAGAGAGGGCAGGAATCCTCACTGAAGAAGGAGCGCAGCTTTTGGATCCCAGTGGGAATTTAAAGCCTGGAATCCCCCTTTGCCCGCCGGAAGGAGATGCAGGGACAGGGATGACGGCCACCAACAGCGTGGCAAGAAGGACCGGTAATGTGTCCGCAGGGACCAGCGTGTTTGCAATGGTGGTGCTGGAAAAGGAGCTTTCCAGGGTGTATCCGGAAATTGACATGGTTACCACTCCGGCAGGAGACATGGTTGCCATGGTTCACTGCAACAACTGTACCTCAGATTTAAATGCATGGGTATCCCTGTTTGAAGAGTTTGCTGATTCAATGGGAATGAAAACCGACAGGAACACCCTGTTTTCCACCCTTTATCAGAAAGCCTTAGAAGGGGATAAGGATGGAGGAGGCATGCTTTCCTACGGTTACTTATCCGGAGAGCATATCACTCACTTTGAAGAGGGAAGACCTTTGTTTGTCAGGACCCCGGAAAGCCGCTTTACCCTTGCAAACTTTATGAGAGTCCATCTTTACACGGCTTTGGGAGCTTTAAAGATGGGAATGGATATCCTGTTTGAGGAAGGCGTCCGGTTAAACGTGCTTTTGGGCCATGGAGGACTTTTTAAAACAAAGGAAGTGGGACAGAGGATTATGGCAGCAGCCGTGGGCGTTCCTGTTTCCGTAATGGAGACAGCCGGTGAAGGAGGCGCCTGGGGAGCGGCCCTTTTGGCATCCTACATGCTTTGGAAGGAAGAGGGGGAATCCCTGGATCATTATCTTGCCCAAAAGGTATTTCAGGCCAACGGCGGAACCAGGATGGAGCCTAATCCTGAAGAGGAGGCAGGCTTCCAGGCCTTTATGGAACGGTACAGAAGCGGGCTTTCCATTGAGCGGGCCGCAGTGGACAGCTTAAAATAATTTCGGAAGGGAAGAGGAGAAAGATGATATGCTGGAAGAATTGAAAAAAAGTGTATACAAGGCCAATATGGAGCTGCCGGAACGGGGGCTTATTACTTATACCTGGGGAAATGTCAGCGGCATTGACCGGGATAAGGGGCTTTTTGTGATCAAGCCCAGCGGCGTGGATTATGAAGTACTCACTTCTGAGGATATGGTGGTTATGGATCTTGAGGGAAATCAGGTGGAAGGAAAATTAAGGCCTTCCTCTGATACGGCCACCCACTTGGAGCTTTATAAGGCCTTTAAGGAAATAGGAGGGATCGTCCATACCCATTCTCCCATGGCAACAGCCTGGGCCCAGGCAGGAAGGGCAATTCCCTGCTATGGGACCACTCATGGGGATTATTTCTACGGGGAGATCCCCTGTGCCAGAAATCTCACGGAAAAAGAGATTGAGGACGGATACGAGAGGAATACGGGAACCGTGATCATCGAAACGTTTCAGGGTATAAATCCCATGCATGTCCCTGCTGTTTTGTGTAAAAACCATGGGCCATTTACCTGGGGCAAGGATGCGGCTGATGCGGTCCACAACGCCGTTGTGCTGGAGGAGATCGCCAGAATGAACCTGATGACCGAGCTGCTGAACCCGTCGGTTTTACCGGCGCCCCAGAGCATGCAGGATAAGCATTTCATGCGCAAGCATGGGCCTGACGCCTATTACGGCCAGAAAAAAGAATCATAAGGAGCCCCATATGGCGGAGGACAGCGGAAAAGCAAAGTATTATGTGTTAATGGAAGAACTGAAAAAGGATATTGTTTCAGGAAAGCGAAAGCCGGGAGACCGTCTGCCTTCGGAACATGAGCTGTCGGCCTCCTGCCATGTCAGCCGCCATACGGTGAGAAAAGCGCTGTCCATTCTGGAACAGGAAGGTTTTATTGAGGCGGAGCATGGCCGGGGAACCTTTGTATCCAGAAAAGCGGGAAGGAAAAAGGGATCAGGAAATATCGCGGTCATCACCACCTATCTGTCGGATTACATTTTCCCCAGGCTGATCCAGGGAATTGACAGCGTGCTCACGGCAAACGGCTACAGCATCATATTGAAAAATACGGGAAACAGCAGGCTGAAGGAAAGCAGATGCCTGGAAGAGATTCTTGAAAAGGACGTTGACGGGCTCATCATAGAGCCCAGCAAAAGCGATATTATGTGCGGTCATAAAGGGCTTTATGACAAGCTGGATTTTTACCAGATTCCCTATGTGTTCATTCAGGGCTGTTACGCCCACATGAAGCACAAGCCCCATATCCTGATGGATGACTGTATGGGCGGGTATCTGGTGACAAAGCATTTGATTGAATTGGGCCATAAGCATATTTTGGGAATATTCAAGGCCGACGACAGCCAGGGAAGGGACCGCCACAAGGGCTATGTAAAAGCTCTTCAGGAAGCGGGATTTTCTTATGATCCGGATATGGTGGTCTGGTTTCACACAGAGGACCGGGCGTCAAAGCCCTCTGGTACCTTACGGCTTAAGCTGGAAGAGGGTGTCCCCATAGACGGAATCGTCTGCTACAATGACCAGATCGCCTTTGAGGTGATGAAAGCCATTGAAAAAAACGGATTTTCCGTGCCTGAGGATATTTCCGTGACAGGTTATGACAATTCCTTTATTGCAGAAAACGGACTGATAAAGCTGACCACCATCGCCCACCCCCAGGAGCGCCTGGGGGCAATGGCGGCGGAACTTCTTTTAGAAAAGATGAACCATGTTCCGGATGAAGAAAGCAAAGTGGAGCGGATCTTAAAGCCGGAACTGATTATCCGGGAATCCTCCAGGGACCGGCGGTGTTAACGGGAGACGGTCCGGAGCCTTCCCATGTAAAAGACACATCCCAGGATCAGGATCCCGGAAAGCAGGAAGAGCAGCTGCATCCCGGTTATGGGGAACCCGCTTATTTCAAAGGAAGGAAAAACCTTTAAAAGTGAGGCTCCAAGCAAAGTGGAAAGAAAGCCGCAAAGCCCTGCATAGGAGGAATTGGCGCTGACATAAAGCACCCGTTTTTCCGTGGGGGCATAGTGATACTGAAGATTAAAGACGGATATGGCGATGCCTCCCCAGGCAGCGCCGGATAATGCCTGCAATACAGGCTGAAGGGTATAGCAGGTTTCCGGGGTCATGAAAAGCCAGCTGGCATGGACAAGTCCCAGCATTCCCATGGAACAGCGGGCGGCCAAAAGCCAGGAGGTTGCATCTGCCAGGCGTCCCCAGAGCCAGGCTGCCAAAACCCGGACGGTTGAGGAAATAAGGCCCAGGAAGGTGATGTATGTATAATCCAGCTTCAGGCCTGTTACCATGTATACGCTGAAAAAGGGACCTGCGATCTGGAGAGCCAGGTTCCAGAACATGTAGGTGAGCATAACCTTCCGGTATTCCTTATCAGCCAAAGGCTTTATCACTGCATCCTGAAGCTTTTGGCGGTGGGGAACGCTTTCCGGTTCACTGATGGAGGAGAGGCACCAAAAGTCAATACATGCGATGAAAAAGACCACGGTCCCTACTACCAGAAATCCGGTCTGCTCCATGGAAGAGCTGCGGAACCGGTCCATGACCCAGCCCATGATCAGGCTTAAGATGGTGGAAAAAGCAAAGGCAAAGGAATCCTTTTTCCCCAGATAATTTCCCCTTATGTGCTGGGGAACGAGCTGCAGAAGCCAGTTCCCTGTTCCGGTTCCGATAAAAGCTCCGAAAAAATGGGCGGTTCCATAGATGGCGATCACGGCTGCCAGACGGAGTCCGGGATCTCTTATAAACAGAGGCACAAAAAACACGGAAGCCAGAAGAAGCCTGTGAATAAGAGAAAAACTGGAAATCAGGCATTTTTTCCGGCAGAGGCTTTCCAGAATAATGGAGGAAAACATCTGAAGGGTGCAGAGAAGGACTGGGATGGAACCGATGATCCCGTTCATGGAATCAGTGGCCCCCAGTGAATTGGCATACCCGGAGAGGAATGCTCCGGTGGTCAGGGTGACAATTCCATTGGCGCAGCAGCCCTCTGCAATGAAGAGCTTTCTGCCTTTGGAAAAATCCGTTTCTGTCATGGTAGTTCCGCTAAAATAGGTACGTGACACCTTTTCTTTTAAAAGTAATACTGCTTCGATCATCAAACTTCCGTGGCGAATTGCCACAATCCCCTTTTCTTTTTGTTAGATATCTGATATTCTTTTTTTAAAGGAATGCAAACAGGACGGGCCTGTGTCTCCTTCTTTACAGGAAAACAGCGTTTTCCTCCCTCTATATTGCCAGCATAATGAAAGGGATACAAGAGGAAAAAGAAGTGAAAAACTGGAGGATTCCGACCCGGGTTACAGGAGGGAATTATGGAACATCACTTACATCTAAGGCTGTGCTTCCGGTGAGGGCGCTGAATGCAGGGTATCTGGTGACCGGCGGGCGGGGACGCCATGCGGACCGGGTCATGGATTCCTTTGAGATCATCTATGTAAATTCCGGGATTCTGGGAATTGCCGAAGAGGATATAACCTATAACGTGGAAGAAGGGGAAGCCCTGATCCTGTTCCCGGGAAGGCACCACTGGGGGACAAGGGAGTTTGAAGAGGATTTGAATTTTTACTGGCTCCATTTTCATTTAGAAGAGGAGGCGGTGAGGACAGGACGGGATATTATGTCCCTGCCCCAGCTCATCCGCATCAGAAAGCCGGAACAGTTTGAGGAGCTTTTCCGCCGTTTCATTAAGCGGCAGAATGTTTGCAGGGAGGACCGGACCATTTTAAACCTGGTGCTTTTAGAACTGCTGTGTGAGTTAAGTGATTCCCTTTCTCCCATGGAAGTGAATGGGCAGAAGGTGCTGCTGGCTAACCGGGCGGGGCAGTATATTCGGAATCATTTTGAAGAGCCTTTATCCTCTTCCATACTGGCTGATAAGCTGGACTGCAGCCCGGATTACCTGGGACGTGTGTACAATGCGGTTTACGGGAAGACCCTGACAGAGGGGATTCACGAAGCCCGGCTTAATAAGGCCTGCAGAATGCTTATTGAGACGAATTTGACGGGAAATGAGATCGCTTATCAGTGCGGTTATCAGGATGTGGATTATTTCAGAAGGATATTTAAAAGGTATATGGGAATAACGCCAAAGGAATACAGGCAGACCTACCGGCTGGTGGGGAGATAGAAAATGCGGCAGGTTGAGGAAGCTCTCACCTTGCCGCTTTTCTGTATTCTGCCGGAGAAATTCCGGTTTGTTTTTTAAAGATCCGGCTGAAATACAGGGGATTGTCGTAACCCACAATGCTTCCGATCTCTCCCACGCCGTAGTCAGTGCTTTCAAGAAGCTCCTGAGCTTTTTTTACCCGGATGGAGGTTAGGTATTGGCGGGGAGGCATTCCCGTGTATTGCTTAAAGCTTCGGATAAACCAGCAGGTGCTCATGTGGAGATTTCTGGCATAGTGGCTGATCTCAATGTCAATGGAAAAATTCTCATGAAAGTAGTGGACCGTTTTTTCCATTTCCTTCTGGATCTCTGTTTTCTGAGACCCGCCTTCCTGTTTCTGACGATTTAAAAGCAGGAAAAGCTGCCTTAAATAAAGGGCTGTCAGATCCTCAAAGCAGGGGCGGGGAAGCTGGATTTCCTGGATGATGGAAAGAAACAGTTCCTGGTATTTGGATGAAACACCGGTGTACAGGATCTGGCCGGCCTCAAAGCCTGCTTTGCTGGTGAGCAAAGGAGATTCACTGCCAGTAAAATGAAGCCAGAATATTTCCGGCTTATCTTTTAGATAGTAGGCGTATTGCTGAGGCTGGTGAGGTTTGTAAAGCACCATGTTTCCTGCGGGAACCTCTATGGCTTTCTTTTGGAAGGTAAACCACGCTTTTCCTGATGCAATGTATAAAATCTGGTAATCAGGGCGCCCGGAGGGCCGTATGGTGGACATGACCGGCCGGGTGATCAGGCGGTAGACGCCGCAGGAGTTTGCTTTAAGTGGAAGAGAGTCGTCGGCCAGTTCCTCGTCTGTCAAATCTCTGTATCCTGTGTTGGTGTACATGTCTGGGCTCCTTTTTTGTTTGGTTGTGAGGGGGATGAGGGATAGGGGTGAGCTTGGGGCTTTTGTGGACAGTTTAACATTTTGTGCATGATTTGTCCATTTAGATAAAATCTTTTGTTCATTTCTTTTATACCAGGGACTGCAGCCAGGTTAAAAAAGACTAAATGAGATACATTCCCGGGCATCTCCCCTCTTACACGGGCACCATACCTGCCGGATTACACATTTTATCCACCTGTCCCATATAATATAGTGCAATCAAAAACAAGGGGGTGCAGTTTTATGTGTTGTTCTAACTCAAGTTGCAGATGTGTATGCAGATGCAGAAGCTGGAATAACTGTGATAACAATAATGATCCTTGCGCAGAGGAAAAAAGAAGATGTTATTGCAAAGGATTTCGGGATGGTTGCAGAAATGCTCCCTGTCGTAGACGTAATGAAGACGATTGCAACGAGCAGCGTGAATGCTAGTTAATTTCAGGAGGGTATCCGGTACTTTGTACTGATCCCCCAATAATGGATAGTATTGCCAGGCAACTTCTTGGGACTGAGTTCTGTATTGAACAGGACTCAGTCCTTTTACGTTACTCTTAATACGCCTGATTAATCTGTGAAGAGTTTGTGAAAGAAAGATTGTACATTGAGAACTTAATATTGATAGTTAGTAAGCAGGGTGGTAATCTATTAATGAAGATCATGTATAAAAAGGCAGGGAAAAAATGCTTAATCAAACAGAGCTTACTGAAAAATATGCAAAAGAGATAAGCACTTGGAAATATGACAACGCATACAGTGTCTATAATTATCCGGATTGGGATAAAATCTTAGAACAGAAATGGGCAATTACCATAGCCAATAAGCGTAAAGAGGAGTTTAAGGCAGTAACTATTGAACTAGATGGAAAACTCCAATTATGCGGATATTTTCGATTTTCAGTAAATAATCAAATTGTTATGTTAGGATTGGGACTAAATCCACAATTTTGTGGAAAAGGTTACGGAAAACAATTGATGGGTCTGATTATTCAAGAATTTGAAAAACGGTTCACTGATAAAATTCTTGAATTAGAAGTGAGGAATTTTAACACAAGAGCGATACAATGCTATTTAAAAGCAGGTTTTTTCAAAGTGTGTGCGTATATTAAAGAAACGCCCATTGGCCCGGATACATTTTTGTTAATGCGATATGATAAAAGTGTCTTATTGTTAGCATAATGCGAAAACAACAATTTGAATAAGCAAAGGAAACTACGAACTATCAGTGTTAAACTGGTAGTTTTTTTATTTTAAGTGGAAAAGTGCGGATTCACAGGAACTTGTAAGAGTAACAGTATCATTTTGTGCATGGTTTGTCTAATCGGAGATATGGATTTTTTGTCCTTTCATTTTATAATAAAAGATAGTCAAATGCCCCGCGGCAAGTTACAGGGCATTTAAATTTTACATCACTTGCCGGATGCAGAAATACCTGCATTCCTGCGGCTGACTCAGTGCCTGCAGAAATAAAAAAAGGAGGAATCCACCATGATCGTACCCAGACATTACGAAAATCCACACCTGCTTCATGAAAACACCATGCCAAACAGAGCCTACTATATTCCTGCCTCCAAAGTCGGTTTTGACCTTACGGAGCATAGGGAGGATTCCGACCGGTTTGAGCTTTTAAGCGGGATGTGGAAATTTCGTTATTTTGACAGCATTTATGATGTAAAAGAGGAATTTTTCCAGGAAGGCCATGATACGGAATCCTATGATGACATTCCGGTTCCGGGCTGCTTCCAGAATTACGGATATGACAGACACCAGTATACCAATGTGCGCTACCCCTTCCCAATGGATCCGCCTTATGTTCCGGCTGAGAATCCCTGCGGGACCTATGTCCGCCATTTTATCTATGAAAGGGATGAAAATGCTCCCAGGGCCTGCCTAAACTTTGAAGGTGTGGATTCCTGCTTTTATGTCTGGCTGAACGGAAGCTATGTGGGATACAGCCAGGTATCTCATTCCACCAGTGAATTTGATGTGACGGGGCTTATCCGGGAAGGAGACAATACCCTGGCTGTCCTGGTTTTAAAATGGTGTGACGGCAGCTATTTAGAAGATCAGGACAAGTTCCGGATGACCGGAATTTTCCGTGATGTGTATCTTTTAAGGAGACCGGAAGACGGCATTTTTGACTATTTTTTAACAACTTCCCTGAAAGGAAGTCAGGCTCATGTTCAGGCGGATATCACCTTTTTTGGGAAAGAAGTTCCAATAAAGGCCACGGTATACGATTCCAATGGGAATCCGGCGGCCAGCCATGAGGGACTTACCCGGGAGGGCATATTCCAATTGATCATAGAAAACCCGGTACTTTGGAATGCAGAGGAGCCTTACCTTTATACGGTTGTCTTAGAATGCGGGAATGAGGTAATTGTGGACCGCCTGGGAATTCGGGAAATTGGGGTAAAGGATGGAGTGGTTTATTTTAACGGGGAAAAGATCAAATTCCACGGAGTCAACCGTCATGACAGCGATCCTGTGACCGGCTTTGTCATCAGCCTGGATCAGATGAAAAAAGATCTAAAGCTCATGAAAGAGCACAATGTCAATGCCATCCGCACCAGTCATTATCCTGATGGGCCGCAGTTTTACCAGCTGTGTGATGAGTATGGCTTCTATGTCATTGATGAGGCTGACAATGAAAGCCATGGAACCAATTCCATCTACATGGAAGATGATTCTGTGGAAGCGGTGCATGACCGCTGGAATCGGGCAATTGCAGATAATCCGGAGTTTACTGAGGCCACCGTTGACAGGGCAAAGCTTTTGGTGGAGCGGGATAAGAACCGGCCAAGCGTTGTGATCTGGTCCATGGGAAATGAATGTGCCTATGGCTGCACCTTTGAGGCTGCTCTTGCCTGGACAAAAGCTTTTGATCCTTCCAGGCTTACCCACTATGAGGCTGCCCGCTATCGTGACAGGAATAAGACCTATGATTTTTCCAATCTGGATCTGTACAGCCGCATGTATCCGAAGCTGGAAGACATTCATGAGTACATGGGAAGAAATGCAGGAAAACCGTTTATTCTGTGCGAGTACAGCCATGCCATGGGCAATGGGCCGGGAGACCTGGAGGATTATTTCAAGGTATTTGACCAGTATGACGGGGTCTGCGGCGGTTTTGTCTGGGAGTGGTGCGATCACGCCATATACCAGGGAAGGACCTTGGATGGGAAGCCCATGTACCTTTATGGAGGAGATCACGGGGAATATCCTCATGACGGCAATTTCTGCATGGATGGTCTGGTATATCCGGACCGGAGACCTCACACCGGGCTGATGGAATTTAAAAATGTGTACCGTCCGGCAAGGCTGGTTTCTTTTGACCAGGAGAAGAAGGAGCTGGTGCTTCATAACCGAATGGATTTTACCGATTTAAAGGATTATGCGGTTATTGGGTATGAGGTGACCTGTGACGGAGAGATCACTGCAAAGGGAGTCCTTGGTGAGGGAGATGTACCGGAAATAAAACCTCATGGAAAAGGCAGACTGACTCTGGACTTTAAGGTTCCGGAAAAAGGGAAATGTTATCTGAGGATCAGCTATTTATTAAAGCAGGACACCGCTCTTTTAAATGCCGGAAGTCTTTTGGGCTTTGATGAGGTACTGCTTGAAAGTGAAGATATGAGAAATCAGACTGCTGTTTGCATGTTAAACAAGCAGGAAACAGAAGAGGGGAAAAACAGGAGCTTTGAAATAGGGGAAGATGATCGTTATCTTTTTATCAATGGAACAAACTTCTTCTATACCTATAACAAGCTCACCGGCTGTTTTCAGAAGATGGTATTTGAAAACAGGACTCTTCTGGAACGTCCCATGGAATATAACATCTGGAGAGCGCCTACGGATAATGACAGATATATAAAGAATAAGTGGATGGCAGCCCGTTATGACCGGGCCATATCAAGAGCTTACGAAACCTCCTGTGAAATAAAGGAAGGACGGGTAGAAATAAGGACTGTGCTGTCCATTACAGCGGTTGTGATCCAGAGAATCTTGACAATTGAGTCCTTGTGGACCATAGGGATTGACGGCATTCTGGATGGGAAGCTGGAAGTGAAAAAGGACATGGAATTTCCGGAGCTTCCAAGATTCGGACTTCGCCTGTTCCTTCCAAAGAGTATGAACAGGGTTACCTATTATGGCCTGGGACCGGTGGAAAACTACGTGGATAAGAGAAGGGCAAGTTATTACGGGTTATTTACCGCCGGGGTGAAGGAAATGCATGAGGACTATTTAAGACCTCAGGAGAACGGAAGCAGGAGCAACTGTGATTTTGTGACAATAAAGGGCGGGGGAAGCCTCCTTACTGCAGTATCAGAACAGACCTTTTCCTTTAATGCATCGGTTTATACCCAGGAGGAATTGAGTTCAAAGGCCCATAATTATGAATTAACGCCCTCCGGGCATACGGTCCTTTGTCTGGATTACCGTCAGGATGGGATCGGCTCGGCAAGCTGCGGGCCGGAGCTTCTGAGAGAATACCGGTTTGATGAAGAGGAATTTGTTTTTGAAATGAGATTGATTCCGGAGAAAGAGAATATTTAAATTATGTATCTGTCCATCAGGCAGGACCGTTAAGGGAATTCCACGGTTCTGCCTGTTTTATGTCTGCAGACGGTTCTTTAAAATGGCTTTGTTTTTGACTTGTATTTTTTGATCATTGTCCGGAACTGGCTGACCGTGATGCCCAGTTCCCTGCTTGCTGTTTCCAGGGTATGGAGGCGCTGCTGCCATTTTTCGTAGACAGGATAAAACTCGTCGGGAATGGGAGTGGGAAACCGTCCCAGATGCTTTCCCTGGGCTTTGGCAAGGGCGATTCCCTCTGCCTGGCGCTGTTTGATGTTTTCCCGCTCTGCCTGGGCCACATAGGAAAGGAGCTGCAGGACAATGTCGGATATCAGGGTTCCTATGAGATCTTTATTGGTTCTTGTGTCCAGGATGGGCATGTCCAGGATCACTATGTCAGCTTTTTTTGCTTTTACGATTTCCCGCCATTCTTCCTGTATGTCATCGTAGTTTCTCCCCAGACGGTCAATGCTTTTTACAACCAGCACATCTCCTTCTTTCAGCTTCCGCTTTAGCCTTTGGTATTGGGGCCTGTTAAAATCTTTCCCTGATAATTTATCGCAAAATATGTTCTTGTCAATAATGCCCCAGCGCAGAAGCTCTATTCTTTGCCGTTCCGTATTCTGCTCCAATGAGGAGACTCTCATGTACCCATAAAAATTTTTCATTAAAATAACCTCCTGTCATTCTTAATTATGGCATGAGGTTAAGAGATTATTCTACTTTAATTAGTATTTGGAAAACAATAGCCTGCAGGTCAAAATATAAAAATGAAAACTGATGATTGGGAAATGCCGGATTTTCTCAGGAATTTTGCATACAATAGGGGAATTTTATCGCCAGATTATTTGATAAAAAGGTACACCTTTTTATCAAGTAAAAGCAAGATAAAAACACTACGTATATTATAAGCATTATTTCGACAAAATACAACATATTTCACATATATTCCTCTTATTTTCCTTACATTTTGCCAGTGATATCAAGGTGTACCTTTTTGTAATTGTGGCACAATAGGCAGGAAAAGGGCTGGCCGGTGTTTGCAGCAACCAGGCAGATGAGTTTCTGGATAAGTCCAAATGGTAAGCAGCTCATAGGGATAATAAAGGGGTGAGAGGAACACGGATTTATCATAGGGGAGGAGATGGAAAGGTGAAAGTATTTAGTAATGAAAAATATTTGTATGTATGTGCAAAACAAAAGGATCCTGTTTATATTTCAGGGCTTGTGCCGTTAAGGGGGGTTATTCTGTCCCTCCTGGATCTGCAAACGTCATTTGGGATCCAATCCAAAGACAATAGGATCATGGTATTTGACAGCAATTTCATAAAAATAACGATACGAGGAAAAGACAGATGAGAATTGGAAAAGGAAACATGCAGCAAAATAAATACAGAAAAATTTCAGAGAAAATTGCAATTGTGATTACAGCCGCACTGCTTATGGTTTTTTCGGTTTTAAGTATTGTAACCGTTCGTTTATCAGGACAGGCAACCAGCATTGCCGTCCGTTCTGAGCTTACGAACCTGGCTCATGCAAACGGAAACCAGGTGCAGGCCATCCTGGATTCCGCATCAGAACAGGCGTCGGCAATGCTGGATTACATTGTAACGTCTTATGACCAGGGAACAGCGGTCATTTCTTCTCCGGAAAATGTCAAGGTAAAAAGTGCGGCATATCATACGGAAATGTCTGATTTAAGCATTGAGGTGGAAAATTATCTGATCAACAGCATGTGCTCTGCCGTTGTGACGGATGAGGATATCATAGGATTTGGAATCTTTTTTGAACCACGTAAGTTCGATGAAAATATACAGGATTATGCGCTGTATGTAAACAGGGAGGATGCTGCCAATAAGACAGCAAAGCCCTTTGGGCCATACAGTGATTACAGCGGAAGGGAATATTACAAGCCTGCAAAAGAATCCAAAAAGCCATATTTTACAAAGCCTTATGAGCATCAGGGCACTACCATGATCACTGCAGTATACCCGGTTGTATATAAAGATGAGTTTCGGGGAGTCATTGTCGCTGATATTGATGTTGGACATTTCAGCAAAATAACCACTTCTTCTGAGGAATATAAAACCCTTTATGTGAGCATTTTTACAGATGATTTTATCACGGCATATGACAGCGGATCAGCTGATTCCATCGGCCGTAATCTCTCCGAGCTTTTAAAAGATCCGGAGGATATGAAGAAGATCACCAATGGGGCGGCTGAGGGAAAGGCTTTTTCATGCACAACTGTCCGTGAGGGCGGGCATAAAGTATCCCGGTTTTTCTATCCCATTGACGTGGAGGGAACCCATTGGTGGGCTGAGACCGTATTGGACACTTCGGACTTAAATAAAGACATTACCATTTTAACGGCTGCCATTGTGGTAGTTTCCGTTTTGTCCCTGGTGGCTGTGGTTGCCGTTGTTATAATCGTCCTCAGAAGAGCCTTAAGGCCGATTAACGGCGTGGTTTCTGCTGCATCTGAAATAGCTTCCGGAAATCTTTCCATACAAGTGGATACAAAAAGCAATGATGAGATCGGAGTTCTTTCCAGAACCTTTTTGGAAATGGCAGAGAATTTAAAGGCAATTATTCAGGACATTAAACATTTGCTGGGAGAAATGAGCCAGGGCAATTTCAGGGCCGATACGAAATATGAGGAAAAGTACATAGGAGATTATCAGGAAATATTGACTGCCATGAGAACCATTAACCGCAATTTAAGCAATACCCTTATGGAAATCAATACTGCCTCTGATCAGGTATCGGCAGGAGCGGAGCAGGTATCGGGCAGTGCGCAGACATTAAGCCAGGGGGCGGCGGAACAGGCAAGTTCCGTGGAAGAGCTTACGGCTACCATAGCAGAAATTTCCGACAGGATCAAAAATAATGCGGACAATGCCAAACAGGCAAGCCGTTTGTCAGGGGAAGCAGGAGGGGAAGTTGTGGAAAGCAACCATCACATGCAGCAGCTGATGACGGCAATGGAGGAAATCACAGAAACCTCCCGGGAGATTGGCAAAATCATTAAAACCATTGATGACATTGCGTTTCAGACCAATATTCTGGCCTTAAATGCCGCCGTGGAAGCAGCCCGTGCAGGTGAGGCCGGAAAGGGCTTTTCCGTAGTTGCGGATGAGGTGCGCAGCCTTGCAGGAAAGTCAGCGGAGGCTGCAAAGACTACCACGGCACTGATTGAAAGCACCGTGGTTGCCATTCAAAATGGCAGAAAGCTGGCGGATCAGGCAGCCGGATCTCTTAACACGGTTGTGGATACGTCTAAAAGTGTGGATGAAAAAGTCCGGCAGATAGCAAAAGTCTCTGAGGAAGAGTCTTATGCTGTTACACAGATTGCAGCAGGGCTTGAGCAGATTTCAGCAGTAGTGCAAACCAATTCCGCAACATCGGAAGAAAGTGCGGCAGCAAGCGAAGAGCTTTCAGGACAGGCCCAGATGTTAAAGAGCCTGGTAAACAGATTTAAGCTGAAAGACGGGGGAGAAAGGGTTGGAGTCCATGGAACCTTATCTTCACCGGTGGATCCCCGCCGTGATTGTGGAGCAGACGGTAAATATTAATAAAGAGGGGTGCCAATGACATCAAGACAAAAGAAAATCCTGGATTTGCTGACAGAGCATGAGTTCCTTACTTCCCAGAAAATTGCCGGTCTGCTTCATGTCAGTGACAGGACGGTCAGAAACGATATCAGGGACATCAATGCAGAGCTGGGGATGGACGGGATTCTGTCCAGAATGGGGCAGGGCTATTATTTAAAAGATCAGGTCATGGAAAGCGGCGGAGCGTTACTTAAATGAAGCATCGGAGCGGATGCGGGCGGCCCATCATATTCATACGGATCTGATTACAAAGGAAGCCAACGGGGAGCTTCAGAGGATCGGGCTGATCCTGGTGCACAGCGAGGACATTATGATGGGAGCTGAGGTCACATCAGCCCTGGCAAGGGAAATGGTGGAGATGTATAAGCTAATATATAGCATTTTTGAGGAATGGAGTTTAAAGGAGCCTGTGGCAGAAGCCGCAGGCTCTTTCAGATGTCAGGGATTGGTATGAAAGCCACAGCCTCCCCACACGCCTGCAATTACCAGAATTAATATGGTAAAAATGTAAATGGAAAAATCATGTCTGCCATGTTATGCTGGTAAGGAGATTTTGTAGGGTAAAAAGTGCTAAGGAGACGGCTATGCTTTGTAAACAGTTGCAGGAATTGCTGATGCTCCTGAGTCAGGAAGAATACAGAACGGCTTTGACATTGGCAGAACAGATGAAGGTCAGTGAGAAGACGGTACGGCTGAGACTGAAAGATCTAAGTGGGCTGCTGGAAGGCCATGGAGCAGAAATAAGCTCAAAAGCGAGATTTGGGTATATACTGCGGGTTCATGACCAGGAGAAATTTAATGAATACATAAAAACAGAAACGGAAAAAACGGAACACTTTCCGGAAAGGGAAAAAGAGAGAAGCGAATATTTGCTTGCATACTTAATTGCCAGGATGGATTATATAAAGATAGAAGAACTTTGTGATTTTCTCTATGTTTCAAAATCCACCCTGTCCAATTCTCTTAAATCTGTGGAAGGGATATTAAAGCGCTATTGCCTTTGGATTGACCGGAAGCCTAATTACGGCATCAGGATCAAAGGCCCGGAGTTTAATGTCCGCAGGCTGTTAAGCGATTATTTTATTAAACGCCAATGTCTCGCCGGAGTGAACATCAGCCATCAGGAAAGTGAGCTGGTTCATCTGGCTGAGGTCATAAAGGGCCTTTTAAAGAAATACGGAATCCGGCTTTCAGAAGTTGCTTTTGAGAATTTTGTGGAGTATACCTATGTGGCGTGGAGACGGATGAAGTCAGGTTTTTATCTTCACATGGACAAGGAAAACCTGCCGGAAATAGGAGGAAAGGAATCTGCCCTTATCCGGGAGCTTATTTCTGTTGCAGAGGCTCAGGAGCAAATTACTTATACTGCTGACGAGGAGCATTACCTTTTGCTGTATCTGGCAGGAAAGAGGATGATCGGAAGCACTCTTGAAAATGACTCTAATTTTGTAATCAGAGAGCAGACTGACCATCTGGCCCTGGCCATGATGGGGCTGGTAAGCAGGGAATACGGTCTGGAAATGCATAATAATTTCGAGATACGGATGACGCTAAATCAGCATCTGGTTCCCTTTGATATCCGTATCCGGTATGATATTCCGCTGAAAAACCCCATCCTGGAAGACATCAAGCAAAAGTATTGTCTGGCCTATCAGATATCCTATGAAGCGGTGAGCGTACTGAGAAAGTATTATAAAAAGGATATTTCCGAGGATGAGATCGGATATTTCGCCCTGATTTTCCAGCTTGCCCTGGAAAAGGACAGGATGGAACCGTGTTCGGATATTCTTGTGGTATGCAGCACGGGAAAGGGAAGTTCCCGGTTATTGAAATACAAATATGAAAGTGAATTTTCCGGATATGTAAGAAACATCTATGTCTGTGATCTTCTGGAACTGGAGCATTTTGATTTCCAGGCCGTTGATTATATTTTTTCCACCGTGCCCATTCCCATGGAGGTGCCGGTGCCCATTGTAGAGGTGGGAGCATTTCTGGAAGAGGATGATATCCAGAAGATCACAAGGACCTTAAGAAGGGGCAACAGCCGGGGGATCATAAAGAGGTACTATACTCCTGAGCGGCTTCTTGCGAAAGTGGAAGGAAAACATAAAGAGGAAATATTAAAGTTTTTATGCGGGGTGGTACAGAAGCAGGAACAGGTGGATGAGAATTTTTATGAACTGGTGCTTGAGCGGGAGACCTTTGCCCAGATGGATTATGGAAATTATATCACCCTTCCTCATCCAAACCAGATCGCTTCGGAAGAGACCTTTGCTTATGTGG
Organism: Lachnospiraceae bacterium; assembly: GCA_902363835.1. GTDB lineage: Bacteria > Bacillota > Clostridia > Lachnospirales > Lachnospiraceae > Lacrimispora. The sequence continues at coordinate 91,940 of CABJBM010000024.1, forward strand.
CGGTCCTCAAGGAGCCTGTGATCTGGAACAAGCTTCCGGTCCAGGTGGTTTTGCTGATTTCCATAGGAAGGAAGGAGGACAAAAACCGCCAGACCTTTTATGAAACCACTGCGCGGTTTGCCCTTAATAAGGCGGCGGTGAACCGGCTGATCCGGGAACCGGAGTATGAGGTGTTAATGGAGTTGCTGGAAGAGTAAGGATGCCACATTCAGGCTGGAGGGAATTGCCAGATTGAATGTGGTATTTTTTTCGTTGGAGTTTTAGAAGATTCGATGTTACCATAGAGGCAAATGATAGAAGGAGGAAAATAATTCTTATGCTGAGAAAAGATTTTCTGTGGGGCGGTGCAGTAGCTGCCCATCAGCTGGAAGGGGCCTGGAAGGAAGGCGGAAAAGGCGTCAGCGTTGCAGATGTTATGACAGCCGGAGCCAATGGAAAGGAACGGGAGATAACGGACGGGGTTATTGAAGGAAAATATTATCCCAACCATGAGGGAATTGATTTTTACCACCGTTATAAAGAGGATATCAGCCTTTTTGCAGAAATGGGCTTTCAGTGTTTCCGCACATCCATTGCATGGACCAGGATCTTTCCTGAGGGAGAGGAATCGGAGCCCAATGAAGAAGGTCTCCGGTTTTATGATGATCTGTTTGATGAGTGTAAAAAGCATGGAATCCAGCCGGTAGTGACCTTGTCCCACTTTGAGATGCCCTATGAACTGGTGGTTAAGTACGGCGGTTTCAGAAACCGCATTTGTGTGGAGCTGTTTGTGAAGTTTGCCAAGGTATGCTTTGAACGGTATAAGGACAAGGTGACTTACTGGATGACCTTTAACGAGATCAATAACCAGGCGGATTTTGACGGGGACTTTGGGCCTTTTACCAACTCAGGCCTTCTCTTTAAGGAAGGTGATGACAGGGAAAACCTTATGTACCAGGCAGCCCACTATGAGCTGGTGGCATCGGCCCTGGCAGTAAAGGCAGGGCATGAGATAAATCCGGATTTCCGGATCGGCTGTATGATGGCCATGTGCCCCATTTACCCTTATTCCTGTGATCCAAAGGATATGATGATGGCAATGTCTTCCATGCAGAAACGCTACTGGTTTGCAGACGTTCATGTAAGAGGATTGTATCCTGAATACATAAAGGCGTATTGGAAAAGGAAGGGGCTTGTCCTGGATATTATTGCAGAAGATTTAGAGGCCCTGAAAGAAGGCTGTGTGGATTATATCGGATTCAGCTATTACATGTCCTTTACCGTAAAGCACAGGGAGGATAATCCGGAATATGATTACCGGGAGCGAAAAGACAGGGTGGAAAATCCTTATGTGAAATCAAGCCAGTGGGGCTGGCCCATTGACCCGGAAGGACTTCGCTACACAATGAACTGGCTGTACGACAGGTACGGGCTGCCCCTGTTTATTGTGGAAAACGGCTTCGGAGCTTACGATCAGCCGGGAAATGACGGCATGATCCATGACGGGTACCGGATCCAGTATTTAAAGGCACATATAGAATCCATGAAAAGATGCGTGGAACAGGATGGGGTGGATCTCTTAGGATATACTCCATGGGGCTGCATTGACCTGGTATCCGCAGGGACAGGGGAGATGGAGAAACGTTACGGGTTCATCCATGTGGATAAGGACAATCAGGGAAAGGGAACAGGAGAGAGGAGCAGAAAGGAAAGCTTTTACTGGTTCCAGAAGGTAATTAAAACAAACGGAGAGGAATTATAGGAGGAAAAGATATGATAAAGATTCGGTTATTTTGCAATCAGGGAATGTCCACTAGCCTGCTGGTGAGTAAAATGAGGCAGGCGGCCCTTGATGAAGGGCTGGAGGTGGACATTGCGGCATTTCCGGTCAATGACTTAGATGAAAACCTGGGCGGAGTGGACTGTGCGCTGCTTGGCCCCCAGGTGGGATACTTAAAGGACAAGGTTGCCAAAACATGTGAAAGCCAGCAGATTCCAATGGATGTGATCCCAATGGTGGATTACGGCATGTGCAATGGGAAGAAGGTCCTGGAGTTCGCCAGGAAGCTGGCCGGTAAATAAGCAGAGAAAGGGAGAGATATTGAGTATGAAGGAGTATTTAAATAATAAAGTAGTTCCTAAAATGATGGTATTTATCAATACAAAGGCTATCCGGGGATTAAAAGATGGTCTGCTGTATTCCATGCCAATGATGATCATCGGCTCTATTTTTCTGCTTCTGGCAAACTTCCCGTATACACCCTTTGCCGACGGGCTTAAGGCAGCAGGCATTACACCGGTGCTGAACCAGGCCTTTGAAAGCACTTTTAATATCATGGCTTTGATCGCTTCCATTGGCATTGCCTACACTTATGTGAAAAACGAGGGATACAACGGGATGCCGGCAGGGGTGATTTCCCTTTGCACCTACCTGTTGTTTCAGCCTTCCCAGGTAACCAACCAGGAGGGAGCCCCTGTTGGCGTTATTTTTAAGACCTGGACCAGCGGACAGGGGATGATCGGTGCAATTATTATCGGACTTATTGTAGGCTGGATTTATACGGTGTTTTTAAGGAAAAACATCACCATTAAGATGCCGGATGGAGTTCCCGACGGAGTGGCCACCTCTTTTACGGCTCTGGTCCCGGGCGCGGCTATTATTATTGCTGCCTCCATCATTTATGCCATTGTAAAAAATATGTTTGGTACAACCCCCATTGAGTGGATTTATAAAACCATTCAAATTCCTCTCCAGGGACTGACGGATTCCTTTGGCGGAGTCATTGCCATGAGTTTTTTAATTCCGTTTTTCTGGTTCTTTGGCATTCACGGCTCCACACTTGTGGGAGGAATTATGGGCCCCATTCTTACGGCCAATACTGCCTCCAACCAGGCAATTATTGACAGCGGACTGGAGCTGACTCTGGAAAACGGCGGCCATATTGTTACCCAGCAGTTTCTGGATCAGTTTATTACGGTTACAGGAGCGGGGATCACCATTGGTGTTGTCATATACCTTACGTTTTTTGCCAAGTCCACCCAGTGTAAGCAGGTGGGTAAGCTGGGAATCGGTCCGGCGTGCTTTAATATCAATGAGCCGGTGCTTTTCGGCACGCCCATCGTGTTAAATCCCATTATGGCCCTTCCATTCATGCTGATGCCAATGCTGTCGGGAATCATTCAGTATCTGGCAATTTATACGGGAATCTGCCCCCTTTATAAAGGGGTTATGGTACCATGGACGTGTCCGCCTATTATTTCAGGATTTTTGATTGGAGGCTGGAGGACGGCACTGCTTCAGGTAGTGATTCTGGCATTGTCATTTTTCGTTTACCTGCCTTTTATCAGGGTTATTGACAAAATGTATGAGAAACAGGAAAATCAAGCCCAGGGCTGATGAATTCTGTTGGGAGAGAAAAGAAGGAAGGTTGAAAAAACGTCTTTCAACCTTGAGTTTATGAATCAACTGGGTATGCAGGCATATCCCCTTGATTTATTAGGAGGCAAAAATGCAGGAAATGGAACTTATTTGCTTTCAGCTGATCACTGCTGCCGGCGGAGCAAAATCAAACTATATCAAAGCGGTGCAAAAAGCAAAAGAAGGAAAATATCAGGAAGCGGAAGGTCTGATCGCAGAAGGGGATGAAATGATGAAGCAGGGTCATTTGCCTCATGCTGACATGATCCAGAGAGAGGCGGCAGGAGAAGCGGTGCCCATGGGGCTGATCCTGACCCATGCTGAGGATCAGATGATGAGCGCTGAGGTTTTTAAGGTCATGGCCGAGGAGATCATTGACCTTTATAAGAAACTGGAAAGCAGATAAAACGTGATTCGTAAAAGGGTATGAAAATGCCGGCAATGGCACTGGAGCCGGAAAACTCTATTAACGGGAAAAATAAATAAAGCATATCCTGCAGGAAACGGAGACGGCCGGAACGTGATAAGCAAACGTTCCGGCCTTAATATTTTTATGTTGTCCATCCGTGCCACAAAGGCCCCCGCCCTTTTCCCATGGTTAATCCGGCTTTTAATGCTCCGTTTAAATAGGCCTTTGCCGTCAGTATGCTTTCTTCCAGCCCCATGCCTTTGGCCATTTCACAGGCAATGGCAGAAGACAGGGTACAGCCGGTTCCATGAGTATTGGAATTGTGGATGCGTTCCCCGGGAAACCAGGTGACAGCTCCGCCTGAGCACAGCACATCGTCAGCTCCCTGGGAATTATGGCCTCCTTTTAACAGGAAAGAAGTTTGAAACCTATGAAAAAGCTCTATTGCAGCTTCCTCCATGTCTTTCCTTGTGCATATCCGGCCCTTTCTTGTGGATAAAAGCGTTTCTGCCTCCGGTATATTGGGGGTAACCAAAGTGGACAGGGGAAACAGCTTGCCTGTTAAAACCTTAACAGAATGTGCTTCTAAAAGGGAATGTCCGCTGGTGGATACCATGACCGGGTCAAAGATCACAGGAGACTGATTATAGTCAGCCAGCTTTTTTGCAATGATTTCGATAGAACCGGAGGCCCCTGCCATACCAATTTTTACGGCCTGGGGTGGAATATCGGTAAATACGGCATCCAGCTGGGCTGCAAGCATTTCCTGATTAACTGTTTCCGTCAGAAAAACCCCGGTGGTATTTTGAGCGGTCAGGGCGGTGATAACGCTGGTGCCATAAACACCCAAAGCTGCTGCGGTCTTTAAATCCGCCTGTATTCCTGCGCCGCCGCTGGGATCAGAGCCTGCTATGGTGAGAACGGAAGGGAGGATTAAGCTCATGGAGTCACCACCTTTAATAGCTGTTCTTTTAGGCTGTGGACGGCAGCTGCAATATCCCTTTGGCCAAAGATACCTGAAACCACCGCAGCTCCGGCGACACCTGTTCCCTTTAAATTGCAGACGTTTTCCCCGGTAATGCCTCCGATGGCTGTTACGGGAATGGGAACGGAGCGGCAGATATCAGCCAACTGTTCCAGGGTTAAGGGAATGGCATCCTTTTTTGTGGGGCTTGGGAATATGGCACCGGATCCTATATAATCCGCCCCATCCATAAATGCCTTTTTAGCCTGCTCCGCATTTTTGGCGGTAACCCCCAGAATGCGGTCCGGACCGATTAACTGCCGGACCTTTAAAGGTGGTAAGTCATCCTGGCCTACATGTACGCCGTCTGCCCCGCACTTAAGAGCAATTTCCACATTATCGTTGATAATAAGGGGAATTCCGTAATGTCTGGTAAGCTCACGGACAATAAGGGCTTCCTCTAAAAAAGCATGTTTGTCCAAGCCCTTTTCACGAAGCTGAAGAAGGGTCACTCCGGCGGAAATGGCTTCTTCAATCTGTTCTGTTAAGGTTTTTTCTCCTGTAAATGCCTGATCCGTCACAGCGTAAAGGAGAAGCATGTCCTTATGAAATTTCAATGTTTCTCCCTCCCTTTAAGGTGCTGTCGTTCAAAAGGCTTACCTCATCAAGAAAGCAGCAGCGGAAGCTGCCTGTGCCGCCAGAGGTCTTTTCCGCCCTTTGTGCCGCCCGTTCTCCGCAGAGACCGGCAGCAGCCGTGGCAAGAGCAGCAGCCTGGAAAATGGCATTCTGTGAAGATGCAGGCCCTGCAGCAGCCGTATAAGCGGCAATCATACCGTCCAGCATGCAGCCGCTTCCCGTAATGCGGGACATTTGGGGACAGCCATTCCTGATGAGCCAGGTTTCTTTTCCGTCTGAAACAATATCAATGGCACCTGTCATAACAGTTACGGCGCCGGTTGCAGCGCTTAATGCTCTGGCTGTTTCCTTAAGAGCTTCCAGGGTTTCTTCCCTGATTTCATCACAAGGGGAGGCATCAACTCCCCGGGGAGAGGAAAGGAGACCGTTTCCTGGTTGCCCGTTTTTCCCGGTCAGTTCCTTTAGCAGGACCCTAAGCTCGGATGCATTTCCCCTGATAACCGCTGCCTTTACTTTCTTTAAAAGTGAAAGAGAGATTTCGGTCCGATATCGGGATGCGCCGATTCCCACCGGGTCAAAGATGACAGGGTGGTTTTGCCGGTTTGCTTCCAGCCCGGCTGCCTCCATTGCGGCTTTTGTGGTCTCTTTCGGAGTCCCTATGTTCAAGAGAAGGCAGTCAGATAAAGCGGTTATTTCCAAAACCTCTTCCGGGTGATCTGCCATAATGGGAGAACCGCCGCAGGCCAGAATGATATTTGCCACGTCTCCGGCTGTCACATAATTGGTGATACAGTGAATGACAGGCTGTTTTTCCCTGACCAGAGCTGCCAGGGAATCCTTGATTTCCAGGTTCATATCCGGTTCCTCCTATTCATTCACAAGACGGTGAAAATAGGAAAACAGGCCAAGGCGGTGTAACATTGCCAGTAAGACCGCAGCCAGAATGGTCCCTGCCAAAGTGCTCATGAAAAATGGAGCCACAAAGAAAAAGACAGCCACCTCTTTTCCCATGAGAAAGACGGCCACCGGATAGCAGAGCAGTCCTCCGATTAACCCGGTGCCAATGACTTCTCCAAGACAGGCCGGCAAAAGCTTCCTGGTTTTCTGAAACAGAAAAGCCCCAAGAAATGCGCCTGCCATGCTTCCTGGAAAAGCCAGCAGGCTTCCGGTCCCCATGAGATTGCGAATGAGGGAAGTACAGAAAGCCATGGAAACGCCATATACAGGCCCTAAAAACACTCCTGCCAGAACATTTGCCATATGCTGCATTGGAAAGCATTTGGAAGCTCCCACGGGAATGGAAAAGCCGGAGAGGGCCACCGTAAGAGCTGTCAGCATTCCGCTGATCACCAGTTTTTTCAGCCGAACCCTGGAACCGGCAGAAGAATTGCTGTAAGTTGTTGATGATATTCGGTTATTCATGAAAGTTCCTCCTTGTATAATAATGATATAGCCAATAAGGCTTATATCTTACTAATATCTTTTTATTCTGTAACTGAATAA
>CABJBM010000025.1 GCA_902363835.1 Lachnospiraceae bacterium
AAGACTCGCTAGCTGCGGTACGGCTTATACCTTACAGCGTGGGACTTTCACCCACCGAACTTCAAGCCCTTTGCTGGGCGCACCCTATTATACAAAAAAGTACTTCAAATCCTTATAAAACAATGACTTGAAGTACTTCTTGGCAGAGATGGCAACCGGACAGGATTTGGAAACATCCAATTTCTTAAATTCCTAACATATGACCGGCATCCTCATGTCAATAAACCACAAGGAACTGATTCTTCCTGAATAACATTATTATGATAATTCCCTGAGTAAGTCTATATACCAGAACAGGGCTTCACTGATTCTATAAAGCTCGGATTCCCTGCTTACTGTCCTCCAAAGCTGCTTGTATCTGTTGTACCAGTGTTCCAGGGCTTGTGCCGTCTGTTTGGCATCCAGTCCATCCTTTGTCTCGCCAAATAAAAGAATGCCCGTATGGTTAAACAGCTTCATTCCTTCTGCCGCTAATAAGTATGGCTGTATCCTGTTTTTTGCAGAAGAATCCGTATTTTTAATATTTGCAGACAATTCTAAAATACACAAGTCTATTTCATCATTATTCTCTCTTCCATTTGCCACTTTTTCTTTGTATAACTCTCTTATCTTATCCTGTTCACTCTGGCTGGCCTGGCTGTGTTTTTCTTTCCACCATACCATTTCCCTCCAGCCGAAGCTTTCCTTCTCCGCAAGCCTGCCGGCAATCTCCATCAGCTTGCCGGTGCTGTCCTTATATTCCAGCCTGGAAATCTGTTCATTCAATTCCTCATACTGCGGCAATTCCCCGCACCAGGAACCAACAGCGCCATAGATCATTCCGGTAATACTGAACCCAGGATGATTGATATGTCCAAAATCCCCCCAGTCTGTATTTAAGATACCCTCGGCATTATACTGATTGGCATAACGGCACATTTTAGAAATATTTAAGTAGGATTTTTTCTGGGCATTTACTAACAGATTCCATGCACTTGTCCCCGGACAGGTATACTGTCTGACACCATATTCCGCATAGGTCCTTGTTGCTTTCTCCGTTACATCGGCGTCATACCCCCAGTTTAAACAAATGGTGCCGGGAGGCAGTTCCTTTGCAAATTCCGGAAATTCCAGCATAATATCCCCCCACAGCATAGGAATATGCCCTCTGTCAACGACCAGCCGGCAGATTCTTTTCACCTGCCCCATATAAAGCGCTGCATTCCCCTCTTTCTCCAATTTCTCCTTATTCCTGCCTTTGCCCAAATCAAATGTTTCATCCGCACAAATATTGAACTTTTCAGAAGTGAACAGGGGCATATATTGGTCTATCATCTCCTCTACCAGCTTAAAACTGCCCTCATTGGAGATATCAAGGGTATGGTGCTCCTGCCTGTCAATGAAACCGAAGGGATGCTCTCCCGCATCCTCCAGTTCACATAAATGCCTGTAGGTCCTGGTGTTCAATAATTTGTAAAGGTGTCCAAAGGTAGGCAGGGAGGGAATCAGTTCAATCCCCCTTTCCAGGCAGTAATGGTCAAATTCCATAATTTCGTCTGCCGTAAGGGGAGTGTCATCTCTCCACATCTCACTAAAAGCCGGAAACAAAAACGTATGCTCCACATATAGCTGCATCTGGTTAATCTTATAATAGCTTTGGATATCTGCCAATTCTTTCAGCCATTTCAAAGTAGGAACCCGCCCTCTTGACACATCATGGAGAAAACCTCTGTTGGAAAACCTAGGCTCGTCTTCTATTTCCACACAGGGCAGGACAGCCCCTTCCTGTCTTATTATCTGCCTTAATGTCTGTATTCCGTATAATATTCCTTTTTCTGTCCGGCCATTGATTATGATGGAGGAACGACCGGAGACAGAGAGTGTGTAGCCTTCTTTTGGGGCGGACACTTGATCCCCGCTGTTTAATTTCTGGGATAAAATAACAGTTCCTTTTCTATCCCCTCTGACTACCTCATATCCAAAGCCTGTATTTGCCAGTATGTCTTCCTGCAATATCCTTGCATACCCGTAAACTGCCCAGCCACAGGATGGATCGATTATAATTGATCCATCATATGGCAGCATTAATCTGCCTTCTTTTTCAATTACCTGTTTCGGCTGCGGTAATAAATACATTGATACCCTCCTTACATAACACCTGTCTTATTTAACGAAGTTTCCTTATCTTGTTCTGACTCCAATGCATCCACTTGCTTTTGTGCTTCCGCTGCCACAATACCATAGCCGTCGGCTTCCAGCTCTTTCTTAATATCAGCCAGGACTTTCCTTGTTTCTCTTGCACCTGTCCAAAATACTTTACGGTACTTCTGGATAACTGCTCGGCAGCCGGTTACCCGGCTTCGTCTTCCTTTGGAGCGGTTTACTTGTAATAAGATTATCACAAATGTATGCTTTTTTCATCTTATGTGTTAAACTAATATAATTTAAAATTTACAAGTAATATGTTACGTGATGAAAGATCCCTCTCGCTCCTTTTTTTGTACCCTGCTGCATATTGATCAGTCAGGCGTCCGCCCATTTTCAACGGTTTGGAGATTCCCCATCACCATCACATGACTGATAATGATATTTTCATCAAAAACAACAAGATCTGCGTCTTTTCCAAGGCGAATCGAACCTTTTTGATCCTGCATGTTGAGAAGCGCGGCAGGTGAAAGGGACACCATTTTCACCAGTTCCCAAAGCGGGATATCCAAAAACTCCCGCCCGGTACGCAGAAGACGGTCCATGGTGGCTACACTTCCTGCAAATGCAGTCCTGTCCGGAAGCTTGGCAACACCATCCTCTACAATCGTGGAAAGCCCAGTGTCTTTGTTTCCAAGGATATATTCCCCGTCAGGCATTCCGGCGGCCCGCATGGAATCTGTCACAAAGCAAATTTTATCAGCTCCCTTTACTTTATAGGTCAGTTGGACCAGTTCCTTCGGCAAATGGCAGCCATCCACAATAAGCTCCACAAAAACATCATCCATAAGATATCCGGCCTGTACAGCCCCCGCCACACGGAAGGCATTGACCCGTTTTACATCTGACATTCCCGAATAAAAATGAGTCAGGGCTTTCAGTCCGTTTTTCTGAGCTTCCATGACGTCTGTGCAGACAGCATCAGAATGAGCCAGAGAACTGATGATCCCATGGTCATTTAACGCCTTTAAGAATTCATCAGCTCCCTCCAGTTCCACAGCAAAAGACCATCGCAGAATCCGGTCAGTCAGGCGGAATACCTCCTCATATTCTTCCTTTTCCGGATTCCGTAAATATTTCGGGTCTTGAGCACCTCTCTGATGATAGGAAAAATAGGGGCCTTCTAAGTGCAACCCGGGAATATTAGGCATCTGCTCCCGATTTAGCTCCACCTGGTTAAACAATTTGACAAACTCAAAAAGAGATTCCTTCGTACTTGTGATTGTTGTCGGCACAATGGTGGTTGTACCATGGGTCATATGCATATGGCATGCATGGTAAATGCTGTCCAAGTTGCCATCCATGAAATCACAGCCTCCTCCGCCATGGGTATGAACATCAATAAATCCCGGAGAAAGGTATTTTCCTTCTATGTCGATAATACGGTCTGCCTGTGGAACATTTTCCCCCAAAGGGCAGATGGCGGCGATTTTACCTCTGTCCGTCAATAGGCTTCCCTGTAATATCTTGTTTTCCAATATGATTTTGGCATTTTTAAATAGCACGGTTTCCATTGGTTACACCAACTTTCCGGCACTGTCCTGATCCAAATAGAGATAAACGTTTTCCCTGGTCCTCAATATACTTGCCGGACAGGCTTCTGATACGGAACCGGTAAGTGCCTGATTTACCGCCTTTGCCTTTCGCCCTCCCGGAACAATACAAAAGATTTTTGTAGCCTTTAACAGCGCAGGAATCGTCAATGTATATGCACGAACCGGGACGGCTTCTAAAGAGGGAAAGCAGCCGTCATTCACCTGCTGCTGCCTGCAGGCCAGGTCCAGCTCCACCACCTTGACAGTCTGCCCGTCATGAAAATTTGCCGTATCCGGGTCGTTAAAAGCGATATGACCATTCTCTCCGATTCCCATAAATACGATATCAACGGGATTTTCTTCAAGAAGCCTGCTATAGCGGGCGCATTCTGCTTCGGGACTTACGCTGTCCCCGATCAGACGGTTTACTGATTGAAATGGTACTTTTAAAAATACCGCATCGTCTAAAAAACGTGAGAAGGAGGCATGAGAACCTTGTTTTAATCCCACATATTCATCCATATGGTAACCATTGATTCTTTCCCATGTGATCCCTGGCTCCTGCCTTAATTCTTCTAAAAACTCATTCTGTGATGGGGCTGCTGCAAAGATAATATTTAAAGAGGCCTTATTTTCCAGCATCTTCTTAATGCAGGCAGCGGCTTCCCTTGCCGCCTCTCTGCCCATTTCCCTTCTGCTATCATAGACTTTTACATTCAATTTATCTGTTTTTAACTCTCTCACCTTCATCTTCCTCCTCGCTTTGCTGCTTACCAGGCAAATCGAATATCAAAAGCTTCTTCTGACGTTCGCCTGACTTGCCGTTACAGGTTAACCATTTTTTGTTTTCATAAGATGGTTCGTAGACGTTCCTCCGCCATATCATATAGATAAAACCGCGATTCCAAGAACATTTTTCCCATAGATTCATTTAATATCCGGGGAATAAATTCCGTCAGTTCCCCACGGACTTTATGGAAATTCCTTAAGGCGGCTTCACTCCGTTCTTTTAAACAGGCGCGTTCCACTTCACTGTCCGGATAAAGTTCACACCGATACATGGTATGCCGGACGGGGAAGGAGTTTTCCAGTGAAATCAGTAAGTAAATCAAGTATGCTGTTTCCTTGTGCTTGGAAACGTCCTGGTGATATCTGCATACCACCAGATAATAATCCCGGTTCCGGTACCCCTCTTCCTCCACGCGGGCAGTGTCCATGCCATGGTAGAGGAACAGGAAGCGGTATAGGAAATCAGACCGGTCCGCCGCCTCATTCCAACTGAGATCAGCCCCATAAAAAAGAGGATACATATGAGTCTCAAACAATCCATAAGGACGGCCCAGGGAGAAGGACGAGGCCCACCGGGTATGAATCAATCCTTTTACGTCCGTTTCCTTCGCAAGCCTGCCCCATAAGTCTAAGTTTAAGAGGCGGTTGTCGATCACAGGATAATTCTGTTCCGGGCAGCTATCCCAACAGCTAACGGAAGAACATCCCAGATAAGCAATTCCCGCCCGCTCCAGCTTCATCATGATCTCCTTTGCTCTAAACGGCATATCGCTGCCATTATACAGCCAAACTGCAACCAGGACCCTGTTGTCTAAGAGAGCTAATTCTTCTTCTGACGCATTTCTAAACATATCGTGCCAGATAATAGGCATTTTTCCAAGAGAGCATACATGGTCAATTAAATGATTCACATATTCAATAAAAATCACTTCCCTTGTCTTCCCGCTTTCCCGGCATTCCGCACTTGACCCAAGGCTCCACACTTCGTCACAGCCGATATGGAGATACTTACTGTCCGGGTGGAGGGCTGCCATCTCAGAAATAAGGGCTTTCGACAGCTCCAAAGCACCCGGGCGGAGCGGGCACATCTCTCCCGGGGTGCCGGGTGTCTCCCTTAAATGAATATACTCCGGATATTTCAGTACATATTCCAAGTGACCGAAGGATTGCTGGAGCGGAATCACTTCAATAAAATTCTCCTCTGCCGTGGAAAGAAGCGCAGAAAACTCCTCCTCAGTAAAGCAGTCGGAAGGATGGCGCAGAAAACCCATTGTCTCAAACGGCAGCTTATCTTCATATTCCACAACTAAGGTGTTGATTTTACAGTAACTAAGTTCACGGATGAAGGAAAGCATCCTTTCAAATGGCGGGAATACATTGCGCAAGTCCAGATAGTCAGAGCGCAGTCCCACGTCCGCCCAGTCCTCTATCTCAAGAGCAGGCAGCTCTTCATGAGCCAAAAGCTGTTTTAAGGTCTGCAGGCCGTAGAACAATCCAGCCGCGCAGGGAGCCGCCAATAAAAATCCCGTTCTGTCTAAGGTCAATTTGTAAAAATCATTTTTTCCAGCTCCTGCGCCAAGGTCTATGTCCCTTACATCCATGCCCTCCGAGTGCAGACAGTGAAAGGGGAAAACCGTTTCGCTTTGACATATCACTTGGAACATATATTCTAAATGGGATTTAAGCCGCGGGTCAGCCTCCGGCCCGGACAGGAAAATCCGTCCGTAATCCTGGATGGAAAACGTCATTTCGTCTGTAACCACCAGGTTTTGTGGTGTTGGAACCAAATTTATCTTCATAGAAAGTCTCCTTTATTCATTTCGACCTATCACCCTTTCACAGAGCCAACCATAACGCCTTTGACAAAATATTTCTGGATAAAAGGGTAGACTGCTATAATTGGTATAATTGATACAAGTACGGTTGCATATTTTAAGGATTCCTCCACAACCGCCACATCTCCCACTCCCACCGCATTGGAATTGGAAGAGCCGGACATCAGTATTTCACGTAAAATCAGCTGCAGCGGAAACTTATTCGGAGAGTTTAGATAAATAAACGGACTAAAATACGCATTCCATAAAGTTACCGCATAATAAAGGCCGATTGTCGCAAACACAGCTTTTGAAACAGGAAGCACAAGCCGAAAGAATATCCCGGCATCATTCAATCCATCAATTTTTCCGGACTCCTCAAGCTCTGTCGGAAAGGCATCGAAAAAGCTTCTCATGATGATGAAGTTCCAGGTTGAAACCATCCCCGGAAGGATAACAGCCCAAATGGAGTCTAATATCCCATAGTTCCTGATGGTTAAATAGGTAGGAATCATGCCCCCGCCAAAGAACATGGTTATTATTATCATAATAGAAAAAAATTTACTGAATGCCATACGCTGCTTGCTTAAAGCAAAAGCGCCCATGGCGGTGACGGTAAGGGACAGAGTTGTTCCGCATGCCGTGTAAAGAATTGTATTGCCATAAGCTTTAAACAGCCTTTTATCCTGAAATACATATTCATACATCTTTAATGTAGTGCCTTTCGGAAAAAGGCCCACTTTCCCTTGCATAACAAATGTATTTCCTGATAATGATATGGCAATCATGTGAATAATGGGCAGCAAGGTGACTAAAAGGACCAGGGTAACAAAGGCGTAGGCAAAAACAGAAAATCCTGATATTTTTATTCTTTTCATAAGCCTCTCCTCTTAAAACAGACTTGTTTCACTGAATTTCTTAGACAAGAAATTCGTCGTGAGCAACAGTGCCAGATTGGCAAGGGCGCTGAACAGGCCAACAGCGGAAGCATAACTCATGTTGCCGCTTACAATACCTTGCCGGTATACATAGGTTGCAATCACATCTGCAGATTCATAGATTGCCGGATTCTGGAGAAGCAGTATTTTTTCCAGCCCTACCTCCAGGATGGCACCTGTCCTTAAAATCAGCATGGTTGCAATGGTAGGGGCTATGCACGGCAGTGTAATGGAACATATCTGTCTCCATTTGGAGGCTCCGTCAATCATGGCAGCCTCGTAAAGCTGCGCATCTACGTTGGTGATGGCAGCGATATAGATAATTGCGCCCCATCCGACCTCCTGCCAGATATCGGACACAACATATACGGTCCGGAAATATTTGGCCTGGCTCATGAAATTAATTGGTTCCACTCCAAATGTGCCGATCATCTGGTTGATGATTCCGCGGATAGGAGATAAAAACGTGAGAATCATGCCGCTCACAACAACCGCAGATAAAAAATGAGGCATATAGCTAACTGTCTGAGCCACCTTTTTATACTTTAATTGAGTAATCTCATTTAACAGCAAGGCGAACAGGATCGGAAAAGGAAATCCCCATATCAGAGAATACACTCCAAGCTGCACCGTATTGCGTATCACCCGCCACGCATCCGGAGAAGCAAAGAAACTTCGAAAATGCATAAGGCCCACCCATCGGCTGCCTGCGAAACCAATAAATGGTTTAAAATCCTTAAAAGATATGAGAATCCCCCACATAGGCACATATCGAAACAGTATGTAATAAATCAGACACGGCAGAAACAAAAGAAGCAGGTAGCGGCTTCGATACATTTCATAGAATATAGTAGATTTATTTTTTGTTTTCATTGATTTCACCCGCCTTTTGATAGATATCTTCGATAAGCGCTATGATGTCTTTTGCATAGCTTCCATCTGTCACCGGGGATGGGCCGCCAAGAATTGACTGTACAAAATCTTCAATTTGTTCCTCAAAGGGAGTCACCGAGTCGGAACGAACCAGCTCTTTAAACTTCCCGTCTTCCCAGATTTCCAGGCTTTTTCCGGTACTTAACCTTAATACTCCCCCTGAGAAATAGAGGGTGGTTTCGTTAACCGGAATATCGTGATATCCGCACAGGGTCACGCAGGCCGTCACCTCGCTTTCCGTCCTCAGGAACATCTGGACATTTCCCTCTACAGAATACTCCTTGTTCCCGAAGCCGCAGGCTCCCGATACCTGAATAAAGCGGCTTCCGGTCAGAAACTTGATCTTATCAAGGGAATGCGCTCCTAAGTTCATCAGGATGCCGCCGCCGGAACGCTCCTTATCAAGAAACCATCCAGGCCTGTTCTCAGCGAAATAAAGGCTTGTTCTTACGTCATTGATCATAAGAAGTTTTCCAAGCGCACCGGAATCTATGATTTCCTTTGCTTTTTTATTTTCAGGGAAATAGCGCTGGATGTGTCCGACCTGTAGGATGACGCCGGACTTCTTACATGCCCGGATCATGGCGTCACAGGCAAAAGACGAAACAGCCATCGGTTTTTCCACGAGGATGTGGATTCCTTTTTCGGCACAGCTTATGGTACTTTCCTCATGAAGATAATGGGGCAGATTAATAATCACCGCATCCAGTTCTTCTTTCTGCAGCATCTCTTTATAATCTCCGTATACGGAGGCGCCATAACCTAAGACTGCCTGGCGGGCCTTGTTTCTATCAATATCTGCCACCGCCATAATCTGGGTTCGCGGATTCTTATCCAGTGCTTTTAAGTGGCTGGTACTGATAATTCCAGTCCCAATCATTCCAAATCTCAGCATAATAAACTCCTTCCTCTATAACAATATTTTCCGCCAGGCACGATGTCATGCCGGCAACCAGGGCCGACATCTGCGTCTTCCCTGGCGCCATTGGCCTCTTTACTGATTCTTTAACTCCTCCACCCGGGCATAGCTCTGTTCCTGGATCTGCTTTAGCTGGTCCAGCCCGAGGCTTTGCACTTCCTTTACGTAATCTTCCCAAGTGTCAAAGCTTCTCTCACCCAGAATGAACTTACTGGTCTGTTCTGCTACATATGTGGAGATGGTGCTTCCAACAGACTGCTTCACTGAATTTTCCTCATCGGTAAATGCCAGTACCGGCGGCTGCGGCAAATCGTATTTACGGGCCTCGGTAACTGCTTCTTTTACTTCATCGCTGAACGTAGACATTTCTCCTGAAAAATCATAGCGCTGGTAGAATCCATAAGTCTCAAATCCGGTTCCCTTTTTCATATCCGCTGCTACGGTATAATCAATCCATTTCTTCTCACCATTTTCTACTTTATAGGTATCTCCTTCACGGCCCCATGATAATAACTGTACAGAATCATCCCGGTACATCCAGTCAATATATTTTAGCACCTTATCAAGCTGTTTTGACTGGCTGGAAACCGCAAAGCCTAAGATTCCTTTGGCGGAATAGGAAAACTTATTAATCCCATTGGTTCCGAATGCCGGCGGCTGCATAAATGCAAGAGTAAATTCCGGGTTTACTGCGCGCATCGGCACATTAAAGAAATCAATTCTGGAAAGATAGTCCACTGTAACAAATGAGTCGTTGTTGGACATCACATCCTGCCACCCTTTGGTATCAATGGTAAGAAAGTTTGGAATCAGTAGCTTCTCTATGTAAAGCTTATTATAGAACTGAAGCAGTTCTTTAAAGCTGTCCTCTGTGGGACCAAATACCCATTCATTTGTTTTCTCGTCCAGTCTGAAATAGCGGTTTTCCGATTCATCAATATAATCGGTTCCCCAAGACGGCGCCAGCATCAGAAGCTGGTTAAGATTGATGTCAAAGGTACGGAAAGCCAGAGGATAAGAAGACGGGTACTCCGCTTTTAATGCTTTTAACACATCATAGAACTCATCCTGGTTTGTAGGAGTCTTTAAGCCCAGCTTGTCAAAAATATCCTTGCGGTACATCCAGCCCCGGCGGTTGGTTTCATCCACGCCCTGTTCAGGAAACTGGTATAAACCGCCGTCTGCAGAAAGGTAGTTTAAGGCAAAATCCTCATTCTCTTCATACCATTTCTTAAAATTAGGCATCTCATCAAGATGATCCAGGATATTGACGAAAGCACCCTGGGGAGCATATTGGGCAATTTGTTCATTTCCAATAAAATAGATTAAATCGGGAAGCTGGCCGGAAGCCATGGTTAAATTCACCTTATCCGGATAACCCTCATTGGGTACCGCCGTTACGTTAAAGGAAACATTCGTTTCTTCCTTTATCATCGTTTGGACGTACCAATCTTCCTGATAGGGCCAGCTTGGATGGGATGGAATCAGCATGGAAAACATTACCGGCTCAGAAAATAACTGACCAGTTTCATTTCCTCCTGCCGATTCCTGTTGTGCAGTACTCTGTTTTTGCTTTACGGTAGTTTCCTGCTTCTTTTCATTGGAAGCCGAACAGCCTGCCATGGGGACGGCGCAAACGGTAAGCGCCAGCAATAAAGCCATCATTTTTGTTTTTTTCATTTCTTAACCCTTCCCTTTCTTTTTGCTTTCATTCGTTGACCACTGGTTTCTGTCATAACCAACATATATACATTTCCACAAAAAATCAACTTTCAATTCATTTGATTCTGGCGATTTTGTTGTAATATCAAAAATCAATAAATATGGGGATTATTAAAAAAATTGCAGATAGCTATTTTTCCTATTCTGGTTTATGTTATGTTGGAACCGGAAAATAAAAACGGCGGAACACCAAAGGTGACCGCCTCTTATATGTTTAAGTTTTTCCGGTATTCACTTGGAGTGATTCCGGTATGTTTTTTAAAAGTACGGATAAAAGAATTGGGATTCGTAATTCCGACCTGATTTCCTATATCCGACAATCTGATGTTACTGCGCTTCATCAGCTCAATCGCCTTTTGAACCCGGTACTGCTGGATGTAATCGATCAGGTTGATTCCTGTTTTCGATTTAAAGCAGGTTGACAGATAGCTTTTCGATATCTTTAAGCGTTCTGCCATCATCTCCATGGTAAACTCCGTATCGTAGTTTTCCGCCACATAACTTTTTACCCCGAGGATCAGCGGGTCTTCAGCCCCACTGTTTTTCCATACATAATCCAGAACATCACCGGCAAATGCCAGTACAGCTTCACGAAAATCCTTTTCTCCGGAACATTTGGACAGACGATGATAGAAGCTCTGGACCGGAAGTTCCGCAGGAAGAGAGATGTATTTTTCACTGATGACCTGAAACAGAATATTCATAATATTACCGCAAAACAGATTGGCATAAAAACGGGTGGTTTTAGGAGTAATTCCTATATCCAGCATATTGGAAATCAAGTTGATGGCCCCTGCCCGGTCTGAAGAAATTACAAGCTTTTTTAAGTCCTCCGACTGTTGAATATTTAAGCCAGTATAAGCCCGCTTGGCCGGATTTTGGTCCTGATATAGCACCTGGCTGGATTCCATTAAACAAAACTGCTGCTGCAATTCAAGAATATCATAATAATCCTCTGCAATCAAAGCCTCGTCCTTGATCGGGCTGCTGACAGCGACTAAAAAATAGCAGTATTCTTCTTCGATCTCCAGTTGCTTTTTGATTTTATCCATAATATCAGCTATGGAATTTTCCATCCCTCCAAGCCCCACCTTAGCAAAGAAGGAGTTTTCTTCCAGTTGGAATAAAAGAAGGCTGGGAAAGTGATGCTTTAGAATCATTTCTAAGTGTTCCTTTAAAATATAGGAAATTTCACTGTAGGTTTTATGGATCAGTTCGGACACTCCGCTCCGGTAAATGACTTCTAAGCTTAAGAGATAGAAGGATAACTCCCTGTCGTTCCCGCTGCCGTCTTCTTCGTGCTGTATGTTCACATAGATATTTTTCAGCTTTGACTGGTACTGGAAGTTTTGCAGCATTACATTTTTCTCTTCCAGCTCCCTGGCAATCTGTTCATGGGAGTCAAACAAATGGCGTAAGTTATCCTGAATAAAGGTTAATTCATTGATGTTTTTATCGTTTGTTAAATGTTTAACTTTCAGCATTTCCTCAATGGAGATAAAAGGCTGGGCAAGCCTTTTGGTAATAACTGCGATAACACAGGCACTGATCAGCAGCGCGGCAAAGACAATGCAGAGGCTGAATAAATACGCCTGGTTAAGACCGGACCGCACCTCTTTAATGGAAGTGCTTTTTACATAATAAAAATTGTTAAAGGAGGACCGGCAGATGACAAAAAAGCTGTCTCCCTGGGTTTTCACAGCAATCTCTCTTCCGTTTAAGTATTCCTCGTAATCCGCAAGCTGGCCGGATTCGCCTGTAATCAAAGCTTCCCCTTCATGGTATACAGAGAGGTTCTCCAGGATGTCAGGGCTGATATTCCTGCAAATCGCCTGGATATCGACAAAGGCGATGATCATGTATTTGGTATTAAAGGAGTTTTTAAAGGCTATGGGAATCACAGCCTGGCTCCTGCCATTGTCTCCAAATACCCGGGATGTAAAAACCGCCTGGGGATAATACCGGATATAAAAAGGCTGATAAAGCTCTTTTTTCCAGAAATCTGAATTATAATCCGGATTGTTCCAAAACTGGTTAAAATACTTATCAAAAGCTAGAATCCCTTCACCGGTGATCACTTCATTATTTCCTTTAATAATGAGACTGTAAGCTTTCACATAGTTTAAATCCCGCAGCGTCTGGGTGACTTTACTCCACAAGACTACTTTTTGGTATTCCCCGCTGCCATCCTGCGTAAAGATCGTTTTAAATTCCAGATTGTTATTCAGGGAAAATATCTGCTTCTGGATATTGCTTAAACTATCATCCAGTCTCAAAAGAGCACTCTGCATACGGTCACTGACATGTGCCTCCAGTTCCTTTGCAAACATATTCAAAATCAGGGGATATGTGACAGCATAGACCAGAAAAACAGTGCAGGTAACAATGATAAAAGAAAAACTGAGTTTCGACTTTATGGATTTTGTTAAAATTTTATGCATGCCTTACCCCTTATTCGTGATTTTAACTATATATTACTCATTTATTGGAGATAAGTCAATAACAAGCCTCAGACAAGGAGAGTGAAAAATATGATAAAAACAGGAATTGTATCAGCTACATTCCGTGGACTTGCGGCAGAAGATATCATAGACCTGGCAGCTGCAGCCGGTTTGACCGGGATTGAATGGAGTTCCGATGTACATCTTCTTCCCGGTGACAAAGCACGGGCAAGACAGGTTAAAAAGCTGTGCCTGGAAAGGCAGCTTGGGATATGCGGCTATGCCTCCTATTACCGCCTGGGGGAAAATACAGACCCTCTTTCGGCCTTCGCTCCGGTACTGGAAACTGCGAAGGAGCTGGAAGCTCAGGTGATTAGGATTTGGGCGGGAACTCAGCCTTCTAAAAATATTTCACCGGAGGAGTTACATCATTTAACCAGGGAAGCAGTGCTTCTTGTATCCGCGGCACACAATATAGGCGCGGAGATTTCTTTTGAGTATCACCAGAATACGCTGGCAGACAGCCCGGAAGCTGCGCTTAAGCTTCTTACTCTGGTTCCGGGCAGCCGGACCCACTGGCAGACGGCAGCAAACGGTGAGGAAGAGGAGAATTTAAGGGCAATTCGGGAATTATCTTCTTACATTACCACAGTCCATGTCCAACAGTGCATGGATGGGGTCTACTATCCCCTCTCAGACGGATGGGAAGCCTGGTCTAACTACATGACAGAAATTACAAAGCTTCCGGGAGATCACTATGCATGTCTGGAATTTGTAAAAGGCGGAACAGCCGCGCAGTTTCTGGAGGATTCAAAAACATTGTCCGGCTTAATACGAAGGGCGGAACAAGGAGGAGACATGAATGGATAAAAGGAAGGATGAACTGGCAAAGATTATTGACAGCCATAGGGATGAGATTTTAAAAGCAGGACAAAATATCTTAGAACATCCGGAGCTGGGTTTTAAGGAAATTCATACGAAGGAAATGACGGAATCATGGTTTGACAGATATGGGATTCCTTATACTGCCGGCCATGGGGTCACTGGTGTCAAAGGGTGCATCAAAGGAGGGGAAAGCCGTATCAATATATGCCTTATGGGGGAAATGGATGCAGTAAAGTGCATCAGCCATCCAAATGCTGACCTCAGCACCGGGGCCGCCCATGCCAGCACCCCTTTTGACGGAGTCAACGCTTTAAATGCTGCCATGGTCACCCTGATGGCAATACACGCAAACCGTGATACATTCCGGGAGAAGGACCGGGTCAGGGTCCATCCAATCATTACAAATGGAGGCGATATTGTAAATACGGTCCCTGGCCGGGTGACTATCGAAACCTATGTCCGGGCCGCCAACGCAAAAGCAATTGTAAACACCGCTAAAATTGTGGACAACTGCGTAAATGCCGGAGCCTTGTCTCTGGGTGCCAAAGCATCAATTCATAACCAGAGCGGTTATCTTCCCCTGGTTCAAGATCACGGTCTGACCAAAGTTCTGGAAGATAACGCCAGGCTTCTTATGCCGGAGGCAGCAATACTGCGGGGAGTTGATATGGTCGGTTCCACGGATGCCGGCGATTTAAGTTGTTTGATTCCATGCATCCAACCGACCTTAGGAGGCTTTCAAGGTACCATTCACGGAAATGACTTTTATTCCTGCAAGCCGGAGTTTAATGTGGTGACTGCCACCAAGCTCCTCTGCTTTACCATTGTTGACCTACTATGCGATCAGGCGAAAGCCGCAGAAAGAATCAAAAAGCAGTTTGAGGCCCGTTTTACCAAAGATGAGTATTTACAATACTTAACCCATTCATTTTAACAGGAGGTATATAATTATGTGGACAGAAGAATTACTCAATGAACGGCTGACCAGCCCATCGAAAGAACTTGTTGAAGACATCAAAAAACTGAGCGGCGATATCATGGTGCTTGGCGCCGGAGGAAAAATGGGTCCCACCCTCTGTCTCCTGGCGCAAAAGGCCATAGAGCAGGCAGGAGTTGAAAAAAAAGTAATTGCCGTATCCCGTTTCAACGACAAAATTGTCGCAAAATTTCTGGAAGACCAGGGAATTGAACTGATTTCCTGTGATTTGTTGGACTTAAAGGCTTTAAACCAGCTCCCTGAGGTAGAGAACATCATTTACATGGCAGGCAGAAAGTTTGGAACAGACGGACATGAATGGGAAACCTGGGCCATGAACTCCACCCTACCGGCTTTTGTGGCGGAAAAGTTCAAAAATTCCCGGATAGTGGTATTTTCCTCCGGCAATATATATCCAATCGTCCCGATTTCCTCCGGCGGCTGCACTGAAGCGGACCGGCCAGGTCCGGTTGGCGAATATGCCATGAGCTGCCTGGCCAGAGAGCGCGCCTTTGAATATGCCGCTAACCAGTTCGGTACCAGGATTTTTATTTACCGCTTGAATTTTGCTGTGGATTTACGGTATGGGGTTCTCTATGACATGGCGGAGAAGATTTTAAATTCCACCCCAATCTCCCTCTCCACCCCTATCTTAAACTGCATCTGGCAGGGATCGGCCAATGAAATTGCCATCCGCGGCCTGCTGCACGCTACATCTCCCGCCAACATCGTGAATGTGACCGGGCCGGAGACAGTCTCCATCAAAAAGACCGCACTTAAGCTGGCTGCGCTGCTTGGCAAAGAGGCGTTGTTTGAAGGTGTGGAAGGAACTGACGCCTATTTAAACAACGCCGGAAAATCCATCCAGATGTTCGGCTATCCCCAGGTCCCCATAAACACCCTAATTGAATGGCAGGCTCAGTGGCTGCTGGACGGCGGACGTGGGCTTGGGAAACCAACCCATTTTGAAGAAAGAAAGGGGAGCTATTAATCATGGACAGACACTTACAGGCTTTAGAAATCTTTAAAAACGGAACCGTCATACCAGCCAACCCCCTGGCTCTTGATGAAAACAGGCGATTCGATGAGAGCGGCCAGAGACTTTTAACCAACTATTATCTTCATGCCGGAAGCGGCGGACTTGCTGTTGCAGTCCATACCACTCAGTTTGAGATCCGTCTTCCTCAGTATCAGTTATTTGAAATGGTATTAAAGACGGCAGTGGAGGAAATAGAGAAATTTGAAGAAGCAAACAAAAAAACCATTGTGCGGGTCGCCGGAGTGTGCGGAGAAATCAGGCAGGCAGCCGCAGAAGCAGCCGCAGCCAGAGACTTAGGATATGACGCTGTCCTCTTAAGTCCGGGAGGGTTAAACCACCTGACAGAAGCGGAGATGATCGAGCGGACAAAAACCGTGTCCTCCATCATCCCAGTCATAGGATTTTATTTGCAGAATGCCGTCGGCGGACGGGTGTTCAGCTATCGCTACTGGCAGGAACTCTGTGAAATTCAGGGGGTAGCAGGCATCAAATGTGCTTCTTTTAACCGCTATACAACACTCGACGTGGTCCGGGCTGTCACCACCTCCTCCAGAGCCGGAGAAATCGCGCTGTATACAGGAAATGATGACAATATTGTCATTGATTTACTGACAAAGTATTCCTTTACAGAAGGAGGAAAAACCTATGAGAAGGAATTCGCAGGCGGTCTGCTTGGTCATTGGTCCGTCTGGACCGAAAAGGCTGTGGAATTATTCCGCCGGATCAAGGAAGAACGCAGGCAGGCTTCCATTTCCAACGAATTGTTGACGCTGGCCGCTCAGGTTACCGACACCAACAGCGTGCTCTTTGATACCGCCCATGACTTCAAAGGCTGTATTGCCGGACTCCATGAAGTTCTCCGTAGGCAGGGGCTTATGAAGGGCATCTGGTGCCTAAATCCCAATGAGACATTGTCCGAAGGGCAGGCACAGGAAATAGATCGTATTTACCGGATGTATCCACATTTGAATGATGATAGGTTCGTAGAGGAGAATCTGGATACCTGGAAAAAAATAGCCGGGGGTAAATGAGATGGGATTAAATGAGATGGAGTTAAATAGGTTTTCTGTAGGCCTGATATGGGTTTGTGAACAAACGCATGGATGAATAAAGTTAAATTTCAGTTTAATACAGCAAAAAGCGACTGTTGCAAAGGCAGATAAGTAAATGAGTCAAAGCAGAATATTTATCGTTGTGAAGGCTATAAAAGCTGCCCGCATTTCGGCGGAAAATATACCCGCTTCCGAAAAGGTAATCAGATGTATGTTTCAAAGAAGCTGATAGAAAAAAATGTATCATTGAAAAATATCTTAAACAAAAAGGATATCCTGTATCGTATGAATTGTTCTTTCCAAATAGAAGGGGTCTTTGGAGTATTAAAATAGGATTATGGATTCAGAAGACTTTTGACATGTGGAAAAAACAGTGTAAAAATTTAGTTTCTTTTATTCAGTATAGAATATAACAACAACAAACTCCACTCAAAAACCCAAAGGGAAAAGCTTCAGAGCCATCTGTATGAATTAAAAACGGCATAAAAAAGAGGATTATAAAGCAAAATCTGTTAAAGTACGCCTAAAATCCGGCTGGAATGTCTAAAATGATGATCCAGCCGGATTTTTAGTAAAAAAAGACGGGAGCACTGCTCCTGGTATGAAATTATAATGATTTTCATGCCATTATGCGACAATCCCGAGCTATTAGATTTATTTCATAAATGTCTTTATTAAGTCACTCAAATGCTCATTGCACAATTCTCTTATTTTTTGTTATTAAAAGCTTATTAACCCTTAATAGAAATTACTTTTTGAAAATTGCATCTTCTATCAGTGATTTCGAAATATACATTGCCTTTAAACGATTTCTAAGAAGTGTATGATGAGAATTCCCCTCCAGAAACTTTTCCTGTGCTTTTTCGCATTTGCTAATAATGGAATTTACAGCCCGAAGGGCCTCTGTCAATTCTTCCTTTGTGTAATCATTCATAGCATTCTCACCTCATAATCTAATTTATAATTAAAAAAACGTTCCCGCATGTACTTCTTTTTACCCATATAGCATATATATTTCGCGCTTACTGAATAGTCGTAATTTTACTTAAGTCACCACTGCATAAGGCCTCAAGATTATTAAAGACTTTTTCCGCAGGCCAGTCCCACCACTTCAAACCAATGAGATAGTCAATCAGCTTATCATCAAATCTTTTCTTGATGATCTTACAAGGATTTCCTCCCACCATGTGATAAGCCGGTACATCTTTTGTCACAACAGAATTAGCCGCAACAACCGCCCCATCGCCAATATGAATTCCCGGCATAATAATAACATTCTGTCCAATCCATACATCATTCCCTACAACAGTGTCACCTTTCAGCGGCAAGTCTTCCAGGGACGGAGTACACTTTTCCCACCCATGTCCCATGATATTAAAGGGATAGGTCGTGATACTGCACATTCTATGATTCACACCGTTCATTATAAACTCAATACCTTTAGCTATAGCACAAAACTTTCCAATAATAAGCTTATCACCCAGAAATTCATAATGATGAGTGACATGTTCCTGAAAATTTTCAGCCCCATTCAGATCATCATAATAGGTATAGTCTCCAACAATAATATTGGAGCGTGTAATTACGTTTTTGATGTAGCAGACACTCTTTATCTTTTCATTTGGATATATGACATTGGGATCGGGTCCGTATTGCATAGAGTATTCCTCCAATTTGCTTGATAAATTACCTGCGCCTTACTAATTCAAAAATTTTCTCCAACCTTCCACTGCACAGAATAACCTGCCTGCGGGGGGGCAGTTACCCTATCTTACTGAAGGCCTGGGAAATATGGAATAAGGAAAATTATAAAATGAATTTTCACGCAGAAGTGTACTCCGGCACTTTCATAATATATTCATGCAAATATCATGCCAAAAGTATATTTTCTTTTAAAATCTCTTCTTATTATGTTTCTGCTGCCTTTCCTGTAAATTTATATAAATGAAGTCTTTTGCAATATGTTCAACCTGTTGCACTCTTTAAACATTATGAACAAATCGTGTAATACTTTATTGCAAAGACAATTTGCAAGGCTATTCGTTTACATAAACCAAAATTCGTAAGGAATTTCCTATTATATTACAAAAAGGCCGTAATCGCTTACAGCCTTTGGGTTATTTCCCGGCTCCTTTTAAACAGCTCATTAATGGCTTTCCGGTACTGCAGGGGGGATGTTTCCATGATCGCTTTAAACTGTCTTAAAAATGTGTTCACGCTGTCATACCCGCATTTTGCGGCAACGGCAGTGACGCTGTCATTGGTATTTTCCAGCAGCTTTGCAGCCTCGCATACCCTGACAATGTTAATATACTTTATCAGCGTTTTCCCGAAATATTTGTTAAACTCTTTGCTGATGGTAGCGGGATGGAGGTAAAAAAGTTCGCTTAACATTTTTAAGTCCAGGTTCTCCTGATAATGCATGTCAATATATTCTTTAATCCCTATCATTCTTAAGTTCATCTCAGACAGCTCGCTTTCCGTCCGTTCCAATCCAAATGCCCGGAACAAAAGCACGGTAATCTCCGTGAGGATTGACCGTTCCATCATGGACCGGAATGGCTGATGGATCTCCTGTTCCTCATACAATTCCTTTAAAAGCCCGGTCACACGGTTGAATATCTGTTCATCCACATGCTTATAATGCTCCTGGAAAGCCTGCTGGGTTGGCGTAAGAAACACCTTTTTTAAGTCTTCCCCAAGGTTTAAGCTCTCATAATAGGAGGGACGGGCCGTAAGTCCGTACCGCAGGAAGGGAAGGTTCAAAAGCCGTCTCTGATGATGCTCCTGCCCTCCGATCACCATGATATCACCCTTTTCCAGAAGATATTTCTTTCCGACTACATAATATTCCGCAGAGCCCTCTTCCACAAACAGGATCTCACTTGCAGTATGAATATGGTGCATCCCACTCTTTTCATAATCACAGGATCTTGAGACATCGTAGTTGTTTTCACTTAAGGCGCGGAAATGATCCGGTTCCCAGTAATCATTGATCTTGATTTCCATATCCCCTCCTGCAGATGCTTAACCCGGAAAAACGACCTCCAGATACCGTTTTAAAGCATCCTGCCATGAAGGCAGGCGAAGAAAACCGTTTTCTTCCAGCTTATCCTTGTTCATGCGGCTGTTAGCAGGCCGTTTTGCCTTTGCTGGGTACTGGTCTGAGCCCACAGGCTCAACTTTTACATCCATGCCTGCCTGTTTAAAGATTTCACAGGCAAACTCATACCAGGTGCACAGGCCTTCATTGGTAGCATGGTAACGCCCGTATTTTTCCGTTTCTATCATGTCCACCAGAAGGCGGGCAAGATCAAACGTGTAAGTAGGAGAACCTGTCTGGTCGGCCACCACCGTTAATTTGTCATGAGTCTTTCCCAGATTCAGCATGGTCTTAATAAAGTTCTTTCCGTTCACCCCAAACACCCAGGCGATTCTCACAATAAAATATTGAGTGAGGTTTTCTTCCACCGCCAGTTCTCCCTCATATTTGGTCTGACCGTAAACATTCAACGGCTCCCTTTCATCATCAGGCTCCCAGGGGCGGGTTCCCTGGCCGTTAAACACGTAATCCGTGCTGATGTACATCATCTTAATATCCAGCTCCCGGCATACCCTGGCAATGTACTCCGTTCCCTTTGCATTCACGTTCCGGCATACTTCCTCATTTTCTTCCGCCGCATCCACAGCCGTATAGGCTGCACAATGAATGACCGCATCAGGATCGGCCGTCTTAATGACCTGATTTACACTGTTCTTATCCGTGATGTCCATCTCATCAATATCTACGCCGATCGCCTCATGTCCCCGCTTTTTCAATTCATTTACTACATCAAATCCAAGCTGGCCTTTTACGCCAGTAACAAATACTTTCATAGATGCCTCTTTTCTTCAAGGAAGTCCGATCCGCCTGATGGCTTCTAAAAGGCAGATTTCCTGAATTCAGACCGCGCAAACCGTCCTTATTAAGGAAATCATGCCAAGATATTTATAAACGGTTACTATACATGTTGTCAAAATAATTCTGGTACTCTCCGTTGATGATGTGCTTCCACCAGTCCTCATTGTCCAGATACCACTGAATGGTCTGGCGGATTCCGGTATCAAAGTTATACTTGGGTTTCCAGCCAAGCTCGGTCTCCAGCTTCTTAGGATCAATGGCATAACGCCTGTCATGGCCCGGACGATCCGTAACAAACTTGATTAAACTCTCCGGCTTATTAAGAGCCTCAAGAATGGTCTTAACCACTTCCAAGTTGGTGCGCTCGTTGTGTCCGCCTACGTTGTAGACCTCACCCACTTTTCCCTTGTGAATGATCAGGTCAATTGCTTCGCAGTGATCGGAAACATGGAGCCAGTCCCTTATATTTTCCCCTGTACCGTATACCGGAAGTTCCTCATCTGCCAAAGCCCGGCTGATGATAAGCGGAATCAGTTTTTCCGGGAAATGATATGGCCCGTAGTTATTGGAGCATCTGGAAATGGTCACCGGAAGCCCAAAGGTTCTCTGATATGCCAGGACAAAAAGGTCTGCACTGGCCTTTGAAGAGGAATAAGGGCTTGAGGTATGAAGGGGCGTTTCCTCGGTGAAAAACAAGTCCGGGCGGTCCAGGGGAAGGTCCCCGTATACTTCATCGGTAGAAACCTGATGATAGCGCTTGATGCCGTAAGTGCGGCATGCATCAAGAAGGGTCGTGGTTCCCATCACATTGGTCCTTACAAATGCCTCCGGATCTGTAATGGAACGGTCCACATGACTCTCTGCCGCAAAGTTTACCACCACATCTGGCTTTTCCTTCTCAAAAAGGTCAAAAACAAAGCTTCTGTCCGCAATATCCCCTTTTACAAATCTATAATTAGGCTTATCCTCAACAGGCTTTAAGGTCTCTAAGTTTCCTGCGTAGGTCAATAGATCCAGATTAATAATCTGGTAATCCGGGTACTTATTCACCATATGGTGTACGAAATTTCCGCCGATAAAACCGGCTCCTCCGGTAACGATAATCTTCATTTATATGCTCCTCCTGCTTTTATTTAACCGTGTAATTTATCAATATATTTTCCTGCAAGGACATCCATCAGATATTGTCCGTACTGGTTCTTTTTCAAAGGCTCAATGCTCTCTATAAGCTGATCCTTTGTGATCCAGTGGTTTAAATAGGCAATTTCCTCCAGACAGGCGATCTTCCTGTGCTGGTGTGTCTCCATGGTGCGGACAAAATCAGTGGCATCTACCAAGGATTCATGGGTTCCCGTATCAAGCCAGGTAAAGCCCTGGCCCAAAAGCTCCACATCAAGCTTTCCTTCTTCTAAGTAAATGCGGTTTAAATCTGTGATTTCCAGTTCGCCTCTGGCAGATGGCTTTAAATTCTTCGCGTATTCCACCACCTTATTATCATAGAAGTAAAGGCCGGTCACACAGTAATTGCTCTTTGGCTTTGCCGGTTTTTCTTCAATGGAAACTGCCTTTCCGTCAGAATCAAATTCCACGATGCCAAAGCGTTCCGGATCATCCACATAATAGCCGAATACAGTCGCTCCATCCTTTTTGTTGGCAGCATTTAACAGGCGTTTGTTAAGTCCATGGCCTGCAAAAATATTATCCCCAAGGATCATTGCCACGCTGTCGTTTCCAATGAATTCCGCTCCAATGATAAATGCCTGGGCAAGGCCATCAGGAGATGGCTGTACTGCATAGGACAAGCCGATTCCAAACTGGCTTCCGTTGCCTAAAAGCGCCTCAAACCTGGGCGTATCATCAGGCGTTGAGATGATCAGGATATCCCGGATCCCTGCATTCATTAAAACGGACAGGGGATAATAAATCATCGGTTTGTCATAAATAGGCAGTAACTGCTTGGAAGTTACCATGGTCAGCGGGTAAAGTCTGGTGCCGGAGCCTCCGGCAAGAATAATTCCCTTCATTTGTTTTTCCTCCGTATCAATTCGTGACACCATCATACAGGGTGACGTAAGGTCACTGTCAAGTTCTTTTCCATTAATTTTTTATTACTTTCTGCAAATAAATGCTCCGGCCTGCTTCGTAATATGGATAAAACCCTTTTTTTCCATCTTTTTCTTCAGAAATTCACGGAATTCCTCGTAACGGTCGCTTAAATATTCCTGCTGGTTGCCATGGCAGGAGAGAATGTATTCCATAAGCGCCCCCGGATCACTGACTTCCAAGTAATCCTTATATTCTTTCTTCTCAATGGATTGAAAATGGCTTTTTAATATTTCCTCTCCGTTTTCAAGTCCAAATACATCGTACAAGTTTACTTCGGAAAGAGCGATTCTGGAATCAAATTCCTTTACCAGCTGGCTGATCTCCTTCATGTGGTCCAAACCATAGGTGCTGCAGTAAAAAACGCCTCCCGGTTTTAAAATCCTCTTTATCTGATCCAGAGCCCCATCCAGGTTTGTCAAATAAAACAGAAGATGATTGGCTGCTACAATATGAAAGCTTTCCTCAGGCTTGGGAATCTGGCGGCAGTCAAATACTTCAAAAGCAAAGGAACCAGGAACATCTTTCAGGCTTTCTTCCACATCCCGGATCATCCCTTCCGAAACATCGGACAGGCAGATCCTTGCATCCGCTGGTATCCTGTCTTTATTTGCACGCCAAAGTTCTCCGTTTCCACATCCCAGCTCCAGAACACCTTTTCCATCCAAAGGTTCCATAAGGCTGTACAGCCACTGAAACCATCCGGTTGGATTCTTTGTATATTTTTTGTGAAGCCCGATCCGGATGCTTAAGTTGGCTGCATCCTTATACTGCTCCACAAGGGACCGTTCCATATTGGTAATATGGATTAAGTGAAGGATTTTATTCCAGTCCACAGACTTGTTTTCCGTCACCAGCTTTGACGTTTCCGTAAGGGTCTGCTCCACCAGCTTTAAGTGCTCAATCCTCTTTCGAATAAGATTTAGCTGAAGCAGAAGAGACTCCTCAACATAATCATTGTCATCGTCATTGATGGTAATTGATCGGATCTCGTCCAGGGAAAAGCCCAGATACTTTAAGGAAAGAATCTTCTGCAGCTTTGCGAAGTCGGAATCCGTATAAAGCCGGTATCCTCCTTCGCTCATACCGGACGGCTTTAGCAGTCCCTGCTTATCGTAATACCGGACGGTACGTATGGAAACATTGGCTTTTTTTGCGAACTGGCCTGAAGTATAGTACTGATTCACCGGCCCGTCACCTCCTTTTTCCTGAATTTTCATATCTGTATTATATAGGGTGACGTATGGTCATGGTCAAGTGATTTTTAAAAGAACGTGTGCAAGTCTTATAATCTGACCTTCACACGTTCCCTCTAATCCGTCTTATTATTATTCGCCATAGTTTCCGTAATATTTCCCATAATACTTCCCGTAATAATTTCCGTAATAAGCATCATGCTCCATATCTACCTTATTTAACACCACACCCAAAATACGGCATTCACTTTTTTCCAGCTGTTCTTTTACTCTTTGCAGCATTTTATAACTTATTACACCGCTTTCCACAACAATGATCGCGCCATCCACATATCTTGCAATAAGAGCTGCATCGATTACACTTCCAAGAGGCGGTGCATCCACAATAATATAGTCATAATTCTCCCGTTGTTCTTCCAGAAGTTTTGCAAACAAAGGTCCTCCAAGAAGCTCGGTAGGGTTAGGAGAAACAGGCCCTGCAAGGATGATATCCATGTTTCTGATATCCGTCTGACAGATTACATCCTCCATCGCCTTCTGCCCTGTCATATAATGAGTCAGTCCAAACGTATTTCCATCTACCTTATAGCGGCCTGCAATAACAGATTTTCTGATATCAGCGTCTACAAACAAAACTCGGTTATCCGCCGCCGCAAAGGAGCAGGCAAGCTGGAATGAAACGGAGGTTTTGCCTTCATTGGGAGTAGAACTGGTAAGGGTCAATACTTTAATATCCTTACCTGAAAAAAGAATGTTTGTTCTTAATGTTTTAAATGCTTCATTTGCTTTAAAATCAAGCTTATCCTTTCTTCGGAATGAAACCTTTCTCATTGCACCATACCCCCTCTCCCAAAGTTCCTCTTTCGCCTTTTCTTCTGCATTGAAGCATTTTCCTCAAACAATGGAATGGCAGCCAGTGTATTCAATCCCAGGTACTTTTCCACATCCTCGGGAGTTTTAACTGTATCATTCATAATAAATAACACCAGTATAATTAATGCAGACAGAAACACACCTGCAAAACCACCCAGCAAAGAACTTTTTGTAACACTTGGCCTGGTTTTGTCAGTAGGCAGATATCCTTCTTCCACAATATTCGGCGGAGCAGAATCCATGATTTTAGCCATTCTGGCAGATGCCACTTTTGCCACTTCATCTGCAATGCTTTTAGCCATATAAGGATCTGAATCCTCTACTGATATAGTGAGAATTCTGGTATCTGCAGGATTATCCACCTTAATTTTACTCACAAGCTGTTCATGAGACATATTTAAATCCAGATCTGAAATGACCTGGTTCGTAACCGGCCTGCTGGTCACCAGTACCTTATAGTCCTTTGTAAGCTGAGTTCCCAGCTGCAGATCTGTCAGAGAAGTCAGTGTAGTAGTCTTATTGACTATGTAGAGCATGGTAGAAGAGGTAAAAACCGGCTCCATAACCATTGCTGCAAATAAACCGAAAGAGGCCGCTCCCAAAATGCCGGTCAATAAAATAATCCATATTTTCCGTCTTAAAACATAAAATAACTCAATTAAATCTATTTCAATCTCATCGTCCTGATTGGTTCCCATAACTTTCTCCTCAGTTAAATAATGATATCATTTAACACTGCCATCCCATTCTGGTACAATATCTTTTGCCCTAACCGGGAATCGCAATTGTTTATCACCCATTCAGCCCCCTTTTTTATATCCGGCTGCCTGTGCACCATGCCATGACTGTCTGTAGCGAGAAAATGAACCAGACCGGATTTGCATAGTTTTTTTATATAGGCTGATTTCTGATTTAACATGCCCCCTTTTAAGCTGGAGGCATTTACCTGGAAGTATGCTCCTGACTCCTGCAAATCCCGAATCCGCTCCAGTCTTTTATATAGACAAAGATAGCGCTCAATATGAGCCAGAATCGGAATATACCCCTTTGCAGACAATTTCCTGATAGCACGGCATAACTCCTCATAAGCAACTGAGGGCAGGAATTCAACCAGAATATAACTTGTCCCTGACATTGTCCATATTTCCCCGGCATCAAGCCGCTCTGCAATGCTCTCCGAATACATGAGTTCGCAACCCAGATAGAGTTCCATATCATGTCCGAAATCCGTTTTTTTCAATCGGCTTTTTAACTCACCAAAAGAAGTCTCTATATTTTTTGCTTCCTGGGAAGTCAAATTCGCCGTTACATGGGGGGTACAGATTATCCATCTGACATTTTGATCGTACTCTTCCTTTAATGCAGCCAGGCTTTCTTTTATATCCTTTGCTCCATCGTCCACCCCAGGTATCAAATGACAGTGTATATCAAAAAAATAAATCTGTTCCAAATTATTTGCCTTCCTTCCATGCCTTTACAGCAGCAAGAACCACACAGGCCAACAGCACACCGATCACGCAAGTAACTGCACCGGCCTTCCATATTCCACTTTTGTAAATTACAAAAAATGAATTCATATAAGGAGGTTTGATTTCTCCCAACCGGCCTGAAATAATCATGTTACTTCCGGTAAATACCAAAAAGCCTAATGCACTTCCCAGCATCAACCCCTTTGCTCCCAAAGACAGGCCCCGGTATTTGTAATGATGGAGAAAAACAAGAATGATCTGCGCCGCTGCGATTAAAAGTAATGAGACAGGCAGAAGAAGAGCTACGGTCTTTGTATAATCCGCCTTCAGCCGTAGCCACCACGAGGCAAACGGCCATTTTAGTAAAGCCGTGTATTTCTCGTCAAGGCGCGCCATCAACAGATCAAGTCCGGCTTCCGCTTCTTTCGTCATCGATACAGACTGCCCTTGTAAATATTTCTCAATATCGGCTTTTAATGGTTCTATTAAAACAGAAGTATCGGCCTTATAGCCCCCCTGCCTCAAATCATTTTCTACCTGCTGCCTGGCCGCTATAACCACCCTTTCGTAGGTGAGAGATTGGTCCATGACGTTGTTTGGGATATTTAACAGTGAAAATGAGATGGAAGTATCCTTCCTAAGTTCATTATAGGCAAATGTATAATATCCTGTATCCGCTAATTTACTGAGAATGGCATTATTCTGAAATGCTCCGAACCAGCCTCCGCCAATTAAACATAGTATTAAAGACAGAGCTGTTATGGCTGCTGTCAGAATATATTTCAAAAGCTTGCGCAGTTTACGATGGCTGTGACTGATTAATAATTTCTTATGTATTGATATAACAAGTACGGCAACTATTGCAAATGCAGATGCGGCCAAACAAGCCCACATGATTTCATACCGGACCTTAAAGTGTTGCATCCTTGCATCTGTATCTTTATATAAATATTCATAAGTCTGGGGAGGTGCCTTGTCTACAAGCTCAAGGATAGATATTACAGAGGAAGACTTCTCCGTATTCAGATCTTTTTTATCCTCTGGTTTTAATGTGCCAGAATTGCCCTCCGGTTCTGCCTCTGATCCTCCGTTACCCTGTATCCCTGCAGCCTCTGGTTCCTTAAGACCTTCTTCTGCCTTTTGTTTCTCAGGTTTCTTTGCGGAGGTGCTGCTTTCCTGCTGTCCCGTTTCAGCCTGTGAAGGGGCAGGCAAAGGTTCTGTTTCCGAAGCGGAGGATCTTCCTACCTCTACTAAATAACCGCTTTCCACTCCAGTCTGCACATTAGCATAAATTTCTGCAATGGCTGCCTGAGCCTGTTCCGCAGTCAATTCCACATCATCCTGAGCCAGATAGTTTTTTACCGATTTGATGTATTCCGGTTTGACTGCATAAATAATCCCGTCTTTCTCAAATTGCCCATTTACTGCGGATATGACGGACTGCTCGTTTGCATTAATTGACCCAGCATGGGCTGTTTGGGCTACGCCGGCACTTATGATAAATGCTATTCCACAAATTATCCATCTTTTATTCAATCTCATGCCGCTCTCCATATTTAAAATAGGGCGGTTCCTGTGAGAGCCACCCTAAAAAGGAATAATACCAAAACAAATTTATTTATTAGTTAACAGTAAAGGTATAATCGACTGTCTGCTGTCCACCGCTTAATACAACTGTAATTGTGTATGTACTTTGAACACCCCCCAGTAATGTATCAGGGGTAAGGCCTGCGTTTAAGGCTGCTTCCTTGATTTTATTCTTGATGTTATCAGCAGCAGTAATAGTTGTATCTTCAAATTGGACACTAGTCACACCGTTTGTATCAAGAATTCCTGATAACACGTTTTCCGCCTCACCTAATACTTCTTTTAATGCAGCATCCGCCTGCTCAGCTTTAACAGTAACAGTAATATCTCTTTCTGCTATTGTAGTTGATACGAATGTATTCTCCGCATTAGCTGCTACAGTATCCTCCACAGCTTTCTGTACCTTTTCTTTTACAGTAGTGGTACTTGATCCGCTACTTCCAGATCCACCGCCTGATCGGGAAAAGCCACTGCCGCCAGTAACAGCCTGGTTTCCGTTACCGCCAAAAGTCTGCAAAGCACCAACCGACGGTTTCCCGTTTGTTGTTCCATACTCGGTAAAGTTATACTCAACTCCACTTATCTTCATGGTGCCGGAAAACAGTGAACCGTCAGCATTCATGTAATATACTTTGTCATCGACTTTGATTAGACCCGTTTGCATAATTCCATTATATGCAAAGAAATACCACTTACTATCAGTATCCTTAAACCAGCCCTTCTGTGCATTGGCATTGGCATCAAAATGATACCATTTGCCCTCCTCCTGAAACCACTTGTTCGCCTGCCAGCTTCCATCTTGATTCTGATATCTCCAGTCGGTGCCGGACTGAACCCATGCTGCAGACGCTGGTAATGCACTGCCAACAGTGATTGCTGCGGCTAATGCTGCTACCATTAGCTTTTTCATCTTCATAATGTTTCTCCTTTCGCTATCCTACCTTCAATTTTGTTACAAAATAAATTGATGTATATATATTAACTCTTTTTTTGTAAGAATGCAAGGATTATACGTGTATAACGTGTTTTTAACATATGTTTTTAACTATTTTTATCAATAATGCTGGTTTTTTATAGATCTTTTATGGTCTTTTAGTATCTATTTATATTGATAATTACTAAAGTAAATAGGAAAATTGCAACTTTTAAGTAAATTTAAAAAAGGAGTTTTTTTGAAATTACCCAGCTTTTTCTTGTATATCTTTACATTTCTTTATATTATCACATATAACGTGTTTTTTTGTAACGATGCTTTTATAATATCACATCACTTTTTCTCTTTAAGATGTCTTCTGATTTTTCCTAAAAGTTTCACAGATATAAATAATAAATACCCTATTACCGTCCCTATTACATTCATTACAACATCATCTACCTGCATATGACCACGCTGGGAAAGAAACTGAGCATACTCAAGATTAACCGAAAAGAAAAAGCCCAACGGAATACAGCAAAAAATATTTTCTGCGGGTTTAAGAATGCTTGGAAGAAGAAGGCCGAATGGGATCATCATCAAGATATTTTCGATTACATAGGCTTTGCTCTGTATGCTGCCTTGCCATGTTTCTCCCAAGATTAAGCTGACCGTGCTCCTTGAGCCTGGGGGGCGGGAAAAGTAGGTTTGCTGTAGTAATGTATATATGTATGCGACAAACAATCCCAGGCAAATTATCTTAATTGTGGATATGAGTAGGCATCTTCTGAGTTGGTACCATAATCCATTTATTATTACAAGAGCGATAATCAGTATTACGCCACATATTAGCCCTTGGGGAAAGTATAAAAGCGGTTCTATCATATCTTGTGCTATAATTTTATATAATATTTTATTTATCATGTCTTCATTCGTAACCATAAAATAGATCCTTTCCATGCCCCGTTGATTTAATAATATTTATTCAGCATCCTTTTAGAATAAATATATCCAATACATATTCTCGATTAAACTTCAAATCGTTCGTATCTTTTCTAACAACTTTTTATAGATATTTATAATTGCCCCATATTATATCTATAAAAAAATAGATTATTTTTTGAAAGACGGCATTTTTTTAATGATGTTCTTTCTTCTACAGCACGATCATCATAGGAATCTATCATCCAATAATATCATTAAACTTTTTCCCTTCAAAAACGCATCTAAAGACGTCTTCAAACCTTCTATTGAACACATAAATTAGTTAACATCGTAAGCGTCAAATAGGTTCTTTCCAGAGTTAGTTGATTTGATAATAATATTCATTGAGAAGCAGCTTTGCTTTTAATAGCAAAAAGCTGTTTCTCCCATACATAATTCGTTTGATCAGTTTGATTTTATTCACACTTCCTTCAGCCAACCCATTATTATATTCAAAATCTACACCATTTTTTACTGCTGTAATATCATGCTTCAAACCATTAATATATATATCCACCTCCTCAATTGAATATACCGGTGCGATGAAATCGCCAGTCCGGAGGACTGGAAATCAGTAGTCCGGACTAGAAAATCACTGATTGACGCATTATTTATGCGAGTTTACTCGCTTAATGCCGGATCCATCCCATACACTTCCCTCATGGATCTATAGTTAGAGGAATCAGTGGGTACGATATTGATTTTGTAGGCATCATGCTTAATTCGATCCAGGATGGCCTCAGCAAGAGGACTGTCGTCACCACCAAGCTGGTCATACCAACCGTTGGAATCGTATTGGGAGCAGAAGATGGTTGATTATTTCTTCCGTCTGCGGTGCAGGAGTTCCAAGATGTCATGCTGCTCGGTCTCTGTCGGCTTAAGAAGTAGCCATTCATCAATAATGAGCAGAACAGGGTTTGCGTATTTGACCTGGACACGCTTATAGCTGCCATCACTACGAGCCATCTCTAGTTCAAGGAGCAGGTCAGGGAGCCGGATATATTTTGTTTTGTAACGCTGTTTGCAGGCTTCCATTCCGAATACGCGGGCCAGGTAGGTTTTCCCGCTTCCAGTGGCTCCTGTAATAAAGAGATTGCGGTGTTCCGCGATGTACTCACAGGTAGAAAGTCGCTCAATAAGATTCTTATTCAGCTTTCGCTCGGAAGTATAGTTAATATCTGCGATATAAGCATCTGCCTGGTCAAACCCGGCATTCTGGATCAGCCTCTTTAAGCTGTTGCTCTTGCGGTTAC
Source organism: Lachnospiraceae bacterium (assembly GCA_902363835.1). Classification (GTDB taxonomy): domain Bacteria; phylum Bacillota; class Clostridia; order Lachnospirales; family Lachnospiraceae; genus Lacrimispora. Next base: position 31,507 of record CABJBM010000025.1, read on the forward strand.
TGTATTCAATATCGACCAACATGCCGAAGCGATGTGATTGTCAATAAAAAAGTCCCAAAAATGGCGGAGAAAATTCCCCACTTTATTTATCTGGGGAAAAGCACCGCTATTGATGCCTTTCCCAGTTTTTAACTATCGTTTTAAGCCATGGGCAAGATGTCATGCCATAATTCATAATCAGGAATTGCGATATCATTCTTCATAAGCAATAATTCCAGCTCTTTATTACGCTGCTTGAGCAGTTCAGTTTTCCTTTGCTCATCATCAAGCATATCTCTCAGTATATCTGCTGCTTCTATCGCTTCGTTTCGTGTCGGCCTGTTTTCCTGCATCTCATAAATCCCCACTTTCTTGAGTTTCTTCCATTTCGATTGGACACTCATTTGTTACATTTTCTAAGCTTTCTTTTTTCGGCCTGCCCCGCCGTTTCACAGCACTGATCCGTTCCCGTTCTTTCATCCGGTAGCTTTCACCTTCTATGGTTATAAAGCTGCAGTGATGCACAAAACGGTCAAGGATAGCTGTTGCCAGCACCGGATCAAAAAGAATGCTCCCCCATTCATCAAACTGTTTATTGGACGTGATGATGGTAGAGGCTGTCTCGTATCTTTTGGAGATCACTTCATAAAGGTCGTCCACATTTGTCTGGCCCAGCTTCTTGAGACCAAACTCATCGATCACCAGCAGATCCGGTGAAATGTATTTCTTCAGTTTCTGCCGGAAAGAGTTGTCCGCACGGGATATATATAAATCCTCCATCATCTCCGAAAGCGTGGTGAATAGCACCGTGTACCCCTGTTCAATGGCTTTGATGCCAAGTGCGATGGAGAGATGGGTCTTACCGGTTCCGGGAAGTCCGATAAAAGCTATATTTTCTTTTTTCCGGATAAACTCGCAGGTTCCAAGCGCATAGATGACCTGACGGTTTAGGCAGGGCTGCCATGAAAAGTTGAATTCTTCCATTGTTTTATGCTGCGGCATGCGCGAACGCTTCATCCGATCGTTACGTCTGTTTCTTGAGCGGTTAAGACTTTCATCATTTATGAGCAGTTCAAGAAATTCGATATAGGACATCTGCTCCTTTGCTGCCTGTTCTGCCCGCATATCCGCTGTTTGGAGAATTCCGGCAAGATGGAGCTTTTTCATCTTTTCCTGTAATGAATCATTCATGACTGATCACCCCCAGTCCTGTCATTTGACGGTAATCCGACAGTTTCCTGATTTTGCTTCTTCCTTCCATGGACAGTTCCTGTTCATCCTCCAGCGGAAGATTGTACAGACCGCTTTCACAGATCCTTTTTACTGCCCGGTAGGTAATGTTTCCATAATGGCATGCCCTTTGGCAGGCCTTGTCTACGGCATCCTCCCCATATTTTTTTCGGAGTGCCAGGATACCGGAAATGCTCCGGTAATGATGGCACTGGTACATATCCGTATCCTTAAATGCTTCCAGAAATGCCAGCGCGCCTGTCCCCACCTCCGCCATTTTTTCGCGGTAGCTTGATAAAAGCTCCTCCCGTGTTATTGTTTTGGTAGATGGGTAATGACTCTTATCCGTCACATGTTCGCCCTTTGCATTCCCGCACAGACTGTGGAGGGCGATCTCTTTTCCGGCATGGTAGATTTTCAATAAATGATTTAAGGCATTTACAATAATCTTTAAAAGATGGTGGGATTTAGTCTTGCACTGGAATTTACTTTTTCAAGTCAGCCTTAGGGAAATCAGCTATGCTGATTTCGCAGCTCGCACCATAGCTCCCCATTATATTGCAATAGCATGTCCATATAAACTTTTAGCATTCTCTTCTTCTCTGGTGATAAACACTGGTACGATCCGATCAGATCCTCAAAATCCTCACCGTACTCTGAAGCTTGCTTTTCCAGCAAATCCGCTATCGTCACATCCAACGCATCACAAATTGTCAGCACCGTATAAATATATGGTTTCGTTTCTCCTCTCATCAGGCAACTCAAACTGGAGGTTGACATCCCTGTGGCTTTTGCCAAAGCATATTGTGTTATATTTTTATTTTGACAAATTGTCCTCAGCTTGGCAAGCATGACTTGATAGTCTTCATCTGGGTTGTACATATGTATATCTCTCCAGTTTCACTTAATCATTTCCTTTGTCCTTCTATTTATATATACAAATACAGCATGAAAAAGTAACGCATGTATAAAAAATACAATATTATGTGGCAGGTACCACAGGAATCGTCTGAAAAGAAGCGAAAAATTCTCTATTTTAAGGCTTTTTGACACTTTGTGGATAACTCGTTCCACTGAGCCTTTACATTTAGGCAGAGACAACTGTTATCAACATACAAACGGAACTGCTATTTAAAATAAGTACCAAGGGGGTAGTATGCCCATTTTTGCCAGTGTAGGTGAACGGAGAACACTCCTTACAGTGGAAAGCAGCAGCAAGAACGCATAATGAAGTTTCAAAAGCATCACTCTGGTTCTGTATCTCAAAGGATCAGCTATTAAAAATCGAGAACTTCACGGATTCAGGTAAAGGAGTTCCCATGGCTCCAGTACCACTAAGTACAAGTATATCCATATATCCCCCTTACTTTATTATTCTCTTAATACCTTGCTTTAAACTCTTATAGTTAGATTCACCGATTATATTTTTAACTGCTGTTTTCATTCTCCTAGATTTATCGCCAATAAGATTGGCTACTAAGTCAATTGATTTTTCTTCATCTTCCACAGTAACAAAAGATTCCAAGACTATGGCATGATCATAGTTTTCCGGACAAACAAAGTATTCTAAATGATCAAGGAATTCCTTCTTTGATGCTGCACGTAAATATTTACAGCCAAAGTCCTCAACATAATGTTTAACTACATCACTATTTAACTGACTATAATGGCCTCCTGCGGCAACATAAACTGCCTCATCGACATGCAATCCGTGAGATATCTTATTTCCCAAAGTAAAGTTTCCGCGCATTTCCAATCCAACACCGTTGTTGACTAAAAGGATTCTAACATTTGATGGAAAATGTCTATTTCCAAATACGCTTAGATCATAAAAGAAAGCAAGATCCCCCAACACGCAAAAGTATAATTTATGAGGATTTGCCAAAGCAGCACCAACAATAGTTGAGATACTTCCGTCAATTCCAAATCCTCCCGTATTCGAAAAAACCAAAACGTTATTTTTTGTGTCGTAGTAATTCCAAGTTCTTAAGCTGTTTCTAATTCCCAAATGCAAAACACAATCATCCGGAAGTTTTGAGGACGCCACGCTTGCCATCCAAAGATTTGAAAATGGTAATTCAGGAATATTGTTATACAATTGTTTTGCTTCATCCAAACACACATCCAACAAGGTATTTTGAGCTGTATCCTTAGCAGAATAGGCATTGAAGAAATCTATTTCTTCCATAGCAAAAACACTTCTAAGTTTTCGGAATGAATCTCTCAATTCGCCATCTGGATTAACTCTCCAAACCTGTTTTGAATTGACATTGAAATCCGATCCGGTAACATCACCTATATGAATCATAATATCAACATCCTGGAAAGAAGCTTTCCAATGCCCTTGCGTGGACATTAGCCCAGCAAAAATTCGATACTTGCCTTTATAATTGCTGGTATGATCGCACAAGACAACTGCATTATGGTTTTCACAGAACATATCAACTGCAGCCGTTAGCTCTTTACTCCAAGGTTTATGATTACCTACCATTATGGCTATTTTGCCTTCCATTTTAGGCAGAGAATCTCCATATGTATATCTACGAATAGTTCTCACAGGGGGAATAGTCTCAACTGTATTTTGGCTATACATGGTTTCCAAATTAATATGTGCTGGTCCTCCACCATTTCTGAACAATTCTAAAATAGCCTTATTAGCTGCTATTACACACTGCCATTCTCCGATTTCATCAAAAATCATAGGCATCTGAACACTAATATTCGCGATGTCATTCGGCAGTTGAGTCCTATCTGTTACTTGATCAAAGTTGTGTCCAATATAGGCATTTCTTCTAGATGATGTTATCACCAATAAAGGAAGCTTTCTATAGTATGCCTCAGTTAATGCAGGAAAATAGTTTCTAGATGCAGTTGCTCCAGTACAACTCAGAACAACTGGTTCCCCGCTTTCAGCTGCCATACCGCACGCCATATACGCTGCAACTCTTTCTTCCGGTGCAGAATAGATTTCAAAAAAAGGATCTCCTTGTAAACTAGCAACAAAGCACGCATTTGTAGTTCCCGGACTCGCGATAATCTTTTTTATATTATTCTCTTTTAATAATTGAATTATTATCTGTGCGTTACGCTCATCAGTATAAAGGCTCATTTAATCATCCTCTCAAAATGCTTCTTTCTAAATCTTGAACAAATGTATTCTTCATTTCAGTCAATCGAGTTCTGCCATATTCTTCACTTGCTCTTAATTCATCATATCTCTTTATATAAGAAATAGTATTATCCAATGCTTCCTGAGTACTTGCTTTTTTCCCATCAATAAAATATGGATAGTTCAGGTCAGTATAAACTCCTTCAAACTTTCTTGAATATGCGAAAGGAATAACAGCGACGCCTGATGAGAATGCCGCAATGGAAGCATGCATTCTTGCAGCAATCAAAATATCTAAATTGGCAATGTAGTTCTTTGCATCCAAAGCTGTTTTAAATGAATTAGGAAATACGCAATCCGGGAACTCTTTAACCAGTTTTCTGATTGCTTTACTATCGTTCTCAAAAGACTCTAATCCTTCTCTTTCGTCACAAAGAACGTGCGGTACCAGAACTACTTCATAGTTCTTATTCTTTAAAAGTTTTGAAATCAATTGTCTACAGTAGCTACAATAGTCAACGTTCAATCCAAATCCATTAGCTTTTGTTTCACAATCATTCCATAACAGACCAGATACATTTAATCCAACTCTAATCTTGTCACTCTTCTTCTCTTCCTTCTTATACGGAAGAGCAAATGCCAAATCCAGAGTATTAATCACATTATTCTTAATCTTCAACTCTTTCAGGTAATTAAATGACAAAGTATCTCTTGTGTATACTCGATCTGCATGCTTAATTACGTGCTTAGCCCACAACTTGGCCCATCCTGTTTTAAACGGCCCATACGTTTGCGGCATAAGAATAAATGGCACCTTGGAGTGTACCAAGAATGTTTTTACCAGAGTTGTTTCAGCAAACCATTTCTTGCCATAGATATCAGCAAAACTATCTCCATGTGTTATATCAAGAACTGCATCACTGTCTTTTAATTGTTCTCTTACTGCTTTCCAGAAAGACGGCCTCTTAACTCTCATTCGAATATTCACAAATTTGGTATCTGGATAAATCTTTGAGAATTCACCCATAGAATCGTGAATATTAATATTAACTATAGTTAAAGGTTTGAATCTTTCAACTGAATTCAACATAGGCATTACTGCATAGCTTAACGCCTCACATCCCTTATTTGAAGATTCAAATTCAAATCCTACTAGTACAAATTTCATGCTCTACCCTCGCATTTATCATTTTTTCTTTCTGGCCAAAAGTTCAACCAGCCTATTTTTATTAATAATCGCCATAATTAATACATATACAATAGCTCCGACCCATCTTACTAGCCACGAATCGACCAAAAGATAAAACAATACAGTTGCTATCAATACATGAAGCAACGACGGAATCATCGTGATTATTGGATATATATCCTTATTTAGTCTTTTAGCATATCTCGCATGCAATACCAATGCTACTATATAAGAAACCAATGTTGTGTATGCCGCGGCAACATAACCGAACTTAGGTATAAAGATAAAGTTCAATCCAATGTTTGTAATTGCAGCAATTACAGTATTAATTGTAATGTACGGACTCTTCTTATGAAAATGTTCAACATTTGCATATAATGTATATAAGAAGATCATATAGTTTGCTAATACAACAGGAGGAATAATAGAAATACCCTCCCAATATGGTTTTGAAGCCAGTATTTTTACTATTTCCGGCCCAACCAGAATCAAACCAACCATGACGTAAGTCATAAAGTGAATATAATCAAGTGACAGCTTATTTATCTCCTCAACTTTATTCTCTTTGTACTTGTTGGTAAACCACGGTACCCATACACCTTCTAATGAAGTAGTAATGACTGTCGCAAGCATACTGAAATTATAAATCAAACTGTAAATTCCGGTTTGTGACGCATCAGCCAGCGCGGTAATCATGGTTCGATCTAACTGCGATAAAATATTTAAGGCTATACCATGCAAAACAAGAGGCATAGATATCGCCAATCCGTATTTTAGATATTTTGTGCTATGAAACCTTCTACTCCTGCGATAAACGAGAAGTACAATTAATATACCAAACCCGATATTCACTATAGCAGTAGGAACAATTCTACCGAGGTACAGATTTGTTTTCAACACAAAAACGATTGTCAGAACAGATAAAATAACCGATATCAAATTTGGCAAAACCATGAGTGCTGTTCGAAACTTGTATCTATACTGCATCATAAGATACATAGAATAATTTTGAACAAGCGCTGCTGCCAAGCCTTGTAAAAGACAAAGTATAATCAGTGTTCCGCCTAAACTGATCTTAACAAAATTAATGACTACCATGGCAATTAGGCAAAGTACAATTCCACTCTCTATAGTGAAAGTTGTAGTCGTTGCCATAAAATCGTCAATTTCGTCTTTATAATCAATAAATGCTGCACGAATTCCCATGTGTAAGGCAAATCCAATGACCATAGAAAGAATCGTTATCCATGAATTATAAGTAGTAATGATACCATAGTCAGTTGTTGATAAAATCCTTGTAAAAATGGGAACCGTAATAAACGCCATACCCTTGTTAAAGAGATTACCTATCAAGTAGTATGTGCTTATTTTCTTATAATTTATACTCCTTTGAGACGTCATCAAACTCCTCCATGTCATTAAATACAACTGAGTTCTTATGACTCGAATGAATTGTATTTACTATATGAAATAAACAAGCACGATAAGATCATATATATTCTGATAGTGTCTGTTTGGTTTACCGTAATTAATGCCAGAAAGTAGAACACAAATACTATCAAGCATACTTTATTGAAACTTATTTTTCCTTCCCAGGTCGCTTTTCTATCGCGTAACTTATAAGCATATTTTATCTGTACAATATTTCGTAATTCTTCAAGAAATACCGCAAGGGTTCCGTATCGAAACAAAGTCAATAAAGGCTGTACTTCGATAGATGTCTTCTCAAACTTATTTCCAGCAGAGTTTGTTAAGAATACATTAGTTAATGTAGTTGAGGGGCCATGACCAAATAACCAATGTCCTTTCATTTGTTCAAATACAATTCCCCACAATTCGAATCTATTTGCAACTCCAGACGTATCCCAACGATATCCCAATGCTCTCAATTGCTGAGCATAGTTATCACTAAAGACAGCCAAAACTAAAACTGTTGCTTCTGATATCATTTTTCCGATTTGAGGAAATGCTACTGAAACAATATCTATTGCAAACACAGCTAGTACTGAATACATCAGCATTTTCCTCACAAAACTACGATATCCACACAACCAAAGAAGAATGATCTGACTCAGGATAATCAGAATTATAGAAGATCTAGAGAACGTACATACTGACGAAATAAATATAACGATATATGCCACTATAAAATAAAGTCTCTTTTTTGTTTCCGGCAAGGACAATCTGTAGAAAACAAACGCCATAATGAACATGCAATATAAACTGTATGTTATTGGATGCGCTGTAAAACTATAAATTCTGGTATGTCCAAGTCTTGCGCCAGTATCATAGAAGTAGTTATCAGTATTAAGAAACTCAAAAACATTGATGGCAGTTACTTCTTCAAAGATTCCAAGTATTGCCACAATAAACGAGATGAATATTAATGCGTCTATCATTCTAACGAGTCGTTCTTTAGTGTTGACCTCTTTGATTAAAAAAGGAAAAATGATCACCCACGGTATGATATATGTAATAACGCCATAACTACTTTTGTATAACAGGGAAATCAATCCCATCACAATCGCCCATATGTATGTTATATACAAGAGTCTATCGATTCCAGTTCTATTAACCTTGGGAAATTTGAAGTAGCCAAAGAACAATAATAAAGCAGTTGCTACGAACATTAGCAGTATCTGGGCTTTTGTACCCAAAAGACTGAAATATGACGGAGTAATTGTATAAAGCACCGAAAATAGAAGTAAAATATTGAATTTAATTTTGTTCTCTCTCATTTTCCTTCTACCTCCAAACCGCGTCTATTTATCATCACTTACCTATTAGCCTCCCTTTTCTTCCAATCACGAATCCACTCGAGATATTTATGGCCCAGTTCCTTTGTTGGTTCAAGCATCATGCCCTCACACCATTCATTCCATGCATTAATAATGATGAAATCGCTGTTCCTATAGTAATCCATATATTCATCAAAACACTTCTGGCTAATAGGCTCAATAATATGACCTTTATTCCCGTGTCTTGGTGTATTGTCCCACTCAAAGAAGATGCCCGGTATTACTCTATCAGCTTTTGATGATTTATGTTTCATCACACCCCGGAGCAACGTGTCACCATCATATCTCTGAATGATCCTAATAATACCCTTTTGGTTAAGATGGTATTTCACCTTATCCAGAAAAACAGCAACTTTAGACTTATTATGATTGAATAATGATCTGCCGATTAATGGCTCAGTTAAATAAATCTTTTCAGTTGCAACCGATTTTTGAGCGACTACTTTCTCGTATTGATTATCGGCCAATGTGAAACATTCTTCTATCAGATATAAACCAGCAAAACCCGCATCTACACACCACTCGTTAAAACATTTAAACATTTCGTTTTTCTCAGGGAAACTTGAATCATAAATTATGAACAGTGGCTTATTATCAATTTTAATGTATCTATCATCTTGGAAAAAAGGTAACAAATAATCAAAGTGTTTTCTCCAATCATTAATGTCACCATAAGTCTGATCCATTAATACTTCTTTAGAGCCTTTCCAGGATCTGTTCCAGGTATGATTAGCCCAGTTGAAGAAGAATGGCTGATTGATATCTTTCCACTGAAGCAAATTCTCAGAAGGTTTCTCCAATATTAGTTTTCCATTGAAATAGTAATGGTAGTAGATAAGGCCATCTACACCGTATTCATGCATTAGATTAGTTTGCCAAATCACGGTATCTTTATCAAGCAAATTGTAGTAATAGTCATTCAATGGCTGTCTAGGCTGCATGTGCCCCTGATAAAGTGGAGTAGCCTTCTTAACATTTACCCATTCAGTAAATCCCTCACCCCACCACTCGTTATTCTCTTTAGTCTCATGGAATTGAGGCAGATACAATGCATATACTTTCATAAAACTATCTCCTAGTTCCGTTCCAGAATATCTGCAATTCTCTCACATGCATGACCATCACCGTATGGATTAGCCGCATGAGCTATTTTTGCATATTCTTCTTCATCATCAAGTAATTTTGTAAACCATTCGTAGATAGTCACTTCATTTGTTCCTACAAGCTTCAATGTGCCTGCATCAACGCCTTCTGGTCTCTCCGTTGTATCTCTCATAACTAAAACCGGTTTTCCATAAGAAGGACACTCTTCCTGGATTCCACCAGAGTCGGTCAGACACAGATGGCATCTTGCCTCAAAATTGTGGCAATCAAATACTTCGATCGGCTCAATAATATGGATCTGCTTACAATCACCAAGCTCCTCCTCAGCCGCTTTACGAACGACAGGATTCATATGGATCGGATAAATGGCCTTTACATCAGGATGCTCATCAAGCACACGACGGATTGCACGGAACATATTATGCATCGGCTCGCCATGATTCTCTCTTCTATGAGCAGTAATAAAAATCATTCTACCATCGCCAACCCAATCCAACTCCGGATGATGATAATCTTCAACAACAGTATGCTGCATAGCATCAATAACCGTGTTACCAGTTACATAAATACTATCTGGATTCTTTCCCTCATCAAGAAGATGCTTTTTGGCAAGTTCAGTAGGAGCAAAATTATATTTACTGATGATACCTACAGCCTGACGATTGAACTCTTCAGGATAGGGGGAGTAGATATTATATGTACGAAGTCCAGCCTCTACGTGTCCAACCGGTATCTGAAGATAGAAACAAGCAAGCGCCGTTACGAAAGTTGTAGATGTATCTCCATGTACAAGGCACACATCTGGCTTTACCTCTTCGAGGACAGCTTTGATCTTTTCCAGAATTCCAGTAGTGATATCAAAGAGGGTCTGCCTACTTTTCATAATAGAAAGATCATAATCCGGCACGACATGGAATGTCTCAAGGACTTGATCTAACATCTGTCTATGCTGACCAGTAACACATACAATTGTCTCGATGGTTTCTCTTTTTTTCAGTTCATTTACTAATGGGCACATTTTGATTGCTTCAGGTCTGGTGCCAAAGACCAACATTACTTTCTTCATACTAAAACCTCGCCAATTATCACTCATATTAATTCTTTGGTAAAACCTTCATCATTCTTGAAATATGCGTTTCACTATCGTAATGTTCTGTATACACATTTTGATACTCATTAAGGATTTTCTCCGGATCTACCTTTTTATCCATCATTGAATAAATCGGTTTAAGATCATTAATGCCATGAAGCTTAACAACATATTCAGACGATTTGATATTCTCTAAAAGACCTTCTAAGCAATCATTTAGAATAGGGATTACACCATTGCCCATGTACGTAATTAATTTTGTTGGGGTTGCCACCCTATTCAACTCTAAATCTTCACGTACAATAAACCCGTACTTAGCTCCTTTAAGCTTTTCAGGAAGTTGATCAACGGGGACAAAATCAATCTCATAGTTTTGTATCCCATGTTTCTCCAGCATTTCTACAGCAAGTTTTCGATCTTTTACCAGAAGAAGAAGCTTTGTATTTTTCTTTGTATCCTCGATTTCCTTATAAATGCTTAATGTTTCATCTATGCACTGCCAAACATTGAGTCCGCCAGCATAACAAAATACCTCTGTATCATATTTGCCCGGATAACGGAAACTCTCTTCATGGATTGCATCATTATTACAAGGCATTATATAACAATTGTTGATTGAGATATGATATTTATTTTCATAATGCTTTTTCATTCGATTGGAAACCATTACGAAGAAGTGAGAATTTTTACATGTATTTTTAATAATAATTCTCTCTATAAAGTTATAAAAGACTTCTCTTAAATGACTATGATATAGAGCAAAATTCTCTTCCGTCAGGATACCTTGCACCCAATACACGTAATGCCTTCTTTCAAAAATCATTTTTAAAACTTCCTTGTATCGAGTTACAACTATAATATCTTCTTTTTGAGGCGAACATTCTTCCCAGGATTTGAAATATCTAACTTCCTCGCCTAATCTTTTGTATGCTTCTCCAATAGTCTCTAGATAATAATCTGTAACCTCTGGATTAATCGTCTGTTTTTTTAGCCAAATCATAAATCTTCCTCCACATATTAAGCGAGTTAGAGATTAATTATTTCAATAAAAGAAGAATTCAGGTGAGACTTTAACTCGCCAGAATCATCCATTTATGAGAATAAACCTTTATATTTCTCATAAAAATCAGCAATTCTTTCTGCTACAATTTTTATATTATAAATACTTTCTATCGCTTTTCTGTTAGCTTGGAATCGATCCAACTTTTTGAACGAATCTATATGAGACACAATGTAGCTTGCCCAAACATCTGAATCCTTATTGTCTAAATACACCACATTATCAGTAACTTCCACTTGCTTAGAAATATTATCTGCTAGCAAGGTCATCAACCCACTGGCCTGTGATTCAACTGCAGTTAATGGTAATCCTTCAAACAAAGAAGGTAAACAGAAAACATCCATTGCTGAGTAATAATCTTCAACATTAGAATGTGCTCCAGCAAAAACTACAGAATCCTTTAATTGCTTTGCTTCTACGTAGTTGATCAAGTCATCGTGGAGTTCACCAGTGCCAATAATCAAAAGAACTACATCTTTGTTAATCTGATGTACTTTCTTAAAGACATCAATCAGGAATTTCTGATTCTTTTGAACATTCAATCTACCAACATTTCCAATAACAAGTGCCTTTTCACTTATTTGGTACTCTTTTCGTATCTCTAAACCTTTAGCTGAACAGTGCTGAAATCTCTCGATGTCTATTCCATTAGGGATAAACTCAAAATTTTTTTTCCCATATAGAAACTTTCCTGCTTCATTCGAACATGCAAATCTTATATTGCATACGTACTTATAAGGAAAAATAAACAGTTTCTTTATTGCCCCTTTTTTGCCAACACCGGCAGTACTATTATGACTATGCCCAATTCGCACGCTAATCCCATTCTTCTTCGCCACCAACAAATGAACAAAACCCATTCCATTCCAATGGCAATGAACTACTTTGTATTCTTTATGGTCTTTATAGAATTGATCCAGCTGTTTTATGAATTTAATTAAATTGTTGTCATCTCTAAAAGGTAGGCGATAAATCTTTCCTCCAAGTTCTTCAATATCTTTATCGAAGAAGCTTTCACCTGAATAATGCTCAATAAAGTCAAACTGGATTTTGCTTCTATCTATATTTCTATAGACGTTCATTATAAAATTTTCTACACCGCCTGATCTCATATCGGGTACAATCTGTAGTATTCTCATTTTTCCCATAACTCATCTCTCAACTATTTATTCTGTATAATATCTAATATTTTCTTAGCCTTTTCTTGACCTATTGTTGTCTTTACAAATGACTTAAGTTTCTTCGTCGCTTCACCCTTTGCACTGATAGGTCTACTGTGATCATATACATCGTATATAGTCTGTGCATCAGTGCGCATTTCTGTAAACACTTCAAAGAGTACCGGTCCCTTGCCAGAAACAAATCGCTCAAGATTTTGATCGAATTCCATCTTGTTTCTACAAGAAAGATATTCGATTCCATTTTCTCGAACCCATCCTTCAGCTTTAATATTGTGTCTTGCAGAAGTGTGACGGTCACTATCTTCATCTATCCATGTTTTGTTGTAATAAAATTCAGCAGCGCCAGAATTATTTAATAACAAGATGTGCACGTTATCGCCCAAAGAATTAATCCTAATCGAATTCATGTCATAGAAAAATGACAAGTCACCAATAATCAAGTATGACTGTTTATTCGGTGAAGCAACACTTTGTCCAATGAATGATGACATACAACCATCGATACCATATGTACCAATATTAGAATATGTTTTGATGCCACTTTTCAGTTTGAAGAAGTTTGAAATTCTGATGCTGTCGTTAATACTCAAGTGTAAAATTGAATTTTCTGGAATTGATTCAACCACACCCTTAATTGCATACACATTGGAGTAAAGCAATTCAGGTATTACTGCATTTTGATTATATGCACGCAATTCCTGGTAGTATTTCATGTCATTTTTGCTAGTTGATTTGCTATTAACTCGCTCGAAAAAGAGTTCAGGTCTGCATTCAAAGATAGTAGTCAGTCCCTTGAACAAATCACATACATCCCCACGCTCAGAAATAGACCAATGCTCGAGTTTTGTATGATTTTTACGCAAATGGCCTTTCAAACCTGAAAATACCTGTCCGCCAAAGGAAATAATCAAATCCGGTATTAATTCATGGAATTTTTCTGCGGTAATGTAGTTCTCATCAAATGTCATAATAGTGTTGATACCAAAATCAACATCAACATTTGACATATGATCCACAACAACTGCGGAATTATACTTTTTAAAGAACGTCTTTATCGATTCCTGTAATTCATTACTTACATAACTATTTTGTCCACAAATAAGCATGATTCTCTTAAACTGGTGAAGCCTTTTTATTTTTTCACTCCACTGTTTCAAATCACTAATTTCAACTCTTGTAATTCTATTTATATCTGGCAGTTCTTTGACATTAAATGTTCTATTATATGAGTTCATTGGAACATTGATATGAACAGGACCTGTCAAACCATTATGATTCAACTCTAAAAAAGCTTCATTCAATAGTCGAACACAATATCCCTCATCCTCCTTATTATTTATAATTGGAAGATTTACAGATTTTCTAACATGTCTTTCAAACATATTAACCTGGTCAATCATCTGGTCTTCTCTCTGTCCTAACATATGAGGATCTCGATCGCTTGTGAGGATAATCATTGGTACATTCTGGTAGAATGCTTCTGCAACAGGAGGATAATAATTACATGATGCAGTTGAAGCAGTACAGGAAATTAAAACAGGTTTATTTTTTTCCTGGGACAATCCCAAAGCAAAATACCCTGCACTACGTTCGTCAACTACCGAATAGCAATTAAAAAAACTGTCTTTTTCAACAGAATGTACAAATGGTACATTTCTAGATCCCGCTGATAAAATCATATCTTGAATACCGTATTTTTTCAGCATCGCAATTACGAGCTGATAAGCTTTCATCTCTGTATACATTTATTCCACCCTTTTTAATCATCAAATGTAATATTTCCACAACCACCTGTTGCAAATAATGTATCTCCAACTACCATCCTAGAGATGCTGCTTACTAATATAGTAGCCAAGTTTGCAATTTCTTCTGGAGTGGTATATCTTTTGGCCGGTGATGTAGGTCTATTGATATTGTCATCGTTCGAAATCATACTAGTAGCCGTTGGACCTGGTGCAATACCATTAACAACAATCCCATACCCAATTAATTCTTTAGCAAGACCCTTCGTAAAGTTCATCATAGAGTTCTTTGCAAAATGGTAGGAATTCAATCCCGGTCTAACTGCAGATGAAGATGATACGTTCAAGATATTTCCTTCTATTTTGCGATCTATCATGTACTTTGCGACAATCTGAGTTAAAAAATATGGTCCTTTCAAATCAGAATTCATTACAAGATCCCAATCTGATTCAGTAGCTCCACCAAAAGATGTTTTATTCAACACACCGGCATTATTGACAAATATATCTATCGGGCTAGATATATTTGTTATCAGTGCGTCAAAAACGGAGTTCATCTCAGAAACGTTACAATTATCCAATTGAATGCCTATCACTTTGGAATCGTTAAATTCTTTCTTTAGTTCAGAACTAATATCATCTAATTTTTTTTGATTTCTGCCAGTTATTATTACATTGGCTCCATTTCGCAGAAAGACCCTTGCGATTTCATAGCCAATTCCACTTGATCCACCTGTAATTAGCGCTGTACGGCCTTTTAATAGTTCACCATAGAGAACAGGAGTATTAACATACTTTTTTATAGGCATGTACCTGAGTATCTCATTCATGCCTCTTTTAATAATTCTTTTTACATTCATTGCGCCATATCCTCCGATTTCAATGCCCTTCTTAACCATTCAATTGATCTGTTTCTTTCATCATCCATGATTGAATTAACAGTCTTATAATCTATTTTTGTCTCTGTTACGGACATATCGATCTCATCTTTTGCTACTCTGTTCGTTAACCCTAGTATTTCCAAAATACTCTGAAGCCTTGTGCTATACTTTCCTGGGTACACAATTACGAATTCTTTATTGAAATTTAAGGAAAATGCTGTTGCGTGAAAAGAATCTGTAATTATATATTGAGCATTATCAATTAATGACAAGAAGTCCTCCACTTTACTGTTACAATACATCTTTCCATTTTTATATATTTCATGTATCTGATAACTAATGTATCTCACTTCTAAACCAGTCTTTTTTGATAACGCCTTAGCATAATTATCAATTTTTTTGTTTCTATTAAGATTATAAATTAAAATGTATTTATCGTTTTTGTATTTGCCAGATGCAATCTTTCTCCATTCATCGCCAGTCAAAAGAAGTGTAGGATCTAAAACATTTACACTACCAGGGATACCCAATTCATTTATTATTTCCACACCAGAT
Organism: Lachnospiraceae bacterium; assembly: GCA_902363835.1. Lineage (GTDB taxonomy): Bacteria > Bacillota > Clostridia > Lachnospirales > Lachnospiraceae > Lacrimispora. Next base: position 47,425 of record CABJBM010000025.1, read on the forward strand.
AACTCACGCACTGAAATGTGATTGTACCTGCTCAGCAATCTTTTAGTTTCTTCTATCTCGCAATCAAGCAACGAGCTTTTTCCAAAGCTTGCTGCATAAGAAATCTTGTGAGATTTCTCTGGGACAAAAGATAGGAAGTACGGATATTCAATTTTTTCATTCCATCCATAATTCCATACCTGATCGCTTCCAGTACAAAAAATATCGTATTTGAAATTATATGCTTCAAGTTCTTCTAGACTATGGAATGTTTTTTTACTCAAATTAATCCTGTTTTTCAAAAAGCCAAAAAATATATTAAATCTGATAACATACGAAGGAATTATTATTAATCTCGCTATAGTTCTTAAAAACATACTTTTCTCGAATTTCTTACTTTTTGTTTTTATTCTCTTCAACATTCCAATCGGGGTAAAACGTTCTGGATAATAATCAATGACCTCACATTTATACCCCAATTCTTCTATCTTCTCCTGCAATGCATACGTTTGAAGCATTGAACCATAGTTTACAACTCTGTGCTGAGTTATAATTCCAACCTTTTTCATAAAATACAACCGTCCCGTTACTCAATCTTGACCATTCTTATTTTCTCAACAATTTCATATAAAATGCTTTTCTAATTCTATTCGGAAGAACACATACGAATGCTTGTCCAAAACCACTTATACAAAAATCAGAAAAAGACATATGCTTTTTCCTGAACATATTCCACTTAAATCTTAAAACCGTTTTTGCGTATTTAACCCCACCTCTACGTTCATAGAAATCTTCGCTAGTTCTTATATAATACAGACACTCTTGGATGTTATAGCACTTCACCTTAGCATCGAAAACCATACGTGCAAATAATTCGTAGTCTTCATATAATCGAACATCACGATAGTTTCCACTTCTGATAATATCAGATTTTTTAAAAATAACCGTAGGGTGTAATACAGCACACCGTCTTCTCATGAATGCCTGAATTTCTTCATTACCTTCAGGAACACGGTGAACACTTACGACATTAGAAATATCATCAATAAACTCTGCCTCATACGAGCCTACCATACCCAATTCAGGATTCTTTATAAAACAACTCAACTGCTTTTCTATTCTTTGAGGGACAGAGTAATCATCTGAATCCATTCTCGCTATTAACTCATTCTTAGCAAGTTCTACTCCTTTTGCTAATGCGGAGCCAAGACCTAAATTAGTCTCGTTTGCAATGATAGTAAATAAGCCAGGAACGGAGTTAACATAATCCTCAATTACGGAATCCAATTCAGGTGTAAGTGAACCGTCCTTGATAATGATAAACTCATCTGCAACAATACTCTGATCAAGCATTGACTGTATAGCTGCCTTTAAATATTCAGGCTTTTCTTTATAGTAAACCGACATCAATACACTATACTTTATATCTTGAATATCCTTGTTCATGTCACTAACCTCTCGCTCAATCTGTATTTTACAAATTAGCTTCCTCTAAATATCTCTTTACAGCATCCTGCCAAGACGGGAGTGGCTCAAATTCATTCTCAATCAACTTGCTCTTGTCCAGTCCACTGTTACTCGGTCTTGCAGCTTTACTTAGGCCATATTCTGCAGTCGTTACTGGAGTAACCTTTGTGGTCAATCCATATTGCTTATAAAACTCCACACAGAAGTCATACCAAGTAATATATCTGCCATCATTGGTGGCATGATAGTATCCGTATTTCTCAGACTCGCGCATATCAACCAGAAGTCTGGCAAGATCAAAGGTATATGTAGGAGTACCAATCTGATCATTAACTACACGTACTTCATCATTAGTCTTTACGACGCTGATCATAGTCTTGATGAAGTTCTTACCGTTCAGACCGAATACCCATGCGATACGAACGATGAAGTACTTCTCCAAAGTATTAGAAACCGCAAGTTCACCTTCTAGTTTTGTCTGTCCATAAACATTCAAAGGCTTATAATCCTTGCAGTCCGGCTGCCACGGTTCTGTTCCCTAACCATCGAAAACATAATCTGTGGAAAGATATAGCATCTTGCAGTCAAGCTTCTTACAAGCATCTGCAATGTTATGTGTGCCACCAGCTTTGACTCTTCTAACGGCTTCAACCTTGTCATCATCCTCGGCCATACCTACCCACTTTCTAACAAAATATTCTTCTCAATCATTTGTAGGAGCAGCTACAACTACAAAATCAGCGCCGGTATATGCGGCTTCTGCATCAAGAGTCGCCGTAAGGTTCAGCTTTCGCTTTCCTGCTTTCGCCTCATCAAAGAACTTTTCAATATACTCATCCTGAATAGGGGAAATAAATTGATTTAACTTCTCCACCTTTTCCGGGATGATATCTACAGCAGTCACCTGGTGGTACTGTGAAAGTAACGTTGCCAGGGACAGACCAACATATCCAGTTCCGGCAACAGCGATTTTGTAATCCTTTTTCATAACTTGCTCCTTACTTTTTTCTTATATGCTTCTTTATAAATTCACACTGTGATTGTCACAGTAGCTTGCTTTCTATTAATCAGGTCTACATTATGTTTTTTCATTCCATACGGTCTCTAATAATATCTAATTCTGTGCAAACCCATCTTTTCGTTGCAATGATTCCGTAACTGTTTTTGCGTCATTTTGTCCGCATGCTGTGGATATCTGCTATTGCAACCTCAACTATGGTCTACAATAAACTCATCGGCTCTCTTTCAGTGCCTTATATTGACGATGGCTATTCTTTCATAAGTCTGTGCAATATTATCAATTGCCTTTCATCTCACGTTTTCTCAAAAACAGCTAAAATATGGGGATTTCCCGGCCTTCACATGATATCTGTCCTCACCCAGTAACCGCCCTAATGATACCTACATCAACAAAGGGTCATGCTACATTTCATGTACCCAATAGCCAACCTGAAAACAACATAACGAAAAGTCTATGCAACATTTCATGTTTCTGTACGCAACATGCAGACACCCCTAATACCAACAAAAGCTATAGTCTGCACTAAGTTTCACGTTAATCGACAGTTATCTATTGCTTTTTACCATATTTTTCAATCCAAAATCCCTGATATTTTCAGCAATCATCCCCTACGAACATCCCACTGAAAATATCGCGCAGACATTATGGCACATATATTACATGTCGCGAGTATACAGTGCCACGCCCAACCCTTATTACAATAATGTCAATCTTAATAATCTCTTTTATCTCCACATAAAAACAATTAATTCTTCAATTTCCTTAGAATTGACTATATAAAATACCTGGTTCTTTATTGACTATTATTGAAATAATAACTATATACGTTTTAAACAAAATTCCTACCTAAGATCGCAAAACACAGTTATGTTAACAGTAATTATATAACATCACATTTGTGCAAACTAATGTAAATCAAATTCTCCTCTGTCGTAAAGCACAAAAATCTTTCACATTATAACGCCATGAAGTGATAAGTGCAATTTAACGTTTTGTTGCAATGAACAAAGTCAGTTTGGATAAACACATAAGACTAATATTGAGGTCAGCATAGATTTTATAAGATTTAATATTTGCCCATTATAAAACCCAATATCTTTAGAATAAAATCTACAATTAATAAAAAGCAGATACACATTAATGAATAACGGTTTAAAACATACATTTATTATACCTTTACAAAAGGTGTTGTCAATCCATTCCATTAAACAAAACTAATTTTAATCCCATCATTGTTATAAATTACACAAAAATAACTATATAATAATTATTACGTTTTTTGAAACCGTCTTATAAAATCGCCATTCCAAAACCTCACTAAAATCCTGTAAAATCAGCCTTATTTCCCATCCAAACATTGACATTCCCCCTATTAAAGGTATAATTAAGACATGCTATAAACATATTGAAATAACCTGTTATTAACGCCAAATTTCAGTCAACTATAAATGGGGGTGAGTTGATGTATAGAAAAGCAAGTGAAGGTTGGCTAAAGCATCTTGATTTCATAATTCTCGATGCACTATGCCTTCAAATATCATTTATTCTGGCATATTTAATCCGACAAGAAAGCTTCGCGCCATACCGAACCTTTCTCTACCGCAGCATGGCAATTCTTCTTTTTATGATCCAGATAATCGTTACATTTTTCCTTGAGAGCTTTAAGAATGTCTTAAAAAGAGGATATTACAAGGAATCCATCGAGACATTAAAGCACGCTTGTCTTGTGATTCTATCTACTGCATTTTGCTTTTTCCTGACACAAACAGGAGAACAATATTCCCGTATCATCTTGATTCTCACCGGAGTGATCTATACATTCTTCACCTACTTTCTCAGATTATTCTGGAAAAGGCACCTAAAGAAATCCGGCTTAACCAATAAAGGGAAACGTTCTCTGTTGATCATCACTTGCAAGGATATAGCTTCAGTTGTTTTAGATAATATAAACAATTATAACTACGAGGGTTTTCAGGTAAGCGGAATCGTTATTGTAGATGCCGATATGACAGGAGATGAGATAGGCGGAATACCGGTAGTCTCCGATATCAGACACGCGGTGGATTACGTATGCCATAAATGGGTGGATGAAGTATTTATAAACCTGCCGGGAGATTCCTTTATACTCGAAAAGACTGTGGACAGCTTTATGGAAATGGGCATTACCGTCCACCAGAACCTCATTGATATCACTGTTTTAAGCGAACAAAAACAAAGAGTAGAGCGCATGGGAGGTTATACGGTTTTAACCACCAGCATTAACATGGCAAGCTCCAGACAGCTTTTCATGAAACGGGCAATGGATATTGCAGGCGGTTTTATTGGCTGCATCATAGCTGGATTTCTTTATCTGGTTCTTGCTCCCTGTATTTACTTCCATTCTCCAGGTCCCATTCTCTTTTCCCAAGTCCGCGTCGGTAAGAACGGGAAAAAATTTAAAATATATAAATTCCGCAGCATGTACATGGATGCAGAGAAGCGAAAAAAGGAACTGCTGGCTCAAAACCGTATAAAAGATGGTATGATGTTTAAAATGGATTGTGATCCGCGCATTATAGGGGGCGAAAAGGGAATTGGAAGCTTTATGCGTAATTATTCCCTGGATGAATGGCCTCAGATGTGGAACGTATTAAAAGGTGATATGAGCCTTGTGGGAACCCGGCCCCCCACATTAGATGAGTGGGAGAGATACGAATTGCATCATCGGGCAAGACTGTCAATCAAGCCCGGGCTGACCGGCTTATGGCAGGTCAGCGGAAGAAGCAGTATAACGAACTTTGAGGAAGTAGTTAAACTGGATAAGAAATACATAAGCGAATGGAGTTTTAAACTGGATATCAAAATTTTACTGAAAACAGTAGGTGTAGTTGCATATAAGGAAGGTGCCTTATAAAAAAATTTTTAAGGTGCCTTATATTGTAATGGCAAATCAATGATCCAAAAATCACGTTCTCTAAATACTTTTAATTTATATAATAAGGTCAGAATGGCTGTTTTTCAGAAGCTGCCATTCTGATCTGTTCTTTTTAATGCATGCCGCCTCTGTAATTTCTATAAGCCCTCTTTTCATATCTTCAATAGAAAGTTTATAATTTCCTCCATATCCCCCTCCCACCATGAACTATATTCATCTTATTCTTTTATTACCTGCAAACTTTTTCCAGTAAATTCACTTTACATTGGTGACATACTTTTATTATACTTTTAAAACAGGTGTTATCAACATCTTTTTATTCGATATAATTATGTCAGACCAAGAAAATGGTAAATTATGGAAAGTTTGGTGAAGCGATTGACAAAGTACAACAGGATTGAAGTAGGTCAACGAATCCGTAATCGACGTATTCTAATTGGTTGGACGCAAGAGGAGCTAGCCGAGAAAATTGGGCGTGCATATAAATATTGTCAGGATATTGAGCGTGGAACATGCGGAATGTCTGTTGAGACGATGTTAAGCATCGCATCAAGCTTGAATATTTCTTTAGATTATCTGATTTACGGAAAAATGGAGTCGGAAAAAGAAAACAGTTCACTTCTGATTGAACAGCAGACCATCCTTAACATTCTTGGAGAATGCAGCGACAAGAAACGACGTTATGCATTGGACTTGTTAAAACTATTCATGAAAGCCTGTGATGACAGATAAGGATAAAAAGGGACGCATTGTATTCCCCACATTTATAGTTGGAGTGCAATGCGTCCTTTTCATATCTCACTTCCAAATTTCACTTAATTTCTAAACCATCAGCTGATAATTCTCTATATCCAACATTTTCCCAAACTTCACTCCCACTTCCCTTATAGTCCCGCAATGAACAAACCCCAGCCTCTCATGGAGCTTTATGCTCGCCTCGTTTCCGCCGGTTATAACTGAAATGACCGTATGGATATCGTTCCGTTCCTTGGCAATCTCAAGAATGGCAAACGCCAGCTCCCCGGCGATCCCTCTACGGCGATAATCCTTATCAATGTATACAGACAGCTCCACCGTGGCCCCATAAGCCTCTTTGGGACGGTAAGAAGAAAGGCTTGCATACCCCACTGCTTTTCCATCTTCTTCATCCACAATCAAAGGATGGTTTCCCACATTATGTTCCCGGAACCAACCCAACCACTCCTCCATGGTTTTTGGATTTAAGTCAAACGTGGCCAGCCCATGTTCTACCTCATAATTATAAATGTTCAAAAGCTCCGGCATATCCTTTTCTTCTGCAGTTCTGATTATCATATATGTCCCTCCTAAGCCTGATTGCTTTTATCACCTGCTATCATACATCAATCTACTGTCCCCGTCCAATACAAATCGCGAGAAAATATACCCTTTTTATTCCTGCCTTTTTAAGTGCCCGGGTACAGGCTTCTATGGTGCTTCCTGTGGTATAAATATCATCCACCAGAATCACTCCTTCTACTCCTTTTAAAATTTCCCCGGCAGAAAATGCCTCCTCCAGATTTTTAAGCCTGCCCGCCGGGTCAAGCCCCTTTTGGGGCATTGTCTTTTTATTTCTGACCAGCATTTGAGGGTAAACAGGGATCTCAAGGCATTCTCCGATCCTGCGTGCTAAAAGCTCTGCCTGGTTAAATCCCCGCTCCCTTCTCCGGGAAGGATGTACCGGAACAGGAACAAGGGCAGATGCATCCATGCGCCTGATCACCTTTTCATATCTGGCACAGATTGCTTCCCCATAAAAGTCTAAGTACTCCCTCTTATTCCTATATTTAATTTTCGCCATGGATCTTCCGGCTTTTTCGTCATAATTTACAAGCGCCCTGCCATATTCAAAGGTGCGCTTGTGCCTGACACAGTCAAAGCAATATTCCACGTCAGGGCTTATGACCTCCTTACCGCACCTTTTGCAGACAGGATCCCTGACAAATGATAGTTTTTTCATGCATTCCCGGCAGATCAGCCTGCCCTTTGGCATAACGATCCCGTCACAGACAGGGCATCGTCTGGGAAATAACAGATCAATAAAAAAAGAAGGGTACATATAAAAGATTCTCCTTATAGAAAGAATAGAAATGAAAGAATTATAAGATAAGCAGATTCATACAAAAACTGTCTGCCTAAAGAATTTTCGCCAGTGACAAAGGGAACGAACATGCCTGCCTATTCACTTGACAACTACTGCCATAAGGAGAGAAACACACAAAGCCTGTTTCCCTCATTTATGACATCCTGCTGATTTCGCAGATCCGGTCCTTTAAACCAGAATATCTCCTCTGTTCCATTTCATTATTCACCATTCCCTCAAAGACCTCCGGCATTCCCACCAGACAAACGCAGGATTTTGCACGGGTCACGGCGGTATAGATCAAGTTTCTGGTCATGAGCATCCTTGGACCGGAAAAAACAGGGATGACAACTGCCGGGTATTCACTTCCCTGGGATTTGTGAATGGTAATGGCATAGGCAAGCTCCAACTCCTCCAGCTGTTTAAAGCTGTAGTCCACCATGCGCCCTTCGTCGAATTCCACCGTTACAAGCTCGGCAAAGGCATTGATCTCCCGGATAATCCCCATATCCCCATTATAGATACCGGTCCCCTTATCAACGGGGATCCCATACCCGTTGCGGACCTCCCACTCAATGTTGTAATTATTCTTGATCTGCATGACCTTATCCCCTACCCGGTAGGTGACTCCGGCCGCTTCCTTTTCAGTTTTTCCTTCTCCAGGCGGATTTAAATATTCCTGTAAGATGGCATTGAGCCGTTCCACACCAATAGCCCCTTTTCTCATTGGCGTCATGATCTGGATATCATATGTTTTTGCATGGACATAACCGGGCAGCTTGTCCTGAACCAGAGTGATCATTGCATTAATAATGGCATTAGGATCCTCTCTTTTGATGAACAGAAAATCATTGCTCTTTTTTCCCAGGGGAACAGGCTCTCCCCTATTGATTCTATGGGCATTGACCACAATATCACTTTGGGTTGCCTGACGAAAGATCTTGGTCAGCATAACCACATTAAAGCTTCCGGAATCAATCATATCCCGAAGCACGTTTCCAGGGCCAACGCTGGGAAGCTGGTTCACATCCCCTACAAGGATGAGCCTTGTCCCCGGATTGACCGCCTTTAAAAGAGACTGCATCAAATGGATATCCACCATGGAGGTCTCATCAATGATCACAGCATCGGCATCCAGAGGATTTTCTTCATTTCTCTCAAAATGCATTCCCAGAGAACGTTCATCCCCCGGAACTCCGGTCAGCTCTAAAAGCCGGTGAATGGTCCTGGCCACATATCCGGTGGCTTCTGTCATCCTCTTTGCCGCCCTGCCGGTGGGCGCCGCCAGAAGGATCTCCATTTCCTCACTTTCAAAGAACCGGATGATGGTGTTGATGGTGGTCGTCTTACCGGTACCAGGACCTCCGGTGATGATGAGAAGCCCACTGTTAACCGCTTCCACCACTGCCAGGACCTGCTTTTCATCCAGTTCGATCTGTCCTTCCTTTTGAATCTTAAGAAGCTTGGCCCTGATCTCCTCCTCTGGCATCTGCCCCCTGATGTTTAAGTCGTGAAGCATCTTTGCCACATTCAGTTCCATGTAATAGTACTGGGAAGCGTAAACAATCCGCTTTCCTTCTGATTCCCGGATGACAAGGCGTTTATCCAGCTGCATGTCCATCAAATGCTTATCTATAAAGGAAGGTTCTATTTTAAGAAGCTCTGAAGCCTGGGACAAAAGCTCTTCCTCCGGCAGATAGGTATGGCCGTTTGCCGTAGCCTGCAGCAGGGTGTACAACACCCCGCATTTAATTCGGAAATCCGAATCCGTAAAAATTCCTGCTTTTCTGGCAATTTCATCTGCCATTTTAAATCCCACGCCAGGAATATCATCTGCCAGCTGGTAAGGATTTTCCTTTAGTACGCCGTAAAGCCTGGGCCCATATTCCTGGTAGATCTTTACCGCCAGATTCATGGAAATTCCATACTCCTGAAGGAACATCATGGCCTGACGCATTTCCCTTTTTTCCTCTACCTGCTGGGAAATGGACATGGCCATCTTTTCACTGACTCCTTTTACTTCGGAAAGCCGCTCCGGCTCTTCTTCCATGATTCGGAAGGTATCTGCTTTAAAACGGCGGACAATCCTGGCGGCCAAAGCGGCCCCGATCCCCTTGATGGCACCTGACCCCAGATACCGTTCCATGGCCGCAGTATCCTCCGGAGCCTTGATCTCATAGCTTTCTACGGTCATCTGCTCTCCGTAAACCGGATGCTCGGTCATGGAGCCTACGGCTTCGATCATTTCCCCCTCATTTATGTAGTGGAAGCTTCCCACAAGGGTGTACTCATCCCCGGCATCTACAAGGCTTAAGACGGTGTAGCCGTTGTCTTCGTTCCTGTATTTAATTTTCTCTACAAATCCGCAGACTGTTGCCATGGTTCCTCCTGTAAACAATAAGAAATACGCTCTGCGGATTTCTTATTGTTTGTTATTACGGCAGTTACCGGATAAAGATGCAAGCCTCCTTACCTGGCCCTTACCTGGCCCTTACACGCACAAATACAAGCAGACTGCCGCAAAACCAGCCCCACCGGAATCTTGCGATGCCGCCAGGGTCGTTCTAAAGCAGTCCTGCTAGCCATACACAGAACTGATATTCTTATCAGATCTGTTTTCTGGTTAAAATTCTGTTTTTTTATCTCCGCCATGCATAAATTCAATGAATTTCCCTGTTCCAATGGCTACTGCTGTCAGCGGGTCCTCTGCGATCATGGTGGTGATTCCTGTCTTCTCTTCAATCAGAGCATCCAATCCGCTTAAGAGAGAACCGCCTCCGGTAAGCACGATCCCACGGTCAAAAATGTCGGCCGCCAGTTCCGGTGGAGTGCGCTCCAGCACGTTGTGTACGGCGTCCACAATCTGCATGGCCGGTTCTTTTAATGCATCCAGAGTCTCGTCAGAAGTGACCACAATGGTCTTTGGCAGACCGGTAACCAGGTTACGTCCCCGAACCTCCATGGTCAGGACTTCGGGCCTTCTGTATGCCGCACCGATGTTGATCTTGATTTCCTCAGCCGTTCTCTCACCGATCAGAAGGTTGTGCTTCTTACGCATATAACGGACAAGGGCTTCATCAAAATCATCTCCCGCTACTTTTATGGAGGTGCTTACTACTGTGCCCCCAAGGGAAATAACGGCAATATCAGAGGTTCCTCCTCCGATATCAACAATCATGTTTCCGCAGGCCTTTGCAATGTCGATCCCTGCGCCAATGGCTGCTGCCACCGGCTCCTCAATGATCGCCACCTCTCTGGCTCCTGCCTGGTAGGTTGCATCCTCTACCGCTTTTTTCTCTACTTCAGTGGCACCGCTGGGAATACAGACGCTGATCCTTGGCTTTCTCAGGGTCTTTTTTCCCACTGCCTTGTTAATAAAGTATTTAAGCATTTTTTCCGTTACGGTATAATCAGAAATAACGCCTTGACGAAGAGGTCTTACTGCCACAATGTTGCCCGGGGTTCTTCCGATCATCAGTCTGGCTTCCTCTCCAATGGCTTTGATTTTATTAGTATCACGGTCAATGGCTACAACGGAAGGTTCCTTTAATACAACTCCCTTTCCTTTAATATAGACCAGTATGCTTGCTGTACCTAAATCGATTCCAATATCATTGGACATCATCATCTTGCTTCCTCCTGTTCGCTGTATCCTGTTCCCAGGGTTTCCTTTATCTTCAAACTAAACGTCTAATTCGTAAATGAAGTTACAGTTTCTATTTTATTATATACAATAACCCTGGGAATTCAAAGGCTTTTTTTAATTTTTATTATGTTTATTTTTTTTTAATATGTGGTACACATTTTAGTCACAATTTCCTCGTATACTAATAATACGTTATCCGGAAGGATAACGGGCCTTTTGTTTCAAGTAACTTACTTGAAATCACAAAGCTTTTTCATACTCATACCGGACGGCGCGAGCCGTCCGGCCCCCCTAAAAGAACATTCTCTTATTTTATATACCTACCATTCCCAATCGCAATACTTAAACTGGGGTCCGATTCCTTAAAGAATTCGGACTCCAGTTTTTTATGTCTTTATCAGGATAATTTAAGGGCCCATTCCCTGCAGTCCATTACCCTGGTTGCAATCCCTTCATAGAATTCCGGTTCGTGGCAGATTAAAAGAATGCTTCCCTTATATTCCTTTAAGGCTTTTTTCAGTTCTTCCTTTGCCTCCACATCCAGGTGGTTGGTAGGCTCGTCCAGAAGAAGGACATTGGTTTCCCGGTTAATGAGCTTGCATAATCTGACCTTTGCCTGCTCCCCGCCGCTGAGTACCCGGACCTGGCTCTCAATGTGCTTGGTGGTAAGACCGCATTTGGCAAGAGCCGACCGGACCTGGTACTGGGTATAGGAAGGGAACTCCTTCCAAATCTCTTCAATACAGGTGGTAGTATTTCCGGGAGCCATTTCCTGTTCAAAGTATCCGATGGAAAGATAATCTCCAAGCTCCACATTTCCCTCCAAGGATGGCACAAGTCCCAGGATGCTCTTTAGCAGTGTGGTTTTACCAATACCGTTTGCACCTACTAAAACCACCTTCTCTCCCCGCTCCATGGAAAGATTCAAGGGTTTTGACAAAGGCTCCTCATAGCCAATGACCATGTCCTTTGTTTCAAAGATGTATTTTCCGGCTGTACGGGCTTCCATAAAATGAAACTCCGGCTTTGGCTTATCCTTTGAAAGCTCAATAACCTCCATCTTATCCAGCTTCTTTTGCCTGGACATTGCCATGTTCCTGGTGGACACCCGGGCCTTGTTTCTGGCCACAAAATCCTCCAGCTCTGCAATCTCCTGCTGCTGCCGCTTATAAGCCGCCTCCAATTGGGCACGTTTCACCGCATACACTTCCTGAAACTTTTCGTAGTCGCCCACATAACGGTCCAGGCTCTGATTTTCCATATGATAAATGATATTGACCACGCTGTTTAAGAAGGGGATATCGTGGGATATGAGGATAAATGCATTTTCATACTCCTGAAGGTATCGTTTCAGCCATTCAATATGCTGTACATCCAGATAATTTGTTGGCTCGTCAAGAAGCAGGATATCCGGCTTTTCCAGTAAAAGCTTTCCTAAGAGGATCTTGGTCCTCTGCCCTCCGCTCAGCTCTGTTACGTCCTTATCCAGGCCAATGTCGGTTAATCCCAGGGCCCTGGCCACTTCCTCCACCTTTGAATCAATAATATAAAAATCATGAGCCATGAGAAGGTCCTGAATGGTTCCAAGCTCCTCCATCATGGAGGCCATGGTCTCCTCATCTGCTTCTCCCATTTTGTCACAGATTTCATTCATCTGTTCTTCCATCTGAAACAGGAACGCAAAGGCGCTTTTTAATACGTCCCGGATGGTCATCCCTTTTTCCAGCACTGTATGCTGGTCCAGATAACCTACACGGACCCGTTTTGCCCACTCCACCTTTCCTTCGTCCGGCTGCAATGTTCCGGTTATTATATTCATAAATGTGGATTTTCCTTCTCCATTGGCTCCGATCATGCCGATGTGCTCTCCTTTCAGGAGGCGGAAGGATACATCATGAAAGATAGCACGATCCCCAAATCCATGGGTCAGATGTTCTACGTTTAATATGCTCATTGAAAAACTCCTTTATTAATGCGGTTTAATTATCTCTTATCTTTTCAGTGATTCATGGCCTTTTGCCGGTTTTTCACCATTTCCAATACGAAACATCATAATTCTACATGACAGAAGCGATTAAGGCAAGCAAAAAGCTTATATTCATGGGCTCATTTTTCATTATACCTGACTTTCCGGCTTCTTTTCTGCTTTTGTTTCATCCCTTTTTCTGTTCCAGTTGCAAAAAATAACAAAACCGTTTATGATAAAGCCAACAGAAACATTTTGAAGAAAGGGTTATATTATGTACTTGTATACTTGGTATCAATGGCTGCTGTTTTTTTTCATATACTGCTTTATCGGCTGGATCATCGAGTCCACCTACGTTTCAGTAAGGAGCTTCCATTTTGTAAACCGGGGGTTTCTAAGGCTTCCCCTTCTTCCTCTTTATGGAAGCGGGGCCATTATTATGCTGTGGCTGTCTCTCCCGGTCCAGGGAAACATATTCCTTGTATTTCTTTTTGGCATGGTGGGGGCCTCTGCCCTGGAATATGCCACAGGCTATTTCATGGAGCGTCTTTTTAAAATGAAATACTGGGACTACAGCAACAATCCCTTTAATTTAAACGGATATGTCTGTCTTGGCACCTCCATTGCATGGGGCTTTCTCACCCTGCTGCTGACGGAAATCATTCACCGCCCTCTGGAATGGCTGGTCCTTCGCCTGGACGGGACAGTATGCATTGTCCTTGTGATCATCATCGGCATTCTTTTTACCGCCGATGCCGTACATTCCGTCAAAGAGGCCCTGGACCTTGGCCGCATCCTGGAATCCATGACAAAATTAAAGTCAGAGTTGGAAGAGGTGCAGGTGCAGATCGCACTGTTAAAAGCTGAAACCGCCCAAAAGGTGTCTGACCTAACAACTGAAACCATTCAAAAAGCAGCCAGTTTAAAGGACGAAACCATGGTAAAAATCTCTTCCTTAAAAGCTGAAACTGCCACCGCTTTAAAAGAATCTGCTTTAGCAGAACGCCTGCAGTCCCTCACGGAAAACAGAGAAAAGCTGACCGGACGTCTGACCTTTTACCGAAAGGGCATCCTCCGCCGGAACCCTACCGCTTCCTCCCGGCTGTTTGGAGAGGCTTTAAGGGAATTAAAGGAATACTCCAAAAAATATAAAAAATCATAACAATAAATACAAAGACGGAGCCTGGTCAAAAGCCAGGCTCCGCTTTTATATCTTAAAAATCCCTTTATATCATCTTATCCACCATAGCCATAACAGCCTCTCCCAGCTTTGCAGATTTCTCATCCGCATCCGCCATGGAAGCACCCTTAATGCCATAGTAAAATTTGATCTTCGGTTCTGTTCCGGAAGGTCTTACGCACAGCCATGCATCTTCCGTCAGATCATAATACAGAACGTCAGACTGGGGCAGTCCTGTGGGTTTGATTTCCCCGGTGCTCATATACTTAACAGTGTCAAGCTTATAATCCCTGGCAGAAAGGACTTTATATCCGCCAACTGACCTTGGAGTATCATTTCGCATGGTCTCCATGATCGCCCGGATCTTTTCCTGGCCTTCAATGCCTTTTAAGCCGATGGATTTTACTGCATCCTTATAATAGCCGTATTTCTCATACATGGCAGTCATGGCATCCCATAGGGTCATTCCTTTTGTCTTATAATAAGCTGCAGCCTCACACAAAGCCACCGTTGCAGAGATGGCATCTTTATCACGGGCATAAGTTCCGATCAGACAGCCATAGCTTTCTTCTAAGCCAAACATATAGGTTCCATGTCCGGTGGCCTCTTCCTTTAAAATCTGCTGGCCAATGTATTTAAAGCCGGTCAGGACCTCAATGAGCTCACAGCCATAAGCCCTGGCCACCGCATCCACCAGATTGGTGGTAACAATGGATTTGATTACCTGTCCATCTGCGGGGATCTCTCCTCTTTCCTTCTTCTGACTTAATACATACTCACACAGAAGAGAACCTGACATGTTGCCGGTCAATGGGATGTATTCTCCGGATTTCTCATCCTTTACATACACCCCAAGACGGTCAGCATCCGGGTCCGTTGCCAGAACCAGGTCCGCATCCTTTTCCCTTGCAAGGGCAAGGCCCAGTTCAAAGGCCTCTTCGGCCTCCGGGTTGGGATAGCTGACCGTTGGGAAGTCACCATCCGGCAGTTCCTGCTGAGGAACCACATACACATGAGTAAATCCGATTTCTTTTAAGGCTCTTCTTGCGGGAAGATTGCCTGTACCATGGAGAGGAGTATAGACAATTTTAATATCATTCTGCATCTGGTCGATGGCATGCTGATTCACTACCTGGGCCTTTACATGGGCAATGTATTTGTCATCCAGAGCAGCTCCGATGATTTCATATTTGCCCGATTCCTTTGCGGCTTCCACAGTAGTGGTTTTAACCGTGGAAATATCCGTGATATTTAAAACCTCTGCTGTCACCCCTTTGTCATGAGGCGGAGTGAACTGGGCGCCATCCTCCCAGTATACCTTGTATCCGTTATATTCCGGAGGGTTATGGCTGGCCGTGATGTTAATGCCCGCGATACAGCCTAATTCCCTTACAGCAAAAGAAAGCTCCGGCGTAGGGCGCAGAGATTCGAATTTATATGCCTTGATTCCATTGGCAGCCAGCGTAAGCGCTGCTTCCTCTGCAAACTCCGGAGACATATGTCTGGAATCGTATGCAATAGCCACACCTTTATCGGCTCCGCCCTGGCTTATGATGTAATTTGCAAGCCCCTGGGTCGCTTTTCTAACTACATAAATATTCATCCGGTTAATACCGGCGCCAATAATTCCCCTTAAGCCAGCGGTGCCAAATTCCAGGTCCTGATAGAAGCGCTCTTTAATCTCATTTTCATCATCTGCGATCCTCCGGAGCTCTTCCTTTGTCGCCTCATCAAAATATGGATTTAAAAGCCATTCCTCATAAATACTCCTGTAATCTTTCATAAGCATAATACTCCTTTCTCTCCATTTCTGTTATGGCTATTATAAATCATAACAGGGTAAAAGAAAAGCGTATTTCCATTATTTTATTCGTGACAGGAAAAGATTCCGCATGGGCTGCTGAATCTCCAAATCCTTAAGCTTTTCAATATTCCGTGCGGGAATCCAGGCCTTATTGGCGTTATAATAAAAGTTGATCTGCTTCCAGTATTTTTCAGGATATAGAAACAAATAGTAAAGGCATATCCTGTCTGCATCCGAAAGAGAGAGAATCTTTGTATAGGTTTCCAGCATGGCCATACCCAGCTTTAAATTCCAGTCATGCTTTTCCATGGCCTTTCTCATAAAGTGGTATAAATCCTCCATCTGCATTCCCTTGTGCATGCGGTTGAATTCCACAATGGCAACATCGTGAAAGCACATGAGGATGTGGTGCTGGTTTAAGTCTCCGTGACACAGATATTCCTCACTGTCTCCCCGGTTTTCATAAAAGCCTGCCATCCCTTTACAGGCTTCCATGGCCTGTTCGAAAAATATGTCGTAATTCCCCATAACGCACAGTTCAAACTCAGACTTTTTCCTTTTATTCCGAATGAATGCGCGGGCCCGCACCAGTTCCCTGTTATGGCGTTCCATTTCCTCAGCCGGTTGCTGCACCAGAATGGATCCCAGATTCCATTCCTCTTTAAACTCGATCCGCCGCAGCACTTTATGTAAAGAAGCAATTTGTTCGATGGCACATAATACCTCTTTGCTATCCTTCAAATTACATTCCCGGTCCGCATACCAGTCTTTTACAATCCACCGGGTTCCATCCTCGGCACTGGAGAGGAGTTCACCATCTTTATTCCTGACGTAACGATCTACGTTTAAATGACAGGCTTCTTTCATCTGTGAAAATACCTGATCCTCAAATTCCAGGCGCTTTAAGGTTCCTTTATATTCCCGAAGCAGTTTAAGCCCCTGGTTCGTTTCACACAGCCAGGCGCCCCGGCCGCGTTTCACATCCAGAATTTCAAGCTCATACTGCGAAAGCACCTCTGTGTATTTCTCGTTCACAACCACCCCTCCAACTCTTAGCTCATCAGCTACTTCTAGGGTATGAAGAGGTGGAAAAAAATATGCAAAATCCGGCGGAAAGTTATACGTGCCTTAGGCCTGTTCCTTTAATAAATGTTCTGCTGATTTCATCAAATATTCCCTGTTATTGCATTCTGGCTGCTTAAGGACCAGCTGGAATAAGTGGTCTAACACTGCCCCCATCTCAGGCCCCGGCTTCATGCCTGCATCCATCAGCTCCCGGCCGGTAACGGCCATGTCCTTTAAGCGGATGCAATCTCCTGCCAATAAGATTTCCTCTGAATATTTCTCCACCGTTTTTAACCTGGTCAAATGGGATTCAGGGCAGAATACCTTCTGAAAACACAGAAGATCCTGAAAAAGTTCCGGGGAAAGGCCGCTCATAACCTGGCGGATGGCCGGCTTATCTGCCGGGATCTCTGTTTTCCACAGGCTTACCAGGGTTTTTGTCTGATGAATGGTGTCATTGTCCAGCTTAAGCTCCTTAAGGATCCGAACCCCATTCCCAGGCTCTTCCAGCCTTAAAAAACCGGACCAGCGCATGTGCTTTTTTGAGGGCAGCCAGGCTATTTTTTCCGCTTCCCGAAGCCGCCTTCCTGCATCTTCAAAATATTGGGAAATATAAGGTGCAATCCCATTATCATACACATATTTAAGCCTCTCCGGATGATCGGAAAGGAGGAGCTTTGTAAGCTCCACCTGTATCCGTTCCTTGCTGACCTTTGCCATGCTGGGAGCAATAACAGAAATTGCCGCCCTTGTCTCTTCTTCCATGTCAAAGCCCAGCTGTGCGGAAAAACGGATGGCCCTTAAGATTCTTAAGGCATCCTCGGTAAACCGGTCCACAGCGTTTCCCACACAGCGGATGATCCGGCCCTCTAAATCCTTTACCCCGTCAAAGGCATCTACCAGGCCTTCCCGGTCGCTGTAAGCCATGGCATTGATGGTAAAATCCCGGCGCTTCAAATCCTCCAGTAAGCTTCCCGTAAATTCCACGGATCTGGGATGACGTCCATCCTCATACTCTCCGTCTATGCGGTAGGTGGTCACCTCATATCCTTCATGTTCAATGAGCACTGTAACCGTGCCATGCTGGATTCCCGTATCCACCGTTCTTTTAAAAATTTCCTTTACCTGTTCCGGCTTTGCCGAGGTGGTGATATCCCAGTCTTCCGGCATCCGGCCCAGGAGGCTGTCTCTTACACAGCCTCCCACCACATAAGCTTCAAAGCCGTTGGTATTCAGTTGTTCAATGATACTTTTTGCCGCTTCCGGAACCTGAATCTTTATCACTCTTTTACCTCCTGGTTTTCTTATCCTGCCGGTATTAATATGCCCTGCCCCAGTAAACCATTTTTACTGCGGGCTTTCCGCAGCATACGCAGGTATCGGACAGTTTTTCCTGCTTAAATGGCATGCAGCGGGATGTTGCCCCTGTAATCTCCTTGATCTTATCCTCGCATTCCTGAGAGCCGCACCACATGGCCTTTACAAAGCCCGGCTTTTCCTCCACAGTCTTAACAAAGGTATCCATATCTGTTGCCTCATAGGTGTGAACATCCCGATGGAGCCTTGCCCGTTCCAGCATATCCATTTGAATGGTTTCCAGAAGCTCTCCTACTTTTGTGTTTAACTGGTCTAAGGATACTGTGATCTTTTCATGGGTGTCACGGCGTACCAAAACCGCCTGGTTTTCTGAAATATCTCTGGGACCGATTTCCACGCGGACCGGAATACCGCGCATTTCTGATTCACTGAACTTCCAGCCGGGACTCTTATCGGAATCATCCACTTTTACCTTATAATTAGAAAGAACCTGCTTTAATTCATAGGCCTTTTCAAGAACGCCCTCTTTCTGCTGCTGAACCGGAACAATGACCACCTGAACGGGAGCGATTCTGGGAGGAAGTACAAGGCCGTTGTCATCGCCATGGACCATGATGATACCGCCAATAAGCCTGGTACTCAGTCCCCATGAGGTCTGATGGACATACTGGAGTTTATTTTCCTTATCGGAATACTGGATATCAAAAGCTTCTGCAAATCCGCTTCCAAAATTGTGGCTGGTTCCTGATTGAAGTGCTTTTCCATCGTGCATCAGGGCCTCAATGGTATAGGTTGCCTCTGCTCCGGCAAACTTTTCCTTATCAGTTTTCTGTCCCCGGATAACAGGCACTGCAAGGACTTCTTCACAAAAATCTGCATATAAATTAAGCATCTGCTCTGTCCGCGCTTCAGCCTCTTCAGCCGTTGCATGGGCTGTGTGGCCCTCCTGCCATAAAAACTCTCTGGAACGCAAAAACGGTCTTGTGGTTTTTTCCCAGCGTACCACGGAACACCACTGGTTATAAAGCTTTGGTAAGTCCCTGTAGGACTGGATTTCTCTGGAATAAAAATCACAGAACAGGGTTTCGGAAGTAGGTCTGACACAAAGCCTTTCCTGCAGCGGCTCTAAGCCGCCATGGGTCACCCAGGCAACCTCAGGTGCGAATCCCTCTACATGGTCCTTTTCCTTTTGAAGAAGACTCTCCGGAATAAACATGGGCATATAAACATTTTCCACCCCTACTTCCTTAAACCTTCTGTCAAGCTCACTCTGAATGTTTTCCCAGATGGCATATCCTGCCGGCTTGATAACCATGCAGCCTTTTACACTGGAATAATCGATTAATTCCGCTTTCTTTACTACGTCTGTGTACCACTGGGCGAAATCCACCTCCATGGATGTGATCGCTTCTACTAATTTCTTGTCCTTTGCCATAACAAGTTCTCCTCTCCTATTTATCACCCAAGCTTTTGGGGCATAATGGCATTCTCTTTTTCCCTGCCCATAAATTTGAGGCATAATGACATTCCTGCAAGGCATCTCTTCATCCTACCCCTATTTTGGGAGCACAGGAGGATATTTGCAGAATGGGCGCTTTCATAAAATCAAAAAGAGCCATCCGTTCCCTTAAAAAAGGGACCGAACAGCTCGGCGGTGCCACCCAAATTAGCCATAGGAAATTCCATGACTCACTTTTCCTATCCCATAACGCAGGAAATGCGCTGCAG
The DNA here is from genome assembly GCA_902363835.1 of Lachnospiraceae bacterium. Classification (GTDB taxonomy): domain Bacteria; phylum Bacillota; class Clostridia; order Lachnospirales; family Lachnospiraceae; genus Lacrimispora. The sequence goes on from CABJBM010000025.1 coordinate 67,613, forward strand.
TTTGCTGCAGGACTCCGAGGGAGGTTAGGTTATGAGAGGTATAAAGGTCTTTCAGCATACGGCCTTCTCTCTGGGATACATCATCACTTATTAGTCCTCTTCAACGTCTTATTTCTTCATTATGAAAAAGATTGTATGGTTGATTTTACGTTATTTGCAAATGTTTGTCAAGTGGGTCCGGCCTGTCTGCCCAAGTATTTCTTACAGTTCCCCCAGCCAGGCTGCAACAAATACCGGTTTCACTCCTCCGGATCAACGGTTTCCTTTCCGTCGTAACAACACCAGCCCTCATACACCTCTACAATATCTTCTACAATCAATAAGCCGATGGGTCCAAGAATAAATCCCAGAAGTCCGAAAAGCTGAAGGCCTACATACATGGAAGCAAGGGTTTCTAGAGGTGTAAGCCCAACCTTTCCTCCCATGATTTTAGCTTCCATGACTTCCCTTAAAAAATAACAGATAATGTAAATAACTACCAGTCCGATTCCATACTTCCAGTTTTTATTGATCATGGAGAAAAGGGCCCAGGGAATGAACACAGTTCCGGTTCCAAAAATCGGAAGCGCATCCAAAAGCCCGATCCCGATCCCGAATAAAATAAAATAGGGATTGCCCAGAAAAAACAACCCTGTGGAACACACGATCATGGTAAACATCATAATAGCCGCCTGGGTCTTTAACCAGGCGCTTCCCACCGTGGCAAGCCGCCTTCCCAGCATGGCATATTCAAACCGGAACATGGAATTATCCCGCCTTTCCCTGATGTCATCCATTTCCTGAAGAGACAGTACCGTGGCAATAAGTAATATGATGATGATCACTGTTGCCTGGACTATCCATTTCACGATGGTCATGGAATTCACCATGAGGAAGGGCATGATCCTGCTTTTTATGGCGGTCTGGCCTCCTAGGATAATATCTCGTACCACCTCTACCATATACCCGTCAGGCAGCTTTAAAAACCGTTCTGCAAAGAAGCAGTTATCCATAAGCCACTGGTTCATGCCTTCCAGGATCATCGGCAGGTTCTGAAGCAAAAGTCTGGCTTCCATGAACAGCTTTCTTCCTCCCACATAAAGAAGAATCCCAAAGGCAATCATAAAAATGATGATCTCTACTCCCCCGATGGCTGCCAGAGGAATGGAAATCACCCTTCCCTTTATGATGAAGCGGGTTTTTTTCTCAATCCAAAGGGCGGTCGGCCGAAGGGAGAGAGCAAATACGTATGCAATCAAAAAGGGAATCACAAGGGGCAGCAGATAGCGAAAACATAAATACACTGCCCCTGTAACTCCCAATATTAATAATGTTTTCTTCAGTTTCCTGCTCGGTTTCACCATGGACTCACCTGTTTCTGATTTGTACTTCTTTTGTACAATCACTATTATGAGCCATATGGGTTAAAAATATGCGAAATACGTTTAGTAAAAAATTCCTTCTTTATACCATTTCCGGCAATGGAAACATTTCAAAGATTTCTCCCTTGGGTTTTGCAGAAAACGTCAGTTTTTTCTTTGTAGTTGGATGGGAAAAGGAAAGACTGTAAGCAAACAAGGCCACATTACCGCCGTCAATTCCCTTTTGAAAACGGGGATTATACTTCCGGTCGCCCCATAGGGGTGTGCCGCGGCCTGCCATCTGCACCCGGATCTGGTGATGGCGTCCGGTTTTTAAAGTGATCTTTACAAGGCTGCATTCCTCATTCCCTATGTTCCGGTTATCCACAACCTGATAATGAAGTTCTGCCAGTTTTGCACCTTTTATCCCCTTATCCACAATTTTAGAACAATTGTTTTTTCCGTCCTTCCACAAATAATCCACGCATGCTCCAAAGTTGTCCACAGGTTTTCCACAAACTACGGCATAATAGATTTTCTCCATTTGATGCTGGGAAACCTGCCTGCTTAAAGACTCTGCGGATTCCTTTGTCTTTGCATACACCATGACGCCTCCCACCGGCTTATCCAGCCTGTGGATAACTCCCACATATGGCTCCCCTGATTTTGGGGATAAACTGTTGATATGTTTCTTAACTTCACTGACCATATCAGGTTCAAAGGATCTTGCGGATTGGGATTCCATTCCTACCGGCTTTTCCGCTACCAGGATCTCTTTGTCTTCGTATAATATGTTAAGCTCCATGCCTTTTCTTTACTCCTCTTTCTTCCATGCCGCTGTCATGACCTCTACGGACCGGCTCATTTCGGCGCTGAAATCAGAATTCCATTTGCGCTTGCAAAAAGCTTTTACCCACCGCTGGAAATCCTCTTCCCTGCCCGGGGCATTTTTAAGCTCAAGAGTAAATTCTTCAGGGCTTAAACGGCGGTAGGTATTCTCAAACACAACAGCCTCAGGTCTGAGCCGTTCCGGCTTCTTTCTGTCCATCTGCTGCTTCGTGGGATACCCAAAGACCACCATTGCCGCCGGAACCGCATACTTAGGAAGGTCAAACAAATCCTTATGTGTCTCATACTGCTCTATAATGTCCCCGATGTAGCAGGAACCAATGCCAAGGGATTCAGCGGCCACAACCGCATTCTGAGCGGCAATCAGCGCATCATCGCAGGCCAGCATAAGATCTCCCAGGCCGGGTTTGCGGACCTCTTCTTCATAATGGCAGAACAGCTCATACCACCTTTGATAATCCGCCACAAAAACCAGCACTAAGGGGGCCTTTCCTATAAAGGGCTGGTTGTCACAGGTCACTGATAAGGTTTCCTTCAGCTTCTGGTCCGTTACGTCAATGATGGAATACAATGTCATATTCCCGGCAGTGGGGGCCTGCAGGGCCGCATTTATAATGGCCGCCTTTTTCTCCTGCTCAATGGGCCGATCCTCGTATACCCGGACGGATTTTCTTTCCATAAGTTCTTTTATCGTCTGATTCATAGAGCGGTCATACCTTCCTTTTCTTAAACTTTGCTTTATCTATCCATTATATTTTATTGTTTGGATTATGCAAACCCTTTTTCCATTTTATATTTTAAAAAACTGTTGCATTTTTTCCATTTAAAGTGTATAGTAAATAAAAATACAATACATAGTATTAATTACTACATTACAAGCTTTAAGTTTCTACAAGGAGGATTTCTCATGAAAATTAAAATCAAAGATCCGGTCAGCGCCATCACTCATTTCATCGCCATGATACTGGCACTCATTGCCGCAATACCGCTGCTCATTAAGGCTTCTTCCGACGGAAGGCTTCATCTGGTCACTTTAACGGTCTTTATTATCAGCATGGTCTTTCTTTACGCAGCCAGCACCATTTACCATACTCTTGACATCTCGCCAAAAGTCAACCGGCTGCTGAAAAAAGTAGATCACATGATGATCTTCATTCTCATTGCAGGAACCTACACTCCGATTTGCCTGATCGTTCTGGGCGATAAGACCGGTTGGAGCCTGATGGCGCTGGTATGGGGAATCGCCCTCTCAGGGATCCTCATCAAAGCCTGCTTTATCATGTGCCCCAAATGGTTTTCTTCCTGCCTTTACATTGCCATGGGCTGGGTATGTGTTCTGGCATTTACAAAGATCATGGATGCCCTTTCTCCTGCCGGGTTTCTATGGCTGTTGGCCGGAGGCATCATCTACACTGTGGGCGGCATCATCTATGCCCTGAAGCTTCCTCTTTTTAACGCCAAACACAAAAGCTTCGGATCCCATGAGATTTTCCATCTTTTTGTCATGGGAGGAAGTTTGTGCCATTATATTTTGATGTATCATTTTGTTGCATAGAACAGGAAAAACCGTCACTCCCGCATTGCCTGCGGCTTGACGGTTTTTCTCATCCATTCTCTCCCATGAGTTTTAGCTTGTCCTTCCTGGAAAGCTTTTTAATGGCAGCCTCCCGGCGCATGGCTTCTTCCTTTGTGGAAAACTCTTCCCAGTAGGCTAAGGCAACAGGCCTGCGGGTTTTTGTGTATTTGGCTCCTTTTCCCTGGTTATGGGCTTTTAAACGGTTCTCCAAATGGTTTGTCCATCCACAGTACAGAGTATTATCTGCACATTTTAAAATATAGGTGTAATTCATGTTCTTCATTCTCCGGTATAAAAAATCAGGATATGTAAACGGTAATAACGCCTTGCAATCACGTCACTACCGTCCAGGGTAACCTGTCATCTATCTTAAGCACCAGCTGGATGCGTTTAGGCGCCATCGATGGTTGAGCTATAGCTTAGCTATAGTATATTATATAACAGGGCGAGCTGATATGTGAATAGCAATCTTTATCTTACCCTTTTTTATAAAAATCATTCAAAACAACGTCAATTATGCCAGGCAAAAGTGTGACCTTTTGCCTGGCACCCCATTTTATGACAATTCTTTCACAAGAATCAGCCGATCACCTGATTTTACCGACTTATCAGTCAAGCCGTTGGTCTCTATAATGGTATCAATGGTTGTATGGAATTTTTTGGCAATCTTCCAAAGGGAATCTCCTGGCTGTACAATGTATCCCACGATTCCCGGAAGCTTTTGTAAGCTGTTTAAATCCATGGGAGCTTCCGATGCATTTATGATAACCTGCTCACAGACCGGCTGCAGGGCCAGTAAGTCAAGGGAAATGGTTGCTTTTACTTCAATGCTTCCTCCGCCCATCATAACAGCGCTCAGCTGCTCTAAGCCCGGATTTAACTGGCAGATGGTCTCTGCATTGATCCCAGGGGCCTCGATCAGGAAATGGAAGGGGATATCCTCCACAGACGACTGGATAGGCTGTTCATCGTCAGAGGTCATATAAAGGATCCGTACCTCCAAAACACCTTCCACATGAAGTCCGTCTTCCTTGATTTCCGTGTCATCAACTTTAACAATTCCCTCACTGTGGCATATCTGCAGGATCCGCTCCGCCTGGTCCAGGCTGATCTTTTCCACGATCTTGCATTTGCTCATATTTTTCACCAGAATCTTATCAAAACAGGCTTCCCCTGTCTGCAGCGTCAGTTCCCGGTTGGTGGAATATAAGTCACTGAGCAGTTCTAAATTCTCTTCCCTGTAAAGCTTCATATCCAGCTCAAGAACTGCATCCACATCCATTTCCCGCATCTCGCCGTCAGAATCCGGCTTTGCTTCCATATCCTTATGTATCAAGTGAACCAGAACAACGGGAACCATATCCTCACTCATATCCGGAACATCCAGTTCCCCTGAAAACGGAATGCTTTCCTCCATCCACTGAATGGGCGCGCCTTCCCCTTCTCCCTGGTAAATAACAAAGACCAGCAGTTCTCCGTCAAGCATCATCTTTCCATCCATGGGCCTGGTGGTTATGCCTCTCAGCTTCATTTCGGTCCACAAAATACGATCAATGTTTGGCTTGTTTCCTGACAAGGTAATGGTATCCTTGATCCGGAACGTATCCTTGTGACGGAGTGCGACGGAAGCCACATCCAGATTGCGGCGGAGGGTTTCCACCACAGGCACATCGGTAGATGCGCTTCCCGTGTCCACTTCCACGGCAGCGTTCACATCGCAGGAAGTCTCTACCTTTACTTTAAGCGTTACAATTGCCTTTACACTCAGCTTCCTGGAATTAATAATTCCTGCGTTTAAATCCTCAAGCTCCCATGCCAGCTGGACGAAATCTTTTTCCTCCAGTCCGGGCACATTGATGGGTTCCTCAAAGTTAATGCTTCCTGAAAGGGTCTGAAGCCCTCCTTCCGCTCCGCGATAGAGGATCATAAAATCCAGCTTGCCCCGGACCACGACGCGCTCTGCCTGGTTTTTAACGGAATCAATGGTAATCTCACCGGAACTTAAAATAATCTGATCCACGTCATCCATGCTGTCCGGGACGATGAAGTCATCGTCAAGAGTAATCTGAGACGTAGCATATCCTTTCCAGCGATTCATATGTATGTTTTTCTTCACCAGCTCCAACATAAAAAAGCACCTGCCTTACCTTCTTTATTCCTTTAAGAAAGTTTATGCAGGTGCATGTTTCATTATACTTTTTTTGTTCCCATTCCCTTACTTCTGTAAAAAGAGGGAGATTCGGGTACCTTTATTCTTCCGGTTTTCCTTGCTCCGGCTTCTCCTTGGGAGAAACCTCTGTCTGGTCTTCCTCTCCCTTTTCCCTGTAGGAAGACAGCTCTGTCTGCAGCTTAAGAAGGGTTTCCTCCAGTTCCCTGACCCGGTCTTCCATTTTGCAGTAGTGTTCCATTGTCACCAGATTGCTCTCCTTCTTGGGAAGGGGAACGCCGTCTATCTTAACCGGGCGGGCGGGAATTCCCACAGCCGTCACATTGCTGTCCAAAGGCTTTAAAAGGACTGCATTTGCCGCTATGGTACAATTATCCCCAACCTCAAAGGACCCTAAAATCTTGGCCCCGGCTCCTACGGTCACATTATTGCCAAGGGTTGGATGGCGTTTTCCCTTATTAAGTCCCACGCCTCCTAAGGTCACTCCCTGGTAAATGGTACAGTTATCGCCTAACACCGTAGTCTCTCCGATCACCACTCCGCACCCGTGGTCAATTAAAATTCCGTGCCCCAGCCGGGCTCCGGGATGAATCTCGATCAGTGTAAAGAATCTCGCCATCTGGGAAATTAACCTGGCAATAAAAAACATCTTATGCTGGTAAAACCAGTGCGCAAAACGATGCCAGATCAATGCATGGACTCCCTGATACAGCAAAAGCACTTCCAGTTTGCTTCTGGCCGCCGGGTCACGCTCTTTTACTGCCGTAACGTCAAGCCATATATCCTTTAATATCATATTACCCTTCCTCTTTTCCTTACTGCCTACTCCTATTTGAAGTAGTATATCATATGACAGCCTAAGAAAAAAGGGGAATTTACAGTTTTCTGCGTGGCCGGACCGGAACAAATGAAAACCATAACATTCCCGCAAAAATAGCCGTCCCGCTTTGCCATTTGCGGAACGGCTATTTTATTCATTTTCACTACTGAAACACCACCGGAAGCTCTGACATCTCTGTTTGAATGACGATGAAAGGATAAGAAGGTTCTGTCCCCGTGTTCTCCCCCTTTTCCGGTCCGATTAACTCTGTATCCAGGACAATGGAATTCTCCGTCAGATACAGTTCATTTACTGCGATGCTGTATCCGCCGCTGGCCTGCTTTCCATAACCAACTACTATGTAAAGGTTTTTATCGTCGCTGTAGGTTAGCTTAAAGGGTGACTGCTGCTTATCGGCAATGATCTGTCTGAGTTCCTGCGGGATATCCGCGTCAGCTACCACGGTAAATTCCAAGTCCCGCACTTTATCCCCACTATCCTTGTTTAAAGTACACCCGCTTAAGGTACGCACTACCAATACCCACATGGCCAGGCCGAAAAAAATCATCCATTTTCTGCTAAACAGTCTCTTCATAGCACACTCCCCAACTTATTAATTATTACTATATATATGGGGAGTGGGCAGACTTTATGAACAGATTTATGCCTTTTTGCGGACCGGGATCCAAATTTCGCTCCTGTATTCCTCTGAAGTAATATCCCCTTCAGAATACCATTCCAGCTGAGGACCATCCATCATCTCTCCTGCCATCCTGCGACAGCTTCAGTATAATATAGCTTCAGACAATGATCGCAACTTTCTTTGCACAAAAAAGTCAGTTTAAGATCTTCCAGTGATTTCCCCGTACATATTTGGCCTGCGGTCCCTGAAAAGCCCCCAGTTTCTCCTGTCAGACATAATCTGGTCAAGGTCAAAGGAAGAGCATATGATGCCTTCTTCCTCCCTGCCCATAGATGCTATGACAGCCCCGGTGCTGTCTGTAATAAAGGAGGAGCCATAAAACTTAAGGGAAGAGCTTTGGTTCCCATTTGACTCACAGGGAACCACAGTTTCCACTCCCACCCGGTTTGCAGCAGCCACCGGAACAATATTGGAAGCAGCATGTCCCTGCATGCAGCGCCTCCAATGCTCCATGCTGTCACATTCCAGAATAGGCTCGCTCCCAATGGCAGTGGGATACAGGATTATTTCCGCTCCCTGCAGGGCCAGACATCTTGCAGTCTCAGGAAACCACTGGTCCCAGCAAATCCCCACACCAATTTTTCCGTACATGGTATCAAATACCCGGAAGCCGGTATCACCGGGAGTGAAATAAAACTTTTCCTGGTAGTAATGGTCATCGGGAATATGGGTTTTCCGGTATATCCCAAGGTTTGTCCCATCTCCGTCAAGAACTGCCACCGAATTAAACATGGTATTTCCGGCCTGCTCATAAAAGCTGATGGGAAGAACCACAGAAAGTTCAGCCGCGATCCCGGCAAAATGCTTTACAGCCTGGTTCTCCTCTGCCGGTTTTGCGTACTCATAGAATTCATACCGCCTCTCCTGGCAAAAATACGGCCGTTCAAACAGTTCCGGAAGGAGAATGATCTTTGCTCCCTTTTCTGCTGCCTGCCTCACCAGCTTTTCTCCATGTTCCATATTTTTCTTAACGTCATCGCAGCACCTCATCTGGACTGCTGCCACTGTTACCTCTCTCATGAAATTCTCCTTCCGGTATCTGGGTTACAGTTCATCCATACCGAATGATGAATGGCATGGCTGAACTACAACGGAATTTGCTGTGTGATGCAGTGAATATTTCCGCCTCCCACAATGATGTCTCTTGCATAAACCGGATAGATCCTTCTCTCCGGGAAACACTCCCCTAATATCCGTGCTGCCTCTGAATCCTGAACATCTCCAAACTGTGGAACAATCACCCCTCCGTTTGAAATGTAAAAATTTACATAGCTGGCAGCCAGGCGTTCTCCTGCCTCCCGCACATCCTCTCCCGGTTCAAAGGTAAAGCCGGAAAGCTCCTCTTTTGTAATGCAGACCGGGTTTTTCGGTATGAGAAGCTTATGGATCTTAAAATGCCTTCCAGCTGCATCCGTTTCCTTCTCAAGAATCCTTAAATCAGCCAGGGACATTTCATACTGAGGATCTTGTCTGTCATCCGTCCAGGCTAAAACCACCTCTCCCGGCCGGACAAAGGCGCAGACATTATCCACGTGCTCATTGGTTTCATCCTGATAAATGCCTGCTTTCAGCCAAATGACCTTAACAGCCCCCAGATAACGTTTCAGCTCCTCTTCAATCTGAGACTTAGAAAGAGCCGGATTCCGTCCTCCGCTTAGAAGGCAGGATTCCGTCACCAAAAGCGTTCCTTCCCCGTCGGAATGAATAGATCCTCCCTCCAGGACAAAATGCCTTGCATCATAAACCGGATATCCGAACCGCTCACAAAAACGCTCTGCAAGCAGGTCATCTTTCTGCCAGTCAGGATACAGTCCGTCAAAGGTGCCGCCCCAGGCATTAAACTGCCAGTCAATCCCCCTGACCCTGCGTTCCTTGTTCACCACAAAGGTAGGCCCAACATCTCTTGCCCATGCATCGTCAGATTCCATGACAGCCACCTGGATCCGTTCTGAGAGCATTTCTCTGGCACTCTCCTCCACATCCTCCTCTGCCAGCATGATCACCTGCTCGCTGTCTGCAATGGCCTCTGCGATCCTGGCAAAGGCCTCCCTGGCCTTCTTCGCCCCAAAGGGCCAGGACCCGGGCCGTTTGGGCCAGATCATGATACAGCCCCAATGAGGCTCAAATTCTCCCGGCATATAGAACCCGTCTTCCGCCGGAAGGCTTTTTAATTTCACCATAGTTTCTCTTTCAACCTGTTCCTCTTTATCATGCATAACCTAAGCCAGGCGGTTCTTAAAATCCTCATAGCCGAACTGTTTTATAACACGGCAATCCCCTTCTTTATCCATAATGGCGATGGCAGGAAGGGGCATTCCGTTAAAGGTATTGTTTTTCACCATGGAATAGATGGCCATATCCATAAAATACAGCTTATCCCCTGGCTTTATTTCCCTGTCAAAGGAATAATCCCCGATCACATCCCCTGCCAGGCAGGTACAGGAGGACAGCCGGTAGGTAAAGGCCTTTTCTCCTGGTTCTCCGCTGTCCTTTAAAGGAGGCCTGTAGGGCATTTCCAGGACATCGGGCATATGACAGGCTGCGGAAGCGTCAAGAATCAGGGTCTTAATCCCATTTTCCACTACATCCATCACCTCTGTAACCAGATATCCCGCATTGAGAGCAACCGCTTCCCCTGGTTCCAGATAAACCTGAAGGCCATATTTTTCCTTCATTCCTTTAATGCAGCCTTCTAAAAGCCTGATATCATAATCTTCCCTGGTGATGTGATGGCCTCCGCCCATGTTCAGCCAGGACAGGCCGGATAAATACTTCCCGAACTTTTCCTCCACAGCATCCAGGGTCTTTTTTAAATCATCGGAGTTCTGTTCACACAAGGTATGAAAATGGAATCCGGAAATCCAGGGCAGCCACTCTTCCTTAAAATGATCCAGGGTCACCCCAAGCCTTGAGCCTGGAGCACAGGGATCATAAATTTCGTGACCTTCCTGAGTGGAGCACTGGGGATTGATCCGGAGGCCTGCCTTTGCCCCGCCTAATAAATCCTTATACTTCTCAAGCTGGGAAAAGGAGTTAAACACAATATGATCGCAGATCTTCACCAGTTCTTTTAAATCCTCTTCCTTATACGCAGGGGCAAAGACGTGGGTTTCAAGCCCCATCTCCTCCCTGCCCAGCCTGGCTTCATAAAGCCCGCTGGCCGTAGTCCCGTCAAGGTATCTGCCTATAAGGGAATACTCTGCAAAACAGGAAAACGCCTTCTGTGCCAGTAAAATCCTGCACCCCGTATTTTCCTTCACCTGTTTTAAAACTTCCAGGTTTTTCTCCAGCCTTGCCTCATCAATCACATAACAGGGGGTTTTTAAATCCTCAATCCTCATCCCTTTTCTATCTCCATACCGTAACTGTTTCCGGGTTTTCACATACCACCCAGGGTAGTCCCCATTTGTTCAAAGCTTCCATATAGGGATCCGGGTCAAATTCTTCCACATTAAATACCCCTGGCTTCTTCCACTGGCCGGTTAACACCATCATGGCTCCGATCATGGCCGGAACTCCGGTGGTATAAGAAACCGCCTGGGATTCCACCTCTTTATAACATTCCTCATGGTCGCATACGTTGTAAATGTAAATGGTCTTTTCCTTTCCATCTTTTACTCCCGTAAAGATGCAGCCGATGTTGGTCTTTCCCTTGGTCCTTGGGCCAAGAGAAGCAGGATCCGGAAGTAAGGCCTTTAAAAACTGGATAGGCACAATTTCCTGTCCGTTAAATTCCACAGGTGAGGTGGAAAGCATTCCTACGTTTTCCAGGCACTTCATATGAGTCAGATAACTCTGTCCAAAGGTCATAAAGAAGCGGATCCTCTTTACCCCGGGAATGTTCCTTGCCAGGGATTCGATCTCCTCATGGTGAAGCAGGTACATGTCCTTTTCTCCTACCTGAGGGAAATTGTATTTGGATTTGATCTCCATGGGTTCTGTCTCGATCCAGCGGCCATCCTCCCAATAGGAACCATTGGAGGACACTTCCCTTAAGTTGATCTCAGGGTTAAAGTTGGTTGCAAAGGGATATCCATGATCCCCTCCGTTGCAGTCCAGGATATCAATGGTATGAATCTCATCAAAATAGTGCTTTAAGGCATAAGCCGAAAATACGCTGGTAACCCCAGGATCAAACCCGGTTCCAAGAAGAGCGGTGATATTGGCCTTTTCAAAACGCTCCCTGTAATTCCACTGCCAGGAATAATCAAAAAGTGCAGTAAATCCAAGCTCCTTACAGCGTTTTTCATAGATCGCCCTCCATTCCGGATCATCGGTATTCTCAGGCTCAAAATTAGCAGTATCAATGTAATCCACCCCTGCGGCCAGACACGCCTCCATGATGGTTAAATCCTGATAGGGAAGAGCCACATTTAACACTGCATCCGGCTTATAATCCTTTATGAGGGCAATGACCTCTTCCACCTGGTCCGCATCAACCTTTGCAGTCTCGATCCTGGTTGAACTTATTCCTGAAAGCTTATCCTTTAAGGCATCACATTTTTCCTTTGTCCTGCTTGCGATACAGATGTCCGTAAACACCTCACTGTTCTGACAGCATTTGTGAATTGCCACAGAGGCAACCCCTCCACATCCGATAATTAATAATCTGCTCATTCTTTTTCCTCCTCTTCCAGTAAATCTTCTACGTATTTAGGCAGCATGAAAGCGCCGGTATGAAGATTGGTTGTATAGTACCATGTTTCGATTTTTAACTGATTCCATATTTCAGGTTTAAAATCATTGATGGGATGATATTTTTTTGAAGCAAACCCAAACAGCCAGTAACCTGACGGGCAGGTGGGAATATGGGCCTGATAAACCCGGCTTATGGGGAAGGAACGGTATACCTTCCGGTGCATGCTCCTGCAGGCCGCCTCATCCTCATCGTAAAAGGGGCTTCCATGCTGATAAACCATGATGCCGTCGCTTCGGAGCGCCTTATAGCAGCTTCCGTAAAACTCTTTGGTAAACAGCCCCTCCGTGTGTCCGAACGGGTCTGTGGAATCATTGATGATCAGGTCATACTCTTCTTTTTTGTTTCTCAAAAAACGAAGGCCGTCATCGTAGTAAACCCTGACCCTTGGATCAGAAAGGCCACAGGATACCTCCGGAAAAATATCCCGGCAAACATCCACAAACAGCTTATCCGTTTCAACCACATCAATGGACCGGATCAGGGGATACTGCAAAAGCTCCTTTGCCACCCCCCCGTCACCTCCACCTATGATCAGCACATCCTTTACATTGGGATGGACAGCCATGGGAACATGGGTCACCATTTCATCGTAAATAAATTCATCCTTTTCTGAAAATACAATATCCCCATCCAATGCCACAAACTTTCCAAATTCCTGGGACTTAAACACATCAATTCTCTGGTACTCGCTTTCACCGGAAAAAAGCTGTTTATCGATCCGCACCGAAAGCTTTACATTGGAAGTGTGAAATTTTGAAAACCATATCTCCATCTTTTCTTACCTCTGCCCTTCCTGGATCTGCTCCTTTAATACCATCAGCCGTTCCACTGCCGGGTCCTCGGTCCCCTGCATGGAACAGCCTATTTCCCTGGCATAAATGATGTATTCCACGATCTCGTCCGTAATCATCTCCCCCGGCGCCAGAATGGGGATTCCGGGAGGATAGCACATGACAAACTCCCCGCTGATCCTTCCTGCAGATTCCCTTACGGGAACGGATACCTTTTGGGAATAAAAGGCCTTCTGAGGCGATACCGCCACTTTTGGGGCTATGTATTCTCCTGACAGCATTCCCGTTCCGTCTCTCTTATAAAGGCGCTCAATATCAGCCAGGGCCCCCACCAGACGTTCAATATCCTGGATCCTGTCCCCAATGGAAATATAGGCAAGGAGATTGCAGATATCCCCGAATTCGATCTGAATATCATATTCATCCCGAAGGAGATCATAAACCTCAATTCCGGCCAGGCCATTCCCCAGGGTATAGACGGAAAGCTTTGTAACATCATAATCAAAAATACTGGTTCCGTTGATTAAGTCCCTTCCATAGGCATAATACCCGCCAATGGAGTTGATCTCCCCTCTGGCATATTCCGCCATTTCCACCACCTTTGCAAAGGACTCTTCCCCCCGCAGGGCCAGGTTCCTTCTGGATATGTCAAGACTTGACAAAAGCAGGTAAGAGGCGCTGGTAGTCTGGGTCAGGTTTATGATCTGGCGCACATAATCCCCGTTCACTCCCCTGTTTACAAGTAGAAGGGAGCTTTGTGTCAGGCTTCCTCCTGACTTGTGCATGGACACTGCTGCCATATCCGCCCCTGCTTCCATGGCAGAAACAGGAAGGCCCTTTCCAAAATAGAGATGGGTTCCATGAGCTTCGTCAGCAAGGACCTTCATCCCATGGGCATGAGCCACACGTACAATGGAACGGATGTCAGAACAGATGCCGTAATAGGTGGGATTGTTGACAAATACCGCCGCTGCGTCAGGATTTTCCTCAATTGCCTTTTCCACCTGGCCGATTTCCATGCCAAGGGAAATACCCAGCATGCTGTTCACTTCCGGATTTACATAAATCGGAATTGCCCCGCATAATACCAGGGCATTTAAAGCGCTTCTATGGACATTTCTGGGCAGAATGATCTTATCTCCTGCCTTGCATACAGACAGGATCATGCTCTGCACCGCCGATGTGGTTCCGCCCACCATCAAAAAAGCATCTGCCGCCCCAAAGGCCTCTGCTGCCAGCCGTTCCGCCTCCCGGATCACGGACACTGGATGGCACAAATTATCAAGGGGCTTCATGGAATTCACATCAAGTCCCACACATCGTTCCCCCAAAAGCCGGGCAAGCTCAGGATTTCCTCTTCCCCTTTTATGGCCTGGTACATCAAAGGGAACTACCCTCTTTTTTTGGAATGTTTCAAGAGCTTCATAAATAGGCGCCCTCATCTGATCTTCTTTGTTCATATGAATTTTACCTTTCCTTGTCACGGGAATATTATACCCTCTTTTGTCACTGAAACGTAAGCGGCGCCTTATGGAGCCCGGATTTTTTATAACAAAAAAGCAGGTGATCAATCATCACCTGCCTGAAATTTCATGAACGTTATTTCTTAAATAAGGGCATTTTACCCATCATTTATTCATGATAATTATCGTTTTCGAGTCTACATAGCAAATATGTTGTCCCTGCTATTATTGATCGTTTCACAAGTGATGTGCTATCGCACGGATTATAAAGTAATCAACTTATAAAATTTGAGCTTTTAACTCAATCAATAATGTGGTTTCCCACGCTCGGCAGCTGACCCGCCTGTCCGTCTGGGCTTAACTTCTTACGAAGTGGTCAATATTTGCATGAAAACGATAATGTCTCTTCATACCGGGGTAAAGAATAACACATTTTACGGCTTCATGTCAATAAAAATTTTCTTAATTAATTAAAAACAGCCTCTGATGGGAAGCTGTTTCCATCCCATCAGAGGCTGTCTTTCACTCCTTTGTCTTATCAATCCTTTTTGCTGCACATTTGAAGGCGATGCTGGTATTTCTCTTTGGTCGCAAGGCCGCCCCGAATATGGCGCTCGGATTTGTTAATATCCAGGATCACCCTGGCCCGGGCTGCCAGGGACGGATTGATATGTTCCAGACGGTCCGTGACATCCTTATGTACCGTAGATTTGGATATCCCAAATTTCTTCGCGGTCTGCCTCACGGTTGCATGATAGTCTATTATGTAGTTGGCGATCGCAACCGCGCGTTCTTCAATATATTCCTTCAAGAAAATCCCCCTGCTAGGACGTTTTTACATACTTATGCAGGATGAGTGGCAAGTATGAATGGTTATCCCCACTGTTTTTACATAGAATTTTTTTCCGGAACAGCAAGGCGGGATTCATGGAAATCCCACCCTGCAAGAACGCTTTTCTATACTCATTCAAAAGGAACAATTGACGTAAATGGCACCCCACTGCTTCTTAAATGCAGCACTTTTCTAAAACAGTCCGCTGATTAACGGATACGGTCACACATTCCGGCATTTTCCCTGTAAGCTCCTGACTCCGCTTATCCGGCTGCTGTGTTCCTACGTATACCTTGTACGCACCTGCTTCCATTACCAGATCTCCATGCTCATCTCTTAAGGCAAATGCCTTGTCAGAAAGCATTACCTGCAATTCTCTTTCCTCCCCTGGCTTCAGTTCTGCCTTTAGAAATGCTTTCAGCTGGGCATTAGGGGTTTGGGAAGCACAGGACTTTACATATACCTGCAAGGTTTCTGTCCCCTTTATAAGGCCTTCATTCTTTAATACCGCCTTTATGGTCAGGGTCTCTCCTGCCTGTATCCGGTCCTGGCTTAAAGTCACATCCTTCACGGAAAAATCCGTATAGGATAACCCATAGCCAAAGGGATAAAGGGCATCCTGTTCCATGTAGCGGTAGGTTCTGTCCTTCATGGAATAGTCCGTAAAGGCCGGAAGCTCCTCTGTACTCCGGTAAAAGGTAACGGGAAGCTTCCCTTCCGGCGCATAATCGCCGAACAGCACGGCAGCAAGGGCACGGCCTCCCTGAGCTCCCGGATACCAGCCTTCCAGGATGGCCGGAATGTGATCATCAGCCCAGGATACTGCCAGGGCGCTTCCCGATAACAGAACCAGAATCACCGGCTTCCCGCTCTTATGAATCTCCTCCAGTACCTGCTGCTGCAATCCGGGAAGGGAAAGATTTGGTTTGTCTCCGCTGGCAAACTCATTTCCCTCATCTCCCTCTTCTCCTTCCAGACTGGAATCCAGGCCCATACAGGCAATGATCACATCGCTGGCCTCACATATTCCCCGAACCTCTGATAAACGGTCATTCTCCTGTCCCAGGCCGCTTACCCGTGGTTTACATAAGTGGCACCCTTCTGAAACCATTACACGGACGTCCTCTCCCACATAATCCTGAATCCCCTCGGAAATGGTATAATACCTGGAAGCAGTGCCCTCATAATTTCCTATGAGCGCTTTCCGGTTATTGCTGTTTGGCCCGATGATGCCAATGGTTTTTATCCTGTTCTTGTCAAGAGGAAGCAAATGTCCCTCATTTTTCAGCAGCACAAAAGACTTTCTGGAAGCTTTGAAATTCAGGTCCTTATGCTCCCTGGTATCATTGTCTTCATAGGTGATTTTACTGTACTGCACACGTTCCGGCTCCTCAAACATCCCAAGCTTTAACCTGGTCAGCATCAGGTGTTCCACCGCCTCATTTAACCGCTCTTCAGACACCAACCCCCGTTTCACCGCTTCCGTAAGGTATAAAAACAGGCTTCCGCAGTTTAGGTCGCAGCCGTTTTCCATGGCCAGAGCAGCAGATTCCAGAGCAGAGCCTGTAACCCCGTGATGTTCATGAAAATCCTTTACTGCCCAGCAGTCCGAAGTCACGTGCCCTTCAAAGCCCCAGGCTGTCCTTAAAATATCCTTAAGCAAGGTCTTGCTTCCGCAGCAGGGTTCCCCATTGGTCCTGTTATAGGCCCCCATAACCGCTTCTACCTTTCCTTCCTTTACACAAGCCTCAAAAGCCGGCAAATAGGTTTCAAACATATCCTGCTTTGTGACTACCGCATTAAAGGAATGGCGTTCATCTTCCGGACCTGAATGGACAGCAAAATGCTTTGCGCAGGCCGCAGCCTTCATATAGCTTTCATCCTCTCCCTGCAGCCCTTTAATAAAGCTGACCCCCAGCCGTGAAGTTAAATAAGGATCCTCTCCAAAAGTCTCATGTCCCCTCCCCCATCGCGGGTCCCTGAAAATATTCACATTAGGCGCCCAGAACGTAAGGCCTTTATAAATATCCATATCACCGTATTTCTGCTGCATATGAAACTTTGCCCTGGCCTCTGTGGAAACCACGTCAGCCACTTCCCAAAGCAGCTCTTCATCAAAGCTGGCTGCCAGTCCAATGGCCTGGGGAAACACCGTGGCCACTCCAGCCCTTGCCACACCGTGAAGCCCCTCATTCCACCAGTTATAGCCCTTGATTCCAAGCCTTGGAATTGCCGCCGCGCTGTGCACGGTCTGGGAAACCTTTTCCTCCAGTGTCATTTGTGCCACCAGCTCTTTTGCTCTTTTTTGGTATTCTTTCTGCTTATCCTGATTCATGAAATTCACCCTCTCCTATTGCTCTTATATTTTGTCGGCCAATTGCCGCTTTTCCATGATCTCATCATAGCATTCCCCGGCAGATCCGGCATCCCATTTTTTGCTCCCAATAGCCCACATATTGCTTTTTCTGTTACAAAGTATTTGCAAAACAAACGTCCTCTCAAAGGCCCGGTTATATCCTGTGAAAAAAATCCTCTTACAAAAAATATGCCGCAAACCAGGCTTTCCTGTAAGAGGAGGTGTTAATGTTTTTATTTGTCCTTTATCATTCCGGCCGGTATGTCTGCTTCCTGATCCTTCTGTAATCGCTTGGGGAACAGTTCTTTATCATCTTAAAGGTGCGGTGAAAGGCGCTCATGGATGAAAAGCCGGAACCCATGGCAACCTCTGTAATGCTCATTTCCCCTGCATTATACAAAAGCTCCTCCGCCCTTTTCACCCGCTTGAAATTCAGATATTCGTAAAAAGTCATATTCATATACTGTTTAAAGATCCTGGTAAAATGGTATTTGGAAAATCCCCCGATCCGGGCTACTTCCCCCAGGCTCAGATTCTCCATAAAGTGCTGATTGATGTAAGTACAGGCGTTCATGACTGCTTCAAAATACTCCTGCTGCTTCATGGTATGAATCTGCCTGCCGCCCCTGCACTGCCATACCTTATTTCTCCCTAATTCCACATAAATCTCAATCAGGGCCGCATATATGGAAGCTTCTCTGAAACCGCTGTTTCCATGGTATTCCTCGATAATCTTATCAAGCTTTTTCTTTACAAACTCATGAAAAGATCCGGTGTCCTTCTTTCTCATAAGTATTACCGGAGGGATCATGTGAAGCAGGGTCTCCATTTCCTTTAAATGGTAAAGAAGGGCCGTATCAAATTGCAGGATGTAACGCTCTCCAACGGGAGGTGCCTTTAACGAATGGATCACACCGGAATGAATCAGAATGATATCTTCTGTTTCAAGAGTATAGTGTTCTTCACCCACTATGACCTCATATCCGCCCCTGGCCGGCATGATTATTTCAATTCCACCATGCCAGTGATCCGGATAATCCTCACAATTCACGTTATGATACAGACGAAGCCCTAACGAACACTCATAATGAATGGTCTCACGCATTCCGTTTAAGATTTCAATCATAAAATTCCCCTTTTTTAACCTTCTTTTTAAAAGACTACCTTATGTCCCATGCTAAGTCAATCCGGATTTTTATAAATAATAAAGATCAAAGTAAACTTTTTGCATAAAATATTCCAGAATTTTTCTCTGCCATACTAGTTTCTAAAATATAAATTTCCATTGACGCATTTGGCAATTCCCACTATAATTTAATGTGTCATTGTGCATAAATTTCCAACTTTAACACAAAAAGGAATTTACATATAGCATAAAAGGAATTTGAGGAACAGAAAGAAGAGACTGCGTTTTGGTCCGTCGAGGTGAAAGAATTGATTTATCTTCCTATTGAGAAATTGACTGAAGGTATGGAATTAGCCCGAAACATCCCGGGAATAAACCCAATGCTTCCTTTTGCGGTAACAGGCTGTAAACTGAGTGAACGTATGATCAACCGCATGAAAACAGTTGGAGTACAGGGGGCTTATATCCGCACAGCACTAACGGAAGGCATTGAACCTGAAGACTTCGTAGAGCCGGAATTAAAAGCAAAAATGCTGACAAGCATCCACAATGTCTTTAACCAGAGTTTGAAAAAATTTACCTTTCAGTCCAGCAGACAGGTTTACGCGGAAATTACTAAAGTGGCCGAATCCGTTGTTATGAATGTCCTAAATAAAGACAAATATCTCTTTCAGATGATCGATATCAGGGATTATGATGGATATACCTATTCCCATAGTCTTTATGTTGGCATTTTAAGCGTTTTATTAGGGAAATACATTGGACTTTCCGTTTCCCATTTAAATGATCTTGCCCTCTGCGGCCTTCTTCACGACATTGGGAAAACGGATATTCCCATTGAAATTACCAACAAGGCGGGGGCCTTAACCAGTGATGAATTTGAAATCATGAAGCAGCATCCCAGCCTTTCCTATAAAAAACTAAGCGAACACATGGTGATTTCCCAAGCAGTATTACAGGGAGTTCAGACCCATCACGAAAAATTTGACGGCAGCGGATATCCTTTCGGCCTTTCAGGTAAAGCTATCCCCCTTTATGCCAGAATCCTGGCCATTGCAGATGTATATGACGCTCTCAATTCCACCAGACCATACCGGAAAGCATGGTCTGCCAGACGGATTTTCGACTATCTCACCAGCTGTTCCAACACTCATTTTGATCCGGAACTGCTGACAGCTTTCCTTCATTGTGTTTCCGCATATCCCATCGGTTCCATCGTTCATCTCAGTGACGGAAGCACAGCGGTTGTCAAGGATAACACCCCCGGGTTCTCTCTGCGTCCCATCATCCGTTTCATCAGTCCACCCAAAAAGGCAGGCAGGGATGTGGACTTATCCTGCGAATCCTTTAACCTCACCATCATCGATGACGATGATTTATAGTGACTCTGTTACCGGCAGCTCTATGAGGCGGGCTTTTTCTTATTTTACAGAAAAATCCTGCCCTTTTTCCTTCAACCCCAAGCCTGTGTTTCTGATTCTACTGTCTGACCGCTTTTAAGCGCCTGCTCCATAAGTATCCTTACATAGGCATCCTGCAATCCTTCTGCAAGAGGATAAACTTCCACGCCTTCCTCAATAAAACGTCTCATCCCAAGCATCAATGTTCCTATTGCCGTTTCATCCTGAGGAAGCCCATTATCTTTCCCCAAATCATAAAACGGGTTTTGGTAAAGCAGTTCCTCCCCCATGCTGATTTCCTTAATTCCGCTTCCTGTTTCAAAGTACTTCTTTATGATCTGACATTCCCTGGACTTATTGTCTTTTCCCACATAGCGCAGCATCCAGTCATCCAGTTCCCCTCTGGGACCCTGAACATTTAGATGGCGGCTTCTGATCCTGGAGTGGTATTGTATCCCGTTAAAATCATAAAAGGCTGTTTTTCCTCCTTTAAATTCAAAGGTCAGCCTGGCCCGTTCTCTCTCACTCATCCTGCCGTCTTCAATAAACCCGTATCTGGAATCTGTTTCCACCACAGGATACCGAAATTTCTTTCCGTACAATTTCATGTTTTCAAAACCGGTGCCTAAAAGCTGCCTGATCAAGCTGGCCCCATGGTAATCATGAACTGCAGAAAGATTGACCATGTACGGGTCTCCAAGATACTCCCGCTTCACGATCTCAATGGCTGCATGAAAGACCGGATACTGAAAATACTGTTCCGCCACCTGGATCCTTGCTCCCTCTTTGTCATGAAGGCGCCAAAGCTCCTGAAGATCTCCTAATTCCATGGCAGCAGGAGTCTCGCAAAGCACCGGATATCCTTTCAGCGCCCATTCCCTGGTCACCTGAAAAATAGATTCCTTGTTTACTGCCACTACAATGAAATCCGGGTTTTCCCACATGCATTCCCCGGGGCTTGTCACTGCCTTGATTCCGGTTTCCTCCTGTATCCATCCCGCCCTTTCCTCTGTCCTGGAAAGAAATGCCGCCAAATTAAAACAATCCGGATAAGCTTTGGCGATCCTGGCATAGAACAAAGATCTCCATCCGGAACCTACCACAACAAAATTAAGTGGTTTCATAAAGAATTCCCCCTTACTTCCTGTAATTTTTTGTGGATTCCTGATCCAAAATATAGGAAAGAAGTGCTTTGCAGCCTTCATAAACATCATCATAGGTACGGTCAAAATCCCCGGTATACCATGGGTCAGCAATATCCTTTGGATCAGCGGAAAAGTCCAAAAGCCGTTTTACCTTTTCTTCCGGGTCTTTCCCCAGGATCCTAAGCATGTTTGTAACATTCCGCTGTTCCATACCAATGAGATAATCGTATTTGTCATAATCTTTCCTTGATAACTGCACCGCATATTTTCCATCTGTTGAAATTCCACATTCTTTAAGCTTTTCCCTTGTCCCACGGTGCACCGGATTTCCGATCTCCTCCGTACTTGTAGCTGCTGATGCAACATAGAATTGATTGCTTAAATGCTCTTTTTCTATCATATCCTTCATAACAAACTCCGCCATTGGGGATCTGCATATATTTCCATGGCAGACCATTAATATTCGGATGATATCCTGTTCTCTCTTCATCTCTTACATCTCCTTAATTCGTTAAAAGGCTTGGAAAATATGGTTCAGCCCTCTTTTAATTTACCCTGAAAAGCTCTCCAACACAAGACCTCTTTCAATTTTTAAAACAAAAAAGCGCAAATCCACACCTGGATTTACGCATTAAAATTCTGTGTTATGCACTATAACCTACTGCATATACCCTCAAAACCACACATTGTTACATATCTATTATCATCCGTTCTTTCCTCTTACCTAAACCAACCTGGTTAAGCCCTCGACCTATTAGTGACAGTCAGCT
>CABJBM010000026.1 GCA_902363835.1 Lachnospiraceae bacterium
AGCGTAGCATAGAATTGCCCATCCACCTTGGGGTAGGGGAAATTATACTCATTTTTAATCATCTTGATCATTTGAAAGGAGGATCCTCTTCCAAGCTATCGCTCAGAAGAGAATCCTCCTTTTTTGTAGAGACTTATTTCACAGCCCCCTTTCTTTTTTTCACATGAGCATCATTACACTTCGAAGATTAAGTCTCCATAACTTGGCATGGGCCATAATTCTTTATCTACCATCATTTCCAGCTTATCTGCAGGACCCCGGAGAGCTGCCATGGCAGGCACTACCTTCTCCCGGTAAGCCGTTGCCTGGTCTTTGTTGCCTGGGATTTCCCCGCATTCCTCAACAGCATCCGTCAAATGGGCCAGAGCGACTTTCATGTCGGAAAGATGAGCGCTCACCTCAATGAGAAGCTCCTGCTGAACACTGGTATCGGCCTCCGGACAGGCTGCCTTTACTTTTCCAAGAGAATCAGCCAGCAGAGAGGCATATTTCACGGCAGCCGGTATGATCTGCTTTCCGGCCATATCAATCATGGTCTTTGCCTCAATGTTAATGGCCTTGCTGTATGCCTCATATTCAATCTCAACCCTGGATTCCAACTCAGCTTTTGTAAATACTTTAAACTCCTCAAACATTTTTACGGAAGCATCCGTTGTAAGGGCAGGGATTGCTTCCACCATTGATTTAAGGTTTGGAAGGCCTCTTCTTTCCGCTTCTTCCACCCATGCCTCAGAATAGCCGTTGCCGTTGAAAATGATCCTTCTATGGGAGCACAGCTGCTCTTTGATCATGTCATGGACTGCGGTATCAAAGTCAGCCGCCTTCTCAAGGATATCTGCTGCTTCCTTAAATGCCTCAGCTGCGATGGTGTTTAAAACCACGTTGGGAGAAGAAATGGAATCAGAAGAACCCACCATGCGGAACTCGAATTTATTGCCGGTAAATGCAAAGGGGGAGGTTCTGTTTCTGTCCGTGGCATCCTTGAATAAATCAGGAAGTGTTCTTACTCCTGTTTTTAAGGTACCGCCTGCTTTGGAGCGGGTAGCCTCTCCTGTGCTGCAAAGCTGATCCACCACATCTTCTAACTGTTCGCCGATGAACACGGAGATAATGGCCGGCGGCGCTTCGTTTGCCCCAAGCCTGTGGTCATTTCCTACATCAGCCGCGGATTCACGGAGCAGATCTGCATGGCGGTCAACTGCCTTTAAGATGCAGGAAAGCACCAGAAGGAACTGAATGTTCTCATGAGGGGTTTCCCCAGGATTTAACAGGTTGATCCCATCATCCGTGGTTAAGGACCAGTTATTATGCTTACCGGAACCGTTGACCCCTGCAAATGGTTTTTCATGAAGCAGGCAGTTTAATCCATGACGGCCAGCCACCTTTTTCAAGGTTTCCATTACTAATTGGTTATGATCAACTGCCACGTTTGCCTGTTCATATATGGGAGCCAGCTCGTGCTGGGCAGGAGCGACTTCATTATGCTGGGTCTTTGCCGGTACTCCCAGCTTCCAGAGTTCTTCATTTACTTCCTTCATATAAGCCGCGATCCTCTCACGGATGGAACCAAAGTAATGGTCCTCCAGCTCCTGTCCCTTTGGAGGCATTGCCCCAAACAGGGTGCGTCCGGCATAGATTAAATCTTTTCTCTGCAGATACTTTTCATGATCAACCAGGAAATATTCCTGTTCAGCTCCTACGGAAGGAGTGATCCTCTTGGAGGTGGTATTTCCAAATAATCTTAAGATTCTCAATGCCTGCTCATCAACAGCCTCCATGGATCTTAAGAGAGGTGTCTTTTTGTCAAGGGCTTCTCCTGTATAAGAGCAGAAAGCAGTAGGGATGCAAAGGGTAACGCCAATGGCATCTTCCCTTAAGAATGCCGGTGAAGTACAGTCCCAGGCAGTATAACCCCTTGCTTCAAAGGTTGCCCTTAAGCCTCCGGACGGGAAAGAAGAGGCATCAGGCTCGCCCTTTACCAGCTCTTTTCCGGAAAATTCCATGATCACCTTTCCTTCCGATGTAGGTGCGGAAATAAAGGAATCATGCTTTTCAGCGGTAATGCCTGTAAGAGGCTGGAACCAGTGGGTATAGTGGGTGGCCCCTCTTTCAATGGCCCAGTCCTTCATGGCATGTGCTACCACGTCGGCAATGGACGGATCCAGCTCGGCACCATCTTCAATTGTTTTCTTTAATTTTTTGAAAACAGATTTAGGTAAACGTTCTCTCATTACGGTTTCATTAAATACATTCCTACCGAACAGCTCGGCTACATTTATAACTTCGCTCATAAATTTTCCATCCTCCCATATTTCGATAAGTCAAACTGCCCTTATTGGTCTCCTCACGATCTGAATATGCGCATAAATCAGAAAAGGCGCCCTCCTGGTACTAGGAGAACGCCATCGTTCTTAAATTAAAGTAAACCATTTTCCTTAAAAAATCAAGTACTTTTTTGAAAAATATTTTCTTAAGCCTTTCCAACAGAGCCAAATAATTCCATCTTCTCTTTTACAGTGGCTTTAATGGCCTCTGTGCCGGGAGCCAGAAGCTTACGCGGATCAAAGCCCTTGCCTTCTAAATCCTTACCTGCCTCAATGTACTTGCGGGTACCGTCTGCAAAGGAAAGCTGGCACTCAGTATTCACGTTGATCTTTGCAACGCCAAGGCTGATGGCCTTCTTGATCTGGTCTTCCGGAATGCCTGTACCGCCGTGAAGCACCAGAGGCATGTCCCCTACTTTATCCTTAATGGCTGCCAGGGTATCAAAGCTTAAACCAGCCCAGTTTTCCGGATATTTTCCGTGAATGTTGCCGATTCCTGCTGCCAGCATGGTCACGCCCAAATCTGCTACCTGCTTGCACTCATCAGGATCTGCACATTCGCCCATGCCCACAACGCCGTCTTCCTCGCCGCCGATGGAACCTACTTCAGCTTCAATGGAAAGTCCTTTTTCTGCACAGACCTTCACAAGCTCCGTGGTCTTTTCCACGTTCTCAGCGATGGGATAGTGGGAACCATCAAACATAATGGAAGAAAATCCCGCTTCAATGCACTTATAGCAGCCGTCATAGGAACCATGGTCCAGATGGAGCGCTACAGGAACTGTAATTTTTAATTCTTCGATCATGGCTTTTACCATAGCAGCTACGGTCTTATAGCCTGTCATGTATTTACCAGCGCCTTCGGAAACACCCAGGATAACCGGGGATTTCATCTCTTCGGCCGTCTGTAAAACAGCTTTGGTCCACTCAAGGTTGTTGATGTTGAACTGTCCAACTGCATACTTTCCGTCTCTCGCCTTTTCAAGCATATCTTTTGCTGAAACTAACATATCACGAACCTCCATTATAATTTTTTCTCTGACATCCCTTTTATTATATACCATCTTAACCTATTTGGAAAGAATAATTTTTCCAGATTGTCATTTTTATAACGAAGTTACATTTTGCTTTCATCCACACTTTGCTTTATAATAGATATAAGTTACAAATAAATGATAGGAGATTTTTTATGAAACGAATGATAAGAGAGGGCATTTTCCACCGCCTGGGCTCTGAAACCACAGAAATGCTGGAACACCAGAAAAAGCCGGATCTGTTTTCCGGCAAGCAGCTGCGCCAGTTGATCTTCCCTCTGGTCATAGAACAGATACTGGCAGTTTTTATGGGAATGGCCGATATCATTATGGTTGCCTCCTGCGGCGAGGAAGCCGTATCGGGCATATCCATTGTGGAGACCATAAATGTCCTTTTGATTGGATTGTTCGGGGCAATGGCCGCCGGAGGTTCTGTTGTAACGGCCCAGTACATCGGCCGAAAGGATGAAAAAAACATTGCAAAAGCCTCAGGCCAGCTGTTCCTGGCTGTTGGCGGGCTTTCCATGTCCATTATGGCAGTGACCCTTATATTCAACGGACCACTTCTAAGGCTGATATACGGAGAAATCGGCCAGGGAGTCATGAGTAACGGCAGAACTTATTTCTACTTATCCTCCCTCTCCTATCCGTTCCTGGCATTTTATAACAGTAGTGCAGCCCTTTTCAGGACAACCGGAAACTCCAAGGTGTCCATGCAGGTTTCCCTTGGGGCAAACCTTTGCAACATCGCCGGAAACTTCCTGTTAATCTACGTGTTTCATATGGGCGTGGCAGGCGCCGGCCTTTCCACCCTTTTTTCCAGGATTTTGTCTGCAGTGATCATGCTGGCCCTTCTTAAAAAGCAGAGCCATTTCCCCATTGAGTTCCGGCTGCGTGCAGACAAAAACATGCTGCGCCAGATCCTCTATATCGGCGTGCCAAACGGCCTGGAAAACTGCATTTTCCAGCTAGGAAAGCTCCTGCTGTCCAGTCTGACCGCCAGCTTCGGCACCATGGCCATTGCGGCAAATGCGGTAGCCAGCACCATCTGCGGCCTGGAAACCATCCCTGCCAGTGCCATAGGTATCGCCCTGGTAACGGTTGTCGGACAGTGCGTAGGGGCAGGGGAACTGAAACAGGCCCGGAAATATATGGGAAAGCTTTTAAAAACCGCATATATCTGCCTTTGGATATTGAACCTTGCCATCATACCGTTTTTAAATCCCATATGCAGCCTGTTTCATCTGTCCGGCGAAACCAGCGCCCTGGCTGTCAAACTGATGCTTTACCACAGCATCTGCTGCATGATAATCCATCCCCTGTCCTTTTGCCTGACCAACGGCCTGCGGGCTGCCAATGATGTCCGCTTTACCATGACAGTTTCCATTTGTTCCATGTGGATCTGCCGGATCGTCCTTGCTTACATATTGAGCCTCAATTTCGGCCTTGGCCTTATGGGGATCTGGATTGCCATGACCATTGACTGGCTGGTACGCGCTATTTTCTTCTCCACCCGCGTCTTAAGCGGAAAATGGTGCCGGTATGCCAACAGAAACCTCCGTTAGTTTAAAAAGCTTATAACTGCTTCCTTCATCTTATCCGTATCGCATACTGTATCATGGCGCACAGGTGCGGTGCGGATTTCTTCTACTGCCTGGGGAACAGGAACCTTGGATACCTCTGCCAGATGATCAATGATCCGGAATTCATCAAGCCGTTCCCGGCCTCCTTCAACAGCTTCCAGAACGCTTCCCGCAAACTTATAAGGGCTTGCCGTGGAAACAATAATATTCTTTGTCTGATCTTTTGTCTCTGCCTTGTATTGGTCATACACGCAGGCGGCCACAGCGGTATGGGGATCAATCAGATAGCCCGTATCCTCAAAGATCTTCTTAATGACAGCTTTTGTCTCCTTTTCTTCTGCAAAGCCTCCTTTAAAATCTTCCATAAAGCGTTTCATATGGTCTGTCACCGTATAGCTGCCTGTTTCTCCCAGCTCTTTCATAAGATCTGCATTTACCTTTGCATCACAACCGGCGCTTAAATAAATCAGGCGCTCTAAATTGCTGGAAATTAAAATATCCATGGATGGAGAGCTGGTGAGAATAAAGTCCCTGTTCCGGTCATAGGTACCGGTCCGGAAGAAATCATAAAGAACCTTATTTTCATTGGAGGCACAAATAAGGGTCTTAATGGGAACGCCCATCTGCTTTGCCAGGTAAGCCGCCAGGATGTTTCCAAAGTTTCCCGTAGGCACGGTCACATTGATTTCTTCTCCCTCTGCAATCTCCTCACAGGCAAGGAGCTTTGCATAGCCATAGACGTAATATACTACCTGGGGAACCAGCCTTCCGATGTTAATGGAGTTGGCAGAAGAAAGCTGAAAACCTGTTTCATCCAGACTGCGGGCAAATTCCTTATCCCCGAAAATCTTTTTAACTCCTGTCTGGGCATCATCAAAGTTTCCGCGAATGGCAGCCACATGGGTGTTTTCCCCTTTCTGGGTCACCATTTGCAGCTCCTGAACACGGCTTACCCCAGCCTTTGGGTAAAATACGATAATTTCCGTGCCTTCCACATCGGCAAAACCGGCCATAGCCGCCTTTCCCGTATCTCCGGAGGTGGCAGTAAGGATTACAATTTTATTTTTCACCTGATTTTTTTTCGCAGCAGCCGTCATCAGATGAGGAAGAATGGAAAGCGCCATATCCTTAAATGCAATGGTGCTTCCATGATATAATTCCAGATAATAGGAGCCGTCGGCCTTTGCCAAGGGGGCAATTTCCTCTGTATCAAACTTGCTGTCATAGGCCCGTTCAATACAGGTCTTTAACTCCTCCGGACTGTAATCCGTAAGATACAGCTTCATGACCTCATAGGCGATTTCCTGATATGTCATTGCTGACAGTTCCTTCATGGATTTGTCAAGCTTTGGGATAAAACAAGGCATAAACAGGCCGCCATCGTCTGCCAGCCCCTTTAAGATTGCCTGAGAAGCCGTCACACCGGCTTCGCCGCCCCTGGTACTTTGATAAGATATTTCCATGGTATGTTATTCCTTTCCTGCGCTCATATTAGTGAAAGCAAAGAGCACTTTTAATACTCGGATGAACGGGCTGAAAAACAGCCCTTTTATCGAAACCAGCTTTACATGTTCCGACAGTTATATTATGTTACAGTTCAATGGATCAAAAACCTTGCCAGAATTGTAGCACACTTTCCTTGACGGCGCAAGAAAAAAAGGCAAAAAAGTTTTCATATAGCGGACAGATGTATTCACTCTAAAGACACAAGGGTTTCATTTTTATTGTTCTTGTGGTAAGATACACCCATGGATACAGAAAGGAGAAACACTTCATTGAGATACGAACATATGCTGACAGGAACCTTTTTAAACCGTCCCAACCGTTTTATTGCCCACGTCCTGATTCCGGGAAAGGGGCATGGGGAGGAGGCGGTAATCTGTCACGTTAAAAATACCGGGCGGTGCAGGGAGCTTCTCATCCCAGGCGTCAAGGTACTGGTACAGTTTCATCCGGAAGCAGCTGCCCTGGGAAGAAAAACAGAATACTCCCTGATCGGAGTATGGAAAGAGCGGGAAAAGCAAGAGCCTCTTCTCATTAACATGGATTCCCAGGCCCCAAACCAGGTGGCTTATGAATGGCTGCAGTCCATGAATGACAATGCTCCCCTGCCTTTTCACCACGCAGATCAAAATCCTTTTGCTTCCAGGCTGGCCATAGGAAACCTCCGGCGGGAGGTGACCTATGACCAGTCACGGTTTGACCTGTCTTTTCAGGCAGTTCTGCCGGAAAAAGACGAGGAACTCCAAAGGGAAATTCCTGCGTTCATGGAAGTAAAAGGAGTCACTTTGGAAGAAAACGGACTTGCCATGTTTCCGGATGCCCCCACAGTGCGGGGGGTAAAGCACATCCAGGAGCTTGTAAATGCCCGCAGAGAGGGCTACGAAGCTTACATCCTGTTTGTCATCCAGATGAAAGGGATGGAGGTATTTACGCCAAACAGAAAAACCCATCCGGAATTTGCGGAAGCATTAAAAACAGCCCGGGAAGCCGGGGTTCATGTTTTAGCTTATGACTGTTTGGTTACGGAGGATTCCCTCTCCATAAACATGCCGGTCCCGGTACTTCTGCCATGACAGATAAAAGAACTTCCCTGAAAGTCTGATTCTTAAATAGATGCAGCGGCAGGAAACCCGACCAGACGGCTGTATCATAGAATCTGCAGAATAAATACCTAAGCCATAAAACCCTTAACCATAAAACCTTTAACAGAAAAAACCTGCTGACAAAGTCCTTGGCTTTTGTCATCAGGTTTTTTGCTTATTTCCCTATGAGACTGTATTTTATCAGAACTTCCGTCCCCCGCCTCCCATGGTACGCCCTGAAGAGGTATGGGTGGTACTCCTGCCGCCGGAAGATAAACCGCCTCCCCCATGGCCGCCATTTCCCTGATTCCGGGGTATGATGGCATAGGTTACGGTTTTATTGATCAGATTGTCTGACTGGTCCGAATACCGGAACTGGCAGCCTGCACGATAGGCCATCAGCGAATTCCTGGCCCTGCCTCTTTCCTTTTTCATGGAATACCGGCTGACCACTCCCCCGCAGGCAATGGCCGCTGCCATTAGTCCCACCAGGGCTGCAAGGGCTGCCTCATACCAGCGGATGCTGCGGTAAACGCTTATTTTCCCAGTGTCTTTATCGTAGTTATACTGCCCGCCGGGAATCCCTGCCCGATAGTATTTTGTTACGCCATCCAAAAAGCTTTGGGCACAGGCTCCGTAATTTTGGCTGCTTATCTCATTATAGGCATCATCCAGGATAGAATTCCAGCGCTTATCTGTTAAAAAGCGGTTCATGGTTCCCACGGGAAGAATGTACATCTCCCGGTTATCCATATCGATCAGGAACAACACTCCGTTGTAATCCTTTCCCACTCCAAAGGATCCGCCGATGTAATAATCCTCCGCATATTCTCCGACTGTCTTTCCGCCTGCCTGGTCTGTGGTGACAATCACCACATCCATGTTCATCTCTTTTCTCATGGCCTGGATCTGAGTCTCAAACCGTTCTGTCTCCTCCTGAGAAAAAAGCCCTGCATCATCATATACCCGCTTTTCGCTCGAAACCTCTCCCGAATCCTTGCTTTTGGCAAAGGCATTCATGTTCCCGGAAAAAAGGGGCAGAAGCAGAAAAAGTACGGCAAGAAATACGGTTCCCCGGCATATCCCAAGGAACAATCTCTTCATTTTAATCATATCAGATACCCCACAATCAGCATGGCAAGAAACACGGGCAGGAATATTTCCACAAATAAAAGCATCAGCTTATTCCGGTCCACAGGAAGCTTGCCGCATACCTTGCCGGTCTGCCCGTTTACTGTAAAATAATACATCTGGTCCTTTGCACCGTCATGGTATGTAAGGGCCCAGACAGGCAAAAGGGCATACTCCCACTTCTCATCCTCCAGACGCATGGATTGATTCCGGACTTTCACGGAATCATAGGATGTGATGCTGTTCTTTAAGGACTCCTCGGCAAACAGGCGCACCTCGGACTTTACATCCTCGGCAAATTCCTGTTCTCCCATATCCCGCCGCTCTGCCACAAAGCCGGAAAGATACCCCATGGAAAAGGGCTTCATTTTCTCCGTTTCATAGGGCAGCACCCCTTCCACCAGCTCCCGGTTGGACTTTTTAAGAGCATTGCGGGGCACGAATTTTACAGGCATGGAACCGTCCCTGCGCACCTCATAGGTCTGGGTTTCCGTATAGCGGCGGTCGCCGCTCACCCAGACCCGCAGACGGTCCGCTCTTGCATCCAGGCTTCCCTCCGCCCGGCAGCTGTAAAGCATGTAAGGAAAGTATACGCCGGAGATTTTTTCGATCTGATCCTCACTGTAAAAGGCCTTTGGAACAAACCGCTTCTTTTTCATCCAAAGCTCAAAGATTTCCACTGCCCGTTTCTTTTCCATTGCAAATGGAATCACATAATCCGGATGAAACTCTCCGGAAAGTCTGCCTGATAAGATCACCGGGTTGTGGCAATAGTAACAGAAGGTGGCGGCAGTGGTCTCATCGGTTACGATTTCGGCACCGCAGCTGGGGCAGGTATAAAGCACAGGCTCTCCGCCCTTTTTTTCTGCCTTTGCCTTTTCCTGCTCTCTGTTTTTCTTTCCTGTCTCAGGTTCTTCCGGCTTCCCATCTTCCATTTCTTTCTGGGCGAATTCTGATAAACAGTATTCACAGGCGTACTTCTGCTTTTTCGGATCAAAGATAAGCGGCCCGCCGCAATTTGGACATTTATAACTTATGATCTCACTCATGGTCTTGGTTTCCCACACTCCGAACAAAATCTGCCATTGTTTACAGCTTTGCATTCACAGGTCCATGTTCCTGCCGGCTTTGGATTTCCGCATTCCGGGCAGAACTTTCCTGTATTCACACTTCCACAGTTACAGGTCCAGGGGCTGTCAGAGGAAGCTTCAGCCTTGCCTGTTCCGCCTGCTGCCATTCCTTCCCCGGGATTTCCCTGCTGGGAACGGTTCATCTGCATCTGCTGCATATTAGCACCGGAAGCTGCTCCCATAAAACCGCCGCCGGTATTCATTCCCATCCCCATGCCCATAAAGCCTGCCATGGAGCCGTTGGAGTTGCTTCCTGCCGCTTCTAAGCCTCTGGCCACAGCTCCCTGCACATAACCTTCCCGGACGCCGGGATCGCTTAACATGGCGCCCTGGTTGCGCATATGGATCAGTTCCTTTGATGCCTCATCATAGGAAATGCTGGCAATGCCCACGGACTGGATCTCAATTCCTCTCTGATCCTTCCACTGGTCGTCAAGGACATCTGCCATATACTGCCCCAGCTCTCTTCCCTTGGAAGCCACATAGGAGATCCTGATCCCATCTGCGGACATCTGGTTGATGGAAGACTGAAGAGCCTCTAAAAATTCAGATAAATACTGGGCATTGATGTCATCCACCTCAACCCTGGAAGCATTTTTCGGTATGGCCTCTCCATAAAACAGCAGAGGATCCGTCACCTTAATGGAATACGTCCCGTGAGCCCGTAAAAACAATTCTGCATTATAAAACTGGTCAAAATAGTTAATGGGATTGGGAGTTCCGAATTTGATCCCTTTGATCTCCTGGAGGTTGATGAAATATACCCTCTGGGACGTAGGTGTCTGGCCTCCGAAGCGCACACGGTCAAAGGATTCCTTTAAAGCCTCACCAAACTGGCCGTTAAAAAGGGAAGGAAGGGAAGAATTTCTCACGGTAAAATAGCCTGGTTCCCCGGTGTAGTCGATCACCTTTCCCCCATCTACCAAAATCATGAACTGGTTGGGGTAAACATGAATGACGGACCCGTCGGATATGGTATAATCCGTGCTCTTTGTATTGGATCCCTTCCGGATCTTCACACCGCTGGTAAATACGGTCTGATCTCCCATATTGCCTGCTTCTATGACTTCCAGCCACTGATCTGCCAGTGAACCTCCTACTGCTGTAGTAAGCGCCTTAACAATTCCCATGTTGTTTCCTCCTCAACGATTTTATTTTTCCCTATCATATCATGAACCTGCGGTTCCTGATCGCCATTCAACCTTCGCAACCATGAGCGGGCTCATCTTCGCTCTCTTTCGCTCATCATATCATGAACCTGCGGTTCCTGATCGCCATTCGCCGTTCGCGCCGATGAGCGAGCTCATCTTCGCTCTCTTTCGCTCATTATACTACACCATTTACCGGCTGGCTATACTGTTCCTCTCATTATGGCAATTTCTTTGGCATACCCGGAAAGGTCATTGGGTGTTTCCAGATAAAAGGGAAGGTCTTTTAAAGCCGGATGAACCGTCACCCGCTTTAAAGCTTCAAATCCAATAAAGCCTTCCCCGATCTTTGCATGGCGGTCCTTATGGGCCCCCAGAGGGTTCTGGCTGTCATTTAAGTGGATGGCCTTCAGCTTATGAAGTCCCACGATCTGGTCAAACCGGTTTAAAACCCCGTCCAAATCCCCGGCAATATCATAACCCGCATCCCATACGTGGCACGTATCAAGGCAGACACCCATAAGATCCTTTTGCTCTACCCGGTCCAGGATCTCCCTCAGTTCCTCAAATTCCCGTCCCACCTCGCTGCCCTTTCCGGACATGGTTTCCAAAAGAACCGTGGTATGATATTCCGGCGTCAGAATCTGATTGAGCATATCCGAAATATAACGGATCCCTGTTTCTGCGCCCTGGCCCACATGGCTTCCCGGATGGAAATTATAGCAGTTTCCCGGCGTGTACTCCATCCGGTCTAAATCATCCTTCATGGTGTCTCTTGCAAGGGTACGAAGCCCTTCATCTGCGGAACAGGCATTTAAAGTATAGGGAGCATGGGCCAGAATCCGCTCTATCCCATGCTCCCTGGCAAAGTCCAGGTAATGTTTTACATCCTCAGGGTTCATGGCCTTGGCCTTGGTTCCTCTGGGATTTCTGGTGAAAAACTGAAAGGTGTTGGCATCAATCTTCACAGCCTCCTTGCCCATGGCAAAATAGCCTTTTGAGGAAGACAGATGACATCCGATTGTAAGCATAAAAACCTCCTGTCATTTTATTTTTCTTATTTTTTTCTCCTTGGATGGAGTGATGGCCTTTACAGCAATGAACATGAACACGGCTGCCAGGGCCAATTGAATGAAAATGCTTAAAACCACCCAGTTTTCCATGACAAAGTTATCCGGATGGGGGCCAAACCAGCTGTTTAAGCTCCTCACCACCTGATTATCCCCTGTCTGGCCGTTGATCATCGCATAAAAAGTGGCTGCAGGGTTTAACAAAAGCAGGTAGAGGAATGCGCCGGAATTGGTCTGGTCAGCCATTCCGCCCACGGACATGACATAGGCGCTGCTCATATTCATCCTGGCCATTGACAGCGCAAAGGCATTGATCGCATAGGTTCCTGCGGCAATGAGGATCAGCACTCCATAACTCACCACAGTGGCAATGGTGGACCGCTTAAACAGGGAAGAAAAACAAACTCCCATGCTTCCGCACAGAAGAGCCACTGCCAGGTAGCATAAAAGCAAAAGAAGCACATCGTAAACCATCACTCCCCCATACACAAAGGACACCGCCAAAAGGGGAAAGCTGGACACGATCATAAGGAACATGGTGCTAAAGGAGGAAGTCAGCTTCCCCCATACGATCTCCCATGGCCTTAAGGTGGTGGTGAGAAGAAGGTCAAGGGTCTGCCGTTCTCTCTCACCGCTGATGCTTCCTGCGGTCAGGGCAGGCATAATAAACATCAGCATTACAAATTCCACCGCAGCCACAAATACGTACAAATTGGTAAACGAAGAATACTGGATCTCCGCCGTCAGCTTTACCCTCTCCACTACGGAATACATGTTAAGCAGGACAACAAGAGCCAGGATCGTATTAAAGAGGGCCAGGATCAGGGCCAGACGAAAGCTTCTGGAGCTGACCATTGTTTCCCGCTTATAAACCGGATTCAATTTCATGTACAAGCACCGCCTTTTCTTTATCATGATCCGTGATCTGCATGAACAGGGATTCCAGGCTTCCCTGTTCCCTGTAAAATCCATGCACCAGCACGTCGGCATCCACCAACTGCTGCAAAAGAAGCGCTTCATCCTGGTTATCTCCGATAAAGTTCACCCGGATGTCCTCCTCCTTCACCGCTATGGTCTGAACGCAGGGCTGGCTCTTTAAAATGGTAAGAGCCTTTTCCTTGCTTCCCAGAACAGAGATGATCAAAGGATTGGAAGCGTTGACTCTTCGCAGGATCTCTTCCATGCTTCCGCTTAAAATCATTTTTCCCTGGTCAATGATTCCGATGTCCGTACACAGCTCGGAAAGCTCGGAAAGCACGTGGGAGCTTATAAATATGGTCTTTCCCTGCTCCTTTAATTCCTTTAAAATTTCTTTAAACTCAAACCTGGTTCTCGGATCCAGCCCTGAGGCCGGTTCGTCAAGGACCAGCAAAAGGGGATCGTGGATCAATGCCCTTGCCAGACAGAGCCGCTGCTTCATCCCTCTTGACAAGCTGTCCACGTAAAAATTCACCTTATCCTCCAGGCCAACCTGCTCCAAAAGGGTCATATACCGGGTCCTGGCCTTTAAGCCGTCAGTTCCGTAACAGGAGGCAAAGAATTCCATATATTCATTGACCCTTAAATTGTCGTAAACGCCGAAAAAGTCCGGCACATAGCCGATCTTCAGCTTTAATTCATTTAAGCCCCTGGACACATCCACTCCGTCAATCATCACCTGGCCGCTGTCAGCGAAAAGAAGCCCTGTCATGATTTTGATGGTGGTGGTCTTTCCCGCTCCGTTAGGTCCTACGAATCCATAAAGAGATCCTTTGGGAATGTGAAGGTCCAGGCCGTTTAACGCATGGAATTTTCCAAAGCTTTTCCTCAAATCCTTAATCTCTAACATTATTTATCCCTTCCTGTCACAGTCAGCATGGGCAGAGTCACATACCAGTTATTCTCCGCCGTATTGTCACATACATATTTTACGGTCAGCGTGTTGCCAGGAGACAGATAAGGGGTGAGCTCCCAGGCTTTATAGGCCATTTTGCCGGGATCCATGGCATCGTAATTTCCCGTATCATGATTGTAAAAATAGATATTTCCCTTAAAAATGGTGGTATAGTAAAAGCTCTCGCTGTTTAAGAACTCATCGGAGGGGTTTTCAAAGGTCAGGGTCTCCACCTCCAAATCATTTCCAAGGAAATACTCCAGAGCTACGGGGTCAACGCCGTATATGGCGTTGGAGTCCGCATAATACTGCCCGCTTACCACCGTAGGCGTTTTCATGAGGGCAGAACGGGAGGTTTCTCCGGCCTTCTTTGTGTTCACATTAATGGTAGATGTAAACATGGACATACCGTAAGTCTCATAACTTCCCCTTGCAAGGAACTGGCTGTCTGACTGATCCCTGCTAAAGGCCACGATCCTTGCCTCCGGATTATAGAAGGAGGAATATTTATCAAGGTAAAAGCTTAAAATATTGGTCCTTGACAAGGCCAGCATGTAAGCCGGATCTTCAATATCCGCTTTCTGATACTGGTAACTTCCCGTCACACGGGCAGATACCAGAAAGGAATTATTAATGGGATAGTTGATCACCGGAAGCCCCTCAAGGTTTATGGTTTCTCCTGGCTTCAGCTCTTCAATGACCACCATTTTCCCGTACATAAGGACGCCCACCTTTTCTACCTGGAAAGGATATTCATTGGTCACTGTGCCGTATACCTTTCCCTCAAACAGGGTAATGTCCCCTGTAAGGCCCTTATGCTCCGTATTGGGAGTCCTTTTTTTCAGGGAATAATATTTGGATGTAAAGGCTGCCGCATTCTGGGCAGAAACCCTGGTTTCGTCTTTCCCATAGGATATCTTTACCTTGTAATCCTCATTTCCCATAAACCGGGGAACCGGCTTCATCTCATAGGAGCTGCTTCTGGTGATTGGGAGTAAGTCATAGGACGGGTCCAGGGCAATGGTATAAGCTTTGTTATAGGGCGTTCTCATATTGAGATAGGTGTATTCGTCCACATAGTTTTCCGTGGTGTCCAGAATGGTGGCATAGGTAAAGAAGGTATCTTTAAACCTGGTCCCCATTCCCATTAAATATACCACTGCGGCAAACATCAGGGAAATCGCTGCCACCCCTGTCCGGTAAAGCCTTCTCTGCTCCCGCTTTTTTAAGAACAGGTAAAGCCCCGGACCCACTAACAGAATATATCCCAGGATCACTGCCGCATAAATCATTAAGTCAGGCAGCTTATCCACGTCTCCTGTATTTAACATATTCTGCACGGACCAGTACTGGGCGGAATTGCCGCTGTAAAGGTAGGAGGATAAGTTATTTAACTTGGCTTCTCCTAAAAGCGCCGTAAAAAGCTTATCCACGTAGGAGCGCTGGACCTGGCAGAAGGATTCAATATCCACAAAATCATAGGCAGCCACTCCCACTTTTCCCTTTCCCTTTGAAACGGAGGTGAGAACCGGGAATTCATCATTGGACAGCACTCCGGTTCCTCCTTTTAAGGAAACGTCCGCGCAAACCAGACTCATAAAGGAATCCCCAGGACCATTGGTGGAATATTCCACTCCCATGTCTATGGATTTTTCCGAAGGAGGAGCATAATCTTCCTCCAGGATATCGGAACGGAACGCATAAAGGGTGTCATCAGCCCTGGCTCCGGTTCCAAGAAGAAGGGTTCCGCCCTCCTTCACCCATTCCCAGATGGCAGATACCTGGTCTGTTGACAGCCTTTTTGTATCGTAATCCGTAATGAGCAGCACATCCAGAAGATCCAGGCCAATGACATTATCCGGCATTTTTGATCCGTCCATTTCAAAGGTCTTGATCCTGACAGAGCTGTAATTTACCCCCACTCCCTCCATATAGGATAAGGTTTCCGGCTCATCTGATAAGACCCCCACAAACAGCTCCGCAATATCGGCGGTAACATTCATTTTTAAGCGTTTGCGGATCAGCTCTCTGCCCTGGGAATCCAGAAGCTTCACATAAAGGACATCAGCCCTTCCCACAGGAATATCCAGGGATTCTTCCGCCGATTCAAGAGCCCCTAAGGAAACCTGATACTCATATTGGTAAATGTCGTAATCGGATTCCATTGCCATGGCCTGGACCGTCCCCTGAAAGTCCGAATCCAGCTGGCTTTTTAATGTAATATTTACCGGCACATAACGTCCGCTTTTTGCATTTCCCTCATAGCCGTAGGAAACATCCATGGAAACACCGGAATTGGAAGCCGCATAATTTCCCTCTGCAGGGGGATTCCCCGCCTCCATGCCTGCCGGTGTTTCATATGCCATACCAAAAGCAGGCAGCATTACGCTGCCTGCTATAGTGACAGCCATGGCACAAATCAGGGATATTTGTCTGAATTTCATTCTCTGTCACCCTATCTTTCCAAAGTTCTCTTTATTAATATCAAAATCCACCTTAAGTTTTACCGTAAATACCGTGCCCGACAGATCGCTGGTCACCTGAATGGTGCCCCCATGCATATCCACAATATTCTTTGCAATGGCAAGCCCCAGCCCTGTCCCTCCCGTATTGGTGGAACGGGACTGCTCCACCCGGTAAAACTTATTGAAAATCAGAGGCAGCTCTTCCTCAGGAATCACGTAGCCGTAATTGACCACCTGGATCGTGACCAGTTCTTCGCTTCCATGAACCTTTACCAGTATGCGCTTTCCATCTGCTCCGTATTTGATGGCGTTGTTGATCAGATTATCAAACAGACGGGCTAAAAGGTTGCCATCCGCCGAGATGACCTGGGCGGGAACATTGCTTTGAAGCTCATAAGAAAGGTTCTTATCCACAAAACTGGGGTAAAATTCTTCCAGAAGCTGACTTAGGAGCTTCACAACGTCTACCTTGGCCACATGCATGGAGATCTTTCCATAGTTCAGCTTTGTAAATCCGAACAAATCCTCAATCAGCTTTTCCAGCCGCTTTGTCTTCACGTATGCAATCCCTATGTACTTTTTCTGGACTTCCGGATCCAGCCTGGTTTCTCCTGACAAAAGCTCCAGATACCCGATGATGGAGGTCAGAGGAGTCCTTAAGTCGTGGGCAATGTTGGTAATCAGCTCGTTTTTGGTCCGCTCCGCCTCACGTTCCTTATCCATGAGGCTTCTTAAATCTCCCACCATCTTGTTTAAACTGGCAGCCATAACGGAGAACTCATCATCTCCCTCAATGTCCACCGTAATGTTTAAATCCCCTTCGGAAATGCTTTGCATTGCATCGGAAATACGGCTGATGTAACGCATGGATTTCTCCTGGAGAAGAAGGAAGGTGACCGTAAATATTCCTATCCCGAAAACCACATAAATAAGGATCACCACCACATCAAAGGAGGTGAGCATTTCTACAAATGCATTGTCCTTTTGGGTGTTTCTCATGTAGGAGGCTACCAAAGATACGTTTGTCACCAGAAATATCTCGATCAGTACCGTGACCACTGCGCTGTAAAAAATATTTGCAATGACCCGGGTATGGAAACGGCGATTGATATCATTTTTCAATTTTGTATCCTACCCCCCAAACAGTGGTGATGATCTTGTTCTGTCTGGTATCTTCCTTCATCTTGCCCCGCAGGCGCCTGATATGTACCATTACTGTGTTGTTGGCCTCATAAACCTTTTCATTCCAAACCTTTTCAAAAATCTCATCCGTGCTGAACACTCTTCCCGGATTGGAAGCCAGTAAATAAAGGATGTCAAACTCAATGGGGGTGAGCTTGATCTCTTCTCCATAAACAGTCACCTTATGGTTATCCTTGTTAATGGTCAGCCCTCTGATTGCGATTTCATTCTTAACAGCTTCATTTACAGCACTGTTGGGGTTTAGCTGGGTATAACGGCGCAGCTGGGACTTTACCCGTGCCGTCAGCTCCAGGGGGTTAAATGGCTTTGTCACATAATCATCAGCCCCGGTTCCAAGTCCCAGAATTTTGTCCAGATCCGTGGACTTGGCGCTGAGCATGATGATGGGAATGTTATTTGTCTCCCGTACCTTCTTGCACATCTGTAAGCCATCCATTCCGGGCATCATGATGTCTAAAAGCACCAGATGGATCTGATTCTTTTCCAGAATTCCCAATCCTTCTTCCGCATTATCTGCTTTATATACTTTATATCCATCACTGACCAAATAAATTTCCACCAGATCTGCAATTTCTTTCTCATCATCCACAACCAGAATGCTTATTGTTTCGGACATGAAAAATACCTCCCTTGTCGTATGTATAAGGTTCAGCAGTGCATTCAGATATTTCTGCACCGCTTAGACTCTTATCCATTTTACCACAAGAAAGGCATCTTTGCCCTTACTATTTTCTTACAAAAAAGCTATAAAACGGTAATTATAAGGAATCCTCTTCCTCATCCCCCCTGGCTCTCCGTAGGGATGAATACACGGTTTCCTATTGGATTTAATTTGCCAAGCTCCTCCTTTACGTTCGTGACCGCCTCTTCACAGAACTGCTCCTGGCTGTTGACCAGGATCTTACCCCTTTTATCAGGTTTTTCATAGGTTCCGTCAGGCATCAGGATGTGAGCCTTTACGTTATCCTGGAATTGTACTTTAAGGACATGGAGGATCTGCTCCATAAGGATTTCATCCTCCACCGGGAACATGATTTCCACCCTTCGGTCCAGGTTTCTTGGCATCCAGTCCGCACTTCCCATATAAAGCTCCGGACTGTTGTCATTTTCAAAATAAAATATCCGGGCGTGTTCCAGGAAATTTCCCACAATGGAATGAACCGTAATATTTTCACTTACTCCCAAAACTCCTGCCTTTAAGCTGCATATGCCCCGGACAATCAACTGGATCTTCACTCCTGCACAGGAAGCTTCATACAGGGCTGCTATGATCTCCTTGTCGCAAAGGGAGTTCATCT
This sequence comes from Lachnospiraceae bacterium, assembly GCA_902363835.1. Classification (GTDB taxonomy): domain Bacteria; phylum Bacillota; class Clostridia; order Lachnospirales; family Lachnospiraceae; genus Lacrimispora. The sequence continues at coordinate 18,845 of CABJBM010000026.1, forward strand.
CTGCCATAATATGGGCCGATTTCCCGTTTTCCGCATTTCTGGCTTCCCTGCGGATCATTCTTAAAAACCTGGACCGCAGCCAGATAGGTGCCAGCACCAGCTTATTCCAGTGAAGGGGTTCGGAATAACCTGACAGCATGTTGAACACGGCAGTGGCATCCTCTCCGATCTGGGGATTGCAGGTCATAAGGCCGAAGTCCGTGTAAAGCTTTGCTGTGGAATCGTTGTAGTTTCCTGTTCCTAAATGGACATACCGACGGATTCCATCCTCTTCCCTGCGCACCACCAGTGTGATCTTGCTGTGGGTCTTTAAGCCCACCAGCCCGTAGATGACATGGCAGCCGGCCTTTTCCAGCTTCTTTGCCCAGTTAATATTGTTTTCCTCGTCAAAACGGGCCTTTAATTCCACCAGAACCGATACCTGCTTCCCGTTGTCTGCTGCCTCTGCCAGGGCGGCGATAATGGGGGAATTTCCGCTGACCCTGTAAAGGGTCTGCTTGATGGCCAGGACTTCCGGATCCTTGGCAGCGTTTTTTACGAAGTTCACCACAGGATCAAAGGTTTCATAGGGATGGTGAAGCAGAATGTCACCCTTTCTGATATTGGAAAAAATGTCATCCTCATTCATGAGCCTTGGGACCTGCTGGGGGACATAGGGGACAGCCTTTAAGTGGGCAAAGCCTTTTAACCCGTACATCTTCATAAGAAAGGTCAGATCCAGAGGGCCTGCTATCTCAAAAATATCGGCAGAACTGATGTTCAGTTCCCGTTTGAGTATTTTTAACAGGCGCTTATCCATTTTTTCTTCCACTTCCAAACGGATGGCCTCGCCCCACTGACGTTTCTTAAGCTGCTTCTGGATTTCCTCCAAAAGATCCTCTGCCTCCTCCTCGTCAATGGTGAGATCCGCATTTCTCATGATGCGGAAAGGATGGGCAGTGATCACATTGTAATTTAAAAACAGGCTGCCAATGTTCCGTTCAATGATCTGTTCCAGCAATATGACCGCCCGTTCTTCCTTTTTCCCGGAAGGCAGCTCCACGATCCTTGGAAGAACGCTGGGCACCTGTACCGTGGCAAATTCCAGTTCCTCTTCCCCGCTTTTTTTCTGAAGGAGGGCAGCAATGTTTAAGGATTTGTTGCGGATCAGAGGGAAGGGTCTGGAGGAATCCACAGCCATTGGGGTCAGTACCGGATACACATTCCGCTCAAAATAGCTGTCAGCATACCTCCCCTCCTCTTCGCTTAAATCCTCATGGCACTGGACCACCCGAAGCCCGTTCTGCTTTAATGCGGGAAGAAGGGAACGGTTATAGGTGGAGTATTGCAAAGCCACCAGCTCATGGGTCCGTCCGCTGATCTTTTCAAGCTGCTCAGTGGGCTTTAAACCCGCAATGTCCGGCTTTGTATATTTGGCATGAACCATATCCTTTAAGGAAGCCACACGGACCATATAAAATTCATCTAAGTTGGAGGCGGTGATGCTTAAAAACTTCAGCCGTTCAAAAAGAGGGAGGCTTTTATCTCTCGCTTCACTGAGCACCCGGTAATTGAATTCAATCCAGCTGAGCTCGCGGTTTACATAATTTTCAGGATTGTTATATATCGCTTCATTGATGTCCGCCATCAGGATAACCTCCTCTTCTGCTTTAATATGGGCCTTATTCCGAATATCTCCTCAAAGAAGTCCGCTTTCTGGCGAAATGCCACCGCTTCCAGGGTAATGTCTCCTTCATAGGAGACGGTCACCACCAGATGCCCGTTTTTAACGCTCATATGGCTGTCTGAAAGCTTTTGCTTGTGGCTTCGGTCCATGGAATTTGCCAGCCTTAAAATGGCTGTCAGCTTTCCAACAAGTATGAGGCTGTCCTCGGGAGGAAATTCTCCCTTTATATTCCGGAACACTTCTTCGCTTAAACGGATCCGGTTATAGTCAAATTCCACCCCGTTATAGCGGACCACATTGGCAATGATTTCCCGCTCCATATGGGACAGGCCGATGATCTCCGTTGACATGATGATATGATAAGCCGATTCACTGGGATTTCTCATGCTGATGAATTTACCGCAGGCGTGAAGAATGGCCGCGATCTGCAAAAGCAGCCTTTCCCTTTTCCCCATTCCGTGATATTTTTTCATGCTGTCAAAAATATCAAGTACGAACTTTTCCATGTTTACCGTATGGGGGCCATGGCATTTGTAACGCTTTGCCATGTTGCGGGAGGCCGCAAGAATGTCCTCGGAAAAATCATGGTTGAATTTCACCGCCTTTGTCTCTTCCGCAAATTCGGCGGCAATGCTGTCGCAGAGGCGGATTCCCGGTATCCAGAACAGCTCTGCCCTGGTCAGTTCCAGGACGCGTTTAAAGATGATGGCAGCCGGCACCAGAAGTGATGCATATTCCGCGTTGACTCCAAACCGGTCCTGAATCTGATCCAGGGACATTCCCACGATCTTTTCATAGAAAAATGCAAATTCCTCTGCTGTGACCCGTTCCACAGGCTTTCCTCCCCGGCTTCCCCGGGACAGATAAAGGATGCTCTCTCCGATCCCAATGAGGTTTTTGATCTCCCTGTCCTTTAAATAGACCTTGCGGAAGGTGTAAAGCTCATTGTCCACCAGCTCTTCAATCAGGGTATTCTGTATCTGGTTGTCAACCTGCACGTTTCCCATCATTTCACGGATTCTTAAGACCCCCAGCATCAGGTTATGGGTGGAAACAAGGGCATCCCTGTCAAACAGGGAAACCTGCATGCTTCCAAAGCCAACATCAACGATGGCGGTTCCCTTTTGTATGATTTTATGGAATTCCGCATCCTTTGAAGCTATGGCCTTATAACTGATAAAGCGCTGCTCAGAGTTGCTGATGACCCGTACCTCGATTCCGGTCCTCACCCGGATCTGGTCCAGCACAATCCTGCTGTTTTTGGCTTCCCGCAGGGCACTGGTGCCATAAGCCCGGTAGCCGATCACCTTATAGGACTGCATAATACCGGCAAAATCCTTAATGACCTGGCACATCTCATCCATCAGTTCATAACTGATTTTTCCATCTTTATAAGTGTCCCTTCCAAGGGCGATGACATGGCGGACGTGATCCACCCTCCGGATCCCGGCTTTCTGGGAAATTTCATAGATGCCAAGCTCCAGTTCAAACGATCCAACATCAATGGCAGCAAATAATCTTATTGCCATACTGATCCTCCTTACTGCCCGCTCACCAGGCAGTTCTTATATATTCCATTCCAGCTTTTCATCTTTCCTGTCCTGTTTTCCGGGCAGTGCCGCCCGGTTTTATGGGGTGTAAAACTATGCCCCGGGGAGTTCGTCTGTTTTTCCCAAAAGGTGGGTGATAAACTGGCTTGCCGTTCTGCCTGATAATCCCCCGTGGTTTAATTCCCATATATTGGCTTTTGCATACAATTCTTCCAGAGGCAGGTTTATATCGCTGCGGGCAGCAAGTTCCTTTACGATCTCCTGGAATTCCTTCTTATCCGGGGAACCGAAGTAAATAGTCACCCCAAAGCGGGCCACCAGGGAAAGCTTCTCCTGGACGGTGTCATTATTATGTAAGTCATCATCCAGTTCTCTTTTATCACTGAATTTTTCCCGTATGAGATGCCTCCGGTTGGAAGTGGCATAGATCAGTACATTACCCGGCTTCTTTCCAAGTCCTCCTTCAATGATTGCCTTTAAATATTTATATTCCAGTTCAGAATCCTCAAAGGATAAGTCATCCATGTAAATGATGAATTTGTAATTTCTGTCCTTTACCTGCTCCTGCACCTTTGAGAGAGACTTAAACTGATGCTTGTAAACCTCAATGATCCGAAGTCCTCTGTCATAATATTCATTGAGCATGGCCTTAATGCTGGAGGATTTTCCGGTTCCGCTGTCTCCGAACAGCAAGACGTTGTTGGCAGCGCGTCCGTTTAAAAATGCCTCCGTATTCTCAATCAGCTTCTGCTTTTGAAGCTGGTATCCGATAATGTCATCCAAATGAACGTGTTCAATGCTGGTAATGGGCAGGATCTGGGGTTCGCTTCCACCGTCCTCTATGCGGAAAGCTTTATTCAGTCCGAATTTTCCAACTCCGAACCTGCGGTAAAACTCCGTTATCTCAGAAGCAAAGACCTTTTCATCCTCAGCCTGTTCTAAGGCAACGGCAAGGGCAACGATCTGGTCCCTGATCCTTTTATTATAAACCTTGCTGCTGCCGTCAGCCGTCCGGTAATTGGCCAAAGCCGTCCATATTCCTTTTCCATCACCTAAATGATCCAGCTTTCGGATGTCATGGTCAAACAATTCCTTAATGACCCGGAAATCATGGGCAGCCAGTTCATTTAAAGTCCCTTCCACAGGGCCTACAATCTCACAGGAGGTGCTGTAGGCGTTTTCATCATTTGCCAGACAAAATGCTAAAAAACAATGCCAGAGATTCCCCTCAAAGCCATAGGAAGCCGCCAGCTCTATCAGCTGACCAGCGCAGGCATAGGAATCCGGCATTGTTTCTGTCATCTCTCCCGGTTCCAGGCTTAAAAGCCCGGCGACTTTGTCAAAAAGTTCACGATACTTCAAATTGCGGTATAAAATCAATTCCTGGGATTTCATAATGTGCCTCCTGAATGAACCAGGCGGATATGCCTGCATATCCGGCTGATTCACAAATTCAAGGCTAAAAGAAGTATTTCTTTCAGCCTTCCTTCTTGTGTAAAAACCTTAAGATCCCTTTGGAGAGTCTTTAATAATTGCCTAAAACTCTCATGTTGCTTCCTTCTTCAGCGATTCCCTTTAAGGCATTCTGAATGGCAGCATCGCTTAAATTCCCTTCAATATCTATGAAAAACCGGTATTCCCAGTTTCTTCCCAATATGGGTCTTGACTCGATCATCATCATATTGACCCCATTGTAGATAAAATTGCTCAGCATATTATAAAGAGAACCGCTCTTATGGGGCAGTTCAAAGCTTATGCTTATCTTTCCTGCATCTTCCCGGTATACCGGTTCCCTTGACAGAATGATAAACCGGGTGGTGTTGTTTTTATTATGGTTGATGGAAGGCTTTAAAACCTTCAGCCCATAAACCTTTCCTGCGATTTCACTGGCCACCGCTGCCTGAGACTTATCTCCAGCCTCAAGGATCCTTTTAGCGGCCACAGCAGTATTCTCCGCGCTGACCTGCTTCCATTCCCTGTGGCTGTTTAAGAATTCAGAGCACTGCATAAGAGCCTGGGGATGGGAAAACACGGTGCGGATGTCTTCCTCTTTTGCCTCTGAAAGCCCGAGCAGGGCATGATCTACGGTAAGGAAGATTTCCGCCACAATATAATTGCGGTATTTTATGAGTAAATCATAATTATGGGTGACCGCTCCTGCCGAGGAGTTTTCAATGGGCAGCACAGCATAATCCGCCGTACCTGCCTCCACCTCTTCCATGGCATCCTCCCAGGAATCCACATGACGGATGTCCCCGTCTTCACCAAAATATTTCAGGGCAGCCTCGTGGCTGTAGGCGCCTTCCACTCCCTGATACACCACCCGTGCCTGCTTTACAGGAAGGCTTTTTACCGGCTGGAAATCATGTTCCGCTTTCAGTCCGTGTTCTGCCATAAGCTTGTACTGGAAATGGCGGCTGATGGTCATCATCTGGGTAAACAGCTCCCTTACCGCCTGTTTGTGAAAGTCCTCTTCCACCATACCGGTCACGGATTCAATTTTCTGCTGTTCCCTTTCCTTGTCGTAAACCTGCTTTCCTGTCTCAATCTTATATTCCGCCACCTGGCCGCTAAGCTTCATCCGCTTTTCAAATAACGATACAATTTCACGGTCAATCCCGTCAAGCTGTTTTCTGATCTCCTGTAAATCCAATGTTTTCATGGGTTTTATCATTCCTTTATTTTATCTGTCTGTGTGTTCAAGCTCTGTCCGGAAGCTTTCCCTGGCTTTTTAACTCCGCTTCCAGCATGGCCTTTATCTGATTTTCTACATAGGCGCCGGGGAATTTCCTGAATTCAGGCTCCAGTTCCTTTGTGTAAAAAGGTGTGCCAAATTCAATGGTCACATGGGAAGGGCGGATGAATGGTAAATGACCTTCAAACACCTCCGCAGTTCCGGTTATAGCCACCGGCACCACCGGGCAACCGCTTTTTTCCGCAATTTTAAGGCTTCCTTCCTTAAATGCCAGCAAGTCCAGGGGATTTTCCTCCCGGTTCCTGGTACCCTCCGGGAAAATCCAGACGGAAACCCCTCGTTTTACCTGCTCGATCCCTGTTAGGATGGTTTTTAAACCTTCCTTTAAATTATGCCTGTCAAGGAACAGGCAGTTTACATTCTTCATCCAGGCGGAAAGGAGGGGGATCTTCTCCATTTCCTTTTTTGCCACAAATCCCATCAGGCCGGGAACTGTCACATAACCTACAAGAATATCAAAATAGCTTCTGTGATTTCCCACATACAAAACGGCCCGGTCTTTTGGGATATTCTCCCTTCCCCTGACCGTAATGGTCACGCCGGCCATTCCAAGGAGGATCCGGAAAATCCACTGAACCACTGCCAGGCTCTGCACATCCCGCAGATGGCGGTCTTTTCTTCCGGTCAGCCACTGAAAAACCAAAACCGGTGTGCTTAGAATTAAAAATAAAATGACTGTTGATGCTACAAGAATAAAACGTATCATTGGTCTTGTCCTCCATTTCATCTATTATATAAAATGGTGACTTTAATTACAATACTACCCGCCTTTCTTTTTTGTAATTTGTTCAAACAACAGTCCCGTGGCAAACCACAGCGGCGCAAAATCCAGACGGATCAGGCCGTCAATATTAGTGCTTCGTCCCGTATAATCCCAGGGGCACATCCCCCCGCCCCGCAAAAGGGAGCCGGCAAAATATTCCGCCACAAAAATAAGGACCATGTAAAGAAATCCATGGCGGATAGCCAGCTCCGTTTTCCTTGCCGCAAATCCGGAACCAGGTGTTACCCAGCGGTCAATAAGAGTTCCAATGGGGCCTAAAAGAGCTCCGCATCCATAGATGGGAAACATTAAAAGGGAAGTCTGCCCCATAAGCCGCCAGTCATGGCGCAAAATGGATTCCGTGGAGGTAAAGATAACTTCCAGGCACCAGCCTGTTACCCCGCATCTGAAAAAATTAAGTGGTAGCTGTTTTAAGTTTAATTGTGATAGTGTCTTCATACTCTTCATTATGCGTAGGTTTGCGGGATATTATGAACACAAAAAGATATTTTCCGCGAACACAATTCTATAAAAGAGGAGACAGCAACCTGCTTCCCTGTTCCTTAATCCGAATGAAAAGGCTTCTCTCCTCATATACCTGTCTGGTAATCTCCTTGCATCTCTCTAAATCCTGAAGGAACAGCTCCTCCAGCTTGCGTGTGGTTTCCTCATCATAGATAACCGCATTTACTTCAAAGTTAAGCTCAAAGCTCCGGATATCCATATTGGCGGTCCCGTAAGAGCTGACCTTTCCGTCGGTCATGACCCCTTTGGAATGGAGGAACCCGTTTTCATAAGTATAACACCTGGCCCCTGCTGATATAAGATCTCCCACATAGGAATAAGAAGCCCAGTACACAAAGGGATGATCCGGCTTACAGGGGATCATAAGCCTTACATCAACACCGGAGCGGGCGGCAACCTGCAAGGTGGAAAGCACAGCGTCATCAGGCACAAAATAAGGAGTCTGAATGTAGATATGGTCCCTGGCCTTTGAAAACAGCCGGATATAATTATCCCGGATCTGACGGCTCCTGGCATCGGGACCGCTTGCAATGATCTGGATCCCAAGATGCTTTCTCTCATCATTCATGTCAACCACTCCCATGGAATCCAGGCATCTTCCGTCCTCGTCCTCACAGAAATATTTCATATTCCGAAACAGGTTTTCTCCTGTGGCATAATTCCAGTCCAGGGCAAACCGGATCTGAAGGCTCAATACGGAACCTCCCTGAAGCTTTAGATGGGTATCTCTCCAATAGCCGAATTTGGTGTCCCTGGAAATGTATTCCCGTCCTATATTAAAGCCTCCCACAAACCCCACGCGGTTATCAATGACAACGATCTTTCTGTGGTTTCTGTAGTTGACCCGCAGCTGGAGCCTGCCCAGGAAAGGAGGGAAAAAGATTCCCACTTTTACCCCGTTTTCCTTCAGCCTGTTCCATTTATCCTTTGGCATGAAACGGCCTCCCATACCGTCGCAGAGAATGCGCACTTCCACCCCTGCCATGGACCGCTCTATGAGAATAGGGATTATGGAATCAAACAGTTCATCATCCTTAATAATATAATACTGCATATGAATAAAACGGGCGGCAGCTGAAAGCTCCGCTCTTAAATCTTTGAATTTTTCCTCACCGTCAGTGAAGATCTCAACCGTGTTGTCAACGGTCAGCACAGATCCGGAAGTTTCCAGATTGTAGACCACCAGATCCGCATAGTCACGGGATAAGGAGGATACCAGGCTGATGTCATGACTTTTTAAAAATTCCTCCTGGTTCTTTGCGGAATAACGCACCCGGTCTTCCACTTCTTTGATCCGGAACATCTTGCCCTTTCGCATATCCTGACCCAGCAGCAAATAAAAAAGAATGCCGAATACAGGGACAAAATACAGGGCCAGAAGCCAGGTCCAGACCGCCTTTGGATCACGCCTCTGAAAAAACACGATAATAATTGAAAGAATCAGATTGATATAGATCAGATGATCCATCAACCAGTTCCATATTCCAACTGTCTGTATCCAAACTGCTTCCATAATACATCCCTCCTGTCTAAGCGGACAACTTATCCCCTTTATTCCCGCGGGCAATGAGCAAAAAGAGCCACCGCTGCGGCGATGACCCCTTTTTATACAAACTGATTTCTTCCCTTGTCGTAATGATAATCAATCCCAGCCAGAGAAAGGGTCAGATCCTCTTCCTGGATCCCAAGGCTAAGACAGCATTCCTCCAGAGAAGGATAATAGTCTCTTAACTGAGTATTGATATAGCTTAACAGCATCGCCGGATCTTTAGGTATATTAAACATTTTTTCCTCCTCCTATTCTGTTCTCACATTTATTTTATCATAATTTTCCTTTGTTGTGAATCTCCCAAAGCAAGAATCGCGGATTTCCTCCCAAACCATTGCAGCGATATCCCCGGGAACGCCGGAAATATGGAAGATTAAAGAAAAGTTCTCCTGTACGAATGAGGAAATCAGTGTTACAATCAGATATTGAAATCCTTCAGGAGGTAATTCCATATGAAAAAAATACTAATGCTTGGAACAGGGGGCACCATTGCCTGTAAGCGAAGCGACAGCGGCTTAAAACCTCTCCTCACCTCAGACGAGATCCTTTCCTATGTTCCTGAAACATCAAAATTCTGCAAGGCGGACAGCCTGCAGATCCTTAATATAGACAGCACCAACATGCAGCCCCATCATTGGCTTTCCATGTCAAAGGCCATTGAGGATCATTACCAGGACTATGACGGCTTTGTCATCTGCCATGGTACGGACACCATGGCTTATACTGCCTCAGCCCTTTCCTATCTGGTCCAGAATTCGGAAAAGCCCATTGTCATTACCGGGGCGCAAAGGCCCATTGATATGGAAAATACCGATGCCCGCACCAATTTATCTGACAGCCTGCGGTTTGCAAGCGAACCTAAGGCCCATGGCGTCACCATTGTTTTTGACGGAAAGGTCATTGCAGGCACCAGGGGAAAAAAAGAGCGGACAAAAAGCTATAATGCCTTTTCCAGCATTAATTTCCCTTATATTGCCGCAATCCAGGATGGGCATGTGCTGTTTTACGTGGATGACAAGACTTCCTGCCCCAGACAGGCAGAGTTTTTCCAGAAGTTAAATCCCAATGTGGCATTGATGAAGCTGATCCCTTCCATGGGAGCGGATGCCCTGGATTATATGGCAGAGCATTATGACGCAGTGATCATAGAATCCTTTGGCGTTGGAGGCCTTCCCTCCTATGATACAGGAGACTTTTATAATGCCGTGAAAAAGTGGATCTCTCTTGGAAAAACCGTTGTCATGGCAACCCAGGTGACCAATGAGGGCAGCAATATGTCCGTATACGAGGTGGGAAACTCCATAAAAAAAGAACTTGGCCTTTTAGAAGCCTATGACATGACCCTGGAAGCCACGGTAACAAAGCTGATGTGGATCCTTGGACAGAGCAGGGATGAAAAGGTGATCCGGGAATTGTTTTACCGGACCATTAACAGGGATATTCTCTGGCAGGCATAAAAAACCAGGAAAAAATGCTTTGTCCGTGCAAAATACAGGCGCTGCAGGAGGGATTGACAGTCTCCCTTCTGCAGCGCCTTTTTAAACAGGTATATATTCTCTTACTTCTTATTCCAGATAGGCGATCAGTTTCTGGCCGTCTTCCGACACATCGATCACGATCACATTTCCAGCCCGGACCTCATCCCCAAGAATGATTCTGGCAGCCAGGGTTTCCACATGCTTTTGTAAATAGCGTTTTAATGGACGGGCTCCGTAAACCGGATCATATCCCTGCTCTACCACAAATTCCTTTGCCTGGTCAGTGAGTTCAATCCTTAATTCCTGGTTTTCAATCCGTTTATTTAAATCCGCAAGGAGCAGGTCAATAATTCCTGCAATATTTTCCTTGCCAAGCGGTTTAAACAGGATCATTTCATCAAGACGGTTCAAGAATTCCGGACGGAAGTGGTTTTTTAAATCATTCATTACCAATGCTTCCGCATCTTCCCTGATCCCTCCGTCTTCATCAATGCCCGCCAGCAGATACTGGGAGCCGATATTGGAAGTCATGATGATGATGGTATTTTTAAAGTCAACGGTTTTTCCCGTAGAATCTGTGATCCGTCCATCATCCAGAACCTGAAGCAGCACATTAAATACGTCAGGATGGGCCTTTTCCACCTCGTCAAAGAGCACTACGGAATAGGGTTTTCTCCTGACTGCCTCTGTCAGCTGGCCGCCCTCATCATAGCCCACATATCCCGGAGGCGCTCCGATCAGCCTGGATACGGAATGCTTTTCCATATATTCGCTCATATCGATCCTGACAATGTTATTTTCATCGTCAAACAGGCTTTCTGCCAGAGCCTTTGCAAGCTCCGTCTTTCCCACACCGGTAGGCCCTAAAAACAGAAAGGAACCAATCGGCTTGGTAGGATCCTTAATTCCGGCCTTGGAGCGGATGATTGCCTCCGTAACCTTTAAAACCGCCTCCTCCTGGCCGATGACCCTTTTATGAAGTTCCCGATCCAGGTGAAGGGTTTTATTCCTCTCCCCTTCCGTCAGTCTGGACACCGGAATTCCCGTCCACTTGGACACGATCCTGGAGATTTCTTCTTCTGTAACGCTTTCATGGACAAGGCTCATATCCTGGTTCCTTACCCGTTCCTCTTCTTGCGCCAGTTCCTTTTGAAGCTGGGGAAGCTTTCCATACTGCAGCTCTGCCGCACGGTTTAAATCATATTTTTGCTGCGCTGCCTGGATCTCCCGGTTTATGGTTTCGATTTCTTCCCGTAAGGAGGATAACCGGTCCACAGACGCCTTTTCATTTTCCCACTGGGCTTTCTGGGAAGCGAATTCGTCATGAAGCTCCGCCAGCTCCTTTTGAAGCTCTGCCAGACGGTCCTGACTTAGGCGGTCGGTTTCCTTCTTTAAGGCAGCTTCTTCGATTTCCATCTGCATGATGCGCCTTGACAGCTCATCCAGCTCTGCCGGCATGGAGTCCAGTTCCGTCTTGATCATGGCACAGGCCTCATCCACCAGGTCAATGGCCTTATCCGGCAGAAAACGCTCGCTGATGTAACGGTCGGATAAAGCTGCCGCCGATACCAGGGCAGAGTCCGTGATCTTTACTCCATGGTAAACCTCATACCGCTCTTTTAACCCTCTTAATATGGAAATGGTATCTTCCACACTGGGTTCAGCCACCATGACCGGCTGGAACCGCCGTTCCAGGGCCTGGTCCTTTTCAATATACTGGCGGTATTCGTCAAGGGTGGTTGCTCCGATGCAGTGAAGCTCGCCTCTGGCAAGCATTGGCTTTAACATATTGCCTGCGTCCATGGATCCTTCCGTTTTTCCTGCTCCTACAATGGTGTGCAGCTCATCAATGAACAAAATGACCTGGCCGTCGCTTTTCTTTACCTCATCAAGAACAGCCTTTAAACGCTCCTCAAATTCTCCCCGGTACTTGGCACCTGCCAGCAACGCCCCCATATCAAGGGCAAACAGCTTTTTGTCCTTTAATCCCTCCGGCACATCGCCCCGGACAATCCGCTGGGCAAGACCTTCTACAACAGCGGTCTTACCTACTCCAGGCTCGCCGATGAGAACCGGGTTATTTTTCGTCTTTCTGGAAAGGATCCGGACCACATTTCTGATCTCGCTGTCCCGGCCGATCACCGGATCCAGCTTCTGGTCCCTGGCCCGTTCCACCATATCATAGCCGTATTTGGTTAAGGTATCATAGGTGGCCTCTGGATTGTCATTTACGACCCGCTGGTTTCCCCTTACAGTGGAAAGGGCCTGTAAAAAGGCTTCCCTGGTTATGCCATAGTTCCGGAACAGTTCCTTTACCCCTTTGGAGGGCTGCTTTATCATAGCCAGAAGCAGATGTTCCACGGAAACGTATTCATCTCCCATGACCTTTGCCTCATCCTCGGCGCTTATTAAAACTTTATTTAAATCATTGCTGATGTACAGCTGGCCTCCCCTGACCTTGGGAAGCTTTTCAATTGCCTGAGCCGTTTCATTTAAAAACTGCTCTTTCTGTATATTCATCTTTGTAATGAGTTTTAAAATCAGGCTGTCTTCAATGGTAAGAAGGCTGTAGAGCATGTGTTCCTGCTCTATCTGCTGATTCCCGTATTCATAGGCAAGCTTTTCGCAATTCTGGACGGCTTCCATTGACTTTTGAGTGAATTTATTGATATTCATAATTGCTCCTCCTTTTTTCGGATATGTAAAAACATTGCTTTATTTGTTCTATATGTAATATAACAAATAGTGTTCCATGTGTCAAGATAATTTTCCCCTGATTCAAACAGAATTCAAACAAAAATCTTACGTTTTTCTTCTCCGCATTGTTTTTTCTAAGTCCTTCGCCTATAATCAAGGCAGTTATTCTTATTCCCTGCATTCAGGAGGTGACGTTTTTATGAAAAATCTTTCCCGCCGGAATTTCATGCGCTGCGTGGCAGCGGCTGCCTTTGCAGCCCTGTTTCTTTTTGCAGGCGCCCGCCCTGCCGACAGCTTTGCCCATACAAAGGATGAGTCCATATATCTGGCCGGAACCTGGGTAAAGGATGAGGTTGGCTGGCGTTTTTTTAACCAGTGGAATTCCACCTTTCCTGCCGGAAAATGGGCGGAATATCAGGGAAATTCCTATTATTTTACGGACAATGGATACATGGCAACCGGATGGCATTTTATAAACGGATGCTGGTATTATTTTAATCCCTATGAAGGAAAAGAGGAAGGGTCCATGGTCACGGGCTGGGTTTATGACCCGGATTATGGCGGCTGGTTTTATACAAACCAGATCGGAATCCTGGTAACCGGCTGGCATAAAATTGATGGCTTCTGGTACTATTTTAACCCAAATTCCGACGGCCTACTCGGAATTATGGCCGTAAGCCGTGTGATTGACGGATCCTACGTAGATGCCAGCGGACGCATGAATGAGCTGCCATGAATGTGCGGGCATATTCGTTTGGCTCATTATCCGTGCAAAAAGAGCAGTGCTGCTTAAGAAACAGACACTGCTCTTTTTTCAATTCCCCGGAATCTCCAGCTAAATAAAACAGCACGGAAAATCCAGTCAATAAACATTCCATACCACACGCCCATTACACCTGTATTCATCATGCGGACAAAGAAATAAACAAAGGCGATCCGGAACAGCCACATGGAGAATATGGATACCACCATGGTAAATTTGGCATCCATGGAAGCTCTTAAGGCATAGGGAATGGTAAAGGCTAAGGGCCATACGATCATTGCATAGCTGTGAGCCACCACCATTTTAGCCGATATTTCCGCCGCCTCTCCTGAAAGGTTGTAAACGGAAACAAGCTGGTCCGAAAATATCACCATGACTGCACACAGAACAAAAAGAATCCCGTAATTGGCTCTAACTAAAAGCCTGGTGTACCGCTTTGCCTCTTTTTTCTCCCCCGCGCCTACGCACTGACCCACAATGGTGATCAGGCCCAGACCTATGGCATTTCCCGGCAGATACAAAAGCGTCACCAGGTTGGAGGCCACCGCATAGCTGGCAATTGCAGCCGTTCCCAGGGAGGAAACCAGGCTTTGTAGGGCAAGCTTTCCAAACTGAAACATACCGCTTTCTAAGCCGTTTGGAATGCCGATGGACAGGATCTTTTTGATCATGGGCAGATTGGGCTTAAGCTCCGCCAGACGGTTGATCCTCACAGTGTTGTTAGGATTCTGAATGAGAAAGAGCATCAGCACCGCAGCTGCCACACGGCTGAACAAGGTGGGCCAGGCAAGACCGGACACCCCCATATGAAGGCCGTATACGCAGACTGCATTTCCTATGACATTGACCGTATTGATCACCAGAGAGACTGCCATGGAGGCCTTGGAATTTCCCATGGACCGGAACAGGGCCGCACAGGAATTATAGACTGCAACAAAGGGATAGGACAAGGCTGTGATCCAGAAATAAACCACGGCAGCGCTCATGACATCCCCATCCACGTTGCCGAAAATAGCCTTTAACAGGCTTCCCCTGCCGGCCAGGGCAATGAGGGTGACAAGCACTGACAAAACAGTGGTGACTCCAAGGAGCTGCCCTGCTGCCCTGCAGGCATTCTCTGACTGCTTTTTCCCCAGATACTGGGAGGATATGACCGCCCCTCCCGTAGCCAATGCCGCCAGCATCTGTATGATCAGGATGTTGATGGATTCCACCAGGGAAACTCCGGAAACAGAAGCCTCTCCCACGGCGGCGGCCATCACCACATTCACCATTCCCACCAGGACGATCAATATCTGTTCCACGATCAAAGGAGCCAGCAGCTTCAGTAAATCTTTTCTAGTAAACATTTCGTTTCCTCT
Organism: Lachnospiraceae bacterium; assembly: GCA_902363835.1. Taxonomy (GTDB): domain Bacteria; phylum Bacillota; class Clostridia; order Lachnospirales; family Lachnospiraceae; genus Lacrimispora. Next base: position 33,952 of record CABJBM010000026.1, read on the forward strand.
TTATCATACCTCAAACGGATAGCGGATTCCCCATTGCCTTCTCAGCTCATCCATGACCTTCATAATGGCCAGCGTTGTCTTATGAGGCATCTGGGGGCACTGGGTCCAGCCATTTCTGATGGCTTCCCCGCTGGCTTGGATCTGATATTCATATCCGGAGATCTGCTTTGGCTGGAGATGAGTTTCCACCAGCTGCCGTTTGGCGTCATAGACCCGGATTGTTTCAAAATTATTGACATTTTCAACTACAATATATCCCTTGGTTCCATATATGATTCCCAGGCGGTCGGACAGCACCCGCAGGGAACTGTTTAAAATTGCCATCTTTCCTTCCGGGTAACACAGGGTAATGCTGTTCTGGGCATCCACTCCGCTGTCTGTTTTGATCACACTGGACTGGATGTCTGAAATCTCATCGCCAAAAACAATGGAAGCGAAATTAAGGGTATATACCCCCACATCAAGAAGGGCGCCGCCTGCAAGCTCCGGCCTTATAAGGCGGGGCCTGTGAGAAACCAGATAACAGAGATTTGCCGTAAGAGTCATTGGCTCTCCGATGACGCCTGAGTTTAAAACCTCTTTCAGGGTCTTTGCCATGGGCATATAGCGCACCCACATTGCTTCCGTTATCATGAGGTTTTTTTCCTCTGCCAGATCGGTCATTTCCTTTGCCTGGGCATAGTTGGCTGCAAAAGCCTTTTCACAGAGAACATGCTTTCCATTTTCCAGGCACAGCTTTGCATTGCTGTAATGCTCGGAATGAGGTGTGGCAATATAGATCAGTTGGATATCCGGATCCTTTGCAAGATCCTCATAAGAGCCATAAGCCCTTTCTATGGAAAAACGCGCCGCAAATTCTTCCGCTTTTTCCAGACTTCTGGATCCGGCTCCCATAAGAGCTACCTGCGGCATTTTAAGCATTGTATTTGCCAGCACAGATGCGATCCCACCTGTTCCCATGATTCCGATTTTTAACGCTTCCATCGTTTAAACCTCCATGCTTTTTTCATTTCCTGCCTTCAGTATAGCACATCAAAACAGCCTGTACAATCACTCTTTTGGCAGGCCCAGGCAGGCATTCTATTTATCATTCCTGCTCCATCCTCCGGACCAGCTCAATAAATGCCTTCATCTCTCTGCTGACCCATTTATCCTTGTGATAAACCATCTGCCTCCAGGTCTGTAAATGAAAATCCTTCATTTTAAGAGGTGTTAAAATTCCGTCCTCAATATCCCTTGAAATGGTGAATTCCGGCAGAAAGGAGATCCCGGCATTGCTGCGAAGCAGCTTGATGATAAATTCCGTGTTGCCGATCTCCAGAAAGGGGTAAACCTTTTTTCCGCATGAGGCCAGATGCTGCTCCAGCATAAACCGGTAACTGGCATCCTTTTCCGTAAGAAGCATTGGCTGTGAAATGACCTGATCCATGGTAAGACCGGTTTCCATTGCAAAAGGGTGATTTTTCGATGCGGCAAAAATAATGCTTTCAGGCTTTTCCATCACTCTCACCCATTTTGCATCATACATGGGCTTATCAAGGAAATACACCAGGTCAATGGTATTGTGATTCATCATATTAAGAAGCACATTGGGAGAATCCACTATAATGCTTACGTTGACCTGGGGGTAAAGGCGGTGGAACTCCTGAATCAGAGGAGGAAACAAGGTGGAACAGATGGACTCTATGGTCCCGATGACCAGCCTTCCCGTAAGCTCCGAGGATACGGATAAAATATTTTTTACATGGGTTAAATTCCTCACCACCTCAGCCGCATATTCATAGAAGGTTTCCCCTTCATGGGTCAGAGTCGTCTTCTTCCCTATGCGGTCAAACAAATGGACGTTTAATTCCTTTTCCAGCTGCTTGATCTGCACGGTAACCGCGGCCTGGGAATACCCCAGCTGTTCCGCTGCCCTGCAAAAGCTTTTCTTGTTTGCCACCTCTAAAAATGTCTTTATTTCCCGCAGCTCCATACCAACATCCCTTTCTTCTGTCAATTTAAAAATATTAAACGTTATCTTAAAAACATTAAATTTTACTTCCATGCCTTTCTATGGTACATTATAACCAACAGGAAATCAATGCTTATTTACAAACAGTCTTTGAAAAATCATTGATACTTTTAGAAAGGAATTGATGTTCATATGGAAAAGGCAAATGATAAATACCAGGCCTATGTGCAGATATTGAAGGAAGAACTGGTTCCCGCCATGGGTTGTACCGAACCCATTGCCCTGGCTTATGCCGCCGCATTAGCCAGAAAAACCCTGGGTGAAATACCTGACAGAGTGATCGTGGCCGCCAGCGGAAGCATTATTAAGAACGTGAAATCCGTGATTGTTCCCAACACAGGCCATTTAAAGGGCATCCCTGCGGCAGTGGCGGCAGGAATCGTGGCAGGAGATCCGGAAAAAGAGCTGGAGGTCATTGCAGGGGCCTCACCGGAGCACATTGTGAAAATGAGAGAATTTATGGAAGAAAAGGAGATCACGGTAGAACACCTGGACAATGGACTCTGCTTTGATATCCTTGTTACCCTGTATAAAGGCGCTTCCTACAGCAGAGTGCGCATTGCCGATTATCACACGAACATCGTTCTCATTGAAAAGGATGGGATCATCGTGAAGCAGGGAGAGGCTGCTTTGGAAAAAGAACCTCTCACTGACCGGAGCCTGCTGAACATGGAGGATATCTGGGACTTTATCAATTCGGTGGATATTTCTGACATCAGGGAAATTCTGGACCGCCAGATCCGTTACAACTGGGCCATTGCAGAGGAAGGGATTAAGGAAAACTATGGAGCCAACATCGGCAAGGTGCTTCTTAAGAACTCCGGGAATGACCTGTCCGTTAAGGCAAAGGCCATGGCTGCGGCTGGCTCTGATGCCCGGATGAACGGCTGCGGGCTGCCTGTCATCATCAATTCAGGAAGCGGCAATCAGGGAATCACCGTTTCCGTTCCTGTCATCGTATATGCAAAGGAATTAAAGGTCAGCGAGGAAAAAATGTACCGGGCTTTGGCCTTATCCAATTTAGCTGCCATTCACCAGAAGACACCCATCGGCCGGTTATCCGCCTACTGCGGAGCCGTTAATGCAGGAGCCGGCGCCGGGGCTGGAATCGCCTACCTCTGCGGAGGCGGCTATGAGGAAGTCATTCATACCATAGTCAATGCCCTTGCCATTGTTTCAGGAATTGTATGCGACGGAGCAAAATCCTCCTGCGCGGCAAAGATCGCTTCTTCCATAGAAGCCGGAATATTGGGCTATAATATGTACATGCAGGGACAGCAGTTTCTGGATGGGGACGGAATCGTCACCAAAGGTGTGGAAGCCACCCTTAGAAACGTTGGCAGATTGGGGAAAATAGGAATGAAAGGGACCAACGAGGAAATTATCCGCATCATGATAGGGCAATAGGATAGAGACTGAAAGAACTTCTCATAAAATTCCATAACAGTTTTATTATGCAGAAAAGACAGCAACTTCGGATATATCCGGTAATTGCTGTCTTTTAGGTGTATATGAACTTTGTTATTTATCAATCTTGAAAGGATCTCCATACATTTTTCAAGCAAGAGGTTTGTCTGAGGAATGATTTTTTCTTTCAGGAATTTTCTGTGCCGGAAACCAGTTCCATTGCTGTTTCTTTTCCGGGTCTTTCAAAGGAATCCCTTGAACTTATTGGAAGAAATTTGGGAGATGCTTTTTATGTGCCTCCAATAATTCCTCCATTACCTGTTTTGCTACGTTTCCGCTGGTAATCAGCGGATTCATCATAAAGGCTTGTAACAATGTACCTCTGTCCCCTGTAACAGCAGCTTCAATGGTCAGCTCTTCCATTGATTTCATTAATTGCAGCAATCCTCTTTCCTGAGGTTTAAAGCTTCCGAAATTATAAGGAACCGGCCCTTTTCCTGTTAAAGTGCAAGTAACTTCAACTGCACAATCGTCAGGCAAGTCTTTTATAGTACCGTTATTTCGGGTACTAACAGTCATGATTGTTCTTTTATCATTATAGATTGATGTGATTGTTTCACAAGCTGCATCACTATATCTGGCTCCGCCGCGTTGTTCTAGCTGTTTTGGTTTATAATTCAGATCCGGATCCTTATATAATTCATATAATTCAGCTTCAATTTTTTTGACCTTTTCTGCCCGTGTTCCATTGTTTTTAAAGTCTTCCAATTCCTCAGCCAGCATTTTATCCGTATAGTAATAGTAATTATGATAGGGACATGGAACCATATGTAGATTTTCTACCTGTTCAAAAATCAATTGATTATCCTTAATATTTGCAACAATTGAATTTGTTCCCCCACTTCCATACATCTTTTTTATGAGCTCATCCGTCCGGTCAACACCTTTTTTATCAACCACAGTGTGCCAGTGCAGATGATTAATCCCTGCAAACTGGAAAAATAAGTCTGACGGATCTTCACCAAGGATTGCAGCTTCTTCATAAACAGCATTAACGGGAATATTACACAAACCGACAACCTTGTTCCAATTACCATATCTTAAAACAGCTTCCGTGACCATACCGGAAGGATTTGTGAAATTAATTAACCAGGCTTCAGGGCACAGTTCCTTCATCTCATCTACAATTCCCAAAATCACCGGAATGGTTCGCAATGCCTTAAAAATACCCCCGGCACCGTTGGTTTCCTGACCAATTAATCCATGGCTTAAGGGAATACGCTCATCTAAAATACGTGCATCCAATAATCCGACCCGCAGCTGTGTGGTAACGAAATCCGCTGCTTTTAAGGCCTCACGCCGGTCTAAAGTCAGGTAAACCTTACAGTCAATTCCCGCTGCTTTTACCATGCGCTTAGCCATTTCTCCCACAATTTCCAACTTGTGTTTACCTTCTTCAATATCCACCAACCACAATTCGCTTATGGGAAATTCATCATATCTTTTAATAAATCCTTCTACTAATTCCGGTGTATAGCTGGATCCTCCGCCAATCGTTACAACTTTAAGCTTTTTGGGCATAGCAAATTCCTCCGTAATTAATCTTCAGCTGCTGCTGCAATTTCAGCTGTTTCACCTCTTTGATTTTCACTTTCTAACATCTGTTTTTCAGCTATTTTGAAAAATGGCATATAAATGGCTACAGCAATGACAATTTCAACCCCTGACCAGACAGCAGCCCTTATGTCCCAGCCTGTAGCCATTAAAGGCCCAATAATCGGAGGCATTGTCCAGGGAACCATCATCATGGGTTTGCCAACCAGTCCAATGGACATAAGAAAATAACTGCTGGCAGCTAATACTAAGGGAATCAGGATAAAAGGAATCATCATCAATGGATTCATGATAATGGGAAATCCAAAAATTACCGGTTCATTTATCTCAAAAATCGAACCTGGCAAAGCTATCTTTCCCAATTCCTTATAGGTTTTTGATCTTGAGGAAATCATTAAAAGAACCAAAGTTAATGTGGCTCCTGTTCCGCCTACATTGACAAACAGGCTGGAAAACCCAGAAGCAGTGATATAAGGAAGTGCTTCTCCTTTGGCATAAGCAGAAGCATTTGCTGCAACAAAAGCTAAAAATATCGGATCTGCAACACCTTCTAATGTCATATCCCCATGAATACCTGCACACCACAATAAACTCACCAAAAATGTATAAAGCAAAATTCCAGGCAGACTATTTAATGCATGAAGCAAAGGTGAAAAGATACCTTGAATAAATTCAGTAATATTAAAATGCAACGGAACGCGAATGGTCCAAAACAGCAATAAGATCAGCATTGCGGGAATCAAAGAAACAAAGGAATTGCTTACTGCCGGCGGCACACCGTCAGGCAGTTTAAATACCCAATTCTTTTTAATACAGAAATGATAAATTTCGGTAGTAACAATACCTGCAATAATTGCGGTAAACAGCCCTGAAGAATCAAAACCCGCAGGATCAATGACAAAGCTGTCCGACAGCTGAGTGGTAATAAAAGCCATGACTGATAAGGCTGCACCTGAAACAGCATCAAGCTCATAACTTTTACTTAGCTCATAACCAATTCCAATTGCTGCTAAAAGTGATATAATACCGAATGAAACACTGACAGCAGCATTAATCATATTTTCATAAGGTGCTAAAAAATTAGTCCAGCTTTCAATGGGAATATTTCCTATAATAAGAAATATACTTCCGCTTATGATCGCAGGTAAAGTTAAGGTTAAACCATTACGTATGGCCACTAAATGCCTTTGACTTCCTAATTTCGTCAGCGGCGGTATAATTGTGTCTTGCAACCAATTCATCAATTTATCCATTTTTATTTCCCCCTTAATTTTGTACCGACACTAGTCGCCCAAAGCTTTTTTGACCTGGGCAATAACCTTGGCGCCGTTCATGGTGCCATATACCTGCATATCAATGCATTCAATGATTTTGCCCGGACAGTCCTTTTCCACCTTCTCCTTGCTGAAACGAACCTGGGGCCCCAACAATATGATATCTGCATCCGGTCCTTTCTCCTTGGTGCTTGCAAGCGCATAGGCATTGATTTTGCAGTCATAATTTTCTTTTGCTGCAGCCTCTTTCATCTTATGGACCAGAAGGCTGGTGGACATTCCTGCCGCACAAAACAAAACAATGTTTCTCATAAATGACCTCCTTTCTATGAATGAATTATTTATTTCTTAAAATATCAATTATTTCCTTGCACAGATCCATGACTGTCATGGCATTCATCAGATGATCCTGAGCATGAACCATTAAAAGTCCAACTTCTGCTTTTTTGCCGTTTAACTCATTTTGGATCATTTCCGTCTGGACCTCATGTGCTTCCTGAATCGTCTTTTCTGCATCCTCCATCAGCTGGTCCGCATGTTTAAAATCACCGTTTTTGGCTGAACGCAGCGCTTCAATCGCACTGCTTCTGGCATTCCCTCCGCAGACCACAAGCTTCATAACAATCATTTCAATATCCATTCCCACACTGCCTCTCTTAATCTGTAGTTATGAATTTCACAAAGGTAATAAGGTAAGCCGCAGGGTGAAAAACATCTCCCATCCAGATCTCCGGTATGCTTGGTTTACCTGCCAAACTCATAATTACCTCATGCTGATATTATCCGTATTATTTCTATTTTTTTGTTTCCTTCTCCCTCTGCTGGCTGCAAGTACAATTAAAAAAGATAACCTACCCTTTCATCACTTCCCCATCTTCCCCGTATATAGCGGGAATTACTTTTTAACCTGAATATTTTCTATATCTCCCCGCCTGTCTGCATGAGTGGGAAAATTCTGTGAAATGTTCAGGGAATATTGTGCATGATTGATATTTTAACAAGTGCTCTCAGCACTTATCTATTGCACATTCACATATTATCATATTTATTTCCAGAACTCCACGCCGCCTTTTTCCATTTTCATAATGGCACCCCTTTCCTCCCATTTTCCACAATGAGTTTTCATAGCTTCATCTATAGGGATCGGGAGGATTATGTTGCCGGGGCTGCAAACGTTGTTGGCAAAATCTTTTGACTGGTATAAAGGCATGGTGGAAGCCAATGGTTCCAGCCTCTTTACCAAAGAATTCTCCCGAAAAAAAGACGTGTGCAAAATGATTATGGCTTTGCACACGTCCTGCTATTATTTTTACACCCTTCCCTTATACTTCCTTGGGAATCTGGGCTTCTATGCTGCTCATCGCATCTATAAATGCATCATAATCCTGCCTTTTGACCAGATCCTGGATTTGTTTCCGGCTTAAAAGGAAGGCTGCCGTCATCTGGTAGAAACGCTGCAGTTCATCACTGGTATGATCCTTATTAGCTATGGACACCAGGAAAACGGCACGCACCTTCTGCCCCTCCCAGTCCACCGGTTCATCAAGGATTCCAACACATACAAACGTCTCCTCACTGATTGCTTTGTAAACGTGGGGCATTGCCACCATGTTTCCAAAAGCCGTATTGGCCAACCTCTCCCGCTTTAAAACGGACTCATAAAATTCTTTGGGAAGGTTCTTCTTTTCCATAACAAACTGGCACATACAGCGAAGGACCTCTTCCTTTGTCCGCAGCTTCAGATGAGGCAGAAACATTTCCCGTTCATAGTAAGCCTCCACGGAAGAGGCTATATCGGAAGTCAGGACCCTTTTTACATTTACAATGTCCTTGTCATCAAGGAAATATTGTACTTCCAGAATGGGAAGGGGTACGGAAACCGTAATAGGAACAGTTGTAAAGATGTAATCATATTTTGAAAAATCTACTTTGTAAATACTTCCCACATCGCAGGCAGTGATATCGTTTATATATTCCTTAAATGAATTCTGGTATTTATATTGAAGAAGCTTTGCACTTCCCCGCCCGGAGGAGCATACCAGAAGTATGTTTTTCTTCTCTACCTCCGTCTTCTTCCGTTCAAGAGCAAAAGCAAATGCAAATGCAAAGTATGCGATCTCATCTTCTGACAAAAGAGTATGGAAATGTTCATTTATAACTGTAACCGCATTGCAGGCCATGGTATAGGAAAGACAGAACTTTTCCTTTACATCCCTGAGAAGAGGATTCTTTAAATGCATATCATATTTGATCCTGACGCTTAAAGGCACCAGATGCTGGCACAGCAACATGCGAAGCTCTAAATCACTGCGAAAATCAAATTTGAACAGATCATACACCCGTTCCAGCATAACGGTTACCAGATCACTGATTTCCTGGGTGATGATGATATTCTGATCTGTTTCATCATTATGGTATATCATCTTCTTCCCTGCCAAATGTATGGCAATGTAAACGATCTCTGTTTCAGGGAATGTAATTTGGAATGTGGATTCTATCTGTTTGGCAATTTCTTTTGCGATCTGGTACTCAAACCGTCCGTTCATATTCTTTAAGGGTTCATCAGGCATTGGCACATAATGGCATTCCATGATTCGGCTGATGGCAATATAAAGATGAACAACAAGGTTTTGATAGGCAGTTCCTGGAATCAGAAAATCGTTCTTTTTAAGAACAGCCGACACACATGCCGCAATTTCATCCATGCTCTGATTGCCCTTATGAAGCCTTTTTCCCGAAAAAGACGCGATGCACAATCTGGCCTCAAACTCTCCGCCTTCCAGCTTGATTCCATGATTGGGTTTTCGGATAACTTTTATATTAAATTTATTAAGATATTGTTCTACTTCCTTTAGATCCGCAGTCAATGTCCTCTTGGATATATACAGACTGTCACTCAATTCATCCAACTTCACATAGGAAGGGCTGTTAAATAAATATTCCAACAGATATTGTATCCGGTCCTCCGACGTATCAGGCAGATATTGATCCGAAAGTTGGGTGTGCAATTCCCGGATAAAAAAATTGAACTTTTCTTCGTCCCATACGTTCAGATAATACCCTACACCGTATTTTGAAAGAATCGAAGCCCCCAAGGGCTCCATTTCCTGATTCAACTCTTTCAGCAGATTGCGAATGGTCTTCGTCCCGATACCGATCTTCCCTGCAAGATCTTCTGCCGTATAATACTCTCTGTCTGACAAAATATCCAGGATTTCTCTCTTTCGCCTGTCCATATCTATACTCACTCCTATTGATTCATGCCAGCCTCAATTGATATATGATATTACATAGTGGGTTTTATTATCATCCAAAATATTTTAATCTGCACTGGTTAAAGGTTTTTGTGTGTTATTTATTCTTTTTTTCTTTTAAACCACACCTTTTTATGCACCTTTACATAATAGCATAGTTTACAGGGGAACTAAATGATTCTTTTTTCCAATTTAAAATGGCAATCTTTTCTCGCAGGATACTTTTACTTTTGGTAATCCCATGACAGCCATACTGCAGAAGTGCAAATCTTCGGGCAGGTCAGAAAAATGCACATCAATGAAATAAAAACCCCGTTCCATCATGGAACAGGGCTATGGCATACGTGTATATTTTTTAATCTATAGCAAAACCGGAAAACACCGCAAATCCGGTATTTTTACGCCTCTTCATTCAGCTTGCTCAAGCGTACGGCCTGGTCTGCCGCAATGAGGGAATCCAGCAGCTCCTGAATATCTCCATTCATAATGGAATCGATCTTATAAAGAGTCAGCTTGATCCTGTGGTCTGTCACACGGCCCTGAGGGAAATTATAGGTCCGGATCTTTTCGGAACGGTCTCCCGTACCAATCTGGCTTCTTCTTTCCTCTGCTTCCGAATTCTGTCTCTTCTCCAGTTCCATGTCATAAAGCTTGGAACGCAGTAAGCGGAAGGCCTTTTCCTTATTCTGAAGCTGTGATTTTTCCGTCTGGCTGTAAATCACGATTCCAGTAGGCATATGGGTCAGACGAACGGCTGAGTCGGTGGTGTTTACACACTGTCCCCCGTTTCCTGAGGCTCGCATAACATCGATCCTCACATCTTTATCTTCGATCACTACGTCAAATTCTTCTGCTTCAGGCATAACTGCTACCGTAGCCGTGGAGGTGTGGATTCTTCCTCCGCTTTCTGTTTCCGGCACACGCTGCACCCGGTGGACGCCGCTTTCATATTTCATCTTGGAATAAGCGCCCTTGCCGGTAATCATGGCAACCACTTCTTTAAAGCCGCCGATCCCATTTTCATTGACGCTGATCAGCTCCACCTTCCAGTGGTGGCCCTCCGCGTAATTTACATACATGCGGTACAGTTCAGAAGCAAACAGGGCTGCCTCGTCACCGCCTGCTCCCGCACGGATCTCCAGAATAATATTCTTATCATCATTAGGATCCTTGGGTAAAAGTAAAATCTTAAGCTCCTGCTCCAGCGTCTCGATCTGCTTTTTTGCATCGGATAATTCCTCCTTTGCCATCTCCCGCATCTCTTCGTCGCTCTCTTCCTCCAGAAGAGCCAGGCTGTCTTCCACGGTCTGCTTTGCCTTCTTATACTGGGTATAAGTCTCTACCAGATCCGATAAATCCGCCTGTTCCTTCATCAGCTTCCGAAACCGGTTCTGATCCTCCGTTACAGAGGGATTGTTGAGCTCCTGCATTAATTCTTCGTAATGAATTAATATATCATCTAATCTATCAAACATTGGTAACCTCCTGAATTTACCGCAAAGGACTGTCGCCCATACTCAATGCAAAACGGCACGGATTACACGGTCCAGCCCTGCCGCATCCTGAAACACCCGAACTTCTCCAAAGCCGGCATCCTTTAATAAGCTGCCGACCGCCTCTCCCTGGTCATAGCCGATTTCAAAATAAACGGTTCCTCCTGGAACCATATGAGAACGGCTTTCCAAAGCAAGCTTTCTGTAAAAATACAGTCCGTCTTCCTTTCCGTCCAGGGCCAGCATGGGCTCGTGATCCCTGACTTCCGGCTGCAGCCCTTCTATTATTTTCGTTGGAATATAGGGAGGATTGGATACGATTACATCGAATCTTTTCCCTTCCTCCAGGGAGGCAAATAAATCGCTTTCCACCAGCGTGATCCTTCCCTCTTCCAAATGCTTCTCTGCATTCCGCTTCGCCACCTTAAGGGCTTCCTTTGAAATGTCCGCAGCGGTAATACGGTCAAATCCGCCGAGCTTTGCAAGGCTGATTGCAATGCAGCCGCTTCCCGTACACATGTCCAGGATCTCCGGTTTCTTTCCCTTATAATCCTTCAGGACCAGTTCCACCAAAGTTTCCGTGTCCTGTCTGGGAATCAGCACATGCTCATTAACATAAAACTCAAGCCCCATAAACTCCCGGCCGCCTGTAATCTGCTGAAGGGGAATCCGCTGTGAGCGTTTCCCGAGCATGGACCGGTATTCTGAAATGAACTTCAGAGTGGAATCGTCTTCCGGAAGCATTCTGTTTCTGTCCATGAGAAAATGTGTCATATCCGTGTGGAATGCCTCAAAAAGCAGGTATCTGGAATCCAGGGATGCCTCATCCACCCCTGCCTCTAAAAGCCTTTCCGTTCCTTCTTCCAATAAAATCTGCAATGTCAGATTCATGCCCTTTTCTCCGGGAAATTTCTGTTAAGAAATGCCTTCCAGTCAAACACCGCCTCCACAGAAGCGATTCCCACCTGGATCATTTCATCATCAGGCTCCTTCGTGGTCATTCCCTGCATCCACATGCCCGGGCGGCTTAATAAATCCACCAGCTTTGAATCGCTGCGCCCTGCCAGACGCAAGAATTCATAAGATACTCCGGCAATGACCGGAATCAGTATGATCCTGCTGAGAACCCTAAGGGGCACTGTATCCACTCTCACCACCATAAAAAACAGGATGCTGATGATCATGACGATCAAAAGAAAACTTGTTCCGCAGCGCTTATGTTCTTTGGAGCTGTTTCTCACATTTTCCACAGTAAGTGGGAGGCCGTGTTCCAGGCAATTGATGCACTTGTGCTCTGCCCCGTGATACATGAAGGTTCTGCGGATGTCCTCCATGCGGGAAACCAGACCAATGTAAGCAATAAAGATCCCAATACGGATCAGGCCTTCTAAAACAGCCATAATTGTCTGGGACTTAATAAAGCCATGGAATATATTGGCAAGGAACATGGGCAATACCATAAAAATCAGGATGGCCATTACCACGGAAAATGCCATCACCATGCTCATCAGTGCCTTTTCCATCTTTTCCCCAAATATTTTTTCCAACAGCTTCTCAAACTTGGAAGGTTTTAAATCCTCTTCGTCATCTTCAAAAAAACTGGCAGAAAAGGTCAGGGCCTTCATGCCCAAAACCATGGAGTCCACAAAGCTGAATACCCCTCTGATAAAAGGCAGGGAAAAAAGCTTCACCCGTTCTCCCATACTGACATAAGTATCCTTTTTCACTTCAATGGTTCCGTCCGGCTTGCGGACTGCTGTGGCATACTCATCCCCGTTTTTCATCATAACGCCTTCAATCACGGCTTGCCCGCCGATTCCTGAATACTTCATACGCCAAACCACCTCTCTGTTTAAAATGGAAGCTTTTCACTTGTTCAAATCCCAAAAAAGGCTGAGCTAAAGTGTTTCCACCAAACTCAACCTTTTCTTTGCCCCTGATATAATAAGGAAGTTCGATACGCCCAATGAGCGCATAGAACGGCTGATTTCCTGAATTCATGCTGTGCTTCGCCTGCATTCATTGAAGAAATTATGCCTCAGCCTTAACGCCATATTTACGATTGAATTTATCAATACGTCCACGAGCGGAAGCAGCCTTCTGCTGACCGGTGTAGAATGAATGGCACTTAGAACAAACTTCTACGTGGATATCTTCCTTTGTAGAACCAGTTACGAATTCATTACCACAGTTGCAAACTACTTTTGCCTGATAGTAATTTGGATGGATTCCCTCTTTCATGATTTTCACCTCGCATACTCTGATTTCTATTAAATCGCAGTCCGTAAACCGACTTTGTCTAATAAACAGCTTACACAGTATAACATAAAAAAAATTTTAATGCAAGTATTTATTTCTACAAAAACCACCCGTACCCTAGAAAAAGCGCATCTTTTTGGAGGTTTCCACGAATTCCCTGTTGTTTCTTGTCCTTGAGAATAAATCCAGAATCTTCTCCACCGCATCTTCCGGTTTTAAGGTATTGGTAGCCTTCCGGACAACATCAACTGCCTCCGCTTCTTCCCTGGTGAGCAGCAGATCATCTCTTCTGGTACCGGATTTAAGGATATCAATGGCAGGGAAAATCCTCTTCTCAGACAGCTTCCGGTCGAGAACCAGTTCCATGTTGCCGGTCCCCTTAAATTCCTCATAAATAACGTCATCCATACGGCTGCCCGTATCCACAAGAGCGGTGGCAAGAACGGTGAGACTGCCTCCCTCTCTCATATTTCTGGCTGCGCCGAAGAAACGCTTTGGCATGTGAAGGGCTGCCGGATCCAGACCGCCGGACAGAGTACGACCGCTTGGAGCCACCGTCAGGTTATAAGCTCTGGCCAGACGGGTAATGCTGTCCAGCAGAATCACCACATCCCGGCCATGCTCAACAAGGCGCTTGGCCCGCTCGATCACCATTTCCGATACTCTCTTATGGCGGTCCGGAAGTTCGTCAAAGGTAGAATAGAGCACCTCCACGTTATTTCCGAAAATGGATTCCTTAATGTCCGTAACCTCCTCAGGCCGCTCATCAATCAGCAGGATCATGAGATGGATCTCCGGATGGTTTATGGTTATGGCCTTTGCCACTTCCTTAAGCAGGGTGGTTTTTCCTGCCTTTGGAGGGGATACGATCATCCCTCTCTGGCCCTTTCCTATAGGGGCTAAAAGATCCAGAACACGCATGGCAGTGGTATTTTTCCCTCCCTGAGTCTCCATGTGGAGCCTTTTATCCGGGAATATTGGGGTCATATTTTCAAAATTTGGACGGCGCTCCGCCACACTGGTGGGATAACTGTTGATTTTCTTTACATATAGCAGGGCGGCAAACTTTTCCGCAGCCGTCTTTACTCTGCGGCTTCCGTGAATGATGTCTCCTGTCTTCATATTGAACCGGCGGATCTGGGAGGGCGCCACGTAAACGTCATTTTCGCCTGGCAGATAATTTTCACAGCGGATGAATCCAAAGCCGTCAGGCATAACCTCCAGAATTCCATGGGCTTCTATGCCGCTGTCCAGCTCCTGGAGTTCAGGGCTTGGCTGAAAATCCCCTCTTGGTTCTTCCGAAACAGGTTCCTGCCTTGCCTCATTTCTGGTATAAGACTCTCCGCTGTTTCCCTGAGCGGGACGATAGTTTGCAGGCCTTTGCTGCCCTTCCTGGCGGTAGGAGCGGACAACAGTCTTCCTTTGACCGCCTGCCTGGGACGGCATCTGCTGATCCGTGTTGGTCTGGCTCTGCTGGCTTACCGCCTCTGAGTGAGGCTGGGCCTGAGGCGCCGGCTGGGCTGCTGCAGCCTTAGGAACCTCTTTTTTTGCTTCCTCAGCCTTATCTACTGAAACACTCCCCGGCGAATCAGGAAGAACAGGAGCCTCCTCTTCCTTTTGGCAAAGTAAATTTATAATTTCAGCTTTTCGCATGGAACTGCAGCCCTTGATTCCCTGGGCTTTGGCAAGCTCCTTTAATTCCGCTAACGGCAATGTCTGTAATTTTTCACGCATATTATTCTCCTTCATGATTCCTTATAACAGTTGTTTCATAATCTTGGGAATGCTTCACGATAGAATATCGCAACAGATGGCCGGAAATGTTATCCCGGCCCTAATCATGTTAAATCAGGTCGTACGATACGCCTATTATATACCTTAATATAGAAAAAGAAAAGTTATTTTTTCAGTTCCTTTAAACGCTCTTTGATTTTTTGTTCATAGCCATTTTCCGTTGGATGATAGAACTCTGTATCCTCCAGCCCGTCCGGCAGATACTGCTGCTTCACATAGTTGCCGGGATAATCATGAGCATAGAGATATCCCTGTCCATGACCCAGCTTTGACGATCCCTTATAGTGGGAATCCTGTAAATGAACCGGCACCGGCATGGTCTTTTGGTTCCGCACCGAATCCAGGGCCTCAAACACCGCCATGCAGGCTGCGTTGCTCTTAGGCGCTGAAGCCACATAGGTGACCGCCTGGGACAGAATGATCTGTGCTTCCGGAAGCCCGATCCTCTCCGCGGCCTGAGCCGCCGCCACTGCCACAACAAGAGCCTGAGGATCCGCATTTCCCACATCCTCTGCAGCGCAGATCATGATCCTTCTGGCAATGAATTTTATATCCTCTCCTGCATAAAGCATTCTTGCCAGGTAATAGACGGCTGCATCCGGATCCGATCCCCGCATGCTCTTTATAAAGGCTGATATGGTATCATAATGGTTATCCCCTGTTTTGTCATAACGCACCACCCGCTTTTGGATGCACTCTTCCGCAACCTGGAGATTAATATGGATTTTTCCGTCCGACGGGTCCCGGTCCGTGGTCATTACCCCAAGCTCCACTGCATTTAAGGCAGCCCTTGCATCTCCGTTGGAAACATCAGCCAGAAATTCTTCCGCATCTTCGTCAATCACAGCGTTATAGGACCCCATTCCCTTGTCCCGGTCATATACCGCCCGATGAATCAGTACCCTGATATCCTCCTTTTCCAGGGAATTCAGCTCAAATACCCTGGATCTGGAAAGAAGGGCGCCGTTTACCTCAAAATAAGGATTTTCCGTGGTTGCTCCAATGAGAATCAGCGTCCCATCCTCAACAAAGGGAAGAAGATAATCCTGCTGCCCTTTGTTGAAACGATGGATCTCATCCACGAACAGAATGGTCTTTTTCCCATACATTCCCAGAGAATCCTTTGCTTCCTTCACGATCTCTTCCATGTCCTTTTTCCCGGCCACAGTGGCATTGATCTGCCTGAAATCCGCACTGGTGGTATTGGCGATCACCCTTGCCAAAGTGGTTTTCCCAGTTCCCGGAGGGCCGTAGAAAATTACGGATCCCAGCTTGTCCGCCTTAATGGCCCGGTAAAGCAGTTTATCTTTGCCAATGATATGCTGCTGCCCCACCACCTCATCAAGAGTCGCCGGTCGAAGCCTTGATGCAAGGGGGGACTCATTTTTCATGGCATTTTCCCTCATATAATCAAACAAATCCATTGTTATTCTCCCGTATCCTAAAATCCATTGGGGAAGGACTCCCCCTGTTTTACCCGCTAAAAGCCTTCCGGCTGTAACAAGAGTATATCCCTGCTTTGATAAAGTGTCAACAGCATCCCGTTTTCCTGTGCCTTCTTGGAGGAATGGTTTATCCTTCTTCCGGATACTTCATATTCCAGTCACTGCGTATCCTTGTCATCATGTTCATAACATCTGTTGTATATTCCAGATGCATTTCATCAGCTTCTCCGGAAACTGCCTTCTCCATATCCAATATTTCATACAACAAGGCATCATCCGTATTTCCTGCTTCTATCACTTCCTGGCGATTATCCTCTGTATAGGTGATTACCGCCTTATCAGCCCTGGGATATTCATAGATTTCAATATAGCCCTTGTCAAAAGCCACAGTGCCCCGCTTTGGCTGCTTTGCATGAAGAGACAGGGAAATGGTTGCCATTTCCTGCTGACTGTTCATTAACAGGATTCCCGCCTGCTCGTCTACACCGCTGGGAGCGAGCTTCACCTGTGACAGGATCTGATCCGGCGCCTCTGTCATAAACCATCTTGCAAAGGAAAGGGCATACACCCCGATGTCCAGCAATGCTCCGCCGGCAAGGTTTCGGTTAAAAAACCTGTTTTCCATATCATAGTCTTTGTAGCTTCCAAAGTTCATCTGCACAAAACGCAAGGGTCCCAATTGGCCGCTTTTTACGACTTCCTGTAATTTCTTATAAAGGGGCATATGATAAATCGTCATTGCTTCGGCAAGCACCAGATTGTTTTTCCCCGCAAGATCAGCTGCTTCAGCAAGCTCCGCAGAATTCAGTGTAACCGACTTTTCACACAGCACATGCTTTCCACTTTTTAATGCTTCTATTAAATAAGTGATGTGGGTATTATGGGGCGTTGAAATGTAGATAATATCCACTTTATCATCGTGAAATATGTCATGGACATTATGATAGACCTTCTCTACACCGTATGTTTGTGCAAATTTAACTGCATTTTCATAAGTCCTGTTGCCAACCCCATATAAAGCCTTTCCCCGCTTTTTCATATTTTCTGCCAGCTGTCTGGCAATTTCTCCACAGCCTAATGTTGCCCAACAATACTCTTTCATAGCTCACTCCTCCTAATAATTTTGCTTTCATTACATAGCCATTTTTCAAATGCTGCAACCGCACAACTGCTTCTATATATATTTATTATGGTCATAACCCGCTTCTTTGTCAAGCATGGCTGAGAATCAGATGGTCAGGTATATGGTATTTGCACTATGTATACAAAAGCCCCCATTTGCTATGGCATGAAGCCTGCCTGGCAAATAGGGGTTGAATCCTGAATTATTACAGTTGTCCCATGTTCTTTCCACTTTCCTTTATATATAATAAGGACATGAAAAGACTATTTATACCTCTTACCCTTGATAAATACAGGGTGAGGAAGAATCGATGGAGACCATCCTTGTTTTTTACTTCCGCATTTTATAATGTATCTACTTTCACTTTTAATATAATCTTCTTTATGGCCTCAGGGGCTCCCATCTGGCAGCAAGGCCTGTGGACATCTTCCGGGAAAAATATGGCATAGCAGCCTTCTGTCATGGGAAGCATCAGCTCTTTTACATCTTCTCTCTCTTTGTAAAAAAGCACATCATTTTCTTCCAGCAAATCCTCCAGTACTTCTCCATGACCACAGTCAGGATAAAAACCGATTAATTCCTGGCCGCGCACCATATACTGGACATCAATATATTTTCTATGCACTTCCGGTCTCTTTTCCTCTTTTGGCCCGGTAGTGACTTCATTAATCTGCAGAATTAAATTGTCCCCATCCAAAGGATACTTTCCGTGATGCATTTCTGTTACATCCGTCTCCCTTAAGATCTGTATTGCTTTACGGATTTTCTCCGTATAAGCACCTTCCGTCTCCGCTGAACCAATATGTCCGTAAATCATAAATGTTCCCCTTTCCTCTTTGCAATCGATTGCGTAACTCTTTATTTAGGATATCAGTTTTTTTCTGGGGAATCAATCATATTAATTGCCAAATTCCTTCATATGCTTTTGTGATTTTTTAACATAAATATTATTAAAACTCAGAAAATAACGGTTGTCTTTGAAATCGATTGAACGAAGCCTGGAATCTGCACGGTTGGGAAAGCCTGCTTTTTGCGGTGTCCTCTCCGCTATCAGATAGCTGCTTTGGAAATCCGCTTGAAAATCTTTAGAAGTTTTTCAGCTGCTTTCCCTTTGAATGATGTCGGTAAATATTTTCATGCCATGAGGCGTATCCTTCCCTTCAAGAGCTTCCAGCAGGATTCGGGAAGCGTTCTGGCAGACCTCTACCAGTTTATTATCTAATGTGGTCAGCTTTGGGGTACAGATTTTTCCATACAGGGTATTATCGATCCCAATCACGGCAATCTGGCCCGGGACAGCAATTCCCTTTTCATGACATACCTGCAGCCCGCCCACAGCCAGTAAATCAATGGAATAGATAATTCCGTTTACCTCAGGACATTTCATGATAATTTCTTCCGTTGCCTGTCTTCCTCTTTCAATTGTATGTTCCGGAGCCGTATCATCGTCTGCCGCATAAAAAACAAACCTTTCCCCATTTCTAAGCCCATGTTTCTCAAGGCCGTTCTTAAAGCCAAGTATTTTGCTGTTGTTGGAAGGAGTTATGGAATCAACGGCAAAAGCCAGATTGCGGCGGCCCCTTTTTACCAGCAGATCCACACATTCCTCCACTCCCTGTTTTTCAGCCACCAGGATTCCCCGCACGTTAGGCAGATCCAGGGAACCGTTTACAAGCACAATGGGGATATCTGCCAAATGCTCTTTAATACTTTTTTCCACCTCCAATGTTCCAAACATGGACCCGATCAGGATAGCCCCTTCTACTCTTCTTTGTTCCAGGATTTTAATGTATTCCGCTTTTTTCTCCGGAGTTATTCCTGTACTGAGGGTAATACAGGTATAACCTCTTTTTGTCATTTCCTGTTCAATGATATAGGCAGACTCCGTATGATGGGCAATGCGGATATCTTCGATCAAAATCCCCACAATCTTTGAAGATTGGGTCACAAGGCCCCGGGCTGCCTCATTAGGGGAATAATTGTACTCTTCTAAAAGCCTTCTTATCCGTTCCTTTGTCGCTTCACCGACTCCCGGCTTATCATTGATCACACGGGAAACCGTGCTGGCAGAAACTCCCGCTTTTTTTGCAATATCATAAATTGTCATTGACTTACCTCTTTTTAGTGAAATAGGATTGTATTTATACTAGCATTTCAATTTATAATATTCAATAACAGATTCTCATGATGTACTGTATCTTCAACTGTATCTTCATTACCGGGACCCGGATTGTTCCTATCAGGCAGCCTTCCGGCAGCCATAACAGCCTGGCTCTTTTTAAGGTCACTGGTTCTGTTCTTCTGTTTCCCGTATTTCCTTTCTTTTTCTTTCTTTTTTAAGAATGATCAGCAGTATAAGCATGATTACCAGGAAGATTGTGAGAATTGCCAAGGTAACGGAATTTGTCAGCAGCCATTTTAAAAAATTCCAGAATCCGATTTTGCCATTTCGTTCGTAGATTGCAGTTGCCTGCTTTTGGTAAATAAGCTGACCTGTTTGATTCTCTGCATCTGCTTCAATGTAAACTCCATGATAAACATTGGCTTCAATGGAAGGGAAGGTTACCTCCCCTCCATAGATTCCCCTGATGTCTTTTACCAGCTTCCGGCCATAAGCGGTTGCTTTCCGGATCCTTTCTCCCTCCTTTCCTGCAGGTTTTCCCTCCCACTGGATCCTGGTGATTTTGTAGTATTGGAGGGGCAGATTTAAATAATCCAGAAACTGAACCTCATGATCTATTAAAGGAGAATCATTAGAAATTTCAATCTGGCCCAACATATAGGAATCCGCATCATACCCGGTTACTGTAATAGGAAATGTAAAATTATAATCCCAATAAGTACCTTCCTCCCTATAATCAACCGCAGGAAGCCTTACTATTAATTCCTGCTTCAGATCTTCATTCACAACTTTGACCTCCCCATATTCCGGAAGGGAATCTATGTATTCTACCCCTTTGTATAGTATAGAAGCTTCTGAATATTTTGTGGTTTCTTCCGTAATTACTTTTGTAAGCCGGCTGGTTTTCAGAATATATTTTTTTCCGTTTTTCTCTATTGTGTTTTCAGGGACATATTCCTTGGGGTCTCCAACAAAGGGGGAGGAATCATATGTGATGGTATCATCTGGAGGGATCTCTTCCACATTATCTATTTGAACGGATTTCAGCTGATAGATAATTCCATCTTTTTCGTAGACTTCTTTAAACTGGGACTTTCCGTCGTCTGCCTTTATAGATGTTTTGTATTCCTTTTTCATTTCAAAAGACTTTTCTTCTGCATGTGACATGCTGCCACCTCCCAGAACCAGAGATGCGATAAGGGACATGGCAATAAAGCTTTTCTTAAACTTGTTCTTCATTTTTCTTATCTCTTCTCCTCCTCACAATGGCAATACTGGACACAGCTCCGATTAAGCCTATTCCTATAAGCACTCCCCCTCCCAGTCCTATGTCTCCTGTTTCCGGAAGCCTGCTCAACCAGTTCCAGAATCCTTTTCCCTTATGATTGATGATTCCAAGACCATTTAGGGCTGACTGATATGTTGCCGTAATAAAGCCTTTTTTCTTCACATGTGGCCGACGGTTATACAGCACCAATTCTCCCCTTACAGTCCCATCATCAGATATATAAATTGTTAAATAATTATCAGTTTTTATATATTTTTCAGGGGCTTTTATTTCATGTACGGTATATTTACCTGCGCGTTGGGGAAGGAATGAAGTCTCACCGTTTCCATCTGTTATTCCCGTTGATACGGGCATTCCGGTTTCATTTCTTATTTCCAGTTCTGCTCCCTCTAACCCTTCTAAGGTTTCAGCATCTGCTTTTTGAATCAGAACTTCCGGAGAAGGGTAATTTGCAACTGATATTATACTGCGATCTGATACCTCACCGTTTTGAATGGTAAAGAAGTAGGTATGATCTGTTGCAAGGTAACCGGGGGCTGTTCTTGTTTCTTTGTATGTATAGGTTCCATTAGCCGGAATATTGAATCTTGCATATCCATCCTCTCCTGTGTTTACAGTCATGTACAGACTTCCGTCAGGGCGGTAAATGGAAAATTCCACGCCTTTAATTCCCTGTCCGGTAACTGCGTCTACTTTATAGAGGTACATTTTATTTGAACCAGGACTTTGCTTCTTTGGATCTGTCATCGTAACTTCCAATAACTCCGTTTCCTTTGGCACTGTAAATGCTATATCAGCAGAAAGAAGATATCCTGATGGGGCTTTCACCTCATGAAGGTAATAGTTTTCTCCTGCCACTAATCTTCCAGTGATATCTATAGCCTCACCTGTTGTTTCAAAATCCGGAATAACAACACTTTTTTGCTGATCCAATACCTGTAAAACAGCTCCTTTTAACGGCTGCCCGGATGAATCTACTTTCTTTAATCGAACCACAGTAACATCATTTTTCATTTCAACAATATCAACCGTTCCGTTTTTGCTTACGGTAAAAGAAACACTTTCTGCATAAGTATATCCATGTGCAGGACGGATTTCATGGAGCCAGTAATGCTCTCCTGCTTTTAATTTTGCAATAAGCTCGTGAGGCTGTTCTCCGGATATCCACTCTTCCACAACATTTCCATCCTTGTCTTTTATGCTCATATGATTCCCTGGCAGCTCTTCCTTGCCTGTTATAGTCTTTTTAGACAGAATTACATGGGTTGGATTATCTATCATAACAATAATATCTGTACCGCCTTTTAAGCTGACTGTAAAGGGTATATCTTCTGCATAGGCATATCCATCTGCCGGACTGACCTCGTGAAGCCAGTAATTTTTTCCGGCTTCCAGCTGGCCTTTTAATTCCTCAAACTGCTGTCCGGTCGTAAAGATAAGGTCATCACCGGCATTTAATCCATTGCCAGTCCTAAGTGCCTTGGTTGGAGACTTATCTTCATTTAAAACTTGAAGAACACTTCCTGGTAACTGTCTAATGGCCTCCGATGGGGTTTCGATTAAAAGAGAACCTTTGAGTTTCTTTATTAAAACCTCTGTTTTTCTATCTTTCATCATTACCATGATTGTTTCTGCTTCTTCCGGAACAGTGAAGGTTACTTTCTCGCTACAGGCATATCCGGATGGAGGTTCTTCCTCTATCAGCTCATAGGTGGTTCCGGCTGTTAAGAGTCCTTTTATAAATACTGGCTTTCCTTCTGGTGTTAAAGAAATAATGACAGTACCTGTTTCCTGTTCCCGGATAGAGAAACGCCCTCCGGTTAGTAGTTCTCCGGTTACTTCATCTACCTTTTTAATTTCTATCTCCGTCTTTTTATCTTGCATAATAATGGTTTCCGGAATGCCGCTTTCCTCTGCCGTAAAGAATATCTCCTTTTCGTAAGTGTAACCTTCTGGAGAAAGTTCTTCCCTGACTGAGTACTTCTTCCCTGGGATAATGAGTTCTGCGGGAATGACAATCTTCTCTCCTTTCTCTTTGGTAAATTCATAGATCACAGTTCCTGTTTCTCCATCTATAAGTCTGTACCTGCCTCCTGCAAGCTCTTCTCCGGTTTCTGCATCCACTTTGGAGAAATATAAATGTACCGGACGGTCCTCCATATCCACGTTATCAACCATTCCCAAAGCATTTATCTGGAAGCGGTATACTCCGCTTGTAAGGCTGCCTCCGTCACTATACGTTGTGGTTTCCATGAGGCGATAACTTCCTCCTGCTGTCAGGACCTCCCGAATCGTTTCATCGTTCCGGTTGTTTATAAATACTGCGCTTTGCATGGCCCTTGATACCTCTCCCGTTATTGTTTCTTTTTCCGTCTGCCCAGTGGAAGATGGTATGTTTTCATAGCCGTCTTTTTTCTCCTTTGTAATCTCATATCTGGTTCCGTAAGGAAGGCCTGCAAAGGTAATAAAGCCATTGCCGGTTATGGTGATATTTCCTTCTCCTTTAATCCGATTTTCTGAAGAACCGCCGTATGCCTGGTATCCGGTTAGAGTTTTTCCAGCAGAGTCCGTAAATCGTACACGGAAGGTAAACTCGTCTGCCTGATCCTCAGCGTGCCCCGTACTATCGGGTATTCCTGTCCCGGTCAGCTTATTTATGATGGTAATGGAGCCATCCGAAACAACGGGATTTGTAAGAGCAGTATGTTTTGTAACTGCATTTACGTTTGTTTCAAAATATGCCTTTGCCTGTGTTCCTGTTTCACCGCTGACCACAGCTATCAAATCTACCGTTCCGCTATCATGGGCAGCTATATCCGTAAGGTTCCAGGTGACAATTCCATTTTGCTCCACTCCATAATCTGTGGATCTTAAATATTCAAGTCCATCTGTAAGGTCCGCTTTGATCCGGATATCTGCCGGATGGTTATAAGAATTGACATAGGAAACCGTGTATTTTATGAGGTTTCCAGTTTTTACTGCACTGTGGCCCACTCCCACGCTGCCTGTTACCTGAGCAATGGGATCTTCCCTGGTTACTGGATTTTTGATTGTATAATCATGGTTATCCTCATTGACGGTCCAGCTTGCAAGGACGTTTCCTTCTGCATCAGTCAGCTCCTGCCTGGTTTCCAAATAGGTCCTGGAAGGAAGGGAGTAAAACTCGTTTTCATTAAAATAGAGCCGTTTCGTTTCCTTAAAGGACTTTTCCGTCCTGCCATCGGAGTACCTGGTGTATTCGGTAATCTCATATAAATGACCGTCTATCATGCCGTCTTCTGCGGTTACACCCTGGCCGCTTCCTGTCCCTACAAAAGGTGGTAACTCAGTTCCTACGTCTAAATCCTTTAATACTGTATAGACCTTTACAGGGACCCGTCCGGTTACAGTAAGGGCTTCAATGAAGCCATTCTCACTTGCCAGCCTTAAAACGCTAAAGCTGTTTGAGACATTTCGGATTCCGGTTCCCGCCTTATTCAGGGTAAAGATCACCGGCTTTGAAGGGGCGTATCCCAATGGAGCTTTTAGTTCTTCCATAATGTATACCTGGTTTGCTGACAGCTTCTTTGTCAGGGTAAAACCATCCGGCCCTGAAACTAAAGTCTCAATGGCTTGTCCATCCTTTTGATATTCTCCATTAACTGCCACTGCATGATACACAGCGATTTCTGCACCTTCCACAGCCATTCCATTATCAAAGTTTGTCTTTTTAAAATGAATCTCTGTAGGATTATTCAAAACCTGACAGGTATAAAGAGCCTCCTTTCTGCTTTCAGTTCCATCAAACTGGAACTTCTTCATTCCTTCGGAGATCTGGTATAAATCTGGCGGTGAAATTTCTTCTATGGTATACGTGTAAGGCTTTATGATTCCGTCTGTCTGCACCAGGCCCACTGGGAGTCCGGTTATGTCTGCCTTTCCATCTATGCCGGTTGTCATGTACCAGACAGCCCCTATATCCTGGTTTGTCACCTTAAACCGGGCGTTTTCCAGTCCTTTCCCGGTATCAGAAGCCTTCTTCATGATTTCCAGCTTTCCAGCAGCAGGAGCATTTACGACCCGGTAAATAGAAATCCTTTCTGCTCCTACAAGAATCTTTACCGGCTCTATTTTTTGCATGTAAGACGGAGGTTTTAACTCTGCGATATAAAAGGTCCCATAAGGGATTTTATCAATCCTGTGAGGCTTTAAATCTCCCAGGCCAAATCCTTCCGGGATGTTTCCATTAAATCTGTCACTTTCTGTGTATCTTCCATCCGATCCGGAAATCCAGGTTTCAATTAAGTGAGCTTCATCTTCCACAAAGTTCCCGACGTCATCAGCCCGGTATAGGGCAAGTTCTGCTCCTTCTGCGGCATATTCATTCGTTCCGTCCGAAACCACCTTCAAGATGTTAATATACTTTTCCTCATTTTCCAGACTGATCCTCTGCACACTTCCGATTTCTTCAAGGATTATTGCTTTGGGATCGGCTGTTTCAAAGCCATCTGGCGTCTTTTCTTCCACCAGGACATAATTTCCTACCCTCTTACCGTCTTTTTCTGCATTAAAGGGTAAATAGTCAATCCGGTGCATCCCTTCTAAGGTATCATAACTTTTTATCCCGTTTTCCTCTTTATAGTTGAACTGATATTCAAAGTTCAGAGGAAGCTTTCCATCTGGATCAAGGGCGCCATTTTTTACATTCCGGTAAATGGTGATTCGAATTGTTTTTCCGGCATCAGTGATCCAGGTCTGGACAGCAGTGTGCCCCGCTCCATTGGACATTCCCTCTCCTTTTCCGGTTTGAAGGCTTTCGCTGCGCTCTGCCGTCCGCTCCCCATCTTTTGTGTACCAGGTGAGGTAGGTAAGGGCCTCCCCTTTCTCCCGGTAAGCGTCTTCAAAGTCCGTGATAAAACTGGACTGGTTTTTGGACAGGCCAAGAAGGGCTTTTATACGGTCTATGAGGCCAGTACTTTTTCCTGTCTTTTCCGTATACTCAGTTAAATCATCGGTCATCCATTCTATGATCTTCTTCTCCCTGTCAAAGACCGGCTTTCCTCCAGCCATTACGATATTTCCGCTATAGTCTGTCTTTGCTTCATAAAGAGCTAAACCAGCTGCATGGCTGTTTGGGAGCTGCATCTTTTTCCCAGTGCTATCCTCGTAGTACTTATAAACCTCCAGCTTAGTATGATCGTTCTTTAAATTGATGGTTTGAACACCCCCAACTGCTTTTATAGTTAATTCCATTGTGGATCTAATAAAACCGCCTGCTGCATCCAATTCCTCAAGGATATAGTCCCCTGCAGGGATTCCCTCAAAGTATTTGGGGGTTCCATCTGTGATCCAGTCAGCCACCACCCGCACCGGTGCATTATTAACGGTATTTTCTACCGTCCATTCTGCCGGTTTGCTTTCTGTCTTTACCAGATAATACCCTTTCGGGTAAGCCACACTGTCCATGGTGTAAACTCGCTTCGCCTTGTAGAGTGCCAAATGTGCTCCGGAAACCTGACCGTAACTGTAGGCTCCCTTCGGCTCCGTAACAGTAAGGCTTTCCTGATAATCACTCATGACATTTATCCGATACTGATTCGGCGCATCGGTCTTTACAACCTCTGCCTTGATCTTTTCATCCTCCATCCCGGTCTCCTGAACTTCTCTGGTTTCCTTAATGGCAACGCCTTCCGGAAAGCCTTTTGTGTAGCCTGATGGAACTTTTATTTCTTCCATGATGTACGTTCCTGGGATCACCCGTTTTAGCATATCGGCCTGGCCCACTGTCATATCCGTTTTAAATGGATCATTGGGGTACTTCTCTCCTGTAATCCAGGTGTTTTCCATGATCCAGGCTTCGCCCTGGCGGTGGTAGAGCTTCTTATCGTCTGCGGTATCCTCTTCCTTTCCAATATCTTTTGTGTCGGCCTTGTTATTGATCCTGTAGGCAGCATTGTTATAGGCAGGAAGAAGGTCATCGTATTTGTAGCGGATGTAATCCCCGTCAATGTCATAGACAGGATCGCCCTTTTTATAGGTTTCAGCTGATCTCTGGTAATATTCCGGGAGGCCATGGCCATTCAGAACCGGATTCACGCTTTTATTAAAGTGGTTTCCGTCATAAGTCCCTGTGATGTATTCCTGATCCGTATCAGCATTGATGGAAGCAATTCTCCAGGTTTTGATCTTTTCCCTGGCAATGACCGCCCCGGTTTTCGTTCGAGAGATCTTTACCGGCCACACCAGGAGCTTTTCACCCTCCTTTGCAGGGTCTGCCCCGTTATTTCGGGCATAAGCCATGCCGGTGGTGGGATTTACATACGCATCCCGGTTTCCATTGCTGTCAAGGTGATAAAGGATGGTTTCTGCACTTAAGGTAAAATATTTGTCCATTGAGGAATATTTTACTGCTGCTAGATCCCCTCCGGTTAGTTCGAAGACAGGCTGCCCCGCCTTCAGCACGTAAATGGATTCCTGATTTTTTACAAGCACTTTATTCCCGTTCCGGTCATAGCCATAAAGCTTCCCGTCAAGTCCGTTTTCCGTCACCTTCAGCTCACCAAGGGAATAGAACAGAATGTCTGCATCTCCCCGCTCAATCGTTCGGTAGGTCCAGATTCCTTCTCCCGTATCTCCGTTTAGGCTTCCTTCCTCATCCTCCTCCCGTATAAATTCAATGCTTGTCCCGGCATATCCCTTTAACACCTGAATGGATTGGACATTGTTGTTCCGGTCCCTTATCACTTTTACACCGTCATAGCCATAATCCCCTCCGTCTCCGTTTTCTTTGACCTCTATGGCATCATAAAGGGTCATCTGTGCCCCGGCTGCGTAACGGTTGTTATCATCAGCAGTATCTAAGGGTCTGGATATCAGGCCATAACCTGCAAACACGCCGTCTACATAGACCGGCTCTGCCTCCTCTCCGGCGGCCTTTCTGGATTCTATGTATTCCAGAGTACCTTTGTACCAGGCATAACCTAAGTAAGTCCCATTCTTGTAGGCATACTCCAGGTTTTCCGTCCCATACTTCTGTTTAAGTTCCAGTTCGGTTCCCTCCAGCCGGGTGTTGGTCTTATAAGTGACACTCTGATTGGAATCCTTGATTTTAGATACTTCAAGGCGGACCGGAGTATTCCCTACATGGATTCTGGCCATATCTGTTACTCCCTGCGGCCCTTCTCCTGTTTTATCTTTGTAAACTGCCGCCGTTACCCGGTTATCCCGGTTTCCGTCCAGGTAATAGGTGGTCTTGTCGGAATAAATTTCTATGGCTACCGGCTTTGTTCTTACGTATCCAGCTGGGGGCTTCACCTCACAAAGTACATAGGTTCCGGCTCCAAGTGGCTGGGGGGTAATTAAGTATCCGGTATTCTGATCCTGATAGGAAGTTTCTGTTAAGTCCTCTTCCTTGGCCTGAGGGCCGTCCCTGGTGGTTGTAAAGACTTCAAACTCACCTGTTCTTCGGCCTTCCTGATCGGTAAGAATCACCTGTTCCGATTCCTTACATATTGGGGTCCCTGCCGGGACAGTTCCCTTCAAGACATTCCCTTCCAGGGCTATATTCCTGGCTCCCATGGCTACTAAGAATTCCTTTGATCCTTCGATCCGGGTATCTGCTTCATAAAACTTCACCAGGCCGTCCGTATACTCCCCGTCCTCTCTGGATGCTGCATAAAGGGCAAATAATGCTCCGTCATGGAGGAGGTTCTCCCCGGTTTCTGAATCCAGTTTTTCAATCCTCAGCTTTGTTTTAAAGAACCTGTTATAAAATTTCGTATACCCAAAACCTTTGTATGAACTCTCCCCATTTGGGGAAAGGGCGCTGTCTGCAACCTCTGTAACTGCATTGTTAGATGCCACAATCGTCCACGGTACAAGCATAGGAGCATATTTTCCATCATAAGCAATCTGTACACCCTGCATGGCCGTTACGTTGTCCTTGTATTCGATTCCAACACTTTCAGTTGGGAATGGAACATTATTTGCGGTGCCTTTGTTTTCCGCCACGGAACTGTATCGGTAGTATTTTGATACGGCTTCCCTACCGCTTAAGCCTTCTGACAGGTAATATGGGACATTTCCATCGGTTCTGTTGTCCTGCTCATTGTAGTAGTTCTTATACGGTTTGAATGCGCTCTGGCTCAAGGCAAAATAATCGCCCGGCCCGGCTCCCGTCACCCCGTTTTTGATGTTGTCAATGTCCATGCCGTACTTGTAAACTTCAAAGTCACCATCCGCATTCCTGCCCTTGATTATATGGACAGCTTCTTCATTAAAACGGATCTTGTACTTCCTCTCCATCTCAGACTGTGTCATGGCGGCAGAATAATTGTAATAGTCATTAGTCACTTCCGGCGTGGCCTGGGAACCGTCATAGTCTACATATACAGACGGAAGGGAGACTTCTCGTGGCTTGTCAATCTGGTAATGCTTGTTCTTAAAATCTCCCAGATTACTAAATTTCGGCTGCTGTTCTGCCACCACATAGGTTCCATAGGGTAAGTACTTGGAAGTGGCGAAATAATAACCGTCGCTGTTTCCGGAGATGTCACCAAATAGGGTATTTGCTGATAATGTTGTATGATCCTTATCTGCGCCGCCATCCTGTGCACTGTCCCATGCGATGGAATAAATCTGGTCAAGGTCATATGCAAAGAAAGGCTTTAAATAGTTTTCTGCCTTTTTAATGGCATTGGACAGAGCCTTATCATAAATTTCATCCTGATAACTTTCGCTATCTGAGGCACTTTGTTTCTCTCCGGCCTGATTATCCTTAACCATCTTTGCCACTTCATCATCCAGATACCAGGTAATAGCAAACTGGCGGACGTTATCGGAGCGCAGGGCATTATCCGCAGCTATATCCGAGGTGTTGATAAGATTCTTGATATCCGGATTATTATGGATGCTTGGATACTGCTTTTCTGCCCCTCCTATTCCAAACAAGAGCTTCTTTATGAGGGCAAAGGGCTTAAAGGAGGTGCTGTCATTTTGCCCGATAGGGCGGGGCACGCTGTCTGTACGATCCCATTTATCATCATTCGCCACGTTTACGGCATCAAAAAACTTGTCATAATTGTAAACAGAAATCATTCTTGCTTCTGCACTGCTATCTGCCTTTACTGATATGGTTTCCAGTACGGAAGTATAGCCGTTATTCTGGCTTTCATTTATAAAACCGTTGGTATAGCTATACAAAGAATCATTGCTTACAATAGCGTCTCTTGAATCTTTGTATAAGGGAGAAGTGACGTGCTGCACTTTGGTGTAAACCTTATTTACCAGAGCTGGAAATTTTTCGTTTTGGTCAAGCACATTTATTTCATTCCCCAGCCGGTCCTGCCAGATTACATTTCCATCATCGTCACGGTACAGTCCTTCCAGGTTTGATTTTAAGTACACCTTAAAGCGGAAATTGTCCATCTTCCTGGCTACCGTGTCCCTTCCAAGTCGCCCACCAAAGGTTCTTGTAAACCAATCGTCATGGACTTCGGTATAGGAATTGGTATCTTCGTATGTTTTTTCATCAATGGCCTTTGTGACTTTAATCTGCTGTCCGATGATACGTTCCTGAACAGAAGTTGGCGTTTCTCTTGTATTTCCGTCCTCAAGCAAATCTTGATACCCTTTGCATATCAAGCGCTGATTCTTTATGAAGGTTTTGCTGGTATCAAAGTCTGCGGAAGTAAAGGCCCCGGCTCCTGCTCCGGAAACACGTATTACGTATTCTGCATTGGATATGCTGGCTCCAGCCGTATATCCCCATACATTATTTGAACCGATCTTACTTATATCTTCATTGGTAACAACGGTCTTTCCATTATGAAGCGCTATGGTAAAGTTACCTGATTTTGCTCCGGTAAGATCCATATCTTTTGAACCAACATGGATGGTATACTGCTTTGCTACCTTATCATAGTAGTAATAGGTGCTGCCTTCCCGGTCCGCCACTTCTTCCATGGAGGTAACCTTTGGGATTTTGGACGAACTTACATTTTCCTCATTTACAATAACTTCCTTGTAATTCGGCTCCCAGACTTTTCTGGTTACGGGAGTATGGCCAACGTAAGAGTTGTCATTTAAGTACCAGTAATCGTAAAGGATCTCTCCCGCAGCATAACGGAGGTACCTTTCACTGTCTGTTGGGTACATGGTTTTATCCGTTGGGATTCCATCGTCATCCACTTCATAGTCTGGTATTACGTTGATGATGTATTTGCCCGTGTTTCCTACTTCTGCGACATTTAATTCGCTGCCGGTATACTTTCTTATGACGTATCTTCCGTAGGTTGTATTCAGTTTTGTTAAGTAAGCAGCTACAATATCACCACTGGAATTTGTCTGATACAGTAAGGTCCTCTCCTGGCTCATGCCAACAACAACCGTTACAATAGCGTTCCCGCCGTTGTACTCTATCTTTTGTAGACCGCCATAGGTAAATACTTTTTCATTGATGTAATAATTTAAAATCGCTTCAATAACCGACTTATTGTTAGTAACATTCTCAATTTCAAGAACCATTTCCGGTCTGCCATAAACAGTTTTTCCATTCACCATCCGTTTCTCATCATAGACCGGATTATCTGCCGTAGAATAATCGCCATCCTTCGGGGTTTCCATATGAAGAGAATTACGCATCATCTGTTCTAATTCAGCTTTCACATACTTTATGTTGCTATCTGAATTTGTAAAGATACTGGTAAACCTTACCGGATCACTGGCCGTAGCTGTTCCTTCCGTAGGAAGTTTATCTGCCTCTGTTCCAACTGCTTCATATGGAACCTTGATGGTTGCAGAAACTCCTGGCTTTTCAATCAAGTTTCCATTGATATCACGCTTGTAAACCAAATCTGATTCTGCCGTCAGATAGAAAGGCGCTTCCTTTGCATCAACCCATGATCCTCCATCCACTTGCTGGATTACTACCGGATTTAATGATACGTTATTTAAATAGACATCTGCATCCTCCGGAATTCCATCAAGAACGACATTATAACCATTGGTTGCATCTTTTGATTTTGTTTCAAGAAGAAGTAAGTTTTCTTTATTTCCATAAGCGGCATTCCCCTCCGGAAAAGTAACCGCATTATATAGCTGTTTTGTGATCCAAGCTGATCCTACCGGGGCCGTTTTTGAATCAGCGGTGTCACCATAGGACTCACGGGTACCTTTCTCTGCATTTGTAACCTCCAGATCTTTTCCGGTAATGGAAAGTTCATATCCTTCGGAACGGGAAAGCTCTTTGATATAATAATTGCCAAGGATTAAAGGTCTTCCGACCCAGCTATCTCCATTCATGGACTTATTGTTTTTATAGATACGGCCTCTTTCTTCCTGCGGCTGCGCCTTTTCATATCCGTCTTTTACGTAGAGGTTTTCCGGATAGCTCTTTCCGGTGTACTGGATTTCTCCGGTCTTGTAATTGTAGACACTATGAGGTCTTTCCGTTATTGCTAAGAAGGAACCGTCCCCATTTTTATCTGTGGCTGCAACAGCAACAAGATCATTTGCATCAAATACCACTCCTATACCGGATATTACATTTCCACTGTCATCCCGCTGAGTGTCCGGTCCATATATAGGATCAGCTGCAAACAGGCCATATATCGCACCTTCTAAGGTGGCGTCTCCCTGGGTGTCTCCATAGGAATCATAGTTTCCAGACTCCCCGGCCTTTAATTGCATATCCCTTTTATTGAAATGAACCTGACCTGGTACACGATGATCGTATACTTTAAAGGTATGAGCCGTATTGTTACTTGGCCCTTTGTCTACTTCCGGTTGGCTGTCCTCTTCTCCTTCTTCAAAACCTTTACTGGCTGCTTTGCTGAAAGCACTGAAACCAAGCATTGTTATCATAACTGGCTCTTCTTCCATATCTTCCGCTAAAAGACTAATTTGCCTTCTTTCTCTTGCTTCTTTAGGAAGGGCTGCCTCGG
This sequence comes from Lachnospiraceae bacterium, assembly GCA_902363835.1. Classification (GTDB taxonomy): domain Bacteria; phylum Bacillota; class Clostridia; order Lachnospirales; family Lachnospiraceae; genus Lacrimispora. Next base: position 66,960 of record CABJBM010000026.1, read on the forward strand.
AATCCGTGGCCAGGTTATATCTTAATGAAAGGTTCATAGAGCTCTTTTTAGCATGCGATGGAGTAGATTCATCATCATATAAGAATTCATCCGGGAGTTCTTCTTCCTCTTCTGAATCAAACTCCTCGTTATGTAATTCTTCATCAGCCTTTGCGGTAAGCTTTACGGTAATTTCCATCTCTTCCACAAAAGCAGTAGGAAGCCCGATAAACTTAAGTAATTTGTTGATGACTCTTTCTCCTAACGGCAGATCATAGGTCTCTTTCAGGATTAAATCTCCGCTTTCTTCAGAAGTATTTGAATATGTGGAAGGGCTTGCTACATTATTGCTGTTATCAGTTAATAAAGATTTACTTTCATCTATCAGGTCGGATTCCTCTAATTCGGGAATTTCCCTGTTAGCTAGACTCTGCATTGCAAATCCTGCAAAGCTGTCCTTGCCATCCAAAATACCCTTTGTTATGTTACGGACATATCCTATGACTTTTATATCTGCATTACTGGAACTTTTCCACTTTTTAGATTTTTTCGCTTCGGAAGCTGCCGTTGTGATAATTTCCATGGGAACATCATCTGGATGTCCCGGATCATGAATGATATAACCATCTCTTGGCTTGGTTTCCCGGAATGTATAGTCATACTCAAGATTGATAAAGGTTTCATATGTAGCATCTCTTGCAGCCTTACAGCCTGATGCTTCAAATGCTTCTTCTTCAGAGGGCTCCTCTTCATTTCCACATTCCCAATGATGGAACACTCCTCCACTGGCCGCTGCACGGGCTTCGCATTCGTCTACCGCAGCCTGCCATTCCTCCATCAACCGTTCATATTCTTCTGACGCTTCGTCAGCTTCGTCACTTCCTTCTCCTTCTTCTCCACCTTCCGATTTATCAATTTCCGGTTCTGGGGGAATTGGATGGCCATTACAGTAGGCATGACTAAAATCATAAAATCGGGTATCTTTATGAAAAATACGTCCACTGGCATTTGTTATCAGATCATCATCAAACACCAGCCAATCCCGCCAGGTTGTTGGATCTTCCCTCATGTTATTTTTGATGATTCCACCGTCAGATTCATCATTACTTAATTGGCTATCATTAAAGCGCTCCAATACCTGCCATGTGGAACCCTGTAATGGATTTCCAGTCTCATAATCCATTTTTTCCAGATCAACTTTATAATTGGACTCAAAGGTTTCTTTATGTTGGTAAACCTTTAAGGACACATCTCCACCGCCTGGGGTCGGAGTAGGGGCATTCGTGCTGTATTTTGTAGTGAGGAAAAATTCACATGTTTTTTCTTTCACATTTCCTTTTGCCCGGTATAGCTGCTGGGAGCCTGGGATATTACACTGGAAATACTCCAAGTTGCCTGTGACTTCCAATACTCTAAAAATGGCAGGATCGTAGCTAATCTTCATAACCGCTTCGGTTGGTTTCTGACCAGCCGGGACATTGGGGAAACTCCAGGAGAGATTCTGGCCTTCTGTATTAATAATCATACCTGGCGTTATTGGTGTAATGTTGCAATATTTCCTAAAAGTTTCCCAATTGGAAAGCCCAGTTAATTGATACAGTTTTTTTGTATCTATCTGCCCGGGGCCACTTCTTAAATCATTGATATACATAGCCTTGCCCTCGGAGTTATGCTTACCGATCAATTCAAGGATATCTTTTGGGTTTTTACAGCCTTCTGGAATGTTTGCTAATGACATAAAACCGTCATTTGCTAAAGTTTCTACCCAGTCTAAACCACCATTGTTTTTACCCTTTGACCATGCGACTTCTCTAGCTTCATCCGGATTAATACGACCAAAATATGCATTAAGTTCTGACCTCCTATCGTAACCTCCAAATGCGCCAATATAGGCCCAGAACATTCTTTTCTGCTCAATGGTTCCTTCATTATAATTAATATCTGCATTAACTTTGGAATAATCGTAATTGCTATGGGCCGAGGCGCCTTTGTTCATACAAAAGAAATAGGTTTCTCTTTCGTCACCAGGAGCTTTTCCTAGCAAATATGGATGCCCGGCCTGTCCGGAACCAACAAACACCAAACCAAACCCCCAAGAATTAAAAATACCAGGTGGCGAATATGTAAAAATAGGTGTTAAAAATAGAACAGCTGCAAGAAACCCGGCGATTTTCCGATTCAGTTTTATTCCTTTCATAATACTCCTTTGCTTTCTACTTGATCCTTCCATCACATTTCAGGTGGAATGGAAGGTAAAATTCATACCACAATCACATCTATTTTTGCAAAAGAAAAAGCTACCGATTATGATTAACCGATAGCTTTTCTTTATAAATTACTAATTTGAACTTTTTATTTGAATATTATAAGCGAAGCACGTTCTCCTCGAATGATTCCGTATGTGATATTGGGAAACTTTCCTTCCACACTTGTGGGAATCTCATATCCAGTTCCGTCACAGTATTCTCCAAGTTGCTGATAATTTCCAAAATAATTTTTTTCGTACACATCTGCTACAGTAAAGTATTCATCTTTACTGGTTGGCTCATAGGCAAGCCATATATCATCCACTAGAAAAACTGGGTAAGCATGATTTACAGAACCGAGCTCACTTATGGGTAAACCAACGCATGCAGCGAGCAAAAATGCCGCACTAGTATACCCACTACAATTTGCTTTTCCATCTACCAAACAACTATAAGAATATTGCGTTCCTTCCTGGTCCAAATAATCCGCCTGTCTGATCCTTTTTGCAATTCGCATCGACTTTTCATAATCGGATGCGTTTCTCCAGTCAAAGCTGTTTAAAAAGTTACGGATTTCTATAGTCAAAAGTTCTAATTTTTCCTGATTTACACTTTCTAATCCTGTGGTTGGATAATCAGTTAATTTTGCAATTGCAGCCAATTCCCTTCCATCAAAATAGATAAGAGAACGAGGGTCTTTGTTTTTGATAGCAAGATCTAGGGCATGCTGCAAAGGACCAGCAGCTTCATTAATGAAATTATATGGGTCACTCTTCCAAGCAGTCGTACCAGTAACTGGACTGGTCACAAACCATGATTCCATATATCCTTTTAATGGATATTGTTGATCATAGTTTCCAGTATTAGCGCTTGATGAGTTGGCATTCTGTGTCTGCACTACTCCATTCACAACCCATGCTCCATCTGCATTTACAGTGTAACCGTCCGGAGTGGTCGCATTAGTGAGCACATTACCATTTTGGTCAAAATAATAAGATTTCCCATCAATCCACTGCCAATTAGCAGCATAACTTCCATTATCATTCCGGTATTTCCAGTTACTTCCTTCCTGGACCCACTGGCCGGCAAAAGAAGTTGTTGCAGATCCAATTATTAAAATAGTAGACATTGCAGCCATTAATAATTTCTTTTTCATACTCAATTCCTCCCTTAAAGCCTATTTTAAAATCTCTGGTTTGACAACTCTATAAATTCGTGTTATTCTAAAGGTACAAAGGGTAGCCAACTCCACAGAGTGGCTTCCAAATATTAGTGATTTTTTATAAAATAATCATCCAATGCTTGGTAGGCGGGGTGATTATTTTTTTGTACCTTTGTCATTGCGGTTCACATATGTAAGTATTGCAACGATCAACGCTGCAATATTTATAATAGTCATCAATTCCTCATATGTGCTCATGCAACCACCTCCTCTCGGAGATGGAAACCACCCGGCAGATTAGCTACCAAGATCATTATACCATATCATGGTAGCCTTTACAAATTTTTACTACATTTCTGCTCCTCAATCACTGCCTGGTGTAAAAGCTTTTTCTAATACAAGATCATGATTTCTTAAACGAAACTCTACACCTGCAAGTAGAATCTTAAAGAAATCAACCAAAACTATGGAATGGCACTTCCACTTTTTTATCTGCTTGACAATCCTAATACAAAAAGAAGCCCTTTACAACCAAACTCCTTTTCCACCTTAAATACCACAGTGAAGGCAACTTCTTTTGCTCTCTTCTTTAACCTTTCCATTTTCCTTACTGCTTTATCTCTTAGTTTATACTCTTTATTCTAATACAATAAAAATGATTAATACTCGCTTTGCAGTTTTCTTTTATTCATGATAACCATTGCCCCCTAATCCTGCCTTACTTTTCCGCTATACTGAGTAAATCCCACATCGTACGCTAAATACTACAACGAAAAAACTCTTCCTCTATCAATAAGGATAGTATTCCATCGAATTTTATGGCACATGGTTTTTCGACCCCAAACGTATCCGTAAAGGTGTTTTCCCACACACATCTCTAGTTATGCTACATTTATAGAGATTCCAGTTTCCCAATAAATCATTTCTAACAGTACAACCCCTTTTTTGATTTTAATAGAAAACAATAAAAATCTCGTCATCCCTCCGCCTCATCTTAGCCGAAAAAACTGGCTGCATTATATTCCGACTCCTCTGAATCAAAAAAACACTCTAATACAGGAGCCTCTAAGCCAATAAATTTTCTCTCCTTCACAACATCAGAACACACCATTACCACTCTATATGGTACTATTACTAATTAACCCTTCCACAACTTTTCCAAAATAAACTTCTTTTCTATCGGTTAAATATATACGGTTATCAATGTACAAATTTACCTTTGTCTCTATTCTTTAGTTAAAAGGTAGGTCCGGATCTTCCACTCCATCAGGGATATTCAAAAATCCATTGCCAATCGCATTGGAAGGTGCTGGCTTTGAGGCCACCTGACTTGCGTCACCAGAGGTATTTTTGCTATCAGCAAACTCCTGTGTTCCAATAATGATATCTGTTGTATAAATCTTTATCCCTTCCTTGTTGGTATAGCTCCCTGTTTGTATTCTTCCGGAGATCAGCACTCTCATTCCCTGACGGAAATATTTTTCTGCAAACTCTCCTGATTTATCAAAGGCAACACAGTTAATAAAATCTGCGGTCTGTTCATGGCCCTCCTGATTAGTGCGGCCTATACGGTCAACTGCAAGAGTGTATTTTGCAACTGCAATGGATCTTTCCCCCTGGGAATATCTTATATCTGGATCACGGGTCAATCTTCCCATTAAAATTATGTAATTCATATCTTCCTCCTTTTCTCCCCCTACCCTTTTAAGTAGAGGGAATAACCTTTTCATGCCACTTTGTTTTTCTTATGAGGTCCACTGACCTTTCTCATTTACTTTATATCCATCTGGCGTAATGGTACTGGTCAAAAGTTTTCCTCTTGTTCCATCAGAAACCGGATTAAAGTAATACCAAGCTTCCTCTATGTACTGCCAGCCGGTAAGCATCTGCCCCTGGGTTCCATCAGAGGCAGCTTTTAGGTAATAGGTATTCCTGTCTGCATCCATATACCAGCCGGTCACCATAAATCCATCTTTATCAAACCGGAACCAGGATGCTTTTTCCTGACTTCCCGTAGCATATGGGTTACTGATGTACGCCCATTCGTCCGTGTACGTTCGGTTTGATGCAAAGATCCATTTTCCATTTGCAGTCTGTGTCCAGGTTCCGGTCACAACTCCAGCCGGAGCCGCTGGCCCCTGGGTGTTGCCAGCAGCCGTTATCCCCACGGAACGGGAACCTTCTCCGCCGCCCGAAGAGCCTTTACCGCTCACACCTCCTGAAGAACTGCTGGAAGTAGTGTTATCCACCACTTTAAAATTAAGAGTTACAGTAACCGGGTCGGATTGTTTTCCGTCGCTTGTGACTGCATAAATTGCAACCGCTATAGTTCCGGTATATGGAGACTTTGTCATAGCCTCCTTAATCCAGCTGGCCGTAACCTCCTGTTTCTCATTGAACACCACAGGAGTCACATGTCCTTCCTGATCTACCAAAAGAATTCCAGGATCCGAGGCTCTCCATAAAACACCTTTTTTGTCCTGGCTTTCGGAATAAACGGAAGCATTGAATTTCTTACTTTCAAGTCCTCTCCACGAAAGAACGGGATTGTTTCGTTTTCCTGTTTTTGTAAGCACCAGATCAAAGCTTTCGCTCTCCCGATCCGCCTCGATGCATTCCGCCTGAAACGTTAAAAATACCTTACAAACGGATGCCTTCTGCCCATCCTTTGTTACAGCTGTGATCTCCACACCCTTTTCCGCCCTGTATGGTGCCCTTGAAAGTGCTTCTTTAATCCAGGTTGCTCCATCAACCGGGGTTATATTTCCGTCCTGATCAACCCTGACCGCTTCCGGATCGGAGGAGGTCCATATAATACTGCGTTCATAAGGATTATGCTCTATGGTATCTTCCAGCTCTGGAAGAACGACTGCGGAAAGCTTCCTCGTTTCAAAGCCTGCCTTTTTAACCGTTTCAGAGTGGATATCCCCGGCCTTCTGATAACCAAGGCTATAAGAAAGAAAGGTCTTATCCAGGGTGATCCCTTCCGGTATGATCCTTGTCTGGTCAATAGTGATCAACCTTACAGTTGCCTGGCATGTCACAGAAGCCTGGTTTCCAAGTTTATCTTTTCCGTTCACCGTAACAGCTACATCCCGGATTCCGTTTCCCTGTATTCTTGCATACTCATCATTCTCCCGAATTCCGTTATCCGTAGCAACGATATCCCGTATCCACTTTGCATCCTTTATGGCGGAAACCGAGGCTTCCCGGTAGGCTTGACTATCCTGAACCACCTGAATCACCGCCGGGTCCGAACATGTCCATGTCACTTCATCTTTGGAAAAGAAGTCCGGGGTAAAGGTTGCTGTTAATGATTGGGGAGCTGTCACCGTCACTTTTTCTTCTGGTACCCTACGGTCCCCGGTGAGGGTCCTTGTTACTGTATAGGTAAGGGTCTGTTTATCAAGGGCTGCTCCCTCTGCTGCTACCAGAGTATTATCCAGGATCTGGAATGTAACATTAATTCTGCTGTTTGCCGTGCAGGGCTTCCCTTCAAATGATGCGGAAGGCCTGGTCTGCGGTGTCAGGACTGCAACGCCACCGTTCTGGTGCCCCGCTCCATAAATGGTGTTCGGGATTTTATATTGGTAGTTCCCATCCGCCTGCACCTTTTCCGCCTCTTCTAGAATGCTCGTAAAAAAAGAGGAAGAAAGGTTTATGGAAAGGCTGGCGGATTTGGCAGTATAGCCATCCGTTCCCTCATCATCATTTTTAGCCAGATATATGAGCTGAGGATCATCTATGCTCCATTTCACCCGGTTATCTTCCACATCATTATTGACATCAATAATTGCTTTAATATTCACCGGCTGAACTTCGGTTCCCTGCTCCAGCACTCCGTTGATATAACGGGCAATCAGCTTTCCTTCCTTATTCCGGATCTCTGTGGTCTTTACCGGGTTCTTCCGGTTCCCGGTCCTGGTCTGTGTCACCGCAAAGGTATAAACTTCCGGCTCAACCTTGATGGACACGGCTACTTTTTTATAGACAGCTGATATGGAAATACCCTCCTGTGGCATGGAAAAGGTATAAGCATGGCTGCTGTCTGAATAAGTGGTACTCTTCTTTATTCCCTTTCCATTGGTATAGATTGGAGTCCCTTCCATCTGGAACTTTTCCGTATCCGTATTCTTTGGGGCCGTTGTCACGCTGACCGTTGTCCCTGCCGCAATGGCTCCCCGGTGTTCTTTATCAATGGGTTTTGAATACTGTGAGCTTCCTCGTACTTCCAAAGTGGCGATATCATAAAAATTCTGTCCATTGGCTGCTGTGTCGATCTGGTTCACATTTAACAGATACCCTCTTACAGGACGGCCCAGGAGATTGGGAGCATAATGATCCAGAGTATAATCCCCGCTTTCCTCATCCATGACGGCCAGGATGCCAGCCTCTAATTCCTCATAAAAATACCGGTCTGAGACGGTCTTTTTCGTCCCGCCCTGTACCAGAGTGTAGTACAAATCCCCGGTATGCCAGTAGCCCACATGGGCAGCATAGGTATAATCGTTGTCATCACTGATCTCTGATCCGCACACATTGGTACTGATCTTGCTCTCAGAGTCCGCAAACAGATAGGCTACATCCTCTATGTAATTAAAGTTGGTTGCGGCTCCCTTTCTGGTTCCGATGAAGGTTCCTTCCCTTGCCAGGGATCCAAGCTGGGAGTTTCCTATGGTCCCCTCAAACCGTGCCGCCTTCAGCTTACCGGCTGCATATCTTCCGGTGATTCCTCCGATGGCTGTTGAATGATAACCGCCAATGGTTCCGCTAACATGAGTATTGTAAATATAGGCTGTATTCTGGTATCCAACAATCCCGCCTATATAGCCGGTTCCCTGGATTCTGGCCGTGATCCCGTCTCCCGTGGAAACATCACAATCTACGATATAGGAGTCCGATGCAATCCCGGCGATCCCTCCGGCATAAATCACATCCGTTCCTCCGGCGGCATCGATCATTACCTTTTCACAGGTGGCGTTTTCAATGATTGTGCCGCTGATCTCTCCTGCGATTCCCCCCGAAATTCCGGTAGAGCGGATATAGGCGTTCTTCACAGTCACGTTCCGGATCCGGGAATTCTCTGCACATCCAGCCACAACTCCGGTCCGGTCTTTTCCCTTGATCTCGCTGCTGTCCGGAATGATAGTCAAGTCATGGATTTCTGCATCAGTGACTGCACCAAAAAGCCCGACATTGCTATAGCTGGCAAATGTGGTGAGCTTTAAGTTTTTAATGGTGTAACCTTTCCCATTAAACTGGCCGCTGAAAGGATAGGGAACTGCTCCGGAGTTTTCCGAAGAATCCCGGTAAAAGCCGATGGGTATCCACTCTACCCCTTGTAAGTCAATGTTTCCTCCAAGAGCAAAATAACATCCGGAATAATTACCGGCATACTTCACTCCCTCGGCTTCCAAAACCGTCATTCCCATGGCGGCCAACTCTGAAAGCCCCATGAGTTGTTCTCTGTTCCTAATAAGATACGGCTTTTCTTCCGTCCCCTCTCCCTGGCTTCCGTTTAAAAAATCAAAGCTGGTCTTTCCCGCCCAGGAATCCCAGATATCCCCCAGCGAGCTTGCAGCGGCAGCTGTTATCCCCATTTTAACGGAGAAGGAAACCGTTTCCGGAAATTCTTTCAGTATCTCTTCTGCATCAGAAGGCGTGGCATCTCTTAAATTTTCTTCCAACTTTTCATCAGTTTCTAAACCGGGTTCCGGTTCCTTTCCGGTTTTTTTCTCCTCTACTTCCTCATTACCTCCTATACTCCGGCTCATCTGGGAAGGCGTGGCCGTCTGAACTGTCTTTTGTGCGGCTTCCCATTTTTCCGCATACACCGCCCAGGGCGGCACCGCTGTTATTGCCAGGGTAACACATATGGCATATGCCAGTCCTTTTGTAAATTCTTTTCTCATTGTTCCTCCTTTACGCTCTAGGAGAGCATTTCTGCATCTATTTCCATACCGATCTCTAAACTTTTAAAGATTCCTGTCAAAATCGGACATTTTAACATAGTATTCCGGAGTTTCTTCCAATTGTACACTTACAAACCTTCTCTCCTCCTTGAAAAGTTTTGTTTTTTCTTCGGAAGTTGTTGTCTTAAAGGGCATTCCCTTTTCACCGAAACGCCCCTTATCCCTGAGGGAGGGCCATAGCTGGCCGTATACCGATGCTTGTCTCATTTACGCTTACCGGCTGGATATTCCCATCTGCCAAACTGACTGCATAAATCCCATCCCCATACCAAAAATCGTCCATTCCTCCATCCTGCGGGGTGCGAAGGTAATATCCCCTGGAATAAGCAGAAACCTGAGATTCCGGATTGTTTACTTTACTCCCGTTAAACTTCCAGAGAAAATTCCTGTATTTAAGCCCTTCATCTACGGACAAGATAAATACCTTATCCTGTAAAAGCTGGAACATTTCTTTCCCTGTTACCAGACTATTGTCATTTAGCTGCTCATACGTTCCCCTCTCCGTTGTTCCTATATACGACCTGGTTACCCCTATATAAGTTTCATGAATAAAATCATCTACTGCCTGGTCAAGAAGCCATTCCCGGACATTGGAGTATTTATAATTGTTATTAAACCCAAACGTCAGCTTTTTTGATGTCCCATTAACGTCCGACCTTATGATGCTGTCGCAGAGGAACAATGCTGTTCGCTGACTGTTTCCTATGGCATCCTCATAATCCTCGTCAATACAGCGAAACAGGTAAACCTTATTTCCCATAGTACGGGCCTGCACATCGCCAATACTGTAATGTATAGCTCCCGGCTCTTCCCTGACCGGTTTATAACAGATATCACAGGTTCCGTCATGATCTGTATCCACATGTCCGGCAGCCGGTAATATCACATTTTCTTCCTTTCTGCATTTTTGGCATTTAATTGTTTCGTGACCGTTTTCAGTGCATGTGGCATTGACTTTATCTATTACCTGATAATCGTGGCTGCAAGCGCTTTCCCAATAGACTTTTTCAAACCCGACTCTTAGAACTGTATATTTCTCGTAAGCTATCGTAAATTCATCCATGATCAGTTCAGATATATTTTTAACATTCTGAAACGTCTGATTTACGATCACAGTATTTGGCACATGCCTCTTTGCAATGAGGTAGACCTCTTTCCGTTCCGTACCATCAGCCATTGACATCAGGCTAAGAAGCCTTTTATTGCTCTCTTCCATACTCTCCGTAATGATTTGCTGGTCCGAATGCTCATGTCCGCTGAGCGTAATATCCTGATTCCTTGCAATCTCCAGCCATCTTTTCAGCCTGTCTCTGGCTTCCTGATCCGGGTCGGTTTCCTCTGGGAGGTACTCCCCTTTTTCAAATTCAATGAAATATTTCTGTATGCCATTGCCATTTACAAGGAGACTCCATGGGCTTGAAACAAGAGAATGATAATAACACCGGTCAACTCCTAAAATGGTTTCCGGAAAGTCAATAACAAGCGTTCTCCCCTCTTCTGTCACTCCCTTTTGAGGTTTAAATATCTCATTACTGTGATTCCCCCTCTCAACAAAATAGAGATTCCAATCAACCTTTCTGGCTTCCGAAGGGGAAGCCCGGCTCTCTTTTTCATAATAAACGTTCAGGATCATAGAATCGTTAGTCAGCTTAAAGCTTTCCTCTTGCCCCTTGCACAGCTTATACCCATCAATAACCGGCTCTACGATGGCAATTGTTTTCCCCTGTATTTCCACACCGGTCACCGTATGGAGTATTGTCTTGTCTTTAATATCCATAAACTGTATCATGTACCTGTACTGCTTTTCTTCCCTGTCCAGTTTCTTACTTTCCTCGGTAGATTCTTCCTCAATAAGCTCCTCCTCCGCAAATTTCTCTTCCGTAAATTCTTCCTCCATAAATTCTTCCTCCGCAAATTCCTCCTGTGCCGGAATTTCTGTCTTTGCTTCTGGCTCCTGTTTATCAGTCTCCGGATTATTCGATCCATTCCCCAGCCTGTAACTGTTTCCTTTCCCGCCAGAGCCTCCCCCAGAGGACTTACTCACTGATATCACCTTTTCAGAAACAGCTGTCTGTATGCCTTTTCCAGCCGTATACTGTACCCTTCCGTTTTCATTAATCCAGGCTCCCGAAGCATCTACAAAATACCCGTCCGGTGTCCTTTCGTTTATATACATGACTCCTTCCAGATGATTATTTCCAGATCGATCAGCCAGATAATAACAACGACCGTCAATCCATTGCCAGCCCGTGAGCATCTTTCCCTTTGATCCATTTGATACTGTGTTAAGGAAATACCATCTGCCCTCAATCAGCTGCCAGCCAATGGACATATAACCTGCATCATCAAAGTAATACCAGGCTCCATCAATCAGCTTCCAGGCATTTCTTTCAAAGATCCGATTTTCTTCATACAACCAATAACTTCCCTTTTGTGCCCATGCACCATAGCTTGAAATCGGAATACCTATTGAAGCTAACGCTGCACCCAATAAAACAAAACATTTTCTTTTATTCATGGCAAACTTTCATCACTCCTTCTATTTATTCTTTCTCCTCTCAAACCAACCATTTTCTTTGATACAGACCGTATATATGCATCTGACCGCTTCCAACCGCCGAAAAACCTTCTGCATTAACGGTACAGATAAGTGTCCGGTAATGTCTACAAGCGTTAACGCAAGAAAGAGCATACGTATCTCCTAAAAATAACGGTGGTCTTCTGGAGAAAAGCTTTATGACCATTTTATTTCAAATTTACGGATAAAAATTATGGGAAGTAAACGGCGAAGTTAACAAAATAACAAAGAGGGAGCACTCGAATGCGCATTCCCCAGAATGACAGACAATCTTAATGTATTAAAGTTTATGCTTTTTTAATAGCGTAAATCTTCGGTATTTATTACCTTGGGTAATCGTTTGTTGTAATAATATCCTGGATACCTAAATTAACTGGTACATCAAGATGCCTCTTTCCATCGGCAATTTAATTTTAAAGAAAAGGTTCGTTTGCCCAAAACCATATTTGAAAATGTAACCCATTTTACCGAACGTAACAATCCAATGCTTTCCTTGTTTGAAAACCATATGTTGCAAAATTAGAATTTTATTCTTTTACCAGATTTTGACTATTAGAAATAAAAGTAATAATATATAAACCTTTATTTCAAAAATTTACAAAACTGTTGTTGCAATTACTAAAGGAACAGAACTCTTTATAGTACAATCTATTTTTCAACCTCGACAACTGGCAGCACCTAAAGCACTAAATGCGCTGATAAAAAAGCAATATAAAAATGGAATGTGAAGATATAAATAAGAAATTAGAAATACAAATCAGAAAATAACACATATTTAAAAGATATGATATAGACCACAATTAACAAGTTCCATAAAACTCATTAATCGCACCCAGAAGAAAAAATAACCACTGTCTTCAGGTATCGATTCACCTGAAATAAGAAATACCAAAAAACAGCTCCTCAAACATTTTTCAGTCATTAAACTGCCCGCCTATTCATTGATACCTGCATGCCTAAACATAATCATCAATGAAAATAATCGACAATTGAAACAATGATAAAAATACTGAATAAAAAAAATCAAAGAACTAATACCATATAACTGGAAGAACAATGAAATGTACAGAATAACTCTTTATCGTCTCACATAAGGCAAACTGAAACAAATAAAACTTGCCAAATTCAACCATCAGAGGCAAAAACCTGCAGAGCAAGTCCACCTATGAAAAAAATATTTTTCCTACCTTATGAGGCAACTATGAAATACCGGAAATAAATTAGAAAAATACAGAAATTAGAAAAAACTCTATCCGTCCCCCATGACAAAGTGAACATTCCATATGTTTCTGCTGAAACAAATCAAATAAAGACATGATAAAAGAAAATTAATCTATCAAAATAAATAATGGAATCATTACACCCCATATAAACCTAATGCCCTATACGGACCTAACAATATTTTAAGAAGGAATATTTGTCGATACTGACCTGAAAAGCCAAATGATCACTGCGAAATGCTCTTAATGAATTCAACTGCAACTTGTACATATTGAGGATAGAAATAGAAATTAACCAGGTCTTTTCTCTCACAGCAAATCAAAGTTTCCATAAACCAACTAAAGGAACATATCCCCCGATTCTCTATCGCTCCAATATCCTTCCTAATCACTGCTCTGCTGTAAAAACTCTCATTTAACTGGGCTCTCATTTAGAAAAAACTCCCTGCAATGCAAGGAGCCTTTCAACCGTACATTTATCACATGAAACGGTATGAGGATTCACCCAAACTGCTTATCTAATACACCGGCAGTTAAGTGCCGTACATGAGGTTTTCGACCTGTGATCACAGTATACAACAAACCTCGCAGAAAATCAACATGCTCATGAAGAATTAATACAATCTGCATTACATTAGCAATATATGCTTATTCCACAAAATAACACAGTTATCCTGAAGAACATGTCACAACAAAAAACGCCAAAAATCCTCCCCAAGAAAATCACTTATAATCCAAGCTCACAGTATCCAAAACATAGGTTATCCCAGATTCAACAGAAATCATACATTCGCCAAAGTTCTGCAATCCCACCTAATCGGCCTGATATCCGATTTTTCTCAATCCACCAACAACTCGTCAACTGTGACAAAGGTATACCCCTGCTTTGTCAAGGTATCAATCACTTCCAGGGCCGCTTCTACAGAAGTCGGGTACACATCGTGAAGAAGGATGGTATCACCAGGTTCCACATGTTTTACAATATAACGCACTACTTTTTTGGTATTCTTTGATTTCCAATCAAGAGGGTCTAAATTCCAAAGCACCACGGTCATGTTAGTGGTACACTCCAGTTCGTCATTCCAGGAACCATAAGGCGGGCGCAGATACTGAGGCCTTACTCCGGTAATCTCTTCGATCAGCCGGTTACTCTGCTCAATCTGCTGGCAGGCCGTTCCCACTAACTCCTTGCTCATTTGAACATGAGTATATCCATGATTTCCAATTAAATGTCCATCTTCCTCCATCTGTCTCACAATGGCCTCTTTCCCCTCTATATTTTCCCCAAGAAGAAAGAATGTGGCGTGGATCCCTCTTTGGCGAAGCCCATCGAGAAGCCTTGGCGTATAGACGGAATGAGGACCATCATCAAAAGTCAATGCAATCTGCTTATCCCCGGAAAACTGCCTCCTGACCTCATCAACTGCTTCATCGTCCGCACCAACGGGAAGAAACAGAGTATTCTTTGTTTCCATATATGATTGATACATAGCTTTCGCAAAAACAATATCCAGAATAAAAACAACCAGTAAACAGGCCGCTTTCCATCTCATCTTCATAATCCCATAAGCCCAGCTTTCTGCCATTATTAATTAATCTATGGAGTATTTCAGAAAAATAAAACCAAAACATTTCTGTCTTTTTCTATCTTTTCCCTTAAATGCCCCCATAATCATGATACATCCGCTGTGCTAAAGAGTGCTTTATACCCAATCTTATTGCGCCATATCAACAAACATAATTTTTCACAAATGATCAGACCTTTAATATGACCCAACTCTTATTACAGATCAAATATTGCAGGCTAAATATTACAGATCAAATATTACAGGCCAAATGACGACAATTTATTCCCCCAGCTGCTGCCGCTCCACACATACTCATACCTCCCCGTACCTCCATTTTCCACCCTTTCTTCATTCCCGGCTATCCCCGTACACAAACACGTTCAAAAGCACTTCCTCACAGCTCAGAAAAATAAAAACTACCGAATTATCAAAAACAGCCTGTCATAATAAAGAAATACGGCACATTACTTTTTCCCACTCAAAAAGGGCTGCTCTCATCAAAAAATGAGAACAGCCCTTAAAACTTACATATTAAACGAAGTTTTTCTTAAGCCATGCAAACGTTAACTGCCTGCAGACCGCGGTTTCCTTCTGTTGTCTCATAAGTTACTTTCTGGCCTTCTTCCAGAGTCTTGTAACCATCAGCAACGATGCCGGAAAAATGTACGAAAACTTCCTCGCCTGTTGCGTCATTTACGATGAAACCATATCCCTTAGCACCATTAAACCATTTTACTGTACCGTTGTTCATAACGTGTACCTCCTATAAAATAAAAAATATTTGATATATCGCCTGAAACAAAAAATCACATATTTTTGTAAATCATCATCCGAAAATAATGACTTACAAAAATATGTGAAATCATAACTCCATTCGATAATACACCTACATTCTAACCTGAATTTACAAAATTGTCAAGACTATTCTGTTATTTTACACAAAGAAAGGACAGGATCTTGCACCTGTTTAAAAGGTACAAACCCTGTCCAAAACAACCTTAAAATAAAATTATTTTAAAGTAACTTTAGCGCCTTCAGCCTCTAAGGAAGCCTTGATCTGCTCAGCTTCTTCCTTGGAAGCGCCAGCCTTTACTACCTTTGGAGCTCCGTCAACTACGTCTTTGGCTTCCTTTAAGCCTAAGCCAGTAGCTTCACGAACAACCTTGATAACTTTAACCTTGTTTGGACCAACTTCGGTTAATTCAACGTCGAATTCTGTCTTCTCTTCTTCTACTGCTGCAGGACCTGCTGCAACTACTACGCCTGCTGCTGCAGATACACCGAACTCTTCCTCACATGCCTTTACTAATTCGTTTAATTCTAATACAGATAATTCTTTGATAGCTTCGATAAATTCAGCTGTTGTTAACTTTGCCATGATAATATACCTCCGTATTTGATATGTTTATTTTTTAGAAAGTTCGATTCGCCTTTGGCTCCTCGAACGGCTGATTTTCTAACCTCAAGCGGCCTTTGCCTGCTTTTATTAAGAAAATTATGCCTCTGCCACTTCTCCGCCCTGAGCTTCTGCGATCTGCTTGAGTACGCGGGCAATGTTTGTGATAGGAGACTGCATGCTTCCAAGCAACTTTCCAAGAAGGATCTCTCTGGAAGGAATGCTGGAGATCTTCTCCATACCCTTTGCATCGTAATAAGCGCCTTCTACAACACCACCCTTGATTTCCAGGGCCGGAGCTGTCTTAGCGAACTCAGCCAGGATTCTTGCCGGAGCTGTTGCATCTGTCTTGGATACAGCGATTGCTGTAGGTCCTTCCAGATTTGGATCCAGTGCTTCAAATGCTGTACCTTTAGCCGCGAAACGGATCATAGTATTTTTATATACTTTGTAGGAAACACCGGCCTCTCTTAATTTCTTACGAAGCGCTGTATCCTGAGCAACTGTGATACCACGGTAATCTACAACTACCGCTGACTCAGCGCCGTCGAGTAATTCCTTGATCTCGCTTACAACTGGTTGTTTTAATTCAACTTTTGCCATTATGGTTTACCTCCTGTTTAGTCTGAACCTTCCGGTTTCCCGCAAGGCCCGCTCGTATAAACTGCAAAGGAAGTCCGATTTGCCTGACAGCTCATCGAACGGCTGTTTTTCTAAGCCCACTCATGCTTACGCTTGAAGTTACTAAGAAAAATATGCCAAAGAAAAACCTCTCCGCCAGATGGACAGAGAGGTCTACAAATTCATTTACATAAAATGATTCTTGTACATTCCTCGGCAGGCGTTAACACCTTATGCCTTACGGCACCTGCTGTCTTCGGCAGTTAATACTGAAATATTATAACATTATTTATAATTAATGTCAACCACAAAACAAAATTAGTTCATTAACTTTGCTACGTTCAGCTTTACGCCAGGTCCCATAGTGGAAGCCAGAGTAACACTCTTTAAGTAAGCACCTTTAACTGTACTTGGTCTTGCCTTGATGATTGCATCAACAAGCGTCTGGAAGTTGTCCGCTAACTGTTCTTCTGCGAAAGAAGCTTTTCCAACTGGCACGTGGATAATATTTGTCTTATCAAGTCTGTACTCAACCTTACCAGCTTTGATATCATTGATTGCTTTTGTTACGTCCATAGTAACAGTACCAGCTTTTGGGTTTGGCATTAAGCCCTTCGGGCCCAGGACACGTCCCAGACGTCCCACAACACCCATCATATCTGGTGTAGCAACAACTACATCAAAATCCAACCAGCCTTCGTTCTGGATCTTCGGAATCAGTTCCTCAGCTCCAACATAATCTGCGCCTGCAGCCTGTGCTTCATCAGCCTTCGGGCCTTTAGCGAAAACTAAAATACGAACGGTCTTACCTGTACCGTGAGGAAGTACAACTGCACCACGGATCTGCTGGTCTGCGTGACGTCCGTCACAACCGGTTCTGATATGAGCCTCAATGGTTTCATCAAATTTTGCACTTGCATTCTGCTTAACTAAAGAGATTGCTACAGGTGCATCGTAGAGAACAGAACGATCTACTGCTTTAGCTGCCTCTGCGTATCTTTTTCCTCTTTTCATTCTAAATAACCTCCTAGTGGTATTGTCGGGGATTTTCCCTCCCACGTTCTAAAACATCATCAACTTCGATATTATCAAAGAAATTACGCTTCTACAACCGTGATACCCATACTTCTTGCGGTACCAGCGATCATGCTCATAGCTGATTCTACGGATGCAGCATTTAAGTCTGGCATCTTCAGTTCAGCGATCTTCTGTAATTCAGCCTTGGTAATTGTAGCTACCTTTGTCTTATTAGGAACTGCAGATCCGGATTTGATCTTACAGGCCTTCTTTAATAATACGGCAGCCGGAGGAGTTTTGGTTATGAAGCTGAAGCTTCTGTCAGCATAAACAGTGATAACAACCGGAATGATTAAATCTCCCTGATCAGCTGTTCTTGCGTTAAATTCCTTTGTAAACTGTACGATGTTTACACCATGCTGTCCAAGTGCCGGACCTACAGGAGGAGCTGGTGTAGCCTTTCCTGCTGGAATCTGCAATTTGATATATCCCGTTACTTTCTTTGCCATAATTAGGCACCTCCTAAATAAATGTGGTATTGTCGGGGATTTCCCTCCCACGAGCCTATACACCGGTATAAGCCGCTTTTACTTGTTACATCTTCTTTACTTCGCTGAAATTTAATTCCACCGGAGTCTCCCGGCCAAACATCTCAACGCTCATGGTGATGGTTTTCTTACCTTCGTTGATGGACTTGATAGCACCAACCGTATCTTTCCATGCACCGGAAGTTACCACAACGGTATCTCCCTCTTCAAAGCCAATGATGATCTCTTCGTTCTTGAACCCAAGTTTCTCCATCTCTTCTTCTGTCAGAGGAACCGGTTTTGATCCAGGACCTACAAAGCCTGTCACTCCACGGGTGTTACGTACCACATACCATGTGTCGTCATTCATGACCATGTGAATCAGTACGTAGCCGGGAAACATCTTTTTATCGGCCTTCTTTTCAACGCCATTTTTCAGTTCAATGACGGATTCTAACGGAACCGATACTTCCAGAATCTGATCCTGCAAGTTTCTGTTTTCGATTGTTTTCTCAATGTCAACTTTTACTTTGTTCTCATAACCTGAATAGGTATGGACTACATACCAATTAGCTTCTGACATAAACTCACCTTAACCCTTACGAATTATAAGACAAAACTGAGACCAAACTTGATGATCAGATCAATAATCGCAATAATCAATCCTAAAGCAATCGCTGACGACATGACAGCGATCGTCTGTTTCGTTACGGTTTCTTTGTCAGGCCAAACAATTTTTGTAAACTCAGCCTTCAGACCTTTGAAAAAGCTCTTCTTCTGAGTACCCTCGTTGTTCACTGTATCTCCCATAATTTGCCTCCTTAATGAAGTAAGCGGATATGCCTGCATATCCAGTTGCTTCACAAACTCAAGGTTGGAAGACGTCTTTCTTTCAACCTTCACGTCCTTTACAAACTGATTACTTTGTTTCCTTGTGCATCGTATGGCTCTTACAGAATCTGCAGTACTTCTTTGTTTCCATTCTGTCAGGATGAGTCTTCTTATCCTTGGTCATGTTGTAATTACGCTGTTTGCATTCAGTACATGCCAGTGTGATTTTTGTGCGCACGACTTCCACCTCCACTTAAATTTTCATTGTTGTGTTTTAAGTCCTTTTATCTGCTGCAAGCAATTTTGAGCATAAAAAAAAGACCTAAGCTCTTCCATTCGCCCAATTACTATAACACACAGGCCAGGATTCGTCAATCTTTTTTTATGAAAAACTATGGTATTTACGGTATTTCGCCATTATATCATGAAAGCAGAGAAATTGCAAGACTGGCCGGGAAGATAAAAGGATTTTTTTGCCCTTTCCCGGCCCGGCCTACTTTATATAATGGTATGTATCCTGTGTTTTTTGTTATGGCCTTACGGGTGTTCCATCAGGAAGTCTTGAAAACAGCCAGCCATGGTCCATATCCACCGCCGGATACCTTTCCGCCGCCTTTTCATCAAATCCGATTCCGATTCCCGGCTCATCATTTACATAGGCATATCCTTCCCTGATCACAGGACATCCCGGGAATACCTCCTGCTCCTCTTTCGTGAAGCCTGAAAATTCCTGTATGCCAAAGTTATGGCTGTTTAAATCCAGATGCATCTGCACCGCCATTCCAATAGGAGATAAGTCATTTGGTCCGTGCCATGCTGTCCGCACTCCATAAGCCTCGCAAAAATGTGCCAGCTTTCTGGCAGGGGTCAGTCCTCCGATATCACTTAAATGGACCCTGATATAATCAATCCACTGGTTCTGTACCATTGCCTTCCATTCATTAGGGTTGGTAAACAGCTCTCCCATTTCTTCGAGTTCTTTATCAAGTTCATTGAGCATTATGTTACTTAGTAATGGGGATAGGTTTCCACCCTATGCAAAGTAGAAGACTATGCAAAGAAAGTGCCATTTTTCCTTTAAAATAAGGCATTCTTTCTGATTTTACTTTGCATAGGGTGGACTATGCAAAGCTTAGCATAATCCTCCTTGTCCGGATCCTTCTTCTGTTTCTTCATATTGGAACTCTTTCATAATTCCAGCCTTTAAC